>NZ_JAGPXL010000005.1 GCF_018070565.1 Streptomyces sp. B93
ACGGGCTGCGCCCCCGAGGGGCCGGGGAAGGTCTTGGAGACGTGGGTGATGCGCGCGGCGTGTTCCACGGACGTGTCCGTGTCGGCGGCCTTGGCGAGGGCGGTTGCCATGGTCGTCACCTCCTGGGATCTGAGTGGCGGTAAGGGCTACTTGGCGCCGAGCCCGGCGTCGTCGGCCTCGCCCTTGCCCTCGGCCTTGAGGACCTTGTTGAGCGGGGCGAGGTCGTAGATGCCGGTCAGGTCGGGCTGCTCCAGCAGTCCGGCCTTGACGGCGTGGTCGGCCTGGGCGTCGAGGGTGGCGGCCAGCGGGTCGTCGAGGAAGGTGATCGACTCCCACGCCGGATCGATGACCTCGGCGGGCAACGCCTTGCCCGACAGCTTCTCCAGCGCCGCGTTGGCGGAGGCCTTCGCCTCCTCGGGGTTGGCGTTGATCCACTCGTTGGTCTCAACGGAGCCGCGCAGCACGGCCTCGACGACGTCCGGGTGTTCCTTCAGGAAGCTCTGCGACACGATGATGTTGGTGATCACGAACTTCTTGTCGGGCCACAGGTCGGCCTCGTCGAGGAGTACCTTCGCACCTTCGGAGACCAGCTTGGAGGCCGTCGGCTCGGGCACCCAGGCGCCGTCCAGCGATCCCGCCCTGTAGGCGTCGGGGGTGACCTTGTTGTCGGAGCGGACCACCGACACATCGCCCTTGCCGCTCTCCGCGTCGACCTTCCAGCCCTGCTCGGCGATCCAGTTGAGGAACGCCACGTCCTGCGTGTTGCCGTGCTGCGGGGTGGCGATCTTCTTGCCCTTGAGGTCGTCCACGGTCTTGATCCTGTCCGGGTTCACGACGAGCTTGACCCCGCCCGAGGCCGAGCCGGAGACGATGCGCAGGTTCGTGCCGCCGGACTTGGTGTAGCCGTTGATCGCGGGGGAGGGGCCGATCCAGCCGATGTCGATGGACCCGGCGTTGAGCGCCTCGATCTCGGAGGGACCGGCGTTGAACGTCGAGGTCTTGATCTCGGTGCCGCCGAGTTCCTTCTGGAGCAGGCCCTCCTGGACGCCGACCAGCGCGGTGGCGTGGGTGAGGTTGGGGAAGTAGCCGATCTTCACCTCGTCGGCGGAGAGCTTCTCGGCGTTCACCGCGACCTCGGCCCGCTGGTCGTCGTCGGTGGACTCGGCACCGTAGCCGCAGGCGGTCAGCAGGAGGGGGAGGGCGGCTATGGCGGCGAGGGTGCGCAGGGTGGCGCGCGGTCGTGCGGCAGACACGTGGGTGTCCTCTCAGGGAACTTCAGGGAAGGAGTGGTCAGGGAGGCGCCGGAGCGGCGCGGTGGGCGCGAGAGGCTCAGGCCGCGCGACAGAGGGCGGTGGCGGTACGGCCGTAGTCGATGTGGCGACGCGAGGTCAGCAGGGGCAGCGACCGGTCGACGCGGTTGAACGTGCCCATGGCCACCCCCCCCGTATCCCTAGTTTTCCTACCTGGTTGCTAGGGATCGTGGCAGAAGGTGGCCCGCACCCCAAGAGGGTGTTCACATGGTGGACGTGAGTGTTCCGGTCAGTGGGACGAGGTGGGTGCCGAGGTGGGTACGTACTTGTAGCCCACGCGCCGCACCGTGATGATCCGGTGCCGGTGCTCCCTGCCCAGCTTCTGGCGGAGCCGGGCGATGTGCACATCCACGGTGCGGCCGTCGCCGATGTGGTCGTAGCCCCAGACGGCGGCCATCAGCCGGTCGCGCGAGTGCACCTGGTGGGGGTGGCGTACGAGGTGCGTCAGAAGCTCGAACTCCAGGTAGGTCAGGCCGAGTTGGTGACCGTTCACTTCGGCGACATGGCATGCGGGGTCGACGCGTACGGCGTCGTCCCCCAGGGGGCCTGGGGAGTCCGCGAAGAGTGGGTGCGGTGGTGTGTGGTGCGGATGTGCGGTGGTCATGGCGGTTGTCGTCCCTCGGAGGTGGTGTCGGGCCTTCGGGTGTGGCGCGTCAGGCGCGACAGCAGGCGGCGCTGACGACGTGACAGAAGTCGACATGCCGACGACGAACGAGTCGCTGCTGGTTGGGGGACATGTCCATCATCGTGCGCGGCGCCATGAGGCACCGTCAAGGGCTTTCCTAGTAACTCGGTAGGAAAAATGGGAAAAGGGGCGTGTGAGGAGTCGGCCGCCGTGTCAGAGCCGGTCGTCGCCGTCCACGTACGTGCGCAGCACCTCGATGTCGCCGATCTTCGACGGGTCCACCCGGCGCGGATCGTCGGCCAGGACCACCAGGTCGGCCCGCTTGCCGGGGGTCAGGCTGCCGGTCTCCGTCTCCCAGTGGCAGGCGCGGGCGGCGTCGAGGGTGTAGGCGCGCAGGGCCTGTTCGACGGTGAGGGCCTCGGCGGGGCCGATGGACCGGCCCGACAGGGACGTGCGCTCCACCATGAACTGGACGGCGCGCAGCGGGGCGCCGTCGGCGACCGGGCGGTCGGAGCTGCCGGCCAGGGGGATGCCGTGGTCGAGGAAGGACCGGCCGCCGTAGAGCCAGTCGGCGCGGTCGGCGCCCAGTACCGTGGCGTAGTCGTCGCCGTAGTGGCGCAGGAAGCTCGGCTGGACGACGACGGTGACACCGAGGGCGGCCAGCCGGGGGAGCTGGTCGGGGCGGACCAGGCCCGCGTGTTCGACGCGGTGCCGGGCGGTGGGGCGGGGTGCCAGCCGCTGGGCCGCCTCCAGGGCGTCGAGGGCGACGTCCACGGCCCGGTCGCCGATGGCGTGCACCGCCAGCTGCCAGCCCGCGAGGTGCCCGGCGACGATGGTCTCCGCCAACGCCTCGGGGCTGTCCTGGAGCTCGCCGGAGGTGCCCGAGCCGTCCCGGTAGGGGGCCGTCAGGGCCGCCGTACGCGCCATCATCCCGCCGTCGGTGAAGACCTTCAGGGCGCCGAGGGAGAGCCTGCCGCCGCCGAAGCCCGTACGCAGGCCCAGGTCGAGGGCGCGGCCGGTGGTGTCCTCGGGGGCGGCGGTCACGGGGTGCAGGGCGTCGGCGGCCACCATCAGGCGGACGCGGAGCGGGAGCCGTCCGCTCTCGTGGGCGAGCTGGTAGGCGGCGGCCTCCACCGGGGTGCGCCCGAACAGCCTGCCGCCGACACCCGCCTCCGCGCAGGCCGTGACGCCCTCCGCCCGGCAGGTCAGGGCGGCCCGCCCGATCGCGCCGGCGAGTTCGGCGAGGGAGTGCGGCGGCCGGGTGCGCAGCGCCGCGCCCATGGCGCCCTCGGCGAGGAAGCCGTCGGGGCGGATGCCCTCCTGGGGCGGAAGGCCGCGCAGGACGGCCGAGTTGACCAGGCAGGCGTGGCCGGAGAGGTGGCCCAGGTACACCCTGCGCCCGGCGCTCACCGTGTCGAGGTCGGCCGCCGTCAGGGGGCGGTCGAGGGTGCGCTGGTCGTAGCCGCCGAAGTCGAGCCAGGCGCCCTCGGGGCTGTCGGCGACCGCCTGTGCCACCACGCGCAGGACGTCGTCGGCCCGGCGGCAGGGTGCCACGCTCGGCGCGGCGGCCTTGAGTCCCGTCCAGGTCAGGTGCACATGGGGGTCGACGAAGCCGGGCAGCACCACGGCGCCGTCGAGGTCGACGGTGTGCCGGGCGGACAGTCCCGCGATCTCCTCGTCCAGGCCGACGATCCGGCCCTGCCAGATGCCCAGTTCCCGGGCGGTCGGGCGGGCCGGGTCCATGGTGAGGATCCGGGCGTTGGTGATCCTGGTACCGAGCACGGCCAGATCCTTCCGGTCCTGCGGGCGGGTGGCGGCCCCCGTCCTGAGCTGACGAGGATTCAGAAGCCTTGTGCCGTACGGGGTCTGGCCCGCGTCGGCGAATGTAGTTAGCCTAACCTAAGTCTGTGGGTGCGGTGTTGGTGCGCTGTGACTCCCCGTCCGGAGGGATGCGTGAGAAGAGCGGACCCGTCGGGACGGCACGTCCTGCGGCGGACGATCGGCGGACAACGCCGTGACATCACGGTCGGCGCCGTCACCGGCATGGCCCACCAGACGGGCGAGGCCCTCGTGCCCGTGGTCATCGGCGTCGCCGTCGACCGCGGTGTGGCGGGCGGCGACCTCCCCGCCCTGCTGTTCTGGCTCGGCGCCCTCGCCGTTGTCTACGTCGGCCTCTCCTACGGCTTCCGCATCGGCGCCCGCGCCGGTGAACGCGCCTCCCTCAGCGCCGCCCACCAGCTGCGCACGCGGCTCACCGGCCGCGTCCTCGCCCCCGAGGGCGGCGCGCGGGACGGCCACCTGCCCGGCGAACTCGCCACCATCGCCACCGAGGACGCCCGCCGCGTCGGCGCCGTCGCCATGGCCGTCGTCGTCGCCGTCTCCGCCACCGCGGGCCTGCTCGTCGGCGCCGTCGTCCTGTTACGCGTCTCCCTGCCGCTCGGCCTGCTCGTCCTGCTCGGCACCCCGCTGCTGCTGTGGCTCGGCCACCTCCTCGGCAAACCCCTGGAACGGCGCAGCGCCACCGAACAGGAACGCGCCGGACACGCCTCCGGCATCGCCGCCGACCTCGTCTCCGGACTGCGCGTCCTCAAAGGCATCGGCGCCGAGACCGCCGCCGTCGCCCGCTACCGGCACATCAGCCAGGACTCCCTCACCGCCACCCTGCGCGCCGCCCGCGCCGAAGCCTGGCAGAAGGGCGTCGTCACCCTCCTCACCGGTGCCTTCCTCGCCCTGGTCGCCCTCGTCGGCGGACGGCTCGCCACCCGCGGCGACATCAGCCTCGGCGAACTCGTCTCCTCCGTCGGCCTCGCCCTCTTCCTCATCGGCCCGCTCTCCGAGTTCTCCTGGGTCAACGCCGAACTCGCCCAGGGCCGCGCCTCCGCCGCCCGGATCGCCGCCGTCCTCGACGCCGAGGTCGCCGTACCTGCCGGACCGCCCCAAGGCCCTCGCTCGCGCGGCGAGTTCACGGGGCGGCTGCGACTGCGCGCCCTGTCCTACGGCACCCTGAGCGGCGTCGACCTCGACATCGCGCCCGGCGAACTGCTCGGCGTCGTCACCACCGACCCCGCCGACGCCACCGCCCTGCTGCACTGCCTCGCCCGCCGCGCCGACCCCGACCACGGCGCCGTGGAACTCGACGGGACCGCCCTGCCCGCGCTGCCCCTGACGGACGTACGCGCCACGATCCTCGTCGCCGACCACGACGCCGAGCTGTTCGAGGGCACCCTGCTGGAGAACGTCACCGCCGCGGCCCCCGCCACCGCGGACGTGCCCGCCGCCCTCGCCGCCGCCCACGCCGACGAGGTCGCCCGCACCCTGCCCGACGGCACCGCCACCCCCGTCGGCTCCGCGGGCCGCGCCCTCTCCGGCGGGCAGCGGCAACGCGTCGCCCTCGCCCGCGCCCTGGCCGCCGACCCGCCCGTCCTCGTCGTCCACGAACCGGCCACCGCCGTGGACGCCGTGACCGAGGCCCGTATCGCCGCCGGGATCAGGACCGTCCGCGCCGGACGCACCACCGTCCTGGTCACCAACAGCCCCGCCCTGCTCGCCCACACCGACCGCGTCGTCCTCCTCACCGGCGGCACCGTCGCCGCCACCGGCGACCACCACCGCCTGGTCCACGACCACGCCGGCTACCGGACGGCGGTGCTCACATGACCACCTCCTCGGCCACCCCTACGGCCACCGGGCCCACCCTGCTGCCCGTCGCCACCCCCGCCCGCACCCGCGCCGCCGTCGCCGAACTCCTGCGCCCGCAGCGGCGCCTCGGGCTCAGCGCCGTCACCGTCATGGTCGCCGCCACCGCCGTGGGCCTGCTGACCCAGCCACTGCTCGGCCGGATCGTCGACGAGGTCGCGGACGGCGGCACCGCCGACGTCGTCACCACGGTCGCGGCCCTGCTGCTCGCCGTCGCCGTGGCCCAGGGCCTCACCACCGGATGGGGACTGTCCCTCGTCTCCCAGCTCGGCGAGACCACCCTGGCCCGGTTGCGGGAGCGGTTCGTCGACCGGGCCCTGCGCCTGCCCCTCGACCAGGTCGAGAAGGCGGGAGCAGGGGACCTGACCGCCCGCGTCACCGCCGACGTCTCCCTGATCGCCGAGGCCGTCCGCAACGCCCTGCCCGAGCTGGTCCGTTCGGTCCTCACCATCGTCCTCACCCTCGGCGCGATGGCCCTGCTCGACTGGCGGTTCCTGCTCGCCGCGCTGCTCGCGGTGCCCGTCCAGGCCGCCACCGCCCGCTGGTACACCGCACGCGCCGTGCCCCTCTACGCCGCCCAGCGCGTCGCGGGCAGCGCGCAGCAGCAGCAACTCCTCGACACCGTAGCGGGCGGCGCCACCGTACGGGCGTTCCGCCTGGAGGAGGAGCACACCGAGCGGGTCACCGAACGGTCCCGGTCGCTGGTGGAGCTGACCATGCGCGGCGTCCGGCTCGTCCTCGGCTTCTACGCCCGGCTGCACATCGCCGAGTACCTCGGCCTCGCCGCCGTCCTCGTCACCGGATACTGGCTGGTCCGCCAGGGCGCCGCGTCCATCGGCACGGCCACCGCCGCCGCCCTGTACTTCCACAGTCTGTTCACCCCGGTCAACGCCGCCCTCGCGCTCCTCGACGACGCCCAGTCCGCGACCGCGAGCCTGGCCCGCCTCGTCGGCGTCGCCGACACACCCCCGTCCCCGGCAGGCCGGGCCGCCCCCGACGGCACCGGCGTCACCGTCCGCGGCGTCGGCCACGCCTACCGGCCCGGCCACCCGGTGCTGCACGACATCGACCTGACCGTCCGCCCCGGCGAACGCGTCGCCCTCGTCGGCGCCAGCGGCGCGGGCAAGACCACCCTCGCCCGCCTCGTCGCGGGCATCCACGCCCCGGCCACCGGCACCGTCCTGATCGGCGGCTCCGCCCCGGCGGAACTCGCCCCCCGCACCGTCGCCCTCCTCACCCAGGAGACCCATGTCTTCGCGGGCCCCCTCGCCGACGACCTCCGCCTCGCGCGACCCGACGCCACCGACGACGAACTGCGCGCCGCCCTCGACCGCGTCGACGCCCTCGCCTGGGCCGAGGCGCTGCCCGACGGCCTCGCCACGGTCGTCGGCGACGGCGGCCACCGCGTCGACGGGCAACGCACCCAGGCCCTCGCCCTCGCCCGGCTGATCCTCGCCGACCCGCCCGTGGTGATCCTGGACGAGGCCACCGCCGAGGCGGGCAGCGCCGGAGCCCGTGCCCTGGAGAAGGCCGTCGCCCGCGCCGTCGACGGCCGTACCGCCCTGATCGTCGCCCACCGGCTCAGCCAGGCCGCCACGGCCGACCGCGTCGTCGTCATGGACGCGGGCCGTGTCGTCGAGACCGGCACCCACGACGAACTGCGCGCCGCCGACGGGCCCTACGCCGCCCTGTGGCGCGCCTGGTCGGACACCCGCACCCCCTGACCCCCCACGGCCACCCCCCGCACCACCCGGCACCACAGGAACCCGAAACGAAGGACCACCGATGTTCCGCTCCCGCAGCGCACCACGGCTCGCCGCCGCGCTCTCCTCCGCACTCCTGCTCCTCGCCGCGGCCACGGCCTGCGGTGGCGAAGACGACTCCGACTCCGCCACCACGGGCGCCGGTTCCCGGGCGAGCGCCTCCGGTGAGTCGGCGTTCCCCGTGACGATCGACCACAAGTACGGCAGTACGACGGTCGAGTCCGAGCCCGAGCGGATCGTCACCGTCGGCCTCACCGACCAGGACGCCGTCCTCGCCCTCGGCAAGGTCCCGGTCGGCACCACCGAGTGGCTCGGCGGCTACCCGGGCGCCATCGGCCCCTGGGCGGAGGACAAGCTGGGCGGCGCGGACGTCCCGACCGTCCTCAAGGACACCGGCACCGGCCCGCAGGTGGAGAAGATCGCCGCACTCAAGCCGGACCTGATCCTGGCGCTGTACGGCGGGCTCACCAAGGAGCAGTACGACTCCCTGTCGAAGTTCGCGCCCGTCGTCGCCCAGCCCGAGGAGTACAACGACTACGGCATCCCCTGGCAGGAGCTGACCGAGAAGGTCGGCCAGGCCCTCGGCAAGCCGGACGAGGCGGCCCGGGCGGTCAAGGAGACCGAGGACAAGATCGCCGCCGCGGCGGCCGAGCACCCCGAGTTCGAGGGCGCCACCGCCCTGATGGCCACGCCGTACGAGGGCATGTTCGTCTTCGGCAGCCAGGACCCGCGCTCGCGGCTGCTCGCCGACCTCGGGTTCGCGCTGCCGGAGGACCTCGACAAGGCGATCGGCGACCAGTGGGGCGCCAACATCAGCAAGGAACGCACCGACCTGCTCGACCAGGACGCCCTGGTGTGGTTCGTCGGCGATGTCACCAAGGACGCCGACAAGCTGCACAAGGACGCCTCCTACCAGGACCTGGGCGTGGTGAGGGAGGGCCGTGAGGTGTTCGTCGCCGAGAGCACCGACTACGGCCACGCCAGCTCCTTCATCACCGTGCTCAGCCTGCCATACGTGGTCGACCGGCTGGCCCCGCAGCTGAGCGCTGCCGTCGACGGAAAGACGGACACGAAGGTGGAACAGCCCGCGTCCTGAGCACGGCCCGCGTCCTGAGCACGGCCCGCGCCCTGAGCACGGACAGGGGGCCCGGCGGCTACTGCCGCCGGGCCCCCTTCCCCTGTGCTCAGCCGTCCATCGCCTCCGCGAGGCTGCGCGGCCGCATATCGGTCCAGTGGGTCTCGACGTACTCCAGACAGGACTGCCGGGACGCGGGCCCGTGGACGGTGCGCCAGCCCGCGGGCACCTCCACGAAGTCCGGCCACAGGCTGTGCTGGTCCTCGTCGTTCACCAGCACCAGGAACA
The DNA here is from genome assembly GCF_018070565.1 of Streptomyces sp. B93. Classification (GTDB taxonomy): domain Bacteria; phylum Actinomycetota; class Actinomycetes; order Streptomycetales; family Streptomycetaceae; genus Streptomyces. Next base: position 8,758 of record NZ_JAGPXL010000005.1, read on the forward strand.
CGCCGTCGGGGTCCTCGAACGGATTGGTCATGGCCTTCCTCTCCTCGCTCTCGCTCCGGCTCTCGCTTTGGTCGTCACTTCTCTCGCGCCCGTACGATCAGCGCCTGAAGCGCCCGGAACCAGGTCCCGGCGAGATCCTGGACGGCCTCGCCCGGCAGCAGCTCCGCCAGATGGGCCCAGTGGGCGGCGAGCACCGGCCCGTCGGCCCGGTCCTCGGTCACCACGTTGATCTCCAGCGCGTGCCCCTGCCGCATCGCGGGCTCGGGACCCACGTCGGCCACGTCGTCCTCCGGCGCGTACGACCAGTCCGTCTCCTCCGGCACCCCGAACCGGCCCAGGTAGTTGAACTCGACCCGGGCGGGCTCCAGGGCGGACAGGACCTCACGGGTGCGGGGGTTGAGGTAGCGGAGCATGCCGTGGCCGACGCCGTTCGCGGGCAGCGCCCGCCGCAGCTCCCGCACCCGCCGCACGGCCTCGTCCGCCTCCGCACCGCCCGCGAGCGCGGCGTCCACGTCGATCCCACCGGCGTCCAGCCGCACCGGATGGATGCCGGTGAACCAGCCCACCGTCCGCGACAGGTCGACGTCGTCGCCCGCCAGCTCCTCCACGCGGCCATGACCTTCGAGGTCGACCAGCAGCGAGGTCTCCGTACCGCCGTGTCGGCGCCGCCAGTCGGCGAAGGCGAGCGCGAGCGCCGCCAGCAGCACGTCGTCGACCCCTGCGCCGAAGGCGGCGGGCACCGTGGACAGCAGCGGGCCGGTGCGGTCGGCGGGCAGCCGCAGGACGACCTCCCGGCGGGTCGCGGCGGTGTCCCGGTCGGGCTCCGGCCGCCTCGGCAGCGGGAACGGCTCCCCGCCCAGGACGGCCGTCCAGGTCTCCAGCTCGGCCTCCCTGGCGGGCTCCCGCGCCAGCTCCGTCAGCAGCCGTGACCAGCGGGCGAACGACGTCTCGACCGGGTCGAGCCGCACCGCACGCCCGGCGCGCACGTCCCGCCACGCCGCCGCCAGATCGGGCAGCAGCACCCGCCAGGACACCCCGTCCACCACCAGGTGATGGGCCATCAGCAGCAGCCGCCCGGGGGCACCGCCCGCGTCGAACCACACCGCCCGCACCACGACGCCCGCATCCGGGTCGAGCCGTGCCCGCGCCGCGAGGGCGTGCTCCCGCACGGTCGCGGCGAGCGCCCCGGCGCCGAGCCCGGCGACGTCCACCCGCTCCACCCAACCGGCGGCGTCCACCGCGCCGACCGGCGGCACGACCAGCGACCAGTCCTCCTCGGACGCCCGCACCAGCCGTGCCCGCAGCATGTCGTGCCGGTCGGCCAGCGCCTGGAGGACGGCGGTCAGACCCGGCCCGTCCAGTTCGGCGGGCGTGCGCACGACCGCCGCCTGGTGGTACGACGCGAAGGGGCCGCCCAGTTCCCGCAGCCAGTGCATGACCGGCGTCAGCGACACCGTGCCCGTGCCGTCGTCCCCGTGGCGCGGCCCGGCTGCCGCGAGTGACCCGGCGACGGCGCCCAGCGCGGCGGCCGTACGGTGCCGGAAGACCAGCCGGGGAGTGATCCGCACCCCGCGCGCACGGGCCCGCCCGACGAGTTGCATCGCGACGATGCTGTCCCCGCCGAGGACGAAGAAGTCGTCGTCGGCGCCGACCCGTTCGAGTCCCAGCACCTCCGCGAAGACCGCGCACAGCGCCTCCTCCACGGGCGTGGCGGGCGCCCGCCCTCCGGACAGCGCGGAGAAGTCCGGCGCGGGCAGCGCGGCCCGGTCCAGCTTGCCGTTGGCCAGCTCCGGGAAGCGGTCCAGGACGACGACGGCCGCCGGGACCATGTGGTCGGGCAGCCGGGCCGCGACCCACCCGCGCAGCTCGCCCGCGCCGGGTGCCTCCGGGGCGTCGGGGGCGGGGACGACGTACGCGACGAGCTGCCTGCGCGGCCCGTCCTGACGTACCGTCACCAGCGCCTGTGCGATGCCCTGATGGCCGGTAAGCACCGACTCGGTCTCCGCCGGTTCGATGCGGAAGCCGCGGATCTTGACCTGGTCGTCGGCCCGCCCGAGGTAGTCCAGGCGGCCGTCGGCCGTCCAGCGGGCCAGGTCGCCGGTGCGGTACAGCCGACCACCCGGCGCCCCGAACGGATCGGCCACGAAACGCTCCGCCGTGAGCCCCGGCGCCCCCAGATAGCCGCGGGCGAGCCCGCCGCCCGCCAGATACAGCTCCCCGGTCACCCCGGGCGGCACCGGCCGCAACCCGCCGTCCAGCACAAAGGCGCGGGAGCCCGCCACCGGCCGCCCCACCAGCGGGCGTTCACTGTCGCCGACCCGGGCCACGAGCGCGTCCACGGTCGACTCCGTCGGCCCGTACAGATTGAACGCCGCCGTGCCGCGCAGCCCCGCGAGCCGCCGCCACAGGGCGACCGGCACCGCCTCGCCGCCCACCCCGACCACCGTCAGCGGACAGTCGTCGCCGTCGAGCAGCCCGGCCTCCGCCATCTGCGCGAAGAACGACGGCGTGACCTCCAGGAAGTCGAAGCCGTGTGCCCGCACGGCCGCCGCCAGCAGCTCGGGGTCGCGCCGCACCTCCTCCGACACGATGTGCACACAGTGCCCGTCCAGCAGCCACAGCTGCGGCTGCCAGGACGCGTCGAAGAAGAACGACCAGGCGTGCCCGACCCGCAGATGCTCCCGCCCGGCCGCCTCGACCGCGGGCCGGTGCAGTGTCTCCCGGTGGCTGTGGAAGAGGTTCCCCAGCGACTCATGGGTGACCACCACACCCTTCGGGCGGCCGGTGGAGCCGGAGGTGTAGATGACATACGCCGGATGGCGGGGCGTCAGCGGTGCGATCCGGTCCGCGTCCGTGAGGCCGGAGGCGTCCCGCGCCGCGATCAGCTCCACCGTGCCCGGCACGTCGAGCAACAGCGCCTCGGCCGCGTTGGGAAGCCCCCGCCGTAGCTCGCGCGTGGTCAGCGTGAGCACCGGGCGGGCGTCCGCCAGGACCGACGCCGTACGCTCCACCGGCGCCTCCGGATCGAGCGGCAGATACGCCGCACCCGCCTTGAGCACCGCGAGTACGGCGACCAGGAACCCGGCGGTGCGCGGCAGCGCAAGCGCCACGTACCGCTCGGGCCCCGCGCCCCGCTCGATCAGCAGCCGGGCCAAGCGGTTGGACTCCTCGTCCAGCCGCGCGAAGCTCAGCCGCATGCCCTCCGAGGCCACCGCGGGCCGCCCCGGGCAGCGCCGCACCTGCGCCTCGAACAGCGCGGGCACGGTGGTGGGCGCGCCGAGCGGCGGCCGGGCGTGCCAGCCGCCGGTCAGCCGCCGCCGTTCCTCCGGGTCCAGGATGTCGATGGCGCCGAGCCTCACCCCCGGGTCGGCGGTCACCGCGCGCAGTACACGGCGCAGCCGGTCCGCGAAGGACCGCGCGGTCGCGTGGTCGAACAGCTCGGCGCTGTACTCCAGCACCCCGTCGACGCCGTCACCGTCCCCGCGCTCCACGAAGTCGAACGACAGGTCGAACTTGGCGGTCGTCACCGCCACCTCGTCCCTGCGCGCCCGCAGCCCCGGCAGCAGCTCCGGCTCGTCCGGGCCGGACGCCAGGTACACCACCATCACCTGGAACAGCGGGTGCCGGGCCAGCGACCGGGCCGGGTTGAGCGCCTCCACCAGCCGCTCGAAGGGCACGTCCTGGTGGTCGAAGGCGGCGAGATCGGCCTCCCGCACCCGCGCCAGCAGTTCCCGGAACGTCGGATCGCCCGAGGTGTCGGTGCGCAGCACCAGCGTGTTGAGGAAGAACCCGGTCAGCTCCTCCAGGGCGGCGTCCGTCCGCCCGGAGATCGGGCTGCCGAGGGGGATGTCGTCGCCCGCGCCCAGCCGTGACAGCAGCGTCGCCACGGCGGCCTGCACCACCATGAACACGCTCACCCCGTGCTCCCGCGCCAGCGCCCGCAGCCCCGTGGCCAGTCCGGCGTCGAGGGAGAGATCGGCGGCACCGCCCCGGTAGCCGGACTCCAGCGGCCGGGGACGGTCCACCGGAAGCGGCAACTCCTCCGGCAGCCCCGCCAACGCCCGCCTCCAGTAGGCCAGCTGACGCGCCGCCAGACTGCTCGCGTCCTTCTCGTCACCGAGTACGTCCCGCTGCCACAGCGTGTAGTCGGCGTACTGGACGGGCAACGGCTCCCACTGCGGAGCCCTGTCGGCGGCCCGCGCCGCGTACGCCACCGCCAGATCGCCGGTCAGCGGGCGCTCCGACCACTCGTCACCGGCGATGTGGTGCAGCAGGAGCAACAGCGTCCACTCCTCGGCGCCCGAGCGCAGCACATGCACCCGCAGCGGCGGCTCACGGTCCAGGGCGAAGCCGTACGCCCCCGCCTCCCGCAGCCGCTCCGCGAGCAGCGCCGGTTCGATGTCCTCCACGACGACCGGGATCCGCACCTCGTCCGGCGCGAGAACCCGCTGGCGGGCCCGGCCGTCCTCGTCCGGGAACACCGTGCGCAGCGTCTCGTGCCGCACGGCGACGTCGTGCACCGCCGCCCGCAGCGCCTCGACGTCCAGGGAACCGGTCAGCCGCCACGCCCAGGGGATGTTGTACGTCGCACTGGGACCCTCCACCTGGTACAGCACCCACAGCCGCCGCTGGGCGGAGGACAGCGGCAGCCGGTCGGGACGCGGCCGCACGGTCAGCGCGGGACGGGCCGGGGCGCCGCCGGTGGCGAGGCGCTCGGCGAGCCGGGAGACCGTCGGCGCGTCGAACACCGTACGCAGCGACACCTCGGCGCCCAGCGCCGCCCGGATCCGCGCCGCCAGCCGCATCGCCAGCAGCGAGTGCCCGCCCAGCGCGAAGAAGTCGTCGTCGACCCCGACCCGGGGCACGCCCAGCACATCCGCGACCAGACCGCACAGGATCTCCTCGCGCGGGCCGCGCGGACGGGCGCCCGTGACGGCGGCGCCCGCCGCGAAGTCCGGCGCGGGCAGCGCCCCCCGGTCGAGCTTGCCGTTGCGGGTGAGCGGCAGTGCCTGAAGCGTCACGAAGGCGGCCGGGACCATGTGCTCCGGCAGCGCGGCGGCGGTGTGCGCGCGCAAGCCCGCCGGGTCGGGCCGCCCCGCACCGGCCACCGGGACGACGTACGCCACCAGCCGCTGCTCGTGCGCGACGACCACGGCGTGTGCCACCGAGGCGTGCCGGGCGAGCACGGCCTCGATCTCGCCGGGCTCGATCCGCACCCCCCGGATCTTGACCTGGTCGTCGGTGCGGCCGAGGAAGTCGAGCGTGCCGTCCGCCGTCCAGCGGGCCAGGTCCCCCGTGCGGTACATGCGGGCGCCGGGCGGGCCGTACGGGTCGGCGACGAACCGTTCCGCGGTCAGCGCCGCCCGGCCCACATAGCCGCGGGCCAGCTGCACGCCCGCCAGGTACAGCTCACCGGCGACACCCGGCGGCACCGGCCGCAGCGCGGTGTCCAGCACATAGGCGCGGGTGTTCCACACCGGACGGCCGATCACCACGCGCTCGGCACCGGGCGGCACCTCGGTCGCCGTGACGTCGACCGACGCCTCCGTGGGCCCGTACAGGTTGTGCAGCGCGGCCGACGGCAGGACCTCGTGGCAGGCCCGTGCCACCGGCAGGGGCAGCGCCTCACCGCTGCACAGCACCCGGCGCAGGCCCACGCACCGCGCGGCGGCGGGTTCCTCGAGGAACATCTGGAGCATCGACGGCACGAAGTGGACGGTCGTCACGCCCGACTCGCGGACCAGCTCCGCCAGCCGCGGTGGATCGCGGTGCGCCCCCGGCTCCGCCACCACCAGCGCCGCGCCCGTGACCAGCGGCCAGAAGAACTCCCACACCGACACGTCGAAACCGGCCGGGGTCTTCTGGAGGACGCGGTCGTCCGCCGTCAGCCCGTAGGTGTCCTGCATCCACAGCAGCCGGTTGACGATGCCCTCGTGCGGGACGGCCACGCCCTTGGGACGGCCGGTCGACCCCGAGGTGTAGATCACGTACGCGGGGGTCGAGGGCCGGTACCGGGACGGCGGTTCACCCTCCGGACCGTCCGGGAGCCCGTCCTCGATCACGCACACCGGCCGCGCCTCCGCCAGCATCAGCGCCCGCCGCTCCGGAGGCTGGTCCGGATCGAGCGGCAGATAGGCGCCGCCCGCGCGGTGCACCGCCAGCAGGGCGACGACGAGGTCCACCGAACGCGGCAGCGCCACCGCCACCGTGTGCTCCGGACCCACCCCGGCACCGGCCAGCACCCGTGCCGTCCGCTCGACCCGGGCGTCCAACTCCGCGTACGTCAGCCGCTGGTCGCCGTGGACGAGGGCGAGTGCGTCCGGCGTCCGGGCGGCCTGGGCACGGAACAGCTCCGGCAGGGTCGTGGCCGGGGTGTCCCGGCGGGTGTCGTTCCAGCCGGTGAGCACCGACCGCCGCTCGTCCTCCGCCAGCACCTCGAACTCGGCCAGCGGTCGGTCGGGTTCGGCGGCCACCCGCTCCAGCAGCCGCAGCAGCCGCCGGGCCAGCAGCTCGGCCGTCGCCGGGTCGCACAGGTCGAGCGCGTGCTCCAGCAGCAGCACCAGCCGGTCGCGGCCCACCTCGTCCACGAAGGTGAAGTGCAGGTCGAACTTGGCCGTACCGGTGTCCATGTCGAACCACTCGGTGGGCAGCCCCAGCACGTCCGGGTCGCCGTCGGGCCGGTAGTGGTAGCCCAGCATCACCTGGAACAGCGGGTTGCGGCCCGCCACGCGCGGCGGGTTGACGGCCTCCACCACCTGGTCGAAGGGCACGTCCTGGTGCTCGAACGCGGCCAGCGCCGACTCCCGCACCCGCGCCAGGAGTTCACGGAACGTCGGCGTCCCGGACAGGTCGGTGCGCAGGACCAGCGTGTTGACGAAGAAGCCGACCAGATCGCTCAGCGCGTCATCGGTACGGCCCGCGATGGGCGCGCCCAGCGGAATGTCGTCCCCGGCGCCCAGCCGGTGCAGCAGCGCCGCCGTGGCCGCCTGGAACAGCATGAACATGCTGGTGCCGGTGGCGGCGGACAGGTCCCGCAGGGCACGGGCGGTGCCGGCGCCGACCTCCGTACGGACCCTGCCGCCGCGCCCGGTGGGCTCCGCCGGGCGCGGCCGGTCCAGCGGCAGCGCCAGCTCCTCCGGCAGGTCGCGCAACACCTCGGCCCAGTGGGCGAGCTGGGCCTCCCCGACCTGGCCGAGCAGGGTGTCCTGCCACAGCGTGTAGTCCGCGTACTGCACCGGCAGCGGCGCCCAGCCGGGGGCCCGGCCCGCACGGCGGGCGTGGTAGGCGGTGGCCAGATCGGTGAGGAAGGGCCGGTCCGACCACTCGTCGGTGGTGATGTGGTGCAGCACCAGCGCCACCACATGGTCGTCCGGCGCCCGGCGGAACACCTCGGCCCGCACCGGGAGTCCGGCGCCCAGGTCGAACGGGCGCCGCTGGGCCGCCGCGATCAGCGCGGGCAGCTCCTCCTCCGCGCAGTCCACCACCGACCACTCCGGCACGGCCGCCACGACCTCCTGGTACGGCTCCCCGTCCGCCACCACGACCCGCGTCCGCAACGCCTCATGACGTTCCGTCACATCACCCAGGGCGGCCCGCAGCGCGGCCACGTCCAGCGCCCCGCGCAGCCGGAACACCAGCGGGAAGTTGTAGGCTACGCCACCGCCGGTGATCCGTTCCACCAGCCACAGCCGCCGCTGTGCCGCCGACAGCGGCACCCGCTCGGGCCGCCGCGCCACCGGGGCGAGCACCGGACGCACCGGGCGGCCGACCACCGCGCGCGCCGCCAGCGCCTCCGGTGTGGGTGCCTCGAACAGGTCCCGGATCGCCAGCTCCGCGCCCAGCTCGGTGCGGGCCCGGCTGATCAGCCGGGTGGCGAGCAGCGAGTGCCCGCCCAGGTCGAAGAAGTCGTCCTCCGCGCCGGTCGAGGGGAGCCCCAGCACCTCGGCGAAGAGACGGCACAGCGTCTCCTCCACCGGAGTGCGCGGCCCCCGCCCCGCCGACAGCGCCACCGCGGGTTCGGCGTCGGGCAGGGCCCGCACGTCGAGCTTGCCGTTGTCGTTCATCGGGAGCCGCGGCAGCACCACGAACGCGGCCGGGACCATGTAGCCGGGCAGCCGCTGCCCGAGGTCGTCGCGCAGCCGCCGGACCAGGGCGCCGTGCCCGCGCGTCGCCGTCGGGGTGTTGGCGTAGGGGGCGCCGCCCCGGTCGGGGCGGGGACGATGGAGGCCGAGGGTGCGCGCGGGCGCCCCGGCGGGGACGAACACGGCGTCGAAGAAGCCGGGCTCGTCGGACCAGGTGGTCAGCGTCCGGTACCCGTGGGCGGCGCCCAGCTCCCGCAGCGCCTCGGGCTCCTCGCCGGGAAGCGGGGCCGTCGCCGTCGGTGTCCCGGGCTCCGCACCCGCACGCGGGTCCGTCGCCCGCATCGCCGCGAGGTCGTCCGCCGTACGCGCGTCCGGGACGCGCCGCACCCGCAGCGGCTCGGGGCCCGTTCCTAGACGGGCGCTCACCTCGTCCGGCCCGGACCACTCCAGGACCGGCGCGCCGTCCAGCCGCAGGGCGCCCGCCGTGTCCTCGTACAGGACGACGTCGTACCGGTACCGGGTCAGCTCGTTGTGGTGCCGTCCGGCCTTGGTGCGCACCTCGGCGCCGACGCCCAGGGTGGCGAACCAGTCGGGGTCGACGAGGAGTTCCTTCTCCAGTGCCAGACCCCGGTCCACGGCCCGGCGCAGGGTCTCCGGGTCGGCGTCCGCGCCCGCGCGGGCCCGCTGCACGCCGGTCTGGAAGACCCTGGCCTGCCGCAGATCGCGTACGTCACCGAGGAACAGGGCGCCGCCGGGCGCGAGCAGGCCCAGCGCGCCCCGGATCACCTCGCGCAGGTGGTCGAGGCTGGGGAAGTACTGGACGACGGAGTTGATGACGACCGTGTCGAAGAAGCCGGCCGGCAGCCCGTCGGTCACCTCGGCCGCCTGGCAGCGCAGTTCGACCTTGCGGGCCAGCTCCGGGTCGGCCTCCAGCTCCTCGCCCAGCTTGCGGATCACCGGCGCGGCGAAGTCGGTCGCCCAGTACGCCTCCGCGTCCGGGGCCAGCCGGGACAGCAGCAGACCGGAGCCGACGCCGATCTCCAGCACCCGCCGCGGGTTCAGCTCCCTGATCCGCTCGACGGTGGCCGCACGCCACTCGCGCATGTGGTCCAGGGGGATGGGGGAGCCGTCGTAGGAGCTGTCCCAGCCCGCGAAGTCCTCGGTGAACAGGGCGGTGCCGATCTCGGTGTACTCGGCCGAGTAGATGTCCCGCCACTCGCCGATCTGCTCCCGCTCCGCCGACCGACGGGCCACGGCGTCCGGTTCGGCCGGGACGACATAGCCCACCAGCCGCTGGGTGCCCGGCGCGGCGGTGTCGTCGCGGGCCAGCACGGCGGCCTGGGAGACCTCCGGGTGCTGTGCGAGCACGGTCTCGATCTCGCCCAGTTCCACCCGGTGGCCGCGGACCTTGACCTGGTCGTCGGTGCGGCCGAGGAAGTCCAGGTTGCCGTCCGGGCGCCGCCGCACCAGGTCACCGGTGCGGTACATCCGCTCACCCGGCCGTCCGAACGGGTCGGCCACGAAACGCTCGGCGGTCAGCCCCGCCCGGTCCAGATAGCCACGGGCCAGACCCACCCCGGCGATGTACAGCTCACCGGCCACCCCGTCCGGCACCGGCCGCAGCCAGCCGTCGAGGACGCGCGCCCGGGTGGCGCGGATCGGCCGTCCCACGGTCGGGGTCGCGCTGTCGCCGGTGCCGCCGCCGAGGGTGTTGATGGTGTACTCGGTCGGCCCGTACAGGTTGTAGCCGTAGGTGCCCTCGGTGTCCCGCAGGGTGTTCCACACCGTCTCCGTGACCGCCTCGCCGCCGAGCAGCACCAACGGCGGCCGGTGCCCCTCCAGCAGGCCCTCCTCGATGAGGAGATGGGCGTACGTCGGGGTCACGTTGACCACGTCGACACGGTGCCGCTCGCAGTAGGCGACCAGCGCGGTGGCGTCCCGGCGCAGCTCCTCGTCGCAGATGTGCACCTCGTGGCCCTCCACCAGCCACAGCAGCTCCTCCCACGACATGTCGAACGCGAACGACACGGTGTGCGCGATCCGCAGCCGCCGCCCGCCCGCCGCCGCGATCGCCGGGGCGAAGATCTCCTTCTGGTGGTTGAGCTGCATGTTCGTCAGACCCACGTACGGCGTGACCACACCCTTGGGGCGGCCCGTCGAGCCGGAGGTGTAGATGACGTACGCGGGGTGGTCCAGGCTGAAGGAGCGCCGTACGGGATCGTCGGGCAGGCCGGTGAGAGCCTCCGGGTCGTCGAGCAGCACGCGCGGGGTGGGGCCCGCCAGGGTCCGGGACACCGCCCGCGTCGTCAGCAGCAGCAGCGGACGCGCGTCGGCCAGCGTCGCCGACAGCCGCTCCGCCGGGTGGTCCAGCTCCAGCGGCAGATAGGCGGCACCCGTGCGCAGCACCGCGAACAGCGCCACCACCATGTCGATCGACCGCGGCAGCCCCAGCGCGACCACCCGCTCCGGCCCGGCACCGTGCGCCAGCAGCAGTTGGGCCACCTTGTCGCAGCGGGCGTCGAGTTCGGCGTACGTCACCCTACGGTCGCCGAAGACCAGCGCCGTGGCCTCGGGGGTGCGGGCGGCCTGCGCGGCGAGCATGTCCGCGACCGTCTCGTGCGGCACCGGCTGCCGCTGGGCGGCCTCCTCCCGGGCCAGCGCGGCGCGCTCGGCGGGCAGCAGCGCGGTCAACGAGCCGACGGCGGCGGACGGGTCGGCGGCCAGCCGGTCCACCAGCAGGACGAACCGGTCGAGGAGCACGCGCGCGTGGCGCTCGTCCAGCAGGTCCGGCCGGTGGGCGAGGGTGACCCGCACCCGCTCGCCCGGCGTGACGACCAGGTTGGCCGGATAGTGGGTGGCGTCCACATTGGCCACGGCACTCGCCCCGTGCCGCTCCCGCAGCCGGGCCAGCCGCTCGTCGGTGTCGGCGTTGCGCAGCACGAACAGCGTGTCGAACAACCGCCGGTGCCCGGTCTCCGCCTGGAGCACACCGAGCCCCAGGTACTCGTACGGCATCAGCGCCAGCCGCTCGCCCTGGACGCGGCGCAGCAGGTCGAGCACCGGCTCGCGCGGGTCGAAGGCGATCCGCGCGGGCACCGTGTTGAGGAACATGCCGATGACGTTCTCCACGTCCGGCACCTCGCTCGGGCGGCCCGCGACGGTCGTGCCGAACACGATGTCGGCGCGCCCGGTCGCGCTCGCCAGGGTCAGTCCCCAGGCCGCGTTGAGCACGGTGTTGAGGGTGAGGCCGTGGGAGCGCGCGGTCTCCCGCAGCCGGGCCGCCGACTCCGGGGCGAGCACCGCGTCCAGCTGGCGGGGGATCACCGGCTCAGCGCCCCGGTCCGGCACCCCGGGCACCAGCAGCGTCGGCTCGTCGAGACCGGCGAGCGCGGACCGCCAGGCCCGGGTCGCCTCCGCCTCGTCCTGCCGCTCCAGCCAGCCCAGGTAGTCCCGGTAGGAGCCGGGGCGGCCGAGGCCCGCCGGGTCGCCGCCGCTGTCGTAGAGCGCGAAGAGCTGGTCCAGGAACAGCCAGGCCGACCAGCCGTCCCACAGGATCAGATGCCGCCCGACGACCAGCCGGTCGCCGCGTGCGGCGCCGAGCCGCACCAGCAGCATCCGGAACAGCGGCGGCCGGGCGAGGTCGAAGCGGCGGGAGCGCTCCTTGTCCAGCAACTCCGCCATCCGCCGGTCCTGTCCGGCCGCGTCCAGACCCGACAGGTCCACCTCGCGCAGCGGCACCTCGGCGTCCCGCACGATGAACTGCACCGGCCTGCGCTGCCCCTCGCTGGTGAACCCGGCCCGCAGGCCCGGGTTGCGGACCAGCAGCGTCCGGGTCGCGGCGCGCAGCCGCCCGGCGTCCACCCGCTCGGCGAGGTCGAACGACTCGTGGACGGTGTAGACGTCCAGCGCGCTGTCGTCGTACGCCGCGTGGAAGAACAGGCCCTCCTGGAGCGGGGCCAGCGGCCAGACGTCCTCGACCCCGCCCGGCGCCAGCCGCTCCACCCGGGCGCGCTCCTCGCCGGTGAGCGTGAACTCGGCGGGGGCCGCCGTCCCGGCCGTGTCCGCGTCCCCCGCGGCGGCGGCCAGCGCGGCCGGGGTGCGGTACTCGAAGACGTCCTTGGGGCCGAGGGCGAGCCCGGCGCGGCGGGCCCGGCTGGCGACCGCGATGGAGCTGATGCTGTCGCCGCCGAGCAGGAAGAAGTCGTCGTCGACGCCGATGTCCGGGAGTTTCAGTACGGCGGCGAAGACCTCGGTGAGCAGCCGCTCGCGCGGGTTGCCCGGAGCGCGGGAGACGGCGGCCCGGACCGCCCTCGGCGCGGGCAGCGCGGCCCGGTCCAGCTTGCCGCTGGGCGTGAGCGGCAGCGCGTCCAGCACCACCCAGGCGCCCGGCACCATGGCCGAGGGCAGCCGCTCCGCCACGGCCGCGCGCAGCACGCCGACGTCCGGGTCACCGGGCGCCACGACATACGCCACCAGCGTGTCGTCCCGTACCGTCACCGCGGCCCGCGCCACCTCGGGCAGCGCCACCAGCGCCGCCTCCACCTCGCCCGGCTCGATCCGGTTGCCGCGCAGTTTGACCTGCCGGTCGGTGCGGCCCAGGTACTCCACCACCCCGTCCGCGCGGCGCCGCACCAGGTCGCCGGTGCGGTACATCCGGCTGCCGGGCGGCCCGTAGGGGTCGGCGGGGAAGCGCTCGGCGGTCAGCGCGGGGCGGGCGTGATACCCGCGAGCCAGCTGGACACCCGTCAGATACAGCTCGCCCGGCACCCCGTCCGGCACCGGGCGCAGACAGGCGTCCAGCACCCGCAGACCGGTGTTCCACACCGGACGGCCGATCGGCACGGTGGTGCCCCGCTCGGCCGTCCCGTACGGGTGGTGGGTGACGTCGACCGCGGCCTCCGTCGGCCCGTACAGGTTGTGCAGCTCCACGCCCGTCAGCTCCCGCCAGCGGCGCGCGGCGGCCACCGGCAGCGCCTCTCCGCTGCTGAACACCCGGCGCAGCGAGGCCGCCCAGCCGGGGTCGGCGGTGACCTCCTCCGCCGAGAGGAACGCCTCCAGCATCGACGGTACGAAGTGCAGGGTCGTGATCCGGCGCTTCCGCACCAGCCCCGCCAGATACGCCGGGTCGCGGTGCCCGTCCGGCCGGGCGAGCACCACCGCGGCCCCTTCGAGCAGCGGCCAGAGGAACTCCCACACCGAGACGTCGAAACTGGACGGCGTCTTCTGGAGCACCCGGTCGTCCGCGCCCAGCCCGTACGCGCCCTGCATCCACGCCAGCCGGTTGCCGATCGCCCGGTGGGTGACGACGACGCCCTTGGGCAGGCCGGTGGAGCCGGAGGTGTAGATGAGGTAGGCGGGGTCGTCGGGGCGGGCCGGGGGGCCGTCGGGGAGGAGGGGCGCCGACTCCTCGACGTCCAGCAGCAGTACGGACGCGTCCGTGCCCTCCGGCAGCCGGCCGGCCGTCACCGACAGGGTCACCACCGTCGTCGCTCCGGAGTCGGTGAGCATGTGGGCTACCCGGTCCGCCGGGTAGTCCAGGTCGACCGGCAGATAGGCGGCGCCCGACTTCAGCACCCCGAGCAGTGCCACCATCAGCTCCGCCGACCTCGGTACGGCGACGGCGACGAACGTGCCCGGACCGGCGCCCCGGCCGCGCAGCCGGGCGGCCAGCGCCTCGGCGCGGGCGTCGAGTTCGGTGTAACCGAGCCGCTCCTCCTCGTGGAGGACGGCGGTCGCTTCCGGGGTGCGGGCGACCTGCGCGGCGAACGCCTCGGCCAGGGTGGTCACCGGCACCGGGCGGTCCTCGCCGGACGGGTGGGCGGTGAGCGCCTCGTCCGGGGAGAGCAGTTCCACGGAGGCCGCCGGGCGGGCCGGGTCGTCGGCGATCGCCTCCAGGACCCGGGCGAGCCGGTCCCCGAGCGCCCGTACCGCCTCGCCGTCCAGCCGGTCCGCGTGGTGCTTGAGCCGCAGGTCCAGGCGCCTGCCCGGCTTGACGATCAGGGCGAGCGGATAGTGCACGGCATCGTGGAAGGCGGTACCGGTGATCCGCACCCGGCCGGAGGCGTCCCGGAGGTCCGTTTCGGCGGGGTAGTTCTCGAACACCACCAGTGTGTCGAAGAGTTCCCCGCCGCCCGCGTGCCCGGACCCGGCCAGCCGCTGGATCTCCGCCAGGCCCAGGTGCTGGTGGTCGAGCAGCGCCGCCTGCTCCTCCTGGAGCCGGACCAGCAGCTCCGTGAGGGGCGCGCCGGGCCGCCAACGGAAGCGGGTGGGGAGGGTGTTGATGAACAGGCCCACCATCGCGGCGATGCCGTCGACCGCGCCGTCCCGGCCCGAGACGGTGGTGCCGAACACCACGTCGTCCCGGCCCGTCAGCCTGCCCAGCAGCAGGCCCCACGCCGTCTGCACGACCGTGCCCAGGGTGACGCCCAGCTCCCGGGCACGCTCGCCGAGCCGCGCGGTGACCGACTCGGGCAGCTCCACGCGGACGTGCGCGGGCCGCAGGGGGCCGGTACCGGCCTCGGAGTCCACCAGCCGGGTCGGCTCGTCCAGCCCGGCCAGCGCGGCACGCCACGCCTCCCGGGCCGCGTCCCGGTCCTGCGCGGCGAGGCGGCGCAGGAAGGCGCGGTAGGGCGTGACGGGGGGCAGGTCCGGGGCGTCGGTGCCGTAGCAGGCGAGGAGTTCGCGGTGCAGGACGGGCAGCGACCAGCCGTCCGCGACGATGTGATGGAACGTCAGCAGCAGTTGACTGCGTTCCTCGGACAGTCGTACCAGGGCGCAGCGCAGCAAGGGTGGCGCCGCCAGGTCGAAGCCCGCCGCGCGTTCCTCCGCGGCCACCTCCTCCAGCGCCGGCGCCTCCCGCCACGGCAGCTCCACACCCTCCGCGATGATCTGTACGGGTGTGCCGTCGGGGCGCTGCCGGAAGGCCGCCCGCAGTGGCGCGTGCCGGTCCAGGAGCCGCTGCGCCGCCCGGCGCAGTTCGGTGCCGTCGACCGGTCCGGACAGGTCCAGGACCTGCTGGACGACATAGGCGTCACCGCCGCTGCCGCCGGTCGGGGCGCTGGTCAGGGCGTGGAAGAAGAAGCCCTGCTGGAGCGGGGAGAGCGGCAGCAGCTCGGCGACGGTCAGCGGCCTCTCGCCCTGGATCTCCGCGAGTTCCGCCGCGTCGACCTGGAGCAGCGGCGTGCTCTCGGCCGTCTCCTCGACGCGCTCGACGGCGGCCCGTGCCAGCGCCTCGACCGTGCGGTGCCGGAACACGTCCCGGGTGGTGAGCGCGAGTCCCGCCTGCCTGGCGCGGATCAGCAGCCGGATCGCGCTGATGCTGTCGCCGCCGAGGGCGAGGAAGTCGTCCTGCGCGGTCACCGGGCCCAGGCCCAGCACATCGGCGTACAGGGCGCACAGCAGCCGCTCGCGGGCGGTGCGCGGGGGACGTCCGGAGCTGAGGGCGGCGTAGTCCGGCGCGGGCAGCGCACGGGCGTCGATCTTGCCGCTCGGGGTGACCGGCAGGGTGTGCAGGGGCACGAACGCCGAGGGGACCATGTAGTCCGGCAGCCACTCGGCGGCGTACACGCGCAGGGCACGCATCAGCGCGGCCACGTCACGGAAGGGGGCGGGGCGGTTGGCGAGCGGGCGGGTGCCGGAGGGGCGGTAGAGCGCGGCGGGGGAGTCGCCTCCGGGGGCGGGGTGCGGCGCGTCGAGGGACCTGTCGTCGGACCTGCCGCCGTACTCGTCGGCGGTCGTTTCGCCGGATCTGTCGTCGGCCGCGTCGGCGTACTTGTCGGCGGTCGTTTCGCCGGACCTGCCGCCGGTGACGAGCACCGCGTCGAACGCGCCGTCGTCCGCGTCGCCGTGCCAGGTCAGCGCCGCCCGGTAGCCGTGTTGCTCGGCCAGGGCGTGCAGGTCCTCCGGGTCGGCGCCGGGTGCCGCCTGGTGGCCGCTGCCCTCCAGCCGCCACAGGTCGGCCAGATCGTCGGCGAGGCGTGCGTTGGGCACCCCGGTGATCCGCAGCCGCTGCGGGCGGTCCGCCAGCAGCCGGGCCAGCCCGGCGAGGCCGCCGACGGCCGTCCAGCGCAGTTCCCGTTCCGGCGGCGCCGGGCGCCGGGGGCCGGGGCGCAGGACGACGTCGTACCGGTACCGGCTCAGCTCGTTGTGGTGGGCCGCGCGCTTGAGCCGGATGTCGGCGTCGAAGCCGTCGAGGGTGGCGAAGAAGTCGGGGTCGAGGAGGAGTTCGCCCTCCCAGCGCACCGACTGCTCGACCGCCCCCCGCAGCGCGGCCTTGTCGTCGGTGCCCGCGCGGCGGGTCTCGACGGCGGCCCGCAGGGTGCGCAGCAGCCGCAGGTTGCGCACGTCACCGACGAAGATCCGCCCGCCCGGCGCGAGCAGCCCGGCCGCCCGGCGCAGGACGTCGCGCAGGTAGTCGGCGTTGGGGAAGTACTGGGCGACGGAGTTGATGACGACGGTGTCGAAGTGCCCGGCGGGCAGCCCGTCGGTGTCGTGCGCGGGCCGGGCGCTCAGCCGCACCCTGGCCGCCAGGTCCGGGTCGGCCTCGACCTGGCGGCGCAGCGCGGCGACGGCCTGTTCGGAGAGGTCGGTGCCCCAGTACTCGTCGCAGTGGGGCGCGATCCGCGACAGGATCAGACCGCTGCCGACGCCGATCTCCAGTACCCGGCGCGCCGGGCCGAGGGCGCGGAGGCGGTCCACGGTCGCCGCCCGCCACTCGCGCATCTCGGCGAGGGGGAGGGGGCGGCCGTCGTAGGTGCTGTTCCAGCCCGCGAAGTTCTCCCGGAGCCCCTCGCCCTCCGTGTCGGCGGCGCCGTAGAGGAGTTCGTGGAGGTCCTTCCACTCCTCGACCCGGGCGGCCGGGCCGTCCAGCGCGGGGACGACGTACGCGGCCAGCCGCCGGTCGCCGGGGCGGTCCTCGCGCGCCACGACGGTGACCTGGTCGACGGCCGGGTGGCCGCGCAGCACGGACTCGATCTCGCCCGGCTCGATCCGGAAGCCGCGGATCTTCAGCTGGGCGTCCGCCCGCCCGAGGAACTCAAGGCGCCCGTCGGACCGTCGGCGCACCAGGTCGCCGGTGCGGTAGAGCCGTTCGCCGGGCGCGCCGAACGGGTCGGCGACGAACCGCTCGGCGGTCAGGTCGGGGCGCCCCAGATAGCCGCGCGCCAGCCCCGCGCCGCCGAGGTACAGCTCGCCCGTCACCCCGGCGGGCACCGGCCGCAGCCAGGCGTCGAGGACGTACGCGCGCGTGCCGGGGTCCGGGACGCCGATGGGCACGATCGCTCCGGCCGGGATGTCCGGGTCGCACAGGCCGAGCGTGGAGTTGGTGGTGGCCTCGGTGGGGCCGTAGGCGTTGAACATCATCCGCCCGCGCGCGAAGCGGCCCACCAGTTCCGGCGAGACGCGTTCGGTGCCCGCGAGCAGCGTCGCGGCCGGTGGCAGCGTCAGGTCGTCGGGCAGCGCGGACAGCAGCGCGGGCGGCAGGATCATGAAGGTGACGCCGTGCGCGTTCGCGTAGTCGGCGAGCGGAGCGCCGGGCACCCGGCGCTCGGCCGGTACGACCACGAGCCGTCCGCCGGACAGCAGCCCGAGGCACAGGTCCCAGAAGGCCACGTCGAAGCTGGGCGAGGCGAACTGGAGCACCCGGCTGTGCGGGCCGACGCCGAACCGTTCGCTCTGGGTGGCGACCAGCTTCGCCACTCCGCTGTGTGCGAGGACGACGCCCTTGGGGCGGCCGGTGGAGCCGGAGGTGTAGATGACGTAGGCGGCGTTCAGGGCGGTGAGCGGGGCGCCGCGGTCGGTGTCGGTGGGGTCGTGGGCGGGCCGGGACGCCAACTCCTCGGCGACGGCGGGGGAGTCGAGCGGGAGCAGCGGGGTGGTGCCGTACTCGGGGAGGTCCCGCGCGCACTCCTCGGTGGTGACCAGGCAGACGGGCGAGGCGTCGCCGAGCATGTAGGCGATGCGGTCGGCCGGGTAGTCGTGGTCGATGGGCAGGTAGGCGGCGCCCGACTTGAGCACGGCGACCTCGGCGACGATCAGCTCGGCCGAGCGCGGCAGCGACAGCGCGACGATCCGCTCGGGACCGGCGCCGCGCGCGATCAGGGCGTGGGCCAGCCGGTTGGCCCGCTCGTCCAGTTCGGCGTAGCTGAGACGCTCGTCCTCGAAGACCAGCGCCACGGCGTCGGGGCGCTCGCGGACCCGCGCGGCGAACATCGCGGGCCAGGTGTCCAGGGGGACGGTGTGCCCGGTGGCGTTCCCGTCGTGGACGACCTGCCGGTACTCCTCGGGGCCCATCAGGGTGAGCCGGGCGACCGGTGTGCCGGGCCGGGCGAGCCCGTCGGTGAGCAGGGTCCGGTAGTGGCCGAGCAGCCTGTCCACGGTCGTGGCGTCGAACAGGCGCGGGTCGTAGGCGGCGCGGGCGGTGCCGTCCGCCACCTCCAGGAGGAGGTCGACGGGGCCGGGCAGCTCCCCGGGGGGACGGGCGGCGGTGGCGAACGCCGTATTGAAGAACAGTCCGCCGCCGCGCGTCGGCGCCGGGGACAGTTCCTCGGTGAGCATGGACACGGGGAGCCGGTGGAGCTGGGCGTCCTGCCAGGCCTCCGTCACCCGCCGGGTCAGTTCCCGGAAGTCGGGTTCGTGGTCGACGGACGCCCGGACCGGCAGCTCGTCATGACCGACCGTCAGATCGGTGGCACCGCTGTAGTGGTGCAGCAGGGCCACGAACGCCGCGAGCAGCACGGGGTCGGGGGCGTCGGGCAGGCCGGTGAGGGCGCGGGTCGCCCGTTCGGCGGAGGGTTCCGGTGGGTGGGGTCGGTCGGTCGGGAGCGATGTCTCCGGCGGAAGCGGAGTGAGCAACCGCCGCCAGTAGGCCAGGACTTCCTCGGAACCGCACACGGCAGCGCGCCTCCCCAGGGGGTCGGTCCCGGCGCTGGGCCGGGGATCGGCGTCATACTAAGGTAAGGGTTACCTAAATCACAGGGTGCTCATGGAGTTCCCCGCAAGGGGTGGGACGGGAACGTGACGCGCCCTACAGTTAAGGCAAGCCTCATCTAAGAAGCGCCACATCAAAGGAAGTTGGACGTGGGGACCTCGGCGGTCCGGGCGGCGAAAGGCCCCCGCGCAGCACTTTTGGCCGTGCTCAGCGGCGCGGCCCTGCTCGCCCTGAGCGCGCTGTCCATGGCGTACGGCGCCCTCGGCGTCCCCCTCGACCAGGTCTGGCACACCCTCCTCGGCGACGCCCCCAACCCCCGCGTCCACGACGTGATCTGGTCGGTACGGCTGCCCCGCACCGCCCTCGGCCTCGCCACCGGCGCCGCCCTCGGCCTCTCCGGCGCGCTGATGCAGGCCCTCACCCGCAACCCGCTCGCCGACCCGGGCATCCTCGGCGTCAGCGCGGGCGCCGCCTTCGCCGTCGTCCTGTCGGTCGGCGTGCTCGGCATCGGCTCCGTGCACGGCTACATCTGGTTCGCCTTCGCCGGGGCCCTCGCCGCCAGCGTCCTCGTCTACCTCCTCGGCGGCCTCGGCCGGTCCGGCTCCACCCCGGTCAAACTCGCCCTCGCCGGGGTCGCGGTGACCTCCCTGCTGTTCTCCCTGACCAGCGCCGTCGCGCTGACCGACCCGGACGCCCTGAACCGCTACCGGTTCTGGTCGGCGGGCTCCCTCGCCCACCAGGACGACCGCGTCCTGCTGCGCGTCCTGCCGTTCCTCGCCGTCGGCGCGGCCCTCGCGCTCGCCCTCGCGCCCGCCCTGAACAGCCTCGCCCTCGGCGACGACGTCGCCAAGTCGCTCGGCCTGAAACTGGGGCTGATCCGCGTCCAGGGCGTCATCGCCGTCACCCTGCTCACCGGCGGGGCCGTCGCCGTCATTGGGCCCGTCGTCTTCGTCGGCCTGGTCGTGCCGCACATCGTCCGCGTCCTCGCCCAGTACGCCGGGCTCGGCCCCGACCACCGCTGGCTGCTGCCCCTGTCGGCCGTCCTCGCGCCCTGTCTGCTGCTCGCCGCCGACATCGCCGGACGGCTGATCGCCAGGCCCGTGGAGATCCAGGCCGGGATCCTCGTCGCCTTCGTCGGCGGCCCGTTCTTCATCGCGCTGGTCCGCCGCCGCCGACTCGCGGAGCTGTGAGCCCATGACCACCGACCTCACGGGACCCCCGCCCCCGGCGCCGCCCCGCACCGCCCGCCGCCTCACCTTCCGGCTGTCCGCGCCGCCCGTCTCCGGCGTGCTGCGCCCCCGGATGCTGACCGTCACCCTCGCCCTCACGGCCGTCGCCTTCCTGGCGTTCTGCGTGGAGACCGCGACCGGCGACATCTCTCTGCCCCTCACCGACGTGCTGCGCGCCCTCGTCGGCGCCGCCGACCCCGGCACCGAACTCATCGTCCACGAACTGCGCCTCCCGCGCGCCCTCGCGGGCCTCCTCGTCGGCATCGCCTTCGGCATCGCGGGCGCCCTGCTGCAGACGATGACCCTCAACCCGCTCGTCAGCCCCGACATGATGGGCCTCACCCAGGGCGCCGGGACGGCCGTCGTCGCCGGGATCGTCCTCGGCTGGGACAGCGGCCCGTCCACCCAGACCCTCGGCCTGCTCGGCGCGCTCACCGCCGCCCTCGTCGTCTACCTCCTCGCCTGGAAACGCGGCGCCACCGGCTACCGCATCGTCCTCGTCGGCGTCGGCGTCGCCTGGATCTGCACCAGCGCCACCGACTTCCTCATCGCCCACGGACGGCAGTTCCAGGCGCAGGCCGCGCTCGGCTGGCTGGTCGGCAACCTCAACGGCCGCACCTGGGACCAGATCCGCCCGCTGCTGTGGGCCCTGGTGGTGCTGGTGCCGGTCGCGGTGGTGCTGGGGCGGCAGCTGCGCACCCTCCAGCTCGGCGACGACGTCGCCCGGGGCCTGGGCACCCGCGTCCAGCTGGTGCGGGTGTCGGTGCTGCTCGTCGCCGTCGGCCTGGTCGCCTTCGGCACCGCGGCGGCCGGACCGGTCGCGTTCGTCGCGCTCGCCGCCCCCCAGGTCGCCCAGCGGCTCGCCGGTACGGCCGTACCACCGCCGCTGGCCTCCGGACTGACCGGCGCCGCGCTGGTCCTGACCGCCGACCTCATCGCCCGCCGGCTCGTCCCGGACACCGAACTCCCCGTCGGCATCGTCACCGGTGTGCTCGGCGCCCCGGTACTGCTGTGGCTGCTCGTCCGCGCCAACCGCGCGGGTTCAGGAGGCTGATGACGTGAAGGACCACCACGAGATCCCCTCGGACCGCCCCGAGCTGCGCGCGACGGCCCTGCGCCTGGCCTACGACGACCGGATCGTCGTCGACGGCCTTGACCTGGCGATACCCACCGGCAAGGTCACCGCGATCGTCGGCGCCAACGCCTGCGGCAAGTCCACCCTGCTGCGCGCCCTCGCCCGGCTGCTCACCCCGAAGGGCGGCGCCGTCCAACTCGACGGCCGCGACGTGCACGCCATCCCCACCCGGGTGCTCGCCCAGCGGCTCGGCATTCTCCCGCAGTCACCCGTCGCGCCCGAGGGGCTCACCGTCATCGACCTGGTGGGACGCGGCCGTTCCCCGCACCAGACCTGGTGGCGGCAGTGGTCGGCCGCCGACGAGGAGGCCGTGCACGAGGCGCTGCGGGCCACCGCGCTGACCGGTCTCGCGCACCGCGCCGTTGACGAACTCTCCGGCGGGCAGCGGCAGCGCGCGTGGATCGCCATGGCGGTGGCGCAGGGCACGCCCGTGATGCTGCTCGACGAGCCGACGACGTATCTCGACCTCGCCCACCAGATCGACGTCCTCGACCTGGTCGCTGACCTCAACCGGCAGCAGGGCCGCACCGTCGTCATGGTGCTGCACGACCTCAACCAGGCCGCCCGCTACGCCGATCACCTCGTCGCCATGAAGGCGGGCCGGATCGCCGCCGAGGGCGACCCGGCCGACGTCGTCACCGCCGAACTGGTCGAGGACGTCTTCGGGCTGCGCTGTGTGATCGGGCAGTGCCCGGTCAGCGGCATGCCCCTGGTGGTGCCGATCAGCCGCCACCATGCCGAGGCGGACGCGGTCCCGGTCTCCGGCACCACCACCGGCTGACGTTACGGACGGTCCGTCAGATAGCCGCCCATCGTGCGGAAGTAGTCCGTCGCCGCGTACTCCGTGCCGTCCTGAGTCCGCACCCGCCGCACCACCAGACCCGGCAGCCGCCCGGACCGCGCCCCGGCCCCGGCGACGATGACGACACCGTCGCCCTCGCGGATGAAGATGCGCCCCGGGGTGCCGCCGTAACGGCCCTCGGACACGGCGGCCGACAGGATCCGCAGCCGCTCACCGCGGTGGTACGTGAAGGCGTTCGGATACGGGTCCGACTGGGCCCGCACGAACCGCTCCAGATCCTCGGCGGGCCAGGTCCAGTCGATTCGGCTGTCCGTCAGGGACCGTTTGTGGAAGAAACTGGCCCGGGAGCGGTCCTGCGGTGTCCACACCGCCCGGCCGGAGGCGATCAGGTCGAGGGAGTCGGTGACGAGCGGGCCGATCAGGTCGACCGTGCGGTGGAAGAGGTCGGTCGCGGTGTCCGCCGGGCCCACCGGCACGGCCCGCTGCAACAGGATGTCGCCGGTGTCCAGGCCGGTGTCCATGCGGTGCGCGGTGACCCCGACCTGCTTCTCGCCGTTGATGAGCGCCCAGATCAGCGGGGAGAAACCGGCGTAGGACGGCAGCAGCGAGTCATGGATGTTCAGCGTGCCGTGCGGCGGCAGGCCGAAGATCTCCGGGGGCAGCCAGGTGCGCCAGTTGTTGGCCACGATGATGTCCGGCGCGGCCTCCTTGAGCACCCGCAGCAGTTCGTCGTCGTCGGGCCGGCTGCGCAGCAGCACCGGCACACCGTGCTTCTCGGCGAGATCGGAGACCGAGTCGCTCCAGATCCTCTCGTACGCGTGGTCGCTCTTCGGGTGGGTGACGGTCAGGACCACTTCGTGCTCGGAGTCCAGCAGTGCTTGAAGCGTTCGGTGTCCCCACGTCTGGTAGCCGAACATGACGACCCGCATATGAGCCCTCCTCAGCCATTGCTAGGTAAGGCTTACCTTATCTAACATGTGCCTGCTTGGGGGAGGCCGTGTTCCCGCTTGGGGGGGCGCTGTGCTCCCCTTCATCACGGGAGGCGATGACGCGGTGACTTCGCTGCACAGCGGGCCGGACTCCATCTACGACCTCTTGGGCATCGGTTTCGGCCCATCGAACCTCGCACTCGCGATCGCGCTGAGGGAACACGGCGCGACGCCGCACGAAGGGACCGGCCCGCGCGTCGGATTCCTGGAGAAACAGCCTGCCTTCGGCTGGCACCGGGGCATGCTCATCGACGACGCCACCATGCAGGTGTCCTTCCTGAAGGACCTGGTGACGATGCGTGACCCGACCAGTGACTTCAGCTTCCTCTGCTATCTGCGCGACCGCGGCCGACTGGTCGACTTCCTCAACCTCAAGACGCTCTTCCCCCTGCGCGTGGAGTTCCACGACTACTTCGAGTGGGCCGCCGCCCGCGTCGGCGAACTCGTCGAGTACGGCGCCGAAGTGGTCTCCGTGAAGCCCGTCACGGAGGACGGCGAGATCCGCTACTACGACGTCACCAGCCGCGACGCCACCGACCCAGGACGGCTCACCGTCCGCCGCGCCCGCGCCCTCTGCGTGGCCACCGGCCTGGAACCCCACCTGCCACCCGACGCCGTCAGGTCCGAACGCGTCTGGCACACCAGCGAGTTACTCCCACGCGTCGCCGAACTCACCCGCTCCGGCGCCTCGGTGCGCCGCGCCGTCGTCCTCGGCGCCGGACAGAGCGCCGCCGAGGCCGTCGACTACCTGCACCGCCGCTTCCCCGACGCCGAGATCTGCTCGGTCTTCGCCAAGTACGGCTACACACCCGCCGACGACAGCCCCTTCGCCAACAAGATCTTCGACCCCGAGGCCGTCGACCTCTACTACGGCGCCCCCGCCGAGGTGAAGCAGTCCCTGCTCGACTACCACCGCGGCACCAACTACTCCGTCGTCGACATGGACCTGATCGAGTCGCTGTCCCGCACCATGTACCAGGAGCGGATCCAGGGGCGGCGACGGCTGCGGATGATGAACGTCTCCCGCATCCGCGAGGTGGAACCCCGCGACGACGGCGTCCGGGTCACCGTCGAGTTCCTGCCGACGGCCGAACGCGAGGACCTCTCCGCCGACCTCCTCGTCTACGCCACCGGGTACCGGCCGCAGGGCATCGGCGACAACCTCGGTGAGGTCGGCAAGCTCTGTCTGCGCGACGAGGAGGACGCGGTGCGGGTGGGGCGCGATCACCGGGTGGTGACCGCGCCGAACGTCACCGCGGACATCTATCTCCAGGGAGGTACCGAGCACACGCACGGGCTGACGTCGACGTTGCTGTCGACGACTGCCGTGCGGGCCGGGGAGATCTGTGCGTCATTCCTGGCTGGACGGGGGCTTGGCGCCCGGTAGTCGCTGCGGGTCCGTCGTGGCCGGTCGCGCGGTTCCCCGCGCCCCTTTCAGGGCGTTGCCCCGCCGTCTCCTGAGCGGCGCAGCGGCGACTGCCGTCAGCAGCAGTACGGCGCACAGCACCGCCAGCGTGCCCGGGCCCGCGGCGTCCACCGCGTCGGCCAGGGTCCGCTGGACCGTGCCCGCCCCGTCGACCACCGGGTCCGTCGTCAGGGGATCGCGCTGGACCCGGATCTCGTACCAGCCGTAGTACGCGACGTACGCGCCCACCAGCACCAGCAGGCCGCCGCCCAGGCGGGGCGCCACCGCACCCGCGCGGCGCAGCCGGGTCACGGCGGTGGTGCGGGTGAGGGCCACCGTCAGTGAGGCCGCACCGACGATCAGGCCCATCCCGGCGGCGTAGGCCACGAACAGGGCCACGCCCTCGCCGGTGGACCCGCCGCGGAAGGCCGAGACGACGATCGCGAGGAACGGCGCGATCGTGCAGCCCAGCGACGCGGCGGCGTACGCCATGCCGAACAGTGCCATCGCCGGGACCGAGCGGCTCAGCTTCGGCGCCCGGCGCATCTTCGGGGCCAGCGCGGGCAGCTGCCGCCCGGCGAGCAGCCATGCCCCGGCCACCGCCATCAGCAGCCCGAACCCGACCGTGAACCACGGCAGCCGCTCCTGCACCTGCCCGGCGACCGGCTGGACGGCCAGCCCGAAGATCCCGAAGAGCGCGGCGAACCCGAGCGTCATCGACGCCGTCGCCAGCAGCGCCCGTCCGACCGCGACCGTCCGGCCGGGACCGTCGTCGCCGAGGACGAGCAGCGACAGATAGGCGGGCAGCAGCGCGAACCCGCACGGGTTGACGGCGGCCAGCATGCCCGCGCCGAGGGCCAGCGCCAGCGGCAGATCACTCACCGCCGGTCAGCCGGTGAGCCCGGCGACCTTGCCGGACAGGCCCTCGCCGCCCGGCAGCACCCCCTCGTAGACGGTTTCGCCGTCCTTGTCGAGGATCACGTACCGGCTCTGCTCGGTCACCTCGAACCGCTTCCACACCTCACCGGCCTCGTCGGACAGGTGCGGGAAGGAGCCGGTGCCGGTCTGGTCGACGAAGTCGCGCATGGCGTCATTGGAGTCGAGGCCCGCCACGCCGACGACGTTCGCCTTGCCCTCGTACTCCTCGGCGACCTTGGCGGTCTCGGCGGCCTGGGCGCGGCACTTGGGGCACCAGGGTGCCCAGAACCACAGCACGGTCGGGCGCCCCGCGAGCGTGGCGGCGTCGAACGGCTCGCCGTCCACGGTCGTCCCGGTGAACCTCAGCACCTCCGGCACCTCGGACGACCCCGCCACCCCCGTACCGGCGTCGCTCGCCGTCGTCTCCGGCGCGGCGGGCGAGGAGGCCCGCCCCGCCACGTCCCCGGAGTCCGGCCCGTCCTCGCTCCCGCACCCCACGACCGTGAGCGACACGACGGTCAGGACGGCTGGCAGCAGGGTGCGGGTACGCATCGACGGCTCCTCGGGCTCGCTCGGTGAACGAGGCGACTGTAGGTCGCACGGCCCCGCCACGCCCCCGGTCGCCTCCTTACGGTTCGATGACGTCGGACGCGGCATCCGGCATGCATGGGCCGCCGCACCGTCGGGTACCCGGTGGCGCATGCAGTTCCGTGACCGCAGGCAGGCCGGGCAGGAACTGGCCGGACGGCTGCGCATCCTCCAGGAGAAGGGCGCGCTCGCGCACCCCGTCGTCCTCGCGCTGCCCAGGGGCGGCGTCCCGGTGGCCCGCGAGGTCGCCGAGGCCCTGGAGGCGCCGCTGGACGTGGTGGTGGCCCGCAAGATCGGCGCACCCTTCCAGGAGGAGCTGGGCGTCGGCGCGATCGTCGGCGACGAACCACCGGTCTTCGACGCCCGCACCCTGGACCAGCTGGGCCTCAGCGAGAGCGAACTGGCCGGGACCGTGACCCGGGAACGCGAGGAGCTGCACCGCAGGGAGCGGCTCTACCGGCACGGACGCCCCGGGCCCGAGCTGCGCGGACACACCGCCATCGTGGTCGACGACGGGCTGGCCACCGGAGCCACCGCCCGCGCCGCCGTGCGCTGGGTGCGCACCCAGGAACCCGAACAGATCGTGCTGGCCGTGCCCGTCGCCTCCCCGGAGGCGGCCGAGTCGCTGCGCGCGGAGGCCGACGACGTGGTCTGCGTCCAGCGCCCGCACGGCTTCATGGCCGTCGGCGCCTGGTACGAGAACTTCGACCAGCTCACCGACGACGACGTGCTGGCCGCCCTGGAGGACGGCTGAGGGGAAACACCGATGACCTCGCCCACCCGGGTCGGCACCGTGATCGTCGGCGTCGACGACACCGCGTACTCCTGGCTCGCGGCGGACTGGGCGGCCGCCGAGGCCGAGCTGCGCGGCGACGTGCTGCGCGTCGTGCACGCCGTGGGCGGCGACGGGGACGCCGCGTCCGAGGCGCGCGTCCTCGACGCGGCGGCGAGCGTGCTGGACGACGCCGAGGTCAGGATCGTCACCGACCGCCCCGCCCTGCGCATCGACACCGTCCTCGCCCGCGACGACCCCGCGGACGCCCTCCTCACCGCCGCGCGGGACGCCGACCTCGTGGTCGTCGGCACCCGGGGGCGCGGCGGCTTCGCCGGGCTGCTGCTGGGCTCGGTGAGCCTGAAGGTCGCCGCCCACGCCGACCGTCCCGTGGTGGTCGCCCGAGGAGCGCCCAGGAAGGCCACGGGCAGCATCGTCGTCGGGGTACGGGACGCGGGCGACGAGGACGCCGTACGGTTCGCGCTCGCCGAGGCGCAGACACGCGGCGCCGGGGTGCGGCTGGTGCACGCCTGGACGCCGTTCGTCCGCTCCGGGCTGACCGTGCCGCAGCCGAGCCAGCTCGACGACGAACAGCGCCTGCACGCCCGTCTCCTCAACGGCGCCGCCCGCCCGGTCGCCGACCACCCAGGGGTGCACGTCGACACCGAACTGATCATCGGCTCGCCCGCCGCCGCCCTCGTCGACGCCTCCGCGCGGGCGGCCCTGCTGGTGCTGCCCCGGCACCCGCCCCGAGGGCTCGGGCTGCGGCTGGGCTCCGTGGTGCACGCCATACTGCACCACGCGGACTGCCCCGTCGCCGTCGTGCCCACCGCCCCCGACTGACCGCCGAACACGGCGAGGCCCCGATGAACGCCACCCGCACCGCACCCCCGCACCTCGTCGAGGTGCGGCCCTACCGCTACCGCATCGAACCGCGCGGCGCCATGCGGGTGCCCGGCGTCGTCTTCGCCTCCCGCGAACTGCTCGCCGACGCCGAGCAGTCCCTCGCCCAGGTCGCCAACGTCGCCACCCTCCCCGGCATCGTCACCGCCTCGTACGCCATGCCCGACATCCACTGGGGCTACGGCTTCCCCATCGGCGGCGTCGCCGCGACCGACGTCGAGGACGGCGGCGTGGTCTCGCCCGGCGGCGTCGGCTTCGACATCTCCTGCGGGGTACGGCTGCTCGCCGCCGACTGCGACCGGCGCACCCTCGGCCCCGCCCTGCGGCAGGTGATGGACGGCCTGGACCGCGCCATCCCGCGCGGCGCGGGCCCCGGCGGCGTCTGGCGGCCCAGCGGCACCGGCGAACTGGAGCGGATCCTGCGCGGCGGCTCCCGGTACGCCGTCCAGCAGGGCTTCGGCGAGGAACGCGACCTGGTCCGCTGCGAGGACGGCGGCGCGGTCGCCGACGCCGAGGTGACCGAGGTCGGCGAACGCGCCCGCGAACGCGGCCTCGGCCAGGTCGGCAGCCTCGGCTCCGCCAACCACTTCCTGGAGGTCCAGCAGGTCGACGAGGTCCACGACACCGCCGCCGCGACCGCCTTCGGGATCGCCCCCGGCCAGATCTGCGTGATGATCCACTGCGGCTCCCGAGGACTCGGCCACCAGATCTGCACCGACCACGTCCGCCTGATGGACCGGGCCATGAACCGCTACGGCATCACCGTCCCCGACCGGCAGCTCGCCTGCACCCCTGTGGAGTCGCCCGAGGGGGAGGCCTACCTGGGCGCGATGGCGGCCGCCGCCAACTACGGCCGCGCCAACCGCCAGCTGCTGTCGGACGCCACCCGACGTGTCTTCCGGCAGGCGGCCGGGGTGCGGCTGTCCCTCGTCTACGACGTCTCGCACAACCTGGCCAAGCTGGAGACCCACGAGGTGGACGGCGCCCGGCGCCGCCTATGCGTGCACCGCAAGGGCGCCACCCGCGCCTTCCCGCCCGGCCACCCCGACCTTCCCGACGACCTGCGGTCCACCGGGCAGCCGGTGCTGATCCCCGGCACCATGGGCACCGCCTCCTACGTGCTCGCCGGAGTGCCGGGCGGGGACGCCTTCCACTCCACCTGCCACGGCGCGGGCCGCCGGATGAGCCGCCACGAGGCCGCCCGCACCGTCACCGGCCGCGAACTGCGTGCCCGGCTGGAACAGCACGGCATCGCGGTCCGCCCGCGCTCCTGGCGCGGCCTCTCCGAGGAGACCCCCGAGGCCTACAAGGACGTCGCCGCCGTCGTCGCGGCGAGCGAGGGCGCGGGCCTGTGCCGCACCGTGGCCCGCCTCGTGCCGCTCGGGGTGGTGAAGGGCTGAACGGGTGGCTCGGCGGTGCCCATGGCCGCAGGGGGCGCTCAAGGGCCTGGCCGTTGCCGTCAGCGGGGTGCGGGCCCGTGGGTGGTGCCGGTTGGGGTGTGAGGGGCTGAGCGCAGGCGTGCCCGCCGGCGGCCGGGCGCGTCACGCGTCGATCGTCACCGCGCACGACCAGCCGTAGGGGTCCGGGCCCATCCGCAGCTCGTGCCAGGAGACCGCCTTCGGCACCGCCCCGGTGATCTCGACGTCGGAGAGCCCCGCGACGGCCAGCCGCACCTCGAGGCCGCCGCCGGGGCCACGGACATGCCCGGCCGCCACGTCGACGGGGACCTGGCCGTAGACCTCCATGCGGTAGATGACCTCGTCCAGCAGTCCGGCCAGCAGCTCCGCGTCGCCCGGCCCGGTCGGCCGCAGCCGCTCCACCGAGGAGGGACGGACGTCCGCCACGTCGGCGAAGCACTCCACCATCCCGACCACCGCCTCCGCCAGACAGCGCTCCCGGCTCGCGCCCCACGCCTCGATGCGCACGTCCGCTGTGTGCGGCAGCGCCCGGTGCCCGCTCGCACCCCGCCGCCGGGCCTCCACCACGTCGTCCGGGTCCCCGACCATGCCCCCCGACTTCCCACCCGCGCCCGTTCCACACGCGGCGGATGTCAGCCCAGCGCCCGGTCCAGGTTGAAGGCCGCGCTGATCAGCGACAGATGGGTGAAGGCCTGCGGGAAGTTGCCCTGCTGCTGCCCCGTGTGGCTGATCTCCTCGGCGTACAGGCCCAGATGGTTGGCGTAGGTCAGCATCTTCTCGAACGCCAGCTGCGCCTCCTCCACCCGACCGGCGCGGACCATGGCCTCCACGTACCAGAACGAGCAGATCGAGAACGTGCCCTCGTCGCCGCGCAGCCCGTCCGGGCTGGCCTGCGGGTCGTAGCGGTAGACCAGCGAGTCGGAGACCAGTTCCCGGGTGAGTGCGTCCAGCGTCGACAGCCACTTGGGATCGGTGGGCGCGATGAACTTGGCCAGCGGCATCATCAGCACGGCCGCGTCCAGCACCTCGCTGTCCTCGTGCTGCACGAAGGCACCCCGGCTCTCGCACCAGCCCCGGCTCATGATCCGCCGGTAGATGGTGTCCCGGCAGGTCTGCCAGCGCGGCAGGTCGGCGGGGAGCCCGCGCCGGTGCGCCATCCGCACGGCCCGCTCGATCGCCACCCAGCACATCAGCCGTGAGTACAGGAACTTCCGGCGCCCGCCACGGGTCTCCCAGATGCCCTCGTCGGGCTGGTCCCAGTGGTCGCACACCCAGTCCACCAGCGCGCACACGTTGTCCCACTGGTCGCTGGAGATGGGCTCCGCCCACTTGTCGTAGAGGTAGATCGAGTCGATGAGGGCGCCGTAGATGTCGAGCTGGAGCTGCTGGGCGGCGCCGTTGCCGACGCGTACCGGCGCGGAGCCCTCATGGCCCTCCAGATGGGCGAGTTCGCGTTCGGTCAGGTCGGTGCGGCCGTCGATGCCGTACATGATCTGGAGCGGGCCCGACGGGGCGCCGTCGCCGGAACTGATGTGCCGGGTCACGAACTGCATGAACTGAGCGGCCTCGCCGGTGAAGCCGAGCCTGAGCATGGCGTACACACAGAAGGCGGCGTCGCGCACCCACACGTACCGGTAGTCCCAGTTGCGCTCGCCGCCCAGCCGCTCGGGCAGGCTGGTCGTCGGCGCGGCCACGATGGCGCCGGTCGGCGCGTAGGTGAGCAGCTTCAGGGTGAGCGCGGAGCGGTGCACCATCTCCCGCCAGCGGCCCCGGTACTTCGACGCGGACAGCCAGCGCCGCCAGTACGCCACCGTCTGCCCGAACTGGTGGTCGGCCTCCGCGATCGGGCACCCGCGCGGCTCGGTCGCGCCGCCGACCTGGTCGAGGGCGAACACCGCCGTCTCACCCTCGGCGAGCTTGAACTCGGCCGTCACGTCGGAGCCGTCGGTCTCCAGCGGCACCGTCGCGGTGAGCGCGAGACCGAGGCCGGTGGACTCGAACACCGCCACGTCGTCCTCGAGGCGCAGGGTGTGCGGCCGTGCGCCGTAGTCGAAGCGGGGCGCCACCCGGGCCCGGAACGGCAGCGCGCCGCGCACGCACACCACCCGCCTGATCAGCCGGTGCCGTTCCGCCTCCGCGGGGTCCTCGGTGACGGGCATGAAGTCCTGCACCTCACCGACGCCGTCCTCGGTGTAGAACCGGGTGATCAGGACGTTGGTGTCGGGGAAGTAGAACTGCTTGGTCCGGGCCGGGACACCGGCCGCCAGCTCGAAGCAGCCGCCCTTCTCCGCGTCCAGGACCGCGGCGAAGACGCTGGGCGCGTCGAAGCACGGACAGCAGTACCAGTCGATCGTCCCGTCGGTGCCGACCAGCGCCACGCTGCGCAGGTCCCCGATCAGCCCGTGCTCGGCGATCGGCAGATACCGCCGCCGGTCCGCGCCGACCCCGCCGTCCCTCGCTGTTGTGACCATCGCCGCCTCCCGGCCCCGAGCGACCGCACCGTTCCAGCTTAGGCCCGCTCACGCCGGTGCGGTCAGACGGCGACGACCCGCAGCCCCGCCTCCTCGAACCGGCGGACCGTGACGTCGTCCGCTGCCACGTCCGTGACCAGTGTGTCCACCGCCTCGGTGGCGCAGATCCGGGCGAAGGCGCGGCGGCCGAGTTTGCTGGAGTCGGCGGCGACCACCACCCGCCCGGCACGCTCGCACAGCAGCCGGTTGACCGCGGCCTCCGCCTCGTCGTGCGCGGCGGCGCCCTGGTCGGCGTCGAAGGCGACCACGCCGAGCACCGCCACATCGAGGGTGATCTGCCCCAGTACCCCGTCCGCGAGCGGCCCGACCAGCTCGTACGACTGCGCCCGCGCCACCCCGCCGGTCACCACGATCTTGAACTGGGGGCGCACGGCCAGCTCGCCCGCGA
Organism: Streptomyces sp. B93; assembly: GCF_018070565.1. Taxonomy (GTDB): domain Bacteria; phylum Actinomycetota; class Actinomycetes; order Streptomycetales; family Streptomycetaceae; genus Streptomyces. The sequence continues at coordinate 40,844 of NZ_JAGPXL010000005.1, forward strand.
TGTTGAGGGCGTTGGTGACCACGGTCAGCGCGGGCGAGCCGGACGTGAGGTCCGCGCGCTCGGCGAGGGCGCGCGCCACCTCGGTCGTGGTCGTGCCGCCGGTCAGCCCGACCGCCTCACCGGGCGCGACCATCCCGGCCACCGCCCGGGCGATGCGCTGCTTCTCGGAGGCGCGCCGCGCGCTCTTGTACCGCAGCGGCAGCTCGTACGACACCCCGTGCACGACCGCGCCGCCCCGGGTGCGGACCAGCATCTGCTGCTCGGCGAGCTGGTCGAAGTCGCGGCGGATCGTCGCGGCCGACACCGACAGCTCGGCGGCCGCCTCCTCGACGTCCAGCCGCCCCCGCTCGACGAGCAGCTCCAGCAGTGTCTTCCAGCGGGCGTCCCGCGACATGGGCAGTGTCCTCCCGGTTCCGGTCCCCGGTGACCCTAGCGCACCCGAAGTGCCCGCAAGATGCTTGATTATGCTCGAAAGTCGGCGCTATCTTGCAGAAAAGAGCATCCAGGGACTTCAGGCTCCAGGATTCAGGGGAGGGCACGGCATGCCCCATGCCGAGGAAGAGCTGAACAGCCAGCCCGACTGCTGGAGGCGCGCCGCCGACACGGCCGAGGCGCGGCGCGCCGTGCTCCCGGATGCGGGGGAGCGGGTGGCGATCGTCGGCTGCGGCACCTCGTACTTCATGGCACAGTCGGCCGCCGCCCTGCGCGAGGCGGCGGGGCAGGGCGAGACGGACGCGTTCGCCGCCTCCGAGTTCCCCCGCCGCCGCTCCTACGACCGGGTCGTCGCCCTCACCCGCTCCGGCACCACCACCGAAGTGCTCGACCTGCTCGCAGGCCTGCGCGGCACGACCCGCACCACCGCCATCACCGCCGACCCGCGCACCCCCGTCACAGCCGTCGCCGACGACCTCGTGGTCCTCGACTTCGCGGACGAACGCTCCGTCGTGCAGACCCGGTTCGCCACCAGCGCCCTCACCGTGCTCCGCGCCCACCTGGGCCTGCACACCGACGCGGCCGTCGCCGACGCCCGCACCGCGCTCACCGCCGAACCGCCCGCCGTGGACCGGACGCAGTACGCCTTCCTCGGCCGGGGCTGGACCGTGGGCCTGGCCAGCGAGGCCGCCCTGAAGATGCGGGAGGCCGCCCTCGCCTGGGCCGAGGCCTACCCGGCGATGGAGTACCGGCACGGCCCCATCAGCATCGCCGCGGACACCACCGCCACCTGGATGCTCGGGCCCGCCCCCGAAGGCCTCGCCGCCCAGGTACGGGCCACCGGCGCCCACTGGATCCACGACGGCCTCGACCCGCTCGCCGGCCTGGTCCGCGCCCAGCGCCTCGCGCTCGCCGTCGCCGCCGCCCGCGGCCTCGACCCGGACCGGCCCCGCCACCTCACCCGCTCGGTGGTGCTGCGCGACCCGGACGGGGGCCGACCGTGCCCCTCGTGACCACCGGCTCCCTCGTCACCGCCGCCGCGGCGGACCACCGCGCGGTCGCCGCCTTCAACATCATCACCCTGGAGCACGTCGAAGCCGTCATCGCCGGTGCCGAGACCGCCGCCGCACCCGTCGTCCTCCAAGTGAGCGAGAACGCCGTGAAGTTCCGCTACGGACGCCTCCTGCCACTGGCCCGCGCCGCCGTCGCCGCCGCCGAACGGGCCGCCGTACCCGTCGCCCTGCACCTCGACCACGTGCACAGCGACGCCCTGCTGCGGCAGGCCGCGGACGCCGGGTTCAGCTCCGTGATGTACGACGCGGCCCGGCTGCCGTACGCCGAGAACCTCGCCGCGACCCGGGCCGCCGCCGACTGGGCGCACGCCCAGGGGCTGTGGATCGAGGCCGAGTTGGGGGAGGTGCGGGGCAAGCACGGCCAGCCCCCGCCGGACCCGCACGCCTCCGGGACCCGCACCGACCCGGCCCAGGCCCGCGCCTTCGTCGCCGACGCGGGAGTGGACGCCCTCGCCGTCGCCGTCGGCAGCACCCACGCCATGACCACCCGCACCGCCACCCTCGACCACGGCCTGCTCAAGAGGCTCTCCGCCACCCTCGACGTCCCCCTCGTCCTGCACGGCTCCTCCGGCCTCCCCGACGGCGAACTGCGGGCGGCCGTTGCGGGCGGCATCACCAAGGTGAACATCGGCACCGCCCTCAACCTCGCCATGACCGGCGCGATCCGGCGCTTCCTCGACGAGCACCCCGAGGCCGCCGACTCCCGGGCCTACCTCGGCGTCGGCCGGGAGGCGATGGCCCGCACGGTGACGGACGTCGTCCGCACGCTCGCTACCTCTTCACCGCCCTGAGCACCACGAACTTCGGGTCGCTCGCCACCAGTTCACTGTCGCCGAACAGCCGCCGCAGCTTCACGTGGTACCCCAGGTGCCGGTTGCCGATCACCCACAGCTCACCGCCCGGCCGCAGCGCCCGCCGCGCGCCGGTGAACATCCGCCACGCGGTCGCGTCGGTCGTCGCCTGGTGCGAGTGGAACGGCGGATTGTTCAGCACGACGTCCACACTGCCCGACGCCACCCCGGCCAGCCCGTCCCCGACCCGGAACTCGGCGTGCCCCGGCACCCCGTTCGCCTTGTACGTCGCCTCCGCCGACGCCACCGCCTGGAACGACTCGTCCACGAACAGCACCTCGGCCGCCGGGTCGGCCAGCGCCACCGCCATCCCCACGACCCCGTTGCCGCAGCCCAGGTCCACCACCCGGCGGGCACCACGGGTGTCCGGCAGGTGCTGGAGGAAGAACCGGGTGCCGACGTCCAGCCGGTCGGCGCAGAACACCCCCGCGTGGTTGACGACCGTGCTCCCCGACACCGCCCCGAGCCCTTCCGGGACCGGATAGCTGTACGGCCACGGGTTGCCGGGGCGCGCGAGCGCGGGGTCGGGCGCGCAGAAGATCAGCCGCGCCTTCCGCTCCGCCAGGGAGGTCCGGGTCGGCCCGAGGACCCGCTCGAACAGCCGCAGCGTGGAGGTGTGGATCTCCTTCACCATGCCGGTGCCCACCACGACCGTGCCCGCGTGCACGGCGGGAGCCAGCCGCAGCAGCTGGTCCTCCAGCAGCGCCAGGCTCTTCGGCACCCGCACCAGCAGCACGTCGATCCGCTCCGGCGGCTGATCCTGCGTCGTCAGCAGCCGCACCGCACCCGGCTCGGCACCGGCCCGGGCGAGGTTCGCACGGGTCGCCTCCTGCGTCAGGAAGGAGTCGGTGATCTGCGTCGGCGCGTGCTCCGCGAGCGCCGTGACCAGCGCGCCCCAGCGGTCGCCGACGACCACGACCGTGCCGGACAGCGGCACGCCCTCGGCCGCGAGGTGTCTCAGCAGATACTCGTCGGAGGCGTCCCAGGCACGCAGGCGGTCCCGCGGGTCCTCGGGGAAACGGGTCAGCGCGAGGTCGCCGCCCCAGGGCGTCGTCATACGGTCGTTCATCGTGCGTCCAGGCTAGCCGAGCGCCGGCTCAGCACCGGTGGTGTGCGGGTGGGACCTAAGAGGATTGCGGATCATGGGAGACTCGCCCTCATGAGCGGCAAGGCGGACCCCCGGCAGGCGGGGGAAGGGACCACCTCGAGAACGCGGCTTGACCGGGGGCGCGGAGCGCTCGGCCCCGCGCTGGAGCTGGTGCACACCGGACGGGCACCCACACGGGCCGTCCTCACCGCCGAACTGGGCGTCACCCGCGCCACGGCGGGCGCCGTCGCCGCCGAACTGGAAGCCCTCGGCCTCATCCGCGTCGACGCCCGGCCCGGCGCCGCCGCCGGTTCCCAGGGCCGCCCCTCGCACCGCCTCGAGGTCGCCGAGGACGGCCCCGTCGCCCTCGCCGCCCAGGTGCACGCCGACGGCTTCCGCGCCGCCCTGGTCGGCCTCGGCGGCCGGATCGTCGCGACCGCGCCCGGCTGCGAGACCGTCGACGCCGACCCGGCGAAGGTCCTCGGCTCGGTCGTCGAGGCGGGCGCCGACCTCCTGCGCCGGACCGGCCGCCGCTGTGTCGGCGCCGGACTCGCCGTGCCCTCCGCGGTCGCCGAACCCGAGGGCCTCGCCCTCAACCCCCTGCACCTCGCCTGGCCCGCGGGCGCCCCGGTACGGGAGATCTTCGCCGACTGCGTCCGTACGGCGGGCATCACCGGCCCCGCCTTCGCCGCCAACGACGTCAACCTCGCCGCCCTCGCCGAACACCGGCACGGCGCCGGACGCGGCGCCCGCGACCTGCTGTGCGTGGCCACCGGGCACCGCGGCGTCGGCGGCGCGCTGGTGCTCGACGGCCGCCTGCACACCGGCAGTTCGGGCCTCGCCCTCGAAGTCGGCCACCTCACCGTCAACCCCGAGGGCCGCCCCTGCCACTGCGGCAGCCGCGGCTGCCTGGACGTCGAGGCCGACCCGCTCGCCCTGCTCACCACGGCGGGCCGCGACCCCGGGCCCGAGGTCTCCCTCCTCCAGCAGGCCATCGACCTGCTCCGCCACGAGTACGCCGACCCCGCCGTCCGCACCGCCGCCGAGGCCCTCATCGACCGCCTCGGCCTGGGCCTCGCCGGGCTGGTCAACATCCTCAACCCGGACCGCATCATCCTCGGCGGCCTGCACCGCACCCTCCTCGACACCGACCCCGACCGACTGCGCGCCGTCGTCGCCGACCGCAGCCTGTGGGGCCGCAGCGGCGGCGTCCCCATCCTGGCCTGCACGCTCGACCACAACAGCCTGGTCGGCGCCGCGGAACTGGCCTGGCAGCCGGTCCTCGACGACCCGCTGACCGCCCTCACCTGACCGTTTAGTCGACCAGCGCCTGGGTGCCGAGGACACCGAGCAGCGCGAGCCGTTCGGCGTCCCCGGTGCCCGGCTCGGCGGTGTAGACCATGATCCGCAGATCGCTGCCGGACACCGTCAGCACATCGCAGTCCAGCGTGAGCGGGCCCACCTGCGGATGGTCGACCGTTTTCCGGGAGGCGTCGTGCCGCCCCACGGCACCGGCGTCCCACAGCTCGGCGAACCGGGCGCTGCGGTCCCGCAACTCGGTGATCAGCCGCCGTAGACCGGGATCGTCCGGATACCGTCCGGCGGTCTGCCGCAGATCGGCCACCAGCGCCGTGTGGAAGGCGTCCCGCTGCTCGGCGGTCTGCCGCACCCGGCCGCCCGCGCCGACGAAGTTGCGCCACACACCGTTGCGCTCGTGGCCGCGCCAACCGGACGGGTCACCCATCAGCGCCGCGTACAGCGGATTGGCGAGCAGCAGGGTCCACGCCGCGTCGAAGACGGCGACCGGCGTCCCGGTCAGCCGGTCCAACAGGCGCCGCACGCTCGGCGTGAGGTACGCGGGCACCCGCTCCGGCCCCGGCGGCACCAGCCCGGCCGCCCGGAACAGGAACGCCCGCTCGTCCACGGCCAGTCTGAGCGCCCGCGCCAGCGCCTCCACGACCTGCGCCGACGGACTGACCGCCCGCCCCTGTTCGAGCCGGGTCACATAGTCGGCGGAGATCCCGGCCAGCAGCGCCAGTTCCTCGCGCCGCAGCCCGGCCGCCCGCCGCTGCCCGCCCGCGGGAAGCCCGGCCGCCTCCGGCGCCACCCGGTCCCGCCAGCGCCGTACGGCCCGCCCGAACTCCGAACCAGTCATGCCCCCAGTCAACACCGGCGCCCGCGAACGTTCCTGGTACCGCGAGTCCCAGGAAGACCGGACTCCTGGCCGACCGCCCGGAGCCGCCGCACCGTGGACACATGACGACCACACTGATCACCGGAGCCAACAAGGGCCTCGGCCACGAGACCGCCCGCCGACTGATCGCCGAGGGACACACCGTCTACATCGGCAGCCGCGACGCGGAACGGGGCCGCAGGGCCTCCGAACGGCTGGGCGCCCGGCCCCTCCTCCTGGACGTCACCGACGACGCCTCCGTGGCCGCCGCCGTCAAGACCGTGGAGGCCGAGGCCGGAGCCCTGGACGTCCTGGTCAACAACGCGGGCACCGAGGGCCGAGGCCCGGGCAACACCGTCATCGGCGCCGCCGACGTCACCGCCGACATGATGCGCACCGTCTTCGACACCAACGTCCTCGGCGTCGTCCGCGTCACCCACGCCTTCCTGCCCCTGCTGCGGCGCTCCACCGCCCCCGTGGTGGTCAACGTCAGCAGCGGCCTGGCCTCGCTGACCGGCGCCACCACACCGGACACACCCGGGTACGGCTACCCCGGAGTCGCCTACCCGGCGTCCAAGGCCGCCGTCAACATGATCACCGTGCAGTACGCGAAGGCCTTCCCGACGATGCGGATCAACGCCGTGGAACCCGGCTACACCGCCACCGACCTCAACGGCCGCACCGGCACCCAGACCGTCGAGGAGGGCGCCGGGATCATCGTCCGCATGGCGCTCACCGCCCCCGACGGCCCCACCGGCGGCTACTTCTCCGCCGACGGCCCCCTGCCCTGGTAGCCGCCCTCCAGACCGGCCGGGGAGTACCGGGACGCGCCCCGCGTACTCCCCGGGAGGTACCCGCACTGCCGCTGGCCGTACGACGACCCGGCCCCGTCCCGCGAGCCACTGTCGAGACATCACCGAAACACCGTCCGAACCCCCTCGGGAGATGAGTCGACATGCAGACCCTGGCACACCTCGGCGACGGCGGGCCGGGCCCGTGGATCCTGCTCTTCCCGCTCCTCTGGGCGGCCGTCATCGTCGGCGGCATCACCCTGCTGCGCCGCACCGTGTGGCGCGGCCGGAGCGGCCCGTGGCGCCCCGCCGCCGACGACAACTCCCCGCTCACCGTCCTCGGCAACCGCTTCGCCTCCGGCGAGATCGACGAGGACGAGTACTGGCGGCGACTGTCCGTCCTCGACGAGCAGTTCGGCCGCAAGGGCAAGGGCGGTGCGGCATGACCGCCACCGCCCCCGCACAGATCGCCGCCCGGGTCGTCGACGCCGTCAAGGTCTACGGCACCGGCGACACCGCCGTACGGGCCCTGGACGGGGTGAGCGTCGACTTCCCGGCCGGACGCTTCACCGCCATCATGGGCCCGTCGGGCTCCGGCAAGTCCACCCTGCTGCACTGCGCCGCCGGTCTCGACACCCTCACCTCCGGCACCGCCCACATCGGCGGCACCGAACTGGGCGCCCTCGACGACCGCCGGCTGACCCTGCTGCGCCGTGACCGCGTCGGCTTCGTCTTCCAGGCCTTCAACCTGGTGCCCACCCTGACCGTCGCCGAGAACATCCGCCTCCCCCTCGACCTCGCGGGCCGAGGCGGCGACACCGAGTGGATCGACGGGCTGATCGACGTGGTCGGCCTGCGCGACCGCCTCCACCACCGCCCCGCCGAACTCTCCGGCGGCCAGCAGCAACGCGTCGCCGTGGCCCGCGCCTTCGCGGGCCGCCCGGACGTCGTCTTCGCCGACGAACCCACCGGCAACCTCGACTCCCGCTCCGGCGAGGAGGTCCTCGGCCTGCTCGGCCGCGCGGTGCGCCGGACCGCCCGCACGGTCGTCATGGTCACCCACGACCCGGTGGCCGCCGCCCACGCCGACGAGGTCGTCTTCCTCGCCGACGGGCGCCTGGTGGACCGTATGGCGGCCCCGACCGCCGACAAGGTCCTGGACCGCATGAAGGCCTTCGACGCCCGGGAGGTGCGCTCATGAACGCCTCCCTGCGCCTGAGCGTCTCCGCCCTGCGCGCCCACCGCCGCCGCTTCGCCGGAACCTTCCTCGCCGTGTTCCTCGGTGTCTCCTTCCTTGCCGGAACCCTGGTGATGGGAGACACCCTGCGCTCCGGCTTCGACAGCATGTTCGGCAACGCCACCAGCGGCACCGACGCCGTCGTCCGCAGCGCCGACGCCATCACCACACCGGGGGAGAGCCAGGGGGTCCGCGCCCCCGTCGACACCACCCTCGTACGCACGATCGAAGACGTCCCCGGAGTGGCGTCCGCCGTCCCCAGCATCGAGGGCGCGGGCCAGCTCGTCGGCGCCGACGGCGAACCGATAGGCGGCCAGGGCCCACCCACCCTCGCGGGCAACTGGATCACCGACCCCGAGCTGAACCCGTACGAACTCGCCGAAGGACGCGCACCCGAACGGTCCGGCGAGGTCGTCGTCAACCGCGGCGCCGCCGAGCGCGGCGACCTCCACCTCGGCGACACCACCACCCTCCGCACCCCCGACCCCGTCCAGGTCACCGTCGTCGGACTGGCGACCTTCGGCGGCGAGGACGGCATGGCGCAGGTCACCTACACCGGCATGACCCGCGCGGACGCCGAGAAGTACCTCACCGCCCGCCCCGGCCAGGCCGCGAGCATCCAGGTGCGTGCCGCCCCCGGCACCGACGGGCGAGAACTGGCCGACGCCCTGACGGCCGTACTGCCCCCGGACGTCGAGGCCATCACCGGTGAGGAAGCCGCACAGGAGAACACCGACATGATCTCCAGTCAGTTCCTCGGCGTCTTCACCACCTTCCTCCTGGTCTTCTCCGGTGTGGCCCTCCTGGTGGCCACCTTCTCCATCCACAACACCTTCGCCATCGTCGTCGCCCAGCGCACCCGCGAGAACGCCCTGCTGCGCGCCCTCGGCGCCTCCCGCCGCCAGATCACCGCGGCCACCCTCACCGAGGCCGGCACGGTCGCCCTCCTCGCCTCGACCGCCGGCCTCGCGGGCGGCATCGGCATCGCGGCCGGCCTGCAAGCCCTCTTCCCGGCCATCGGCTTCCCGTTCCCCGAGAGCGAGCTGGTGATCAGTACCCTCTCCCTGTTCCTCCCGCTGGCCGTGGGAGTGCTGGTCTGCCTGGGCTCCGCCCTCCTCCCCGCCCTGCGCGCCGGACGCACCGCCCCCTTGGCGGCACTGCGCGAGACCGCGGTCGACACCTCCGCCGCCTCCCGCATCCGCGCCGCCACCGGCACCACCCTGCTCGCGCTCGCACTGACCCTGTCCCTCACGGGCACCCTCCTCTCCCCGTCGGTGTGGCTCGCGGGCACCGGCGCGGCCCTGGCCCTGGCCGCCTTCGTGGTCCTGGGCCCCGTGGCGGCAACGACAGCCGTACGCCTGCTCGGCGCCCCCCTGGCCCGACTGCGCGGCGTCACGGGCGGCCTGGCCCGCCGCAACGCCCTGCGCAGCCCCAAACGCACCGCGGCCACGGCCGGGGCGCTCATGATCGGCGTGGCGGTGGTCTCCCTCTTCACCGTCTTCGGCGCCTCCCTCAAGGCGACCATGGACCAGACGGTGTCCCGCTCCTTCGCGGGCGACGTGGCCGTCAGCACCCCCTCCTTCGGAGCGGGCGGCAGCGGCCTGAGCCCCCGCCTCGCCGGTGCCATCGCCGAACTGCCCGAGGTGGACACGGCCGTAGGGCTCGGCCGGGGCGTCGCCGAGGTGAACGGCGCGGGCCGCGCCCTGACCGTCACCGACCCGACCGCTCTGCAACGCACCTTCGACCTGGGCGAGGTCGACGGCTCCCTGCGCACCCTGGGCCCCGATGGCATCGCCATCACCGCCAAGGAGGCCGCCCGCCAAGGTCTGACCCTCGGCGACACCACCCGCCTCACCTTCACCGACGGTGACACCCGCACCTTCACCGTCCGCGCGGTCTACGGCCAGTCCGAACTGGCGGGCGACTACGTCATCACCCGCGAGGCCTGGGCCCCGCACCGCACCCAGGACGCCGACACCCTCGTCGCCGTCACCTTCGCCGACGGCGTCACCGCTGCCGACGGCAGGACGGCCGTGGAACAGGTGACCGCCCACTACGGCAACCCCGACGTCCAGACCCGCGACGAGTACGCCCAGTCCTCGGCGGGCGGCATCGACATGATGCTCACCCTCGTCTACGCCCTGCTCGCCCTCGCGGTCCTCATCGCCCTCCTGGGCATCGCCAACACCCTGACCCTGGCGGTCCACGAGCGCACCCGAGAACTGGGCCTGCTGCGGGCCGTCGGCCAGACCCGCGCCCAACTGCGCGCCATGGTCCGCTGGGAGTCCGTCCTGGTGGCCGCCTTCGGCACCACCGGAGGCCTCGCCCTGGGCGCCTTCCTCGGCTGGGTCCTGGTGAGGGCGTCGGACGGCACCAGCGACACCGACTTCGCGTTCGCCCTCCCACCCCTCCAACTCACCATCGTCATCCTGGTAGGCCTCACGGCCGGGGCCCTGGCGGGCCTACGCCCAGCGAGCCGGGCAGCCCGCCTGGACGTATTGAGGGCAATAGCAACCGAGTAACCCCACCAGACAGCGCGGGCGAGCAGCCCTCAACCCCCGGCGCGAGCCCACCAACCCCCACTCTCCCCACGCGCCGGCCGCGAGGGAGCCGAAGGGGCGCGCCGGTGTCGAGAGCGATGGGGGTACCTCCCTGCTCGAGCGAAGCCGAGAGCTTGGGAGAGCGCGGAGGCCCGAAGGGCTGAGCACGATCACGCTCTCGACACCGGCGCGGGCGCCCCGCAGGCGACCGAGCCAGACATTCGGCACGGCACTGGTCGTGGCGCCTGACGCGGCCCCGGCACAGCAGCCGTCGCCTCACCCGGCCACCCCCGCGGCCTCCACCTCCCCCACCTCAGCGAGCCCCAGCTCAACCCCCGGCGCCCCCGAAACCCCGGTCGGCAACGTGAACCACACCACCTTCCCCGAGGCGTCCCGCCGAGCCCCCCAGCTCTCGCTCATCGCCGCCACCATCGCCAGCCCCCGCCCGCAGGTGGACAGGTCCGGGGCGTCCTCCACCACGGGAAGGCGGGGGTCGTGGTCGCGTACCGAGACGGTGAGGCGGTCGAGCAGCAGCTCGATCTCCACGGTGCATATTTTGTCGGGCTGGGCATGCCGGTGGACGTTGGTCAACAGCTCTGTCACACCGAGCGCCGCCCGGTCTATCAGTTGGTCCAGGTGCCAGTAGCGCAACTGCGCAGAAAGGATTCTGCGGACCTGGCCGATCCGCGACGGCAGAGCCTGGAGCTCCACCGTGCACTGCCTGCTCGGGTGACTGATCACGGCTGCGACTCCCCGACGTGAGGCCCGGAAGAACACTGAGGACGGATCCAGCAGGGTGCTTGATGCCAAACGGCCGCCTGCTGTCGTGGCCGGCGGGCTGGTTCGCAGCGTTATCGCCGGTAAACCCAGAGTGACGTGGAACCAGCGTGACGCAAGGGGTCCGGCACCGCAACTCGCGCATGACCGCAGGCGTCCCGCGTGCGCGGCTATCCGCGTCCCGCCGCCCGCCGTACGGCTTCGATGAACCGGCGCGCCGCGGGTGGCCCCGGCTCGCCCGGCGCGGGGTCGCGGTCGCCCAGGGTGAGCAGGTACCGCGTGCCGTTGAGGTCGGCGAGTGCCCGGTCGTCCGAGGCGAACCACGGCTTCGACGCGCGCACCGCCTGCACCGGCGCGCTGTCGATCTCACTGCCGTAGCTGGTCAGCAACTCCACCCTGCCGTCGCTGATCCGCACCTGTCCGGCCCGGGTGAGCGAGCGCAGGCCCTTGCCGATCCGCACGCCCATGGCCGTGAACTCCGGCTCCGCCATGCTCTCCCGCCCCCTCGTCACGCCTTCCGCTCAGCCGCTCCCGCACGGGTAGCGCTCCGCGCCGTCCTGACTCGGTGCAGTCTGCACGCCACCGAAGGTGAATGCCAGTGCGCAGGACGGCCGACTCCCGTACCACCCGAAGCACTCACGCGAATGCGCCCCCCGTCCGCCCCCTTGAGCTGTCTTGAGTCTTCTGGAGTCTTCTGGAGTCGTCGCGATTCCGCTTGAGTCGGCGCTGAGTCATCGTCCACGGGGGTGACCCAGGGTGTCCTTTGAGGCGCCCAAAGATGCGTTTATGCAGGTGAGAAGCGTGCGCCGGATGCATATCATCGGGGTACCGGCCGCGCGACGCGCCGTCGGCGCGCAGCCCCGAGGAGCCTTGCCGTGACCAGTCCCCAGCACGCCCGAACCCTCGACGTCGACCGCAGCGACGCCGCGTACCGCAGCTGGCTGAAAGAGGCCGTCCGCAAGGTGCAGGCCGACGCCAACCGGTCCGCCGACACGCATCTGCTGCACTTCCCGCTCCCCGAGCACTGGGGCATCGATCTGTACCTCAAGGACGAGTCCACCCACCCCACCGGCAGCCTCAAGCACCGCCTCGCCCGCTCCCTGTTCCTCTACGGCCTGTGCAACGGCTGGATCCGCCCCGACCGCCCGGTGATCGAGGCGTCCAGCGGTTCGACGGCCGTCTCGGAGGCGTACTTCGCCAAGCTGACCGGTGTTCCCTTCATCGCGGTGATGCCGCGCACGACCAGCGCCGAGAAGATCCGTCTGATCGAGTTCCACGGCGGCCGCTGCCATTTCGTCGACGACCCGCGGACGATGTACGAGGAGTCCGCCCGTCTCGCGGCGGAGACCGGCGGCCACTACATGGACCAGTTCACCTACGCGGAGCGTGCCACGGACTGGCGCGGCAACAACAACATCGCCGAGTCGGTCTTCCGCCAACTGCGCCTGGAGCGCTACCCCGAACCCGCCTGGATCGTCGCCACGGCGGGCACCGGCGGCACCTCCGCGACCATCGCCCGCTACGTCCACTACATGCAGTACGACACCCGGATCTGTGTCGCCGACCCGGAGAACTCCTGCTTCTTCGAGGGCTGGACCAGCGGCAGCACGACCGTCACCTGTGACAGCGGCTCCAGGATCGAGGGCATCGGCCGCCCCCGGATGGAGCCCAGCTTCGTGCCGGGCGCCGTGGACCGGATGATGAAGGTGCCGGACGCGGCGAGCGTGGCCGCCGTGCGGGCGCTGGAGCGGGCCATCGGCCGCAAGGCGGGCGGCTCCACGGGCACGGGCCTGTGGAGCGCCCTGAAGCTCGTCGCCGAGATGGTCGCCGAGGGCCGCACGGGCAGTGTGGTGACCCTGCTGTGCGATCCGGGCGACCGCTACCTCGACAAGTACTACTCGGACGCCTGGCTGGCCGCACAGGGCCTGGACATCGCCCCGTACACGGCGGCCGTCGACTCCCTGCTGGCGACGGGAGTGTGGCCGGACTGAGGCGCCGGACGGCTCCCGGCCGGGCCCGCGCCCCTCAACGCCCCGCCAACCGCCGGTCCAGCGCGGTGACCGCCTCCCGGAAGGCCTGCCCCAGGCCCGCGCGGGCGAGCCGCAGCACGACGCGGAAGGGTGCGGGACCGTCCGCGGCGAACGTCCACTGCACGCGCGTGCCGGTGCCCACGGGCGTCAGCCGCCACTCCTCGACCAGCGCGCGCACGCCGGGCGCGTTGGTGACGTCCACGCGGTAGGCGTACACCTGGGGTGCCTCGGCGGCGACGACCGTCTCCCGGAACCGGGTCCCGCCCCGCAGCCGTACCTCCCGGCCGCCGCCGCCCTCGTCGGCCCGCGCGGACGTCACCGCCGTGAACCACTCGGGCCAGCCGGCCGTGTCCTCGGCGAGCGCGCGGTACACCGCCTCCGGGGCGGCCGCGATCTCCCGGGCGAAGACCAGCCGTACGGGGGCCTCCCGGACGAAGTCGAGCCCCACCGGACGCAGACGGCGAGCCATGGGCGTAACCCCCTTGTACGGTGCCGGAGTTCCGGCGGCAACGGGCGGCGGACCGGGTGCGCCACCCTAGCTGGCGCACCGTCAGCTGTCAGCGCCCTACCGCCGCGCGGCGGATCACTCGTCGGTGTCCGCGGCGGACTCGCCCGCCACCACCAGTTGCCGCACCCGCTCGGAGATCTCCGACCGCGCGTCGTCCGGGAGCCCGGCGTCGGTGACCCAGGTGTCGACCTGTTCGAGCGTCGCGAAGGAGCTGAGGCCCACCGTGCCCCACTTGGTGTGGTCGGCGACCACCACCACCCGGCGCGCGGAGTGCACGAGGCGCCGGTTGGTCTCCGCCTCCGCGAGGTTCGGCGTGGACAGTCCGGCCTCCACCGATATCCCGTGCACGCCGAGGAGGAGCACGTCGAAGTGGAGGGTCGCGATGGCCTGGTCGGCGACCGGGCCCACCAGCGAGTCGGAGGGGGTGCGTACCCCGCCGGTGAGCACCACCGTGGCCGCGCCCTGCCGGGGGCCGGAGGTGCGCTGCGCCGCGTGGAAGACGTCGGCGACCCGCACCGAGTTGGTGACGACGGTGAGGTCGGGTACGTCGACCAGCCGGTGGGCCAGCGCGTACGTCGTCGTACCGCCCGACAGGGCGATCGCGGCGCCCGGCGCGACCAGCTCCGCCGCGGCCCGCGCGATGTCCTCCTTGGCGGTCAGCTCAAGGCCGGACTTGGCCTCGAAGCCCGGTTCGTGGGTGCTGGCCTCCGCGACCGGCACCGCGCCGCCGTGCACCTTCTCCAGGACGCCCTGCCGGGCGAGCGCGTCGAGGTCGCGGCGGACGGTCATGTCCGACACCCCGAGCTTGCGGGTCAGCTCGTTGACCCGGACGCCGCCCCGGCGTCGTACCTCGTCCAGGATCAGGGCGCGCCGCTGCTCCGCGAGGAGGTTCTGATTCTCGCTCACGTACGCTCCGGTCCTCTCGACTCAAGCCGTCCCAGCTGTTCGACATGGCGTGCGCACCCGCTCCGACTAGGGCGGATCGCATGTTCCGGGCGGGCGGCGGTCCCATCCTCGCACGGCCCGCGACGGGCCGCGCCACCGGCCGTACCGTCGCGCACATGTCATTTACGTCTCATCCTCGGCACGGCTGTCACACGGATCGGGGAGATTCGGTGACGACGGGTGTGCGCGGGACCGCGCAGCGTGGATGCTGAACCCCGCACCTGCTCAAGCCGACGGCACGTCACGGGGGAAGCGGAACAGTGGAACGTGCGCAGGAACGCGCCTTCGCCGACGGGGCGACCCGTCCGGCCGGGCGGCCCGAGGAAGCCCTGGAACTGCTGGTCCACGGGGTGGGCGGCACCACCCCGGAAGAGATGCTGGACGACCCGCGCACGGTACGGGTCGCCGGGGACGACACCGCGGCACTCTTCCGCCGCGCGGCCGACACCGCCGACCCGGGGGCCGCCGCCGACCCGACGGCCACCGAGGGACGGCCCGTCCCGGAGGCGTACGTCTGGTGCAACCTCACCTCGGGCAACGGCACCCGCGCCTTATGGCTGTTGCTGCTCCCGTTCATGGTGGTCAACCTCGCCCACTGGATGCGGCCCAGCGTCCGCGACCGCCGCACCCGCACGGTGCGGCTGTACGGCGCGCTGGTACGGCTCGTCGGGCTGACGCTGACCGTCCTGCTGGTCGCGGCGGCCTGCGAGGTCGCCCTCGATCTGGCGGCCTGGCAGTGCGCGGGCACGCGCGCGTGCGCCGAGAACCACTCCTGGCTGGGCTTCCTGTCACCGGCCGGGTCGGGCGGCGGCTGGTGGAGCGCCCCGGGCCGCCGGCTGGCGCTGGCCTCCCTGGTGCCGCTCGCCCTGACCGGCCTGCTCTGGTACCTGTCCCGGCGCACCTGGAACGCGTACGAGTCCCAGCCGCCGCTGGCCCGCACGGCCGAGGAGGAGACGGGCGGCAGCGCGCTGGCGCAGCCGGGGTTCTGGTACGGGCGGCGCCTGGTGGCCCGGCTGCGGGCCGCGCACACCGCGGCGGGCCTGCTGACGGTGGCCGCCGGGGTCGGTCTCGCCGCCGCCCGCCACGACCGCGAGCCCGGCGGCCCGGCCGCCCTCGCCGCGCTCGGCCGCCTGCTGGAGGCGGCCCTGCTGACCGGCGCGGTCCTCGTGGTGTGGGTGGTCTGCCGCCGCGGCGGCACCGACCGGCGCGTCGACCGGGACCGCGACGGCCGTCTCGTACGGTGGCTGCCGCCCGGCTCCCTCGCCCTGCTCCTGCTCACCTTCCTGTACGCCGGCTGGGAGCGGCCGGGATGGCGGTCGCACGGGCCGCTGCACGACGACGCGCCCTTCGGGGGCCTGGTGCTCCTCCAGGGGCTGCTGGTGGTCGTGCTGGCCGTGGTCGCCCGCCTCCTGCACCGCGACCTGCCCGACGCGCGTGCCGCGATGCGCGGTCTCGGCGGACCGGCCGTCGCGCTGCTCGCCTGCGCGCTGGGCGGGGTGATGGCCGGCGGTGTCGCCCAGCGGGTCGCGGACTGGCTGGACGGCACGGGCACCTCCATCGACGGCCCGCCGGTCCTGCTGACCTGGCAGGCGTCCGTGATCCCCCCGCTGCTGCTGGTGCTGTTCGCGCTCTGCGGCTGGCTCGCCCGGCGCACCCTGCGCCGGTCCCGCGCGCAGCGCGCCGAGGTGGACGGCGACTACCCGGACGAGACTCGCGACCCCGAGCGCACCCACGCCATCGCCCGCAGCCGGGCCATGGCCGCGCTCACCGACTCCGGTCCGCTGCTCATCGCCGTCATCACCGCCGTGACCCTGCTGCTCGGCACCGGGGCCCTGGTCGGCGCCTTCGCCACCGGCGAGGCACCGGGCCCGGCCGCGCGGGGCACCCATCCCTTCGTCGAGGGCGCCGCCGAGACCGCGCAGGTGCTGGGCTCCTGGCTGATAGGGCTCGGGTTCATACTGTTCGTCACCTGGGGCAGGCGCGCCTACCAGGACGCCTCCGCGCGGCGCACCATCGGCATCCTGTGGGACGTCGGCACCTTCTGGCCGCGCGCCGCCCACCCGTTCGCGCCGCCCTGCTACGCCGAGCGGGCCGTGCCCGACCTGACCTGGCGGATCGACACCTGGACCCGTTCCACGGGCGGCCGTCTGGTGATCTCCGGGCACTCCCAGGGCAGCGTCCTGGCCGCCGCGGCGGCCTGGCAACTGCCCCCGCGGGTGCGCGGCCGGGTCGCCCTGCTGACGTACGGCTCCCCGCTGGAGCGGCTGTACGGCCGCTGGTTCCCGGCCCACTTCGGGCCCGACGCGCTCGCCGCGCTGCACCGGGACGTCGACTGCTGGCGGAACCTGTACCGGCTCACCGACCCCATCGGCGGACCGGTGCGGGTGTCGGGGGGCGACGGCACACCCGCGGTGGACAGCCCGCCGTTGAAGGACCCGCTGGCGCACGGCCGCACCGACCGGCATCCGCTGCCGATGCCCGTCCTCGGCCACTCCGGGTACCAGGCGGACCCGGCCTTCGCCGAGGAACGCGAGATGCTGCTCGCCCGCCTCCGCCCGGAACTGCCCGCGCCGCGCCCGGAGAGCGCGCCCTGACCCCGCCCGGGTGGCGGGTCAGGGCAGCTCCGGCAGATCCTCCGCGTAGAGCAGCGTCAGGTCGTCGGTGCTGGGCTCGGCCACCTGGGCGACCCGGCTCGCGTGCCGTTCCACCATCGCCTCGAAGGTCTGCCGCGCGGTACGGCCGTTGCCGAACGCGGCCCCCTTGGGGATCTCGGTGAAGTACTTCAGCAGTGCCTGGTCGGCGCCCGGCGCCAGCCGGTACTCGTGCTCCTCGGCCTGCTGCTCGACGATCCGCAGCAACTCCCCGGGACCGTAGTCGGTGAAGGTGATGGTGCGGGAGAAACGGGACGCCACACCGGGGTTGACGGAGAGGAACCGCTCCATCTCGGCGGTGTAGCCCGCGACGATCACCACGACCGCGTCCCGGTGGTCCTCCATCAGCTTCACCAGGGTGTCGATGGCCTCCTTGCCGAAGTCGCGGCCCGCGTCCTGCGGGGACAGCGCGTACGCCTCGTCGATGAACAGCACCCCGCCGCGGGCCCGTTCGAACGCCTCCTGGGTGCGGATCGCGGTGGAGCCGATGTGCTCGCCGACCAGGTCGACGCGGGACACCTCGACGAGGTGGCCCTTCTCCAGCACCCCGAGGGAGGCGAGGATCTCGCCGTAGAGCCGGGCGACCGTGGTCTTGCCGGTGCCGGGGGAGCCGGTGAAGACCAGGTGGCGCTTGACGGACGCGGCCTTGAGCCCGGCCTGCTGACGGCGGCGGCCCACCTCGATCATGTCGGTGAGGGCGCGCACCTCCCGCTTGACGCTGTCCAGGCCGACCAGCGCGTCCAGCTCCCCGAGCACCGCCGTGGACGTCCGCACCGGCTGCGCGGGCTCCTCCGGGGCGGCGGGCGGCGCCGGTTCGGCGGCCCGCTGCCCGGGGATCGCGCCGAGCAGCCCGGGGGACTGGGTGGTCGTCTGTACGGCGGTCCGGGGCGCCGCCGTGGGGCGTACTCCCGCGCTCTCGTCGCTGGTGCAGTCCTCGACGACCGGGCCGGACGCGGGGTCGGCGTCGGGCCCCGCGTCCCCGAACTCGTACCCGCCGCGGGCACAGCGCTCCGTGCGGCACTTGCGCAGGGTGGTGCGGGAGCCGTCGATGACGTGGAAGCCGTAGCCGCCGCTGCCGGTCACCCGGCAGTGCTGGAAGGTGCCCCGGCCGCCCGCCGACACATAGAAGCCCGCCTCGGCGGGGGAGTCGACCGTGCACCGCTCGATGACCGGGTCGGCGCCCTTGGTGACGATCACTCCGGTCTGCACGCCGTCCAGGGAGCAGTTGTTGAGGGTGCCGCCGCTGCCGTGGTCGCGGAACCAGGCGCCGGTCGCGGCCTCCCGGATGCGGCAGTCGTCGAGCTGCGCGGTCGCCCCGTCGCTGACGGACACGGCGGTGTTGCGGACCTGGGTCAGATCGCTGTCGACGACGTCCGCGCGGGAGCCGCGGTCGAGGACGAACAGCGCGTCCGGCACGTCGTGCACCCGGCAGGAGTCGAGGACGGCGGTGGCGCCGTCGCTGACCCAGACGGCCGGGTAGTCGCCGGTGCTGTCGGAGATCTCGCACTGGTTGGCGTCCACCCGGGTGCCCGGGTCCCACACCGACAGGCCGTTGCGCCCGAACCGGGAGACGGTGGTGCGGGTCAGGGTGAGCACCGCGCGGGAGCGCAGGTCGACCGCGTTCTCCGGGATGTCGTGGAGGCGGCAGTCGGCGAGGGTGAGCACCGCGTCGGTGTCGAGGGTGACACCGTCGGCGGTGGTGCGGTGCACCTCGCAGTCGGTGAGGTGGGCGGTGGCGCGGCCGGTGATCTGCACGCCGCTGCCGCGGACCTCGTACACCTCGCAGCCGACCGCCTCCAGCATGGAGTTGTCCCCGGTCGCGGTGAGTCCCGCGCCGGAGGTGTGGTGCACCCGGCAGCGCTCCAGCCGGGGGTGGGCGCCGCCGCGCACCGCGACACCGGACTGACCGGCCGAGACGACCTCGCACTCCTCGAAGACACCGCCCCCGCCGTCGACCACGGCGATGCCGATGCCCGCCGGGTTGTCGACGGTGCAGCGCCGCACGGTGGGCCGGGCGCCGTCGCGGACCTCTATCCCGGCCGCGGACCGGGTGACGACCCGGATGTCCGTCAGCTCCGGAGCGCCCTCCTCCACCAGCAGCGCGGGCGCCGTCGCGTCCTGGCCCTCGACGTGCAGGTCCTGGACGACCGCCGAGGCGCGCACCGTCAGCGGCACCCCGTCGACGGGCGCGATGCGCACCGAGCCGGGGGCGCCCTCGGGGCCGCGCAGGGTCACCGCCCGCTGGACCACGAGGTTCTCCCGGTAGGTGCCGGGGGCGACGGTGAGGACGTCACCGTCGGCCGCTGCCTCCAGGGCGGCGGCCAGTGACGCGTACTCACCTGTGCGGCGCCGCCACCGCGATGTGCCGGTGTGCGTCACCTGGACCGTGCCCTGTGCCATGGCGTTGCTGTGCCCCCACCTCGTCGTACGCGGGTCGATGCCGATGAAGTCCGGCCGGTCCACCGTAGCGTGCGCGGCGACGGTGGGTTGACCAGAGACGGAAGGCCGTCAGCTGCCGGTGCCGGTCCTGCCCCAGTCCGGCCCGGCCTGTTCCCAGGCCCGGTCCCAGCGGGCGTATCTGCGGCGGACCATCCGCCACACGACCAGTCTTCTGACGCCCTCGACCAGACAGGCCGTCAGCACGGCCGCGCCGAACCCGGCGAGGACCGCGTGCGTCGTCGCGGTCCCGGGGTCCAGCGGGCGGGTGACGACGCGCCCCCGGTCGTCGGTCCATATCCGCACCCGGTCGCCGGGCCGCGGGTCCTGGACGCGCACCATCACCGGGCCGTGCCGCTCGGTGCCGTCCGGGGCGGTCCACTCGGCGAGGACGCGGCTGCGCACGTCCCTGGCGGTGGTCTCGGGGTCGACGGTCAGGGTGCCGCCGGTCAGTTCACGGACGACCGTGGCCGTCACCTCGTGCCGCGACCGGTGCTGTTCCTGGAGCGACCGCTGCAACGCCCTCTCCGTCGCGGCGCCCGCGAGGCCGCCGAGCAGCGGCGCGGCGAGCAGGATCAGCAGCAGGGCGACCAGGGCCACCCAGGACTCGACCAGATCGGTCCCGCGGCGCAGCGGGTTGTGCCGCCACCGCCAGAGCCCGCCGATCGCACGCACCGTCCGGCACCCCCGTCCCCTGAACTCGTCCCGTGCTTCCCGGTTCTCTCACGGACCGCACACGAGATCCCAACGAGCGGGCGCCGCGCGGGGGTTCCCGCGGCCCCCGTGCCGGCCCGGATCTGGCCGAGAGCCACGCCGCGGGGTGCGGCCACCCCGTGAGGTGCGGCCACCCCGTGGGGCGTGGCCGCAGGTGGACCGCGGCCGAGGGGTCAGGCGAGGGCGCGGACCGGGTCGCCGACGCGGATGGTGCCGCCGGACTGGGGGACGAGGTTCTGCCCGAAGACCAGTTCGTTGCCGAAGCGGCGGTGCCGTCCCAGGGTGCGCAGCGGCTCCCGTCCGCGCTCGCCGCTGGCCTGGTCGGTGGTGGTGACGACGCACCGCCCGCAGGTCCGCGCGACGCGGAAGGTGACGTCCCCGATGGCGACGCGCGACCAGTCGTCCTCGGCCCACGGCTCGGTGCCGGCCACGACCACGTTGGGCCGGAAGCGGTTCATCGGCAGCGGGCCCTCGGAGGCGTGCTCACCCTCGGAGATCAAGGAGTTGAGGGCGTCCAGGGACGAGGTGGAGGCGAGGAGCAGCGGATAGCCGTCGGCGAAGCTGACGGTCTCGCCGGGCAGCGCGTACCGCGGGTCGACGGGGCGGCGGGTGGCGGGGTCGTCCATGTGCACCAGGCGCACCTCCGCGCCCAGGTAGGCGCTGCACCAGGCGTGCGCGGCGGCGTCGGCCGCGACGCCCTCCACCTTGGTGCCGAAGACGTCCACCGGGACGGTCACTCCCGGCGCCGGGACGGCCACGTCGAGCGGGTCCCGGCCGGACGCCGACAGACGAACGCCGCCGCCGGGCAGAAGTCCGGCGGCGGCGAGCGCCAGGCGCGGTTGCTGGCGTTGCGTGACGACCTTTCCCCCGTCGTCGATCAGCACCCAGCGTCGGTCTCCGGCCAGCCCCCAGGGCTCCACCACGGCCTCCTGACGCGGCAGCGCCCGGAACGCCTTGACCGGATGAACGTGGATCGAATGCAGTGTCGGGTTCCCCATGGCGCCATCGTGCCAGCCGACGGCGCCGACAGCCCGGGGTTGTCCCTCAGTAGCCGCGGTACTGCTGGTTGTTGTACGGGTCCTGGTACGGCGCCGGGGCGGGCCGGGGAGCCGCGGGGCGCATCGCCTCGTACCCCATGTGGCCGGGCGCCGCCGGACGCGGCTGCTGCGGCTGCGGGCCGGGGTAGCCGCGTGGCGCGGTGGCCTGCTGCGGGATGTACGCCGCGGGCGCCTGCTGCAACGGGGCGGGCTGCGGGGCCTGTGGGTAGCCGTAGGACGGCTGGGGGGACGGGGCCGCCGGGAGGGCGGGCAGCGCCGAGGGCAGCGCGGGCAGGTGGGCGCCCGGGGTGTCGTACGGCGCGGGGACCCGGATCGGGGCGATCTGCGGGGTGCCCCGCTCGGCCACGAGCGAGTCGTAGATCGGGGTGTCCGGGAAGGAGGCGGAGTAGTAGCCGCCGCCATAAGTGGAGCGGGGGGAGGTCATGGCACATAAGTTAAGCCCACGATGTGCTGGTTGGGGAGACCGATAAGAGGGTTGTTTTACGTGTCCGCGGTGACCTCGTGTCCCCAATGCGAGCGAACTTGGGAAAAAGGGGCATCAAGCGGCGTCCAAATCGTGTAAAGCCTCAGTTCCTGGCGGGTTACCGGCGGTTGACCACCCCTGTTTCCGGCACGGTCGATGGGACTTCGGCGCCCCGGGCAATAGGTTGGGCGTCATCAAGCCGACGGACGGCCGGGCGCTGCCTGGCACGGGACACGTGATGGGGGCGGACATGTCAATGCCAAAGGGATCGAACGCGCCGGTGCCGACGGCGGCACTGCGGGTCGAGGTGGGCTGGCGCTCCGGACCGGGGGTGCCCGACGCGGACGCCTCGGCCCTGCTGCTGGTGGACGGGAAGGTCCGCTCCGACGCCGACTTCGTCTTCTACAACCAGCCCGCGCACGCCTCCGGCGCGATCCGGCACGAGGGCAAGCGGAACGCGGGCGGGCGGGTCACCGACACGCTCATCGTCGACCTCGCGCGCGTGGAACCCGCCATTGACCGGGTGGTACTGGCCGCCTCCGCCGACGGGGGCAGTTTCGGCCAGGTGCCGGACCTCTCCATCGACGTCCGCCAGGACGGCCAGGGCACGTCGGTCGCGCGCTTCGACAGCACGGGCGCCACCGTCGAGACGGCCTTCGTCCTCGGCGAGTTCTACCGCCGCCAGGGCGCCTGGAAGTTCCGCGCCGTCGGCCAGGGCTACAGCAGCGGCCTCGAGGGTCTGGCGACGGACTTCGGGATCACCGTGGACGAGCCCCAGCAGGCCGCGGCCCCCGCACCGCCGACGGCGCCGCCGCCCACCAGGCCCCCGCCCCAGGCACCGCCCGCCGCACCCGTGCGGCTGACGAAGGTCACGCTCACCAAGGCGGCCCCGTCGGTGTCCCTGAGCAAGCAGGGCGGCACCTCCGGCGCGATGCGGGTCAACCTCAACTGGGAGGTCCGCAAGCAGTTCTCCGGCTGGGGCCGCAAACTGGGCCGGTCCGTCGCCATGCACTCCGACCTCGACCTCGACCTGTGCGCCCTGTTCGAACTGAGCGACGGCAGCAAGGGCGTCGTCCAGGCCCTCGGCAACGCCTTCGGGTCCCTGCACCAGCCGCCCTTCATCCACCTCGACGGCGACGACCGCACCGGAGCCGTGGCGACCGGTGAGAACCTCACCGTCAACCTCGACCACAAGCAGTACTTCCGGCGCATCCTCATCTTCGTCACCATCTACGAGGGCGCCCGCTCCTTCGCCGACCTGCACGCCACCGTCACCCTCACCCCGCAGCACGGCGCCCCCATCGACTTCTCCCTCGACGAGTGCACCGTCCCCTCCCCGGTGTGCGCGCTCGCCCTGATCACCAACAACGGCGGCGACCTCGTCGTCCAGCGCGAGGCCCGCTACCTCGTCCCCGAGCGCGGGGTGAGCCCCCAGCGGACCGTCGACTACGCCTACGGCTGGGGCATGAACTGGACCCCCGGCAGGAAGTGAGTCACCCCTCGTCGGCGACCGTGTCCGGGCGCGCGTAGGTGCGGCCCTTCCAGGCCGCACCGCGCCCCTGGTGGTGCCGCACCGCGGAGTCGACCGTCATCAGCAGGTACAGCGCCGCCGTGAACGGCAGCAGCGGCGCGAGCCACGGCGGCTGCCGGTAGTAGCGGAGCATCGGCAGATACGTCCCCGCCATCACCAGCCACGCCGCCGCGCCCAGCACCGCCACCACACCGTCGCCCCCGGCCGCCCCCACCACCAGCGCCACCGGCGGCACCAGATAGACCAGCACCAGACCGGCGACCGTCCCCGCCAGCAGCAGCGGACTGTGCCGCAGTTGCGCGTACGCGCTGCGCGCCACCATCCCCCACAGGTCGTGCAGCCGGGGGTACGGGCGCACGCTGTCCACCCGGTCGGCAAGCCCCAGCCAGATGTGCCCGCCGCCGCCCTTCACGGCCCGCGCGAGCGCCACGTCGTCGATGACCGCGTGCCGGATCGCGTCCGGGATCCGCGCCCGCTCGGCCGCCTCCGCCCGCAGCAGCACGCACCCGCCCGCCGCGGCCGCCGTCCGGGCACCCCTGCGGCCCACCCGGCGGAACGGGTACAGCTGGGCGAAGAAGTAGACGAAGGCCGGGACCACCAGCCGCTCCCACCCGCTCGTCACCCGCAGCCGGGCCATCTGCGAGACCAGGTCGAACCCGCCGGTCCGGGCCGCCGCCACCAGCCGCCGCAGACTGTCCGGCGCGTGCGCGATGTCGGCGTCCGTCAGCAGCAGGTACTCGGGCCCACGCGCGCGTGCCAGCCCGATGCCGTGCCGGACGGCCCACAGCTTGCCCGTCCAGCCCGCGGGCGGCTCACCCGGAGAGGCCACCGTCAGCGGCAGCCCGCCGTGCCGCTGCGACAGCTCACGCGCGAGGCCCCCGGTGCCGTCCGTGCTGCCGTCGTCGACCAGGAAGACCTCCGCCCGCCCCGGATAGTCCTGTGCCAGCAGCGACGGCAGGCTCGCCGCCAGCACCGCCGCCTCGTCCCGCGCGGGCACCACCACACAGACCGGCGGCCACACCTCCGGGTCCCGCGGCGACGGCAGCCTGACGTCCGTACGCCAGAAGAACCCCTGACCGAGCAGCAGCCACAGCCAGGCGGCCAGTGATCCGGCGGCGGTCCACATCAAGGTGCCCATGCGCGCAGTGTGCCCCAGCCGACGGGCCCGGCAGGGCACATCGTCTATCGTGGCCGGGTGAAGATCGCGCTCATGGACTCCGGAATCGGACTGCTGGCGGCCACCGCCGCGGTACGGCGCCTCCGCCCCGACGCGGATCTCGTGCTCTCCCTCGACCCCGACGGCATGCCCTGGGGCCCGCGTACCCCCCAGGACCTCACCGACCGGGCGCTCGCCGTCGCCGAGGCCGCCGCCGCCCACGGCCCGGACGCCCTCATCGTCGGCTGCAACACCGCGACCGTGCACGCCCTGCCCGCCCTGCGCGCCCGCTTCGAACCCGGCCTGCCCGTCGTCGGCACCGTCCCGGCGATCAAACCGGCCGCGGCCGGCGGCGGCCCCGTGGCGATCTGGGCCACCCCCGCCACCACCGGCAGCCCCTACCAGCGCGGCCTCATCCAGGACTTCGCCGGCGGCGTCACCGTCACCGAGGTGCCCTGCTGGGGGCTGGCCGAGGCCGTGGAGCACGCCGACCAGGCGGCCGTCGACGCCGCCGTCGCCGCGGCCGCCGCGCTCACCCCCGACGACGTGACCACCGTCGTGCTGGGCTGCACCCACTACGAACTGGTCGCCGAGCGCATCCGGGCCGCGGTACAGCGCCCCGGCCGCCCGCCGCTCGTCCTGCACGGCTCCGCCGGGGCGGTGGCGGCCCAGGCACTGCGCAGGCTCGGTGAGGGCGCCGCGCCCGAGGCGGCGCCCCTGGGTTCGGTGACGGTGCTGCTGAGCGGACGCGCGGGCACCCTGCCCGCCCCCGCGCTCGCCTACGACGAGGGCCGCCTCCTCCCGGCCGTCAGCCCCGTGCGCCGCTGAGCGCCCGCGGCGGCCCCCGGCGTCTTGATCACTCTCCGCGACGGGGTACGCGCGCACCGAAACATGAGTAGTCTCAAAGGCATGAGGGACCACCTTCGCGGCGGCCACACCTCGCACCCAGACGTGTGGACCGGACGCGCCACCAACCGGATCCAGTGGCTGCTGGCCGTGCTCGGCGCCGCCTGCATGGCGCTCGGCATCGGACTCGCCGTGGACTCCGCCTGGACGTCCGGCGTCGTCCCCCTGGTGATGGCCGTCGTCGGCTGCATCGCGGCCGGAGTGCTGGTCCTCTTCGGCACCCTCGCCTTCGTGCACGTCGCCCTGCGCGTCGACAAGGAGTCGTTGGAGGTGCGCTGCGGCCACATCGGCGTACCGCGCCGCCGCATCCCCCTCTCCCGCGTCGCCGACGCCGAGTTCGCCCCGCACGTCACCCCCCGCCACTGGGGCGGCTGGGGCTACCGCTGGCGGCCCGAGAAGGGCACCGCCGTCGTCGTACGCCGGGGCGAGGGCGTGGTGCTGCGGCTGTGGGACGGCCATACGTTCACCATCACCGTGGACGACGCGGAGGCCGCCGTACGCGTCATCCGCGACCGGCTGCGGCCCGGCGCACCGGGACCCGCCGCCCGCTGAACCGGACCGCTCAGAGGGCGGGACGGTCGTTCCCGGCCGGGGCCGGGGACTCCCGGGTGAGCGGGCGGGCCGTGGCCAGCCCGAGCAGCAGGCCCGCACCGGCCGAGACGGTGGTGAAGCTGAGCGCGTTGCCCACCGCGGCGATGCCCGCCAGCGCCGTCAGGGCCGCCCCCGCGGTGAGCGCGACCGGCGTCGGGCGCGCGGTGCGCCACAGCGCGACGAGCATCCAGCAGAACGCCGCCCCGAGCAGCAGCACCCCGACGACGCCCTGCTCGGCCAGCTGCTGCAGCGGCGCCGAGTGCGGCTTGCCGTCGGACAGCGTCAGCCGCGCCACCGCCGGGCTCAGCTCCCCGAACCGGCCGGGCCCCGCGCCGAGACCGGCGTCGCGTCCCGCGATGTCCAGCGCGTCGTGCCACAGCTCGACGCGGTGCGCGGTCAGCTGACCCTCCAGTGCCACCGCGAGCCCGTCCGGCAGCCTCCTGGCCGCCACCGCCCAGACGGCACCGGTCACCGCGGCGGCGGCCAGCGCCAGCCCGGCGAGCCCGGCTCCACGGCGGCGCATCCGGCCCGCGGCCAGCGAGCAGAGCAGCACACCCGCGCAGGCGATCACCCCGATGGCGGAACCGAGCACACCCGCGGTGACCACCGCTCCGGTGCCGAGCAGGCCCAGGGCCCACCGCGCGCCCGCAGCGGTCGTGGACCAGGCCGCGCAGCAGGCGGCGCCGGTGGCCAGGGTGAGCAGCGCGGCGACGGCGCCGCTGTGACCGAGCGGGGCGCCGGGGTGCGCGCCCGGGGTGAGGTGCGGCACGGCCACCGCGAGACCGATCCCGGCCATCGCCCCGGCCGAGGGCGCGGCCACCGGCAGCACCGCCCCCGCCATCCGCCCCGCCGCATGCCCCGCGGTCACGGCCAGCACGGCCAGCAGGACACCCTCCGGGCGGCCGTCGTGCGCGGCGGCCGTGATCACGGCCCACCCGGCGCAGGCCGCGAGGACGACGACGCCCGCCGCGTCCGAGGAGCTGCGTCTCGCTCCCTCGGCATCCGCGCCGGACACCGATGTCATCCCTGTGGACCCCACCCCGCGTCCCCCCGCGCCCCGGTCGCCCCCGACCCGTGATCGTGCCGTCGTCGTGTGCGTGACGTCCGGCTCCGGGTCACCGTAACGGCTGGCGGGCGTTTTGGGGATGAGGGGAGCGTGGATGCGCGGAAACGGTGCGGCGGTGGTGCGGGGGCACGGGACCGCGCTGTCGGCGGCCAGGTCAGCCGCCGTACACTCCCGGAGTGACCGTCACCGCAACCTCCGTCGGCCAGCCGGACCAGGCAGAGCCCGTGACCGCGCGCCGATCGTGGTCCGCGCGGCTGCTGCGTCTGGTCCCGGCCGCCGTCGCCGCGCTCTCCGGGGTGCTGCTCTACGTCAGCTTCCCGCCGCGCACCCTGTGGTGGCTGGCCCCGCTCGCCTTCGCCGGGTTCGGCTGGGTACTGCGCGGCCGCGGCTGGAAGGCGGGCCTGGGCCTCGGCTACCTCTTCGGCCTGGGGTTCCTGCTGCCGCTTCTGGTGTGGACCGGTGTGGAGGTCGGGCCGGGGCCGTGGCTGGCCCTGGTCGTCATCGAGGCGGTCTTCGTGGCGCTGGTCGGCGCCGGTGTCGCCGCGGTGTCGGGACTGCCCGGCTGGCCGGTGTGGGCGGCGGCGGTGTGGATCGCCGGGGAGGATGCACGCGCGCGTGCTCCCTTCAACGGCTTCCCCTGGGGCAAGGTCGCCTTCGGCCAGGCGGACGGTGTCTTCCTGCCGCTGGCCGCGGTGGGCGGCACCCCGGTACTGGGCTTCGCGGTGGTGCTGTGCGGCTTCGGTCTCTACGAGGCGGTGCGTGTGTTCCTCGAACGCCGCGGCGGCGCGGTCGTACGACGGCCGGTCGCGGTCGTGGCGCTGCTGAGCCTGGCCCTGCCGGTGCTGGCGGCCCTGGCGGCGCGGTCGCTGGTCAGCGACAAGGCCGAGGACGGCACCGCGACGGTCGCGGTCATCCAGGGCAACGTGCCCCGTGCGGGACTGGGCTTCAACGACCAGCGGCGAGCCGTCCTCGACTACCACGCGCGGGAGACGGAGCGGCTGGCCGCCGAGGTCCGCGCGGGCCGGGTCGAGCAGCCCGACTTCGTGCTCTGGCCGGAGAACTCCTCCGACATCGACCCCTTCCGCAACGCCGACGCGCGTGCCGTCATCGACGGCGCGGCCAAGGCGATCGGGGTGCCCGTCTCGGTGGGCGGGGTGGTCGCGCGGGACGGGAAGCTGCTCAACGAGCAGATCCTGTGGGACCCCGACAAGGGACCCGTGGACACCTACGACAAGCGGCAGATCCAGCCGTTCGGCGAGTACCTGCCGCTGCGCTCGCTGCTCGACGCCGTCAACGAGAGCTGGACCAGCATGGTCCGCCAGGACTTCAGCCGGGGGAGCGAGCCCGGCGTGTTCACCATGGACGGCGCCCGCGTGGGCCTCGCCACCTGCTACGAGGCCGCCTTCGACTGGGCCGTGCGGGACACCGTCACGAACGGCGCCCAGCTGATCTCCGTGCCCAGCAACAACGCCACCTTCGACCGCAGCGAGATGACCTACCAGCAGCTCGCCATGTCCCGGATCCGCGCCGTCGAGCACAGCCGGACCGTCACCGTCCCGGTGACCAGCGGGGTCAGCGCGGTCATCATGCCGGACGGGCGGATCGCCCAGCGCACCGGCATGTTCGTCGCGGACTCGCTGGTCCAGGAGGTGCCGCTGCGCTCCTCGAAGACGCCCGCCACCCAGCTGGGCGTGGGGCCGGAGATCGCGCTGCTGCTGGTGGCCGCGGGCGGTGCCGGCTGGGCGGTCGCCGCCGGTGTGCGCGGGCGGCGCGCGGGTGAGGTGTAGCCCTGCGACCGCCGTACGCCCCCGGAACCGGTCCGGGGCCCGGGGACGGCCCGTTAGGGTCGGCGCCATGGCTACTCCTGACTTCATCACCACCCTGCGTGCCTCCGCCGGTCATCAGCTCCTGTGGCTCCCCGGAGTCACCGCCGTCGTCTTCGACGACGACGGCAGAGTGCTGCTGAACCGTCGATCGGACACCCGCGAGTGGGCGGTGATCGGCGGCATCCCCGAGCCGGGCGAGCAGCCCGCCGCGTGCGCCGTACGGGAGGTCGCGGAGGAGACCGCGGTGCGCTGCGTCGCCGAGCGGGTCGTCCTCGTCCAGGCGCTCACCCCCGTCACCTACGACAACGGCGACGTCTGTCAGTACATGGACATCACGTTCCGCTGCCGGGCCGTCGAGGGGGCGGCACGTGTCAACGACGACGAGTCGCTGGAGGTCGGCTGGTTCGCGGTGGACGCGCTGCCGGAGCTGAACGAGTTCGGTCTGCTGCGGATCAAGCAGGCGATGTTCGAGGCCCCCACATGGTTCGAGCCCACAAGCCTCAGCTGAAGTGTGGGTGGCCGCCACATGGGGTGGGAGAGGGGCGCTCGAGACGACGCCGGGCTGACGGTGCTCACCGGGGCGGCCACGGGCCCGCCACGGCGTCACCTCCAACTGCGTGAACCCCGGCTATGTGCTTCACCCCCCTGGTCCGGCGGCGGCTCGCCGACCAGGCGAGGGCGCACGGCATCCCCGAGCAGCGCGTGCCGCGCGACGTGCTCCTCCAGGACACCGCCGCCAAACGCCTGATCGAACCGGACGAGGTCGCCGGGGCCGTCGCCCATCTGTGCAGCCCACAGGCGTTATTCCGCACCGGAGCCTCCCTCGTCCTCGACGGGGACTGGACCGCACACTGACCGCCGCGACCGGGTGGTGCCGAAGTTTTCCACAGGGCTGCCGGGGCGCCCGGGTGATGAGGAATCCTGTGAGCATGTCCCGTGATCACGTGCGGTCCGCCGAACGCCCGGCGGACGAGGCCGCGGCCGTCGACGCCGAGGCGCCGTTCCTGGAACTGCTCGCCCGGGGCGCCTCGGCGGACGCCTACGAGCAGCCGCTGCTGCTGGCCCGCGCCGCGGGCCACCCGGCCGAGCGGATCGGCGCGCTCGAACACGCCAAGCTGCTCGCCCTGCGCGTCCGCTCCGAGCTGGAGGGACGCCGCCGCCGCGAGGCCGAGCTGTCCGCGCTCTTCGAGACCGCGCACGACCTCGCCGGACTGCGCGACCTCGACGCCGTGCTCCGGGCCATCGTGCAGCGGGCCCGCTCCCTGCTCGGCACCGACGTCGCCTACCTCAGCCTGAACGACCCGGAGCGCGGCGACACCTACATGCGGGTCACCGAGGGCTCCGTGGCCGCCCGCTTCCAGCAGCTGCGGCTCGGCATGGGGGAGGGGCTCGGCGGCCTCGTCGCCCAGACCGCCCGGCCCTACGTCACCGACGACTACTTCGAGGACGACCGCTTCCAGCACACCTCCACGATCGACGCCGGGGTCCGTGACGAGGGGCTGGTCGCCATCCTCGGCGTCCCGCTGACGCTCGGCCACCACGTCATCGGGGTGCTCTTCGCCGCCGACCGGCGCGCCAGGGTCTTCGAGCGGGCGCAGATCGCCCTGCTCGGCTCGTTCGCCGCGCTGGCCGCCGCCGCCATCGACACCGCCAACCTGCTCACCGAGACCCGCTCGGCCCTCGCCGGTCTGGAGCGCGCCAACGAGATCATCCAGGACCGCAGCGGAGTCATCGAACGCGCCTCGGAGGTGCACGACCGGCTCGCCGAGCTGGTGCTGCGCGGCGGCGGCGTCCATGACGTGGCCGCCGCGGTCGCCGAGGTCCTCGACGGCACCGTCGAGTTCACCGAGGCCGCCGCCGCGCCCGCCGAAGCCCTGGAGGCCTCCCGCGCCGAGGGACACGCCGTGCCGCACGCCGACGACTGGATCGCCGCCGTCGCCGCCGGTGGCGAACTGCTCGGCGCGCTGGTGCTGCGCGGCCACCCCGGACTCGACCCCGTCGACCAGCGCACCCTCGAACGGGCCGCCATGGTCACCTCCCTGCTGCTGCTCGCCCGGCGCTCCGCCGCCGAGGCCGAGCAGCGGGTCCGCGGCGAACTCCTCGACGACCTGCTGGACGCCCGCGACCGCGACCCCCGTCTGCTGCGCGAACGCGCGGCCCGGCTGCGCGCCGACCTCGACGCCACCCACGTCGTCCTCGCCGCCCGCCTCGACGGCACGGCCGCCGACGCCGAACAGAAGGCGGACGCCCGCCGCCGACTGTGGTCCGCCGCCTCGCACCTCGCCGCCACCCGGCACGGGCTGGCCGCCGCCCGTGACGGCGGCACCGTCCTGCTGCTGCCCCTCACCCCTGGCGACACCGCCACCGGCCTGGCCCGCCAGACCGCCCGCCAACTCGGCACCGCCGTCCACGAAGCGGTCACCGTCGGCGCCTCCGCACCGGTACGGGACCTCGCCGAGCGCCCCGACACGGTGACGGCCGCCTACGCCGAGGGCCGCCGCTGCCTGGACGCGCTGCGCCTGCTCGGCCGCACCGGGGACGGCGCCGCCGCCGAGGACTTCGGCTTCCTCGGGCTGCTTCTGGCCACCGACCGGGACATCGCCGGGTTCGTCGACCGCACCATCGGCCAGGTGGTGGCGTACGACGACCGCCGCGGCACGGATCTGCTGCGCACCCTCGACGCCTACTTCGGCTGCGGCATGAGCCCTGCCCGCACCAAGGACGCACTGCACGTCCACGTCAACACCGTCGCCCAGCGCCTGGAGCGCGTCGGCCGACTTCTCGGCGACGACTGGCAGAGCCCGGCCCGTGCCCTGGAGATCCAGCTGGCCCTGCGCCTGCACCACCTGTCCGCCCCGGACCGCCACTGACCCCGCACACGGGCCGGTGGCGATCAGCGGGGCGGGCGCACCGGCCGCGACCGACGAGAACCGCGCGCCGACGGAGGCGCCGAGTAACGCATCCGGGTCGCGAACATCTCGGAGAGGAAGGCCGCCCGCGGCGCGTAGGAAGGCGCAGGTCAGAGGCGTATATGGTGAGCACCATAGTTCTGGGCGCGGGAGTGAGTGTCCGCACTGTCTCGTGCGGGGGGCAAGCGGTTGTCAGTGGCTCCTTGATACGGCGTTAGTCTTCTCCACGCGTCGCGGCCCGCGTCGTGTGGAGATGTTCGAGAAGGAACAGGACAGGACCATGTCGGGAGAGACCTCGCCCTCCGGGAAGCGCTCCGGCCACGGCTCGTCGCCCGAGTTGCGGGCCTCCCACGCGGACCGGGACCGGGTCGTGGACGTGCTGCGGATCGCCGCGGGGGACGGCCTGTTGACGGCGGAGGAACTGGACGAGCGGCTGGAGGCCGCCCTGTCCGCGCGCACCCTTGGCGAACTGGCCCCGCTCACCGCCGATCTGCCGGCGGCGGAGGTCAAGGACGTCGTCCGGATCGAGCAGGTGCACAGTGGCGCCATCCGGCGCACGGGGCGCTGGGTGGTACCGCGCCGGCTCGAACTCGCCGTGACCTTCTGCGAGGTGGAGCTGGACTTCACCGAGGCGGTGACCACGCACGACACCCTGCGGATCGATCTGGCCATGACGGGCAAGACCCTGACGCTGGTCACCAGGCCGGGCGTCGTCGTCGACACCGACGGCCTCCAGCTGGTGCACAGCAGGGTCAAGTACCGCCAGGGTTCCGCGGATCCTCGTACGCCGGTCGTGCTGCGGGTGGAGCTGGTGGGGCAGAAGGCCTTCGGGCGGGTTGTGGTGCGGCCGCCGCGCCGGACGTTCGGGCAGTGGCTGCTGCGCAGACCCGCGTCCGGTGCCCTCGACGTCTGATCCGGTGGACCGGTGTCACGTGTTCCCGGCGCCCTCCCTGATCGCCTCGCGGATGCGGAGGTACGTGCCGCAGCGGCAGATGCTGCCGATGCCGTCGAGGTCAGCGTCGGTCAGGGCGCGGCCCTCCTCCGCGACCCGGCGGACGAGCGCGACGGCGGCCATGATCTGGCCGGGCCGGCAGTAACCGCAGTGGGCCACGTCCCGGTCCAGCCACGCCTGCCGCATGGGGCGCAGGTCGCCCACGGGGACCGCGCAGGGGTTGACGGCCCGGCTGTCGAGGTGGCTGGTGCACGCCTTGCAGACGTTGATGCCGCGGCCGTACTTGGGGCCGGTGACACCGAGGAGGTCGCGCAGGACCGTCACCCGCATGCTG
Source organism: Streptomyces sp. B93 (assembly GCF_018070565.1). Classification (GTDB taxonomy): domain Bacteria; phylum Actinomycetota; class Actinomycetes; order Streptomycetales; family Streptomycetaceae; genus Streptomyces. Next base: position 73,881 of record NZ_JAGPXL010000005.1, read on the forward strand.
CCGGTGTTGAAGCTCCTGTCGGTCTCGCTGAGCAGGCGGCTGTTGGCGCCGAAGTCGTAGGGCATCGACTGGGAGAGGTGGAAGAACGTCCGCGAGGACCCGATGTCGCCGACCGGCAGCCGCGCGGCCAGGGCGGTGAAGATCTCGCCGAGGCCGTGCCCGAGGCCGGTCGCCACACTAGTGCCCCTCTGTATCTCCAGGGGAGCGCAACCGCGGCGTGAACGCCAGGGGCGGCGCGGAATCAGGGGAGAGGCGCCAGGTGCGCGCTCGCTCTCCACCCGGGCCGTGGCGTTAGTCTGATCCTCATGCCGGACCACTCGTCACCCGTCATGAGCAAGCCGCCGGTGCGGATCCGGCTCGCCGACGCCGCCTTCGCGCTCTTCGACGAACGCGGATACGAGCAGACCACCGTCGACGAGATCGCCGAGCGGGCGGGCGTCGGGCGGACGACGTTCTTCCGGCACTACCGGTCCAAGGAAGCCGTGATCTTCCCCGACCACGACCGGCTGCTCGACCTGATCCGGGACCGGCTGTCGACGTCCAGCCACAGCACCGCCCTGGTCGCCGTCTCGGACGCGGTCCGCCTGGTGCTGCTGCACTACGTCGAGGAGGGCGATCTCGCCCGCCGCCGGTACGCGCTGACCAGCAAGGTGGCCGTGCTGCGGGACCGGGAGATCGCCAGCGTGGCCCGCTACCAGCGGCTGTTCCGGGAGTTCATCGCCGAATGGATGGGCGACCCGACGGCATCGGCCTCGCTGCGGGCCGAGCTGATGGCGGCGTCCGTGGTCGCGGCCCACAACCACGTGCTGCGGCGGTGGCTGCGCGGGGAGTCCTCCGACCCGGTGGCGGAAGTCGACGAGGCGATGCGCGAGGTGCTCGCGCTGTTCCCGGCGCCCTCGGCGCGGGACGGCGACGGCGCCGGCACGACCGTCGTCGCCTTCCGCAGCGGCCAGGACCTCGACGCCCTGCTCCCCGCGCTGCGACGGCTGATCGAGGGGACGCCCGGGCGCTGACGCCGACGCGCGCACCCACCCCCGCCTCACTAGAGTGGGTCACAGGGGACCACCCGCTCTGGGGGTCAGCACATGTCTTCGCAGCCACAAGCGGTCCTGGACGCGGCCGAGATCACCCAGGCCGTGCAGGACCTCAACCATTCGGTGACCCTGATCGCGGGGAAGACCACCGTCGTCCGGCTGTACCTGAGGAGTACCTCCGGACCCGCGGTCTCCGTGCGGGGCGCCATCGCCGTCCGCCGCTCCCCGGCGGAACCGTCCACCACGATCGCCTCGGTCAACACCGTCACCCTCGATCCGGCCCAGCCCCACGACCTCGCCACCCGTCGTGGGGACGCCGGACTCAGCCTGAACTTCGTGCTCCCGTCCTGGCTGACGACCGAGGGAGCGCTCGGTGTCGGCGCGGTCAACGTCGTCGACGCGACCGGCGGGCAGCCGCTGCCGCTGACCGGGCCCGCCGGTCCGACGGTCTGGTTCCGCGCCGGGGCGCCGCTGCGGGTGCGCGTCCTCGGCATGCGCTACCGGTACGGCAGCCCGCCCACCGTCCGCGCGCCGCGGGAACTGGACTACCGGGCACTGCTGTCCTGGCTGGGACGCGCCTATCCCGTGGCCGAGGTCATCAGCAGCCGCGGAGTCGTCGACGCGATGGCCGTGCCCGACTTCACCTCGGACGACATCAACGCCCAACTGGCCGCCCTGCGCGCCCTGGACATGAGCGCGGGCGCCGACCAGCGCACCCACTACTACGGGGTGGTCGCCGACAGCGGGTTCTACATGCGCGGCTCGGCCGCCGGGATCCCGGCGTTCCCCGACCCCGGCACGGTGGCCTCGGGACCGACCGGGCCCGGCAGCTTCGGCTGGGACTTCGACGGCGTGTACGGCGACTGGTACGGCGGCCACGAACTGGGCCACACCTTCGGCCGCCGCCACCCCGGCTTCTGCGGGGAGAGCCACGACGACCTGCTGAACTACCCCTTCGACAACGGCCAGTTGGGCGACGCCACGCACGGCTACGTCGGCTTCGACGTGGGCGACCCGGCCCTCGGCGTACCCATGCGGGCGCTGCCCGGCGAACAGTGGCACGACGTGATGACGTACTGCGCGCGCCAGTGGCTCAGCTCGTACACCTACGACGGCATCAGGCGCCGTCTGCTCGCCGAGGACGCCCTGGTGTCGGGCGGCGCCCCCGAGGCGGAACCCGTCCCGATGCCCTCCTCGGCGCACTGGGCGACGACGGTGGCCGCGGGGACGGGCACCGGCAGCGGACGCCCCGACGACCGCGACCCGGCGCGGCCCGTCACCACGGTCCGCAGGGCGGCGCACGCCGGGGAGACGGCGGGACCGTCACCCGACGGCGGGGGCCCGGGGCAACTCGTCAGCATCGTGGGGACGGTGAACCTGACCCGGCACGAGGGCGGCATCCGGTTCGTGCACCCGGTGGAGCCCTCGGCGGTGGTGCCGGGCCCGGCGGGCGCACCGGCCCCCGGCGGCGACCAGGGCGGCCCGACCGCAGTGCTGAGGGTGCTCCAGTCCGGCGGGGCCGCGCCCCGGGAGGTCCGGGTCCCGGTCAAGCTGGGCTCGGAACCGGAGCCCGGCGCCGACCGCACCGGCCTGATCGACGCCGTGACCTCCGTCGGCCCGGCTCCCGAGGCCGTCGAACTCCTCCTCGACGGCGACGTGGTGGACACCTTCCACCCGGCGGGCAGCCCACCGGAGCTGCGGGCGGCGCGGGACGCGGGCGGCATCGACGGCATGCTCCGCATGACGCTGGAGTTCGACCAGGACACCGAGCCCGACTACTCCTACTCCGCACAGATCAGCGCGGACGGCGGACGCACCTGGCGCACCGTCGGCGTCGGCCTCAAGGAGCCCACGGTCGACGTCGACCGCGGCCAGTTCCAGCCGGGCGACGACGTACGGCTGCGCATCACCACGACCAACGGCTTCACCAGCACGACGGCCGAGACGCGGCTGTCCTGACAGGGCTATTCCAGGGCGGCCCGGGTTCAGGCCCCGCGCAGCCAGTCGTCCGTCACCCCGTGCAGGGCCGCCTCCTCGGCGGGGCGCGGGCGGGAGTCGTCGACGCGGTACGACAGCTGGTCGAGCACGGTGACGACCCCGTCGAGGCGGGTCGTCATGCCGATGGCGACCTTGACGTCGCTGCGCCGCTCCAGCCGTCCGGTGAGCGTGACGACACCGTCCCGGACGGTGATGTCGACGGCTTCCGGGTCGACGGCGAGGGTGTCGGTGAAGACCCGGCGCCGGATCTGGTGCCGGATGTGCTCGTCGGTGCGCAGGAATACCTGGAGGAGTTCGCGCCGGGTGACGATGCCGACGAGCCGGTCCTCGTCGTCCACCACGGGCAGCCGTTTGATCTCGTGCTCGGCGAGCAGCCGGGCGGCCTCGGGGACCGGGGCGTCGGCCCGCACGGTGACGGCGGGCACCGACATGACCTCGCCCACCGTCCCGGTGCGCGAGCGGCGGAGCACCAGGTCGCGCTCGGAGATCACCCCGATGACCCGGTCGTCCCCGTCGACCACCGGAAGCCCGCTGACACGGTGCTCCCGGAACAGGCCGACGGCGTCCTCCAGCGGCGTGCCGGGGTCGGCCGTGATGACGTCGCGGACCATGAGCGCGCCGATGCTGGTGGCCTTCATCGCTGTTCCTCCTCGACCGGTCGCGGACTCGCCGGTGCGGACCCGTGCGGGCCCGTGCGGACCCGGTGTGGGCCCGTGCGGACCCGGTACGTACTCGGTACGGCCCCGGTGCGGCCCTGGATGTCGCTCCTCGTGGAGCCCACGCCTTCAGAATCCGTCGCGCGGGCTCCTGCCGCACAGGGCTGAGCGGACCCCGGGTCGGGCCGACCGGCCCTGGGCAAGGTGTCCCGTCCGGCCCGGCGCCCGCCCCTGATCAGCGAGCCTGACGCACCGCGCGCGGCCCGCGTCCGCGCGGCCGGGCCACCGGCAGCTCGCCCTCGCCGGTGACCGCGCCGGGGTGGCCGACCGTGCCGAGGCTGAGCAGGACGTGCCGTTCGGCGACCTCCTCGGCGGTGAGGGGGCCGTCGGCGCGGTACCAGTTGGCGACGCCCTGGCACATGACGAGGACCGCGCGGACCGCGTCGGAGGGGATCGGGGTGGTGAAGACACCGCGGGCGATGCCCGCCTCGACGGTGTCGAGCAGCATGTGCTGGAGGTAGTCGCGCAGGGCGACGTAGCGGGCCCGGTTCTGCGGCTCCAGGCTGCGGATCTCGGTGTCCAGGAAGGCCAGGCCCTTGCGGTGGGCCATGTAGAGGACGATCGACTCGACCATGCCGCAGAAGCGGCGCAGCGGATCGTCGCCCGCCTCCGCCGCGGCGGCCCGGCAGCGGTCCAGGACGTCCTTCATGGACGTCTCGAGCAGGGTGGCGAGCAGGGCCTGCTTGTTCTCGTAGTGGTAGTAGAGGGCGGGCACGGTCACGCCGACCCGGGAGGCGATGTCGCGCACCGAGGTGCCGTGGTACCCGTGCTCGTTGAACGCCCGCATGGCGTGCAGCAGGATCGGGTGCAGTTCGAGCGGCCCGTAGGAGCGCCAGTGCTGGGTGAGGGGTGCGGTGTCCTGGCTCGGCTCGATGCTCAACGCCTCTCCTCGCTCGTGATGCTTGTCGATCGCTCAGGCGACGCGGTGCTCTCCCGGTGATCGGCACCTTGAAAACCGAGTGTGACACAGGAGTTGACCATCCGCCCCCTCGCTCCTACGTTCTTAGCGAACGCTCAGTACGTTCCAGGTGTGCGGAGAACCGAGAGCACTCGAACTCGTGAAGGGCCCCGTGAATGGAACTGTCCACCCCCCTGACGTACGCGGGAGACCCGCGCATCGCCGCGGACCAGGCCGCCGCCCTGGAGCCCGCGGGGCTCGACGCCGTCTGGGTGGCCGAGGCGTACGGCTTCGACTCCCCGACGATCATGGGCTATCTGGCCGCCCGCACCGAGCGGCTGCGGGTCGGCTCGGCGATCCTCAACGTCTACTCCCGCACCCCCGCGCTGATCGCCCAGACCGCCGCCGGACTCGACGCCCTCACCGGAGGCCGCGCCCTGCTCGGCATCGGCGCGTCCGGGCCGCAGGTGGTCGAGGGCTGGCACGGCCGCCGCTACGACCGCCCGCTGGGCCGCACCCGCGAGGTGATCGAGCTGTCCCGGCGGATCTGGCGCCGCGAGGTGATCGAGCACCAGGGCATCACCGACCTGCCGCTCCCGCCCGACCAGGGCACCGGCCTCGGCAAGCCGCTGAAGCTGCTCACCCACCCGGTCCGCGACACCATCCCGGTGTACGTCGCCGCGCTCGGCCCCGCCAACGTCCGTATGACCGCCGAACTCGCCGACGGCTGGCTGCCCTTCCTCTACGCCCCCGAACACGCGGCCAAGGTGTGGGGCGACTCGCTCGCGGAGGGCGCCGCACGGCGCGACCCGGCGCTCGGACCGCTGTCCGTGGTGGCGGGCGGACTTCTCGCCATCGGCGAACACGCCGCGGACGTCCGTGACCTGATGCGCCCCACCGTCGCCCTCTACGTCGGCGGCATGGGCGCGAAGGGCCGCAACTTCTACCACGACCTGGTGTGCGCCTACGGCTACGAGGCCGAGGCCGCCGCGATCCAGGAGCACTACCTGGCGGGCCGCAAGAAGGACGCGGAGGCCGCCGTACCCGGCGAACTGCTGGAACTGATCAGTCTGGCGGGCCCGGAGGGTCATGTGCGCGACCGCGTCGAGGCCTTCCGCGAGTCGGGCGTGACGATGCTCAACATCACCCCCGTCGGACCCGAGCCCGCCCGGCTCGTCGAGCGCGTGAGGAGCTGGTTGTGACATGGAGAGGGAACTCTACGGCCCGGAGCACGAGGCCTTCCGTGAGACCGTCCGCACCTTCCTGACCAAGGAGGTGCTGCCGCACCACGAACGGTGGGAGCGGGAGGGCGTGGTCGACCGCGAGGTGTGGCGGTCGGCGGGACGCCAGGGCCTGCTGGGGCTCGCCGTCGACGAGGAGTACGGCGGCGGGGGCACCGCCGACTTCCGGCACAGCGCCGTCCTCATCGAGGAGTTCGTCCGCGCGGGCGCCTCGGGTCTCGCGCTGAGTCTGCACAACGACATCGTCGGGCCGTACCTCACCCGTCTCGCCACCGACGAACAGAAGCGGCGCTGGCTGCCCGGCTTCACCTCCGGCGAGATCGTCACCGCCATCGCCATGACCGAGCCCGGTACCGGCTCCGACCTCCAGGGCATCCGGACCACCGCCACCGACCAGGGCGACCACTACCTGCTCAACGGCGCCAAGACCTTCATCTCCAACGGCATTCTCGCCGACCTCGTCGTGGTCGTCGCCCGCACCACCCCCGAGGGCGGCAGTGGCGGACAGAGCCTGCTGGTCGTCGAGCGCGGCACGCCCGGCTTCGAACGCGGCCGCAACCTAGACAAGATCGGACAGAAGGCCCAGGACACCGCCGAACTCTTCTTCGACGACGTGCGGGTGCCCAAGGAGAACCTGCTGGGCGAGGAGAACCAGGCCTTCACCTACCTGATGGCCAACCTCGCCCAGGAGCGGCTGGCCATCGCCGTCGGCGCGGCCGCCGCCGCGGAGGAGATCCTCGACGTCACCACGCGGTACGTGAAGGAGCGGGAGGCCTTCGGCAGGCCGCTCGCCCGGCTCCAGCACATCCGCTTCGAGATCGCCGAGATGGCCACCGAGGCGGCCGTCACCCGCGCCTTCGTCGACCGCTGTATCACCGAGCACGACCGGGGACGGCTCACCCCCGTGGACGCGTCGATGGCCAAGTGGTGGGCGACCGAACTCCAGAAGCGGGTCGCCGACCGCTGTCTGCAACTGCACGGCGGCTACGGCTACATGACCGAGTACCGGGTCGCGAAGGCGTTCGTCGACGGCCGGGTCCAGACCATCTACGGCGGCACCACGGAGATCATGAAGGAGATCATCGGCCGGTCCCTGCTCGGCTGAGCGCTTCCGTCGCCCGGCGTTCCACCCCGACCCGCAAGGAGGCTCCGATGACGTCAGCCCCCCGCACGAGCGGGGACCAGCAGCCAGCGACACCGGCGGACGCGACCCTGCCGCTGCTGCTGACCCGCAACGCACGTGACTACCCCGGCCTGCCCGCCGTGTCCTGGCGGCAGCCGGACGGCGAGTGGACGACCCGCACCTGGGCGCAGGTCCACGAGGACACCGCCCGCCTCGCCGCCGGGTACGCCGCACTGGGCGTCGGCGGCGGTGACCACGTCCTGCTGATGATGGCCAACCGCCCCGAGCACTGGCTCTCCGACCTGGCACTGGTCCGCATCGGCGCGGTCCCGGTCAGCGTCTACGGCACCGCGGCGCCCGAGCAGATCACCCACATCGCCCGCAACTGCCGGGCCAGGGTCGCCGTGGTGGAGGGCGCGGCGCAGGTGGCGGTGTGGGCGCCGCTCCTCGACGACCCCGGCACCCCGCTGGAACGGCTGGTCGTGGTCGAGCCGGACCAGGAGGGAGCGCACCTCGCGTACGCGGCCCTCCAGGACGAACCGGTCCCGGCGGAGTTCGGCAAGGCGCTGGACGCCGCCCGCCCAGACGACCCGCTGACCGTCGTCTACACCTCCGGCACCACCGGCGAGCCCAAGGGCGTCGTGCTGACCCACCGTCATGTGCTCGCCAACGCGCTGGCGCTGGACGCCGTGGTGGAGCTGCCGCCGCACGTGGACCACATCTGCTACCTGCCGTTCGCCCATATCGCCGAGCGGATGCTGGGCATCTACCTGCCCTGCCACCGGGCCTCCCATGTGCACCTGTGCGCCGACCCGGCGGGCGTCGGCGACATCGTGCGCAGGGTGCGTCCGGCGCAGTTCTTCGGGGTGCCGCGGGTGTGGGAGAAGCTGGCCGCGACCGTGCGGGCCGTGCTGTCGCTGATGCCGCCCGAGCAGCGCCAGGTCATCGACGACGCCGCGGAGGTGGCCCGCGAGTACGTCGGGTACCGCGAACGGGGCGAGACCCCGCCGCCGGAACTCCAGGAGCGCTACGACCGCTGCCGGACGGAGGTGCTGCTGCCGCTGCTGGCCGCGGGCGGCCTCGACCGGGTGACCTGGGCGGCGAGCGCGTCGGCGCCGATGCCGCTGGACGTGGTGAGGTTCTGGGCGGGTTTCGGCATCGTCATCATGGACGCCTGGGGGCTGACCGAGACCACCGGCGTCGCCACCACCAACAGCCCCCGCACCGGCTTCAGGCTGGGCTCGGTGGGCAGGCCCGTCGGGGAGGTGGAGGTCCGCGTCGCCGCGGACGGCGAGATAGAGGTGCGCGGTCCGTCCGTCTTCTCCGGCTATCTGCGCGAGGACGGGTCCGTGCGGCCCGCGGTCGACGCCGACGGCTGGCTGGCCACCGGCGACATCGGCCGTCTCGACGAGGACGGGTACCTCTGGCTCACCGACCGCAAGAAGGAGATGATCATCACCTCCACGGGGAAGAACGTCTCCCCGGCGCTGGTGGAGAACGCCCTCAAGGAACACCCGCTGATCGGGCAGGCCCTGGTGCACGGCGACAACCGCTCCTATCTCGTCGCCCTGCTGGTGCTCGACCCGGAGGCCGCACCGGCGTGGGCCACGGCCCACGGTGTCGAGGCCGGGACCGGCCTCACCGGCCTCGCCGCGCACCCGGTGGTGCGGGCCGAGGTGGACCGGGCGGTGGCCGCGGCCAACTCCCGGCTGAACCGCACCGAACAGGTCAAGCGCTACCGGCTGCTGACCGAGGAGTGGGGACCGGCGACCGGCGAGCTGACGCCGTCGCTGAAGATGCGGCGCCGGATCATCCGGGACAAGTACGGCGCCGACCTGGCCGCGCTCTACGGCGACTGAGTCCCCTTCACGTACCGGTGGTCGCCACACCCGGGCGGGGGTGGCGACCACTGTCATCGCGGTGCGGGGCCCGTCACAGGCCGTAGGTCTTGCCGATCAGGTCCCGCTGGATCTCGCTGGTGCCGCCGTAGACCGTGGAGACCACCGCGGCCCGCAGATGGCGCTCCATGTCGTACTCGGTGGCGTAGCCGTAGCCGCCCATCATCTGCATGCCCTCCAGGGCCGTCCGCTTGGCGGTCTCGGTGGCCTTGAGCTTGGCCATGGACGCCTCGCGCGGGAAGAGCCGCTCGGGCCGCGCGTCGCAGTCCGCCGCGACGTCGCGGATCAGCAGCCGGGTGCACTCGATCTCCGTGGCGAGGTCGGCGATCCGGTGCCGCAGGGCCTGGAAGGAGCCGACGGGCCGCCCGAACTGCTCGCGCTCGCTGATGTGGGCGAGGGCGTCGTCGAAGGCGCGGCGGGCCAGGCCCAGCATGTTGGCCGCCAGGAACAGCCGCTCGTAGTTCAGCCCCGCCATCAACTGCTTCCAGCCGTCGCCGACCTGACCGACGGTGGCGTCGGCGGGCAGTCGTACGCCGGTGAGGAAGACGTCGTTGACCTCGTCGCCGCCCATGGTCTCGATGCCCCGGATCGCCACGCCGGGGGTCCCGGCGGGCAGGTGGAACATCGTCAGACCGCCGTGCTTGTCCGGGCCGGTGCGGGCCACCAGCAGGATGCTACGGGCGTGGTGGGCGCTGGAGATCCAGGTCTTCTGGCCCTCGACCAGCCAGTCGCCGTCCGGCAGGCGTTCGGCCTTGCAGCGCAGCGCGCCCACGTCGGACCCGGCGCCGGGCTCCGACATGGCGATGGAGAGGACGTCGCCGCGCACGGCACCACCGAGCACCTCACGCCGCTGGACCTCGGTGCCGAACCGCTCGTAGGCCTTGGCGGCGATGACGGTGGTGATGAAGCCGCCCGCCGGGACCATGCCGTAGGCGGTCTCCTCCAGGAACAGACAGGCGTCGGCGAGTCCGCCGCCCGCGCCGCCGTACTCCTCGGGCAGGCACACCCCCAGCCAGCCCAGCTCGGCGAGCCTGCCGTACAGCCCGGGGTCGTGGGCCGTGCGGCCCCCCTTGGTCAGCGCGTCCCGTTGTTCGCGGGTGCCGCACTCGCGTCTGGCGAAGTCGCGGATGGCCGCGACGAAGTCGGACTGTTCTTCGGTGAGACGACTGCCCATGGGTTCCTCCCGAGTCCGGGTGTTACAAAGATATGCTTTCCGTCTCACAGTATCTCGACCGACGGTGTGGCGGTATCGTGAGAAGCACCATGAAGACGACTTCCGCGAACGACTCCCTGCTCGCCCGGGCCCTCGCCCAGCCCGAGACGGAGGAAAAAGTGGCGCGGCGCATCCTCGACGCCGCGCTGGAGCAGTTCACGATCTTCGGCCTGCGCCGCTCGTCGATGGACGACGTCGCCAAACGGGCCGGGGTCTCCCGCGTCACCGTCTACCGCCGCTTCCAGAGCAAGGACAACCTCGTCGAGGCCTGTCTGCTGCGCGAGGGCAGCCGGTTCTTCCAGCAGCTGGACGCCGCGGTGGCGGCCCTGCCGACCATGGAGGAACGGGTCGTGGAGGGCTTCGTGGTGGCCCTGCGGCACACCCGGGCCCATCCGCTCTTCGGCGGGCTGCTGCGCCTGGAGCCCGAGGTGGTGCTGCCGTACCTGACCGTGCAGGGCGGCCCCTCCCTCACCGCCACCGTCGACTATCTGACGGCCCATCTGCGCCGCGCCCAGCAGGCCGAGGGCAGGCCCGGCTCCGACCCCCGGCCCGTCGCCGAACTCATGGTCCGGGTCGCCGTCTCCTTCCTGCTGAACCCCACCAGCTGCATCGAGATGGAGGACGACGACCAGGCCCGCGCCTTCGCCCGCCGCTATCTGGCGCCCCTGCTGAACGCCTGACCGCCGCCGGCGGGCGCCCGGCGGTTCACCGCCGCCGGTGCAGCCCCCGGGCCAGCCGCACCGCACGCTCCCGCACGGCAGCCGGGGCACCGAACGAGGTCAGGTTCATCGGCGGGGCGAACCGCTGGACCGTCACCGACTGCACGGCCGTGAACGCACGCAACCCCTCCGCCCCGTGGATCCGCCCGAACCCGGAGTCCCTCGAACCGCCGAACGGCAGTGCCGGGATCGCCGCGAACCCGAGCACCGAGTTCACCGACACCGCCCCCGAGTCCAGCCGGGCCGCGATCGCCGCGCCCCGGCGCCGGTTCCCGCAGAACACCGCGGCCCCGAGGGCGTACCGCGAGGCGTTGGCGCGGGCCACCGCCTCGTCCACGTCCGCCACCTCGTTGATCGCCACGGTCGGCCCGAAGGTCTCCTCCGTCATCGCCGCCGAGTCCTCCGGCGCCCCGGCCAGCACCACCGGGGTGACCACCGGCCCCGACACCGACTCCGCGCCGCCCAGCAGCGCCCGCGCCCCGGCCGCCAGCGCCCCGCTGACGTGCCGCTCCACGACGGCGGTCTGCCCCGGCATGGTCATCGGCCCGTAGTGCGCGTCCGGCGCCGCGCCGGGCCTGAGCGCGCGGGCCCGCTCCACGACCCGCTCGCACAGCGCGCCGTGGACATCCCGTACCGCGTAGACGCGTTCGACGCCCGCGCAGGTCTGGCCCGCGTTGCTCAGCGCGCCCCACACGATCGCGTCGGCCGCGGCGTCCAGGTCGGCGTCCGCGGTCACGATCACCGCGTCCTTGCCGCCGCACTCCGCGAGGAACGGCGTCAGCGACTCGGCGCACACCGCCATCACCTTGCGCGCGGTGCCGGGGGAGCCGGTGAACGCCACCTTGTCCACCCCGGAGCGGGCCAGCGCCCCGCCCGTCGCCGCCGCGCCGGTGACGACGCAGAGCACTCCCGCGTGCGCGGGCAGGGTCTCGTCGAAGAGCCGGGCGAGCAGCACGCCCGTGCCCGGGGTCAGTTCGGAGGGCTTGAACACCACGGCGTTCCCGGCCGCCAGCGCGTAGCCGATGGAGCCCATCGGGGTGTACAAGGGGTAGTTCCACGGGCCGATCACCCCGATGGTGCCGAGCGGCCGGTGCACCAGCGTGGCCCGTTGGTGGGCGGCGAACAGCCCGCTGCCCACCCGGCGCCGCCGCAGTACCCGCCCGGCGTTGCGGGCCGCCCACGCCAGGTGCTCGAGGGTGAGCACCACCTCCAGTTCGGCGTCACCGTGCGGCTTGCCGGTCTCCGCCGCGATGGTCCCGGCCACGGTGTCCAGCGAGTCGGCGATCGCCCGCTTCCAGCGCAGCAGCCGGGCGCGGCGCTCGGCGTGCGACAGGGCGGCCCAGGTCGCCCCGGCGGCCCGGGCCCGGGCCACGGCCCGGCCGACCGCCTCCGGCCCGGCCACCGGGTGCTCGCCGACGGGCTCACCGGTCGCGGGCGCGTACGAGACGAAGGTCTCGGTGCGGGGTGTGGTCTGCGGGGTCGTGCCGGTCATCGGGCCTCCTGTGGCGGAACGGGTTGTCCGGGGGTCCGCGCCGGGGCCGGGACGGCGGGCGCGGACCGTGGGTCCGCCCCCTCCGCCGGGTTCTCGTCCGGGAGCGGGGTGAGCGGCCGGGACTGGGCCCAGTGCGGGCCGAGGTCGTCCAGCGTCCAGCCGAAGGGGTAGCTGCGCGGCTTGGGCCGCCGCGGCAGGAACTCGGGGCGGGGCGGCAGCAGTCGTATCAGCGCGGCGCGGGCCCGCAGGGCGCGGTGGGTGGCGGTCCGCACCCAGCGCGGCTGCGGGCGGAAGCCGAGCGCGGTGAGCAGCGGCTCGTCGAGGACGGCGAGCGAGGCGCGTGCGGCCAGCGGGCGCAGCGGGGCCGGGTACCAGTCGGTGAGGACCCGCAAGGTGGCCGCCGCGACCCTCCGGTTGGCGGGGTCGTAGGCGAACATCTCGCGTTCGTAGGCGTCGTGGAACCGCTCGAACTCCGTGTAGTCGCGCGGTAATCGGCTGATCCCCATCATCTCGCCCATGCGCCGTCCCACCAGCGCGAGACTCTCCGTCTCCGGCTCCGACAGGGGCCGCCAGCCGTACCGGTCGATCCACCGCTTGGGGCCGACCACCGTGGTCGCGAGCACGTACAGGTAGTCCTCGTTGGGGATGCGGTAGCGGCCGTGGATGCGGTTGAGGTGCCGCACGGTGGCCCGGCCGTGCTCGGAGCCGATCCCGTCGCGGACCAGCTCGTACGCCATCAGCACGGTGTCGTCGTAGCGCTTCTGTCCGGCCCGCTCGAACTCCTGGGTGCGGTCCAGGAGCCGGGAGACGCGGGGGACGCCGTAGTCGCGCAGGAAGGCGACCGAGACCCCGTTGAGGTAGTCGCGCGGGAACTCGTACTGGGTGATCCAGCGGAAGATCTGCTCGTGGTCGTGGAGCGGGTCCATCTGCTGGATGCGGCGGAGCCTGCCGTAGCGACCCATGGGCGATCTCCTGTCGGTGCGCGGGGGCGGGCGATCTCGTCGGTGAGCCGAAGATACAAAAACTATTGACTTGTTTCACGGAGGCGTCAATACTCCCGGCGCGACGAAGGCCGGAGGCGGCAGATGCCCCCGCCTCCGGCCTTCGGCCGAGCGATCCGTACGGGCGTCAGCGACCGGTCCACGAGTGCGCCACGTCCACCACCACACGGTCGGTGAGCGTCAGCACCCTGAACGGCAGCCGGGCGCGGACGCCGAGCCCGAACTGGGTGTCACCCTCGAAGCTCCCGGCGAAGCGGGCGTCCCGGAAGGTGCGGTAGCCGGTGAGGTCGACGCCCGGCAGGGGGCGTCCCGGCCGCGCCGGATAGGTGGGGGCGCCGGTCTCCGGATCGTAGGAGGGTGCCATGACCCGCACCTCCAGGACGGCTCCTCCGGCGACGGGGACGACACGCCCCGACCCGTCCTGGCGGAGCTGGGTGACGTACCGGACCCAGGAGCCGGTGCCGGTGCCCGCGCCGGGGACGTCGATCACCATCCGGTCGAAGCAGGCGTGGCGGCCGGTCCTGACGTTCCTCACCGGTGCCGTCGTGCTTGCGGGGCGGGCCTTGTCGAGGCTGCCCCAGCCGGTCGGGCACGACGTCTGTGCGACGGCCGCCGGAGCGGCGGCCTGGGCGGGAGCGGTGGCCAGCCCCAGTGTGGCGCCCATGAGCGCCAGCGTGACCCATGTTGTTCTGTTTCGTCTCATTTCGGCCCCCGACGGAGCGAAGGGTTCTGTTATCAGGTGAGACAACCCTCTTGCCTGAATGGTTGCACTACGCCCGAAGGGAGGGGTCCCTCCCTGGGGATGTCAAGGGAAGTTCCGTGCGACATGCCATTGACTGATGTTCGCGCCTGCTTCCTCGTGCACCCGTGCGCCCCCGCGCAAAGAGGATTCATGGAGCCGTACCCGGGATGGACTGGGCAGAACAAGAATTCAAGCGTCACGCCGGTGGGGGCGCCGAATTTCCGTGTGTCGACTGAGACAGGGGGTATCCGGTGACCGATGCCATGACCGGGCCGCAGCGAGTATGGACAGTGGGTACTGCGCCAGGCATATTCCCGGTCGCGGGCCACGCTATTGCCTTGTTCCGGCGCCCGCTGGACTTCCTGAATTCCCTTCCGGCGCACGGGGATCTGGTCGAAATCCGGCTCGGCCCCGTGCGCGCCTGGATGGCCTGCCACCCGCAGGTGACCCACCAGGTCCTCATGGACCCGCACACCTTCGACAAGGGCGGCCCGCTCTACGACCGGCTCCGCGCCCTGATGGGCGACGGCCTCGTCACCTGCCGCCAGGACACCCACCGCCGTCAGCGCAGGCTCCTGCAACCCGCCTTCCGCGCCGCCCGCGTCGCCGAGTACGCGCGCCTGACCGGGGTGGAGGCGCGGGCACTGTGCCGCACCTGGCGGCCGGGGCAGCGGATCGACGTCACCGCGGCCATGATGGCGCTCACCACCCGGGTGACCAGCCAGGTCCTCTTCTCCGGCTCCCTGGACGCCGAACGGTCCGCCACCGTACGCGACAGCCTGGAGGCCGTCGTCCGGGGCCTGTTCGTCCGCACCGTCGTACCCTTCGACGCCCCGTTCCGGCTGCCCACCCCCGCCAACCGCCGCTACCGCGAGGCCCTCGCCCGACTGCACGCGCTCGTCGCCGGGATCGTCGCCGAACGCGGACGGGACGGCGGCCCGCGCGACGACCTCCTGGCCACCCTGCTCCAGGCGGCCGACGGCACCGACGACGACCCCGCGCCGCTCGACGAGCGGGAGATCCAGGACCAGTTGGTCACCCTCCTGCTCACCGGCGTCGAGACCACGGCGATGTGCCTGGCCTCCGCCTTCGCCCTGCTCGCCGACCACCCCGAGGCGGAGCGCGCGCTGCACCGGGAGGCCGACGCGGTCCTCACCGGCCGGCGCGCCCCGGGCCACGCCGACCTGGCCCGGCTCGGCCACACCCGCCGCGTCGTCACCGAGACCCTGCGCGTGAGCCCGCCCGGCTGGCTCTTCACACGTGTCACGACCCGGGAGACCGAACTGGCCGGACAGCGGCTGCCCCGCGGCACGACCGTCCTGTACAGCCCCTACCTGCTCCACCACGACCCGGCCTCCTTCCCCGACCCGCACGCCTTCCGCCCCGAGCGCTGGCTGCCGGAGCGGGCCGCCGGGGTGCCGGGCGGCGCGATGCTGCCGTTCTCCGCGGGCAACCGCAAATGCGTCGGCGACACCCTCGCCATGGCCGAGGCCACCGTCGCCCTCGCGGCCGTCGCCGCGCACTGGCGCCTGCGCCACCCACCCCACCGCCGCCCCGCGCCCCCACGGCCCGCGGTGACCCTCGGCCCCCGCTCCCTGGAGATGATCTGCGAACCGCGGCGGCCCGTACCGGAGTCCTGACCCACGGAGAGGAAGGTGACCACGGTGCCAACGGTCCATGAGGGAATTCCGACCGAAGCACACGGAAATGCACGCACCGGCAGCCTCAGGGAACTCGTAGACCGAACGCTGTACATGCCTTTTCCCTTCCAGCGCCATCCCCAGGAATCCCAGGCGGAATCCGCCGTCGAAACCTGGCTGCGCACCTGGGGACTGACCGACGACCCTGCCGTGTCGGACATGATCGAGCGCACGCGCCCCGCACAACTGGCGTCCTACAACAGCCCCACCGTGGACGCGGAAATACTCCAGCTCGTCGCCCTTCAGATCGCCTACCAATTCGTCTTCGACGACGCGGCGGAAGAAGTGGGCCGCCGCCACCCCGGCCGTCTGCTGCCCATGCTCTGCGAGAGCGTGGCGATCCTCCGCGACGACCAGCCACCCACCACCGGCCTCGGCGCCGCCCTGTCCGACCTGCACCGACAGGTCCGCGAGCGGTGCACGCCGGGACAGGCGGCGCGGTGGGCCTGGAAGAGCCGGGAGTACGTGCACGGTCTGCTGTACGAGTCGGTGGCCCAGACACAGTCCGCCCCCGTGGGCGTCGGCCTGAGCTGTTCGGTGCGCTCGCTCATCGCGGGAGTCGAGCCCTTCTACCCGCTCTACGAGGCCGCTCAGCCCCGCGAACTGACCCCCGCCGAACTCCACGACCCCGCGATGCGGCGCCTGGAACGGCTGTGCGCCGACGCCGCCGTCTGGATCCCCGACCTCTTCTCCGCCGTGAAGGAGCACCGCGCGGGCGGCCTGATCAACCTGGCCCTCGCCTATCAGCGCGCGGGCCGCTACCCCCTCCCGCAGGCGGTGACCCTCGCCGTTCGCAGGATCAACCGCACGATCGCCGAGATCCAGAGACTGTACGAGGAGATCGGACCCCGGCTGACTCCCGCCGGGATCGGGTACGTGGAGGGCATGACCGGCTGGATCCGCGGCTGCTACTACTGGTCCCGCACCGTGCCGCGGTACGCGGACGCCACCGAACCGCTCGCGCTGTCCTCCAAGGGCGCTTAGCCGTCTTGCAAGGGCGCCCAAACAAGCAACGCTACCCGAAGGGCGGGCCGGGAACCCGGGACCGCTGAAATTTCACCCGTACCTGTCATCCTCACTTGGCAATGCGCTGAGGGCGCCCGCGACCCCGGCGTACGCTCGGCGCTCACCCCCGAGGACCAACGACAGGAAGCGGTACCGCACATGGTGCATGGGTCGCGGCAACCGATCGGCGCGCCTCGCTCACTGATCGAACGTCAGCTGGAACTCGAGGCGCTCGACTCCGCGCTGTCGCGACTCTGCGACTCCGGTGACGCGGTGGCACGCGCACGGCACGGCGGGCTGCTCGCGTTCACCGGCCCGGCAGGGCTGGGGAAGACGGCGCTGATGACGGAGGCCCGGGTCCGCGCCACGGCCCGCGGCTGCACGGTGCTCTCCGGCCGGGGCGGTGAGACGGCCCAGGAACTGGCGTTCCATGTGGTCCGCCAGCTCGTCCAGCCGGTCCTGGCGGCGATGGAGGAGACGGAACGCCACGCCTTCCTGGGCAGTTGGTACGACATCGTCGCCACCGCGCTCGGCCTCGAGGCCACGAACACCGACCACACCCCGGACCCGACCGGGGTCCGCGACGGTCTGGACTGGGTCATGACCCGGCTCGCGGTCAAGAACGCGCCCGTCGTCCTGCTCCTGGACGACGTGCACTGGTCGGACAGTGAGTCCCTCGACTGGCTGACCTCCTTCGCCGCGAGGGCCGCGGACCTGCCGATGCTGATCGTCGCCGCCTACCGGCCCGACGACCTGCCCGCCGAAGCGGGCGCCTTCCGCGCCCTGTTCACCGGGCACGGCGGCCGTCCCTACCCCCTGGTGCCGCTCTCCACCGCCGGTGTCGCGAGGATCGTGCGCGCTGAGGTGGGGGAGGCGGCCGGGGACGACTTCTGCCACGAGTGCTGGGAGGTCACCAGCGGAAGCCCGTTCGAGACGGTCGAACTCGCCATCCGGCTCGCCGAACGGAACCTGAAGGGCACCAAGGACGACCTGCCCGTGATGCGGGACCTGGCGTCGGCGGTCAAGGGCCCCGGACTCATCGAGCGCCTCCAGCAACTCGGAACGGCCACCTTCCGCTTCGCCCAGGCCGTGGCCGTACTCGGGACACCCGCCGACCCCGACCTCGCCGCGGGCGTCGCCGTGATCGGCGGCGCCGAGGCGGCCAGGGAGGCGACCCGCACGCTGCGCGCCGCACGGATCCTGGCCGCCGAGGCACCCGGGGGTGGCCTGGAGTTCGTGCACCCGCTGATCGCCACGGCCATCTACCGGTCCATCACCCCCAGCATCCGGGTGGGCATGCACAACGCGGCCGCGGTGTCCGTCCGCGCCGCCGGGTACGGCCCCACCGCCGCCGCGC
The DNA here is from genome assembly GCF_018070565.1 of Streptomyces sp. B93. Taxonomy (GTDB): domain Bacteria; phylum Actinomycetota; class Actinomycetes; order Streptomycetales; family Streptomycetaceae; genus Streptomyces. Next base: position 92,018 of record NZ_JAGPXL010000005.1, read on the forward strand.
GGCACCTGCTGGAGGTCCCCTGCGAGGGAAAGCCCGAGGCGGTCGAGTGCCTCCGGGACGCGGCACGCGAATACCTGCGCGCCGGTGCCCCGGAGGCCGCCCGGCGCCTGCTGACCCGCGCGCTCCAGGAACCGCCGCTCGCGGAGGACCGCGCCGCGCTGCTGCACGAACTCGCCGGAGCCACCTTCCTGATCGAGCCCACGGCCACGGTGGCCCACCTGAGGGAGGTGCTCGCCGAACCCGGCGTCTCGCCCGACCTGCGCGCCTCGATCGTCTACCGGCTCACCCAGGCACTCGCCCACACCGACCGGATGGCGGAGGCGGCGACCGTGGCGGCCGAGGAGATGCACAACGCCCCCAACGCCCGCATCCGGCTGCGGATGCAGGCAGACCACCTGGTCTGGAGCGCGTTCCGCACCGACGAACCCGACTCCGCCGCCCGTTCGCGCAGGCTGACCCAGCTGGCCGACCGGCTCGCCACCCGCCGGGGACTGGAGGAGCGGTACGTCCTGGGGCTGCGGGCGTGGGACGCCCTGGTGCGCGGCGAGTCCCGGCACACCGTCCTCACCTGCGCCGGCAAGGCCCTGCGCGGCGGCATGAGCTGGACCGACGAGAACCGGGGCTTCGAGGTGCCGGTGTCGGTCGCGCTGGCGTACATGTACTGCGACCAGCCGCGCCGCGCCGAGGAACTGTTCACCAAGGGCATATCCGAATGCGCGGGCAGGGGCTGGCGAGGCAGCCATCTGGCGCTGGGCCAGACCCTCTTCGGGTACATCCGCTACCGGCGCGGCCTGCTCGCGGAGGCCGAGCAGTACGCCCGCGAGGGCCTGCGCACCGCAGAACGGGTGGAAGGCGCCGTCCCCGCCCAGTGGTTCGCCGTCGGAGTACTGGTGCAGACCCTGCTGGCCCGCGGCCGGACCGCGGACGCGCGGCAACTGGCCGACAGCTACCGCTACGGCGAGGTCGTCCCGAACGCCGTCATCTACCCCGACCCCCGCACCGTCCACGCCCAGTTGCTGATAGCCGAGGGACACAACACCACGGCCGAACGGCTGCTGACCGAGGTGGGGGAGCGGCTGGACGCGCGAGGCTGGCGCAATCCGGGGTGGTGCTCCTGGCAGCTGGACCTGGCGGACTCGCTCGCCCCGACGGCCCCGGCACGGGCGGCAGAGCTGGCCCGGGACGCGGTGAAGCGGGCCCGGGACTTCGGGGCGGCGTCGGTGATCGGCCAGGCACTGCACACCGAGGCCCGGGTGACCGGGGGCCCGGCGGCGCTGGACCTCTACGAGGAGGCGGTGGAGCAGTTGCTGACGTCACCGGCCGCCTATGAGCTGGCCCGGGCCCTGGTCGGGCACGGTGCCGCGCTCTCGCGCAACGGCCGGGTCCAGGAGGCCGCCGACCGGCTGTACCAGGGACTGGAGACGGCGGTCCACTGCGGCGCCGAGGAACTGGCCGTGCGGGCGCGCAACGAACTGGCCGCCGCGGGGCTGCGCCCGCTGCCGCTGCGCTACCCGCAGACCGACACCCTCACCGCGCACGAGCGCAAGGCCGCCGAGATGACGGCGCTGGGCCACCCGGTGGCGGTGGTCGCCAAGGACCTGCGCCTCACCGAGCAGGGGGTACGACAGCTGCTGTCCGCCGTGTACCGCAAGATCGGCACGGATGCGGCCGGCCTGGCTGCCGCGCTGGAGACGTTCCCCCGGCCAAGGGCGTGACGTACCCTCGAACATAGGTGATTTCCCGTTCAATTTATGGCGAGTCAATCCACGTCCGGAGGTCGCCATGGACGTCCTGGTGCTCATCGGCCGCATCCTCTTCGTGGTCCTCTTCCTCTCCTCCGCCGTCGCCCACCTCACCCAGTCCCGCTCGATGGCCGCCTACGCCACCTCCCGGGGCCTGCCCGCGGCGCTGCCCGCCACCGTCGGCAGCGGGGTGCTGATGCTGGCCGGGGCGCTGAGCGTGGTGCTCGGTGTCTGGGCCGACCTGGGGGCGCTGCTGCTGGTGGTCTTCCTGGTCCCCACCGCGCTGCTGATGCATGCGTTCTGGAAGGAGACCGAGCCGCAGAACCGCCAGCTGGAGATGATCCAGTTCTTCAAGGACCTGTCGCTCGCGGGGGCGTCGCTGATGCTGCTCGCGTTCTTCGCGTACGCGGGTGACGACCTCGGTCTGACGATCACCGGCCCGCTCTTCGACCTCGGCTGACGCGGACCGGGCGTCGGGGGCGCGGCCCCGACGGGACGGTGCCGTTCGGGGCGGGCGGGAGCACACTGGAAGGGTGCCGTCGGTGCTCACAAGGGGGTGTCGGCCGATGCCCGGGTCACGGCGTACCAGGGTGCGGATGTGGCGGTGGCGGAGCAGTCCGCTGAAGCGGCGCTGCGATGTCATCGAGGCCTGGGTGGTGCTGCTCGGGTGGGTGTGCGCGCTGCTGGGCGGCGTACTGGCGGGGCTGGGTGCGGCGTACGCGGTGCAGGGCGCGGCCGACGGGCAGCGGGCCGAGCGCCGTCAGGTGACGGCGGAACTCGTCGAGGACGCCGGGGACCAGGTGCCGTCCCGGGTGCCGTCCGACTACCGGGTGTGGGCCGAGGTCCGCTGGACCGAACCCGACGGCGCCACCCGCACCGACGAGGCCCGGGTACCGGCGAACACCCCGGCGGGCGGTGAGGTCACCGTGTGGACCGACGGCGACGGCAGGATCACCGCGCCGCCGCTGAGCGCGGGCGAGGCCCGGCTGCACATGGCCGCGGGCGGTGTGCTGACGGCGCTGGGGGCCGGGGGGACGGTCCTGGTCACCGTATGGCTGGTGCGGCTCGGTCTGGAGCGGCAGCGGATGGCGCAGTGGGAGGCGGACTGGGAGCGGTTCGACACCCCGCGCGGCTGGAAGACCGGCTGACGGCGTCCCGCTCCGGGCGCCGGGTCCCCGGGGCAGGACGGGGGAGCCGTCAGGCCAGGGCGAAGTACCGCAGCCACACGTACGCGGCCGCGAGACCCACCGTGGCCGTCGTGACGACCAGGCCGTACTTGGTGAACTGCCAGAAGGAGATCGGCTGGCGGCTGCGCTCGGCGATGCCGAGGACGACCACGTTGGCGCTGGCGCCGATCGCGGTGGCGTTGCCGCCGAGGTCGGCGCCGAGCGCGAGGGCCCACCACATGACGTGGTCGCCGTCGCCGCCCATGGAGGTCACCAGGTCGGAGGTGATGGGGGCCATGGTGGCGACGTAGGGGATGTTGTCGACGATGCCGGACAGTACGGCCGAGGCGCTCAGCAGGATCATGGACCCGCCGAGTTCGTTGTCGCCGATGGCGTCGGCGAGGGTCTTGGAGATCTCGCTGATCACTCCGGTCTCGATGAGGCCGCCGATCATGATGAAGAGTCCGGCGAAGAAGGCCAGGGTGGGCCACTCGACCTCGCGCAGGACGTCTCCGGTCTGCACGCTGGAGACGGCGACGAGGAGTCCCGCGCCGAGGAGGGCGACGACGCTGGGCTCGTAGTGCAGGACGGGGTGCAGCACGAACCCGGCGACCACTAGGGCCAGCACGACCAGGCCCTGGACGAGCAGCCGGGGGTCGTGGATGGCCTCGCGCTCCTCCAGCGCCATGACCTCGGCGGCGCGCTTCTCGTCGTAGCGGAAGGACTTGCGGAACAGGAAGCGGCACAGGGCGATCAGCACCAGGATCAGCACCGCTGACAGCGGGGCCATGTGCACCAGGAAGTCGTTGAAGGTCAGCCCGGCTCGGCTGGCGATGATGATGTTGGGCGGGTCACCGACCAGGGTCGCGGCGCCACCGATGTTCGAGGCGAGGACCTCGGCGATCAGGAAGGGCGCCGCGGGCAGCGCCAGCCGTTCGCACACCAGCAGGGTCACCGGGGCGATCAGCAGCACGGTGGTGACGTTGTCGAGCAGCGCCGAGGCCATGGCCGTGATCACGATGAGCATGACCATGACCCGGAAGGGCCTGGCCTTGGCCCGTTTCACCGACCAGATCGCCAGATACTCGAACATGCCGGTCTTCTTCAGCACTCCGACGATCATCATCATGCCCAGCAGCAGGAAGATGACGTTCCAGTCGACGCCCGAGTGCTCGGAGTAGAAGGCCGACTTGTCGTCCGTCGCACCGATGGCCAGCATCAGCGCCGCGCCGCCGAGGGCCGCGGCCACGCGGTGGATCTTCTCGCTGATGATCAGGGCGTACGCGCCGACGAAGACGACGATCGCCGCCCAGCTGTGCCAGTCGTTCACGATTCTCCGACGTGTCGTGTTGTCGGGCGGCGGCCGGATCGGCCACCGCCCGTCCGTACGGGGGGCTGGTGCGGACGCCTCAGGCGTCGACCCGCGCGGCCTTGTCCCCCGGTGAGCGGGGTGCCGGTGTGCCGCCGTCCACTCCGGCCAGGTCCTCGACGTCGAAGAGACGGGCGATCGGTACGTCGGTCGAGCTGTGCGCCACGATCGAGAACGCGATGCACACGGCGATGAGGGTGAACGCCTCCTCGCCCTGCGGGATACCGGCCTGGAGGACCAGCAGCCCGTACACCACCGACGCGAAGCCCTTCGGCCCGAACCAGGCGGCGACCAGCTTCTCCTGGCGGGTGAAACGGGTGCCGAGCAGCGACAGCAGCAGCGACGCCGGGCGGATCAGCACGATGGCCAGGACCACGGCCACATAGCCGCCGACGGACAGGTCACCGAAGAGCGACGGCGTCAGCAGCGCGCCGAACACCAGCAGGGCCGCGAACTTGGCCAGCTCCGCCAGCGCCTCGCCCAGCGGCTCGAACGCCTCCTTGGCCTCCGGCGAGTAGGCGGTGAGCACGGCACCCGCGGAGAACGCCGCCAGGTAGGGGTTGGCGTGCGTCAGATGGCAGGCGGCGTACAGGATCACACCGATCGCCAACGGCAGCAGCGGCTGGAGCTTGGGCTCCGCGCCCAGCAGCCGGAACCGGACCAGCGCGATCACCGCCAGCGGCAGCACGACACCGAAGACCAGGCCGAGTACCAGCTCCAGCAGGATCATCGGCAGGTCGGACTCCACGTGCCCCCGGGTCGGCCCGGCCGCGGCGATGAAGATGAGGACCACCGGCAGGGCGAGCCCGTCGTTGATGCCGCTCTCCACGTTCAGCAACTGCCGCAGCTTCGCCGGGACTTCCTTGCGGCCGACGATCGCCGAGGCGAACACCGGGTCGGTGGGCGCCAGTACGGCACCGACCAGGAACGACGTCGTCCAGTCCAGGCCCACCAGGAAGTGCGTGATCAGCGCCATGCCGATGAACGCGAGCGGCATGCCGAGGCCCAGCGCGCGGGCCGGGTTCCGCCAGTTCTCGCGCAGCTTGGGGAAGGAGACGTGCATACCGTCGGTGAACAGCACCGCGAACAGCGCCAGGTCGGCCGTGACCGACACCATCTCGCTCTCGGGGGTGATGTGGATCAGCCCGAGGAAACCGTCGCTGACGAGAGCGCCGCCCACGAGGAAGAGGAACGACGTCGACAGCACGGTCCGGGCGGCCAGACCTGACAGCAGCACCGCTATGAGCAGCGCCACCCCGAAGACCACGACGAGCACCATGACCCGGACCCCCGCATCGACAAAGAGACTTCCGTCAAGACCGCCGACCAGGCTTCCCGGCACACCGCTGGGAACCCTACACCGCCTTTACGCGGCATTGACAGGGGGTCTTCATGCACTGAGAGGCCGTCTTCGTTGCCGGATTCCGGCATGCTGGGCGTCCCGGGTGCTGCCGCGCGGGGGCCTCAACGGCGGGGCGCCCGGGGCGGCATGCTGCCGTCATGGTCAGCGTGACGCACACGGTCCTCCTCGAAGCCGTGCCCCGTATCTGGTTCCTGAAGGCCCTCGCCGAACTGCGCGAACTCGCGGAGACCAGCCGGGTCGAGCACGGGCGGCTGGTCCTCGCGGACGGCGCCGTCGTCCCGGACGTACGACTGGTGACGGGACGGCACCTGCGCCCCGGGGCCGTCTACCGCGACGACGAGGAGACGGCCCGGGTCACGGTCCGCGCGTGGGACCGGCGCGGTGTGCGGCTCGGCATCGACGGCACCGGTCCCGACGGCAGCGTCCGGCTCGACTGCGCGCTGCGCGGCCTGGACCGCCCGCGCCTGCTGGAGGTGACCGGCGAGGCCGCGGGCACGGGCGCCTGGCCGAGCCTCCAGAGGGCCCGGGGCCGGGCCCGGTTGCGCCCCGAGGACTGGTGGGCGGCGCTCGAGGGCGGGCGCCCGTCGAACGGGGTGCCCGCGCGGGTCTGCGTCGACCACCGGCTGGCCCGTGCCGAGGTGCGGGCCGTGCCCGTGCGCACCGACTTCGACGGCCGCTGGGAGGTCCGTGTCACCGTTACGCTGCGCGGCCGCGGCCTCCTGCGCCCGCTGACCGCGATCGTCCTCGGGCTGGCCGGGGGACGGATGCGGCAGGCAGTCGTCCAGGGCCTGGACGAGACGGCCGCGCAGTGGAACGAGCAGGTGCCCCAACTCGTCGCCCAGGACCCGGCGGAACTGCGGAAACAGCTCCCCGACGACCTCGCTCCGAGTGGCTGACCGGCATACAGAACCCGAGGAACACTGCCGGGAACCGGCAATGCGCACCGGCCCCTTGACCGGACAGCATGGGGCGACGGCAGGCACGACGGACCGTGCCGATGCCGTATACCGGCAGTGCGGGGGAAAGGGGGGCGGGGACCATGCGGACGTTCGTGGAAGCCGCGACGGGCCTGCCCACCCTCCTGTTCACCACCGCCCTGGTCGTCGTCGCGTGCTTCTGGCTGCTGGTCGGCCTGCGGCTGACCACCGTCGACACCTTCGACGCGGACGCGGACCTGCGCGCATGGGGACTTGGCGGCGTCCCGGTCGCCGTCGCGTTCTCGCTGCTGACGGCCATCGCCTGGGGCCTCGCAGTCGGCACCACGCTGCTGCTGGCCGACTTCGTCCCCGCGGGCGCCGCGGCCGGGCTGCTGCGGCTGGCCACTCCGGCCGGTGCGCTGCTCGTCGCCTGGCGGACGACCCGCCTGCTCGTCCGCCTGTCCCGCCGTCACTTCCCGGAGGAACGGGACCCTGAGCTTCCGGCACGGCCCGTCTCCGACGGCGGGGTGACGGGCGGACCAGGGGCGGACGGCGCGCGTCGCACGGGCGGCGAGATCGCTCGACGTACGGGGGATGCGGCCGCGTATCGCCCGGTCGACGGGACGGATCGACGTACGGATGATGCGTCCGCCCCTCGCCCAGGGGGCGGGACGGCGCGACGTAGGGGCGAGGGGACCGGCAATCGCTTGGGCGACGGGACCGCTCGAGGCACGGGCGGTGTGTCCGCGCCACGCACGGGCGACGTGCCTGCGCCAGGCAGGGGCGACGTGCCTGCGCCAGGCAGGGGCGATGTGCCCGCGCCACGCACGGGCGGTGGGACCGCGCCACGCACGGGCGGCGGAACAGGTCAACGCTCCGGCGATACGGCCGCATACCGCACTGCCCCTGCCCCCGCCCCCGCCCCACCGGCCCCCCGGCCCGCCGCGCACGGCCACCGCCGCGCCGCCTGACCGACCACGCGCGCCGCGAATCGGCGCACTACCGCTCCCACCCGGCCGTTCCGGCACCGCATCGCATCGCACCGCACCGCCGACCGGCCGTCGAAGGCCCTGCGCCCGCCCGGCCTTCCTGACTTCCTGAGAGGGACCCGCATGACCACCGGCCTCCTGGACACCGGTTCCTACGAGGTGCTGCGCGACCGGCTCACCGCCGAGGCCCGCGAACTCGCCCGGCGCGCCGAGCAGCTCAACACCCGCCGTGTGGAGGAGTTCGGCGCCACCCGGCTCGAACTCACCGGAACCGGACGGCTGCACACCGCGCAGCCGTGCCTGCCCCGGGACGTCGTCGCCATCGGCGACCGACTCCTCCTCGGCCGCAACGCCACCCCCGCCCACGAGGCGGAGCCCGCCGTCGCCGACGTCCTCGGCCTCTACGACCGCGACCTCGAACCACTGCCCGAGGACGCCGTCCCCGGACTGCTCGACGACCCCGCCCTCGTCCGCGAGTTCCAGGCCCTGCACCGGTACTACCGGCAGGCCAGGCTCCTCCAGCTGCGCCGCGTCGACGGCAGGCTGCTGGCCGTCTTCCAGACCGGCGAGAAGGCCGCCGACATCCGCGTCCTGCGCTGGGCCGTCGCCGACGACGAGTCGGTGACCTTCCTGGACGCCCGCGGCGAACGCGACCACGTCCTCCCGCCCGCCCACGACGTCGAGTGGACCGCGACGACCCGCGAGGACCACGTCCTCGGCCGCCACCCCCATGTCGCCGTCCAGGGCGAGATCTACGTCGACACGCTCGGCGGCACCCTGACCGTCAAGGCCGTCGACGACACCGAGACCGGCGAGGGCATCCACGCCGAACCCGTCGACGAACCCCTCCAGTCCCTCGCCGACGCGGACATCGCCCACGCGCGCGTGGGCGCCCTGATCCTGCTGCGGGTCCGCCCCTACAAGGAGACCGCCGACCGCTACCTGGTCTTCAACACCCTCACCAGGACCGTCGTCCGCCTCGACGGCATCGGACAGGCCTGCCGCCGCCTCCCCGAGGACCAGGGCATCGTCTTCCCCGGCGGCTACTGCCTCGCCAGCGGCACCCACAAGACCTACGACCTCGACACGACCGACCTGGAGTTCGAGCGGGAGGTGCGCTCACCCAACGGCGAGGACGTGCTGTTCGCGTTCCACGCGCGCGTGAGCGGACGCAGCCTCCTCCTTCCGTACAACATGATCCGCAAGGAGGTCGCCACCCCGCTGTCCTGCCACGGCTGGGCCCTCTTCGACGACGGCACCCTGATGGTGCTGCGCACCGAGGGCGACGAACCCGCGCGCGTGCACCCCCTCCAGCTGTGGAACTCCCCGTACGTCTCCGACACCCACGCCGCCGCCACCCCCACCGGCGACGGACCGCTCGCCCGGATCGGCAACGCCGACCTCGTCCGCGGCATCTCCGACTGCCTGTCCCTCGCCCGCACCGCCGCGGACACCACCCCCACCACCGAGATGTACCAGGCGCTGATCGCCGCCTGCGCCCGCACCACCGACGCCCACCACTGGCTCGGTGACCCGGAACTCGGCGACCCCCGCACCCCGTTGACACGGCTGCGGGACACCGCCGAGCAGGTGCTGGCCGAGTTCGAGACCGTTCGCGCCCTCACCCGGCAGGCGGCCGACGCCCTCGACGAGGCCGACGGCCGGATCGCCGCCGTGGTGCGCCGCCTCCGTGGCGAGGCGCCCCGCGAGGCCACCGCCTGGGTGACCGGGCTGACCGAACTGCGGCACGCGCTGGGCCACCTGACGACCTGCAAGGAGATGCGGTACGCCGACACCGGCCGCATCGAGGAGCTGACCGCCGCCGCCGAGGCCGACCTCGCCGCCTTCGGCCGCCGCGCCGTGGCCTTCCTCGCCCGCGAGGACGCCTTCACCGCCCACCACCGGGATGTCGAACAGCTCGTCGCGGACGCCGAGGCCGTCACCACCGTCGCCGAGGCCGCGCCCGTCGCCGCCCGGCTCGACGAACTCGCCGACTCCCTGCACACGGTGACCGAGGTCGCCGGTGGCCTCGACATCGGCGACACCACCGTCCGCACCGCCGTCCTGGAGCGCGTCGCCGAGGTCCTCGGCGGCGTCAACCGCGCCCGCGCCACCCTCGACGCACGCCGCCGCAGCCTCCTCGACCAGGAGGGCCGCGCCGCCTTCGGCGCCGAGTTCGCGCTGCTCGGACAGGCGGTCGCCGGTGCCCTCCAGGCCGCGGGCAGCCCCGAGGAGTGCGACGAGCAGCTGGCCCGGCTGCTGGTCCGGGTGGAGGACCTGGAGTCCCGGTTCGCCGAGTTCGACGACTTCCTCACCGAACTCGCCGACCAGCGCGCCGAGGTGTACGAGGCGTTCTCGGCCCGCAAGCAGTCCCTCGCCGACGCCCGCGTCCGCCGCGCCGACCAGCTCACCGCCTCCGCCGACCGCATCCTCGCCACCGTCACCCGGCGCGCCGCCACCCTCCCCGACGCGGACGCCGTCGCCGCCTACTTCACCTCCGACCCGATGCCCGCCAAGGTCCGCCGCATCGCCGGAGAACTGCGCGAGGCCGGGGACCAGGTCAGGGCCGAGGAACTCGACGGCCGCCTCAAGGCCGCCCGGCAGGAGGCCGTCCGTGCCCTGCGCGACCGCACCGACCTCTACGGCGACGACGGCCGCACCATCCGCCTGGGCCGCCACCGCTTCGCCGTCAACACCCAGCCCCTCGACCTCACCCTGGTCCCGGACGGCGACGGCCTCGCCTTCGCCCTCACCGGCACCGACCACCGCACCCCCGTCACCGAAGCGGCCTTCCCCGGCCTCGCCGCCACCCGCCCCTACTGGGACCGCCACCTGCCGTCGGAGTCCCCGGAGGTGTACCGCGCCGAGCACCTCGCCGCCCGGCTGCTCGCCGAGCACGGCCCCCAGGCCCTGACCGACCACGACGACCTGCCCGCCCTGGTCCGCGACGCCGCGCGGGAGGCGTACGACGAGGGCTACGAGCGGGGCGTCCACGACCAGGACGCCACCGCGATCCTGACCGCCGTGCTGCGGCTGTACGACGGTGCCGGGCCCCTGCGCCACGAGCCCGCCGCCCGCGCCGCCGCACAGCTGTTCTGGGCGCACGGCACCACCACCGAGGCCCGCGCCGACTGGCGGCGCCGCGCCGTCTCCCTCGCCCGCGCCCGCGACACCTTCGGCCCGACCCCCGCGCTCGACGCGCTCCGCGCCGAACTGGCCACCGCGATCGACGACTGGGGCCCAGGACCCGCACCAGCGGCCGCCGCCTACCTGTTCGACGAGCTGACCTGCGGCCCCGACGGCTTCGCCGTCAGCGCCGCCACCCGCACCCTCCTCGACAAGTTCCGCCGCACGGTCGGCACCCCGGCCTACGACGACGACCTCGCCGCCCTCGACGACCTCACCGCCCGCCGCCAGCTGGTCGAGGCGTGGCTCACCGCGTACGCCACGGCCACCGGCACCGAACTCACCCCCGGCGACCTCGCCGAGGCCGTCGCCGCCGAACTCTGCCCCGACCTGCCCCGTTACACCCACGAGGCACCCCTGACGGCCACCGTCGAGCACCTGCTCGGCAGCCACCCACGGCTCACCGGCCGCACCCTGACGGTGCGGATCGACGAGTTCCTCGCCCGCACCCGTGCCTTCCGCGAGCGGGACACCCCGGCCTTCCGCGCCTACCAGCGCCGCCGCACCGAACTCGTCGCCGCCGAACGCGCCCGGCTGCGGCTGGACGAGCTGCGCCCGCGCGTGATGTCGTCGTTCGTCCGCGGCCGACTCGTCGACGAGGTCTACCTCCCGCTCATCGGCGACAACCTCGCCAAGCAGCTCGGCACCACCGGCACGGACAAGCGCACCGACACCGGCGGCCTGCTCCTGTTGCTCTCCCCGCCCGGATACGGCAAGACGACCCTCATGGAGTACGTCGCCGACCGCCTCGGCCTGATCCTGGTCAAGGTCAGCGGCCCGGCCCTCGGCCACACCGTCACCTCCCTCGACCCCGCCGACGCCCCGAACGCCACCGCCCGCCAGGAGATCGAGAAGATCAACTTCGCGCTCGCGGCGGGCAACAACACCCTGCTGTACCTCGACGACATCCAGCACACCTCGCCCGAACTGCTCCAGCGGTTCATCCCGCTGTGCGACGCCACCCGCCGGGTCGAGGGCGTGTGGGAGGGCGCCCCGCGCACCTTCGACCTGCGCGGCAAGCGGTTCGCCATCTGCATGGCGGGCAACCCCTACACCGAGTCCGGCGGCCGTTTCCAGGTACCGGACATGCTCGCCAACCGGGCCGACGTGTGGAACCTCGGCGATGTGCTGACCGGCAAGGAGGACGCCTTCCACGTCAGCTTCGTCGAGAACGCCCTCACCTCCAACCCGGTCCTCGCGCCGCTCGCCGGGCGCGACCGCGCCGACCTCGACCTGCTGATCCGGCTCGCCGAGGGCGACCCGGCGGCCCGCGCCGACCGGCTCACCCACCCCTGCACCCCCGCGGAGCTGGAGCGCGTCCTCGCCGTGCTGCGTCATCTGCTCACCGCCCGCGAGACGGTGCTCGCGGTCAACGCGGCGTACATCGCCTCCGCCGCCCAGTCGGACGGCACCCGCACCGAACCGCCGTTCCGGCTCCAGGGCTCGTACCGCACCATGAACAAGATCGCCCAGCGCCTCCAGCCGGTGATGAACGGCGCCGAACTGGCCGCCGTGCTCGACGACCACTACACCGCCGAGGCCCAGACCCTCACCTCCGGCGCCGAGGCCAACCTGCTCAAACTGGCGGAGCTGCGCGGCACCCTGGCCCCCGCCGAGGCCGAGCGGTGGGCGGAACTGAAGGCCGCCCACGTCCGCACCCGTCTCCTCGGCGGCCCCGACGACGAGCCCCTCACCAAGGCGATCGCCGCTCTCGGCCTTCTCGCCGACCGGGTGGCGGCGGTCGAGTCCGCCATCACCCGAGCCACCGACCCCCGCAACGCCCTGCGGCGCCAGGCCCGGTGACGGAGATGTCCGAGCAGACCGCCCCTCCACGGCGCCGGGCGGTACAGCGCACCCGGGGGCGCGGGGAACTGCGCGACCAGCCCCCCACGAGCCGCACCCGGCGACGAACCGCACAGCCCCCCACTCCGGACCGCCACCCAGCCCCCCACTCCGGCACGGTAGAAAGGACCCATGCCGGAGCACGAGCCCCCCACAGCGAACCCGGACGACGTGGACGCGGTGACCCGTGCGGTCCTCACCGCGTCCCGCCTCCTCGTCGCGGTCTCGGCGCAGTCCCTCGCCGCGGTGGAGGAGCGGGTCACCCTGCCCCAGTTCCGGATGCTGGTGGTCCTGTCCACCCGCGGCACCACCAAGCTGGTCACCCTCGCCGAGCTGCTGAACGTGGCGCCGTCCACGGCGATGCGTATGGTGGACCGGCTGATCGCGGCCGGACTCGCGGACCGTCAGGTCAACCCGCACAACCGCCGGGAGACACTGCTGCGTCTCACGCGGGAGGGGCACCGGACCGTCGAGGACGTCACCGCGCGCCGTCGTGCCCAGATCACGGGGATCGTGCAGCGGCTCGCCCCCGAACAGCGGGCCGCCCTGGTCGAGGCGCTGACCGCCTTCAACACGGCCGGTGGGGAGCCGCCCGCCCCCGCCGCCGACGCCCCGGGGCCGCACCCCCTGGGGTGGACGGACACCGTGCCGGGGCCCGGCGTCTGAACCGGTGCCGCGTCCGTCCCGTCGTACGTGTTTTGCATAATGCAAGGAAGCACAGTGGGCAGGGCGGCGATGACGCGGGCCGGTGACACGACGACCGAGGAACGCCGGAGGTGACACATGCGCATACCGCGTCCGCGCCGCCAGTCCCCGCTCCCGGTGGAGCCGCATCTGCTGACCCATGTCACCGCCACGGTGTGGGGCCCGGCCGAGTTCATCGGCCTGCCGCCCTGGAGGCTGGCCGCGAAAGGCCTGGTCACCGGCGTGCTGGGGGCCGGACTGATCGTGGGCTGCGGGATGGCGGGGGCCTGGACGGGGTGGCCCGCGCTGGGCAGCGGGGAGGCGGGGCTGCTGGCCGTCGCCGTGCTGTCGGTGCGGCTGCTGGCGCTCCGGGCCGGGCGGGCGCTGATCGGGATCGTGGTGGTGCTCGGCGTCTGCCTGGTCACCCAGACCCCTCAGGTCGCCGCGGGCATGGTGCTGGCGGAACGCGGCCACACCCGCTCCGCGGTGGTGGTGTCGGTCGAGCACGGCGACCAGACGGGCGCCGGGGAGGACCGCTACCTCTGCTCGGTCACCGACCGCGACGGCGAACCGCTCGGCGTCCGCATCTGGCGCGGCTGCGGCCCGTCCGTCCGGCCGGGCGACGCGCTGACCGTGGTGTACGACCCGGAGGGCCGGGTGCCGCCCCGGGGTGTGACCGGTGAGGTCACTGACTGGGGGGCGGTGCGGGGCCTCACCGTGACGTCCGGGGGACTGGTCGTGGTGAGCGCGCTCGCGGTCGTACGGTCCTTCCGGCTCAGGTCGGCCGCACACCGCTGACCGGCGTCAGGCCAGGGCGAAGTACCGCAGCCACACATAGGCGAGCGCCAGCAGCACGGTCACGGCGGTGACGACCAGGCCGTACTTGGTGAACTGCCAGAAGGAGATCGGCTGGCGGCTGCGCTCGGCGATGCCGAGGACGACCACGTTGGCGCTGGCGCCGATCGCGGTGGCGTTGCCGCCGAGGTCGGCGCCGAGCGCGAGGGCCCACCACATGACGTGGTCGCCGTCGCCGCCCATGGAGGTCACCAGGTCGGAGGTGATGGGGGCCATGGTGGCGACGTAGGGGATGTTGTCGACGATGCCGGACAGTACGGCCGAGGCGCTCAGCAGGATCATGGACCCGCCGAGTTCGTTGTCGCCGATGGCGTCGGCGAGGGTCTTGGAGATCTCGCTGATCACTCCGGTCTCGATGAGGCCGCCGATCATGATGAAGAGTCCGGCGAAGAAGGCCAGGGTGGGCCACTCGACCTCGCGCAGGACGTCTCCGGTCTGCACGCTGGAGACGGCGACGAGGAGTCCCGCGCCGAGGAGGGCGACGACGCTGGGCTCGTAGTGCAGGACGGGGTGCAGCACGAACCCGGCGACCACGAGGGCGAGCACGGTCAGGCCCTGGACGAGCAGCCGGGGGTCGTGGATGGCCTCGCGCTCCTCCAGCGCCATGACCTCGGCGGCGCGTTCCTCGTCGAAGCGGAAGGACTTGCGGAACATCACCCGGCACAGGACGAGCAGGACGACCACCAGCACGGCCACCAGGGGCGCCAGATGGACGAGGAAGTCGTTGAAGGTCAGCCCGGCTCGGCTGGCGATGATGATGTTGGGCGGGTCACCGACGAGGGTGGCGGTGCCGCCGATGTTCGAGGCGAGGACCTCGGCGATCAGGAAGGGCGCCGCGGGCAGCGCCAGCCGTTCGCACACCAGCAGGGTCACCGGGGCGATCAGCAGCACGGTGGTGACGTTGTCGAGCAGCGCCGAGGCCATGGCCGTGATCACGACGAGCATGACCATGACCCGGAAGGGCTTGGCCTTGGCCCGTTTCACCGACCAGATCGCCAGATACTCGAACATGCCGGTCTTCTTCAGCACTCCGACGATCATCATCATGCCCAGCAGCAGGAAGATGACGTTCCAGTCGACGCCCGAGTGCTCGGAGTAGAAGGCCGACTGGTCGTCGGTGGCGCGGATCGCAAGCATCAGGCCCGCGCCCCCGAGGGCCACGGCGACGCGGTGGATCTTCTCGCTGATGATCAGGGCGTACGCACCGACGAAGACGACGATCGCCGCCCAGCTGTGCCAGTCGTTCACGGTCCTCCGATGAATGGTCCCCTCGGCCGGCCGATCATGCTCCCCGGCACAACCGGAGGGAACCCTACCTCTTGCTCAGCTCGCGCCCGCCGCGCCGAGCAGCCGCTCCAGCAGGTTCGAGGCGGTGATCACACCGAGCAGATGCGGGCCGTCCTTGGCCTTCTCCACCACCGCCACCAGCGGACTGCGGACCTGGGCCATCAGCGCGGCGACCTCCAGCGCGGTGTCGTCCGGGGCCGCGACCGGCGGCGCCGGGATGGTCTTCGACAGGCAGTCGCGCACCTTGAGCCCCTCCAGGGCCTGGCACAGCCGGTCGGCGTGGCGCTCGTCGACCACGGAGGCCAGCGTCGGGTCGTCGATGACGTATCCCGGCACCAGCACCTTGATCATCTGGGAGGCGGGGAGGACGGCCTTCGGCATGCCGTCGTCGCCCACCACCAGCAGCCCCGGCAGCCGGTGCTCGGCCAGCAGCCGCGCGGCGTCGATCGCGTCGCTGTCGACGCTCACCGTCTCGTACTCAACCGCCATGTCACGTGCGCGCACGGTTCGGCCCCACTCTCGTCCTCGGTGTCTCGACCGGAAGCGTCGTGCGGACACCGTATGCCGACCAGTCGCCGCAGGGCGATCGCCGGTGCGTGCTCCGCCGCGCGACCCTCCACGCCCTACACGATCACCGGTCCGGTCCCGCCCCTTGTACGCGTTGACGCATTCCGTACGGCGCCGGCGCCGACGCGGGGCGCCCGGCTCAGCTCAGTTCGGCGAACGCCTCGACGGCGTGCGTCCGGCCCGTGACGATGATCACGTCCCCGCGCTGCACGACGGTCTCGGCGGTGGCGTAGGTGAAGTCCTCGCCGGAGCGCTTGATGCCCACGACGGTGACGCCGAACTTGCTGCGGACCTGGCTCTGGCCGAGCGGGACGCCGGTGGCCAGAGCCGGGGCGACCGTCTTGACCAGGGCGTAGTCGTCGTCGAACTGGATGAAGTCCAGCATCCGGCCGGTGACCAGGTGGGCGACGCGTTCGCCCATCTCGTGCTCGGGCAGCACCACGTGGTGGACACCGAGGCGTTCGAGGATCTGGCCGTGCTGGCGGCTGATGGCCTTGGCCCAGATGTTGGGCACATCGGCCTCCAGCAGATTGGTGCTGACCAGGATGCTCGCCTCGATGTCGGTGCCGATCGCGACGACCGCGCTGGTGAACTCGTTGACGCCGAGCTGCCGCAGGGCCTCGCCGTCGGTGCAGTCGGCGACGGCAGCGTGGGTGAGGGTGTCGCTGTACTTCTGCACCAGCCGGGCGTCGGTGTCGAGGCCGAGGACGTCCCAGCCGCGGCGCATCAGCTCACTGGCGAGGGACGATCCGAACCGGCCGAGCCCGATCACGGCGACGCGCTGGTCGCCGCCGCGGCCGGCGGATTCGGAACGGCGTTTGCGGCGCCGGTGGCGCAGGGAGTGCAGATAGCTAGCCAATGACGGGTCGCTCCTCGGGCAGTTCGTAGCGGCGGGTCCGCTCGCGCAGCGCGAGCGCCGAGACCAGGGTGATCGGGCCGAGACGGCCGACGAACATCAGACCGACCAGCAGCAGTTCCCCGGCGGGCGGCAGATCGGCGGTGATGCCGGTGGACAGGCCCACCGTGCCGAACGCCGAGACGACCTCGAACAGCACCGGCTCCAGCTCCTGCTTGGTCATCGCCAGCAGGGCCAGCGTCGCCCCCATCACCAGGCCGATGCCGAGCAGGGCCACCGTGAGCGACTGCCGCAGCACGTGCGGGGCGAGGCGGCGGCCCAGCACCGCGGAGGTCGGCTCGCCGCGGACCTCGGCGAACATCGCGGCCGCCAGCACCGCGAACGTCGTCACCTTGATGCCGCCCGCGGTTCCGGCGCTGCCGCCGCCGATGAACATCAGCACACAGGTCATCAGCAGCGTCGAGGCGTGCATCGAGCCGATGTCCACGGCGTTGAAACCGGCGGTGCGGGACATCGCCGAGTGGAAGAAGCCGTCGAGGATCTTCCCGCCGATCGAGTGCGTGCCGAGCGTGCCGGGGTTGGACCACTCCAGCAGACAGGTCAGCACGGTCCCGGTCACCAGCAGGAAAGCGGTGGTGATCAGCGTCAGCTTGGTGTGCAGGGACCAGTTGCGGCGCCCGGTGCGGTGCTTGCGCCGACGGTGCCGCAGCAGTTCCAGCAGGACCGGGAAGCCGATGCCGCCGAGGATCACGGCGGCGGCGACCGGCAGGGTGACCCAGGCGTCCTGCGAGTAGCGGGTCAGACTGTCGGGGTGCAGTCCGAACCCGGCGTTGTTGAAGGCGGACACGGCGTGGAAGTAGCCGAGGTACGCGGCCTCGCCGATGGTCTCGCCGTACCCGTAGCGGAACCGCAGCGCGAGGACCGCGCCGACCGTCAGCTCCACCGCGAGCGTCGTGCCCGCGACGCCGAGCAGCACCCGGCGTACGTCGCCGATGTCGAGGCTCTTGGTCTCCGCCTGGGCGGTGAGCTGCATCCGCAGCCGCAGCCGCCCCGAGATGAGCAGCGCCAGCAGGGACGCCATCGTCATGATGCCGAAGCCGCCGACCTGGATCAGGGCGAGGATCACGCCCTCGCCGAAGCCGCTCCAGAAGGTGCCGGTGTCCACGGTCACCAGACCGGTGACGCACACCGCGGAGGTCGCGGTGAACAGCGCGGTGACATATCCGGCGGCGGCCCGCTGCTCGGTGGCGAACGGCAGGGACAGCAGCGCCGAACCGATCAGGACGACCAGGGCGAAGCCCACCACGACGGCACGGGCGGGATGCGTGGCGAACAACGCCGAGCGCGCCTTCGCCCGCGTCATGAGTCCCGCCATCGCTGCCTTCCCGAGCCTTCCGGTCCGCCGTGCTCCCGGCCCGGCGCAAAGGGTCCATCAAGATCCCGGCCGCACACCTTACCTGCAAGTACGGCTGTTGGACGGTGTCCCTGACGCCGTCCGCGTCAAGGAGCCGTCAAGACGCGCCGGGGCAACCGCATGGAAGTCGTCAAGGACGGGCGGCGGACGGGCGGCTCGGCTACGGCTACAGCGCCTTGGCGGGCCAGTCGAGCAGCCGGGCGCCGATCACGGCGGTCTGGAGCATGTAGCGGTGCGCGGGGTCGGCCGGGTTGGCGCCGGTGAGCTTGTGGATGCGTTCCAGGCGGTACGTCAGCGCGCGCACGCTCAGCGAGAGCCGACGGGCCGCCTCGGCGGCGACGCAGCCGGAGTCGAAGTAGGCGGTGAGGGTGTCGATCAGCGGGGCGGCACCGCCGCGTGCCGCGCCGAGCGGGCCCAGCGCCTCGCGCACCAGGTCGGCCATCGCCTGCCGGTCCCGGGTGAGCACCGGGTAGACGAGCAGGTCGGCGGCGCGCAGCACCGGGTCGTCGAGCCCGAGACGGCTCGCGAGATCGAGGGTGTTGAGCGCCTCCTCGTACGACTGCACGACGCCGCCCGGTCCGGGCTGGGCCCTGCCGATCGCGACCCGGCCGCCGTCGGTGGCGGCGTACGCCTGCTTGGCGAAGGCGGTCAGGACCTGGTCCTGGTCGCCGGGGGCGATGCACAGCATCCGGCCGTCCTTGGTGGTCAGCAGGATGCTGCGGTCGCCGAAGCGGCTGATCAGCGACTGTTCGACATGGCGGGGGACCGGGTCGCCCTCGTCGTAGGCGGCGGGTCCCTCGGCGACGGCCACGGCGTGCGCGTGCGACAGCCGCAGCCCGAAGCGTTCGGCGCGCTCGGCGAGGCGTCCGAGGTCGCTGCGGCCGTAGAGGAGGTCGTCGATGAACTCGCGGCGGGCCGCCTCCTCCTGACGTACGGCGAGCCGCTGGGCGCGTTCGTAGCCCTCGGCGAAGGCGTCGACGACCTGTTGCATGGCCGCGAGAACGCTGTCGGCGGAGCCGGGGGCGCCCGGCCAGGCGGCGCGGGTGGCGGCGAGGTGGGCGCCGACCAGGGCGCGCAGTCCGAATCCGGCGTCGGCGGCCCGCTCGCCCAGGGTCCGCCGGGACTCGATCTCGCCGCGGGTCAGCCGGCGGCCGGTGGCGGACACCTCGGTCAGGATCTCCGCGTAGCCGTCGAGGTACTCCCCGGGTACGTCCTGCTCCGCCACGCCTGCCCCCGTCGGTGAATGTGCCGGTGGCGCTCCCGCATCGGCGACCGGCATCCAGACCCTATTGAACACTGCCGGGAACCGGCAATGCGGGGGTGGCCTCCAGGGGAGCACCATGACGGCAGGGGAGCCGAGAGGATGGTCCCGGTGCCGGGGCCCGGCAGAGGCCGCGCACCGCACCGGGACCCTGACGGATCACTCCCCGGTCGCTCCACGGGTCACTCGCCGGTCACTCCCGGGGCTTCTCCCACACCGACACATGCGTGCGGCTGTCGCTGGTGAACGGCGCGCGCGTCCAGTCCTCCCAGCGTGCGCGCGGCCGCAGTCCGGCCAGTTCGGCCATGAGGTCCAGTTCGGCGGGCCACACGTACCGGAAGGGGACCGACAGGGACGAGCCGCGCTCGCCCTCGACCCTGATGTGGTGCGAGGTCATCGACTGGGTGGCGATGTCGTACTCGTCGAACCCGCAGCGGTTCTCGCTGACCTGGAACGGCACGACGCTCTGGCCGGGCGGCAGTCGCCGCAGATCGGGGACCATGACCTCGATCACGAAGGTCCCGCCGGGCGCGAGATGGTCGGCGACGTTGCGGAAGCAGGCCACCTGCGCGGACTGCGTCGTCAGGTTCATGATCGTGTTGAAGACGAGGTAGGCGACCGAGAAGGTGCCCGCCCCCTCGGCCTTCGCCGTGGCGAAGTCGCCGATGGTCACCCCGACGGCGGCGCCGCCCGGCTTGGCACGCAGCCGGGCCACCATCGCCCGGGACATGTCGATGCCGTGCACCGGGACCCCGCGCCGGGCCAGGGGCAGCGCGATCCGGCCGGTGCCGATGCCCAGTTCCAGGGCCGGGCCGTCACCGGCCAGCCCGGCCAGCACGTCCAGCACCGGGTCGACGGCGTCCGCGGTGAACATGTCGGCGGTCGACGCGTCGTAGGAGTCCGCGACGCTCTCGCCGAAGTGCCCGTCCCTGTCCGCCCCTTGCTCTGTCCCGTCGGTTGTCACGGGCCGACGGTACTGCGGCGGCCGGGTGCCGCGCGCGTGTTTTCGGGGTCGAGCCCGGTCGCCGCTCAGCCGGCGCGCGGTGCGTAGTGCCCGAGGAACATGTCGACGCCGCCGGTGAGGAGGCGTTCGGTGAGGTCGTCGTCGACCTGGGCGCCGTAGGAGCGGAAGACCATGTGCGGGAAGACCAGCAGCGAGTAGAGCTGGACGATCGCCGCCTCCAGGTCGGGGATCTCCAGCCGTCCCCGGTCGGCGAGGGTGCGCAGGGCGTTCGCGACGAGGGGGTGGTGGCCCTCGGGGCCGTGGTGCCGCCAGGCGCGGGCGATCTCGGGGAAGCGGTGGCCCTCGGCGGCGACCAGGGTGTGCAGCGCGGCCACGTCCTCGTCGGTGCGCACGGCGTGCACCCAGGCGCGGGCGGCGTCGACGAAGGCGGCGCGCAGGTCCTCGGCGTCGGCGAGCCCGGCCAGGGCGGCCGAGGACTCCCCGGCGAGGGGCTCGTCCAGGGCGCCCGCGATGACCGCCGAGAACAGCGCCTCCTTGCTGCCGAAGTGGTTGTAGACGGTCACCTTGGAGACACCCGCCGCAGCGGCGATGGCGTCCATGCCCACCCCGAAACCCGCGCGCACGAACTGCTCCCGGGCGGCCCGGACGATGGCCTGCCGCTTGCGTTCGGCGCGGGGTCCGCTGGGCGGGGGCTTGGGACTCTCCACGTGCATGGGTCCGAGGCTAGCAGCCGACTGAACTGTACCGTTGAGTTCAATTGAACTGTGCCGTACAGTTCAGTTCAGAAGTCCTGTCTGCCGCGAGGAACCGTCATGACGCACGCCGCTTCCCCCGCCCACCACCCACCCGCACACCACGCACCATCGCCCCCCGACCCGCGCCGCTGGGCCGCCCTCGCGCTGATCTGCGTGGCGCAGTTCATGCTGATCCTCGACGTCACCGTCATCAATGTGGCGCTGCCCGACATGACTGCCGACCTGGACCTCGGCCGCACCACGCTGACCTGGGCGGTCACCGCCTACACGCTCTGCTTCGGCGGGCTGATGCTGCTCGGCGGACGCCTCGCCGACGCCCTTGGCGCCCGCCGCACCCTGCTCACCGGACTCGCCGTCTTCACCGCGGCCTCCCTCGTCACCGGACTGGCGCAGGGCGCGCCCGTGCTGCTCGGCGGGCGCATCGCCCAGGGCGTCGGCGCGGCCCTCCTCTCACCGGCCGCGCTGTCCCTGGTCACCACCACCTTCCACGGCGCCGAACGCACCAAGGCGCTCGGCGTCTGGGCCACCCTCGGCGGCAGCGGCGCGGCGGCCGGCGTACTGCTCGGCGGCGCCCTGACCGAGGGCCCCGGCTGGCGGTGGGTCTTCTACGTCAACGTCCCGGTCGGCCTCGCCGTCCTCGCCGCGCTGCCCGCACTGCTCCCGGCCCGCGCCCCGCGCCCCGCCCGGCTGGACCTGCCCGGCGCCCTGCTGGTCACGGCGGGCACCGCCGCGCTGATCTACGGTCTGGTCGAGGCCGGTGACTCCGGCTGGAGCGGCCCCGGCGCCCTGCTGCCGCTGCTCGCGGCCGTCGTGCTGTACGCGCTCTTCGGCGTCGTGGAACGCGCGAGCCGGGCCCCGCTGATGGACCTGAGGATGTTCACCCGGCGGCCCGTGCAGGCGGGCGCGTTCCTGATGCTGGTGGCCACCGCGCTGCTCATCGCCTTCTTCTTCCTCGGCTCGATGTACCTCCAGCACGCCCGCGGCCTGGGCCCGCTGGAGACCGGCCTGGTCTTCCTGCCGGTGGCCGTCGCCACCGGCCTCGGCGCCCACCTCGGCTCCCGGCTCGTCGGCACGCTCGGCAGCCGGCCCACCGCGGTGGCGGGCCTGCTCCTCGCGGCCGCCGGGTGCGCCCCGCTCACCCGCCTCTCCGGCACCGGCAACGTCTACGCCGTGCTGCTGCCCGGCTTCGCCGTCGCCTCCCTCGGCATCGGCGCCGTCTTCGTCACCGCCACCACCACCGCGCTGGCCATGGTCGACCACCACGAGGCGGGCCTCGCCTCCGGAGTCGTCAACACCTTCCACGAGGTGGGCGGTTCCATCGGGGTGGCCGTCGTCTCCACGGTCGCCGCGACCGGCATCGAGGGCGGCGCGGTCGGCGGCTTCACCGACGCCTTCACCCTCTGCGCGGTGACCGCGGCCGTCGGCGCGGCCCTCTCCCTCGCCGTCGTCCCCAAGGGCAAGCCCCGGCCGACCGGTGGACCGCACGTGCACTGACGCCGCCACGGGTCATTCGAGCAGCGCCAGCACCGGCCCCCCGGACACACCCAGGACGACGGACAGGGCCGCCGCGCCGTACGCGGTGACGGCCGCCGTCCGCGGGACGTCGTACGGCTGGCCGGGGCGGGACGGGAAGACCGCCGGGGCGAGCCAGCGCAGGTAGTAGAAGAGCGAGGCCACGGTGTTGACGGCGGCCACCACCGCGAGCCAGGCCAGGCCGCCGTCGACCGCGGCGCCGAGCACCTCCAGCTTGCCGAGGAACACCGCCGTCGGCGGGGTCCCGACCAGACCGAGCAGGCAGACGGCCAGGGCGGCGGCCAGCCCCGGCCGGTCCCGGGCCAGCCCCCGGAAGCCGGCGATCTCCCGGCGCCCCGGCAGCGCGCAGACCACGGCGAAGGCGCCGAGGTTCGTCACCGCGTAGGCGGCCAGGTAGAACAGCAGCGCCGGCTGGGCGAGGTCCGTGCGGTCCGCGACGGCGACCGGCATCAGCAGATAGCCGACCTGACTGACCGTCGAGTAGGCGAGCAGCCGTCTGACGTCCGTCTGGAAGAACGCCGCGAGATTGCCGAGCGTCATCGACGCGGCGGCGAGCACGGCCACCAGCCCCGCCCACGGGACGTCCGCGCCCGGCAGTACGTCCGCCCCCAGCCGGTACAGCGCCGCGAGCGCCCCGGCCTTCGGCAGCGTGCCGAGGAACGCCGCCACCGGAGCCGCACTGCCCTGCACCACGTCCGGCACCCAGAAGTGCCCCGGCACGCCACCCGCCTTGAACAGCAGCCCGGCGAGCAGCGCGACGACCCCGACGGCCGCCAGACCGTCCGGCGCCGAGGGCAGTCCGTCGCGCAGCAGCGGATACGACGTCCCGTGCCCGGCGGCGTACAGGACGGTGACCCCGGCCAGCATCAGCACACCGAGGAACGCCCCGACGACGTAGTACTTCAGCGCCGCCTCCGTCCCGTACGCGTCCTTGCCAAAGCCCGCCAGGACGTAACCCGGCACGCTCGCCAGCAGGTACGCCGCCGTCAGCAGCAGCAGATCGGCGGCACCGGCGAGCATCAGCGTGCCCAGCGAGGCGAGTTGGAGCAGGACGTAGAACTCGCTCTCCCGCGGGTGCGCCCGCAGGGGTACGGCGCTCAGGACCAGGACCAGCAGGGTGCCGCCCAGGACGGTGATCCGGGCGGTCGCGGTGACCTGGTCGACGACGAACGAGCCGTCGAACGCGGTGGTGGGCGGTGCCAGCGCCGCCGCCACGATCCCCGCCGCGCACACCGCCGCGGCCAGCGCGCCCACCAGCCACTGCCGGGCGCGCGGCAGCCACGACCCGAGCAGCAGCCCGAGCACGGCGGAGGCGGCGAGGAGGACCTCGGGCAGCAGTTCCAGCGGGTTCTCGTCCATCGCGGCGGCCGTGGCCTGGGAGAGCGGGGTCATCGCGCCAGCAGTTCCAGCACCCGCCGGGACGCGGGCTCGACGACGTCCAGCAGGAACCGGGGAGCGAGACCGATCACCACCCCCAGGGCGAGCAGCGGCACCACGGCGGCACTCTCGTGGGCCCGCAGATCGGGGAACGGCCGGTCCGCGCCCGGCGCCGCCAACGGCAGCCGCAGCGGCCCGAGGAAGATCTGCTGGAGGGCGCGCAGGAAGAGCCCGGCGGTGATCAGGATGCCGGTCACGGCCAGCGCGGTGGCGACCGGCCGCGGACCGAGGCTGCCGGTGAAGATCTGGAACTCGGCGATGAAGCCGGAGAACCCGGGCAGCCCCAGGGAGGCGAACGCCGCCACGCCTGTGCACGCGGCGAGCACCGGGGCCCGCGCGGCGACCCCCGAGTAGGCGGCCATGTCGTAGGTCCGGCCCCGCTCGTACAGCGTGCCCGCGAGCAGGAACAGCGCGCCGGTGAGCAGCCCGTGACTGACCATCTGCACCACCGACCCGGTCACCGCGAGCTGCCGGGCCTCCTCCCGCCCGCCGCCCACGGTCCCGGCGGCGCCGACCGCCAGCACGATGTACCCCATGTGGTTGACCGAGGTGTAGGCGACCATCCGTTTGAAGTCGGTCTGCGCGAGCGCGACCAGCGCCCCGTGGAGCACCGACACCACCCCGACCACGACGAACACCACGGCGTACGTCCGCCACGCCTCCGGCAGCACCGGCAGGGCGATCCGCAGGAAGCCGTACGTGCCCATCTTCAACAGCACCCCGGCGAGGATCGCCGAACCTGCGGCGGGCGCCTCGGTGTGCGCGGGCGGCAGCCAGGTGTGGAACGGCACGGTCGGTGTCTTCACCGCCAGCCCGACCGCCACCGCGAGCAGCACCAGCGCCCCGTACAGGGAACGGCCCGCGAGGGGGTTCTGCCGGGTCAGCTCGACGATGTCGAAGGTGTGCGGCTCGGCGGCGAGGTACAGCCCGATGAAGCCGAGCAGCAGGGCCAGCGACCCGATGAACGTGTACAGGAAGAACTTCAGGGCGGCACGGGCGGCGTCCCGGTGGCCCCAACCGGCGATCACGAAGTACATCGCCACGATCGACAGGTCGAAGAAGAGGAAGAACAGGATCAGGTCGAGGGCCACGAAGAGTCCGAGGCAGGTCGTCTGGAGGAAGAGGAACAGCGCCGCGAACTCCCTGATCCGGCGCGCGTCGCGGACCGAGTACAGCGCGCACGCCAGGGACAGCACGCAGGTCAGCGCGACCAGCGGCAACGACAGCCCGTCCACGCCGACGTGGTAGCTCACCCCGGCGCTCGGCATCCAGCGGGCCCGGGTCTCGTACTGTAGGCCGCCGTCCTCGCGGTACCCGGCCCACAGCGTGACGGCGAGGGCGAGTTCCACGGCGGTGGCCGTCACCCACGTCCAGCGGAACAGACCGGGCGGTGCCGTGCGCGGCACGCACAGCAGCAGGACGGCCACGACGGTCGGCAGCAGGACGACAACGGTCAGCAAGGCGGTCACCTCACGAGGACGAGGACGACGGCGAGCACGGTGAGGGCCGCGACGGCCTGGGCGAGGTACTGGTGCAACTGCCCGGTCTGCGGGCGCCGCGCCCAGCGGCCGAGCCCTCGGGCGGCGGACGCGATCCCTTCCACTGCCGCGTCGGCGAGCCCTTGTTCTACATGCCGGTCGGTGCGCGCGGCCAGCCGCACCACACCGTGCGCGGCGCCGTCCACACCCGCGTCGAGGAGCCCTCGCTCCACATGCCGGTCGGTTCCCCGGGCCAGCCGGAGCACACCGCGCGCCGCCGCCTCCGCCCCCCGGTCCAGCACCCGGTCGTCGAACGCGGCCAGCGCCCGCGCGAGCCCGAGGACCGGCCGTACGACGACGGCCCGGGCGAGCTCCTCCAGGCTCAGCCAGTCCCGCAACCACCCCCGCACACGCGCGTGCGGCACCGGCACCGTCCGCGCGCCCCACATCCACGCGGCACCGGACGCGGCCACGGCCAGCGCGGCGGAGGCGAGCAGCTCCCAGGTGTGCGGGGCTGTCCCGGCGCCGTACCCGACCATGCGGACCAGAGCGTCCCGCACCGGCGGGAACGCGGGCACGGTCAGCGCGGCGCACGCCACCGCGAGTCCGGCGAGCGGTACGGCGGCCAGAGGCGTTGGGCCGCCCCGGTCCCCGGCGGGCCCCTCGTCCGGCCGCCACACGAACCACAGTGCCTTCACGGCGTACGCCGCCGACACCACCGCCGCCGCCAGCCCCGCCGCGTACAGCCAGGGGCTCTCCTCCAGGGCGGCGGCGAGCAGTACGTCCTTGGCCGCCCACAGCGACAGCGGCGGCACACCGGCCAGCGTCAGCGCGGCGACCGTGAACGTGACCCCCGCCGTACGGTGCCGTCGCGCCGCACCCCGCAGCGCGGGCAGCGCCTTCGTGCCGAGCAGGGCCAGCCAGGCACCCGCGGCGAGGAAGGCGAGGCTCTTGGCTGCGGCGTGCGCCATCAGCTGGAGCGCGCCCCCCGCGGTGGCGTGGGCCCCGGCGGCCAGCACCATGAAGCCGATCTGGGCGCAACTGGACGCCGCGAGCAGCTGCTTGAGGTCGCGCTGCGCCACGGCGACCAGACCGAGCAGGACCGCGGTCGCGGCGCCGGTCCAGGCGACGGCCGGGCCGCCCCAGCCGGAGGCGGTGAGCAGCGGTTCCAGCCGCAGCAGCAGATACGCCCCGGCCACCACCATCGTCGCGGAGTGCAGCAGCGCCGAGACGGGGCTCGGGCCGCTCATCGCCCGGGACAGCCAGAACGAGAAGGGAAGTTGCGCGGACTTGCCCAGCGCCGCCACCACCACGCCCGCGGTGATCAGGGACAGCCACGGGTCGGCGGCCTCGTCGAGCCGGTCCAGCGCGAGCGACCCGGGCCGCCCGGCCGCCAGCGCGGCACCGGCGGCCAGATACAGGCCGAGGTCCGCGGTCCTCGTCGTCAGGAACGCCGTGTTCGCCGCCCGCACCCGGTCGGCGTCCGGCCACCAGTAGCCGATCAGCGCCCACGACAGCGCGCCCATGACCTCCCACGCCATCAGCAGCGTCACCAGGTCGGCGGCGGTGACCGTCGCGAGCATCGCACCGGAGAACAGCAGCATCAGCCCGAAGAACCGGCCGCGGGACTCACCGGGACCGATGTCCCAGACGGCGAAGGCCAGCACGGCGAGGCTGACCGCGGCGACGGTGACCACGAGCAGCGCCGAGAGCCCGTCGACCCGCAGCCCCAGCGGCAGCCCGGCGAGCAGCGGGGCCTCGACGGCCGGCCGGCCGACGGCGGCGGCACAGGCGAGGGCGAGACCGGCGGCGGCCACGGTGACGGCGACGGCCGGGGCCACGCGGTCGGCGGGCCGACCGGCGAGGGCGAGCAGCACGCCCGCCACCGAGGGCAGGGCGATCAGCGTCCACAGCACCACGCTCACCGGCCGCTCACTCCCGCAGCTCCGCCGCCATGTCGGTCATGTCGACCTCACGCGCCCGGAACAGCGCCGTCACCACGGCGAACCCGACCGCCATCTCGACCGCCATGACGGTGACCAGGACGACGATCAGCACCTGCCCGTCCGTCGCGGCGGGGGAGAGGTGGTGCCACACCGCGGCGGCCCCGACGATCAGCCCGCCCAGCATCAGCTCCAGGCCCATCATCAGCATCACGACCGACTGCTGGGTCAGGGCGCCGAACAGACCGACGCAGAACAGGGCGGCGGCCAGCAGCAGAACCGTCTCCAGGATCATCGCCCGACCCCTCCCCGGGTGGCGTCGTCGGCCCGGCGGGCGGTGAGACCGTCGCCGAACCGGTCGTAGCGGCCACGGCGGGTGGCGAGCACGACGGTGCCGACGATGGTGGCGAACAGGGCCATGCCCAAGGTCATCATGGTGAGCATCTGAGGACCCATCAGCGACATGCCGAGCGCCTCGGTGGGATCCGCGGGCGGCCCGCCGCGCCGCCGCGGCCAGTCGGTGAGGAGGATGCCGGAGGCCAGCGCGGCGAACACGGCCACCGAGATCACGGCCGCGCCCCTGGTGTTGTGGACCATGGCCATCGGCATCAGACCGGCCGGGTTCATCATGAACATCACCATGAAGACCGCCA
Source organism: Streptomyces sp. B93 (assembly GCF_018070565.1). Lineage (GTDB taxonomy): Bacteria > Actinomycetota > Actinomycetes > Streptomycetales > Streptomycetaceae > Streptomyces. The sequence goes on from NZ_JAGPXL010000005.1 coordinate 120,279, forward strand.
TCAGGGCCATTTCGATCGTCATCATCAGCACGATCACGACCCCCAGGTAGTCCAGCCCCAGCAGCAGCACCTCACCGCCCGCGCAGAGCAGCGCGGTCAGCAGGGCGTAGGTGGCGCGCGCCATGGAGTCGAAGCGGAACACCTGCACGGCGGCGCCGACGGCGACCACCGCCAGCACCCAGAAGACCACGTCCGTGAGCATGTGAAGCTGCCTCCGGTTCTCAGGCGCCCTGCCGCAGTACGACGACGGCGACGACGAGTGCTTGCAGCAGTACGGCGGGGACGAGTACCAACCAGGCCGCCTCCAGATACCGGTCCATGCGCAGCGAGGGCAGCGACCGCCGCCCCACCACCAACAGCCCCAGCACCGCCGCCGTCTTGACCAGCGTCCACAGCCAGCCGGGCAGCAGCGGACCGTGCCCGCCACCGAGGAACAGCGGCACGCTGAACGCGGCCGTCACCACCAGCAGCACCCACCGCCCGCCCAGCAGCACCAGCCGGTCCACGCCCGACAGCTCGGCCGCCGCCCCGCCCGCGAGGTCGCGTCCGGCCGGCTGGTCGAAGGGACCCCAGAACGACATGGCCAGCGCGCTCGCCAGATAGACCACGAACGCCACCGGCATCCACACCGCGAACCACAGCCCCCGCTGGGCGTCGACGACTTCCCCCACCCGCAGCGACTCGGCGCCCAGCGCGGCCGTGGTGATGGCGAGCATGTGCGGCAGCTCGTAGGCGAGCCCCTGGGCGAGGAAGCGGTACCCGCCGACCAGCGACAGCACCGAGTTCGGCCCCCAGCCCGTCAGCCACACCGCCGCCCAGGCCAGCGCCTCCATCGCGTTGAACCACACGACGCCGACACCGAGATCGCTGACCGAGGTGAATCCGAGGGGCAGGACGACCGCCGCCATCATGGCCGCGACCGGGACGAGGACGACACCGACCCGGGTGAGCGCCGTGTCGGCGGCGGCCGTGCGGCGGGGCTGTCGCACCAGCAGCCGCAGCGCCTCCCGGGGCGGCGCCATGGCCCGGCCGAGCAGTTGCCGGGGTGAGGCGGTCCGTCCCCGGGCGGCCGAGGCGTGCAGCACGGCGTCCAGACCGGCGGCCACCAGCGCCGCCCCCACCAGCAGCGGCGGCAGCACGAACACGGGCCACAGGGGCGCCGGGTCAGCCATACGGAACCTCCCGGGCCGGTACGGCGGCCAGTTCGTCGACGTCGGGATCGAGGCTGGCGACGATCAGCCGCGCCGCCCCGAACTCGGCGCCCCGCAGCAGCTCGGGCAGGGCGTCGAGCAGCGCGGCGGAAGGCGGACGGGGCCCGTCCACCCGGCCCCGGGGCCCGTCCGTGTCGGCGGCGGTGAGCGGCGTCCGGTCCTCGAACGCGGCCACCGCCCGCGCCACCTCGTCGAGCCACACCCGCACCCGGTCGTGTACGTCGCCTACCCGGTCGGGTACGTCGCCGCCCGCCGCCAGCGCCGGACCCGAGACCCCCAGGTGCCGGGCGCGTGCGGCGGGGAGCGGACCGACCCCGGCGGTCAGCCAGCGCAGGGTGCGGGACCGGGACACCCGGCGCACCAGCCGCAGCACTTCCGCCCGGTGCGATCCGTCCGCCGGAGCCGTGTCCCGCAGCCGTCGCGCACGGGCCGCGGCATCCCGCCAACCGGCCACCGCGAGGAACCGGCCCAGACTGTCCAGGTGCGCCGCGCACCGACGGCGTTCCGCCTCACCCCGGGTGACCTCGGCGCCCCGTGCGGCCCGCAGCCACGGCCCGTTCCAGTACGAGCCGGACCCGGCGGGCACGGGGAGACGGTCGACCTCCACGTCCTGCACCACATCGCCTTGCAGCGCCGTCCGCAGCACCAGGCCGCACGGCCAGTCGGGGAGGGCGGGCCCGAACGGCACATGGAGGCGGTCCAGACGCAGCCCGTCGCGGTCGTCGGCGCGGTCGGCCATCGGCAGGCCGTGGTCGTCGGGATCGTCGTCCTCGGGCACCTGAGAGGACGTCAGCCGGGCGGCGGCCGTGTCCAGCCGGTGCGCCAGGCCGTCCGTGCCGGGCAGGTCGACACGCGCCCTTGGCCAGGACAGCTGCCGCCACACCGCGTCGAGCGGATCGCCTCCGGTGCCGCGGGCGTCGCCCGCGACGACCAGCAGATCGGCGGCGGCGGGGCTCAGGGCCCGCGGCCAGCCGCGCCGCCGCAGTTCGGCCTCGGCCGCCAGCCGGACGGCGGTCGCCCCGGGCAGCGGCACCAGCAGGACGGCCGGACGAGCCAGCGCCGTACGCCGCAGCACGTCCCTCACACCCATCGGAACGCACCCTCACGCCAGGCGTAGAGCACCCCCGCGAACAGGATGCCGAGGAACAGGAACATCTCCACGACGGCGCTCGTCCCGACCTCGGACACCACCCTGACCCACGGGTACATGAAGAGCATCTCCATGTCGAAGGCCAGGAAGACCATGGTGACGGGGTACCAGCGCACATGGAACCGGGAGAACGCGTGCTCACGCGGGGCCCCGCCGCCGCTGAACGGCCCCGTCCGCAGGGGTCTTCCCGCCTCCGAGAGCCAGGCGCCCCACGCGTACAGGACCGCGACACCCCCCACGACCACGCCCAGGAGGGCCGCCACCGGCTGCCATCCACTCATCCGTCCATGGTGCGCCCCCGCCGGGCCGACGAGCGGCAGACGCGCCCGGCGACCGCCGCCGACGCCCGGCCCGCCCCTTGCCGAAGATCGCGTCAGGCGCTTCACTTGGCCCACCTCCCACAGGAGAACTCCCGCTCCACCAGCAGAAGGGTCAGTTCTTTTGTCAGCCATACGCGCCACCGCCGTCACCGCGGCGGCAGTCGCGGCCGTGCTCACCACCGCACTGCCGTCCTCGGCCGTCAACTCCTACAACGCGACGCCCGCCCCGGAACGCACCGAGGTCGGCGCGCTCGTCGCCACGTGGGACAACGACGCCGACCCCACCACCCCGGACCGGGTCGACTGGGTCTGCTCCGGCACCATGATCGACGCGGACACCTTCCTCACCGCCGCCCACTGCACCACCGACTGGCCGGAGAACGTCAGGTTCTACGTATCCCTGGACCAGGACGTGCAGGCCGGACTCGACGCCGCCGCCCAGCGCTACCCGGGCGACCCGGCCGCCCAGGCCAGGGCGGTCGCCGTGCGGGGCACCGCGCACAGCCACCCCGGCTACCCGGGACCCGCCTCCGACACCCGTGACATCTCGGTGGTCGAACTGCCCGCCGCCGAGGTCGGGTCCCGCTGGGACTTCACCCCGGCCGCCCTGCCGACCGCGGGCCAGCTGGGCGCGCTCGGCCCGCGCGGGCTGAACTCCACCGACTGGTTCGTCGCGGGCTACGGCACCCAGGAGGCCGCCCGTGGCCCCGGCGGGCACACCCACCCCGGCGGCGGCGTCCGGATGAAGGCGCCCGTCACCTTCGACGCCCTCAACAACGCCTGGGTACGCCTGGCGATGACCGCCCCGCAGGGCAACGGCGGCGCCTGCTACGGCGATTCGGGCGGCCCGAACTTCGCGGTGCTGGACGGCCGTACCGTCCTCGCGGCCACCACGATCACCGGCGACTCCCCGTGCTACGCCACGAATGTGACGTACCGCCTGGACACCCCTGGCGCCCGCGCGTTCCTGGCGCCGTTCACACAGCTGCCGTAGACCGCCGTCGCCGTGACCGCCGTGGTCCGGTGGGCGCCTTCCCGAAGGCCGCCGGACCACGGCCGGTGTTTGCCGGGGTGCGGGTGTGACACCCGTAGGGAACGGTGCGCTGTACCGGGTGGGTCGTGACCACGGCCCGACGGGACCCGCCTCCTCCCTCCCGGCGGGTCCTCGCGCCCGGGGTGGGCAGGGGACAACTTCCCCCGTCGTCTGCCCACCCCGCGCGCTCCGGGGCGTCGGTGTGATGGCTTCAGGAACGAGGTGGGTGGCGCGTGCTCGTGGCGGAGCGGTACCGGTTGGGCGAGCCCCTGGGACGCGGCGCGATGGGCGAGGTGTGGCGCGGCACCGATCAGGTCATGGGACGGCCGGTCGCCGTGAAACTGCTGGCCGCCGGCGGTGTCACGACGGATGCCGCGGACGCCGAACGCTTCTGTCTCGAGGCCCAGACGGCCGCCCGGGTGAGCCATCCCAACCTGGTGCGCGTCTACGACTTCGGCGCCCACGACGGCCGCCCGTACCTCGTCATGGAACTCGTCGACGGGCGCAGCCTCGCCGAGGAGCGCGACCGGCACACGGTGTTCGCCCCCGAGGAGGCCGCCGACATCGCCGCGCAGATGGCCGCGGGACTCGCGGCGGCCCACCGGCACCGGGTCGTGCACCGCGACATCAAGCCCGGCAACGTGATGCTCACCGCCGACCGCACCGCGAAGATCACCGACTTCGGGATCGCCCGCTTCACCGACACCGCCGCCCGCTCCCTGACCGCCACCGGCAAGATCATCGGCTCCGCGGCCTATCTGGCCCCCGAACGCGCCGTGGGCCGCTGCGGCAGGCCGTCCTCGGACGTGTACGCGCTCGGCTGTGTGCTCTACGAACTCCTCACCGGGCGCCCGCCGTTCGTCGGCACCTCCCTGGCGGTGGTCCAGCAGCACGTGGACGCCGCCCCCACCCCGCCCCGTGCCCTGCGGCCCGCGCTCACCGGCCCGCTGGCCGACTACGTCCTTCGGCTGCTGGCCAAGGACCCGGAGCAGCGCCCGACGGCGGAGGAGGCGGCACTCTGGCTCGCCGCCGGGCGCTACGACGATCCCGCGCCGGAAACGGTCGTGCCGCACCGGCAGACACCCCTGGCCCCGACCGCGGTACTGCCGGTGGCGAAGGCCCGCCCCGCGCGTCCGGTGAAGGGCGTCGCCGCCCTGACCGGGGCCGCGGTGCTCGCAGGGGCGCTCGGGCTGGGCGCCGGTCTCACCTCGTCCCCGGGCGGCGGCGCCCCGTCGGCCCCGGCCCCCGCCGACCGGCAGTCCACGTCCGTACCGGAACCCGGCGGCGGCCACGGCGGAGGCGCCGAGCGCGGCGGGAAGGGCAAGGGGTGACCAGCCCTCCGCTCAGCCCTGCTTCTGCTCAGCCCAGCTTCTTCAGCAGTTCCGCGGCGAGCGGCGCGGAGGACGCCGGGTTCTGGCCGGTGACCAGACAGCGGTCGACGACCACGTTCGGCACCCACGGCGCACCGGCCGCCACCTCGACGCCAGCGTCCCGCAGCCGCGTCTCCAGCAGCCACTTCGCCCGGTCGGCGAGCCCGCCCATGGTCTCCTCGGCATTGGTGAAGGCGGCCACCCGGTAGCCCGCGAAGGCGTTGCCGCCCTCCGCGCGCTCCGCGGCCAGCAGCGCCGCCGGGCCGTGGCAGACCACACCCAGCGGCTTGCCCGAGGCCAGCGCGTCGATCAGCAGGCGGCCCGACACCTCGTCGACGGCGAGGTCCTCCATCGGGCCGTGGCCGCCCGGGTAGAAGACGGCGGCGTAGTCGTCGAGGTCGACCTCCGCCAGCTTCACCGGGTGCTCCAGCTCGGTCATCGCGGCGAGGGCGGCCGCGATCCGGTCGGCGTTCTCCCGGCCGCCGTTGACCTCGGCGGCGAGGCTGGCCCGGTCGACGGTGGGGACGACGCCGCCGGGGGTGGCGACGACGATCTCATGACCGGCGGCCCGGAACGCCTCGTAGGGGGCGACGGCCTCCTCGGCCCAGAAGCCGGTCGGGTGCGTGGTGCCGTCGGCGAGGGTCCAGTGGTCGGCGCCGGTCAACACGAAAAGGATCTTGGACATCGGGCCTCTCCCGGAGCGTGCCCGGCCTCCCGGCCGGGACTGCGGTCGCCGACGCTCCGGAGCCGGACCGTCGGCGCGGTGACGTGATCGACCGTAGGCCCGGCGATCCATACGTAACCAATGGGGAAGCCAATGGCTGCCATCGGAATCCCAATGGGTCCGGGGCTCACCGCGAGGCCGCTCCGGTGCCCGCCTCAGGGCTCCAGCTCGTCCTGCACCGGCGGTTTCGGCACCTCCCGCAGGTGCTGCGACTGACCGGGCCTGCCGCCCTTGCGGGCCTGCTCCGCCCGCTGCGCCTCGCTCAGACCCAGGTCGGAGTCCGGGGCCACGCGCACCGAGCGGGCGACCTCCTCCCGGTTGGCGTACGACTCACGCGGCATGCCACGCAGCGCCGCGACCACGTCGTGCGAGGCACCCGCCCGCTTCGCCGCGTCGACCAGCTCGTCCTTGCCCGCCGGGAAGTCGGCGTCCCTGACGGCCTTCACCACGTCCTGGGCACTCGTCGTGCGGTCCATGAGTGCCACCTCCTGTAGCTCGGGTCACTGTCTCCCGGGTAACCACGAGCGCCCCGCCACTCACCGTGGCGGGGCAGGATTGCCCGGCGCCCGAACGGGTACGCGTCGGGTCACCGCACCGGGTGGCGATCATGCCCGGGCGGGGCCGTACGACCCCACTATCAGGGAATTGCGCCATGGACACACCCGCGAACGACCCGCACGCCACACCGGCCAGGCAGGCGCTGGACGCGCTGGTCGTCAACACCGAGGACCAGGCGGCGCTGGACACGCTCGCGAGCAGCGACGTACTGGTGCCGGTGCCCGACGACGTCGCCGACGACGTCGCCACCGATCCGGCGGCCGTGGCGCTGCCGGTCCTCGAGCAACCCGGCGGCGAACCGGTGGTGCCGGTGTTCACCTCGGAGCCGGAGATGGCCGACCTGCTGCCGTTCGTCTCCCGCTACCGCATGGTGCCGCTGGGCGCCCTCGCCTCGCAGTGGCCGTCCGACGAGCTGTCGCTCACCATCGACGCCAGCTCCGACCACGGTCTGACGCTTACCTCCGAGGGTGTGCGCAACCTGCTGGCCAGGCCGTAGCCGGTGGTCACTCGCCGAGCATCCGCCTGAGCACCGCCCGCTGCACCGGCAGCACCTCGGCGTGCAGCGCGCGGCCCTTGTCGGTCGGGCGCACCCATACGCCGCGGCGGTCGTCGGTGCAGACCGAGCGTTCCACCAGGCCGTCCTTCTCCAGGCGGCCGATGAGGCGGGACAGCGCGCTCTGACTGAGGTGCACCCGTCCGACCAGGTTCTGCACCCGGCACTGGGTGTCCTCGTCGAGGGCCTCCGTGGTGAGCACGTCGAGCACCTCGAAGTCGCTCGCGCCGATGCCGTACGGATGCAGGGCCCGGTCGATCTCGGCCACGGTGCGCGCGTGCACGCCGAGGATCTCCCGCCACCGTTCCACGAGGCCCGCGTCGGCCGTCTTCACTGCCATACACGCACGGTAACACCGATCCCGCCAATCGTTGAGTGTGCAACTAGTGCGGGTGGCGGCCGTGGCTCAGGCGGACGCCCCGGGCGGGTCCTGGGTCAGCCCCACCAGGTTGCCGTCCGCGTCCTTCACGAAGGCGATCAGCTTGCCGCCGCCGACGTCCTGCACATCGTGCACGGGCTCCGCCCCGGCCGCCAGCAGCGCCGCGAGGCTCTCCCTGATGTCGGCCACCGGCCAGTAGGGGACCGGCCCGGTCATGCCCTTGGCGTGCCCGTTGGGGTCGAGCCCGACGTCCTGCCCGCCGACCCGGTACCCCACGTAGTAGGACTCGTCCGCATACGGCTCCACCCCGAGCAGCGCGCCGAACAGCGCCTTCGCCCGGTCCAGGTCCTTGACGGGGTAGATGATCGTGTTCGCGGCCTCGGTCATGACGTACTCCTCCGTACGAGCTGTGAGAGCTGTCCGGCGCCCGAATCGCGCCGGTGACCTCACGCTAGGCCGGGGGAGCGGGGGCCGCTTCTCGAATCCTGACCGGTTGCCCGACCGGTCAGGTCGACTCCCGCACCACCAGCTCCGTCGGCAGGATCACCGCCGCCGGGGCCTCGCCGCCCATCTGGGCGAGCAGCACCCGGACCATCTCGGCGCTGATGCGGTCCCACGGTTGCCGGATGGTCGTCAGCTCCGGGCTGACGGAGACCGCGGCGGGCGAGTCGTCGAAGCCGCCGACCGCGACGTCCTCGGGCACCCGCCGCCCGGCCCGCTGGAGCGCGGCCAGCACGCCCTGTGCCATCAGGTCGGAGGCGACGAACACCGCGTCGACGTCCGGGGCCTGGGCGAGCAGCCGCTCGGCGCCCGCCTCACCGCTGGCCCGGCTGTAGTCGCCGGAGACCACGAGCCGCTCGTCGGTCGCGATGCCCGCCTCGGCGAGCACCTCCCGGTAACCGGCGAGGCGCTCCACCCCGCCGGGGGTGTCCAGCGGACCGGTGACCACGCCGATCCGCCGTCGCCCCAGCGACAGCAGGTGCCGCACCATGTCCCGGGCGCCGTCCCGGTCGTCGGCGGCGACATAGCTGACCTTGGAGCCGAGCCCGATCGGCTTGCCGCACGCCACCAGCGGTACGCCCGCCTCGCGCAGTTCCTGCGCCACCGGGTCGCCGGAGTGGCTGGAGACCAGCAGCACCCCGTCGACGTGTCCGGCGGTGATGTACCGGGCGATGCGCCGCCGTTCGTCCTCGGTGCCCGCCAGCATCAGCAGCAGCGCGATGTCGTGCGCGGCCAGTGCCTGGGTGCAGCCGCGCAGCAGCACGTTGAAGTTGGGGTCCTCGAAGAACCGCTCCTGCGGTTCGGTGAGCAGGAAGCCGACCGAGTCGCTGCGCCCGGTGATCAGCGAGCGGGCGTGCCGGTTGACGACGTAACCCGTCCTGCGGATCGCCGCGTTGACCGCCTCCTGCGCGGCCGGGCTGACGTAGTGACCGCCGTTGAGGACCCGTGAGACGGTGCCGCGCGAGACCCCCGCCTCGCGCGCCACGTCGTGAATCGTCGGCGGTCTGCGCCGACCCCCCGTGGTGTTGCTCATGGTCATGACTTTACGGCCCCGGAGAGCAGATCCAGGCTCCAGAACCGTTGCACGACCAGGAAGAGCGCGACCAGCGGCAGCACCGCGAGGAACGCGCCGGTGATCACCAGCGTGTACAGCGCGGGTGTGTTGGAACCTTGCTCGAGCAGGGTGTGCAGACCGAGCGTGATCGGGAACTTCTCGTCGTCGCTGAGCATGATGTACGGCAGCAGGAAGTTGTTCCAGATCGCCACGAACTGGAACAGGAACACCGTCACCAGACCCGGGACCATCATCGGCAGCGCGACCCGGGTGAAGATCCGCCACTCGCCCGCCCCGTCCATCCGCCCGGCCTCCACCACGTCGGCGGGCACGGCCGCGGCGGCGTAGATCCGCGACAGGTAGACGCCGTACGGCGACAGGATCTGCGGCAGCAGCACGGACAGGTAGGAGTCCGTGAGGTCCGCCTTCGCCAGCAGCAGGTACTGCGGGATGGCGAGGATCACCGGCGGCATCAGCACGCCCGCCAGCAGCACGTTGAACATCGACTCCCGGCCGCGGAACCGGTAGGTCGCCAGCGCGTAGCCGCTGACCGACGACACGGCCGTCGACAGCAGCGCGCCGAGGCCCGCGTAGAGGGCGGAGTTGCCCATCCACTGCCAGTACACGCCGTCGCGGTAGGCGTTGAGGTCCGTGAGGTTCTCGGTGAAGCCGCTGCCCGGCAGGAAGGTGAAGGTGGAGAACAGTTCGCTGCCGGACTTGGTGGACGCGATCACCACCCAGGCGACGGGCAGCAGACAGTAGACGGCGCCCAGCAGCAGCGCGACCGTCGGGACCAGCGCGACACGGCGGCGCGGCGGCGGCCCCTGGGCGGTGCCCGGGGTGGTGCCCGCCGCCGGGGCGGCCTTGCGGACGGCGACGGAACTCATCGGCCTGCCTCCTGCCGGGTGTGGCGGTTCGCGGCGCGCAGGAACCCGAACGACAGGGCCAGAGTGACCAGCGCGATCAGCGTCGCCTGGGCGGCGGCCGCGTAGATGTCGCCCTTGCCGAAGGCGTCCTGGTACACCTTCATCAGCGGACTCCAGGTGGTGGAGACGGAGTTGGTGAGCGGTTTGAGGGTGGTCGGTTCGCTGAACACCTGGAGCGTCGCGATGATCGAGAAGAAGAACGTCAGCACCAGCGAGGGCGCCACCATCGGGATCTTGATCCGCAGCGCGATCTGCAACGGCGTGGCACCGTCCAGCTTCGCCGCCTCGTAGACCTCGGCCGGGATCGCCTGGAGCGAGGTGTAGATGACGATCATGTTGAAGCCGGTGCCGCCCCAGACGGCGATGTTCGACAGGGCCAGATAGAGCGGCCCGCCGTCCAGCAGGTCCGGCTGCGGCAGACCCAGCCTGTCCAGCACGAAGTAGAACGGGCTGACGTCCGGCAGATAGAGGAAGCCCCACAGCAGCGCCGCCACCACCCCGGGGATGGCGTACGGCAGGAAGATCGCCAGCCGGGTGAAGCGGGCGAGGCGGACCCGGTCGGAGTCCAGCATCAGCGCGAACAGCAGGGCGAGGCCCAGCATGACGGGGACGACGATGCAGCCGTAGCCGAGCACGCGCAGCGCACCGGCGAGCAGTTCGCTGTCGCCGAGGGCGTCGGTGTAGTTCTGGAACCCCGCCCAGACTTCGGTGCGCGCCCCGGAGCCCAGCCCCAGCCCGGACACCTTCACCTTGCGGAAGCTGAGCCAGACCGCGTAGCCGATGGGCAGGGCGAAGAAGAGGAGGAACAGGACGGTCGCGGGGAGCAGGAAACCGTACGGGGCCGCCTTGACCCCGTACGACCTCCGGCCTGCTGTGGTTCTCACTCCGCGACCTCGAAGCCCTGCTTCTTCATGTCGGCGACCGTGTCCTCCTGCATGGTGTCCAGGGCGGCGGTGAAGTCCGACTTGTTCTTGGCGGCGGCGCCGAAGGCGTCCTTGAAGGTGGTGTAGGCGACGTTCACGTTCGGGCCCCAGGCCGAGGGCGCGGTGGTCTTCGCGATCTCGGCGGCCTCGGTGTAGAAGTCGGCCTGGTTGGAGAAGTACTCCGGCGGCGTGGTGAAGGCGCCGCTGAGCTGGGCGGCGGAGGAGGCCGGGTAGATGCCGCTCTCCTTGGCCAGCGCGTTGAGGGCGTCCCCGTCGGTGTTCAGCCAGGCGGCGAACTTTGCGGCGGCGTCCTGGTTCTTCGAGTCGGTGGTCACCGCCGTGGAGGAGCCGCCCCAGCTGCCGGTGACGTTCTCGCTGTCGGTCCACTGGGGGAGCGGGGCCATGGCCCACTTGCCCTTGGTGTCCGGCGCGGCGGTGGTCAGGGTGCCCGGCGCCCAGACCGCGCTCACCCAGGCGATCTGCCGGCCCGTGTTCAGCGCCTTGTTCCAGGCCGGGGTGTACATCGGCTGGTTGTCGATGGCGCCCTCCTTCACCAGGCCGCCCCAGAACTCGGCGACCTTCTTCGTCGCCGCGTCGTTGATGCCGACCTTCCACTGCTCGCCCTCGGTGGTCCACCACCGGGCGCCCGCCTGCTGGGCGAGGCCCGCGAAGAGGCCGGAGTCGTTGGCGGAGAAGGTGGTCAGGTCCTTGTCGGGGGCCTTCTTCTTCAGCGCGCGGGCGGTCTCGGCGAACTCGTCCCAGGTGTGCGGGACCTTCAGGCCGTACTCCTCGAACAGGTCCTCGCGGTAGTAGAACATCATCGGCCCGATGTCCTGCGGCACCGCGTAGACCGCGTCCGTGCCCAGCGTGGTCTGCTGCCAGACGCCCTCGGCGAACTTGTCCTGGGCGTCACCGACCTTGTCGGATATGTCGGCCAGGGCGTCATTGCTGACCAGCGTCGGCAGGGCCTGGTACTCGGCCTGGACCAGGTCGGGTGCCTTGCCCGCCTTGTGCGCGGTGAGGATCTTGGTGACGAGGGTGTCGCCGGAGGCCTGCTTCTTCACCGTGACGGTGATCTGCTGCTCCTTGCCCGGCCCCTCGTTCCACAGGTCGACGACCTTGTCCATCCCGGGCGTCCAGGTCCAGTACGTCAGCGAGACGGGCCCGGACTGGGCGTCCCCGTCGTCGGACGAGCCGCAGGCGGTGAGGGCGGTGGCGCCGAGGGCGACGGCGACGGACATCGTCACGAGGCGACGGCGCATCGTGTTGGGCATGGATTTCTCCCCTGACCTGGGGCCCTCGCCTGCTGCGGGGGCCTGCCATGCTGTCTGTGAGCGTTCACAGTAGAGAAACATCCCGGACACTTGTCAATGGTTGTTGCTGTGCGGTTATGTTGGCATCGCACCGCATCCGCTGTGTGTGCACGTTCCCAAATGATCGATTGACCGGGAGAGATCCATGCCGGAGACCACGCCCAAGGGCCTCACGAGGCTCGCCTTCGGTGGGGACTACAACCCCGAGCAGTGGCCGGAAAGCGTCTGGCAGGAGGACGTCCGGCTGATGCGGGAGGCCGGGGTCTCCATGGTGAGCGTCGGGATCTTCTCCTGGGCGCTGCTGGAACCCGAGCCCGGGCGGTACGACTTCGGCTGGCTGGACCGCGTCCTGGACCTGCTGCACGAGAACGGCGTCCGCGTCGACCTCGGCACCCCCACCGTCGTACCGCCCGCCTGGTTCTACGACGCCCACCCCGACGCCCTGCCCGTCACCGCCGACGGCACCCGCTACGCGTTCGGCTCGCGCGGCGCCATCTGCCACAGCAACGCCGACTACCGCGCCGCCGCCGCAAACATCACCACCAAGCTCGCCGAGCGCTACGGCGACCACCCGGCGCTGGCGATGTGGCACGTCCACAACGAGTACGGCGTCCCCGTCTCCGCCTGCTACTGCGAGTCCTGCGCCGCCCACTTCCGCCGCTGGCTGACCACCGTGTACGGCACCGTCGACGCGGTCAACGAGGCATGGGGAACCGCTTTCTGGGGACAGCGCTACTCAACCGTTGAGCAGATCAACCCACCGCGCCTCACCCCGACCGTAGGCAACCCCGCCCAGGCGCTGGACTACCGGCGCTTCGCCGACGCCACCATCCGCGAGAACTTCCGTACGGAACGGGACATCCTGCACCGGCTCTCCCCGGGCGTCCCGGTCACCACCAACTTCATGACCGCCCTCAGCCAGTGCGACTCCATCGACTACTGGGCCTGGGGCCGCGAGGTCGACCTCGTCACCAACGACCACTACCTGATCACTGACGGCCGCCGCACCCACGTCAACCTCGCGATGGCCGCCGACCTCACCCGCTCCGTCGCCGGCGGCGCCCCGTGGCTGCTGCTCGAACACTCCACCTCCGGCGTCAACTGGCAGCCCCGCAACCCGGCCAAGGCACCCGGCCAGATGGCCCGCAACTCCCTCGCCCACGTGGCGCGCGGCTCCGAGGGCGCCATGTTCTTCCAGTGGCGGCAGTCCCGGCGCGGTGCCGAGAAGTTCCACTCGGCGATGGTCCCGCACGGCGGCACCGACACCCGGGTGTGGCGCGAGGTCGTCGAACTCGGCGCCGCCCTGGAATCGCTGGACGTCATCCGCGGCACCCGCACCGTCGCCGACGCGGCCGTCCTGTGGGACTGGCACTCCTGGTGGGCGCAGTCCCTCGACTGGCGGCCCAGCGAGGATCACGACGCCCGCGAACGCGCCGACACCTTCTACGAGGCGCTCTACGACCGTCACCTCACCGTCGACTTCGCCCACCCGGAAGCCGACTTGTCGGCCTATCCCCTTGTCGTCGTGCCCGCCCTGTACCTGATGACGGAGGCGGCCGGAGCCAACCTGAAGCGGTACGTCGAGGGCGGCGGCACGCTGGTGGTGTCGTACTTCTCCGGCATCGTCGACGAGCACGACGCCGTGCACGAGGGCGCCTGCCCGGGCGCGCTGCGGGACGTCCTCGGACTCACCGTCGAGGAGTTCTCGCCGCTGCTGGCGGGCGAGCGGGTACGGCTCACCGGCCCGGAGGGCGAGCTGGACGCCGACGTGTGGACGGAGTTCGTGGTGCCGCGCGGCGCCGAGACCGTGTGGACGTACGCCGACGGGCTGACCGCGGGCCGCCCCGCCGTCACCCGGCACCGCCTCGGCGACGGCACCGCCTGGTACGTCTCCACCCGGCTCGGCACCGAGGGCCTCGACGCCGTGCTGGCGCTCGCCGGACAGGACGCCCGCATCGCCCCGCGCGCCGGTGTGCCGCGCGACGTCGAGGTCGTCCGCCGCACCGGCGAGCGCGGCAGCTACCTGTTCGCCCTCAACCACACCGCCACCGACGCCAAGGTGCCGCTCGACGGACCCGGCACCGAGCTGCTGACCGGTGAACGCGCCGCGGGCCGCCTCGCGGTCCCGGCGGGAGCCGTACGGGTCGTGCGACTCGACGGCTGAGCCGACTCCCCTCCGCCCGTGCGAGCCGGACGAGCCGCGGGCGGAGGGGCCGCCCTCGCGAAGGGCTTCAACCCCCACCACGTCGAAGGGACGACGGACGACGATGTTCCATCCCAGACGCACACTCAAGGCCCTGCTGCTGCCCCTCACGGCCGGGCTCGCCCTCACCGCCCTGCCCGCCCAGAGCGCCCAGGCCGCCAGCACCCTCACCAACGGCGGCTTCGAGGCGGACGGCGCGGGCGCCGCCGTACCCGGCGGCTGGTCCGAGTACGGCTCGACGGCGGCCTCCTACACCGAGGCAGGTGGCCGCAGCGGCGGGTACCGGCTCAGCCACTGGTCGTCGTCCGCGTACAAGGTGGAGACCTACCAGTACCTGTCCGGGCTGGCCAACGGCAGCTACAAGCTGACCGCGTGGGTCCGTTCCGGCGGCGGTCAGAACGCCGCTTACATAGCGTTGAAGAACTGCGGCGGGGCGGAGCAGCGCACGGATCTGCCGGTCTCCTCGACGGGGTGGATCCGTATCGTCGTGCCGGTCAATGTCACCGGCAACCAGTGCACCATCAGCATCAACAGTGACGCGAACGCGGGCAACTGGATCAACGTTGACGACCTGACCTTCACATCCGGTTCGTCAAGTACCGCGATCAAGGGCGCCGACATCTCCTCCCTCGCCAAGAGCGAGGCCAAGGGCGGCGTCTACCGCAACGCCACCGGCGCCACGGGCGACGCCCTGGCCATCCTCCGGTCGAACGGCATGAACTACGCCCGTCTGAAGGTCTGGGTGAACCCCGCCGACGGCTACAACGACAAGGCCCGCGTGCTCGCCATGGCCAAGCGGATCAAGGCACAGGGCATGAGGCTCCTGGTCGACTTCCACTACTCGGACACCTGGGCCGACCCGGGCCACCAGACAAAACCGGCCGCCTGGACGGGCCATTCGTACGGTCAACTCAAGACGGACGTGTACCACCACACCCACGACGTGTTGAGCGCGTTGAAGGCCCAGGGCACCACCGCCGACATGGTCCAGGTCGGCAACGAGATCAACGGCGGCATGCTGTGGAACGAGGGATCCACCAGCAACTGGCCCCAGCTCGCCGGTCTGCTCAACTCCGGCCACGACGCCGTCAAGGCGGTCGACCCGTCCACCACCGTCGCCCTGCACCTCGCCGAGGGCGGCGACCTCGACGGCACCCGCTGGTGGTTCGACAACGCGCTCGCCCACGGCGTGAGGTTCGACGTGATCGGGCTGTCGTACTACGGCTACTGGCACGGCACCCTGTACGACTTCCAGACCACCCTGGACGACACGGCCACCCGCTACGGCAAGCCGGTCTTCGTCGCCGAGACGGCCTACCCCTTCCGGCTCGACAGCGAGGACGCGCACGAGAACATCATCGACCTCAGCGGTGAACTGGTCCCCGGCTACCCCGCCACCACGTCCGGGCAGACCCGCTGGATGAACGACATCGCCAGCATCGTGGAGGCCGTCCCCAACGGCCTCGGCCTCGGCGTCTTCTACTGGGAGGCCACCTGGACCGCCGTCGGCGGCAACGGCTGGGACCCGGCCGACCCCGCCTCCGGCAACGGCTGGGAGAACCAGGCCCTGTTCGGCTACGACGACCGGGCCCTCCCGGCGATGGCCTGGTTCCGCCACCGCTGATCACCCCCGGGGCACGGGTCCGGCCGCGCGGCACGACAACCGCCGCGCGGCCGGACCCTCGCCGCCCGTCCGGCCCGCCGCACCCCCACGACGGGCGCCCCCGCGTCAATCCGCCGTCCGGTCCCGGACAAGGACCGCCGAGTCCGGGGACGCGGAGGCTGCCCGCCGCCACAGTGGGAAGCCGGTGAGAGGGCCCCACGACCGGGGCCGGAGCGAGAGGGATGACGAGATGCTGAGGAATCCCGTCACGGGCGTGCGCCTGGAGATCCTGGAGTGGCTGAAGGACCCGGCCGCCGACCTCCCGACCGGACGGCACACTGACCCCCGCACCGACGGTGTCACCGCGGACGCCGTCGCCGCCCGGCTCGGCCTCGCCCGCCCGGTGGCCGAACGCCACCTCGCCCTCCTCACCGCGATCGGCCTGCTGCGCGCCAGGCGCGTCCGCCGCCGCCTGCGCTACCGCCGCGACGAGGTCCGTATCGCCGAGGTCGCCCGGATGTTCGAGAAGGGCTGGTGAGCGCGAGGGCCTGGCCCTCGACGTGACCGCCCCCGGGCACCGGAGTTACCCTGTTGCCCGGCCGCGATCACCAGCGCGGCGCGGCGGTGGGGCCCGCCGTACCCGAACCGCGGCACCGGTGCCGCCGACGGTCCCTCCTCGCGACGACAGGCGCCCGCATCAGGGCCCGGCGAGTAGGAGTCGTACGACCGTGACAGCCCCCGAGGCCGACAGCCTCCCCCTGGACACCCGCCCCGCACGGCGGTCGGTCTGGCGGGCGCAACTGCCCGTCGTCGCGGCGGTCTCCCTCGGCGGCGGAGCGGGCGCGGCGGCCCGGTACGCGGCGACGCTGCGCTGGCCCACCGAGCCGGGCGGTTTCCCCTGGGCCGTCTTCTGGGCCAACGTCATCGGCTGTGCCGTGATCGGCGTGTTCCTGGTGGCCGTCACCGAGGTCCGCCCCGCCCACCCCCTGGTCCGCCCGTTCTTCGGCACCGGCGTCCTCGGCGGCTTCACCACCTTCTCCACGTACGCCGTCGACATCCGCGACCTGGTGGACGCGGGCCGCCCCGGCACCGCGCTGGCCTACCTCGCCGCGACCCTCGGCGGGGCGCTCGTGGCGGTGTGGCTGGCGGCGACCGCGGCCCGCCGCCTCCTGCTCGGCGGGCGGCCGTGAACCCCGTGAACACGACGCTGCGGAGGCGACGATGACCAGGCTGACCGGGCGCGCCCTGCGCGTGACCGTCTTCGTCGGGGAGAACGACACCTGGCAGCACCGGCCGCTCTATTCGGAGATCGTGCACCGCGCCCGCCGGGCCGGACTCGCGGGCGCCAGCGTCTTCCGCGGCATCGAGGGGTTCGGCGCGTCCTCGCTGATCCACACCTCCCGGCTGCTCTCCCTGAGCGAGGACCTGCCGGTCGCCGTCGTGATCGTCGACACCGAGGAGCGGGTCCGGGCCTTCCTGCCCCAGCTCGACGAACTCGTCACCGAGGGCATGGTCATCCTCGACGACTGCGAGGTCATCCGGTATATCGGCCGCGAGGGCGCCGAGTGAACTGGCTGCTGGTCGTCGCGGGCGGCATGGTCGGCGCCCCGCTGCGGTACCTCACCGACCGGGTGGTCCAGTCCCGCCACGACTCCGTCCTCCCCTGGGGCACCTTCGCGGCCAACGTCACCGGCTGTCTGCTGCTGGGCCTGCTCACCGGCGCCGCCGTCGCCGGGGCCGCCGACTCCGACGTACTGCTGTTCCTCGGCACCGGCCTGTGCGGGGCGCTGACGACGTACTCGACCTTCTCCTACGAGACCCTGCGGCTGGCGGAGACCGGGGCGCGGCTGTACGCCGCCGCGAACGCCGCCGGGAGCGTGGCGGCGGGGCTGGGTGCCGCGTTCGCGGGCGTGGCGGTGGGACAGGCGGTGTGGGGCTGACGAGGAGCGGCTGAGACCGGTCGTCTCCCGCCGTCCCCGGCCACCGCTTGACACTGGTCCGGCGCGCCCCGCACCATCGGCCCGTGAACCTGTCAGACAGCCAGACAGCCGGGGTGCCGCCGCGCCGCGTCAGCGCCATGGAGGCGGTGCTCGCGCACCTGCGCGCGGCCATCGAGCGCGGCGAGTACGCCATCGGGGACAAGCTGCCCTCAGAGGCGGAACTCGGCCGCACCCTGGAGGTCTCCCGCCCCGTGCTGCGGGAGGCGCTGCGCGCGCTCCAGACCATGGGCCTGACGGTGTCCAGGACCGGCAAGGGCACCTTCGTGGTGGCCAGCGCGGTCGAGGACCCCACCTTCGGCGACTACACGGCCAGCGACCTGCTGGAGGTGCGCCGCCATGTGGAGATCCCCGTCGCCGGGTACGCGGCCCGCCGCCGTACGGCCGAGAACCTCGACCGTCTGACCCATCTGCTGGACCGGATGGAACGGGAGACCGACACCACCGCGTGGGTCGCGATGGACACCCTCTTCCACCTCACCGTGGCCGAGGCCGCCCAGAACCCCGTCTTCCGCCGGGTCATCGAGGAGATCCGCGACGCGCTGGCCCGCCAGTCGGCGTTCCTCAACGAACTCGGCGGGCGCCGCGAGCAGTCCGACCGCGAGCACCGGGCCCTCGTCGAGGCGCTGATCGACGGCAGCGAACAGGACGCGCGGCAGGCCATGGCCCACCACATCGACCGCGTCGAGACCAGCCTCACCGACATCGTGCGCGCCACGCGCAAGGACCGAACGCAAGGACCCGACAGCAAGTGATCCACAGCAGCTCCCCCGCGGAGGCACCCCCCGTCCGCGAACCCCGCCACGCCCCCGTCGCCCACCTGATACGCGGCGGGGTCGTCGAGGGCGTCCACCACGGCTCCGTCGTCGTCCTCGGCACGGACGGCCGCGTCGAGTTCCAGCTCGGCGACACCGAGGCCGCGTGCTACCCGCGCTCGGCCCTCAAGCCGGTCCAGGCCACCGCCATGGTCCGCGCCGGTCTCCCGCTCGACGGCGCCCTGCTCTCGCTCGCCGCGGCCAGCCACTCCGGCGAGGAACGCCACATCGAGGGCGCCCGCCGCATCCTCGCCCTCGCCGGGCTCACCGAGGACGACCTGCGCAACGTGCCCGACCTGCCGCTCGGCCCGGCGGTCCGCGACACCTGGGTCCGCGAGGGCCGCGCCCCCTCCCGGCTCGCCCAGAACTGCTCCGGCAAGCACGCCGCCATGCTCCACACCGCCCGGCTCAACGACTGGCCCCCGGACGACTACCTCGACCCCGGGCACCCCCTCCAGCGGGCCGTCGCGGAGACCGTGGAGGACCTCACCGGACAACGCATCGCCCAGGTCACCGTCGACGGCTGCGGCGCCCCCCTGTTCGCCGTCTCCCTGACCGGGCTGGCCCGCGCCGCCGCCCGGATCACCACCGCGCCGCCCGGCACCCCTGAGGCGCGGGTCGCCGACGCGATGCGCGAGCACGCCGAGATGGCGTCCGGCTCCGGCCGCGACGTGGCCGACCTGATGCACGCCGTTCCCGGGCTGCTCGCCAAGGACGGCTACGAGGGCGTCCAGGTCGCCGCGCTGCCCGACGGCCGCGCCGTCGCCGTCAAGATCGCCGACGGCGCCTCCCGCGCCCGCGTCCCGGTCACCGCCGCGGCCCTCGCCCTCGCCGGCGTCGACCCCGCCCTGCTCACCCCGTTCGCGGGCGAACCCCTCCTGGGGGGCGGCAAGCCGGTCGGCCACATCCGCCCGGCCCCCTCCCTGACCACGACACCACGGCTCACGGCTTCGGCCTGACGGGGCGGGGCGCCCAGCAGGCCGGCCACCGCCGTGCCGAGCGACGCCGCCAGGACACCGTGGCGAGCGGGCGGCACAGTACGGGTGATAGCCGCTCAAGGCGAGCGGTCCGACGGGCCCGCGCCGGTGACGAGCACCGTGCGCGGACCGGACCGGGAACGCGCCAGGGCGCGGCCGTGGTCGGCGCGGTCCCGGACCGGAGTGTCACTCCGGATGGTCGGTCACGACCACCGCGTAGCTGCCGACGCCGAGGAGCGCGTCGCCCGGGATCTGTTCCCCGTCCGTCAGCAGGTGACGGACGCGCCCTGAGCGCTCGTCGAACTCGATGTCGGTCACGGTGCCCCTGCGCAGGCCCGTTTCGGTCAGCACGGCTTTCCCGACGGGGTCGTGGGTAGCATGGGCGGGCTCGCCCGGGCCCATGGTCTTCTCGTCGCGGATCGAGTCGGCCCCTTCGACGGCGACCGCGTCCGGGCCGAACGACTGGACGTTCGCCCACTCCAGGGTGTGGTGTCCGCGGCCTCGGGTCTTGAGGCGCAGCCCTGCGATGCGGGCCGGTGACGGTGCGACCGTGCACGCCGTGACGGTGGCGACCGTGTCGGCCGATGTGAGGTCCATGACGGCCTGGCCCCGGGCTTCGCTGAACAGCATCGTGGTCAGTCCTCCCGCGCCTCGTGCTGGAGGCGGTCGCGCAGGGCTTGTGCGGCGGCGCCGAAACCTTCCAGGTCGCCGGCGCTGTGTTCGGCGGTGGCGTCCGGCACGAGCATCCGTTCCTTGGAGACGGTGACGGGACCGGTCACCGGCAGCAGAACGTGACGACGCTCCGCGGTGTCGATCTCGTAGCCGGCCACGACCGGTGCCCTGCCCGTCTCGACGACGGCGTCGACGACGGTGCCCAGCCGTGTGCCGCTCCGGGTGGTGACCGCGACTCCCAGTACGTCGGCCCCGCCCTGCTCGTCCCGTTCCGACCGGGCGGCCGTGTCGTCCTCCTCCAGCGCGGCCTCGTCCCGCACCATGACCGCGTCCGGCCCCAGGGCATGGACCTTCTCCCACAGCAGGGCGCGGTGCAGCGGGCCCGAGAACAGTCCGCGGCCGGCCAGGGTGAAGCAGCGGATACTGCCCGTCGACGCGTCGAAGACGATGTCCTTGACCTGACCGACGTCCTCTCCCGCCAGGGTCACCACTGGCGTCTTGGTGATGTCGCTGGCTCGCAGGTAGACGGTCACGAACGCTGCCCTCCTCCGCGCGGCGGTCGGGGACGGCCCTGGGCTATCACTCCGCCGGAGCGGCGCCTCGCCTGCATCGACATCAAGGAGGCGGCGACGAGCGCGACGGCCGCGACAGCGATGATCAGCCAGATCCACCATTCCATCCCGGTGCCCCTTTGCTCGCGTCACTCGCGGCTTCCGTCGCTGTCGGGGTTCCCGGTACTGCCCTGGCCATGCCTGGCACGGCCAGGGAGGAGGCCCGGCAAACACCCCCGTCGAGCCCGCCGACGACGGGGCGCGTGGCGTGGGCCCGGCCAGGACGGTGAAGGGGCCGCCAGGCGGTGGTCGGCTCCGGGGCACACGCATGGGGCGGCAGGGGGAGGGAACTGGGGCGGAGTGGCACGCCCGGGCCCACCCGCCCGGCTGCCCGGCATCACATGACATTCGAGGGAGGAGGCTCCATGACCTCTGGTGACATTCCCGTGCTGACCAGGCTCTCCGACTCGCAGCAGACGATCCCGTCCGCCGAGGAGGACGTGCGGGGCCGGAAGGTGACCGACCGCTCCGGCAACGAACTCGGAAAGGTGAGCGACCTGATCATCGACGAGGAGGAGCGCAAGGTGCGCTTCCTGCTCATGGAGTACGGCGGGTTCCTGGGCATCGGGGAGAAGAAGAGCTACATCCCGGTCGACGCCGTGGCCGACGTGACCGACGACGCGCTCCGCATCGACCGCACCCGCGACGACGTCGTCGACGCGCCCGAGTACGACCCGGAACTCGTGGACCAGCGCGAGTACTCCGACCGGGTCTACACCCACTACGGCTACGCCCCCTTCTGGGGGACCGGCTACATCCCCCCGCGCTTCCCCTACCGTCCGTGAGCACCCGACGCGCGGTCCGCCGCACGCCGCCCGTGCCCGCATCCCGCCGGTCGGCCGAGCACCGTCACGGGCTCGTCGTTCGCTCAGGAGAGTACGGCCGGTGGTAGGCCGCGAGCTGCTTCCGGGGCCGGTCCGCAGGCTGGCTGCCTGGTGCCTTGTGATCTTGTTGGTCGCCGGGGTCGCCTACGTCGGGATCCAGGTGTGTGTGGCGCTCCGGCCGGCCGTCGTCCCGGTACTGCTGGCCCTGCTCGGCACCGCGTTGCTCCTCCCGATGCACCGGTGGCTGCTGAAGGCGAAGGTGAACCGGTCCGTTTCGGCCGGGCTCACCTGTGCCGCGGTCCTCGGCGTGGTGGGCGGGGCCGTGTACCTCGTCACGGTGGCGCTGGTCGACACCTGGGACCAGATCGTCGCCTCGCTGCGCAGGGCGGTCCGGGAACTGGCCGACCGGTTCGGCGCCTCCGGCACCTCGCTGGAGGACCTCGCCGACGATGGCCTCGACCTGCTGGGCAGGTTCGGCGGGACGGCCGCCTCCGGTGTGGTCACCGGGGTCAGCGTCGCCGCCCAGGCCCTCGGCATGGCGGTCCTGGCGCTGCTGTTGGTCTTCTTCTTCCTGCGCGACTCCGACCGGGCCGTCGGCGCCCTGCGTTCCCTCGTCCCGGGGGACGGCGCGGACACCGTCGAGGCGATGGCCCGCAGGGCCTTCGAGGGCGTCGAGGGGTTCATGCGGGGCACGACCGTGGTCGCGCTCATCGACGCGGTCTGCATCACCGCCGGACTGCTGGTCCTGCGGGTGCCGGGTGCCTTCGGACTCGGGGCGATCGTCTTCATCGGCGCCTACGTCCCCTATGTGGGTGCCTTCGTCTCCGGAGCCGCGGCGGTGCTGGTCGCGCTCGCGGACCGGGGGCTCGCCATCGCCCTGTGGACGCTCGGCGTGGTGCTCGCGGTCCAGGCGCTCGAGGGGAACGTATTCCAGCCGATGGTCCAGAGCCGGACCGTGCGGCTCCACCCCGCCGTGATCCTGGTCGCGCTCACCGCGGGGGCGTCGCTGGCCGGGATCATCGGAGTGCTCCTCGCGGTGCCGACCACCGCCGCCGCCGTCGGCGTCGTCCACGAACTGCGCGCCCGCTCCCGGGCGTCGGGGGAACCGCCCGCCGCGGAGTCGGCGGCGGACTCGTAGCGCTGGAACAGCCGGAACGGACCGGACCCGGGGGACACGGCGAACGGAAGGGCGACGTTCGCGCAGGTCGCCGGGAGGTAACCCGCCGGGCGCTCAGGGCGGTACCCGCCTGGGCGGACAAGGCTTGCTCACTGAACGCGGGAGAGGCGATGGCGGACATGAAGATATCCGACTACATCCCTCAGACGTTGCGTGAATGGGGGGTCGACCACGTCTTCCCCACCCCGCGTGGGGTCCCCGGACCCGGCCCGAGGCGGTGATGTGCCCGCTGCGCGGGGTGGCGGCCCTCGCGGCATGAGCACGCACCGGACACACCCGCGCTTCCGTCCGGAAGGCCCGCCGTCGCCTTCCGGCCATCCGTCGTCGTCAGGCTGAGCGAGTGTTGGCCATGGCTTTTCCCGTCGATCTCCGCCGCTGCCAGTTGCTCGGTCTGGCCGGGACCGTCGTCCTCGCGGCGGGCGGTGAGACCGCCGGAGCCCTGCCCGTGCGGGAGTTGCTGGCGCCGTCCGACGCGGGCGCCGCCCTCGGCCTGGTCGGCGTCTACTTCGGCCTCGTCCTGCTGATCGCGGCCTGGGTGCTGCTCGGCCGACTGCTGCGCGGCCCCGAGCCGCCCACCCCGCGCGCCCTGCTGCTGGCGCTCGCCCTGTGGGCGACCCCGCTGCTGCTCGCGCCGCCGTTGTTCAGCCGGGACGTCTACAGCTACCTCGCGCAGGGCGCCATGGTCGACGCCCGCCTCGACGTCTACACGCACGGCCCCTCCCAGCTCGGCGG
Source organism: Streptomyces sp. B93 (assembly GCF_018070565.1). Classification (GTDB taxonomy): domain Bacteria; phylum Actinomycetota; class Actinomycetes; order Streptomycetales; family Streptomycetaceae; genus Streptomyces. Next base: position 143,905 of record NZ_JAGPXL010000005.1, read on the forward strand.
CCCGCTCGCCGACGAGGTCGCCCCGCTGTGGCAGCACACGGCGGCCCCGTACGGCCCGGTCTTCCTCGCCGTCGCCTCCGCGTTGTCCGGGCTGACCCGGGGTGAGGTCCCCGCGGGGCTGATGGGCATGCGGCTGGTGGCACTGCTCGGGGTGGCGCTGATGGCCGCCGCGCTGCCCCGGCTGGCCCGGCACAGCGGAGCCGACCCGGCCGCCGCGCTCTGGCTGGGCGCGCTGAACCCCCTGGTCCTGCTGCACCTGGTCGCCGGTGCGCACAACGACGCCCTGATGCTCGGGCTGCTCGGCGCCGGACTGGTGGCGGCGCTGGGCCGGTGGCCGGTCCTGGGCGCCGTACTCGTCACGCTCGCCGCGCTGGTGAAGGCGCCCGCCGTGCTCGGGCTCGCCGCGGTGGTGGTGCTCCAGGTGCGCGCGGGCCGCCGCCCGGCACCGGCCGTGCTGTCGACCGCCGGGGCCGCCGCCGCGACCACCGTCACCGCCACGGCCGCCGCGGGCACCGGCTACGGCTGGATAGCCGCCCTCGACACCCCGGTCTCCCCGCACAACTGGGCCCTCACCAGCCTGCTCGGCCGCGCCACCCGCGCCCTGCTGGAACGGCTCGGCAGCGATCTCGCGCCGCTCGCCGTCCCGGCCTGGCACGCCCTCGGACTCGCCCTCACCGCCGTGCTGATCGTCGCCATCTGGTGGCGGCTGCGCCCACGGCCCGTCTACGCGCTCGGCCTCAGCCTCGCCGCCGTCGCCGCCTTCGGCCCCGCGATCCGCCCCTGGTACGCGCTGTGGGGACTGTTCCTCATCGCCGCCGCCGCGCCCAGTGCCTCGCTGCGGCACCGGCTGGCGGCCGTGCCGGGGGTCCTGGCGCTCGCCGCCCTGCCCAGCGGCGCCCCCGCGGACCTCGCCCAACTCGTCCTCGCCGGCTGCGGCGGGGTGCTCGCCGTCGTCGTCCTGTGGCAGGCCCATCAGACGGCACGCACCCCGGCGCTGGGGCGCACGGCATGACCGACCCGTACCGCGTCGGCCCGCCCCGCACCGACCGGGGCCGACTGCTCCTCGTCCTCGCCCTCGGTGTCGCGGTGACCGTCTTCACCGCGACCGTGCCGCTGCTGCGCGACTGGTTCGACCTGCGCGTCTACCACGGCAGCGTCGACCACTGGCTCAACCGCGGCGGGCGGCTCTACGACTACCGGGTGCCGGGGACGGAGTACGGCTTCACCTATCCGCCGTTCGCCGCCCTGGTCATGTCCCCGATGGCCCTGGTCGGACTGCGCTCCGCCGTCGCGCTCACCCTGCTGCTCGACCTGGCGGCCCTGGCGGTGGCGCTGCACGTGCTGACCGACGGGGCGTGGCGGCGCTACGGCTGGTACGGCGGCGCCCTGGGCGCCTGCCTGCTCGCGCTCTACGAACCGCTGCGCGACACCGTCAGCTTCGGCCAGGTCAACCTGCTGCTGCTGGCCCTCGTCCTGGTCGACGCCCGGCTGCTCGCCACCGGACGGACCCGCTGGGCGGGCGTCGGCACCGGCCTGGCGGCGGCCGTCAAGCTGACCCCCGTGATCTTCATCGGCCTGCTGCTGCTCGCCCGGCGCTGGCGGGCGGCGGCGGTGGCGACGGGCGTCACGGCCGGGGCGACGGTCCTGACGGCACTGGTCGCGCCGGACGCGTCCCGCTTCTACTGGACGCACGCGCTGTGGGACACGTCCCGGATCGGCCGCCTGGACTATGTCTCGAACCAGTCGGTGCAGGGCGTTCTGGCCAGGCTGGCGCAGGGCGAGCCGAGCCGTGCGCTGTGGGGGGCGGGCGTCCTCGTGGTGCTGTGCGTGTGGGGGTGGCGGGCCCGCCGGGCGGTGGCCGCCGGGGACTGGCCGGCGGCCTTCGCGCTGACGGGGCTGACGGCGTGCCTCGTCAGCCCGGTCACGTGGGTGCACCATCTCGTGTGGCTGCTGCCGTCGTTCGCGGTGCTGCTGCGCGCCGGGCACACGCGCGTGGCGGGCGCGCTGTACGCCGTGCTGTGCACGAGCGTGGTGTGGCTGTGGTTCGACGACGCCTCCGGCATCGACGGGTTCCTCGGCGCCAACGCGTACACCTGGGTCACCCTGGGCCTGCTGCTGTGGCTGCCGCGGCGTCAGACGGGCGCCGCCCGCCGGTCCTTGAGCCGCAGCGCCAGCGCCACGGCCGCGCCGCCCACCGCCGCCGCGCCCGCGATCGCGGCCGTCTCCCGCCAGCCGGGCCCCGGTGCGGGCGCGGTGGCCGCGGCGACGGGCGTCGTCCCCGGCCCGGGCGCCGGTGCGGCCGGGGACGGCGGCACCAGCGACCCGACGGGGGAGACCCGTCCGGCGACGGCGAACCCCCAGTCGAGCAGCGCGCGGGCCTCCTCGTAGACGGTGTGCGGGCCGCCCGACCGCGGGTTCATCACGGTGACCACCAGGGTGCGGCCCTCGCGCCGCGCCGCAGCGATCAGGGTGTGTCCCGCCTTGCTGGTGTAGCCGTTCTTCACACCGACTAGGCCCGGGTAGCGGGCCACTCCGTCGGCGCCGGTCAGGAGCCGGTTGGTGTTGCGGATGGGGTACGCCCGTCCGTCGCGGCCCGGGAACTCGGCCGTCGCGGTGGCGCAGTAGCGCGCGAAGTCGGCGTTGCGCAGCCCCGCCCGGCCGAACACCGCCAGGTCGTACGCCGACGACACCTGGCCCGGCGCGTCATATCCGTCGGGCGACACCACGCGGGTGTCCCGCGCCCCCAGCGCGCGGGCCCTGTCCTGCATCCGCCGGGCCGTGCCGCGCCAGCCGCCGGTCATCTCGGCCAGGACGTGCACCGCGTCGTTGCCCGAGCTGAGGAAGACCCCGCGCCACAGATCGGCGACCCGGTACGCGCGGCCCTCCGCGACGCCGACCAGGCTGCTGCCCGACCCGATGCCCTTGAGGTCGCCCGGCCGCACCGTGTGCCGGATGCCGCCGGGCAGGACCGGCAGCACGGTGAGCGCGAAGAGGGCCTTGAGGGTGCTGGCGGGCGGCAGCTTGCGGTGCGCGTCGTGGGCGGCGAGCACCGCGCCGCTGTGGGCGTCGGCCACCACCCAGGACAGCGCCGAGACCGAGGGCACGCCCGGCACTCCGGCGGGCCGCCGGACCTGGGTGCCGGGCCGGTGCAGCGGGTCCGGCCGCGGTGCCACCGCCCGGGAGCCGTCCGCCGCGCCGGGGTCGGCTCCGCCCTGGGTGCCCGCCGCGTTCGGGGCGAGCCCCAGCACCCCCACCGCGCAGAGCGCGCAGGTCGCCGCGAAGACGCGGGAAGAGAATGTGACGATCATATGAGAAACGTAGGAATGCGTCCGTCCCGCACCCCGCTGCCCGGGCCGTACGCCCGGCGCGAGCACCCGGATGGCGGCCCTCCCGCGAGCGGCTCAGTCCATGGGCAGCGTCGGCTGGACGCGCCGCAGGAACGTGGCGTTGTCCGGGGTCTCGCGCATGCGCTTGAGCAGGGTCTCCACCTGGGCCTCCCCGCTGTGCGGCGCGAGGGCGCGGCGCAGCCCGCGTACGGCGGTGGACTCGGCGGGGGAGAGCAGCAGTTCCTCGCGGCGGGTGCCGGACGCGGCGATGTCGACGGCGGGGAAGATCCGGCGGGTGGCCAGTTCACGGCTCAGCCGCAACTCCATGTTGCCGGTGCTCTTCAGCTCCTCGAAGTAGAAGTCGTCGGCACGGGAACCGGTTTCGACCAGGGCGGTGGCGAGGACGGTGAGCGAACCGCCCTCCTCGGCCAGCCGGGCGGCGCCGAAGAACCGCTTGGGCCCCAGCAGCGCGGTCGCGTCCACACCGCCGCTGAGGGTGCGGCCACCGGCGGCGGCCGCGTTGTTGTGGGCCCTGCACAGCCGGGTGAGGGAGTCCAGCAGGATCACGACGTCCTCACCGGCCTCGACGAGCCGCTTGGCCCGTTCGATGACCAGCTCGGCCAGCGCGATGTGGTGCTTCGGCGTCCGGTCGAAGGTGGAGGCGTACACCTCGCCGCGCACCGAGCGCCGCATCTCGGTGACTTCCTCGGGGCGTTCGTCGAGGAGCACCACCATCAGACGGGCCTCGGGGTGGTTGCCGGTGACGGCGGCGGCGAGTTGCTGGAGCAGCACGGTCTTGCCGGTCTTGGGCGGGGCCACGATCAGTCCGCGCTGCCCCTTGCCGACCGGGGCGATCAGGTCGGTGACGCGCCCGGTCAGCCCGGACGCGGGGTGTTCCAGGCGCAGCCGCTCGCGGGGGTGCAGCGGGGTGAGGTCGTGGAAGTGCGGCCTGCCGCGCAGGGCGTCCGGCGTACGGCCGCCCACGCGGGCTACGGCGGTCAGTTCGCGCCGCTCGCCGCGGACGGCCTCGACGAGGTCGCCCTTGCGCAGGCCGTGACGGCGGATCAGCGCGGGCGGCACCTGCGGGTCGGAGGACGTCGGCAGGAGGTCCGGGGGCCGCAGTCGGCCGCCCTTCCCACTCGCGTCGATGTCGAGGACGCCGGTGACGATGCGGCTGGACTGCTGTTGTTCCACGGGGGGTTCGAGTGTGGTGGTCATGGTGGTCGGTCCTTTCACGGACGGAAGTCATGGGTCATGCGGAAGGGAAGGGAAGCCGCCAGGAACGGAGGGCCCTGTGGGCGCGCCTCCGGGCGGCGGGAACAGCACCTCGGACACGGCGTGCGCCTGGAAACGAGGTGGTGTGGGAAGCCGGAGTGCCCGGCCGGAGAGTCGGCGGGCGGTTCGGCCGGCGGAAGAGGCGCCGAGGAGACAACGAGCACCGGCGCCGGAGAACCGAGCGCGAGACAGGTGCTGCCCGCACCGTACCACGGGCCACGGCGGTGAGTCCCGGGAAACCGGGCTCAGCGTTCGGCGAGCAGACCGTAGAGCAACGGGATCCGCGGCGCGGGCAGCCGCCACCAGCCGGACGCCGTACGGATCATGTGCGGCCAGCGCGGCCAGGGCAGTTCGTCGCTCTCGCGCAGCCGCCGCACGGTCAGTCCCGCCCCCGTCAACGCGCCGATGACCTCTCCTATTCCGTGCATCCACTCATAGCTGTCGGTGGCGCCCTCGACGGCCGGGCCGTCGGTGTAGGTGTGGGTGCCGTCCCGGCGCACGGGGCCCGCGCCGCCGAGGTAGTCGTGGCGCAGCAGCAGTTCGGTGCCCTCGCCGGGGGCGGGCTTGGGACCCAGCGAGTTCAGCAGCGGATGGAACTCGACGATGTACAGCAGGCCCCCCGGCCGCAGCAGCCGGGCGGCCACCTCGGCCCAGCGGTCCAGGTCGGGCAGGTAGCACAGGGCGCCCTTGCCGGTGTAGACGACGTCGAAGCGCCGCCCGTCCAGGGCCCGCCCGGCGTCGTAGACATTGGCGTGCACGTAGTCGACGTGGACGCCCGCGCGGGCCGCGACGCCGGCCGCGGCGGAGACGGACGCCGCCGAGAAGTCGAGACCGACGGCGCGGGCGCCGCGCTGGGCGAAGGCGATCGTCTCGGTGCCCAGATGGCACTGGAGGTGCAGCACGTCGCGCCCGGCCGGGTCGCCCATGTCCTCCCACTCCCACGGGGCGAACCACCGCGACGGGTCCGGGTCGCCGTCGAGCCCGTAGAAGCGGCTGGCCAGGTGGACGGGGGTACGGGCGTCCCAGTTGGCCTGGTTGGCCCGCATGAGCCGGTCGTGCTCGTCGCTGGTCATGGGGCCATCCAAGCGCACCCGTCGCCGCTCCCGTCCGGAAGAGACCGGATCCGGCCGGTGTTGCACCAACGGAACGCCGAGGCAACGGCACCACGGAGGGATGCGGTATGGACATGCCCCTGACGACCGACCGGCTCGTGATCCGCGACTGGAGCGTCGACGACGCCGAGGCCGCGCTGGAGATCTACGGCTCCCCGGACGTGGCGCACTGGCTCACCCCGGCGATGGAACGGGTGCGGGACGCCGCGGCCATGCGCTCGGTGCTCCAGTCCTGGCAGGAGAGCCAGCCGAACCTGATCCCGCCGCGTGGCCGCTGGGCGGTCGAACGACGGTCGGACGGCGCGGTCGTCGGCGGCCTCGGCATCCGGCTGCTGCCGCCGTACGAGGACGATCTCGAGGTGAGCTGGCAGCTCGCCCCGGCCGCCTGGGGCCACGGCTACGCGGTCGAGGCGGCGCGTGCCCTGGTGGAGTGGGCGTTCACCCAGGACACCGACGAGCTGTTCGCCGTCGCCCGCCCCGCGAACGAGCGGGCCGTCGCCACCGCGAAACGGCTCGGCATGCAGTGGGTCGGCGAGACCACCAAGTACTACGACCTGCGCCTCCAGGTCTACCGGGTCCGCCCCGCCGACCTGGTCCCCTGACCGGTCGGGGTCAGCCGCGCGCCCGCTCGGCGATCCGGTCGAAGCGTGCGCCCATCGCCGCCGCCAGGGCCTGCGCCCCGGACAGCGGGCGGACCATCACGGTGAGGGCGTCGATCAGGCCGTCGTCGCCGACGTGCAGGAAGTCGCAGCCCTCGATGGCGCGGTCGTCGACCCGCGCGGTGAACACCAGCGCGTGGTCGCGCTCGTCGGCGCCGTGCAGCTCACGGACGTAGCGGAAGTCCTCGAAGACCTCGATGACCTCGCGCAGGATCGCCGCCGTGATCGCCCTGCCCTCGTACGGCTTGAACACCACCGGGCTGGTGAAGACCACGTTCTCGGCCAGCAGTGCCTCGACGGCGTCGAGGTCCCGCCGCTCGACCGCCTCACGGAATGCGCGCATCGGAGCCACCCTCATAGTCAATTCGATGAATAGGTGCCGATGACACTAGCCACCCCCCGTCGGCCTGTCCACATGCCGTAGGGTGGCGCCGGTGTTCAGCCCCGAGGGTCCCCGTCTGCGTGAACTCGCCGTCCAGGCGCTGTCCTCCGTCGAGCGCGGCTACGACCTGCTCGCGCCGAAGTTCGACCACACCCCCTTCCGCACGCCGGACTCGGTGCTGGACGCCGTCGCGGCGGCCCTGCGGCGGCTCGGACCCTTCGGTGCCGGGCTCGACCTGTGCTGCGGCACGGGCGCCGGGATGCGGGTGCTCGCCCCGGTGTGCCGGGAGCGGATCACGGGCGTCGACTTCAGCGCGGGCATGCTGGACGTCGCCCGGCGCCGGCGGCCGCCCGCCACGGGACCGCGGGTGACCTGGGTCCGGGCGGACGCGCGGGCGCTGCCGTTCGGACCCGGCTTCGACCTGGTGGTCAGCTTCGGCGCGTTTGGGCACTTCCTGCCGCGCGAGATCCCCGGACTGTTCGCCCAGGTGCGCTCGGTGCTGCGGCCCGGGGGCACCTTCGCCTTCCCCGTGGTCGCCCCGCCCCCGCCCACCTCCCTGGCGTACTGGATGCTGCTGGGCTTCGACACGGTGATGCGGGTGCGCAACGCCGTGTGGCGGCCGCCGTTCGTCATGTACTACCGGGCCGTCGGGTTCGGGGACATGCTGCGGGAACTCCGGCACGCCGGGTTCGCCACGGAACTGCACGACCTCCCCGAGTTCGGGCGGCGCACCGACGGGAGCCCCCGGGTGCGGCTGGTCACCGCCCGCGTGCCCGCCCGGGTCAGCGCGCCGCGGGCTGGGTGAACTCGTAGACCAGCGTCTCCCGCCGGGCGTCCACGACGAGGTCGGTGATCTCCAGTGGCCGGGCGTACTGGTCGTGCACGAGCCGGGTCACCCGCACCGAGGGCCGGTCCACCAGGCGGGTGATCGCGTCCCGGTGGTGCAGGGTCAGGCCCGCCCGGCGCATCCAGTCGTAGGCCCGCTCCAGATGGGCCGCCGCGGTGCCGTCGGCCCGGTCGCGGTACCGGCCCAGTTCGTCGACCTCGGCGAGCGCCACCGCCGAGAAGGACGTGACGGCGGTCCGCAGATCCGCACCGTCGGCGCCGAAGGACTCGTAACGGTGCATCAGTGTCGGCCGGTGCGGGGCGAGTCCCAGCGCGGCGGCGTGCTCGGCCGGGGGTGGCCGCCAGCTGACGGTCGCCCGGTCGACGGCCGCCGGGTCGGGCGTGCGGGCGCCCACCGGGAAGCTCAGCGGGGAGAGGTGTCCGACGGGCGGTCCGGGCAGGGCGGTGTGGCTGCCGCGCCGGTCGGTGCTGACCAGGCCGTCACGGCGGAGCAGTTCCAGCGCCTGTCGTACGGTCTCCCTGCTGACGCCGAAGTGCTCGGCCAACTGCCGCTCGCCCGGCAGGCGTTCGCCGGGCGGGACAGCGCCGTCGCGCAGCTCACTGAGGAGTTCGGAGGCGACCCTGCGGTACAGGGGCCGGTCGTGCGGGGTGGTGCGGGCCATGCCGCGCCTCCTGTTGATGACGTTCCGTAGCCGTGCGGGCTCGTTGCGCCACCAGATCTAGCATTGGTCTAAACCACCAGGGAAGGGCGGCCGGGTGGTTCGGCCGGAAACGGACGGTGGCGGGGCGGGTCAGAGCGCGCTGTAGACGGCCTCGACCAGCGCCATCTTCCGCGGGTCGTCCGCGATGTGAGGACCCATCAGGTTCATCGTGTAGCCCAGCGACAGCCCCGCCTCCGGATCGGCGAGACCGCAGGAGCCGCCGAAGCCGTCATGGCCGAATGCCCGCGGGTTGGGGCCGTAGCTCCCGCGCGGCCCGCTCAGCCACAGGCCGAGTCCGATCTCCGTGTCGGCGCCGAGGCCCGCGCCCAGCACCAGGTCGCGGCACGCGCCCTGCCCCTCCCGCGCCCGCTCGACCGCCTCCGCGGACAGCACCCGGTGGCCGTCGTACGACCCCCGCCCGGCGAAGATCCCGTACAGCGCGGCGACGGCCCGGGCGGTGCCGTGCCCGTTGGCCGCGGGTATCTCGGCGGACCGCCACCGCGGTGTGCAGGCCCCCGCCGCGCCGACCGCCGGGTTGGCCAGCGCGGCCAGCGGCAGCGGCGGCAACTGGCCGGGGGACTCGGGGCGTTCGGCGGAGGCCGGGGGTACGGCGTGGACCAGCTCCGCCGCCCGGCCCCACTCCGACTCCGGCAGCCCCAGGGTGAAGTCGATGCCGAGCGGGCCGGTCACCTCCCGCGCGAGGAAGGCGCCGGGCAGCAGCCCGGAGACCCGGCGCACGACCTCCCCGACGAGATGGCCGTAGGTCAGCGCGTGGTACCCGGACCGGGTGCCCGGCTCCCACCAGGGCTCCGTCGCCGCGAGCCGGTCGGCCGTCAACTGCCAGTCGCACAGCTGCTCGAGGGAGAGCGGCTCCCGCAGCCCCGCGAGGCCCGCCCGGTGCGACAGCAGGTGCCGGACCAGGACCTTCTCCTTGCCCGCCGCCGCGAACTCCGGCCAGTACGCGGCCACCGGGGCGTCCAGGTCCAGCAGGCCCCGGTCGGCGAGCAGGTGCGCGCAGAGCGCGACCGGGCCCTTGGTCGTCGACCACACGTTGACCAGTGTGTCCCGCTCCCAGGGCCGGGTGCGCGCCGCGTCCGCCCAGCCGCCCCACAGGTCGACCACCGTCTCGCCGTCCACCGTGACGGCGACCGCCGCGCCCAGTTCGCCCCGCTCCCGGAAGTTCTCCTCGAACGCGGCGCGCACGGCCGTGAAACGGGGGTCGCAGTGGCCGTGCACGGCCAGGTGTGCGGACGCGGACATGGGTCCTCCCAGGTCGACGAAGAGGTCGGCGTAAAGCCCGGGCCGCGACACGGCGACCCGGGCGTGATGAACGTACCGACTGGTCGGACTGGAGGGAAGGGGCGGTCGTCGGCCCGCCCGCTCAGAGCTGGTGCGAGCGCAGCCAGCGCATCTTCGCCCCGTCGTGGAAGGGCCCGCCGCCCTCGTGGTCGTTGAACTCGTACACCTCGATCGCCCGGTCCTCGTGCGCCCAGGCGTTGTACGCCGCGAACACCGTCGAGGGCGGGCAGGTCTGGTCCTCCAGGGCCACCGAGAACAGCGCCGGGGTCCGGGCGCGGGCGGCGAAGTGCACACCGTCGAAGTACGACAGGGTGCGCCGGACCTCGTCGGCGCGGCCCCGGTGCGTCTTCAGCCAGAGGGCGATCTCGCGGTACGGGTTGCGGTCGGTGATCGTCGTCGCGCGCGGGAAGTCGCACAGGAACGGCACGTCCGGCAGGACCGCGACCAGGTCCGGGACCAGCCCCGCGACCGCGACGGTGATGCCGCCGCCCTGGCTCGCCCCCATCGCCGCGGTCCGGGAGGCGTCCGTCAGCGGATGCGACCGGGCCGCCTCCACCGCGCGCACGGCGTCCGTGAACACCCGGCGGTAGTAGTAGTTCTCCGGCGCGTCGATGCCCCGGGTCATGAACCCGGGGAAGGCGGGCCCGCCGCCCACCGGGTCGGGGGTGTCGCCGCCCCCGCCCCAGGCGCTGCCCTGGCCCCGGGTGTCCATCACGAAGTGCGCCCGGCCGGTGGACGCCCACAGCAGGTGCTCGTGCGGCAGGCCGCGCCCGCCGCCGTAGCCGACGTACTCCACCAGCAGCGGCAGCGGCTCCTCGGCCCCGGCGGGCAGGGTCAGCCAGCCCTTCACCGGATGTCCGCCGAACCCGGTGAACGTCACGTCGAACACCTGGAGGGTGGACAGCCCCGTGTCGACCGGTTCGAAGCGGGCGTCCAGGTCGAACTCGCGCACCTCGGCGAGCGTCTTGGCCCAGAAGGCGTCGAAGTCCTCGGGCTCGACGGAGGCGCTCCGGTGCTCGCGGAGTTCCTCGATCGGTAGGTCGAACAGGGCCATGTATGACCGCCTTTGTGCGGAGAACGGTAGGTGATCACACCGTAGACGGCGGCACCGGTCGATCACCATAGCCAGCGATAGAAAGCGCTGTCACGGATCGGGCGTCACGCGGGTCCGACGGCTGTCCCGCCGCCGAGACGTCACGGGGCGATCAACGGATCGCAGCTCGCGCAGCCCAGCGACGGGCCGAACGACAGCTCCCGTGGGCCGACGCCGTCGGCGCCCAGATCGGCGGCGCGGGCGGTACGTGCCGCCGCTCACGGGCTCGCGGATCAGGGGCATGCGCAGGGACGGCACGGTGCCGACGACGACCGGCAGGACCAACGGCGTGAAGGTGCCCTTTCCCGGGAAGACCGGACGCCGCCCCGCGAGCGCCGGGACCGGTCACCGCGCCAGGCCCGGCCCCGACGGGTCGTCGCCACGCCGGCCGCCTCACACCCCGCGGCGCGACCACTCGGGCTCCGTCAGCGCCCACTCGCGCTCCCACTCCGCCAGCCGCCGCCGGGTGGCCGCCCGCCGTACCACGGCGTGACCGAGGAGTACGACGGCGACGGCGCCCCCGGTGGCGCACACCCCCACGGCCACGGCGTGCTCCCGGACCGCGGTGCCGTCCGGCGGCGCGGGCACCGGGCGGTCGCGCGAGTCCAGCCAGACGGGGACCACGTCACCGGTGCGGGTGCCGCCCGGGACCCGCGCGGTGGCGGTCCGCGCCCGCTCGCCCGGCCGCTCCGCCCAGCGCACGGTCGCCCGGTAGGTGCTCTCCTGGCCGCCGTGTGCCGTCGGCAGCGCCTGCGACGCCCGGCCGACCACCTCGGCCTCGATCTGCCGCCGCTCGGCACGCAGCCCCGCCGCCGCCGACCGCGCCTCCGCGTGCGCCCACCGGGCCGCCGCCAGCCCCGCCAGCGGCGCCCCCACCAGCAGCAGTACGGCGATCACCAGTACCGTCCATGCCTCGACGACGTCCGACCGGCGGCGCAGCGGATTGGGCCGCCACCGCCAGCCGCGCACCCGGGTCCGCATGTCCGCCTCCGCGCGGTGTGTACGCGTGCGTTGCCTACCAGGGCCGCGTACCCACGACTGCGGACATTGCTCACGGTGGCCGGGCGCCCCCGCGTCCGTCAGCCGAAGCGTTCGATCCTGATCCGGTCCACCGGCTGCCCGGCGGCGACCAGCAGCCGGGAGGCGTGCTCGGCGAAGCCGTCCGAGCCGCAGACATAGGCCTCCCACCCACCGGGCGGCCGCTCGGCCAGCAGCGGCGCCAGATGCGCCGCCGACAGCCGGCCCACCGGGTGTCCCTCGGGAGCGCGGCGGGTGAAGACCGGCGTCGTCTCGGCGCCGTACTCCCGCGCGTAGATCAGCTCCTCGGGGCGGCGCGCCGACACCAGCAGCCGCAGCGGCACCGAGAGCCCGCGCGCCCGGTGGTGGCGCACCATCGACATCAGCGGTACGACACCGGAACCGCCGCCGACGAGCAGCGCGGGCCGGTCGCCGGGCCAGGCGAAGAAACCGCTCACCGGGCCGCGGACCTCGACCCGGTCCCCGGGGCGGGCCTCGGTGTGGAACCAGCCGGAGACCTCACCGCCCTCGATGTGGTCCAGGGTCAGCTCGATGTGCCCGGAGCCGTCGTCCGCGGAGGCGATCGAGTAGTGCCGCTGTGCGGTGTAGCCGTCCTCGGCGGTCAGCCGCAGCATCAGGTGCTGGCCGGGCACGTGCCCCGGCCACTCGGGCACCGCGAACCGGAACGTGGCCGCGCGTGGGGTCTCGCGCCGGATCGACGTGAGCGTCGCCGTCTGCCAGCGGGCCGCGGCGGGCGCGCTCACCTCGATGCGGCCGGGCACGGCGAACCGGGTGGGCGGTGCGAAGGAGGCCTCAGTCGCCCGCATAGCGCTGCTCCTCCCAGGGGTTGCCGCGGTCGTGGTAGCCGTTGCGCTCCCAGAAGCCGGGCTCGTCGTGGTCGAGGAGGCGCAGGCCCGCGATCCACTTGGCGCTCTTCCAGAAGTACAGGTGCGGCACCAGCAGCCGCGCCGGGCCGCCGTGCTCCGGGGCGAGCGGCCGGCCGTCGTACTCCCAGACGATCCAGGCGCGCCCGCCGGTGAGGTCCGCGAGCGGCAGGTTGGTGGTGTAGCCGGTGTGCGACCAGGCGACCGCGTGGGTGGCGGACGGCAGCGGGCGGGCCTCGGCCAGGAACGCGTCCAGCAAGACGCCCCCGAAGCGCACGCCGAACTTGGACCAGCTGGTCACGCAGTGGATGTCACCCTCGTACACCGACCCGGGCAGCGCGTGGGCCTCGGCCCAGTTCCAGGTGCGCGGCGCCTCGGCGAGCCCGTCGATCCGGAACGTCCACTCCTCGGGCGTCAGCTCGGGGGTGACCTCCGCGGACAGGACGGGCCAGTCGTCGCCCGCGTCGTACTGTCCGGGCGGCAGCCCGGGGTTGGGGACGCGCGGGCGCCCGGTGAAGCCTCGGGTGACGTTCATACGGGTGGTGCCTTCCAGGTGTGCTTGCGACTTCAACCGTACGTGGCCGAGGGACCGGCCCGGTGCGCCACCGCCCGTGTTCGACCGGTGAGGTACAGTGACGCCCGGCCGCGGACGGTCCCGGCCATGACCTTGGGGAGGTGAGACCCATCACCGCTGTATCGGTTCGGGCCCTCTCACCTCGTCCCCGGCGGTAGCCGGATCCGAGAGCGCCCTTCGGCTTTCGAAAGGCTCCCGGCTCCCATGCCCCTTCCCGACCCCCGTCCCGCCGTCGTCGCCGCCCTCCGCGCGGCGGGCTGCGTCTTCGCCGAGGACGAGGCGGAACTGCTCCTCGGCGCCGCCCGCACCCCCGGTGAACTGGCGGACCTGATGGACCGCCGCACCCGTGGCCTGCCGCTGGAACTCGTCCTCGGCTGGGCCGGGTTCCGCGGTCTGCGGGTCACCGTCGAACCCGGCGTGTTCGTGCCCCGGCGGCGCACCGAGTTCCTGGTCGAACAGGCGCTCGCCCAGGCACCCGGCGCGTCCGTCGTCGTCGACCTGTGCTGCGGCTCCGGCGCGGTCGGCGCCGCGCTCGCCGACGCCCTCGGCCCGGTCGAGCTGCACGCCGCCGACATCGATCCGGCCGCGGTGCGCTGCGCCCGCCGCAATGTCGCCCGGTACGGCGGCCAGGTGCACCGGGGCGACCTGTTCGAGGCCCTCCCCGACGACCTGCGCGGCCGGGTCGACGTGCTCGCGGCGAACGTGCCCTACGTCCCCACCGGCGAGGTCGGACGGCTCCCGGCCGAGGCCCGCGACCATGAACCGCTGATCGCCCTGGACGGCGGCGCCGACGGCCTCGACGTGCTGCGCCGGGTCGCCGCCGGGGCCGCCCACTGGCTCGCGCCCGGCGGCCGTCTCCTGGTGGAGACCAGTGAGCGCCAGGCCCCGACCGCGCTGGCGATCTTCGAGGACGCCGGGCTGGGCGCCCGCGTGGCGGTCTCCGAGGAGTGGAGCGCCCATGTGGTGATCGGGACCCCGGGGTTCAGTCCTCCGGCCGTGCCCGGGCGATGAGCACCGCCACGTCGTCGTGGTTGTCGGGCTGGTGCAGTGTCCGCAGCAGCAGGTCGCAGACGTCGTCCAGGGCGTCGGCGGGGTCGGCCAGCAGCTCCAGCAGGGCGTCGAGCCGTTCGTCGAGGGACTGGCGGCGCGTCTCGACCAGCCCGTCGGTGTAGAGGAGCAGCCGGTCGCCGGGGGTGAAGTCGAAGACGGTGGTGGCGAAGGCGACCCCGCCGACGCCCAGGGGTGCCCCGGTCGGCAGGTCGAGCAGGCGCGGGGCGTGGCCGGACCGGATCAGGGCGGGCGGCAGATGCCCGGCGTTGGCGATCCGCAGCTGTCCGGGGGCGGGGTCGTGGACGGCGTACAGGCAGGTGGCGATGGAGTCGTCCAGCTCCGAGGCGATCTTGTCGAGGTGGTCGAGGACCCGGGCGGGGTCGAGGCCGAGCGAGGCCAGGGTGGTGGTCGCGGTGCGCAGCCGCCCCATGGTCGCGGCGGCGCTGATGCCGCTGCCCATCACGTCGCCCACGACGAGCGCGGTCCGGCCGCCGTCCAGCGCGATGACGTCGAACCAGTCGCCGCCGACCTCGGTGGTGGCCCCGGCGGGCTGGTAGCGCGAGGCGACCTCCAGGCCGCCGGTGACGGGCGGATGGCTGGGCAGCAGGCTGCGCTGGAGGGTGAGGGCGGTGTCGCGGGCGCTCTGGTACCAGCGGGCGTTGTCGATCTGCACGGCGGCGCGGGCGGCGAGTTCCCGGGCGAGCAGCAGGTCGTCGTGGCTGAACGGCAGCGGGTTGCGGGTGCGTTTGAGGTCGAGGGCGCCGAGGACCTCGCCGCGGGCGATCAGCGGGACGGCGAGGTACGAGTGCACGCCCGCCCGCCCGAGCAGCACCGCCGCCTCCGGTGAGCGGGCGATGCGCGGCAGGTCGTCGTCCTTCACCTGGGCCACCAGGACCGGCTCCCCGGTGCGTACGCACTCGGTGACCAGCCGGTCGGGGCCGTAGCGGGCGATCCGACCGGGCGGGTCGGCCGCCCGCAGCGCCTCCGGGGACTCGTCGGCGCGGACCGCCAGGGCCCGGATCATCGCGGACTGCGCCGGGCCGAGGCTGCTGCGGCGGCCCGCCATCACCGCCTCCAGCAGGTCCACGGCGGCGATGTCGGCCAGCTCCGGCACGGCGACGTCGGCGAGTTCCGCCGCGGTGCGGTCCAGGTCCAGGCTGGTGCCGATGCGGGCGGAGGCGTCGGCGACGAGCGCGAGCCGCCGTCGTGCGGCCTCCGCCTCGACGCCCGCCCGGTACTGCTCGGTGACGTCCGCGACGGACGCGGCGACGCCCAGCACGGTGCCGTGGGCGTCCTCCAGCCGGTACAGCGAGACGGTCCAGGTGTGGTCGTGGTCGGGGTCGGCGGGGGTGCGCCCGGTGGCCCGCTGGTCGACGAGGGGCGTGCCGCTGGCCAGCACCCGGCGGGCCGCGGCCTCCAGCGGTCCGGCGTCCAGCGAGGGCAGCACCTCGTGGATCCGGCGTCCGGTGTGCCGCTCGGCCGGGATGCCGTTGATCCGCGCCAGGGCGGGGTTGACCGAGACGAACCGCAGCGCGGTGTCCAGGACGGCGAGTCCGGTCGGCGACTGGGACACCATGCGGGAGGACAGCGCCACGTCCCGCTCCAGGCGCCGCACGGTCTCCTGATCGGCGGCGAGCCCGAGGGCGTACACGTCGCCGTGGTCGTCCATCAGGCGCATGTTGCGGAACTCCACCAGCCGGGTGCTGCCGTCCTTGTGCCGGACCGGGAACGCCCCGGCCCAGCTCTGCCCGGTGGACATCACGTCGGCGAAGAGCTTGGCGACCAGGTCGAGATGGCGTTCGTGGACCATGATCCGGGCGGCGTAGCGGCCGAGGGCCTCCCCGGCGGTGTAGCCGAAGAGTTCCTCGGCCTGCGGGCTCCACAGCACGATGCGGCCCTCGGCGTCCAGTACCACCGAGGCCATTCCCAGCACGTCGAGCAGCCCGCTGGGCGGTACGGGGCCACGGAGCTGCCCGTTGTCCTCGGTCACTGGTGGACCGGCTGATCCCATCCCACGCACCGCCCTCGTCAGACCGCCCGCGCACGCCGTCCGCCGTGTCGCTTTCTGCCAGTTGTATCGCGCTCAACGAATTCTTCCGGGTCACTTTCGCCCACCTCCACCATCCCTCAACACGGCGGTGGCTGTCGGGAGATGTGACCGGATTGGTCTGTACATGACTAGGTGGGGCGGGCCAGACTGTGCGCCGAACGCCTCCGCACCCCCCACCCCCGAGGAGCAGCCTCGCCATGCCCGCGCGCGCCCGGAAACGTTGTCATCCCGCCCTGGCCGGTCTCGTCGCCCTCGCGGCCACCGCCGCCGCCGTACTCTCCGCCGCCCCGCCCGCCGCCGCTGCCGACACCTGGACCGAGGTGGGCTCCGACCGCGCCGATCCGCTCACCGAGAGCCAGGGCCTGGCCTCCGTGGAGGTCCCGGCCGGGAGCCCCAACCGCTACACCGGCATCGGCACCATCCCGCTCGGCCTGAGCCTGCGCGGCTGGAACCACGTCGGCGACCCCGACGCCACCTACGACGGCCACTACATCGAGCCCTACCAGCGGGACTCCGGCACCACCAAGATGTTCCGGGTCCAGTCGCCCGGCGGCGGCTGGTCGGAGTACGTCCACACGCTCGGCGCCGGGGAGGCGCTGAACAACTCCTGGGTCGCCGTCTCGCCCGACAGCCAGTGGATGCTGGCGGGGGAGTGGGGCACCATGAACCGGCTCCAGGTCTTCCCCACCCCGGGGGTGCACCCCGGCACCTCGCCCTCCGCCGACCTGCCGCAGGTCTCCGACGTCCGGCTCGACCGCCCCGTCCGGGACGTCCAGGGCTGCGACTTCTCCGGCCCCACCACCCTGCTGTGCTCCTCCGACGACCCGGCCGGCGACCTCTTCGGCATGACCAAGCCGCTGCTCCAGATCGACCTCTCCGCCGCGCCCGGCACCACCGACGTCACCGGACGCGTCACCGCTCTGCGCCAACTCCCGCTGCGCAGCGGCTGCTCCGGCGGCTTCGAGGCCGAGGGCGTCGACTACGACCGCCGTACCGGCACCCTGCGGGTGATCGTGCTGTCGCCGGGCTTCTGTCTGCTCACCGACAGCAAGACCTACCGCTTCACCCGCGGCTGACGTACGGAGCTGTGTATCCCGGAATGTGGTGGTTTTCTGGGAGTGCGGCACGGTTCGGGAGTGCGCACGGTGCCGCCGGGAACCCGCGCGGTACCGCGGCACGGCCATGAGAGGAGCGTTCACCATGGACAGGATGGACACGCGTGACACCGGCGGCGGCGGGCGTCCGCGGCACCCCGAGTCCGTTTCCGTCGAGATCAGCGGATGCAGCAAGGAGGACGCCCGCGTCGTCTTCGACACCCTGTGCGCGTGCTTCTCCTCCGACCGGTGCGACGACGACGTGCCGCAGGAGTGGTCCGACACCCGTCCGACCGTGTGGCTGGGCACGTTCGACGTCTCCGACCCGCACGAGGGTGCCCGCCCCGCGCGGCTGGGCGCCTCCGTGGAGGCCGACGCACACGGCGGCTACTGGGCGATCGACCGCTTCCGCACCACCCTCGACTCCCTCTTCCGGGTGCAGGACCTCAGCACCGCCTCCGGGGACCAGGAGCGCGAACTGCACGTACGCCTGGAGAGTCGTTAGTCACCGGGGCCCCCTTGTGCAACTAGTTGCATAAACCGTGCGCGGTCCTCTACAACTACGGAGGTACGACACCGCGCACGGAGGGCCCCATGAGCCGTTACCCGCATCTGCTGAGCCCGCTCGACCTGGGCTTCACCACCCTTCCCAACCGCGTGCTCATGGGCTCCATGCACGTGGGCCTGGAGGAGGCCGAGCGCGGCTTCGAGCGGATGGCGGAGTTCTACGCCGCCCGCGCCCGCGGCGGCGTCGGCCTGATCGTCACCGGCGGCATCGCCCCCAACGAGGAGGGCCGCCCCTACGAGGGCGGTGCCAAGCTCACCACCGAGGCGGAGGCCGAGCGGCACCGCACCGTCACCGACGCCGTGCACCGCGCGGGCGGCCGGATAGCCATGCAGATCCTGCACTTCGGCCGGTACGCCTACCACCGCGACCTTGTCGCCCCCAGCCCCCTGAAGGCGCCGATCAGCCCGTTCGCGCCCCGGGAACTCACCGACGCCGAGGTCGAGCGGACCGTCGAGGACTACGCCCGCGCCGCCCGCCTCGCCCGCCACGCCGGGTACGACGGCGTGGAGATCATGGGCTCCGAGGGCTACCTGATCAACGAGTTCACCGCCGCGGGCACCAACCACCGCACCGACCGCTGGGGCGGCTCGTACGAGAACCGGATGCGCTTCCCCGTCGAGATCGTCCGCCGGGTGCGTGAGGCGGTCGGCGAGGACTTCATCGTCGTCTACCGGCTGTCGATGCTGGACCTGGTCCCCGGCGGCTCGACGCTCGACGAGGTGATCACCCTCGCCAGGGCCGTCGAGGCCGCGGGTGCCACCCTCATCAACACCGGCATCGGCTGGCACGAGGCCCGCATCCCCACCATCGCCACCTCCGTGCCGCGCGGCGCCTACACCTGGGTCACCAAGCGGCTGATGGGCGAGGTGTCCATCCCCCTGGTGACCACCAACCGCATCAACACCCCCGAACTCGCCGAGGAACTGCTGGCGGACGGCTGCGCGGACATGGTCTCGATGGCCCGCCCGATGCTCGCCGACCCCGACTTCGTCGCCAAGGCCGCCGCCGGGCGCCCCGAGGCCATCAACACCTGCATCGGCTGCAACCAGGCCTGCCTCGACCACACCTTCAGCGGCCAGATCACCTCCTGCCTGGTCAACCCGCGTGCCTGCCACGAGACCGAGCTGGTGCTCTCCCCGACCCGACGGCGCAGGAAGGTCGCCGTCGTCGGCGCGGGCCCGGCGGGCCTGGCCTGCGCCGTCGGCGCCGCCGAACGCGGCCACGAGGTCACCCTGTACGACGCCGCGGCGGAGATCGGCGGCCAGCTCAACGTCGCCCGCAAGGTCCCCGGCAAGCAGGAGTTCGACGAGACGCTGCGCTACTTCCGCCACCGGCTCGCCGAGCAGGGGGTGGACGTACGCCTGAACACCTGGGTGACCGCCGCCGACCTCACCGGCCACGACGAGGTGGTGATCGCCACCGGCGTCACCCCGCGCACCCCCGACATCCCCGGCGTCGACCACCCCAGCGTCCTCGGCTACCTCGACGTGCTGCGCGACGGCGCCCCCGTCGGCGACCGGGTCGCCGTCCTCGGCGCGGGCGGCATCGGCTTCGACGTCGCCGAGTACCTCACCGACGGCGGCGACAAGGCCCACGAGGACCCGGCGACGTACTTCCGCCGCTGGGGCGTCGACCTGGACTACACGGCACCCGGCGGCCTCACCGCCCCCGAGCACCCCGCCCCGCCGCGCACCGTCCACCTCCTCCAGCGCAAGACCAGCAAGGTCGGCGCGGGCCTCGGCAAGACCACCGGCTGGATCCACCGCGCCGAACTCAAGCACCGCGGCGTCACCATGGTCCCGGGCGTGCGCTACGACCGCATCGACGACGCCGGACTGCACATCACCGTCGACGGCGAGAGCACCGTCCTCGAGGTCGACACCATCGTGCTGTGCACCGGCCAGGAACCGCGCCGCGACCTCTACGAGGAGCTGCTCGCCGCCGGGCGCCGGGCGCACCTCATCGGAGGCGCCGACGTGGCCGCCGAACTCGACGCCAAGCGGGCCGTCAAGCAGGGCACGGAGGTCGCGGCAGCCCTGTGAGGGCCGTCCCTAGGATGACCCCATGTCACTCCCGCACGCGATCCTCACCGCCCTGCTCGAGAAGCCGTCGTCGGGCCTGGAGCTGACCCGCCGCTTCGACCGGTCGATCGGCTACTTCTGGTCGGCGACGCACCAGCAGATCTATCGCGAGCTGGGAAGACTGGAGACCGGGGGGCTGATCCGGGCACTGCCCGCCGAGCAGCCCGCCCGCGGGCAGAAGAAGGCTTACGAGGTCCTGCCGGCGGGCCGCGCCGAACTGGCCCGCTGGACCGCCGCGTCCCAGGACCCCAAGCCGCAGCGCGACGCCCTGCTGCTGCGGCTGCGCGCGGCGGCCGTGGTCGGCACGGCGGGCATCGAGGCCGATCTGCGCCGCCATCTCGACCTGCACCTCAAGCAGCTGGCCGAGTACGAGGAGATCGAGCGGCGGCACTTCCCGCCCGGCCGGGACAGCCCCGAGGACCGGCTGCGGCACCTGGTGCTGCGCGCGGGCATCGACCTGGAGACCTTCTGGACCCGCTGGCTCACGCAGGCCCTGGAGGAGTTCGCCGAGGTGCCGGGCGGCTGAGCCGCCGTCTCAGAGGCGGTACGGCCTGGAGGCGCGGCGGCGCAGGAACCAGGCCGTGGCTCCGGCACCGGCCGCCACCAGGACACCGCCCGCCACCAGGGTGACGGTGCCGTAGTCCCTGGTGGTGCTCCCGAAGCCGCCCATCACCCCGCGCGAGGGGGAGGCGGTCGCGGTCGGCGTCGGGCTGACCGGCGGCGAGGAGACGATCACGGACTGGGTGCCCGCCGTGGTGCTGTCGGCGCAGATCACGATGACCGTGTACGTGCCCGGGCTGACGTTGGACCAGGCGGCCGACTGGAGCGCGCTCGTCCCCGACAGCGGGACCTGGCGGCCCTGGGAGAAGTTCGCCTGGCTGCTGTTGAGCAGGGAGGCGGTGCCCCAGTTGCCGCCGATCTGGTTGTTGCAGGCGCTGGTGGTCACCGACACGGTGGAGCCGCTGGTGCTGACCGAGATGCCCGAGGCGGCGGTCGCGGTCGGCACGGCGGCCAGGGCGAGGGGCAGCGCGGCGGCGGCTGCCACGGTCAGACCGGTACGGGTGAGTGGCTTGATGGTTCGCATGGGAGTGTCCTCCGGCGGCACGGTTGGCGGTACATCCCTTGCGCCGCCGAGATCGGGGAACGCCCGTGCTGCCTCAGGGGCAGCCAATGCGCCCGGGCCGCGTCCCGCATCCGGACCGCCCCCGGCCAGGTGACTGATTCCTTCGTCCAGCGGTCGGGGGTTGCCGGATCGGCCGGGAGGTGGTTCGGCCTGTCAGGGACCCGTCGTGACCCGGCGCTCCGCCGACCAGCCGCCCCAGGTGCCGTCCGGCAGCTTGGCGCGGATCCGCACCCGGTGGCTCACCCCGGCCTCCTGCCCGGCGTAGAAGCCGTACGTGGCCCGGTCGCGCGGCGGAGCGCCGCCGAAGACGAGCGAGGTGGCCGTACGTCCGTCCAGCTGGACCTCGTACTCGGTGACGACCCCGTCGGCGCGCGGCGGCACCCAGGACAGGTCGATGTGCCAGGCCCCGTCGGCGTGCCGGGTCGCCGCCCGGAAGTCGGTGGGCGCGGTGCCGCGGCCGTCGTCGGAGCCCGGCGCGGTGGTGAGACGTACGGCCGTGCTCGCGGGGGAGACGTTGTCCGCCGCGTCCCGGGCCCGGACGGTGAACACATAGCGGGTGCCCGGCCGCAGCCCCGTCACCGCGGCCGCGGTCTGCCCCCCGCCCACACTGTGGATCTTGCTCTCCCCCTGGAAGACGTCGTACGAGGCCACCCCCCGGTCGTCCGTGGACGCCGTCCACGTCAGCTGCGCGGCCCGGCTGCCGACGGCCCGGCCGCTGAGCGAGCCCGGACGGGTCGGCGCCGAGCCGTCGGCCGCGACCGCCGCGGGCGTGGTGGCCCTGACCTCCCGGCTGCGCGGGCCGAGCCGCCCCTCGGTGTCCCGGGCCCGCACGGTGAAGACATGGGTGGTGCCGGGGGCCAGCCGGGTGACGTCGACCATGTGCGCGGAGCCGGGCACGTCCTCGACCTTGGTGCCGCCGCGGTACACCTCGTACCCGGCGACGCCGTCCTCGGCGGTGACGGCGTTCCACATGACGTGGACGCTGGTGGCGCTGCCCGCCTCGGCGGTGACGCCCGTGGGCGCCCCGGGCGGCCGTTCACCCGTGCCGCCGGGGTCCGCGCTCCAGGCGCAACCGGAGACCAGCAACAGGGCGCAGCAGACCACGAACGGAGGAACTCCAGCGTGTCGCACGACTCTGCCTCCCGGGCGAACTGACCGGCAATGGTCCGGACCAATAGCGTGCGTCAATGACGCGGCCACATCAAGAGGGTGGGTGTTGTCGGGCATCCCCGGGCGTTACGTATGCTGAGACCTCTCGTGGTGCGAACTCTCCAAGAGGGCTGGGGAGTTCGCACCCCATGGCGCGGACCGCTGTCGTCGCTGAAGCCGCGCCGGCACGGGCGGCCGGGCGGCCGGGCCCTGACTCGGGCTCAGGCCCCCGGCCCCTGCGCCAAGTTCGCGCGGCGCCCGTCGGCCCGCGCGTCATCGGTGGCCGAGCGCCCGGATCGACGACACATTGGCCGGGTGACCGTCACCGTCCCCGACGGAAGGGCCCTCTCATCGTGCGTGTGCAGTCGCTGACCCTGGCCGCGGCGAGCGTCGCTCTCCTCGCCCCGGCCGCGTTCCCCGCCGCCGCGGACGCGGACCGACCGGACCCGGCACGCCCGGACCCGGGGCCGGTCGTACGCGACGCGGGCGAGGTGCGGGACGCGGGCGGGGCGGGGGACGAGAGTGAGGTGCGGGACGCGGGCGGGGTGCGCGCGGCGGACCTGCTGGCCCGGGTGGAGGAGTGCGACCAGATCTCCAAGGGCCGCTACCGCACCGACGCCGGGGCGCCCGAGACCGTCCCCGTCTGCGGCACCGAGGAGGCCGTCTTCTGGAAGGCGGACCTGGACATCGACTGCGACGGCCGCCCCGGCCCGCTCTGCAACCGCCGCACCGACCCCTACTTCTCCGACACCACCGCGTTCACGCAGTCCGACGGCCGCTATCTGGACGCCGAACGCCTGCCGTACATCGTCGTCCCCGTGCCGAGCCGCCGCTGGGACCACGGTGCGCACGGCGTGCGCGGCGGATCGGTCGCGGCGGTCGTGTACGAGGACCGGGTGCGCTACGCGGTCGTCGGCGACCGGGGGCCGCACGACATCATCGGCGAGGCGTCGTACGCCGCCGCGGCGGCCCTCGGTATCCGGCCCGACCCGCGCGGCGGCGGCACCGACTCCGGCGTCACCTACATCGTCTTCAAGGACTCCCGGGTCTCGCCCATCGAGGACATCGCCGCCGCGGTGGCGACGGGGGAGCGGCTGGCGCGGAAGTTCATCGCCGCCGCGGACGGTCCCTGAACGGGCGTGGCACCGGGGTCGTACGGGCATGGCGCGGGGGTTGAACGGGTATGGTGCGGGGGTTGAACGGCCGTCAGACCGCCGCCCAGCCGTTGTCCACCGGCAGGATCGCGCCGTTGACGTTGCTCGCGGCGTCGGAAGCGAGGAACACGATGGCGGCGGCCTGCTCCTCGGGCCGCGACACCGCACCCACATTGCCGAAGTAGGGCCCGAGCGCGGCCGGTCCATGGGCGCCCTCGTCGACCTGCACGCTGATGCCGGTCGCCGTGCCGCCCGGCGCGATGGCGTTCGAGCGGATGCCCTGCCCCCGGTACATCACGGCGAGCGACTTGGTCAGGCCGACCACACCGTGCTTCGAGGCGGTGTACGCGGCGCCCGCCGCGCTGCCCCGCAGACCCGCCTCCGAGGCGGTGTTGACGATCGCCCCGCGCCCCGCCGCGAGCATGTGCGGCAGCACCGCGCGGGTGAGCAGGAACGGCGCCGTCAGATTGACCCTCAGCACCCGCTCCCACTCGGCGTCGGTGATGTCCGCGACCGCGTTCATCCGGTCCATGATCCCGGCGTTGTTCACCAGCACGTCCACCGAGCCGAACCGCTCGACGGCGGTGGCGACCACCCGGTCCACGACCTCCTGCTCGCTCAGGTCGCCCGCGACGGCCACGGCGGAACCGCCCGTCTCCGCGATCTCCCCGACGACCGCGTCCGCGCCCTCGGCGTTCAGGTCGGCAACGACGACCCGTGCCCCCTCGGCGGCGAAGGCCAGCGCGGCGGCCCGGCCGATGCCCGAGCCCGCTCCGGTGACGATGACGCCGCGCCCGTCCAGTCCGGTGGTCATGAGGTGCTCCTCTTCCGCGACGGGGCGCGCTGTCACGCCCTCACACCCCCACCGTACGACTTAATGTCTTCCAGCGACAAAAAGTCGTGCCGGAAGTCCGCGGAACCGCCGTAAGGTCGGGGATCGAGAACGCGGAAGCAGGACCGACCGACCCACAGACGGAGCGCCATGACACGCACGGGCCGACCGCCCCTCACCGAGGAGCGCAGGGCCGAGATCCGGCTGGAGATCGCCCGCGCGGCCGTCGACCTCTTCGTTCGCCAGGGTGTCACCGGGACCACCGGGGATCAGATCGGCCAGGCAGTCGGCATGTCCGCCCGGACCCTGTGGCGGTACTTCCCCAGCAAGGAGAGCTGCGTACGGCCGCTGCTGACGGCCGGGATCGACGTCATCGCCGCCTGTCTGCGCGACTGGCTCCCCGGCCAGCCGGTCGAGGAGGCCTTCGCCCGGGTGCTCCACACCGAGGGCCGTGTGGTGGCCGGACCCGAACCCGCCGCCGTAGGGGCACTGGTACGCCTCACCCGCACCGAGCCGGGACTGCGCGCCGTCTGGCTCCAGGCCCACGACGAGGCCGAACCCGCCTTCGCCCACGCCCTCGCCGCCCGCTCCGGCCTCCCCGCCGACGACCTGCGGCCCGCCCTCCGCGCGGCCATGCTCAACGCGGCCCTGCGCGTGGCCGTCGAACACTACGCCTGGCACACGGCCGGTCCCGGCCAGGACCCCGCCACGGCCGAGGCCGAGCTGACGGCGAGCATCCGCTCGGCCCTGGCGGTGGCGGCGGAGGGGCTGAGATGAGCAGCCCCTGGCCTCAGACCTTCCGATAGGTGTACGCGTCCGCCGCCGCGGCGGCCACCGCGTCCAGGCCGGCCCCCGTGGCCGCCGTGACGACCGCCGCGACCGCGCCCTCCACGAACGGGGCGTCGATCAGACGGGTGCCGTCGGGCAGTTCGTCGCCCTCGGCGAGCAGGGCCTTGACGGTGAGGACGGCGCTGCCCAGATCGGTCAGGACGGCCACCCCGGCACCCCGGTCGACGGACGCGGCCGCGGCGGCGACCAGTTCGGCGCTGGTGCCGAGACCACCGCCCTCGGTGCCGCCCGCCGGGGCCACGGGCACCGCGGCGCCCCCGCCCGCCAGCCCCTTCGCCAGCTCCGCCACCGAGGCGGCCACCTCGGCGCTGTGCGACACCAGCACGATCCCGACCACCTTCTCGTCACTCACCGGCGGCCTCCGCGAGAGCGGCGACCAGCAGCGCGGCCGAGGTCGCGCCCGGGTCCTGGTGCCCGATGCTGCGCTCACCGAGATAACTGGCCCGGCCCTTGCGGGCCTGCAACGGCGTGGTGGCCAGGGCGCCCTGCTCGGCGGCGGTCCGGGCGGCCCCGAACGACCCACCGAGCGCGTCCACCGCGGGCACCAGCGCGTCGATCATCGTCTTGTCCCCGGGAGCGGCCCCGCCCAGCTGCATCACCGCGTCCACCCCGGCCCGCAGCGCCTCGGCCAGCCGCGCCTCGTCGACCTCGGCGTCGTCGCCGAGCGCCTTGCCGGTGCGGCGCAGCAGCGTGCCGTACAGCGGCCCCGAGGCACCGCCGACGGTGGAAATCAACTGCCGCCCGGCGAGGACGAGTACGGCACCCGGGGTCCGCGGGTCCTCCTTCTCGACCGCCGCCACCACGGCGGTGAACCCCCGTTGCAGATTGCTGCCGTGGTCGGCGTCCCCGATGGGGGAGTCGAGGGCGGTGAGCCGGTCCGCCTCACGGTCGACGGACGCGGCGGTCGCCGTCATCCAACGGCGGAAGAAATCGGCGTCGAGCACTGGATCTCCTTGCCTGGTAGGTACGTTGCCCGCGCTGGCCGTCGTGTCACATGCCCCAGCGCAGCCCCGCCGTCCGCACCGGAGCGTCCCACAGCCGCAGCAGCTCCTCGTCGATCTGGCAGAGGGTGACGGAGGCGCCCGCCATGTCGAGCGAGGTGACGTAGTCGCCGACGAGGGTGCGGGCGACGGCGACCCCGCGCTCGGTCAGCACCCGCTGCACCTCGGCGTTGAAGCCGTACAGCTCCAGCAGCGGCGTGGCCCCCATGCCGTTGACCAGGACGAGGACGGGAGCGCGCGGGTCGAGGTCCTCCAGCACCGCGTTCACCGCGAAGTCGGCGATCTCGCCCGAGGTCATCATCGGCCGCCGCTCCCGTCCCGGCTCACCGTGGATACCGATGCCCAGCTCCAGTTCACCCGGCGGCAGGTCGAAGGTGGGCGAGCCCTTGGCGGGCGTCGTGCACGCGCTCAGCGCCACCCCGAAACTCCGGGAACTCTCGTTGACCTGCCGAGCGATCGCCTCCACCCGCTCCAGCGGCTGCCCCTCCTCCGCCGCGGCCCCCGCGATCTTCTCCACGAACAGCGTGGCCCCCGTCCCGCGCCGCCCGGCCGTGTAGAGACTGTCGGTGACCGCCACGTCGTCGTTGACGAGCACCTTGGCGATCTGGATGCCCTCGTCCTCGGCCAGTTCCGCGGCCATGTCGAAGTTGAGCACGTCCCCGGTGTAGTTCTTCACGACGAACAGCACTCCGGCCCCGCTGTCCACCGCCGCGGCCGCCCGCACCATCTGGTCCGGCACCGGTGAGGTGAACACCTCACCCGGACAGGCCGCCGACAACATCCCCGGCCCCACGAACCCCCCGTGCAACGGCTCGTGCCCCGACCCCCCACCGGACACCAGCCCGACCTTCCCCGCCACGGGCGCGTCCCGCCGTACGATCACCCGGTTCTCCACGTCCACGGTCAACTCGGGATGCGCGGCGGCCATTCCCCGCAGGGCGTCGGCCACGACGGTCTCGGGGACGTTGATCAACATCTTCACGGGTACCTCCTGAAAGACGGGCAGGTGTTCCTCGGACCTCGGGGCGCTGGCCTGGTGCCAACTGCGGTGGCGGCCCGTCAGGTCCGGCGGGCGATCTGTTGTCGGACGGCTGTGACTCCTGCTGACGGCAGTATCGACCTTGTGGCAGCGAAGGTCACGCAGTCGGCGCCTGCTCCGGCCCGAGGTGAGGGGCCGCTGCCACCGCCGGTGAGCCCCGGGACCCGTCGCGACGGGGTGACGGGGATCACAGCAAGGGGAAAACCCGCGGCCCGGTTCGGGCGTCTAGCGGGTGTGAGATCAGTCAGAGCAGCGCTGCACGAGTGGGACGAGGAGCGTCTCGTCCGGTCGGTGGCGAGAGGCGACCGGGCCGCGTTCGAGGAGCTGTACCGACGGACGTCGCCATGGCTCGCGGTGCGGCTGCGGCGCCGGTGCGCGGACGAGCAGGTCGTCGCGGAGGTCATGCAGGAGACCTACCTGGCGGTGTGGCGTGCGGCGGGGGCGTTCGCCGGGGCCGCGGCAGGGGGGACGGCGACCGGCTGGCTGTGGACGATCGCGGCGCGCCGTCTGGTGGACGCGTTCCGGCGCAGGGCCCACCACGCGGAACCGCCCCCGGCCGCCGGCGTGCCCGAGGCGGCACCGGCCGCCGAGGAGGAGGCGCTCGCGGCGACCGTCGGCGGTGATGTCGGGGACGCGCTGCGGTGCCTCGCGCCGGAACTGAGACAGGTGTTGCAGGCCTTGGTGCTCGACGGGCTGTCCGTCCGGGAGACCGCGGTCCTGCTCGGGCTGCCCGAGGGCACGGTGAAGACCCGTGCCCGCCGGGCCCGGATCGCGATGCGGAGGGCGCTGGCATGAGCGTGGAGCACACGTCGAGGCGGATCATCGAGGGGTACGCGCGCGGCGGCGCGGACCTCGCCGCCGACGAGGTGTGGGCCGTGGAGGCCCACCTGGAGACGTGCCGGGGATGCCGTGACCGGCTGGCCGCCGCCGTCGACGCCGGGGTGCCCGCCGTGGCCTCCCTGGTCGACGCCGTGTGGTCCGGCCTGGAACCCCAGCTGGCGGCCACCGCCACGATGCCGCGCCCAAGGCCCTGGTCGGCGCGTCTGTCGAAGTGGATGACGCCCACGATGGTGCCGTGGCTGGCCATGGTCGTGGGGGTGACGGTGCTGGCCCTGCTGTTCGACCTGGTCGGCACCGGTACCGGCGAGGTGTCGCTGGTGCTGCTGTTCGCGCCGGTGCTGCCCGTGCTCGGGGTCGCGGCGTCGTGGTCGCGGGGTCTGGACCCGGCGTACGAACTGACCGCCTCGGCGCCCCGGGCCGGGCTCCAGCTGGTGCTGCGGCGCACCGCGTCCGTGCTCGCCGTGGTCGTCCCCGCGCTGCTGGTGGGCGGATGGGCGACGGGGGTGATGGTGGCCCAGTGGCTGCTGCCCTGCCTGGCCTTCACCGCCACGACGCTGGCGCTCGGCGGGGTCGTCGGCGTGACCCGCGCGGCCGTCGGACTGGCCGCCGTGTGGGCCGCCGTGGTGGTCGCGCCGACCCTGGCCACCAGCCGCACCACCTTCGCGCTGCGGACGGGCGGCCTGCCCGTGTGGGCGCTGATCCTCGCCCTCGGCATCGGTGTCGTGATCGCCCGCCGGGGCGCGTACGCCGTACTGGGAGCCCATCGATGACCCTCGGAAAGGAACACGACATGACGCCCGCGGTGACCGCGGCCGACCTCGCGCCGACGCCCTACGCCTGGGAGATCCGGGCCACCGGGCTGAAGGTCAGGGTCGGCAGGAAACGGATGGCCGTCGACGGGCTCGACCTGTCGCTGGGCACCGGCGTGCACGGCCTGCTCGGCCCCAACGGGGCGGGCAAGACCACCCTCATCCGGGCGCTGGCCACCGTGCTGCGCCCGGCCGACGGCAGCCTGGAGCTGCTCGGTGAGTCCGTCGGCGGCAGGGGTGAGCACCGGGCACTGCGCCGCCGGATCGGCTATCTGCCGCAGGAGTTCGGCTACTACAAGCGCTTCACCGTGCGTGAGTTCGTCGAGTACATGGCGTGGCTGAAGGAGGTGCCCAAGGCGGACATCCCCGGGTCGGTGCAGCGTGCCGTGGAGCGCGTGGGGCTGGCCGACCGTGCCGACGAGAGGATGAAGGCCCTGTCGGGCGGCATGGTCCGGCGCGTCGGCATCGCCCAGGCCATTGTGAACGACCCGTCGATCCTGCTGCTGGACGAGCCCACGGTCGGCCTCGACCCGGCGCAGCGGCTGCGGTTCCGCGAGCTGCTCCAGGAGCTGGGCACGGACACCTGTGTGGTCGTCTCGACCCATCTGGTGGAGGACGTCGCCGCCGCCTGCACCGATGTGGTGCTCTTCGCCGAAGGGCGGCTGGTCTTCCAGGGCCCGCCGGACGAACTGGCCTCGGTGGGCGGCCCGGAGCACGAGGGCGACAGCCCGCTGGAGCGCGGCTACTCGGCCATGCTGCTCAACCCGCGTCAGGGAAGGGGCACCTGGTGAACCTCCGCGTCCTGCGCATCGAGTTGAGGCGCTCCGTCGCCCCATGGGCGGGCGCCGCCATCCTGACGAGCGCGCTCGCGTTCCTGTATCTGCTGGACGCCGGTTGGTGGAGCGGCACCACGGCGTGGACGGCGCAGTGGACG
Organism: Streptomyces sp. B93; assembly: GCF_018070565.1. Classification (GTDB taxonomy): domain Bacteria; phylum Actinomycetota; class Actinomycetes; order Streptomycetales; family Streptomycetaceae; genus Streptomyces. Next base: position 173,646 of record NZ_JAGPXL010000005.1, read on the forward strand.
TCCCTGGCCCTGTGGACCCGTGCCCTGCTGTTCTACCTGTGGCCGCTCGCCGTGGGGCTCGGCGCGCTCCAGGGCCTGCGCGACCACCGCTCGAGGATGTCCGAGCTGCTGACGACCACCTCGCGTCCCGCCTGGCACCGTGCGGCCGCGCTGTCGGGCACGACGGCGGTCACACTCGCCTCGGCCTTCGCGCTGATCGTCCTCGTCGGCGGGGTCCAAGTGCTGGCCCACACCGAGTACAACCACGTCGGATGGCTGCCCATCTCCCTGGTGGCGGCACTCTTCCTCATCGCGGGTGCCGTCTTCGGTATGGGCGCCGGGCGGGCACTGCCGTCCGTGCTCACCCCGCCCGCGCTGACCATGGGCGCGTTCGTGTTCACCGCCCTGATGTACATGTCGTTGGGCCGGACGCCGACGACCACGGCGGAAGGACTCACCAGCACGGAGCCCAACCGTGTCTCCCTGCTGTCGCCGGGGGTGGAGGAGGTGCGCAACGTGCTCGTCACGCTCTCCGCCTCCGTGCACGTCGGGCAGACGGTCTGGCTGCTCGGCATGGCCGCGACCGGCTTCGCGCTGCTGGTCGCCGCGACCCCACGCGCCCGGCTGATCGCCGTGACACCCGTCCTGGCGGGCGCGTCGCTCGCCCTGCTCCTCCTCCCCTCCGACCCACGCCGGATGTACGTCGTCGACGAGGCCGCCGCGGAGCTGGTGTGCGACGGCCCGGTGTGCGTGACCAGGGCGCACCAGGACCGGCTCGCGGGCCTGGCGGGTCCCGGAAAGGAGGCGCTGCGCCTGTTGCGCGGCGCCCTGGGCGACCGGGCGCCGGTCTCGGTACGGGAGGACACCTCCGTACTCCCGGACGGCGCCACACCGCGGTGGTCCCCCGGGACCGTGGCCGTCGGCTTCGACGACGACATCATCGCCGCCGCTGACGGCGAGGAGCTGATCCGGGCCCTGATCGCCAAGGCCATGGTGCCGGGGTGCACTCCCGTCGGCTGGACCAGCGTGGGAGGGGACCTGTACGCGCAGACCGTCGCGGCGGGCTGGGTCCTGGGCGACTTCAAGCCGCTGCCCGGCACACTGTCGGCGGACCTGCGCCGCGAGGTCGACGCCGAGACCCGCCCGGTGTGGAGGGAACTCAAGGCGCTCCCGCGGGCGGAGCAGCTCGCCCGGATCAACGCGGCGCGCGCCGCCGGGCACTCCTGCGAGGGCGACGCCTTCGACGCGCTGAACGGCGGTACGTCCCGGTGAGATGGCTGGTGCTGTACGCCCGCTCGCGTCACGTACCCGCGACGCTCACCGCCCTGGTGATCAGCGCGGTGGGGGTGTGGGCGCTCACCCGGGACCCGGGTGAGGGGGCCGGTGATCCACGGCTGCCCGTGCTCTTCCTCGCCGCGGGGGCGATGGCGGCCTCGACCGGACTCGGTGGGCAGGACCTCGACCTGGACCGCACCGCCGCGATCCGCTGGGTGCCACGCAGGGCGGCGCACGTCCTGCTCGCGGGCTCGGTCGTCGCCGCGGTGCTGCTGACCGTGCGGGCGACGGGCGGGGGCATGGTGCCCACCGCGTTCGTCGTCCGGGACAGCGCGGGCCTGATGGGACTGGCCGCCCTGGGCGCGGCGCTCGCGGGCGGCCAGTACGCCTGGACGCTGCCGTTCGCCTGGCTCTCGCTCTCGTTCATCGCCCCGCCCGCGGCGAGCACGCCGATGGGGGTGGCCACCTGGATGCTGCTGCCACCCGGCACGGCGGCGGGCACCTGGACGGCCCTGACCCTGGTGACCGTCGGCACCGCCGCCTACGCGGCGGCGGGACCGAAGCGCAGCCGATGACCGGTGGGGTGCTCGGGGAGGAGACGAGAAGACGTCAGGCGGGCAGCTTCGTGTCGATGACGAAGCTGATCTCGACGACCTGGCCGGGCAGGGTCAGCTCGGTGACGCCCACGACCGTGCTGGCCGGGCGGTGGTCGCCGAAGTACCCGAGGTTGCCCTCGGCGGTCGCCGCGGCGTTCTGCCGCAGGTTCACCACGTACAGGGTCTGCGAGACGACCTGGTTCCGGGTGGTGCCGTAGTGGTCCAGCACCCTGTCCATGTTGGCGTGGGTCTGCTCGAGCTGCTCCGCGAAGTCGCCCGCGTGGAGGAACTCGCCCGCCTCACCGAACGCGAGCTGCCCGGAGACGTGGATCAGCTCGCCGGACCTGATCGCCTGCGCGTAGCCGAAGTCGCTCTCGGCGGGCACGTCGTAGCTGAAGACATCAGGGGTGGCCAAGGTTCTCGCCCTTCCTTGTTCGCTCTCTTGTGGTTACTCGGGAACTGTAGGAGAGTCTGGGTTGACCTGGAAGAACGCACTTTTCGGTGACTGAGGAACCTGATGGTGACCAAGCAACTGCTCAAGGGCCTGCCCGAAGACGCCGACCTGCGGCGCGCGGACTCCCTGGCGCGGGAGATCTTCTCCGACATAGCCAACAAGTGGGCGCTCCTGATCATCGAGGCGCTCGGCGAGCGCACCCTGCGCTTCAGCGAGCTGCGGAACGAGGTCGAGGGCGTCAGCCACAAGATGCTCACCCAGAACCTGCGCATGCTGGAGCGCAATGGCCTGGTCGACCGGAAGGTGCACCCCACCGTGCCGCCCCGGGTCGAGTACACCCTCACCGAGCCGGGCCGGGCCCTGCGCACCGCGGTCGACGTCATGTGCGAGTGGACCCACCAGCACCTCGGACACATCGAGGGCGCACGCGGCCGTTTCGAGGGGTAAAGGGCACGCCATCTCGGAGCAGCCGGCGGCCTTCCGTGCCGGGCGGCAGGCGAACCCTCTACGTGCCTGCCCGGCCCGTCTCCGCGGCGACGACCCGGCGGGCGGCCTCCGCCTCGGCCGCGGGCGGGGACAGTTCGTCGAGGACGTCCAGTTCGTCGTCCTGCGCCAGCTCGCGTTCCCAGGCCGACGTGAGCCGTTCCTGCCGGTCGGGGGAGGCCTGCCGTACCGCTTTCCTGTCCTCCGGGGCCAATGCCTGGAGGAAGCGGTCGAAGGAGTCCTGCGTCATGCTCGCCTCTTCTCCTCGTCTGCGGCCACCGGTCCGGGCGTGCGACGGCCGGGCCGACCGTCGTCGGGGGACCGGCACGGTCACCACCATCCTGACAGCGCGGGGCGCGGCCCGCCTGGGCAGACCGCGCCCCGAGCGGCCGTCAGCGAGCCACCACGTCCGTCACGCCGCCGGGGCAGGTGTCCACCGTCAGTCTCCAGCCCTCCGTCCGGGCCCCGGCGAGGAAGGCGCTCTCGTAGAAGGCGAGCACCTCCGCGCGCGGCGAAGCCGCCGTTCGTACCTGCTGGTAGGGCAGCAGCGCGAGGTGGGACCCGTTCTCCTTGGCCTGCCAGAAGGCCGCGTCGGGCCGCAGCGGCCGTGCGGCCAGGCCCGTCGGCTCCGGCGCGGTGTAGGAGTAGAAGGCCGGCTCGGGGAAGGACGGATCGCCGAACCAGAATCCCGAACTGATCACCTCGCGCGAGTACGCCTCCCTCGTCACCGGGTCGACCTCCGGCGGGTGGGTCACGACCGTGTCGGAGAACCTGGTCACCGCGATGTCGAAGGTGTGCCAGAAGTGGTGCACGGGGCTCGTCTTGCCCGCCCACCGCGCGGCGTACTCCTCCAGTACGAGGTTGACCTGCGACAGGACGACCCAGTACCGGTGGGCCGCCTCGGGGTCGTAGGTGCAGTGCTCCTCGTCCTCACCGAAGGGGCGTTGTGCGTCCGGCAGGTCGAAGGGGTAGGGACGGTTGACGCGCGCGTCCACGCCGAGCTGGGCGAGCGCGTCCGTCAACCGCCCGTAGAAGGCCGCCACCGACAGGCCGTGCAGGGGGAACGAGACCTCGGGTCCCGCGCTGCCGGTGACGACGAGGCGGTGGCCGGTGAAGTCGAAGTCGACGCAGAAGAAGTTCCCCTGGTCGGTCAGGCCCATCGGCCGGGTCGTGATGCCCCGCCCGGTGAGATGGAAGGGGACGTTCCACCAGTGGTTGCGGCGGGGTGACGCGGCGAGTCGCAGCTTGCCGACGACCTGGGCGAACCGGTGCAGTGTCTCCCTGGTCGCGGTCCAGTCGGCGTAGGGCATCGAGGGGAAGAGTTCCACAGCGCCTCCAAAGGCCACCGTCCCGAGGCGCCCGCCGGACAGGCGCCGACGTATGGCGGGGTCATCAGGGGCAAAGTATCAAAAAGGGCATATGTGGCCCATGCTGAGGTGCTCGGTCAGATCCAGGTGTCCAGCCACATCCTGGCCCGCCAGTCCCCGTACGGGATCGTCTGGCCGGTGTAGACCGGGAAGAAGTAGATGAAACTCCAGGCGATCAGAAGGACGAGCACGCCCGCGGCCAGTGCGCCGTTCCTGCGGCGCCCGGCGGATGCGCCCGGTGGGCCCAGCAGGGCGCCCAGGGTCATGGTGAGCGCCAGGCACAGGTACGGCACGAAGACGACCGCGTAGAAGGAGAAGACCGTGCGGTCCTGGTACAGGAACCAGGGCAGGTAACCGGCGGCCACCGCGCACAGCACGGCGCCCGCGCGCCAGTCGCGGCGCAGGGCCCACCGGTGGAGCAGGTACACGAGGGCGCCGCACGCCGACCACCACAGCAGGGGAGTGCCGAGGGCGAGGATCGCCTGTGAGCAGTCGTCGGTCGTGTGGCAGTCGGCCGTTCCCGCCTTCGGGGACTCGTAGGAGAAGAGCACGGGGCGGCCGAGGACCAGCCAGCTCCAGGGGTTCGACTCGTACGTGTGGGGCGTGTGCAGGCCCACGTTGAACTGGTACACGCCGTACTCGTAGTGCCACAGGCTGCGCAGCGGGGCCGGTATCCACGACCAGGGCCCGCCGCGGCCGTCGGCCCAGTGGCGTCCGTAGCCCTTGTCGGAGAGGAACCAGCCCGTCCAGGCCGACAGGTACGTCACGACGGCGACCGGTACGAGGGACAGCACCGACCAGCCCAGGTCCTTGCGGAGGACGGCGCGGTACGGGCGGTAGGCACCGGCCACCCGGCGTGCGCCGACGTCCCACAGCAGGGTGAGGACCACGAAGAACGCGAGGAAGTACAGGCCGTTCCACTTCGTCGAGGCCGCCAGACCCAGGAGGGCACCGGCCGCCAGCCGCCAGGGGCGTACTCCCGTCCCGGCCCGGTCGCCGGTGGGGCCGTCGGGGCGTACCCGGCCGTGCGCGTCGGGCGGGAGGGCCGCCGCGAGCCGGGCCCGCGCGCTGTCGCGGTCGAGGAGCAGGCACCCGAACGCCGCCAGGACGAAGAACATGACGACGAGGTCGAGCAGGGCGTGGCGGCTCATCACGAAGTGCAGGCCGTCCAGCGCCAGCAGCGTTCCGGCCAGGCAGCCCAGCGCGGTCGAACGGAACAGGCGGCGGCCGATCCGGCACAGCATCAGCACCGACAGCGTGCCGAGCAGCGCCGTCATGAAGCGCCAGCCGTAGGGCTCCAGGCCGAACATCCACTCGCCGAGGGCGATCACCCACTTGCCGGTCGGCGGGTGCGCGACGAAGGCCCCGCTGTCGGAGAGCGGGATCACCTGGGGGTCGGCGAGGATCTGCGGGTCGGCGGCCTTGCGGTCCGGCCAGGTGCCCTCGTAGCCGAGTCGCAGCAGGGACCAGGCGTCCTTGGCGTAGTACGTCTCGTCGAAGACGAGCGCCCGCGGACTGCCCAGCCGCCAGAAGCGCAGCACCCCGGCGAGGAGAGCCACCAGCACCGGCCCGCCCCACCCCGACCACCGGGCGAGCCGGGCCCCCGCGGCCGGGGGCAGCCCGAGCGCGCGCCACAACCGCGGCCCCGGCTCGGGGAAAGGGGGGACGAGGCGGTCGCGTACGGGGGTGGGGGGCCGTCGCTCGTGCCCGGAGCGGCGCAGGGTGTCCGTCATGTGCGGGCCGGTACCGGCGCTCGCTCGGCACCGGACGCGGGGCGGGCCGTCGGTGGCGTGGGGACCGACTCGGCGGAGGTCACCGGCCGGGGCCGGGGAGAGGCGGGGCCGCCCTCGGTGAAGACGTTCGGCAGGACCAGTAGCGCGGCTCCGAGTGCCGCGAGGGCCAGCACGGAACCGGTGGCCACACAGGCCGCCCGCACCCGCTGCCGGGCACGCACGGCGGCCCGGAGGTGACGGCGGTGCCGGTCCTCGAACGGTGCGTCCTCCTGGCTGTCACGCATCATGCGGGCCAGCTCCTGCTCGAAACGATCCATGGCGTGCCTCCTCACTCGACCGGTTCGGCCGGTTCGACCGCGTCAGCCAGAAGCCGCCGCAACCGTGCGACGCCGCGGGCCGTCAGGGAACGCGCGGTACCCACCGGGCACCCCAGCGCCTGGGCGACCTGCTGCTCGGGCAGGTCCTGGTAGTAGCGCAGCACCACAGCGGCCCGCTGCCGCGCGGGCAGCAACGCCAGCATGGCCTCCAGACGGCTCCGTTCGTCCACGGCGGCGGTCTCGTCGGCGGCCCCGGGCGGATCGGGCAGCCGCTCCACCGGGTGCTCGCCCCACCATCGGCGGCGTGCCGAGCGGGCGGCGGCACGGGCCAGGACCCGGCGCACATACGCCTCGGGCGCCTGCCCGGCCACCTTCGGCCAGGCGAACCACAGTTTGACCAGAGCCTCCTGCAAGAGGTCCTCCGCCCGGTGCCGGTCTCCACCGGTGAGCAGCCGGGCCAGGTGGAGCAACGCCGACCACCGAGCCGTCACGAAGCGGTCGAACTCCTCCGCCCGCCCTCCCCCCATCAGCGCCGACCCCTCGCCTCTCTGCCGACCACGGACATGTCCCCGACACCTTTACAAAGGCACTGGCACCCGCCGCGCTATGCACCCCAGTTGTGTGGTGTGGGTCACAGGTCTTCGGTCGGCGAGGGACGCCGTCCGGGTCGCGGTGTGCCCCTGGTCGAGCAGGGCCTTCGCCAAGTCGAACCTGATCGTCTCCACGTGCCGGGCCGGGGTGGTGGACAGCTCGTCCCTGAAGAGGCGCGTGAGATGCCGGGGGCTCACATCGAGGTACTTGGCGAGTTCGCTGGGTGAGTGGATCCGGCGCACCACCACCGTCGAGCGTATCCTCGGTGCTCCCTGGCCGAGTTGATCAGGGCGCGATGACACACGACGTCGCGGGGAGCCTAAGGAGGCCGGGATCGGCATGGGTGACGGGCACGCGTCCGGACGGTCCGGGCAGGCGGACCCGCTCGGAGCCGAATGGGAGCGGCACCGGCCCGCGGTCTTCGGTGTGGCCTACCGGCTGCTGGGAAGTGTCGCCGACGCCGAGGACGTGACCCAGGACGTGTGGCTCAGGGCGGCCGGAGCTGATCTGCGGGACGTCGGTGATCTGCGGGCCTGGCTGGTGACGGTCGCCTCGCGGCGGTCGTACGACATCCTCAAGAGCGCCCGTGTCCGCCGGGAGTCCTATGTCGGGCCGTGGCTGCCGGAGCCGCTGCTGACGGGGCCGGACGCCTCGCAGCCGGTACTCGTCGACGAGTCCGTCAGTTCGGCGATGCTCCTGATCATGGAGGAGCTGAGCCCGCCGGAGCGGGTGGCCTTCGTCCTGCACGACGTCTTCGGTCTGGAGTTCGGCCGGATCGCCGAGGTGCTGGACGTCTCCGTGCCCGGGGCGCGGCAGCTCGCCTCCCGGGCGAGGCGGCGGGTCGCCAAGGCGAAGGAGTCCACGCCCTCGGCGTCGAAGGAGGAGCGCGAACGCCTCCTCACCGTCTTCCGTGCCGCCTACGAGGCCGGGGACCTGGCCGGACTGGTCAGACTGCTGCACCCGGACGCCGTCTACGTCACCGACGGCGGCGGCAAGGCCTTCGCCGCCCGCAAGCTCATCCACGGCGGCGAGCGCGTCGCCGGGGTCATGGTGCGCACGGGGCGCCAGTGGCGCCCGGACCGGATCGACTTCGCCGAGGTCGGCGGCGAGCTGGCCCTCGTGTTCCACCGGGAGGGCCGGGTCTACTCCGTGGACACGGTGCAGATCACCGACGGTCTGATCACCGCGTACCGCCGGGTCCTCAATCCCGACAAACTCGTGCGGGTCTGAGCGGACGAACTCGTTCGGGTCCGAGCCGTCACACTCGTTCGGACCTGAGCCGTCACACTCGCGGGGGTCACCTCGTCTCCCTGATGAGAACGCACCACGGGCGACGAGGGAGCAGGAGAGAGCCCTTCACTCGACGCCGCCCCCGCCTGAGTAAGGACCCCGTATGAAAGCCATCACTGTGCGGGACCGCGCCGCCGGTCCCGCCGGGATGTCCCTGACCGATCTGCCCCACCCCCACGCCGCCGAGAACGACGTGGTCGTGCGGGTGCACGCCGCCGGTTTCACCCCCGGCGAGCTGGACTGGCCCGCCACCTGGACCGACCGCGCCGGTCGTGACCGGACGCCGAGCGTGCCCGGTCACGAGCTGTCCGGCGTCGTCGTGGAGCTGGGCTACGGCACCACCGGCCTGACCGCCGGACAGCGGGTGTTCGGCCTGGCCGACTGGACCCGTGACGGCACGCTCGCGGAGTACACCGCGGTGGAGGCCCGCAACCTAGCCCCGCTGCCCGCGGACATCGACCACACCGTGGCCGCCGCGCTGCCGATCTCCGGACTGACCGCCTGGCAGGGCCTGTTCGACCACGGCCGCCTCACCACGGGCCAGACCGTCCTGGTCCACGGCGCCGCGGGCGGCGTCGGCTCCCTCGCGGTACAGCTCGCCCGCGAGGTGGGCGCCCGGGTCATCGGCACCGGCCGGGCCTCCGGCCGGGACAGGGCACTCGCCCTCGGCGTCGACACCTACGTCGACCTGGAGAGCGAGAAGCTGGAGGACGTCGGCGAGGTCGACCTCGTGTTCGACGTCATCGGCGGTGACGTCCTCGACCGCTCTGCCGCCCTGGTCCGCGCCGGGGGCACGCTGGTCAGCGTCGCCATGCCGCCCACGGTCAGGCCCGAGGACGGGCGGGCGGTCTTCTTCGTCGTCGAACCCGACCGCGCCCGGCTCGCCGATCTCGCCGCCAGGGTGAGGGACGGTCGGCTCACCCCGGCCATCGGCGCGGTGCGGCCACTCGACGAGGCACCCGCCGCGTTCGCGCCCGGCGCGCCGCGCACCGGGGGCAGGACGATCATCCGGGTCGCGCAGGACTGAACGCGTCACCCGCACCCCCGTACTTCTCGACGATCGAAGGAATCATGACCGACCCCCAGCGCGTCCACATGGGCAAGCAGCACCCGGCCGCCTACAAGGCCCTCATCGCCCTGTCCGCGGAGGTGGAACAGGCCACCGCCGCGGCGGGCCTCGACCCGCTGCTGGTCGAGCTGCTGAGAATCCGCGCCTCCCAGATCAACGGCTGCGCGTTCTGCCTGCGCATGCACACCCAGGACGCCCTCAAGAAGGGCGAGAACCCCGACCGCATCGCCGTGCTGCCCGCCTGGGCGGAGACCGGCTACTTCTCCGCGACCGACCGCGCCGCCCTCCGCCTGACCGAGGCGATCACCCGCGTACCGGACGGACACGTCAGCGACGAGGACTTCGCCGCGGCCGCGACCGTGCTCACCCCGGACCAGATCTCGGCGGTCGCGTGGCTGGCGACCGTGATGAACGCCTTCAACCGCGTCGCCGTCACCAGCCGGTACCCCGTCGGCGACTGACCCACCCCCTACCGGGGTAGCACCGCCGAGTTGGCTCCCCGGTGTGACGCCCCACGCCTGACGGCCTTCCTACCTTCCTCCCGTCGCCACGGACGAGACGGAGGGAGACGGACGGATGCGCCGCTTCAGGAGGATGCTGACCACCGCCGTACTGACCACACTGCTGGTCGGTGGCACGGCGGCCTGGGGCCCGGTGAGCGGCCAGAGCCCGCCGAGCGGTCCGCTGCCCGGCACCGCCGCCTGGCTGGCGGACGGCTCCCTGGGCAGGCGGCTGCCGGACCCCGCCACGGCCACCCCGTCCGAAGTGGCGGTCTTCTTCGACGGTCTGACCGAGGCTCAGCGGCGGCGGCTCGTCGCGGACCACCCCACCGTGGTGGGCAACCTCGACGGCGCCCCCGTACACCTCCGCTACCAGGCCAACGCCGCCGCGGGCGACCAGGTCCTGGCGTACGACCCACGCGGCCGGGGCCTGATCGCACGCGTCGTGGGCGACCTGGAGCACGCCGCCCATGTCTCCGTGATCGTCCCCGGCTCGGACACCGACCTCTCCAGGTCCGACCGTACGGCGCGGTGGGCCGCCGACCTCCAGGAGGCGGCGGGCGCCGACACCGCCGTCATCGCCTGGGTCGGCTACACCACCCCCTCCGGCATCGGCCCGGACCTGGCCACGGGGCGGCTCGCCGAGGGCGGCGCCGAGCGGCTCCGCCGGCTCACCGACGGCCTGGACGCGGTGGGCCTGCCCGTCCCCGCCCTCTTCTGCCACAGCTACGGCTCGGTGGTCTGCGGCCTCGCCGCCCCCGGCACCGACGCGAGCGACATCGTCGTCATGGGCTCACCCGGCATGCGCGCCGACGACGTCACCGCACTCCGCACCGACGCCCACGTCTGGGCGGCGAAGTCCCCGGACGACTGGATCGGACGCGTCCCCCACGTCGAGTTCCTGGGCCTCGGCCACGGCGCGGACCCCACCTCGCCCGGCTTCGGCGCGACCGTCCTGCCCGCCGACGACGTCCCGGCGCACGACGCCTACTTCGCCCCCGGCACCTCCACCCTTGCCGCGTTCGCGGCCATCGCCGACGGGGAGATGTGATGCGCACCCCCACGACACTCGTGAAGCTCAGCGCCGGGATCGACGAGCGGACCCCCGCCCACCGCGACCGCGCCGTCGACGGCCTGCGCGCGCTGGCGCTGCTGGCCGTCCCGACCGGGCACTGGCTGCTCGGCGGCTTCACCCTCGACACCGGCGGCGGCCTGCACAACGCCAGCCCGCTCGCCACCTTCGGGACCCTCGCCCCGATCAGCTGGGTCCTCCAGACGCTGGGCATCTTCTTCCTGGTCGGCGGCTACTCCTCGTACCTCTCCTACCGGCGCCGCAAGGGCTCGGCACGCGAGTGGATCACCGGCCGGTTCATCCGCCTGGGCCGCCCGGTCCTCGGCGTCACCGCCGTGTGGGCGCTGCTGCTCCCCGTCCTCCACCACGGCCTGGGCGTCCCGGCCGCCACCCTGCGCACCGCGTCGACCCTGGTCGTCCAGCCCTTGTGGTTCGTCGGCGTCTACGCCGTGATCACGGCCCTCACGCCGTACTGCGTCCGTGCCTCGCGGCGCCTCGGCCCCTGGTCGGCGGCTTTGCTGCTGGGCTCGGTCGCGGTGGTCGACTTCCTGCGGTACGGGCCGTACGGGGACGCGATGCCGTCCTGGGTGAGCGTGCTCAACCTGCTGCCGGGCTGGATGTTCGCCTACCAGCTGGGCGTGTGCTGGGCGGACCGGAGGCTGGGCCGCCGGACGGCGTGGCTGCTGGGCGCGGGCGGCGCCGCGCTGTTCGCCACCCTGCTGCTGGCCTTCCACTACCCGGTGTCGATGGTGGGTGTGCCCGGCGCGTCCCGGACCAACTCCCACCCGCCGTCCCTGCTGGTCCTGGCGCTGGCGGCCGTCCAGTGCGGGGCGGCGATCCTGCTGCGCGACCGGCTGGCCCGGCTGCTGCGGCACCCCGTCCTGTGGGCGCCGGTGGTGATCGTCAACCTGTCGGCGATGACGATCCTGTGCTGGCACCAGACCGCGCTGCTCGCCGCCGCGGTGCCCGCCTCGTACGCCGGTGAGGTCCCGGGCCTGACCACCGCGCCGGACACGGCCGGATGGATCCTCGCCCGGCTGGCCTGGCTGCCGCTCCTCGCCGGGCTGCTCGTGGTGATCGCGCGGTTCGCCCGGCCCCTGGAGACCCCAGGGGACCGCACCACCACCACCCGCCGTGCCGTGCTGCGGATAACCCCACCCCCAGCGTGAAGGATCCCCCCTGATCAGCCGGGGGATGGCTCCATGGCCCGCCAACGCCCCTGATCCGTACGTTCATTCCAGCCGGACCGACGGGCCACGCGCCGCATCGAAACCGCGACCACCCACAATCCACGGAGTACACCCATGTCCTTGGCCGGCGAAGCAGTTCTGCCGCACCCCGAGAAGGCCACCGCGACGCACACCCGACCGGAGACGGGCAGCGAGTTCACACCGTTGCTGCGCGACGTCAAGGGACAGGAACTGCTCGACCGGCGCACCGGCTGGTACGCGCGCACCATGGTGACCAACGCGCTCGCCCTGGCCGCCGTCGTCACCGGCATGGCGCTCATCGGCGGCTCCTGGTGGGTGCTCGTCCTCGCGCCCGTTCTCGCCGTGCTGTGCGCCCGTACGGCGTTCATCGGCCATGACGCGGGCCACGGCCAGATCAGCGGGAACCGCGCCACCAGCCGCCGTATCGGACTCGTCCACGGCAACCTGCTGCTCGGCATGAGCTACGCGTGGTGGAACGACAAGCACAACCGCCACCACGCCAACCCCAACCACATCGACAAGGACCCGGACGTCGCCGCCGACGTGCTCGTCTTCACCAGCGGACAGGCCGCCACCCGCACCGGCTTCCGCGGCTGGCTCACCCGCCACCAGGCATGGCTCTTCTTCCCCCTCACCCTCCTCGAAGGCCTCGCCCTGAAGCTCCACGGCTTCCGTGACCTGCGCCGCCAGACCGGCCGCGAGCGCCTGGTGGAGGGCACGCTCCTCCTCGCCCATGCCGCCGGGTACGCCACCCTGCTCCTGACGACCATGCCGCTCCCGCACGCCCTGGTCTTCGCCGCCCTCCACCAGGCCCTGTTCGGGCTGCACCTGGGCCTGGCCTTCGCACCCAACCACAAGGGCATGGACATGCCCGACCCGGACGGCGAGAAGTGGGGACACCTGCGCCGCCAGGTCCTCACCTCCCGCAACATCGAGGGCGGCGCCCTCACCGACTGGTTCCTCGGCGGCCTCAACTACCAGATAGAGCACCACCTGTTCCCCAGCATGCCCCGCCCCAACCTGCGGCTCGCCCAGTCCATGGTGAAGGCCCACTGCCGCGACCTCGGTATCCCCTACGCCGAGACCGGCCTCGTCGACTCCTACCGTCAGGCACTGCGGCACATGCACGAAGTGGGAGAACCACTGCGTGCCGACATCTGATGCCCGCGCTGCTCGCGGGGGCGTCGCGGCGATGGGTACGGCTGCTGCCCTGGGGCGTGGCGTTCGTGCTGTGCGTCGTCCTGCTGCCCACCACCGTCCAGGTGCTCGGCAACGACTACCACCTCAACGGCGGCGTCGCGGGTGCCCTCGCCGTCGGACAGACGGCACCGCTGCTGCTCGCCGTCGTCCGCCCGCTGCGGGCCTGGTGGGTGATCCTCGCCGCCGACGTGGCCGGGGCACTAACCCTGCTCACCACCGACCTGGAGCGGCAGCAGGTGTGGCCGTTCCCGCCCATGGAGATCGTCGGCTACCTCGGTCTCTGCCTCGCCCTCGGCCTGCGCGAGCCGCGCCGGACACTGGCGCTGGTGTGGCTGGCGACGGCGGGCGCGAGCACCGGCCTGGCACTGGCCGCACCCGACGGCACCAGCGACACGAGCGTCCTGCTCACCGTCCTCAGCGGCGTCGCCCTCGTCCTCGGCGGTGCGCTCCGCGAGCGGTACGAGGCACAGCGCAGACTGGCCGAACAGGAGACGATCAGCGAGGCCGAGCGCGGACGGCGGACCCTGCTGGAGGAACGCGCCCGTATCGCACGCGAGCTGCACGACGTGGTCGCGCACCACATGTCCGTCATCACGGTCCAGGCGGACTCCGCGGCGTACCGCCTCGACGGGCTGCCGCCGCAGGTGCGGGAGGAGTTCACGGCCATCGCGGCGACCGCGCGCGAGTCGCTCGGCGAGATGCGACGGCTCCTCGGCGTGCTGCGCAACGAGGAGGCGCACGGCGAACTGGCGCCCCAGCCGGGCCTGAAGCGGATCGGACAGCTGGTGGAGGCGACGGCGCGGGCGGGCGTGCCGGTGGAGTTCGCCGCCCGCGACGCCGACGTCCCCGAGGCGGTGGGCCTGTCCGCGTACCGCGTCGTCCAGGAGGCCCTCGCGAACGTCGTACGGCACGCGCCGGGGGCACCGACCCAGGTGTCGGTGTCCGTGGACGCCGCACGGCTCACCGTCCTCGTCGTGAACGGCCCGCCGCCCGCACCGCACACCGTGCCCCTGGAGAAGAACGGCACGGGCCACGGCCTCGTCGGCATGCGCGAGCGGGTGCGGCTGGTCGGCGGCGAACTGGACACCGGGCCGTTGCCGGACGGCGGCTTCCGGGTGGCCGCCCGAATTCCCCTGACCGGAGAGGACCTGACATGACGACGCGCGTCATCATCGTCGACGACCAGGCCATGGTGCGGGCAGGTTTCGCCGCCCTGCTGGCCGCCCAGAGCGACATCGACGTGGTGGGCGAGGCCCCCGACGGGGCGCGGGGCGTCGAGCTGAGCAGGCGCACGCACCCCGACGTCGTGCTGATGGACGTCCGGATGCCCGAGATGGACGGCCTGGAGGCCGCGCGCCGCCTCCTGCTGCCCCCGCCGGGCGTGACACACCGGCCGCGCGTCCTGATGCTCACCACCTTCGACGTCGACGACTACGTCTACGAGGCGCTGCGGGCGGGCGCGAGCGGCTTCCTGCTGAAGGACGCGCCACCGGCCGACCTCATCGCGGCGGTACGGGTCGTGGCCTCGGGCGACGCCCTGCTCGCACCCTCCGTGACGCGCCGTCTCATCGCGGACTTCGCCCGGCAGCGTCCCCCCGCCCGGGGCAGACCCGCGCTGCGGCGCAAGCTTCTGACGGAACGCGAGACGGAAGTCCTCACCCTGGTCGCCCGCGGCCGGTCCAACGCGGAGATCGCGGAGACGCTGGTACTGGCCGAGCAGACGGTGAAGACCCATGTGAGCCGCGTCCTCACCAAGCTCGACCTGCGCGACCGCGCCCAGGCGGTGGTGTTCGCGTACGAATCGGGCCTGGTCGTCCCGGGGGAGTAGGACGCGGCGGCCCGCACCACCACCCCCTACCGGGGTAGCGCCTCCCCATCGGCTCCCGGGTATGACGCCGCGCCCCCACCCGTTCCCCCACACTCCGACCCATCCACACGAGAAGACCACGAAAGGGCCGAACATGAGGCTACGAGGCGGCAAGCGACAGCAGGCGGACGACGGCCCCGAGACGCCCCGGGCCGCCGCACCCGCTCTCGCCGTCGAACTGCGCGGTGTCCGGCGGCGGTACGGCCGTGGCGCGGGCGCCGTGCACGCCCTCGCGGGCGTCGACCTCGCCCTCCCGCGCGGCACGTTCACCGCGGTCATGGGCCCGTCCGGGTCCGGCAAGTCCACCTTCCTCCAGTGCGCCGCCGGGCTCGACCGGCCGTCCGCGGGATCCGTGCGCCTCGGCGGCACGGAGATCACCGGCATGAGCGAGAACCGGCTCACCGAACTGCGCCGCAGCCGCCTCGGCTTCGTCTTCCAGGCGTTCAACCTGCTGCCGTCGCTGACCGTGGAACAGAACGTCCTGCTGCCCCTGCGCCTCGCCGGACAACGCCCGGACCAGCGCCGCGCGGCGGCCGTACTCGCGCAGGTCGGGCTCGCCGACAAGGCGCGGCGCCGACCCGGCGAACTCTCCGGCGGCCAGCAGCAGCGCGTCGCCATCGCCCGCGCCCTGGTCACCGCACCCGACGTGATCTTCGCGGACGAACCCACCGGCGCCCTCGACACCGGCACCGCCACCGAGGTCCTCGGTCTGCTCCGGCACGCGGTGGACGTACTCGGCGCCACGGTCGTCATGGTCACCCACGACCCGGCCGCGGCCGCCTGGGCCGACCGGGTGCTGTTCCTCGCCGACGGCGCCTTCGTCGGCGGCCTGGAGCGCGGCTCGGCGGCACGGATCGCGGCACGGATGGCGGCACTCACCGACCGCACGGGCGCCATGGCGGGGGCCGCGGCATGAGGAGCCTCGCCCCGAACGGCCTCGCCCGCGCGGCCGTACGCTTCAGGCCCGCGTCGTTCGCGGGCACGTTCGTCGCGCTGCTGATGTCGGCGCTGATCGTCGCGGCCTGCGGTGTCCTCCTGGAGACCGGCGTCCGTGCCTCGGTGCCCGCCGAGCGGTACGCGCGGGCACCCGTCGTCGCGGCGGCGGACCAGTCCGCACGACTCGTCAGCGACACCGTCGACGGTCCCGAGGAGACCGCGTACCCGCTGCCGGACACCGCCCGCGTGGACACCGGGCTCGCGGCGAAGGCCGCCCGGGCACCGGGTGCCGGGACCGCGGTGCCCGACTTCACCTTCCCGGTACGACAGGGCGGCACCGGGGCGCTCACCGGCCACGGCTGGGGCTCGCACGCCTTCACCGGCACCGCGCTGACCGCGGGCGCCGCACCCCGCCCGGGCGAGGTCGTGCTCGACGCCGCCGCCCGTACCGCGCGGGCCGACGTCGGCGGCACCGTCGTACTCGAAACAGCCGCCGGGCGTGCCGAGTTCAGGGTGTCGGGACTTGCCAGGGCAGGGGCCGGGGACCTCGCGGGGACGGGCGCCGCGGTCGGCTCCACGGCCACCGCCTGGTTCGCCGACGCCGAGGCACCCGCACTCGCCGGACACCCCGGCAAGGCCGACGCCATCGCCGTACTGCCCGCGGACGGCACCGACACCCGTACCCTCGCCGCCGCCGTCGCGAAGGCACTCTCCGGCTCCGGCGCTCGGGTGCACACCGGCGACGGCCGCGGCGAGGTCGAGGACCGGGGCCTGGCGTACGCCAAGGAGACGCTCATCGCGCTCGGCGGCTCCTTCGGCGGGATCGCCACCCTGGTCGCCGTCTTCACCGCGGCCGGCACCGTCGCCCTCTCCGTCGGCCAGCGCACCCGCGAGTTCGCGCTGCTGCGCGCCGTCGGTGCCACGCCCCGGCAGATCCGCCGCGCGGTCGCCGCCGAAGCGCTGCTCGTCGCGCCGCTCGCCGGGCTGGTCGGATGTCTGCCCGGCATCGCGCTGGCCGACTGGTGGTTCGGGCAGCTGAAGGACCGCGGGGCCGTCCCGGAGGCGGTCGACCTGCACGTGTCCTGGATACCGCTGCTCGTCGCCGTGGGGACGGGACTGCTCACCGCGCTCGGCGCCGGTTGGACGGCCGGACGCGGGCCCGCCAGGACCAAGCCGGGACAGGCGCTCACCGAGGCCTCGGTGGAGCGGGCGCGGCCGGGCGTCGTCCGGGTCGTCCTCGGTCTCGCGGCCCTCGGCGGCGGAGTGGCCCTGGCCGGCGTCGCCGCCTCCGCCGCCGGTGCCGACGCGGCCAACGCCGCCCTCGGCGTCGTCATGTGCCTCATGCTCGCCGTCGCCCTGCTCGGCCCGCTGGTGGCCCGGCTGTGCGCGGCGGTCTTCGGCCTGCTGCTCCGGGGCGGCGGCGCGTCGGCGTCGCTGGCCGCCGCCAACTCCCGTACCAACGCCCGCCGTCTGGCCTCCGCGATCACGCCGATCGTCCTCGCCATGGCGTTCGCCTCGACGCTCGTCTTCCTGCACACCAGCGAGAGCCATGTCGCCGCGGAACAGCTGCGCGACGGCATCACGGCCGACCATGTCGTCACGAACCCGGCGGGCCTGCCCGGCGACGCCGCCGCCCGGGCCGCCCGCGCTCCCGGCGTCGAAGCGGCGGTGAGCCTGCTCGACACCCAGGTGCTGGTGCCCGTCCGCTCCGCAGGCGAGACATCGCTCCAGGGCGCGGCGGCCCAGGGTGTCTCAGCCTCCGGCGCCCGACTCGCCGAGGTGCAGGACCTGGACGTACGCGAGGGCAGCCTGGACCGCGTGGGCAGGGGCCGTATCGCCATCGACCGGACCCTCGCCGCCGCGGCTCGGGTGGAGGTCGGCGACGAACTGCCGCTCTACCTCCCCGACGGCACCGAGGCCCGCCCGGAGGTCGTCGCGGTCTACGGCCGTGGCCTGGGCCTGGCGGCGGTGACCATGGACCGGGCGTCCCTCGCCGGACACGTCACATCTGCCTTCGACAGCACGCTGCTGGTACGCGGCGGCGACGCCGGACCGCTCGCCGCGCTGGGCAGGGTCACGGATGCCTCGGGCCATGCCGTGGAGCGGGACGTGGACCGTGCACTCGGCGCCTGGGCCAACTACACGATGGCCGCCGTCCTGGGCGGCTTCGCCGCCGTCGCCGCCGCCAACACCCTGGTGATGACGGTCCTGGACCGCCGTCGCGAACTGGCCGCGCTCCGCCTGGTGGGCTCCACCCGCCGGCAGGTGCTCCGCATGCTCCACTGGGAGAGCCTGCTGGTGTCGGTGGCGGGCGTGTTCCTGGGCACCACCATCGCCGTGATCACGCTGACGCCGATGACGCGCGGCCTGACGGGCGAGTCACCGCACGTACCCCCGCTGCTCTACGCGGCGTTCGCCGCCACCGCGGTGACCCTCGGCCTCCTCTCCGTGACCCTGCCGGGCCGCGCGGCACTGCGCGACTCAGCCCTCCGCGTCCAGTAGCCCGCGCCGGTAGGCGGGGACGAGGTGCTGGGGAACGCGGTGGGTCACGCCGTTCACCGTCACCTCCACCAGACGCGGGGCGCTCGCCTTCCACTGGGCCCGGCGGTGACGGGTGTTGCTGCGGGACTTCTTGCGCTTGGGAACGGCCATGACAGGGGTCCTTTCGAACGGAACGGAAACGGGGGGAGAAGAGGGGGAGCGCTTCAGAGTGGCTGCCAGGACGGGGCGGGCGGCGAGGCGGTGAGGACCTGGTCCGGGTGCCCGTGCCCGGCAAGGCGGCCTTCCCGGAGCAGGAGGCAGGCGTCCGCCGTGCGTGCGGCCTGGAGGTCGTGGGTGGCCTGGACGACGGTCACGCCGTCCGCGACGAGCGTCGCCAGCAGGACCCCGATCCGTTCCCTCGCCTCCGGGTCGAGGCCCGTGGTCGGTTCGTCGAGGAGCAGCAGGTCCGACTGCTGTGCCAACCCCTGGGCGAGGAGGACCCGTTGACGCTGCCCGCCCGACAGTTCACCCAGTTGGCGTGAGGCGAGGCCGCCGATGCCGAGCCGGTCGAGCGCGGCGGCCACGATCGCGTGGTCCCGGCGGGTCAGCCGGCGCCACGGGCCGCGCTCGCCGAAGCGCCCCATCTCCACGGTCTGCCGGACGGTGAGCGGCAGGCTGTCGCCGACGGCTCCGCGCTGCGGTACGAACGCGGGCGGCCGTTCTCCGTCGAGGCGCAGTGTGCCGGATGTCGGGCGGATCACACCGGCGAGCACACCGAGCAGGGTCGACTTGCCGCTGCCGTTCGGGCCGACGAGCGCCGTGGTCGTGAACTTCGTTATCTCCGCGCTGAGTTGACGCAGCACGGGCCGCCCTGGATATCCGGCGCACAACGCGGTGAAGCGGATGTGCGCCGTCCGTTCCCGGACAGCGGTGGGGGAGGGGCCTGGTTTGTTGAACATGGTTTTCATTGTAGTGTCCTCGCCATGGATTGGTTGACGGCACCCTTCGAGGTGACCTTCGTGCAACGAGCCCTGTGGGGCGGGATGCTCGTGTCCGCGATCTGCGCGCTGGCGGGCACCTGGGTGGTGCTCAGGGGGATGGCCTTCCTGGGCGACGCCATGTCCCACGGGCTGCTGCCGGGAGTCGCGCTGGCGGCCCTGCTCGGCGGGAACCTGCTCGTGGGTGCCGTGGTCAGCGCCGCCGTCATGACGGCGGGTGTCACCGCGCTCGGCCGTACGCCCAGGCTGTCCCAGGACACCGGCATCGGGCTGCTCTTCGTCGGCCTGCTCTCGCTCGGCGTGATCATCGTGTCGCGCTCGCAGTCCTTCGCCGTGGACCTGACCGGCTTCCTCTTCGGCGATGTGCTCGCCGTCCGGCAGCAGGACCTCTACGCCCTCGGGGCCGCGTTGTGCGCGGCGCTGGCGGTGTCGGTCCTCGGCCACCGGGCCTTCCTGGCCCTGACCTTCGACCCGCGCAAGGCCCAGACCCTCGGGCTGCGCCCGCGCCTCGCCCACGCCGTGCAGCTCGGCCTGCTCGGACTGGCCATCGTGGCCTCGTTCCACATCGTGGGAACGCTGCTCGTCCTCGGACTGCTCATCGCGCCCCCCGCTGCGGCCCTGCCGTGGGCGCGCGGTGTCCGCGGGGTCATGGCGCTGGCCGCGTTGCTCGGCGTCACCGCCACGTTCGGCGGCCTGCTGCTCTCCTGGCACCTGGGCACCGCCGCCGGAGCGACCGTCTCGGCACTCGCGGTGAGCCTCTTCTTCGTCTCCCACGCGCTGTCCGCGCTATGGCACCGCTGTGCGCGACCCGCCCCCGTTCCCGCCACCGAAGTCCCCTGAAAGAAGCCTGAAGCGATCGTCATGACCGTCCGCAGAAACGTCACTCCTTGGATATCGGTCGCACTGGTGTCCACCGCACTGCTCACCGCCGGTTGCGCGGGAGGGAAGGGCGACGACCCCCGGCCGCCAGCCGCGAGTTCCTCCTCCGCCGCCCCGCACGGCTATGTCGAGGGCGCGCGGGAGGCCGCCGAACAGCAGTCCCGGCTGCTCCTCAACGACCCCGGCAGCGGGGACAGCCAGGTCCTCGACCTCATCACCGGCGACGTGCACAGCACCGCCCGGGTGGCGGGTGCCGTCCGGCTGGGCACGGACGGACGGTTCGGCTACCTCCACACCGCCGACGGCACACACGTCCTCGACAGCGGCACCTGGATGGTGGACCACGGCGACCACGTCCACTACTACAGCGCGGCGGTACGTGACCTGGGCGGGCTGCCCGCGGCCCGCGAGGCACAGGTGCGCAGCGACCCCGCCGTCACCGCCGTCACCGACGAGCGAGGACGCACCGTCCTCTACGACCGCGCCGGGCTGGAGGAGGGGCGGATCACGTCGTTGCGGACACTGCCCGGGACCCACACCGGCGCCGTGGTGCCGTACGAAGAGCACCTGATCGCCCTCCAGCCGGACGAGGACGGCACCGCGCGGCCCGTCGTCCTCGACCGGGAGGGCGAGCCGGTCGCCGCCCCGGCCGCGGGGTGCGAGGAGCCGCGCGGTGACGCCCTCACCCGGCGCGGCGTGGTGCTGGGCTGCGCCGACGGCGCCCTGCTCGTCCGTGAGGAGGACGGCGCCTTCACCGTCGAGGAGATCCCCTACGACGAGGACGTGGCGGCGTGGGAACGGGCCACCTCCTTCCGCCAGCGACCCGGCAGCGACACCCTCACCGCACCGGCCGGCGACGACGCCGTATGGGTCCTGGACGTCACCGAACGGAGCTGGACCCGGGTGGAGACCGGCCCCGTCATCGCCGCCAGCACCGCCGGCGAGGGCTCCCCGCTGCTCGTCCTGGAGACCGACGGCGCGCTGCACGGCTACGACATCGCCACCGGCCGACAGACCGCACGGACCGAGCCGCTCCTGACGGCGAAAGCCCGTACCGGCAGGGCTCCCGTCATCGAGGTCGACCGCAGCCGCGCGTACGTCAACGCCCCCGAGCGCAAGAAGGTGTTCGAGATCGACTACAACGACGACCTGCGCATCGCGCGCACGTTCGACCTGGACATGAAGCCGGTGCTCATGGCGGAGACCGGCCGATGAGCCGGAGCGCGGCGAAGCGGCGGGTACGGGTGGGAGCGGCCCGGCTGCGTGCTCTGGCCCTGGGCCTGCTCGCCCTCGTCACCCTCGCCGCCGCCACCGCCTGCGCCACCGGCACGGACCAGCCCCGCATCGTCGTCACGACCAACATCCTCGGCGACATCACCAGGCAGATCGTCGCAGACGAGGCCGACGTCACCGTCCTGATGAAGCCCAACGCCGACCCGCACTCCTTCGGCCTGTCGGCGGTGCAGGCCGCCGAGCTGGAACGCGCGGACCTCGTCATCCACAACGGCCTGGGGCTGGAGGAGAACGTCCTGCGGCACGTGGACGCCGCCCGCGACTCCGGCGTCGCCACCTTCGCGGTCGGCGACGCGGTCGACCCGCTCACCTTCCGCACCGGCGACGGCGGCGGCCCCGAGGACGCGGAAGGCCAACCCGATCCGCACTTCTGGACCGATCCCGACCGGGTCCGCAAGGCCACCGCTCTGATAGCCGACCAGGTGATCGCGCACGTCGACGGCGTCGACGACAGCGCGATACGCGCCCAGGCCGAACGCTACGAGGAACGACTCACCGACCTCACCGCCTGGATGGAGAAGTCCTTCGAACGCGTCCCCGAGGACCGGCGCGCCCTGGTGACCAACCACCACGTCTTCGGCTACCTGGCCCACCGCTTCGGCCTCCGGGTGATCGGCGCGGTCATCCCCAGCGGCACCACCCTCGCCTCACCCAGCTCCTCCGACCTGCGCTCGCTCACCGAGGCGATGGAGGAGGCCGGGGTGCGGACCGTCTTCGCCGACTCCTCCCAGCCCACCCGGCTCGCCGAGGTCCTGCGCACCGAACTGGGCGGCGGGGTCCGGGTCGTGAAGCTCCACTCGGAGTCCCTGACCGCCGAGGGCGGGGGCGCCGACACCTATCTGCGGATGATGCGCGCCAACACCACCGCCATGACCGACGGCCTGACCGCCGGCTGACCCTCTCAGCCGCCACCGGGCCCGAGCCCTGTGCACCCCCCGCCGCGACAGCGCGGCACAGAAAGGAACACACCGATGAACAAGTCGACACCCGGCAACGCCCTCAAGGGGGCGGCACTCGCCCTGGCGGTGTCCACCGTGCTGACCGCCTGCGGAGGCACGGACTCCTCCTCCTCTGACGCCAAGGCCGAGGCCACCCCGAGCGCCACGCCCGCCACCGAGGTCAGGAACCCGCTGGTCGCCACCTTCGACGGCGGCCTGTACATCCTGGACGGCGAGAGCCTGAAGCTGACCCGGACCATCGAGCTGCCCGGCTTCAACCGGGTCAACCCGGCCGGTGACGAGGACCACGTCATCGTCTCCACCGACACCGGCTTCCGCGTCCTGGACGCCACCGCACAGGACTTCACCTCCATCGAGTACGAGGGGGCCAAGCCCGGCCACGTCGTCCGGCACGCGGGCCGGACCGTGCTGTTCACCGACGGCACCGGAGAGGTCAACGTCTTCGACCCCGCCGACCTGAGCAAGGGCAAGAAGCCGCAGGGCCGCACGTACACCTCCGCCGAGGCACACCACGGAGTCGCCATCGAACTGGCGGGCGGAGAACTGCTGAGCACCCTGGGCACCGAGGAGAAGCGGACCGGCGCGCTGGTGCTGGACGAGAACGACAAGGAGATCACCCGCAACGAGAACTGCCCCGGAGTGCACGGCGAGGCGGCCGCCCGGGACGAGGCCGTCGCCGTCGGCTGCGAGGACGGCATCCTGATCTACCAGGACGGCGAGTTCACCAAGATCGACGCCCCCGACGACTACGGCCGCATCGGCAACCAGTCCGGCAGCGACGCCTCACCGATCCTGCTCGGCGACTACAAGACCGACCCGGAGGCCGAGCTGGAGCGGCCCACCCGTGTCTCCCTCATCGACACCGAGAAGAAGAAGCTGCGCCTCGTCGACCTCGGCGTCAGCTACTCCTTCCGCTCCCTCGCCCGCGGACCGGAGGGCGAGGCCCTCGTCCTCGGGACGGACGGCGCCATCCACGTCATCGACGAGAACAGCGGCAAGGTCGAGAGGAAGATCCCGGCCGTGGGCAGCTGGCAGGAGCCGCTGGACTGGCAGCAGCCCCGGCCCACCCTGTTCGTCCGCGACGCCACCGCCTACGTCTCCGACCCCGGCGACAAGGCCCTGCACGCCATCGACCTGGAGACCGGGAAGAAGATCACCTCCGTCACCCTGCCGGAGAGCACCAACGAGCTGTCGGGCGTCGTCGCCGGACACTGACCCCGCGCCCGCGAGGGCGGTGCTGCCGGCGTCGGCCAGGATGGTGTCCGGTAATCGCCAGTCCGCCGTAAATGCCTGGACTGGGATGGTCCCCCGACGGGAAACTTCCGACTTCCGAACCACCGGGAGCGTGATGGGGACAAAAGACACTCAAGGGCCGACGCCGGGCAGGAGCGCCGTCCTGCTGGCGCTGCGGCACTACGGCCGGGAACTACTGCGACTACGACGACTGGCCCTGCCCGCACTGCTGTTACCGGCCGTGGGCAACATCGGCATCCGCTACGTGGCTCCGCTGCTGGTCGCCAAACTGGCCGGGCAGGCCGTCGACGACGGCGGCCTCACCCTCTCGGCGGCGCTGCCCTACGTGCTCGGCTTCGGCGTGACACTGCTGCTCGCCGAGGCCGTGTGGCGGGTCGGGCTGCACTGTCTGAACCGGGTGGACGCCCTCGGGATCGAGCACCTGTACGTGCTCGGCATGGACGAACTCCTCGCCAAGGACGCGGCGTTCTTCCACGACAACTTCGCCGGCTCCCTCACCAAGCGGGTGCTGAGCTTCGGCAGGCGCTTCGAGGACTTCGTCGACACGATGACGTACCGGATCGTCGGCAGCCTCGTGCCGCTGGCGTTCGGTGCCGTGGTGCTGTGGAGCTACGAACCGCTGCTCGTCGTCGGGCTGCTGGTGATGATCGCGCTGACGGTCGTCGCCGCGACCCCGCTCATCCGGCGCCGCCAACGGCTCGTCAACGACCGCGAGGCGGCGATCGCCCGGGTCTCGGGCCATGTCGCCGACAGTCTGACCAACATGGAGACCATCCGGGCGTTCGCGGCCGAGCCTCGGGAGGCCGAGGAACACCGCAGCCGGGTGGCGGAGGCCCGGCGCCTGATGCTGCGGTCATGGGACTACGGCAACCTGCGCGTCGACGTCCTGATCGCCCCCCTGTCCGTGTTCACCAACGTGCTGGGCCTGGTGGTCGCCATCGTCTTCGGCGGCCCGGGCCTGGGAGTGGAGGAGATCCTGGTCGCCTTCACCTACTACTCCAACGCCACCCAGATCATGTTCGAGTTCAACCAGATCTACCGGCGGCTGGAAAGCTCGATGACCGAGGCCGCGCAGTTCACCGAGCTGCTGCTGGACCCGCCCACCGTGCTCGACCCGGCGGACCCCGAACCGCTCGCGCCGCGCGGCACCGGCGTCCGCTTCGAGGCGGTGCGCTTCGCCCACGCCGGAGCGGAGCCGATCTTCCGGGGCCTCGACCTCGATGTGCCCGCGGGGGCGCGGATCGGGCTGGTCGGCAGGTCCGGCGGCGGCAAGACCACACTCACCCGGCTCCTGCTGCGCATGTCGGACATCGACGACGGACGCATCCTGGTCGGCGGCCAGGACATCAGCCGACTGCGCCAGAGCGACCTGCGCTCACTGATCGCCTACGTCCCCCAGGAACCCGCCATGTTCCACCGCAGCCTGCGGGACAACATCGCCTTCGCCCGGCCCGGCGCCACGGACGACGAGGTCCGCGCGGCGGCCGACGCCGCACATGTCACCGAGTTCGCCGACCAACTCCCCGACGGCTTCGCCACCCTGGTGGGGGAGCGGGGCGTGAAACTGTCGGGCGGCCAGCGCCAGCGCGTCACGCTCGCCCGGGCCGTGCTGCGCGACGCCCCGGTCCTGCTGCTCGACGAGGCGACCAGCGCCCTGGACTCGGAGAGCGAACTGCTCGTGCAGGACGCCCTGTGGCGGCTGATGGACGGACGTACGGCTCTGGTCGTCGCCCACCGGCTGAGCACCGTCGCGGGCATGGACCGTCTCGTCGTCCTCGACCGGGGGCGCGTCATCGAGCAGGGCACGCACCACGAGTTGCTCACCGCGGACGGCGCCTACGCCAAGCTGTGGCGGCACCAGTCGGGCGGCTTCCTCGGCGAGAGCACCGACGGTACGGACGGTGGCGTA
Source organism: Streptomyces sp. B93 (assembly GCF_018070565.1). Classification (GTDB taxonomy): domain Bacteria; phylum Actinomycetota; class Actinomycetes; order Streptomycetales; family Streptomycetaceae; genus Streptomyces. The sequence continues at coordinate 199,359 of NZ_JAGPXL010000005.1, forward strand.
CGGGAGACGGGGCCCGGCGCGTCTCCGCACCGGGCCCCGCCCCGTTCACCGGCACTCATCAGGCCGGACGGACTGCCCTAGCCCTTGAGTGCCCCGGCGTCGCGCACCAGGGCCGCGGACACCGCGGTGTCCCGTACCAGGTGCCGGTCGGAGGCGAGGGCGATGAACCTGTCGAGCGCCTTGTCCGCCAGCCCGTCACGTCCGGCCGCGGCGTGGCGGCGGGCCTGGTCGAGGCGCTCGAGGAGTTCCCCGACGCCCTTGTCGGTGATCAGACCGCGCTGGTGGAAGCGTTCGACCAGCGACCGTACGTCGGTGAAGGACGTCCTCGTGGTGAAGGTGACCTTCGTCGTGGTGCGGTTGCCCGCCGGGTCCTCGGCGCTCACCAGCAGTTCGTGGGTGCCGAGCGGCAGGCGCCACAGCTCCAGCGCACCGGCGGTGACCGGGTCGCCGTCGAGGGTGGCCCGGGCCGGGACCTCGCCGAACACCGCGTCCTCGGCGGTGAGGGAGAGGCCGGGCGTGGCGGAGTCGCCGTACCCTGCGCCGTCGGTGAGCCCCAAGACGGTGATCTCCGGACCGGCCTTGTCGGCGACGCCGGGACCCGTGAAGGTGAAGGCGTCGGCCGTCACGCCACCGCTGGAGGTGACGTAGAGGACGCCGGTGCCCGAGGGCGCTTCCGTGAGGGGTGTGGTGACGGTCTGCCAGCCGTCACCGGCCGGGACACGGACCGTCGCGAACGGGTCGGCGGTGGCGGAGTCCCAGCGGAACTGGAGTTCCCCGGCGCCGGTGGCGACCGTCCGCACGGCGCCGATGCCGGTCAGGTCGACCGGGTCGTAGGCGATCCGGTCTCCCTCGTCGAAGGAGGTGAGCTTGCGCAGGCCGGAGGCGGTCTCGTCGTCGGTGACCTCGACGCCGGTGAGGACGTCGGCGTGCTCGGCCTCCAGCAGGGACGGGTTGAGGACGACCTGGGCCTCGCCGGTGAGAGCCGGTACGTCGCCGGAGCCGCCGCCGTCGGTGTAGGTCACGCCGAGGACGCCGAAGACGTTCTCGGTGGCGCCGTGCCCGGCGTCCTGGGGTGTGACGACCGTGCCCGCGCACCCGGTCCCGCTGTCGACGGGGTGGGCGTGCTCGTTGTGCCCGAGGCCGAAGGTCCAGGCCAGCCGGGTGCAGTCGATACCGTCGGCGCCGACGGCGCCGTCCTCGGGGTCGGTGACCTTCACCTCGTAGGGAACGGTGTCACCCCAGGAGAAGAAGCCGCCGTGCGCCGGGAAGATGACCTCCACCGTCGGCGCGGTGTTGCCGACCGTGATCCGCCGGGAGGCGAGGGCGGTCAGGCCGAGGGGGTCCGTCACCCGCAGGCGGGCCTGGAACTGGCCGTCGTCCGCGTAGGTGTGGGTGGCGGTGCGGCCGGTGGCGTCGTAGGTGCCGTCACCGTCGAAGTCCCAGTCGTACGTCAGCGCCCGGCCCTCGGGGTCGGTGGAGCCCCCGGCGTCGAAGGCCACCTCCAGCGGCCCCTGCCCCGATGTCGTCGAGGCGGTGAACTCGGCGTGCGGTGACTTGTTGCCCTCGGCGTAGTCGACGCGGTAGAGCCCGGCGTCGGGGTTCTCGCGGAAGAAGCCGTCGCCGTAGTCGAGGACGTAGAGGGAGCCGTCGGGGCCGAACTCCATGTCCATGGGGTTGTCCCAGATCGGCTGGCCGTTCGCGGTCAGGGCCGGGTTGGGCAGGAAGTCCTCGATCTTGCCGACCGGACCGTCCGGGCCGTCCGAGGTGAAGGCGGCCACGTAGTCCTGGGAGAACTCGCCGAAGAAATGCTTGCCGTCCCAGTACGCCGGGAACTTGGTGCCCGCCGGATTGTCCTCGTCGTAGTGGTAGACGGGGCCGCCCATCGGGGCCTGGCCGCTCCCGGAGCCGAAGGCGGTCAGCTCGGGCCATGGCTGGTCGGTGTCCCGGTCGCCGTACCAGAGCGTGGCGGGGACGGCGGGCGGCAGCGTGGTGAGGCCGGTGTTCCAGCGGGAGTCGTTGACCGGGGCCGAACAGTCGAACGCGGGCCCGGAGGTGAGGGTCGCGAAGTCGAAGTCCCGGTACGGCTGGGAGTTGTCGCCGGTGCAGTACGGCCAGCCGCTGTTCATCGGCTCGCTGGTGGTCTGCCACTCGACCAGGCCCATCGGGCCGCGGTCCGGGTTGGCGGTACCGGCGTCGGGACCGTAGTCGCCCCACGACACGGCGCCGGTCTCGTCGTCCACGTCGATGCGGAACGGGTTGCGCACGCCCATGACGTAGATCTCCGGGCGGGTCTTCTCCGTCCCCGGCGGGAACAGGTTGCCCTCGGGGACCGTGTAGCCGCCGTCCGCTCCGACCCGGATGCGCAGGATCTTGCCGCGCAGGTCGTTGGTGTTGCCCGCGCCGCGTCGGGTGTCGAGGCCGGGGTTGTAGCCGGGCGCGTCGTTGATGGGCGCGTAGCCGTTGGTGTTCGGGCCGCTGGCGGGGGTGTTGTCCCCGGTGGCGAGGTACAGGTTGCCGTCGGCGTCGAAGTCCACGTCACCGGCGACATGGCAGCACTGGCCCCGGGTGTGCGGCACCCGGATGATCTCCTGCTTGGTCGACAGGTCGAGCCCGTCCCCGGTCCACTTGAAGCGGGCCAGGAGGTCGTAGCCCTCCCAGCGCGCCCAGTACGAGTCGTCCTCACCGGCGGGCAGGGTCTGCGGGGCCGAACCGGCCGGGGTGTTCAGCGGCGGCGCGTAGAAGAGGTAGACCCACTTGTTCTCGTCGAAGTCCGGGTCCAGGGTGACGGTCTGGAGGCCCATCTCCGAGTTGTTGTACACGTCGATGTGGTTGACGACGGTGGTGGTGCCTCGGCCCGGATCGGTGAGCCGCAGGTCGCCGTTGCGGGCGGTGTGCAGGACCCGGTTGTCGGGGAGCACGGCGAGGTCGATGGGCTCGCCGACGCTCTTGGAGAGCGTGACGCGTTCGTAGTTGGCCCAGTCGAGCGCCGGGTCGTCCGCCGCGGCGGCGGAACCGGCCGTGGGCAGGACGAGCCCGGCCAGCGGCAGGGACATCAGGGCGGCTCTCGCCGCCCAGCGTCTGAGGGTGCGGTGCATCGTTCGTACGTCTCCTCTGCTGGGCGCGTGGGGACGCGCGGTCAGGAAGCCTTGAGGTGCGAAGCGGTGCTCACCGGGGTCCGGCCGTCGGCGGTCCGCGGTCGGCGGACGTGCGGGGGCCGGACCCCCGGTGCGGGGAGGGTGCCGGTGCGGTGGTGGGCCCGGGAGGGGTGCCCCGACGTCAGTCGAGGAGCGCGGACAGGGCCTGGAAGCTGCGCTCGGCGGCGCCCAGCGAACCGGGCGGGTTGGGGAGCGTGTTCGGCGCGGTGTCCTGCTCCCAGATGCCGACGTGGGTGCCGCGCGGGCCGATGGAGTGGATGAACCGCTTCCACGGCAGGTCACCGGCGCCGAACTCGACGATGTCGTAGCCGTTGGCGTTGTCCGCGTTGGTGGCGCCGTCCTTCATGTGGAACAGCGGGTAGCGGTGCGGGAACCGGCGGACGTACGCGGCCGGGTCGAAGCCCGGGAAGCGGTACTGGCCCACGTACGCCCAGTAGACGTCCAGTTCGAGGTAGACGTGGCGCGGGTCGGTGTTCTCCAGGAACACGTCGTACAGCCGGACCTCGGGCTGGTCGGTGGCGAAGGCGAACTCGCCCGCGTGGTTGTGCTGGTAGAGCTTCAGCCCGCGCGCGCTCGCGGCGGCACCCCAGTCGTTGAACTCCGCGGCGGCGGCGCGGTAGCCGTCTACGGTGTTCACGTTGCTGGGCGCGTTGGCGGTGCCGATGTGCGGCATCCCGAGGGCTTCGGCGATGTCGAGCTGCCGTTGCAGGTCGGTGCGGAGCGCGTTGATGCCGACGTGGCTGCCGACGGCCTTCAGACCGTTGTCGTCGAGCAGCCGGCGGATCTCCGGGACGGTGATCTGACGGCCCAGGATGGAGGTCGACTGGGTGTAGCCCGCGAACTCCACCTCGGTGAAGCCCATCCGGGACAGCTCCTCGAAGACCACGGCGAACCCGAGGGAACTGACCTTGTCCCGGATGCTGTACAGCTGGATGGAGATGCGGTCCCGGGGAATGGTCAACGCCCCCGCGCCGTGGTTGGGTTCGGCCTCCGCCGCGGCGGCGGGCACGGCTCCCGCCAGGGTGACGGCGCCCACCGCGACGGTGGCACCGGCGGTGGCTCTCAGAAACGACCTGCGGTCGAAATCCCTGTGTGACGGTCTCACGGTCACTCCTCGTTCGTGTGCGGCCAAGCGCGGGCGGAGCTGAACGGAACACAGGTGGGGGGTGGTTGCTCGGGCACGGCGTGCGCGGACGCCCCGTCAATCGGGGCATGTCCGCGCAACGTCGGCGAAACGTCCGGGTCGAGGCGAGACAGTAGGAGGCTTTGGCCTCCGGTGTCCATACGTTGAACCTGAAACGACCCTAACTTTCTCTGAAATCAGCAAAAGAATGCCTGACTCAGGAAAATGTGCGGGCCTACTCGGACGTAGTGGTTGACAGGGGTGCGGTCAGGGCCGACGCTCGTCACCGCCCGCCACCGAGCGGAACCCGGCGATCGGCGCCCGCCTCTTCATCAGCCCACGCACGGTCGACTGGCACCTGCGCAAGACCTTCGGCAAACTCGGCGTCAACTCCCGCAAGCAACTCCAGGCCCATGCGGAGGCCGCCGACCGATCACGACCGGGTCCGATGCCCGAGCGCCTCGCCGTCCCCTCGTCCCTCTGGCCGCATGAGATCCAGGTCGTCGCCCCACGCGTCGAGCACCGCGCCGTGCCCGGCCTCCCGGGCAACCGCCTCGACCAGGCCGAACAGCCGCCGCTGCACGGACACGTCGCCCGTCGCCGCGATACGGTCCACGGCACGGAGCAGCACGTCGGTGTCCCAGCCGGGCAGGGGCTGTCGGCCGAGTTCCCACGCCAGGTACTTGTTGTAGGGGCGGGGCCGACGGTCGAGGGCGAACAGCAACTCGAGCAGGAACCGCACGCTGTCGGCGGCGTCCAGACGAGCGGCGAGGGCCTGGCCGTCCCGGTGGTTCTTGACCGAGCGGTAGAGCGAGTTGGCGTAGGCGTCGAGCCGGCCACCGGCTTCGCGGAACGCCTCCTCGGCCCCCAGACGAGCCTTGTCCGCCAGGATGCGCGCCAAGCCCCCGCCTAGCCGGTCGAGCACGATCCGGGCGCGGGCGAGGGCGTAGCGCTCGGGGCCCGGCATCCCGGCCGCACGGAACTCGGTGAGGGAGACGACGACGAGGTCCAGTTCGGCGGTGCGGTGGCCCGCGAACCGGGTGAGGGGGGTCGTGGCGTCATCGGCGACGACCACGTACAGATCGTGGTCGGAGTGCTCGGTGGTCATGCCGTCGTGGGCGCGGGAGCCCTTGAGGACGAGGCCTACGACAGCGGGGTCGGTGGTGGCGAGTTCGACGAGGGCGTCGTAGGTGAGGGGCTGCTGAGCAGTCATGGTGTGGATCTCCGCTGAGGTTGATGACAGGAATGCCTGCGAGGGCGCCCCCTTCGTCACGGGGCGCCCCGTCCCGTCCGCGGCTGCGCGGGGGCGGCCGCACCGGAGATCAACGCACGGTCGCACCCTATCCGGGCATGCGACGGGACAGGGCCGTTCCGGGGCGGGCGGTCCCGGCCGTAGAGTGCGTCGCCGTGCCTGCCTCAGCCGATCGGTCCTCGCTCTGGTACGACCCGCAGTTCCTCCTTCTCGCCTCGGCTCGGACCATCTCCGTGCTGGGCAACGGCTTCGCTCGGGTGGCGCTGGCCTTCGCCGTGCTGGCCCTGCCGGGGGCGACACCGGGGCGGCTGTCCCTGGTGCTGGCCTGTCAGGCGCTGCCGCAGCTGATGTTCATCCTGGTCGGCGGGGTGATCGCCGACCGCATGTCCCGCGCCCGGCTGATGGTGGTCGCCGACATCGTGGGCGCCGGGGCCTATGCCGGTCTCGCGGCCCTCGTACTGTCCGGCCACGCGCCGTTGATCCTCGTGTGCGCACTGGCGGTTGTCGCCGGTACCGCGACCGCGCTGTTCTCCCCGGCGATGGACGGTCTCGTGCCGTTGGTCGTTCCCGCCGGAAAGCTCCAAGAAGCCAACGGAATGCTCCGCGTGGGCACGAACAGCAGCCTGCTGCTGGGGCTGGCGCTGTCCGGTGTCGTCGTCGCCTGGATCGGGGCGGGCTGGGCGCTGGCCCTGAACGCCGTGTCGTTCGTCGTCAGCGCGGTCCTGACCGCCCGCCTGCGCGTCCCGGGCCGTGCGGCCAGGACGTCCTCCGGCTGGGACGACCTCAGAGAGGGGTGGTCGGCGTTCAGCTCCCGGCAGTGGCTGTGGGTGGTCGTCGCCCAGTACGCGGTCGTCGTCGCGGCACTCAACGCCCATGTCGGCGTACTGGGACCCCTGGTCGCCGAGGAGGAGCTGGGAGGCGCCCGCGCCTGGTCGGTCATCGTGGCCGCCCAGGCCCTCGGCACCATCGCCGGAGCCGGGTTGGCGGCGCGCGTTCGGGTGCGCAGACCCGTACTCGTAGCAGTCCTGGCCACCTTCCCGGCCGCCCTGCCGATCGCCCTGCTCGCCGCGTCGGCACCGGTGTGGCTGGTCGCGGTGACCATGTTCTGCTCGGGCGTCGCCGCCGACGTCTTCGCCGTTCTCTGGTCCACGACGATCCAGCGCGAGATCCCGGAGGAGGCCCTCTCCCGCGTCAGCTCCTACGAATGGTTCGGTTCTCTCGCCTTCGCCCCACTCGGCCTGCTCGCAGCCGGCCCCACGGCCGACGCCATCGGCATCCGGCAGTCCCTGGCCGCATGCGCCACCCTGATCGCCATCGCCACCTGCGCGGCCCTCCTGTCGCCCCAGGTCCGCGGGCTCGCTCCCGCGGCGACCTCGTCGGTGGCTCAGCGTCGGGACGAGGCGCCCACGGTGGGTGAGGACAAGGCCCAGTGACCGGCTCCGAGCTGGTGTGCGGCGGCGTCCACGGTCTGGGCGAGGAGAACGGCGATGGTCATCGGCCCGACACCGCCCGGCACCGGGGTGATCAGACCGGCCCGGGTGACGGCGGTGCCGAAGTCGACGTCGCCGATGTTGCCGGGGTTGTACCCGGCGTCGATCACCACCGCCCCCGGCTTGATGTCCGCACCGCGGATCAGCCGGGGGCGCCCGACGGCCGCCACCACGACGTCCGCTTCCCGGACGATCGACGACAGGTCCGCCGTACGGGAATGGCAGTAGGTCACCGTCGCGTCCTCGGCGAGCAGGAGCATGCCGACCGGCTTGCCGAGGATCGGGCTGCGGCCGACCACGACGGCGTGCCTGCCGGGGAGTTGGACGTCGTACTCCCTCAACAGGCGCATGATCCCGCCCGGGGTGCAGGAGGTGAAGCCCGGCAGGCCGAAGCCCATCGCGGCGAAGGAGCGCATCGTGACCCCGTCCACGTCCTTCTCCGGGGCGATGGCCTCGAACGCCGCTCGTTCGTCGATGCCCGGGCCGCAGGGGTGCTGGAGCAGGATGCCGTGCACGTCCGGGTCGGCGGACAGGTCGGTGAGGGTGTCGACCAGCTCGGTCGTCGTGGTGGTGGCGGGCAGGGCGATGTGCCGGGAGCGGATTCCCGCCTTCGCGCACCTGGACCGCTTCATGCGGACGTAGGTGACCGAAGCGGGGTCCTCGCCCACCAGCACCGTCGCCAGGCAGGGGCTGGTTCCGGTACGGCGTGAGATCACCGCCGCCCTGTCGGCGGCCTGTTCGACGATGCGTCGGGCGAGGCTGGTGCCGTCCATGAGCTGGGCCGTCTGGGACATGGTTGCCTTCCGGGCGTCGCTGATCACTCGCCCAGGCGCACGGCATTGACGTCTCGTCAGACCGCTCCCCGGTGGTGCTCCACCTCAGCGCCAGTCACGGCCCGCCCGCCACTGTAGCGGTCGGCATGCCGCCCTTGGCGGTGTCGACTTCATGGGGGCGGCCGTAAACACAAGAACCGGCTTTCCCGGGCCGGTGAGTGCGGGAAAGCCGGTTCGTCGGGGTGGGGTCAGGACGCGTCCGGGAGCCACAGGTCGGGGCCGAAGACCTCGTAGCGGATGTTGCGGGCGGGGACGCCCTGGGCCAGGAGGGCGGAGCGGGTGGTGCGCATGAAGGGCAGAGGGCCGCAGAGGTAGACGGTGGCGTCGGTGGGGACGGGGACGTCGGACAGGTCCATGAGGCCGGTGCGGGCGTCGGGGGCGGTGGGCTCCGGGTGCTCGTACCAGAACTGGGCGCTGGCTCCGGGCAGACGGTCGACCAGGTCACGGGTCTCGGTGCGCAGCGCGTGCTCCGTTGGGGCGGTGTCGGCGTGGAACACCTGCACCGGGCGGGCGGAGCCGTCGGCGGCGAGGCGGGCGAGCATGCCGACCATCGGGGTGCAGCCGATGCCCGCGGAGGCGAGGACCAGCGGGGTGTCGGCGTCGTCGAGGACGATGTCGCCGCACGGCGTGGAGAGTGCCAGTTCGTCACCGGCGCGGACCGTGTCGTGCAGGAGGTTGGAGACCTCGCCGTCGGGGGCGCCGGCGTCGCCCGTGACGCGCTTGACGGTGATGCGGCGCAGCTCGCCGCCGGGGTCGGAGGACAGGCTGTACTGGCGCAGCTGGTGCACCCCGTCGGGCATCCGGACGCGGACGCTGACGTACTGCCCGGCGCGGGCGGCCGGGGCGGGCTGCCCGTCGGCGGGGCGCAGGACGAGGGAGACCACGTCGGAGGTCTCCTCGCGGCGTTCCACCACGGTCCAGGTCCGCCATATGTCGCCCGCCGCGAGCCCGGCCTCCTGGTAGAGCCGCGCCTCCATGGCGATCAGCGCACCGGCCATCAGCCAGTACACTTCGTCCCAGACCGCCGCCACCTCGGGCGTGACCGCGTCGCCCAGCACCTCGGCAATCGCGCCGAACAGGTACTTGTGCACGATCGTGTACTGGTCGTCGGTGACGCCGACCGCGATGTGCTTGTGCGCGATCCGCTCCAGCAGGGCGTCCGGGCGGGTGTCGGGGTCGGCCAGCAGTGCGGTGGCGAACCCGGCGATGGACCCGGCCAGGGCCCGGCGCTGGGCGCCGCTGGCCTGGTTGCCGCGGTTGAACATGCCGTCCAGCAGTTCCGGCCGGTCACGGAACATGGTGCCGTAGAAACGCTCGGTGATCTGGTCGAGGGCGCCGCCCACGGCGGGCAGGGTGGCCCGGACGACGGCGGCGGACTCTGCGGACAGCATGAAGCCTCCTGAGGGTGGTGCGAGGAGAGGGAGGAAGCGCCGCTCGATCGGAGGCGGCTGCACCTGTATAGCAACGGGGAACGTCTGTTCCGGGCTGCCTGTGGGCCTCCGACGGGCATTCGGGACCAATGGTCCTGCGGATGGGGACCAAGGTCCCGGCCGGGGGTCGGTGACCGGGGGCCGGTGGGCCCTCACCCCGGGGCCCATGGGCCCCGGGGCGCGGCGTGCGGCGTGCGGTTCGGCGGTGGTGCGGCGGGCACTCGGTGGCTGTCGACGCGCGGAAAGGAGCGGTCAGATGTCCTTCCCCCTGACGGCCGACGCCCGTGAACACGGGCTGACCGGGGACGGCAGCACCAACGACCAGCCCGCGCTGGCGAAACTGGTCGACGCGGCGGGCGCCGCCCACGCCGCCGACGGACAGCCGCGCGCCATCCATGTCCCGCCCGGCCGGTACGTCATCCAGGACGAGGCCACCGTGTGGCGCAGCGGCGTCTCACTGATCGGCGCGGGGCGCGGCGTCACCCGCTTCGTCCTCGGCAACCCGGGCAACCCCGCCCAGCCGGTGCCGCTGGCCTGGTTCACCAGCCAGCACCACGGGGCGGACCGCGGCAACCATCTCGCCGACGTCACCTTCGCGCACTTCGAGATCGACGGCTCGGGCGTGTGGACCGAGGCGTACGATCCGCTGGCCAAGGGGCTGGGCCTCCAGTACGTGCTGCGGGGGCGCTTCACCGACCTGCACATCCACGACACCGCCGCGACCGGGTTCGGCTGCGACTTCCTCCAGGACACCGTCGTCGAGGGCGTGCTCGCCGCCCGGTGCGGACGCCAGGACCCCGGCGACCGCATGGGCGGCGCCGGGATCGGGATCGGCATCGGCGGCTGGGGCATGGTCGAACGGCTCACGGTGACCTCGTGCACGGCGATCGGCAACGGCACCAACGGCATCTTCGTCGAACTCCAGCAGGAGGAGTGGCCCCCGCCGCGCGGCATCCGCATCACCGCCTGCCACGCCGAGGACAACCGCTTCGGCATCTCCGACTGGGGCGCCGACGGCCTGCTCGTCACCTCCTCGACCATGCTGTCCAACCACGAGGCCGGTTTCGACGTGTCCTCCCAGGGCACCGCGGGCGTCGGCGGGCGCGGCGGCATCGTCACCGGCTGCGTCATCGACGGCAACGTCCGCGACGGCGTCGGCCTCGGCAACACCCCCGGCCCGTACGCCCTGCGCGGCAACCGCATCAGCGACAACGGGCGCTACGGCTACTGGCAGCACAACCTCGAGGGCGGCGACCAGGAACCCGCCACCGACATCGTGCTGGAGTCCAACGAGTTCCGCGACAACGCCCTCGACGGCATCCGCGTCGACGCCGGGATGCGCAACCCGTCCATCCTGCACAACCGCTTCCGCAACAACGGCCGCCGCCGCGCACCCGCCACCGAGGGCGGCGGCGACGGGGTGCGGCACGGCAGCCTGACCCTCACCGACGAGCACGCCGACTGGCCGCCGGACGGGCACCGCGGCAAGCGGCTGACGCTGGCGGACGGCCGTACCGCCCTGGTCACCTTCAACACCGCGACGCAGTTGGCGCTGGCCCCGTGGCGGCCCGGAGCGGGCACCGCCTGGCCGCCCGACGACGTACCCGCCCCCGGCGCCGCCTACCGGCTGCCCGGAGCCGGCGGACCGTGCGCCGGACTGACCGTGGCCGCCGCCCTGACCGGTGCCCACCTGCGCGGCAACCGGTTCTGGGACGACCAGGGGGACCCCACCCAGACCCACGGTCTGTGGATCGCCCCCGACGGCGGCTGGCACGGCGGCCGGGCCGACGGCAACGACTTCGGCGCCGACCCGGCGGCGGCGACCCGCCTCGACACCCCGCCCGACGACCCCGACCGCTGGCACGACAACGACCCCTGACACGCCGGAACGCAGGCAGGAGGCTGACGGCGATGCTCTCCGAGATGGTGCGGATCCCCGTACCCACCGACGACGTGACCCTGCCGGGCGACCTGGTGCTGCCGGACACCCCCCGCGCCGTGGTGCTGTTCGCGCACGGCAGCGGCAGCTCACGGCACAGCCCCCGCAACCGCATGGTCGCCGCCGAACTGCGCTCGGGCGGTCTCGGCACCCTGCTGATGGACCTGCTCAGCGAGCAGGAGGAACGCCAGGACATGGTGACCGGCCAGCACCGCTTCGACATCCCGCTGCTGGGCCGCCGCCTGGTCGCCGCCGTCGACTGGCTCGGCACCCAGCCGGAGACCCGACGGCTGCCCGTCGCCCTGTTCGGCGCCAGCACCGGCGCCGCGGCGGCCCTGGTCTGCGCGGCCGGGCGGCCGGACGGGGTCCTCGGCGTGGTGTCCCGGGGCGGCCGCCCCGACCTGGCGGGCGACGCGCTGGGCGCCGTACGGGCGCCGGTGCTGCTGATCGTCGGCGGGCACGACCGGGAGGTGCTCCGCCTCAACGAGGAGGCGGCCGCCCGGCTGTCCGGCCCGCACACCCTCAGCGTCGTACCCGGCGCCACCCATCTGTTCGAGGAGCCGGGGGCGCTGGAGCAGGTCGCGGACACCGCCCGCCACTGGTGCGACGAGCGGCTGCGGGCACTCTAGGGCTGCGCCCCCCTGCGCCACGGACGTACGGCCTCAGTGCTCAGTGCCGGGCGACCGCGTCCGCGTCGGCGGCGTCGATGCGCAAGTGGGCTCCCTGACGGCGCAGTTCGTCCTGGACGAGGCCGTGCGCCAGCTCGCGCGGTGCCCTCCCGGCGCGCACCGCCAGCGCCGCGCACACCCCCGCCGCCTGTCCCGTCGCCATCGCGATCGGCATCACGCGGTACGACGAGTGGGCCACGTGCGTACCTGAGATGCAGCGGCCCGCCACCAGCAGCCGGTCGGTGTCCCTGGGCAGCAGACAGCGCAGCGGGATGTCGTACCAGTGCCCGGTCGGCACCCGCTTCAGGACGGTGCCGGAACCCTTCGGGTTGTGGATGTCGACCGGGTAGGCGCCGTGCGCGATCGCGTCCGGGAAGTGCCGGGCGGCGAGGATGTCATGACCGGTGAGCTGGTAGTCGCCGAGGATGCGCCGGGTCTCCCGAACCCCGATCTGGGTGCCGCTCTGCGCGACGTACGCCTCCTCGAAACCGGGGACGTGGGTGCGCAGGAAGCGGTCGATCTGGTCGAGCTGGCGCCGGGCGGTCCACTCGGCGCGGGTCAGGTCCCACACGTCGGTGCCGAGCGCGCGCGTCACCCGGGTGCTGTTGACGGCCACCTCGTGCGGGCGCGGGGTGCCGAAGAAGAGGATGTCCTCGCGCGGCAGCCGCAGCTCGCCCGCCCGGGTCGCCTCCTCCACCAGGTCCCACAGCCCGTGCACGCCCCGCCACTGGTCGGGGTGGTCGCGGACGTAGTCGGCGAACCGCGGCCGCAGGAAGTCCACCACCCGGAACATCAGCGTCATGGGCTGCACCAGCCCGTCCTCCGGCCGCCCCACCTCGTACGACGCCCCGCACGCGGCGGCCACGTCGCCGTCCCCGGTGCCGTCGACGACCACGTCGGCGTCCAGCACCACCGGACCGGACTTGCCCTCCAGGACCACCCGCCAGCCGTCGTCCAGCGGCAGCGCGGCCGAGGCGAAGGAGTGCAGCAGGATGCGGACCCCCGCCTCGTCCAGCAGGTCGAGCAGGGTCAGCTTGAACAGCTCCGGGTCGAACGGCACGGTGTAGCCGGTCTCCAGGGACGGCGGGATGGAGCCGCCCCGCTCGCCCAGCCGGTCCAGAAGCCGCCACAGCACCCCGGCGACCATCGGCTCGCCCTCGCCGTGGTCGGTCGGCAGCAGCCGTGTGGTGTCGCCGCCCTCGGTGAACGCGGCCTGCTTGTGCTCGTTGTGGAACGACATCAGCGGCATCACCAGCGCGACGGTCGCGTTGCCGCCGAAGAAGCCGTACCGCTCGACGAGCACCACGTCGGCGCCCGCGTCGGCCGCCGCCAGCGCCGCGGCACAGCCCGCCGGGCCGCCGCCGATCACCAGGACCTCGGTCCGGCCGCCGTGCAGGGCGCTGCGCGGCGGCAGGGTGACGGTGCGTGGCTCCGGGGGTTTCTCCAGGACGGGCATCGACTCTTCCCTTCCGCCCGAGTCGGGGGGTGGCGGCGCGCGCCGTCAGGCTCCGGCGGGGCGCCCCTGCGCTTCGAGGGCGGGCGCGCCCGCCTCCGCGGCCAGGTCCAGGCCCGCGCGGGTGGGCTCGCGCCGCAGCCCGGGGTCCGGGACGACCTCGTCGAGGAGGGTGCCGACCCGCACACAGGTGACCTGGGCGAGCGAGCGCAACCGCTGGATGCGCGGCTGGAGTTCGGCGCGCCGCCGCGGATACTCGTCCCACAGCCGGTCCACCTCCGCCAGCAGCAGCCCGGCCTGTTCCCGGGCCACGCCGACCAGCGCCGGGGCACCGGTACGGCGCGCGAAGTCGAAGACCTTCCCGGCGTACGGCAGCGGCAGCACCGGCAGCCCGGAGACCGCGGCGAAGATCAGGAAGTGCAGCCGCATCCCCACCGCCAGGTCCAGGTGCCGCATGAAGCCGAGCACCTGCCCGGGACTGTAGGACTGGTTGAGGATGCGCCCCCGGTCCGGCGCCGACATGTGGGACAGCACCGCGTGCGCGTGCCGTACGTCGTGCCGCTCCATCGGCATGAACACCACATGCGCGTCGAGGCGGCCCACCAGGAAGTCGGCGACATCGGCGAGGAGCGCGTGGTAGTCGCCCTCGTCGAGCTTCTCCGCCGCCCGGCCCGGCTCCCGCACCGACATCCCCACCAGCCGGGTGCCGGTGGGCACGCCCTCGTCCTGCATCATCCGCTCGGTGAACGGCTCCGCCTCCAGCAGCAGCGCCGGATCGGCCGTGACGGTGACCTCACGGTCCAGGCCGACCTCCTCCAGCACCAGCCGGGACTCCTCGTCGCGCACCACCACGTCGTCCATCGCGGCGAGGACGGTCCGCACCGCCTCCCGGTCGTCAGGCTCGCGCAGCGGACCGGCGCCCACCGCGTAGGCGAAGGTGGGGATGGAACGGTCCTGTGCGGCCCGCACCAGGCGCAGATAGCGGCGCGCCTCACCGTCGTAGAGCGTGCCCCCGCCGCCCAGCACCAGCAGATCGAGGCCGGACAGCACGTCCAGCACCCCCTTCTGCGGCACTCCCTCCCAGTCCACGACCTCGTCGGCCTCCGGCTGGTGGTCACGGGTGTGGGCGGCGTCGCGGCTGAAGACCACCAGCCGCGCCCGCGGGCGGTGGGCCCGCAGACAGTCGAGCACACAGGTCAGGATGGCCTCGTCGCCGACGTTGAAACCGCCGTACGAACCGAGCACTCCAATGCTCGGCCGGTACGGTTCGGGCAACGGGTGCGATGTCGTGCTGGTCATCGGTGGGCTCCCGTCACGTCGCGGTCGGATGGGCGTGGCAGTCGTCCAGCCCGGGTTGCCGGAACCGTCCCGGCGGAAACACTCCAGTCGTTCGCCGTGCGGCGTCGCTTCAGCGGTGGTAGAGGCCGACGAGGGTGCCGTCGGCGATCCGTGCCCTGTCCATGGCCTGGTGCACCTGGTCGGCGCTGGGACTGTCGGGAAGCACGCACGGCTCCCTGAGGGCGTACAGGTGGAAGAGGTAGTGGTGCGCCTCGTCCCCCGGCGGCGGGTGCGGGCCGCCCCAGCCGGGCCGCCCGTAGCCGTTGGTCAGTTCCGTGCCGCCGGGCGGGGGCTGCCCCGCGGGCGTGCCGTCGCTGTGCGGGTCGACGCCGACCACGACCCAGTGCACGAAGCTCCCCGAGGGGGCGTCGGGGTCCTCACACAGCAGTACCAGTTCGGTGGCGTCCTCCGGCACGCCCGACCAGGTCAGGGGAGGGGACTCGTTCTCCCCCTCCAGCGCGTAGCGGCGCGGGACGGGGGCGTGATCGGTGAACGCGCTGCTCTTGAGTTCGATGCCGGACATGCGCCCCGGAGTACCCCCGGCGAGCCCCCACAATCATGACGAATCCGGCATGCGCCCGGCGGGCCGCGCCAGCCGCAGCGCGCCCCCGGGCTCGGGCACGATGTGCGGACCCGCGCTGATCCGGTCCAGGGTCGCGCCAAGCCACGCCCGGTCCCCGGCCGACGCCGCCTCCAGCCGCATCCGCCGCGCCCGCAGCGGCACCATGCGCAGCCCGGCGAGCCGCCCCGTGGCCGCGTCCAGGTCGACGAGGTGGGCGAGGCGCAGGTCGTCGCGGTACTCCTCGTACCCGCCGATGCCCTCGTAGTCGTCGATGAAGTCGCCGCAGCCGTGCAGGACCAGCCGGTCGCGGTACACCTCGACCGGGCGGGGGTGGTGGGAGGAGTGCCCGTGCACGACGTCGGCGCCGCCGTCCACCAGCGCGTGCGCGAACCGGATCTGCTCCCGGGGCACGCGGTAGCCCCAGTTCGAACCCCAGTGCACCGACACCACCACCAGGTCGCCGGGCCGCCGTACGTCCTGGACGCGCCGCACCGCCGCCGTGGCCTCGCCGGGCGACAGCCGGGGCACGTGGGCGACCCCGGACCGCCCGTCGCTCGCCGCCCAGTCGGACGGGACGCCACTGCACGCCGCCCCGAGCGCGAACACCAGCAGCCGTCCGCCGCCGGGCAGCGGCAGCGCCACGGGCGCGTACGCCCGCTCGGCGTCGGGACCCGCGCCCACCGTGCGCAGCCCGGCGCCGGTGAGCGAGCCGAGGGTCTCCGCGAGGCCCCGGCGGCCGAAGTCCAGGACGTGGTTGTTGGCCAGCACGCACACGTCGGGGCGGGCCACCGTCAGCGCGGGCAGGTTGGCCGGGTGCATCCGGTAGTGGACCGCCTTGCCGGGCGCGAAGGCGTCAGCGCGGGTGACTGCGGTCTCCAGGTTGACGATCCGCACGTCCGGCGCGGCCTCGTCCAGCACCGCCAGCGCCTCGCCCCACGGCCAGGACGGCGGCACCGGCGCGGGCACCGGGCCGTTCACCGCCTCCGCCAGCTCCACGTACGTCCTCGCGTCCGTGACGTAACCCTCCCGCAGGGCGGGGTCGCCCGGGTGGGGGAGGATCTGGTCGACGCCCCGGCCGAGCATCACATCGCCGCAGAGGAAGAGCCTCACGAGGCGGTCCGGCATGGTTTCAGGGTACGTGCGGGGCCCTTCGCGGCCGGTCGCGCGGGGTTGGTCCCGCTCCGGTCGAACGCGGCCGGGCGGTACGGCGTCACAGGGTCGGCACACCACACTCGACCACCGTCGATCCGGGGGACCCATGCGCACCCACACCGTCCGCCTCCTGCTCGTCCTCGCCCTGTGCGCCGCCGTCGCGGGCTGCGGCGGTCAGCGGCCCGCCGACCGGGTCGCCCGGGACGGTGAAGCCGCGGCCGAGCGGGCGGCCCGGGCCCGCGCGGTCGCCGGGGCCTGGGACGGCTCGGAGGCGGAGAAGGCGTGGCGGGACGGCTTCCACCCCCTCGGGGACCTGGTCCAGCTGCCCGAGGACGCCTTCCACAGCGACGGCGACAAGCGGGCGTACGTCGCGGGCGACCTCGTCCTGCGCGGCGAACTGCCGACCGTCGCCCCCGCCCGGGGCCGGGTGACCTGGCCGGACGGGGAGACGCTGGGGCTGCCGCTGACGACGGCGCGCGGCGCGTACGACGAGCTGGCGCGCGGTGGCGGCGACGGGCCGCACCTCACCGTGACGGGGGCGCGGCTCGGCGCGACGACGCTGGCCACCAGCCGCGGCCCGGCGACCGTCCCGGCGTGGCTTTTCACCCTGAAGGGCTACGACACCCCGATGAAACGCGTCGCCGTCGCCCCGTCGGCGCTTCCCGAGCCGCCCGTCGCGGCGGTCCGCGAGTTCGAGCACGGCGGGTTGTGGCGGTTGCCGAGGCTCGTGACGGTGGCGCCGGACGGCCGGTCGCTCGTCGTGGCCGCCGGGCACGGCGCCTGCGACGACGGGCCGGGGGTGGACGTGCTGGAGACCGGCGGCAGCGTCGTGCTCTCCGCGCACGTCGTCGGCGGCACGGGCGGCGAGTGTCCCGCCGTGATGCTGGAGAAGGACGTGACGGTGCGGCTGGAGCGTCCGCCCGGCGAGCGGCTGGTGCTCGACGCGGTGACCGGCCGCCCGGTGCCCCGGGGCGACGGGTACGACGCCGTGCCCTAGGGAGGCCGGGGCGGGGTCAACGGGTGGGGCGTACGGCGTGGCGGCGGTCGTAGGGCGCACGGCAGGTGGATGACGGCGCCCAGGACCGTCAGCGGGAAGACCGCGGGCGCGCCGTGGTCTCCGGCGTGGCGTCAGTGGGGCGGTCGGCGGTAGGGCGTACGGCGGACCGCCGCGCCCGGAGCCGCGTCAGCGGGACGACGGGCGCCGGGGCGCACGGCGGGGAGCGGCGGCGCAGAGCGGGGAGCGGGGCGGAGCCGCGCGCCACGGTGCGTGCGCCCTGGTACGGCCTCGGGCCGGACGCCTACAGTGTGGCGCCCGGCCCGCACCGTTGGGGGGCGGCCGGAGCCCCACCCGTGACCGGCGCGACGGCTGCCCACGGCGGCCCGCACGACCCACCCGGCACGACCCGCTCGGCAGCACCGACAGTTCCCGCAAGACTCGTCCGTCAGCTCGCCCGGGCCGGGCAGCCCAGCGGCACGGCACCCGGGTGCGCGTGAACCGCTGGAGGCCGCTGTGCCCCGACCGCCCCGACTGCCCGTAACGCCCCGACCGTCCCGCCCCCGCATCGCCCTCGTCGCCGACCCCACCTCGACGGAAGGCTGCGCGGAGTACCTCGCCCAGGCCGTGGAACTGCTCACCGGCGCCCCGCCGGTCCGCGTCGACGCCCGCCACTTCGCGGCCGGGGGCACCGGCCGGGGCGTGCCCGACGACGACGGGCGGTTACGGCTCCGCGTACCGGACGCCGGCCTCGACCTGGTCCCGGACGCCGTCCTGCTCTACGAGATACCCCCGCACCGGCGCCGCTCCCTCGCCGCCTTCCAGCTCCTCCTCCAGGAGTACGACGTGGTGACCCTCGGCACCGGCGCCACCGCCTGGCGGGCGGCCACCGAGAAGGACCTCACCCTCGCCCGCTTCCGGCGCGACGGCGTGGCCCACATGGAGACCGTCGTACTGTCCCGGCCCGACCCCGCCGAGGCCGTGGCCGCCTTCGACAAGCTGGGCGGGGACGTGTGGGCCCGCCCCGTCGTCGGCACCGGCGGCGGCGACACCTTCCACCTCACCACCCGCGAGGCCGTGGAACGCGCCACCGGCTTCTACGCCCGAGGCCGCACCGACTGGCTGCTCTCCCGGGACGCCGGGAACATCACCGCCGACGGCCGCCGCCACCAGTTCCGCGTCTTCGTCCTCGACGGACGCGTCATCCACGCCCGCGAGCACCTCCAGTCCCAACCCGACACACCCTGCAACACCTGCCAGGGCGCCGTCCCCGTCTTCATCGACCCCGACGAGCTGTCGCCGCGCCTCGCCGAACTGGCCGTCGCGGCCACCGCCTCGGTCGGTCTGCCCTTCGCCGGGGTCGACCTCGCCGAGGAGCACGGCGGTGTCGTCTTCGAGGTCAACGTGCAGCCCGCGTTCATCGACGGGGAACTCGACAAGGCCGCCGTCCCCTATGTCCGCGCGCACCTCGACGCCCTCACCGAGCCCCGCCCGAACCCGGTCACGCTCAGTGAGGAACCTCACGCATGGGTTACAAAACCCTCAACCTCTGGTATCGGCGGGGTAATCACGTGACGATGGACCCATGACTTTGGCCCAGCGCGCCCTGGAGCAACTCCAGGGCTGGCCCGACCTCACGGCCGGACCCGCGAGTTGCGGCACGGGACGGGCGATCAGCTCCCCGCGCAGCGAGATCGCCCACTTCCACTCGGACCACGACGTGGACCTGCACCTCACCAGGCGGGCCATCCAGCGGTTCTCCGGCGACCTCAGGGAATCGACGGCCATCCGCCTGGTGCCCGGCTCCCGTTGGGTGACGGTCCATCTGGACTGCGACACCGACGTCGACCTGCTGATGAGCCTGGTCAGCGTCGCCCTCAAGGCCCACCAGCAGGTCCCCGCCCCGGACAACGGCGAGTCCGCCCCGCTCGGCTGCAACTTCCACCGCGTCACCGTCCTGCCCCGCGACCCCGCCGCCCTGTACTGACCCCGCGCTCCCCATCCACCCGAGTGACCGGCGTGGACCGTATCGCCGTGCCCGCCCGCGGGGAGAGACTGCTTGACGGGCGGTGCCGACCGGGCCGCACGGGTACTCGGAGGGGCGCCTGCGGGAGGAGCTGTCGAGGTGACGGGATGGACCTGGGAGTACGAGGGCTACGAGCCGACCGACGCCCGGCTGCGGGAGTCGCTGTGCACACTGGGCAACGGCTACTTCGCCACCCGGGGAGCGCTGCCGGAGTGCGTCGCCGACGACATCCACTACCCCGGTACCTATGTGGCGGGCTGCTACAACCGGCTCACCTCCGACGTGTCAGGCCGCCAGGTGGAGAACGAGGACCTGGTCAACGTGCCGAACTGGCTGCCCCTGCGGTTCCGGATGCACGGCCGGTCCTGGCTCACCCCCGACACCGCGCCCGTACTGGAACACCGGGAGATCCTGCACCTCTCCTCCGGCCTGCTGGAGCGGCTGACCCGCTACGGCCTCGGTGACGACAGCTCCCTGACCGTCCGTCAGCTGCGCCTGGTGCACATGGCCGACCCGCATCTGGCCGCCCTGCGGACCGAGTTCACCGTCGACGGCGGCTCCGGCGAACTGCACGTCGAGGCAGCCCTCGACGGCGGCGTCACCAACGCGGGCGTGCCCCGCTACCGGGACCTGGACGGCCGCCACCTCACCCATGTGCACACCGGCACCGCCACCCCGGACACCACCTGGCTGCGCTGCCGCACCCGCACCTCCGACATCCGGATCGGCATGGCGTCCCGGCTGACCACCGAGAGCCCCGTCACGATCCGGCACGCCGTCCCCCGCACCGTGCAGCTGACCCGGCTGGGCCTCGCGCCCGGCCGGACCGTCACCGTCGACAAGACCGTCGCCCTGTTCACCTCCCGCGACCCCGCCATCAGCGACCCCCTGCACGCCGCCGTCGACCGGGTGGGCCGCGCCCCCGGCTTCGACGCCCTGCTCGCCGCGCACCGCACCGCCTGGGCCCAGCTGTGGCGGCGGGCCAGCATCGACGTGCCCGGCGAGGCGGGCCGCATCCTCAGGCTGCACCTCTTCCACGTGCTCCAGACCCTCTCCCCGAACACCGCCGACCTCGACGTCGGCGTCCCCGCCCGCGGCCTGCACGGCGAGGCCTACCGCGGCCATGTCTTCTGGGACGAACTCTTCGTCCTGCCCTACCTCAACCTGCACTTCCCCGAGGTCTCCCGGGCCCTGCTGCACTACCGGCACCGCCGCCTGGAGAAGGCCTGCACCGCCGCCAAGGACGCCGGCCGCCGGGGCGCGATGTACCCCTGGCAGAGCGGCAGCGACGGCCGCGAGGAGACCCAGCAGCTGCACCTCAACCCACGCTCCGGACGCTGGCTGCCCGACCACACCCACCTCCAGTACCACGTCGGCTCCGCCATCGCCTACAACGTGTGGCAGTACAGCGAGGCCAGCGGCGACACCGAGTTCCTGCACACCAAGGGCGCCGAGATGCTGCTCCAGATCGCCCGCTTCTGGGCGGACGCGGCGACCTGGGACGACCACCTCGGACGGCACCGCATCCGGGGCGTCCTCGGACCCGACGAGTACCACGACGCCTACCCCGACGCCACCACCCCCGGCCTCGACGACAACGCCTACACCAACGTCACCGCCGCCTGGGTGCTCTCCCGCACCCTGGAACTGCTGGCCGCCCTGCCGGAGCCGCGCCGCCGCGAACTCACCGAACGCACCGGCCTGGAGGACGGCGAACTCGACCAGTGGGACGAGGTCTCCCGCACCCTGCACGTCCCTTGCCACGAGGGTGTCATCAGCCAGTTCGAGGGCTACGGCGACCTCGCCGAACTCGACTGGAGCGGCTACCGCAAGAACTACGGCGACATCCGGCGCCTGGACCGCATCCTGGAGGCCGAGGGCGACACCGTCAACCGCTACCAGGCCTCCAAACAGGCCGACGTGCTGATGCTCGGCTACCTCTTCTCACCCGGCGAACTGCGCTCCCTCTTCCACCGGTTGGGCCTCAGGCTGGACGACGGCACCTGGCACCGCACGGTCGACTACTACCTGCACCGCACCAGCCACGGCTCCACCCTCAGCGGCCTGGTGCACGGCTGGATCCTGGCCCGCGCCCGCCGCGCCGAGGCCTGGCAGTTCTGCCAGGAGGCGCTGCGCGGCGACATCGCCGACATCCAGGGCGGCACCACCGGCGAGGGCATCCACCTCGGCGCCATGGCGGGCACCCTCGACCTGGTGCAACGCGGACTGACCGGCCTGGAGACCCGGCAGGGCGCCCTCTGGCTCGACCCGGTACCGCTGCCCGAGCTGTCCTCGTACGGCTTCTCCCTGCGCTACCAGGGCAACTGGGGCGTACGACTGCGGCTGCGCCGCCGTCATCTGGAGATCACCGTGCCGTCCTCGGACGCGGACCCCATCGACGTCCGCCTGCCGGACCGCTCCGTCCGGCTCCAGCCGGGTGAGATGGCCCGGCTGATCCTCCCGGACTGACCCACCGCACCGCACCCCGTAGGAAAGTTGACGCCATGACAGTCAAACTCACCGTGGCCGTCCTGGGCACCGGCATCATGGGCGCCGCGATGGCCCGCAACCTCACGCGGGCCGGACACACCGTCCGGGTCTGGAACCGCACACGCGACAAGGCCGAACCCCTCACCGCTGACGGCGCGCACCTCGCCGACACCCCCGCCGAGGCCGTGGAGGGCGCCGACGCCGTCCTCACCATGCTCCATGACGGCGCCGCCGCCCTCGACGTCATGCGGCAGGCCGCACCCGCCCTGCGCTCCGGCACCGCCTGGATCCAGTCCACGACCGCGGGCCTTCAGGCCACCACCGACCTGGCCGCCTTCGCCACCGAGCACGAGCTGCCCTACTACGACGCCCCCGTGCTCGGCACCCGGGCACCCGCCGAGGCCGGGCAACTGCTCGTCCTCGCCGCCGGGCCCAGCGAGGGCCGGGAGAAGGTCACACCCGTCTTCGACGCCGTCGGCGCCCGCACCGTCTGGACCGGGGAGGACGGCGCCGCGGGCAGTGCCACCCGGCTCAAGCTCGTCGCCAACAGCTGGGTCATCGCCGCCACCAACGCGGCCGGGGAGGCGCTGGCCCTGGCCGGGGCGCTCGGTGTGGACCCGCAGGACTTCTTCGACGCCATCGCGGGCGGACCCCTCGACATGGGCTATCTGCACGCCAAGTCCGCGCTGATCCTCGACGAGCGGCTCACCCCGCCCCAGTTCGCGGTGGCCACCGCCGCCAAGGACGCCCGGCTGATCGTCGAGGCGGGCGAACGGCACGGGCTGCGCCTGGACGTGGCCG
Organism: Streptomyces sp. B93; assembly: GCF_018070565.1. GTDB lineage: Bacteria > Actinomycetota > Actinomycetes > Streptomycetales > Streptomycetaceae > Streptomyces. The sequence goes on from NZ_JAGPXL010000005.1 coordinate 222,065, forward strand.
CCGCGGGCGCGGAACGGCTCGCCCGCGCCGCCGAACAGGGCCACGCCGACGAGGACATGGCCGCCGCCTACTTCGCCAGCTTCGACCCCGACCACGACCCCCACCACTGAGAACCGCGACCCCCGCCACTGAGAACGGAGCCACCCCCTTGTCCAAGCCGCCCCTGCCGCCCGAGGCCGTCGACCTGCTGCGCTGGGGCGCCCTGCGCGACAGCGACCAGGCCCCCACCTGACACCTGGCGCACACCTCACCTGACGCACGCGCGACGGACCCGGGCACCTGCCCGGGTCCGTCGCGCGTCGTACGCCCGCCTGTTCGCGTACCCCTACGTACGGTCGCCCTTCGGCTTGCCCCGCTGGTCCGGGGTGCCGTGCGGCGGCGGGCTCATCGGCTCCGGGGAGGTCGCCGGGGAGACCGGGGAGCCCGTGCGGCGCGCGCCCGTCTCGGGACGCATCGCGCCCGGGTCGCCGGACGTCGGCTCGGCGCCCGCCCGCAGCTGCTCCAGGCGTGAGGTCAGCAGCTCGGTGACCGGCCTGCGGTCGGCGTGCGACCGCTCGTAGGCCAGCACATCCTCCACCTGGTCGCTGGTCAGCGAGCGCACACGGCTCTCCAGACCGCCGATCGGCAGATGGTCGTAGTCGGGCAGGGGCAGGGTGCTGCGGCCGGGGTCGGCCATCGATCTCACTTCCCTCCGGGCGGACACGGCTCGGGGTCACCGGGGCGGCTCGGGAACGGCCCTCAGCCGTTGCCCCACGAACCGCTGTGGCCCTCACGCCAGCGCGGGCGTGCCTTGGAGTCACTGTGCCGGGTCGGATTGTTGCCCGAGGCGGGCATGTCGTGCGGCAGTGTCACACCGCCGCCGTTGGGCACGTCCGAGGGTTCCCGCATCTCCTGGACCTCACGGACCGCCCCGCCGTCCGGCAGGTGCGGCTGCTCCTCCGGGCGCGGCGGCGGGGGCTCGCTGCGCCGGACACGGATTCCGTACAGGAAGGCGCCGATCAGCATCGCCACCACGACCACGCCGATCAACAGCGGTCCTAGGGCGAGTGCGCCGCTGGACTCTGCCAGTTCCATCGCTGCGGTACTCATGGCTCGCGAGTACCCCCTTGCCTGGGCGCGAACCGGATCATCCCTCGCGGGACTGCCGGGTCCGCGAACGGTTGGCCTTGCGAATCGCGTCCAGCAGCTCGCCCTTGGACATCCGGGACCGCCCCTCGATGTCCAGGCGCTGCGCGACGCCGTAGAGGTGCTCCTTGGTGGCGCCCTCGTCGACGCCCTCGCCGCTGCGCCCGCCGGCCTGGCGGGGCCGCGCCGACTGCGGGTCCGAGGGGCCCTTGCGGCCGCCCTCCTTGCGCTCCCAGTGGTCGCCGACCTTCTCGTGGGTGTGCTTGAGCGCGCCGTAGGCGACCCGGTGGGCACGCTCACCTTCACCGTACTGCTCCACGGCCGAGTCGTGCGCCTTGATCCAGGTGCGCTGGGCGTCCGGCGCGGAGCGCTCCAGGGTCGACGGCAGTTCCTGGCGTCCGGGCACCAGGCCCACCTCCTTCCTTCCCCGGCTCCGGGGCTCGTCGGACCCCACGGGTGCCCGCCGCCGTGCGGCGGAAAACCGCGCCGCGCCCGGCTTGCCGCACACCCGCGCCCGGCTTGGTTTGACGCCGGACGGCCCGGCTACCCGCCCGGTGTGACTTCGCCGACCCAGCAGGAGCTGTTCCGGTTCCTGGAGGACCGCTTCGCCTGCGCGCAGTCGTGCACGGAATGTGCGCGGGCGTGCGCGCTGCGCGCGAGCCTCGTGGATCCGGACGGCCCCGAGGAGCAGGAACTCGTACGACGCAAGGGCATCATGTGCGCGGAGGTGTGCGACGCCACCTGCCGGGTGCTGTCCGAGCAGAACCTTCTCGACGAGGACGGCATCCGCGTCCAGGTCGAGTGGTGCCGGACGGTCTGTCTGGAGTCCGCGCACGTCTTCGACCGGAGTCCGGGCGGCGAGGACGCCGCGGCGGCGTGCCGGGCGTGCGCCAGGGCGTGCACCGACTTCCTCGGCACCCTGCGGGCCTCCTGACGGCACAGGGCCCGGCAGGAGAACGGGACCCGACGGCCATTCCCAATTACTGGAACACGTTCTACGGTGTGCGCCGTCAGGACCGGCCCCGGGACCCTGGAGGCGTAGTGCATCTCGACCACACGCCCGAGCAGCAGCGGCTGCGCACCGAGCTGCGCGCGTACTTCGCCGACCTGGTGCCGGACACCGCGCACAGCAGGCACACGGACCCCGCCGCCTACAAGCGCTTCTACCGCGACACCATCCGCCGCCTCGGCACCGACGGCTGGCTCGGCGTGGGCTGGCCCGAGGAGTACGGCGGACGCGGACTGACGCCCATGGAACAGTTCGTGTTCTTCGACGAGGCCGCCCAGGCGGGCGTCCCGCTGCCGCTGATGGCCCTGAACACCGTCGGCCCCACCCTCATGCGCTACGGCACCGAGGAGCAGAAGGCCTACTTCCTGCCGCGCGTCCTCTCCGGCGAGATCGACTTCGCGATCGGCTACAGCGAGCCCGACGCGGGCACCGACCTGGCGGCCCTGAAGACCCGCGCCGTGCGCGACGGCGACTCCTACGTCGTCAACGGCCACAAGATCTGGACCACCAACGGCGACACCGCCGACTGGGTCTGGCTGGCCGTCCGCACCGACCCCGGCGCCCCGGCGCACCGCGGCATCACCATGCTGCTGGTCCCGACCGACGACCCCGGCTACTCCTGCACCGTGATCCGCACCCTCGCCGGACACGACACCACCGCCAGCTACTACGAGAACATCCGCGTCCCCGTCAGCCACCGCGTCGGCGCCGAGAACCAGGGCTGGCGGCTGATCACCAACCAGCTCAACCACGAGCGCGTCACCCTCGCCGCGCACGGCACCATGGCGATCCGCGCCCTGCACGACGTCCAGCGCTGGGCCGCCGGGACCAAGCTGACCGACGGCCGCCGCGTCGTCGACCTGCCCTGGGTACGACGGCTCCTCGCCCGCACCCACACCCGCCTGGAGGCGCTGAAACTGCTCAACTGGCAGATGGTCGGCGCCGTCCAGGACGGCACCCTCACCCCGCAGGACGCCTCCGCGGTCAAGGTGTACGGTTCCGAGGCCCGCCGGGACGCCTACGCCTGGCTGATGGAGATCGTCGCCGCGGCGGGCGCCCTGAAGGAGGGCTCCACGGGTGCGGTCCTGCGCGGCGAGCTGGAACGCGGCTACCGCTCGGCGGTGATCTTCACCTTCGGCGGCGGCAACAACGAGATCCAGCGGGAGATCATGTCCTGGATCGGTCTGGGGATGCCCCGGGTCCGGCGTTAGCCTCGCCGTATGAAGGCCCGTCGTACGCAGGTTCGAGAGAAGGCCGACCCCGGCCTGTTCGGCCCCCGCTCGGTGACCTGGCAACTGCACGCCGACCCGATGATGTGGATCGCCGGAATCCGCGCCCTCTACCTCCAGGCCCTGCACCCGCGCGCCGTCCGCGGCGTCATGCAGAACTCCGACTTCCGGCGCGACGCCTGGGGCAGGCTGATGCGCACCGCCCACTTCGTCGGCACCACCACCTACGGCACCACCGACGCCGCCGAGCGCGCCGGAGCCCGGGTCCGCAAGATCCACCGGCTGCTCGGCGCCACCGACCCGGTCACCGGCGAACGGTACGCGATCGACGAACCGGCGCTGCTGCTGTGGGTGCACTGCGCCGAGATCGACTCCTACCTGCACGTCCTGCGCCGCTCCGGCTACCCGGTCGGCGACGCCCACGCCGACCGCTACCTGGCCGAACACCGGGTCAGCGCCCGCCTGGTCGGCCTCGACCCGGACGCCGTGCCCGCCGACCGCGCCGCCATGGCCGCCTACTTCGAGGAGACCGCCCCCGGACTCGCCGCCGGGAGCGACGCCCGCGAGGTCGACGACTTCCTGCGCCGCCCGCCCACGCACCCGCTGCTCGTCCCGGCCCGGGAGCTGCTGTGGAGCCGGGTGGCGCGCCTGGCCTACGACTCGCTGCCGCCGTTCGCCCACGACCTGTACGGACGGCCCGGCCCCGACCCGGACGCCGTCACCCGGCGCCTGCGCCGCACCGGAGCCCTGCTGCGGGCGGTACCGGACCGGCTGCGCTGGCAGCTCCCGCCCAAGCATGTCCTGCGGGCCGTGGCGCGACTGGGACCCGGCGCCCGCCCCGCGCCGTACAAACTCGGACCGCCGGTCGCCATACTGGACGGGCCGGGGGAGGGCAGTGAGCACACCGACAACGGGGGCGACGGCGGGAGATGGCGGACGCCAGGGTGATCCAGGGCAGATACCAGCTGCTCGATCTGATCGGACGCGGGGGGATGGGGGAGGTGTGGCGGGCGCGGGACGAGTCGCTCGGGCGGCAGGTCGCCGTGAAGTGCCTCAAACCCCAAGGCCCGCACCACGACCAGTCCTTCACCCGGGTGCTGCGGGAGCGGTTCCGCAGGGAGGCGCGGGTGGCCGCCGCGCTCCAGCACCGCGGGGTGACCGTCGTGCACGACTTCGGGGAGTCCGACGGGGTGCTGTTCCTCGTCATGGAACTCCTGAAGGGCCGTAACCTCAGCCAACTGCTGGAGGACAACGAACGGCGTCCGCTGCCCGTGGCCGACGTCGTCGACATCGCCGAGCAGATGGCCGACGCCCTCGCCTACACCCACCAGCAGGGCATCGTGCACCGGGACCTGAAACCGGCGAACATCGTCCGGCTCACCGACGGCACGGCGAAGATCTGCGACTTCGGCATCGCCCGCCTCGGCGCCGATATCGGCTTCACCTCCCGGCTCACCGGCACCGGCATCGCCATGGGCACCCCGCACTACATGTCCCCCGAGCAGATCGGCGGCGAGGAGGTCGACCAGCGCAGCGACCTGTACTCCCTGGGCTGTGTGCTCTACGAACTCGCCACCGGCGCCCCGCCGTTCGACCTCGACGACGCCTGGGCGATCCTGATCGGCCACCGTGACACCCCGCCTCGCCCGCCGCGTGAGCACCGCCCCGAACTCCCCGCCCACCTGGAGGAGATCATCCTCCACCTGCTCGCCAAGGAGCCCGGGCAGCGCCCCCACGACGCCCGGGAGATCGGCGCCCGCATCGGCGCCGCCCGGACGGCGTCCGCACCCACTCCGCCCGAGGTGACCGGTCCCGCCGCACCCGTCTCGCGCGAGCCGCGGCTGCCGTCCTGGACGCGCGGCATGACCACCGGCCCCAAGGCCGCGGGCGCCGGGCCGCGCGGCACGCCCCCGCAGGGCCTCGCCGCGCTCTGCGCCGAGTGGACCGCGCCGCCCGCACCCGGCCACGACCCCGCCCCGGTCCCCGTACCGGAGACGACGCCGACCCCGTCGCCGGGCACGCTCGCCGCCCTCGCCGGACGCCACAACGCGGGCCTCAGCCTGGGCCGTCTGGGCCGCTGGGCGGAGGCGGGCGAGATGCACCGCGCGGTGGCCGCCGAACGCGAGCGGCTGCTCGGCGCGGACCACCCCGACACCCTCGCCAGCCGCTACGAGGTCGCCTTCACCCTCAGCCGCACCGGGCACCCCGCCGACGCCCTGCGCGAGTACACCCACGTCGCCCAGGTCCGCGCACGCGTCCTGGGCGCCGACCACCCCGACACCCTCGCCGCCCGCCAGGAGACCGCCTACGCCCTCGGCCAGCTCGGCCGTCCCCTGGAGGCGCACCAGGAGTACACGGCCGTGCTCGCCGCCCGGGAACGCACCATGGGCCCCGACCACCCCGACACCCTGCGCTGCCGCCACAACCTCGCCTTCAACCTCGGCAGACTGGGCCGCCTGGAGGACTCGTACCGCACCGCCGCCGAGGTGGCCAGGGCCCGCGCCCGGGTGCTCGGCCCGGACCACCCCGACACCCTGGTCACCCGGTACGAGGTCGCCTACGCGCTCGGCCAGCTGAACCGCTGGGCGGAGGCCCTCGACTGCTACCGGGAGGTCGCCGAGGGCCGCGCCCACGCCCTCGGCCCCGACCACCCCGACACCCTCGCCGCCCGCCACGAGACCGGTGTCTGCCTGGGCAGGCTGGGCCGCGGCGCCGAGGCGCTGGGGGTGTACCGGGAACTGGTCGCCGACCGTGCCCGGGTGCACGGCGCCACCCATCCCGAGACCCTGCGCGCCCGGCACGGCCTCGGCGTCAACCTCGGGCGGCTCGGCCGCTGGGAGGAGGCCCTCGCCGAGTCCCGCGACCTCTGCGCGATCCGCGAGCGCACCCTCGGCGCCGACCACCCCGACACCCTGATCAGCCGCCGGGAGGTGGCCGTCGCCCTCGGCTGGCTCGGCCGCTGGCCCGACGCGCTGGCCGAGTACCGCACGGTCGCCGCCGCCCGCGAGCGCGTCCTGGGCGCCGACCACCCCGACAGCCTCACCAGCCGCAGCGACGAGGCCCACTGCCTGCAACAGCTCGGCCGCGGCGCGGAGGCGGTCGAGCTGTACCGCAGGGTCGCGGTGCTCCGGGAGCGGCAGGCGACGGGCGGCCACTGACGACGGCCGTGTCCGGTCGCGCCCTCCGCCGGATCGCCCGCCGGATCCCCGCCGGATCTACTGACGCGGCGGCGACGCCGGGCACGCTCCGCTGGAAGGCGTGCCAGCGCTCCCCGCACCGCGCCCCTGCGGCTGCCCCGCGCCACGCCGGGAGCACGCGGCGGACGCCGCCGCTCCGTCCCCCGCTCAGCTGCGCCGGAGGGACCTCGTCCCTGGCCGATGTGGATCACCCCGTGCTAACAAGGACCATGCCCGCACCCCAGCCCTCCGGCGCCTACGACGCCGTCATCGTCGGCGGTGGCCACAACGGTCTGGTCGCCGCCGCCTACCTGGCCCGCGCCGGACTCTCCGTGCTGCTCCTGGAGCGGCTCGACCACACCGGCGGGGCCGCCGTCTCCAGCCGCCCCTTCGCGGGCGTGGACGCCCGGCTGTCCCGGTACTCCTACCTGGTCAGCCTGCTCCCGCGGAAGATCGTGCGGGATCTCGGGCTGGACTTCTCGCTGCGCACCCGCACCATCTCCTCGTACACCCCCGTCGAACGCGCCGGACGGGCCACCGGGCTGCTGGTCGGCGGCGGTGAGCGGCGCACCAGGGAGGCCTTCGCGCGGCTCACCGGTTCGGACCGCGAGTACACCGCCTGGCGGCGGCTGTACGGCCTGACCGGGCGGGTCGCCGAGCGGGTCTTCCCGACCCTCACCGAGCCGCTGCCCGGCCGGGACGAGCTGCGCCGCCGCATCGACGACGAGGACGCCTGGCGGATGCTCTTCGAGGAGCCGGTCGGCGTCGCGATCGAGGACCACTTCGCCGACGACCTGGTCCGCGGCGTGGTCCTCACCGACGCCCTGATCGGCACCTTCGCGGACGCCCACGACCCGTCCCTGAAGCAGAACCGCTGCTTCCTCTACCACGTGATCGGCGGCGGCACCGGCGACTGGGACGTCCCCGTCGGCGGCATGGGCGCCCTCACCGGCGCACTCGCCGACGCCGCCCGGGCCGCGGGCGCCGTCCTGGCCACCGGTCACGAGGCGGTCCGGGTCGACAGCGACGGACACGGCTGCGAGGTCGTCTACCGCACCGCCGACGGTGAGGGCGTCGCCGCCGCCCGGCACGTCCTGGTCGGCGCCTCACCGAGGGAGCTGGCGGCGCTCACCGGGGACACCCCGCCGCCGTCCGCCGAGGGCGCGCAGCTGAAGGTGAACATGCTGCTCAAGCGGCTGCCCAGGCTGCGGGACCGGTCCGTCGACCCGCGCGAGGCGTTCGCCGGGACCTTCCACATCGCCGAGGGCTACGACCAGCTCGCCACCGCCTACGCCCAGGCCGCGGCCGGTGAGCCGCCCTCCGCGCCGCCTTCCGAGATCTACTGCCACTCGCTGACCGACCCCTCGATCCTCGGCCCGGAACTGACCGAGCGGGGCTATCAGACCCTCACCCTGTTCGGTCTGCACACCCCCGCCCGGCTCTTCGCCGACGACCACGACGCCGTCCGTGACGAGCTGCTGGAGCGCACCCTCGCCCAGCTGGACGCCCAGCTCGCCGAACCGCTCGCCGACTGTCTGGCGACCGACGCCGAAGGGCGCCCGTGCCTGGAGGTCAGGACACCGCTCGACCTCGACCGTGACCTGGGGCTGCCCGGGGGCAACATCTTCCACCGCGAGCTGAGCTGGCCCTACGCCCAGGAGGGCACCGGCCGCTGGGGCGTGGAGACCCGGCATCCGGGCGTCCTGCTGTGCGGGGCGGGCGCGGTGCGCGGCGGCGGGGTGAGCGGGGTGCCGGGGCACAACGCGGCGATGGCGGTGCTGGAGCAGTCCGGGCACTGATCGCCCGGCATACCACGGACCCTGTCGGGTACCGGGACAAAGCTCGAGAATCCACCCAGAACGGTCACGGGAGGTCCTCATGGCCGACCTCAGCCCCATCGATCTCCAGAAGGCGCTCAGCGGCATGGAGTACCCGACGGACAAGAAGGGTCTCGTCGAGTGCGCCCGCCGCAACCACGCCGACGACAGGGTGGTCAGCGAACTCGACCATCTGAAGCGGAACAGCTTCGACGGGCCCAACGAGGTGCAGAAGGCCGTCTTCAGCGAGTGACGGACGCGGCGGGAGCCGGGCCACCTCCTGGGTGACCCGGCTCCGCGCCATCCCGTCGCTATGCCGTCATACCGCCGTCGACCGCCAGGACCGCCCCCGTGACATAGGACGCGCGGTCGCTGAGCAGCCACGCCGCCGCCTCGGCGACCTCCTCGGGCCGGGCGGCGCGGCCGAGCGGGGTCCGCGTGACGGACTCCTTGAGGATGCCGGGAGACCGCTTCTCCCACTCGTCGATCATCTCGGTCAAGGTGGCGCCGGGAGCGATCGCGTTGACCCGGATGCCCTCGGGGCCGTACGTCGTGGCGGCCGAGGCGGTGAGGCTGTTGACCGCGCGTTTCGCGGCACCGTACGCGGGCAGGGCCGGGTTGGCCATCAGACTGCCCACGCTGGAGGTGTTCACGATCGCCCCGCGCCCCGAGGTGCGGCGCATGGCGGCGATCTCGGCGGTCATGGCCAGCCAGGGCCCCCGCAGATTGACGGCGTAGACACGGTCGAACTCGGTCTCGGGCATACCGTCCATGGGGCCGGGTTCCTGGATCGTCGCGCCGTTGTTGAAGGCGATGTCGAGACGGCCGTACAGCTCCACGGCCTTCTCGACGGCCGCCCGGACGCTCGCCGCGTCGGCCAGGTCGCACACGGTGTGGTCGGCGGTGCCGCCCGCCGCGCGGATCTCCTCGGTGACGGCCTTCAGCTGCGCCTCGGTCCGGGCCGCGAGCAGTACCCGGGCGCCCTCCCGGGCGAACAGGCGGGCCGCGGCGGCGCCGATGCCGCGCCCGGCGCCGGTGACGAAGGCGACCTTCCCGGCGAGCAGTCCGGTGCCGGTGGATGTGGTGTCGATGGTGTCGGTCATGCCGTCGAGCCTGCGCCCCGCCCACGACCCCAGCCAGGTACCGGCTGTACCTGGCTGGGCCCCGCGGCACCCGCGCACACTGGGGGCGTGGACCGACGAGAACTGGCCGACTTCCTGCGCAGCCGGCGCGAGCGCATCACCCCGGGCGACGTGGGCCTGCCCGCGGGGCCGCGCCGCCGCACCCCGGGGCTGCGCCGCGAGGAGGTGGCGCAGCTGGCGTTCATCTCCACCGAGTACTACACCCGCCTTGAGCAGGCCCGCGCCCCGCGTCCGTCCCGCGAGGTGCTCTCGGGCCTGACCCGCGCGCTGCGTCTGACGGACGCCGAGCGCGACCATCTGCACCATCTCGCGGGGGCGCCGCCGGGCCCGCCGTCCGGGCCGCCGAGGGAGGTGCGGCAGAGCATCGTCGACCTGCTGCACCGGCTGCCGCACGCGGCGGCGATCGTGATCTCGGCGACCCATGAGGTGCTCGCCTGGAACGACCTGGCCGCCGCCCTGATGGAGGACTTCTCGGCGCTCTCCCGCCGGGACCGCAACCTGATCCGGCGTGCCTTCCTCGACCCGCGCGACTCCGGGGGAGGGCCGCTCTACGGCGTCTCGGACGCCGAGGAGTTCGCCCGGAACGCGGCGCTGGACCTGCGCGCCGCCGCGGCCCGGTATCCCGGCGACCCCGAGGTGACCGAGCTGGTCGACGAACTTCTCGCGGGCAGCGCGGAGTTCGCGGAGCTGTGGGCCGCGCACGACGTGACCGCGGCGGTCACCCTCACCAAGACCTTCCGGCACCCGCTGGTCGGCCCGCTCACCGTCAACTGCGACGTCCTGGACATCGCCGACCGGGACCAGCGCCTCGTCATCTACACCGCCGTCCCCGGCACCCCGGCCGAGGAGGCGCTGCGGCTGCTGTCGGTGGTGGGTACCCAGCGCCTCGACGTGCCCGGCTGACGCCTCCTCAGTCGCCGGAGGCCGTCCAGCCCGCCGCCCGGACGCGGGCCGCGTCCGCCGGGCGTCGCTCGTCGAACAGGACGGTGTCGCCCGCCGCCACCCGCAGCCCGTCGACATAGGCGCCCCGGCCGACGTAGAGCCGGTCGGTGGTGTACCGCCAGCGGAGGGTGAGGGCGTGAGCGGACGGCAGTTCCGCCGTGAGCCGGTGCCACTCGCGCCCCGACCAGCCGCTGACCGCCCCCGACGGGTGCTCCCGCCCGGCGGCGGTGAAGGGGACCGGCAGCCAGTCGCCACCGTCGGCGGACGCCTCCAGCGTGAGCGGGTCGGCGCCGGGCTCGGTGTCCCACCACAGCGCGCAGCGCAGCCGGGCGGCGCCGGTGGAGGTGTCGAGCGCGGGCAGGGTCAGCGTCGCGGTGGTGCCACTGGCCATTCCGGAGAACCAGGCGGTACGGCCGTACGCGGGACGCACCGGGACCGCCCGCGCCAGCTGGTCGGCCGTGGCCACCCGGGGTGCCGAGCCGGACCGCCAACGGCGCACCGGATGCACGGAGTTGCCGAGCATGACGAGGAAGGAGTCGGTGCTTGGGTCCAGGACGAGCGAGGTGCCGGTGAAGCCGGTGTGTCCGGCGGTCCGCGGGGTGGCCATCGCGCCCATGTACCAGTGCTGGTACAGCTCGAAGCCGAGGCCGTGCTCGTCGCCGGGGAAGCCGGTGTTGAAGTCGGTGAACATCAGCTCCACCGACTCCGGGCGCAGGATGCGCTCCCGGCCGTAGGCCCCGCCGCCCAGCAGGGTCCGCCCGAGCACCGCCAGGTCCCAGGCGGTGGAGAACACCCCGGCGTGACCCGCGACGCCGCCGAGGCTGTAGGCGTTCTCGTCGTGCACCTCACCCCAGACCAGGCCCCGGTCGAGGCCCGACCAGGGCTGGCGGGCGTCCTCGGTCGCGGCGATCCGAGGGCGCCAGGACGCGGGCGGGTTGTAGCGGGTGTGGCGCATGCCGAGCGGGGCGGTGATCTCGTCGTGCAGGAGGGTGTCGAGGGGGCGGCCGGTGATCCGCTCCAGGACCAGTTGCAGGGTGATCAGGTTCAGGTCGGAGTAGAGGTAGCGGGTGCCGGGCGGGTTGAGCGGCACCTCGTTCCAGAGGAGCGCCAGCTTCTCGTCGTAGGTCGGCGCGAGGTAGAGCGGGATCCAGGCGCGCAGTCCGGAGGTGTGGGTGAGCAGCTGACGGACCGTGATGTCCTGTTTGCCCGCCACGCCGAACTCCGGCAGGTACGTGGCGACCGCGCCCTCCAGCTCCAGCGCGCCCCGCTCGATCTGCTGCACGGCCAGGATGGAGGTGAACAGCTTGGAGACCGACGCCAGGTCGAAGACGGTGTCCTCGGCCATCGGGATCTGCTCGGCCTCCGGCAGCTCCACACCCGTGTCGGTGCTCTCGTCGTAAGCCGCGTAGCGCACCGCCGTCCCGATCGGCCGGTGCAGGGCCACGGTGTCGCCGCGCCCGGCGAGCAGGACGGCGCCCGCGTACCAGGGGTGGGTGGGGGAGGGGCCGAGGAACGACTCGGCGACGGTGACGAGTTGGCGCAGCGGGGCGGCGAGCAGTCCGGCCCGCTCCGGGCTGCCGGGGCGCAGGGTGCCACGGCCGGAGGATGCGGACGCCCCTCCCGCCGGGAGCGGGGCCAGGGTGAGCGCTCCGCCCAGGGCCAGTGCTCCCCGCCCCAGTTGACGCCGGGTCAGGCCACGTCTGGTGTCGGTCATCGAGGATCGTCCTCCCGCTGCGCCTGAAAGTATCTTTCCGGGATCACCTTGCGCGGTGAAACTTTCGTGTCAGTCGGGGGCCGTGTCAACCGGGTGCCCGGCATCAGTAATCTGACGACCCATCAGAACACCTCTTCCCTCCTCCGGAGGAAACCGGCATCCTGCGCCCATGCAGACGGAGCTGAGCAAGACACTCGGAGTCGAGCACGCCGTCTTCGGCTTCACGCCGTTCCCCGCCGTCGCCGCGGCCATCAGCCGGGCCGGGGGCTTCGGGGTGCTCGGCGCGGTCCGCTACACGGCCCCCGACGACCTCAAGCGCGACCTGGACTGGATCGAGGCCCACGTCGGGGGCAGGCCGTACGGCCTCGACGTGGTCATGCCCGCCAAGAAGGTCGAGGGCGTCACCGAGGCCGATGTCGAGGCGATGATCCCCGCCGAGCACCGGAAGTTCGTCACCGACACCCTCGCCAAGTACGGCGTTCCCGAACTCGCCGCGGGCGAGGCGTCCGGGTGGCGCATCACCGGCTGGATGGAACAGGTCGCCCGCACCCAGCTCGACGTCGCCTTCGACTACCCGATCCGCCTGCTCGCCAACGCCCTCGGCTCCCCGCCCGCCGACGTCGTCGACCGCGCCCACGGGCGGGACGTCCTGGTCGCCGCGCTCGCGGGCAGCGCCCGGCACGCCCGCAAGCACCAGGAGGCGGGCATCGACATCGTCGTCGCGCAGGGCTACGAGGCGGGCGGCCACACCGGTCAGATCGCCACCATGGTCCTCACCCCCGAGGTCGTCGAGGCCGTCGCCCCGCTGCCCGTGCTGGCGGCAGGCGGCATCGGCAGCGGCGAACAGGCCGCCGCCGCGCTCGCCCTCGGTGCCCAGGGCGTCTGGCTGGGCTCGGTGTGGCTCACCACCACCGAGGCCGACCTCGCCTCGCCCGCACTGCGCCGCAAACTGCTCGCCGCGGGCTCCGGGGACACCGTCCGCTCCCGCGCCCTCACCGGCAAACCCGCGCGCCAGCTGCGTACCGAATGGACCGAGGCCTGGGACGACCCGGACGGCCCCGGCACGCTCCCCATGCCCTTGCAGGGGCTGCTGGTCGCCGAGGCGGTCTCCCGCATCCAGAAGCACGAGGTCGAACCGTTGCTCGGCACCCCCGTCGGCCAGATCGTCGGCCGGATGACCAGCACCCGAAGCGTCCAGGCCGTCCTCGACGACCTCACCCGGGGCTTCGAACGGGCCGTCGACCGCCTCGGCCGGATCGCCGGACGGGGGGAACCGGCATGACCACACCAGAGGGAACCGGCATGACCACACCCCCCACCGGCTTCTGGGCGCAGGCCACCGCAGACCCCGGCCGCACCGTCCTGATCGCCCCCGACGGCGAGGAGTGGACCGCAGGACGCCTGCACTCCGCCGCCAACCAGCTCGTCCACGGACTGCGCGCCGCGGGCCTCACCCGCGGTGACGCCTTCGCCGCCGTCCTCCCCAACGGCCCCGAGTTCCTCACCGCCTACCTGGCCGCCACCCAGGCCGGTCTCTACCTCGTACCCGTCAACCACCACCTCGTCGGCCCCGAGATCGCCTGGATCGTCGCCGACTCCGGCGCCAAGGTCCTGCTCGCGCACGAGCGGTTCGCCGACGCCGCCCGGCGGGCCGCCGACGAGGCGCGGCTGCCGACCGGCCACCGGTACGTCATCGGTGCCGCCGAGGGCTTCCGGCCGTACCCCGAACTCCTCGCCGGGCAGCCCCAGTCGCCGCCCGCCGACCGCACCCTCGGCTGGGTGATGAACTACACCTCCGGCACCACCGGCCGCCCGCGCGGCATCCGGCGCCCGCTGACCGGGAAGCTGCCCGAGGAGTCGTACCTCGGTGGATTCCTCGGCATCTTCGGCATCCGGCCGTTCGACGGCAACGTCCACCTCGTCTGCTCGCCGCTCTACCACACGGCCGTCCTCCAGTTCGCGGGCGCCTCCCTGCACATCGGCCACCCCCTGGTGCTGATGGACAAGTGGACGCCCGAGGAGATGCTCCGCCTGATCGACACCCACCGCTGCACCCACACCCACATGGTGCCGACCCAGTTCCACCGCCTGCTCGCGCTGCCGCGGCGGGTGCGCGAGGCGTACGACGTGTCGTCGATGCGGCACGCCATTCACGGTGCCGCGCCCTGCCCCGACCATGTGAAACGAGCCATGATCGACTGGTGGGGCAGCTGTGTGGAGGAGTACTACGCGGCCAGCGAGGGCGGCGGCGCCTTCGCCACCGCCGAGGACTGGCTGAAGAAGCCCGGCACCGTCGGCAGGGCGTGGCCGATCAGCGAGATCGCGATCCTCGACGACGACGGCAACCGCCTGCCGCCCGGCCAACTCGGCACCGTCTACCTCAAGATGAACACCGGCGGCTTCGCCTACCACAAGGACGCGGACAAGACCCGCAGGAACCGCATCGGCGACTTCTTCACCGTCGGCGACCTCGGCCACCTCGACGAGGACGGCTACCTCTTCCTGCGCGACCGCAAGATCGACATGATCATCTCCGGTGGTGTGAACATCTACCCGGCGGAGATCGAGTCCGCCCTGCTCGCCCACCCCGCCGTCGCCGACGCCGCCGCCTTCGGCGTCCCGCACGACGACTGGGGCGAGGAGGTCAAGGCGGTCGTCGAACCCGCCCCCGGCCAGGAGCCGGGCGACGCCCTCGCCGCCGCCCTCCTCGCCCACTGCGCCGAACGCCTCGCGGGCTACAAACGCCCGCGCAGCGTCGACTTCGTCACCGAGATGCCCCGCGACCCCAACGGCAAGCTCTACAAGCGGCGGCTGCGGGACCCGTACTGGGAGGGCCGGTCCCGCCCGCTGTGACCGCGCTCAGCGTTCACGCACCCTGACCACCTCCAGCGCGGGCGACGACAGGATGTCCTTCTCGCAGAACCGGGAGGTCACCCACCGCTCGCCGGAGAACAGCCGCGTCTGGTCGCTGTGGTGGGCCGAGCCCGGGTCCGAGGACTGGGAGTACGACAGCAGGGTGCGGGCGACCGGGCAGCGGCCGCCGTCCCAGCCGACGGCCTGGATGTAGCTGGAGCCGGTCGTCACCTCCGTGTAGCCGCCGTGCGCCGGGTCCCACACCGGCTCGATCTTGTTCCACACGCCCAGCGACTCGGTGCCGCCGGGCACCGGTATGCGCTCCCCGCCGCGTACGACGAACTGGTGCTCCCTGAGCCGGGAGTCCAGCGCGATGCCCGCCGCCCGCAGCTCGGCGACCGCGTCCGCGAGGGCCGTGGCGAACCCGGGCACGTCCGTGGCGAGCGTGTGCGGCGTGGCCACCGGGTCCGCCGCCGAGAACGGCGCCTTCCACAACTGGTCCGCGGGCACCCGCGCCGTCAGCTTCCGCCAGAACCGGTCGAACAGCAGCGCGCCCCGGCTGCCGGTGTCCATGGTCCGGTCCCAGGCCGCGATCACCGGGCAGGCCGCCGACACGTCGACCGCCGCCCCGTCGCTGCCGGTCGCGGTACCGCCGGGCAGCGCGGCACACGCCCGCGCCACGTCCCCGGCGGCCAGATCACCCGCGGGCGCCCGGTCCGCGAACTGCTGCCGCTGGAGGTCCCGTACGGTCAACCGGCCGCGCTCCGCCATCGCCGCCACGTCCTCGACCGCCCCGCGGGTGCGCATGCTGCGCGGCGTGCCGACGGTGCCGAACACCCGCTCGTACCCGGTCAGCGGCCGGTCCGCGTTGGCCAGCCAGGCGCTGTCGTTGGAGTTCTCCGCGTACGGCGCGTCCGTCAGCGTCGGCATCCGCGCGGGCCCCATGATGCCCGGCTCCACGGCGTCCGGGTCCCGGCCCAGCGCGCAGTCGCTCCGGGAGCCGTCAAGGACCGCCACCCCGGACGCCGGGTAGGTGACCCGGCCCAGCGGCGTCGAACAGCGGTCCGCCAGCTCGTCGGTGATGCGGGGCAGCACCTGGGACTGGGTGAACAGGGTGTGGCCCCGGGAGTCCGCGGCGATCGTGTTCACCCACGGCAGGCCCTGGGTGCGCCGCAGCGCGGCCAGGACGTCCCTGGCGGAGCGGGCCTCGGAGAAGCCGAGCGCGGTGTCGGAGGCGCGCAGGTTGGTGGCGTTGGGGTCGTTCAGCGCGTAGGCCGTCGTGGTCGTCCACGGCAGCGGCAGCGCGGCGCCCAGCGAGGTGACCACCGGTCCGTACCGCGTCCACCACTGGGTGCGGGTCACCCGCTCCCCGCCCGCGACCGCCACCGTGACCGTCCGCTCGGTCATGCGCTCGGCCTTGCCGTCCACGAGGTAGACCGTCGGGTCGGCCGGGTCCAGCGTCAGCTGGTGCACGTTGAGGGGGACACCGGTGGCGACGGTGTGGCTCCACGCCACATGGGCGTTGTGGCCGATGGACACGGTCGCCGAGCCGAGCAGCGAGCCGCCCGCGACGTTCAGCCTGCCGGGGATGGTCTGCTGCGACTGCCAGAAGCGGCGCCCGCCCTGCCACGGGTAGTGCGGGTTGCCGAGCAGCAGCCCCCGCCCGTTCGCGGTGGTGGCGCCGCTGAAGGCGACCGCGTTGGAGCCCATGTCGGCGTCGGAGGCGAACAGTTCACGGGCGGCACGGGCGGTGTCGGCGGCGTCCGGGGGAGCCGGAGCCGTCGCGGCGGACGTGGGCGGCTGCGCGGCGGTGATGCCGTCCACGGCCCGCCCCTGACCGCCGAGCACGGCGAGCGCGTACCCACGCACGGCCACGTCCAGGGCGGTCACCGGGCGCACCCAGCCGGCGCCCGCGCAGGCCGGGTCGGTGACCCGGTTCTGCCGCAGCCAGGCGTTGTACCCGGCGGCGAAGCCCCGCATCAGCTCCTTCGCCTCCCGGCTCGGCCCGGCCGGTGCCGGCCTGGCGAGCAGCTTCTCCACGGTGCCCGCCTCCCGCACACCCCGGAAGAACAGGTCGCTGGAGAGGTTCCGGGAGGCCGAGGAGAGCGAGAAGTCGGGCGCGGCGTCCGGCCCGAAGTACCGGGAGCGTTCACCGCGCACGGTCACGAAACCGTCGGCGAGCACACACACCTGGTCGGCGGCCTGCGCCCACCCGGTGCCGAAGCCGAGGTCGGCGTGGCTGCGCGCGACGATGTGCGGAATGCCGTACTCGGTGTAGCGGATGACGGCGGACAGACCGCCGTGCGAGGGACGTTCCTGGCGGCCCTGCCGCTCGGCGGCGGCCGCGGGCAGCGCGGTCACGGCCGTGAGCAGGGCGACGGCCGTGACGGCGAGCCGTCTCAGGCGGGTGCGCATCGTGCCTCCCAACGTCGTCGGGGGAAGGAGCGGTTGAGCGTACCAGCGGGTATGTCCCTTGGCGGGGCGCGGTATTGACCTCCTCGACCCGTGAACCGAGGATCGGATGCCATGACGCCCCGACACGGCAGCACGGTCGACGGGGTGCTGCGGCGCAGCGCCCGCCGCACCCCGGCACGCGTCGCGGTCGCCTACCGCGACCGCTCCTGGACCTACGACGAACTCGACACGGCGGTCTCCCGCGCCGCGACCGTCCTCCTCGACCAGGGCCTCGCACCCGGCGACCGCGTCGCCGCCTACGGCCACAACTCCGACGCCTACCTCATCGCCTTCCTCGCCTGCGCCCGCGCGGGCCTGGTGCACGTCCCCGTCAACCAGAACCTCACCGGCGACGACCTCGCCTACCTCGTCGGCCAGTCGGGCAGCACCCTCGTCCTCGCCGACCCCGACCTGGCCGCGCGCCTCCCGGACGGCACCCGGGCGCTGCCCCTGCGGGACACCGACGACTCCCTGCTCGCTCGACTGGCCACCACCACGCCGTACGACGGACCCGAACCGCGCACCGAGGACCTGGTGCAGCTGCTCTACACGTCCGGCACGACCGCCCTGCCCAAGGGCGCGATGATGACGCACCGCGCGCTGGTGCACGCCTACCTCAGCGCCATCACCGCCCTCGACCTCAGCGCGGGCGACCTGCCCGTGCACGCGCTGCCGCTCTACCACGCCGCCCAGACGCACGTGTTCCTGATGCCGTACCTGGCGGTCGGGGCGACCAACGTCATCCTCGACGCACCCGACGGCGACCGGCTCTTCGACCTGATCGAGACGGGCCGCGCGGACAGCGTCTTCGCCCCGCCCACCGTCTGGATCGGCCTGGCCAACCGCCCCGACTTCGCCACCCGGGACCTCAGCGGCCTGCGCAAGGCCTACTACGGGGCGTCGATTATGCCGGTGCCCGTCCTGGAACGGCTCCGCGAACGGCTGCCGGACCTCGCCTTCTACAACTGCTTCGGACAGAGCGAGATCGGCCCCCTGGCCACCGTCCTCGGACCGGACGAGCACGAGGGCCGCCTCGGCTCCTGCGGCCGGCCCGTCCTCTTCGTCGACGCGCGGGTCGTGGACGACAAGGGCATCGACGTGCCCGACGGCACCCCGGGCGAGGTCGTCTACCGCTCCCCGCAACTGTGCGAGGGCTACTGGGACAAGCCCGAGGAGACCGCCGAGGCGTTCCGGGACGGCTGGTTCCGCTCCGGCGACCTGGCCGTCCGCGACGCCGACGGCTACTTCACCATCGTCGACCGTGTGAAGGACGTCATCAACTCCGGGGGCGTCCTGGTCGCCTCACGCCAGGTCGAGGACGCCCTCTACACCCATGACGCCGTCGCCGAGGCCGCCGTGGTCGGCCTGCCCGACGACAAGTGGATCGAGGCGGTGACCGCCGTCGTCGTCCCCCGCGGCGAGGTCACCGAGGCGGAGCTGATCGCCCACGCCCGGGAACGGCTGGCCGCCTTCAAAGCGCCGAAACGGGTGGTGTTCGTGACCGAACTGCCGCGCAACGCCAGCGGCAAGATCCTCAAGCGGGAACTGCGGGACCGGCTGGCCGGTTAGCGTGTGGCTCCGGGTGCCGGGGGCCGACGAGGAAGGCGGGTACGGCGGTTGAGCGACGAACTGCTGACCGCGACGGGGGTGCGGCAGGCGGTGTCCGTGGTGCTGCCGCTGGTGCTGGAGGCCGAACCGGACTGGCCGCGCGGCCCGTTGCCGTTCGGCCCCGAGGGCGCCCCGTGGGACGCGGAGCGGCGGGGCGGCTACTTCGCGCCCGGACCGGCGCGCGCCCTCTACGGCGGCCGGTGGCACCGATCGGTGTCCGTCACCGAGGGCCCGCTCACCCTGGTGGGCCTGGAGGTCCTGAGGGTGGCGACGCCCAAGGAGCCCCGACGGGCGCTCGGCGTCCTGCACTTCGACGTCCGCGGTCCGGGGCTGCTCGCCGTGCTGCGGGCCATCGGGCGCCGCCCCCGCGCCCTGCCCGACCCGCTGACCGGAGCCCTTGACCCGGCCGTGCTGTTCGCCGGGGTGGCCGACACCGCGCCGCCGCGCGCACCGTTCGCGCTGGCCCGCCCGTACACCGTGGCGTTCCTCACCCCCGGGGAGCGGCACACCGCCGTACTCCGGGCCGAGGGGCGGCTGCCCGCCGCGGCGGACGGCTGGCTGCACGCCCTGGCCGCGCGGGCGACGGAGCGGGACAACCCCCCGACACCGGAGCGCCTGGAGCGCGTCGCCGCCGAGGCGGTGCGGATCTCCGCCGACTGGAGCGCCCTGGTCGGCCGTCACGGCGCGGCCTTCCTCGGGCACCGGTCCGACAGCGGGGACGGCGACTTCTACGCGTTCGCGCTGGAACTGGCACGGACCGTGCACCTGGACGCGCTGCTGTTCGGCATGGTCCAGCGCGACCACCTCGACGCGCTGGGCGACGAACTCTCCACCCTCTTCGCCGACTCCACCGGCCTGGCGCGGCGCGTCTCCGCGCTGGAGCGGCACATCACCGTCTTCCGCAGCACCTACTGGCGGCGGCACCAGACCGTGCACGGCCCCGCCGACGGCCTGCTGCGGGCCTTCCAGACACAGCACCGGCTGCCGGAGCTGTTCGCGGACGTGCTGGCCGAGGCGGCCGACTACGGCCGGATCGTGCAGACCCGGGACAACCAGCAGATCGCCGGTGCGCTGGGCGTCCTGACGATTCTCGGCCTGCCGCTGGGCACCGCGCTCTCCGTGCTCCAGGTGCTGGGCGACGACGACGTCGGGCACCTGCTGATCGCCCTCGGCGCCGCCTGCGCCGCCACGGCGGCCGCGCTGACCACCCGCTACGGACGCCTCGTCCTGGCGTCACTGCGGTCGGGCCCGCGGCCCTGATGCCGCGTACCCGTACACCACATGCACCGCGTCCCCGTACCGCCCGCCGCCCGGATGGACCAGGCTCCCGCGCCCCGGCATGGCGTGCCGTCCGGTGCGCCGTCCGTGCCACGCCGGTGAGGGGCCAACGGCTGCTCATCCGGTGGGACAGGGCTGTGTCGCGGTGCCGTGGCCCGTCAGGAGGACCGTGCGGCTGCGATCATCTCGACCGTCGCGGCGAACTCGATCGCCAGGTGCAGCTTGTGCCCGTCGACCAGTTCCGTCGGCGTCTTCGCGGGGAACAGCGCGCAGAGCTTGACGAGGAGGCCGTTGGGCAAGGGCTTGCACTGGTGGTAGGCGATGATGTCGATCGGGGTGTCATCGCTGGTCAGCCGCACGTGTCCGGACAGGAGCAGCTGGAAACCGTCGTCGAGGCCGAAGGGTGCCGGGAGGGCCGGGTCGACGGCGACCAGCACATCGGTCGGGGGGCCGTGCATACCGAACGTCTCCATGGCATAGGCGGCCCCGGGCCGTTCCGGGCAGAAGAAGAAGTGATCGGGATTGGCCGCCACGACCAACTTCTGGAGTTCGTCGAAATCGGTCACGTGGGCACGGAATTCGTCCAGGGTCACCCCGGTCACCGTGAGTTCGGCGCGCGCCTCGCGTAACGGCTGTCCGGCGGAGGCGGTGTTCCAGTCCTTCCACATCCGGTCCGACGCCCGCAGCGGCTCCGCGAAGAGCTCGCGCAGTCCCTGCGGGCCGTACGCCAAGGTCGTCGCCACGTTGATGTCATGTGCGTCCCTGGCGCTGAGGCAGTCGATCTCGTCGTCGGACAGCGGTTCGCCGTGGTGCTCGATGTGCGCGCCGAGCCGCTTCATCTGGTGGAGCACGTGCAGATCCCGGACATAGCGCAGCCTGTCGAGTTGCTCGGGGGAGTAGGGCTGGCCGTCGATGGTGCAGTCGATGGCGATGTCGCTCATGAGGAGACCTTTCTGAAGAGACCTTTCCGGTGCGGCGCCCGGCAGCACCGAGCGCCGCGGAGCGTCAGGCAGCCGCGCGTTCGCCGCGGGGTCGGCGGCGCAGGCTCGCGGTTTCCAGGGCGGGGGGCAGGTAGGTCTGGTCGAGGGTGCCGACGTCGGTGCCGGGCGGGACGATCTCGTCGATGCGGTCCAGGAGGTCGTCGTCGAGGACGACGTCGAGGCCGGCGAGGAGGTCGTCGAGGTGGTCCATCGTGCGCGGCCCGATGATGGCGCTGGTGACGCCGGGGTGGGCGATGGTGAACGCCGTGGCGAGGTGGGTCAGCGGCATGCCCGCCTCCTCGGCGAGCGGTATGAGCCGTTCGACGACGTCGATGCGGCGCGCGTCGTTGACGTGCTGGACGAAGCGCGCGCGGATCAGGGTGTTCTCCTGGTCCTTGCGCACGCGGCCGGTGAGCAGCCCCTGGGCGAGCGGACCCCACACCAGAGTGCCCATGCCGTACCGCTGCGCGGCGGGCAGGACCTCGCGCTCGATGCCGCGGTTGAGGAGGGAGTAGGGCGGCTGCTCGGTGCGGAAGCGCTCCAGGTTCCGGCGCTCGGCGACCCACTGCGCCTCGACGATGTCGCTGGCCGGGGTGGTGGAGGAGCCGATGGCGCGGACCTTTCCGCTGCGGATCAGGTCGGTGAGCGCGGAGAGGGTCTCCTCGACGTCGGTCGTGGGGTCCACACGGTGGATCTGGTAGAGGTCGATGTAGTCGGTTCGCAGGCGGCGCAGTGAGTTCTCCACCGCGGTCATGATCCAGCGCCGGGACGCGCCCTGCTGGTTGGGGTCCTTGCCCATCGGGCGGCTCACCTTGGTGGCCAGGACGACACTGTCACGGCGCCCCTTGAGCGCCTGGCCGACGACGTCCTCGGCGTCGCCGTAGGCGTCGGCGGTGTCGACGAAGTTGATGCCGGCGTCCAGCGCCTTGTGGATGACCCGGATCGAGTCGTCGTGGCCCGCCTTGTTGAGGGCCGTGGCGAACATCAGCGTGCCGAGGGCGTACGGGCTGACCTTGATGCCGGTGCGGCCCAGGGTGCGGTACTGCATGGGGTTCCCCCTGAGTCATGGCAGGGCAGCCGTGGGATGCCCTACCCTTGGGCTAAACGGAAAGGCTTTCCGGAACTATACGGAAAAGCTTTCCGCTTACGCAACAGGAGGGATCATGACCGAGAAGACGACGCCGGCCAGGGCACCCCGACGCCCCCGCGCGGACGCCCAGCGCAATGTGGACGCCCTCATCGAGGCCGCGAGGACCGTCTTCGACACCTCCGGCGTCGACGCGCCCGCGAAGGAGATCACCGACCTGGCCGGCGTCGGCGTCGGAACCCTCTACCGGCACTTCCCGTTGCGCTCCGACCTGGTCAAGGCGGTGGTGGAGAGCGGCATCGACGCATGCGCCGCGGCAGGACCGCAGCTCAGCGCCGCCCACGAGCCGGGCGAGGCGCTCGCCCGGTGGCTGCGCCGCTATACCGAGTTCCTCGGGACCAAACGGGGCCTGGCCCCGGCCCTCCACTCGGGCGATCCGGCCTACGAGGCCCTGCCCGGCTACTTCCTGGAGAAGGTCGGCCCCGCCCTCACGGCCCTGCTCGACAACGCGGCGGCCCACGGAGCGGTCCGCGCCGACGTCAGCGCCCACGACCTGCTCTACGCCATCGCCAACCTGTGCATGCCGGTACCCGGCAAAGGCCCGGAGTACAACCAGCGCATGGTCGCCCTCCTCATCGACGGGCTGCGCGTCCCCCGCCCGGGCACGCCGTCCGGCTCATCGCTTCAGTAGGCAAGCTCCCCGATGCCGCCGTCGACGCGCAGTACCGTCCCCGCGGTGTAGGCGGATTCGTCCGAGGCGAGATAGACCGCCGCCTTCGCCAACTCGGTGGCGGTTCCCAGGCGATGGAGGGGAACGGTCTGCCGGAGTTCCTCGTAGAGGGCGGCCTGGCGCTCGGGACCGAGGGACGCGAACGCGTTGGTGATCGTCGGTCCCGGGCTCAGCCCGTTGACGCGGATGCCCCGCTCCCTCAGCTCATGGGTCAGCCCGCGTGCGTAGGAGAGCAGGCCCGCCTTGGACGCGCCGTAGACCGTCGCGTTCTCGTGTCCGATGTACGCGGAGACGGAGCCGACGAGGATGACCGAGGACTGCTGCGAGAAGAGCGGCAGCAGGTCCCTGATCAGGAAGAACGGCGACTTGAGATTGGTTGCGAGGAGCCTGTCGAACGCCTCTTCGGTCCATGCCTCGATGGGGAGGTGGGTGATGTCGGCGGCGTTGCTCATCAGGATGTCGAGCTTCGGCCATTCCTCCCGGAGCCGTGCCGCGAGCGCCGCCTGACCGGGTACGTCGCCGGCGTCACTGGCGATGGTCAGCAGCGGGCCGCCCAACTGCCGGGCCGCCTCGTCCAGCCTTTCCCGGGAGCGGCCGGTGATGGCGACGGTCGCCCCCTCGGCGAGGAACTCGCGGGCCGTTTCCAGGCCGATGCCGCTCGTCCCCCCTGTGATCAGCGCGTGCTTTCCCGCAAGACGATCCATGTCCTGGCCCCTCCTCAGATCGCGGTGCGGCCACCGTCGGCGGCCACGACCGCCCCGGTCATGTAACTGGCCCGGTCACTGGCGAGAAAGGCGATCACCTGGGCCACCTCGGCGGGGTCGGAGGTGCGCTTGAGCGCGGTCGCCAGGCCCATGCCCCCCATGTCCGGGCCCATCGCCGCGACCACTTTCGAGGTGCGCATCGGACCCGGGGCGACGGCGTTGACGCGCACGTTCGACTCGGCGAATTCCGCCGCCCAGGTGCGGGTCAGCGATTCGAGCGCCGCCTTGGTGGCGCCGTAGACGGCCATGCCCGGTATGCCGAGGCCGGCCGCGGTCGAACTGACGTTGACGATGCTGCCGCCGCCACCCGCGGCCATCTTCTCCGCGAGCAGGGCGGTGAGCAGAAACGGGGCGCGCACATTGACCGCGAAGGCGGCGTCGTAGCTCGCGAGGTCCTGCCCGGCGGTCGGGGAGAACGTCATGACGCTCGCGTTGTTGACCAGGATGTCGACGGCTCCGGCATCCTCGGCCAGCTGCCGCACGCCCGTCGGCTCGGACGCATCGGCGGCGACGAAACGCACCGCTGCGGCGGACCCGCCACCGGCTGCGCGGAGGTCCTCCACGACCTGGGCACCGCGCTTGGGATCGGTGCCGGTCAGAACCAGGTCGGCGCCGCCCGCGGCCAGCACCTTGGCCGTCGCGTGCCCGAGTCCGCCGATCGCCCCGGATCCGGTGACGAGTGCCGTCTTACCTGCGAATTCCATTGCTCCACCCTTCATGTCGGCCCCTGCGGACCGACTTCTGTGCACCCGTTCAAGAAGTGCCGCAATGGAAGCTACGACTTCTTGAACGCTGAGTCAAGAAGTCGTAGTCTGGGCCACGTGGCACGAACCGGACGCCCGCGCGAGTTCGACAGGGAACAGACGCTGGAGCGCGCACTCGAACTGTTCTGGTCCCGGGGATACGGGGCGACGTCGATCCAGGACCTGGTCGACGTGCTGGCCGTCGAACGCGGCAGTCTCTACGGCGCGTTCGGTGACAAGCGCCGCTTCTACCTCGAGGCAGTCAGGCTCTACTGGGAGGTGTACGAGCGGCACCTGGTGGCCGCGCTCGACACCAGCCCGCTCCTGCCCGCCCTGCGGGAGATCCTGACCCATCCCGCGCGGCTGGACGAACTGATCTCCGATGCGGGGGCGCCGCAGGGCTGCCTGGTCGGCAACACGACCGCCGAACTCGTCCCCCGGGACGGCGAAGCCACGGAGATCGTCACCCGCTCGTACCGCCGGTTCGCCGACATCGTCGCCGACGCACTCCGCCGCGCACAGGCCGCCGGGGAAGTGACGGACACCCATCCCCCAGAGGCACAGGCACAGCTCCTGCTCTACGTCGTCCAGGGCCTCTCGCTCGTGTCGAGGGCGGGGCTCGACAGGACGGCGGCCCTGGCGGCGATCGACGCGGCGGTGGACGGATTGCGGGCGTGACGGGACCCCTCCGCCTCGTGGTGTACACGCCGCAGCCCGGCACCGACGCGCGCAGCGAACGCGGACTCCTTGCCCTGCGTTACTTCAGGTGTCGGGTGAAGAACCGCGCGGCGGCGTCCCCCGCGAACGGGGGGACGCCGGTGTGCCCGCCCATGTTGGCGTGCAGTGTCTTCTCCTTGGAGCCGAAGGCGTCGAACAGGTCCAGGGCGGCCTGCCGGTCGTTCCCTTCGTCGTCCCACTGAAGCAGCACGTGCAGCGGAATGGTGACCCGGCGGGCCTCCTCGAACATGCAGCGAGGCACGAAACTCCCAGCGAACAGAACGGCGGCCGAGAGTCGCGGCTCGACCACCGCCAGCCGGATCCCGATCGAGATCACTCCTCCCGAGTACCCGACCGGGCCGCCGGTCTCGGGCAGCGACAGGAGGGCGTCAAGGGCGGCCCGCCATTCAGGGACCGCCCTTTCGACCAGGGGGAGGACGAGCGCGTCGATGATCTCGTCGCTGACCGGCTCACCGGCTTCCACCGCCCGGCGCAGGTCGGCGCGGGCCTGCTCGGCGGCGGGCCAACCGGGCCGGTCACCGCTTCCGGGCGGCTCGATGGTGGCCGTGGCGAAGCCGTCCGCCGCGGCGTGCCGGGCCCGGGCCACCAGACGGGGGTACATCCTGCGCAGCCCGAGGGGAGGAGGGCTGAGCAGGATCAGCGGCGCCGGCGCGGACGCGGGCGGCGTCCAGAGGATGCCGGGGATCTCACCGAGGGTGAACGCGCGCTCGAGGACGCCGCCGTCGAGACGATGTTCAGAAGTGAAGTGCATGGTCGTGCCTTTCAGGAGTGCCATGGAACGGCGCTCCCGGACGACCTACCGCCCGACCGTGACCCCGGAGGGGAGCACCCATGTCGATACTGCGTTCACGGGTACCACCTCCTCGCTCTCTCGCACGGCCTCCGGGAACGTAGCAGTGTCCGCCGCGGTTCCGCCAACGGGTTTCCGCCCGCCACTGATTCGAGCACCGAAGGACGAGCAGCCAACCGCTGACGCCGTGTCGCTTACGCGCGGGTCCACTTCTGGTTGGCCTGGCCGTTGCAGGTCCACAGCACCAGCGGGGTCCCGTTGGCGGTACTGGCCCCGTTGGCGTCGAGGCACAGTCCGGAGTGGACGTTGCGGATCGTGCCGTCGGAGCCGAGGGTCCACTTCTGGTTGTTCTGGCCGTTGCAGGGCCAGGTGATGACACGGGTGCCGTTGGCGGTGCCCTGGTTGTAGGCGTCCAGGCACTTGTCGCCGTAGACGCGGATCTCGCCGCCCGCCCATGTGGTCCACAGCTGGTTGGCGGCTGTGTGGCAGTCCCACAGCAGGGTCGCGGCGCCGGCGGCCGTGGAGGCGTTGTCCACGTCCACGCAGCGTCCGGAGCCCTCGCCGCGCAGGCGTGAGGTGGTGGCGGCCAGCGGGCTGCCGCCGCTCACCCGGTACGCGGCGACACCGTGCGCGGGGACGCTCGCCGAGATCTGCCCGGACGTGCTCGACGTGCCGCCGGTCCACAGGTCGGTGAGGGTGAACGGCCCTGCGCCCAGGCCGATCTGGGCGGCCGTCGTGGTGACCGTCGCCGCGCTCCCGCCCCGGTTGAACAACCCCACCGCGACCGAACCGTCCGCCAGGGGCTTGGCGAACACCTCGGTGTTGCCGTCGTCGCGCACCCTGCGTCCGCCCGCGCCCAGGGAGTCCTGGTTCACCGCCAGCAGGCGCGGGTTGCGCAGGATCGCGCTGACGTCGGCGGACATCGTGCGGATGTCGTTGCCCGCCATCAGCGGGGCACTCATCAGCGCCCACAGGGCGAAGTGGGAGCGGGACTCGGTCAGCGACAGGCCGGGGCGGCCCACGACCAGCATGTCGGGGTCGTTCCAGTGCCCCGGGCCGGACTGTGCGGCCAGCGGCGCGTTGACGTCCACGACGTTGCCGACGCCCATCGGGTAGCTGTTGGTGTTGCCGTTCTGCCAGATGTCGAGCAGGTCCTCGGTCGTCCGCCACAGGTCGGCGACCTCGCCCCAGTTGTACGTGGAGCCCGTGATGGCGTGGAAGCTGTTGGGGTTGATGCTGTAGACGATCGGCCGACCGGTGGCGCGCAGGGCATCGCGCATCAGCGAGAACCGCGCGACCTGCTCGTCACGCGTGCCGCTCGAGGAACACCAGTCGTACTTCAGGTAGTCGACCCCCCACGAGGCGAACGTGTTGGCGTCCTGGACCTCGTGCCCCCTGCTCCCCGTGGAGCCCGGGTAAGTGCCCACGGTCTGCGCGCAGGTGCGCTCGCCCGGCACCTGGTAGATGCCGAACTTCAGGCCCTTGCTGTGGATGTAGTCCCCGAGGGCCTTCATCCCACTCGGGAACTTCGTCGGGTTGGCCCGCAGGTTGCCCTGCGCGTCACGCTGGGGGTCGAACCAGCAGTCGTCGACCACCACGTACTGGTAACCCGCGTCCAGCATGCCCGAGGACACCATCGCGTCGGCGGCCTGGCGGACCTGGGCCTCGGTGATCGAGCACCCGAAGCTGTTCCAGCTGTTCCACCCCAGGGGCGGGGTGAGCGCCGGACTGCCCGGCGCGGCCATGGCGGGGGACTGCGCTGAGGCCGTCACGGACGCGGTCACCGTCAGCGCGGCGGCCGTGAGGAGGCGGAACAGTCGTCCGCCTGATCGTCTGGGCACCGGAACTCCTTCGGCAGGGAGGACGGAAGAGAGCGAGCGTTCGAAATTTCGATCGACGTTCGGAAACACCAGGCGCCCCACGGATACTAGAGAGGCGACCGGGCATGTCAACGCCCCTCGGGGACCAGTGCGACCACCGAGGTCTGTTTCCGGCCCTCCGGGGGGCCGTCTCCGAGGGCGCGGACCCGCTCTGTACGCCGCCCGGCACCCCGACCTGCTCGCCCACTCGGCGGGCGGTCCTGGGGCGCCGCTGCTTCGGGTGATCGGGAGTGTTGGCCCGTGGGGTCTGACGTTGCACGCCGGATTGTTCACGTCGACGTCGGTCAGGGCACCCGGCCCCGGCGCGTCGCTGCCGCTGACACGGCCTAGCCGTCGGCCCCCATAGCCACCTCCCGTGCCCAGCGGTAGTCCGCCTTGCCGCTGGGGGAGCGGTGTATCTCGGGCGTGATGACCAGTTGGCGGGGGATCTTGTATCCGGCGAGGTGGGTGCGGCAGTGGGACTGGATTTGCGGCAGGGTCGGGCTCGGGGCGCCCTCGCGGAGTTGTACGACCGCCGCGACGTGGTGGCCCCACTGGGGGTCCGGTACTCCGGCGACCAGTGCGTCGTAGATGTCGGGGTGGGACTTGAGGGCCTGTTCGACCTCCTCGGGGTACACCTTCTCGCCGCCGGTGTTGATGCACTGCGAGCCGCGGCCGAGGACGGTGACGACGCCGTCCGCGTCGACGGTGGCCATGTCGCCGAGCAGCACCCAGCGCTCGCCGTCCTTCTCGAAGAACGTCTCGGCGGTTTTCCCGGGGTCGTTGTAGTAGCCGAGCGGGACGTGTCCGCACTGGGCGACCCTGCCCACCTCACCCGGCGCCACCGGGTCGAGGGTGGCCGGGTCCACCACGCGCGTACGGGAGTTGACGCGGATGCGGAAGCCGCGGGCGGGTCCGGAGTCCTCCGTCGCCGTGCCGTTGAAGCCGGACTCTGAGGAGCCGAAGTTGTTGAGCAGCGTCACATGCGGCACCAGCTCCAGGAACTGCCGCCGTACCGTCTCCGACATCACCGCCCCGGAGGAGGAGACGCTGAACAGTGACGAGCAGTCGGTGCCCTTCAGCGGTCCGGACAGGGCGTCGATCAGCGGCCGCAGCATCGCGTCGCCGACCAGCGAGATGCTCGACACGCGTTCCTTCTCGACCGTGCGCAGCACCTCCTCGGGCACGAACTTGCGGTGCAGCACCACGCGTTGCCCGAAGTTGAAGCCGATGAACGCGGTCAGCGTGGAGGTGCCGTGCATCAGCGGGGGAGTGGGGAAGAAGGTGAGGCCGCTGCCGCCCGCCGCGACACGTTCGGCGAGTTCCTCGGGGCGTCGTACCGGGTCGCCCGTGGGCGCGCCGCCGCCGAGGCCGGAGAAGAACAGGTCCTCCTGGCGCCACATCACGCCCTTGGGCATGCCCGTCGTGCCGCCGGTGTAGATGATGAACTGGTCGTCCCCGGAGCGGGGCGAGAAGGAGCGGGGCGCGAAGCCGCGGTCGGCTGATCCGGACTCCTCCGCCTCGGTGAAGTCCACCGCGTCGAGGGACGGCGTCCGGGCGCGGCCCACCCGCACCAGATGCCGCAGGCGGTCCGCCCGTCCCCGTACCGCGGCCACCCGATCCTCGAACTCCGCGTCGAAGAACAGACCGACGAGATCGGCGTCCCGGTAGAGGTAGGCCAACTCCTCCGCCACATAGCGGTAGTTGACGTTCACCGGCACGATTCGCGCCTTCAGACAGCCGAGGACCGTTTGCACGTACTCGACGCCGTTGTAGAGGTGCAGGCCCACGTGCTCGCCGGGGCGGACCCCGCTGTCCAGCAGGTGGTGGCCGATCCGGCCGGCCGCGGCGTCCAGCTGGGCGTAGGTCAGGCGGCGCTCCGCGCCCGTGCCCGGGTGGTCGGCGTACACGAGCGCCTCCCGGTCCGGCACCACGTCCGCGACCGACTCGAACAGGTCGGCAAGGTTGTACTCCACCGCTCCTCCTGACGCCGGACGGCCGGGCGGCCCGGGTCGCCACCCGGTTCGCCGGTCATCAGAGCAAAGGGCGGCGCAAGGGGGAAGGGTCCGCGCGGCGGAAATCTGACTGACTGTCAGAAAACCCTTGAAGTGGCTCCCCGCCTCCTGCAACCTGTTCTCGTTCCGCAGGCCGCACGGAGACGGAGGACGGCGATGAGTGGAACGGAACACCTCACCGTGCGGCGCGAAGGCGCCACCATGGTGCTCATCCTCAACCGGCCGGACAGCAAGAACGCGCTCTCGCTCCCGATGCTCGTCGGCCTCCACGACGGCTGGATCGAGGCCGACGCCGACGACACGGTCCGCTCCATCGTGCTCACCGGCGCGGGCGGCGCCTTCTGCGCGGGCATGGACCTCAAGACCCTCGCCGGGCAGCGGACCACGGACGGCGACCGGTACCGGGAACGACTGCGCGCCGACCCCGACCTGCACTGGAAGGCCATGCTGCGCCACCACCGCCCCCGCAAACCCGTGATCGCCGCCGTCGAGGGCCCCTGTGTCGCGGGCGGCACCGAGATCCTCCAGGGCACCGACCTGCGCTTCGCGGGCGAGTCGGCGACCTTCGGACTCTTCGAGGTCCGGCGCGGACTGTTCCCGATCGGCGGCTCCACCGTCCGTCTCCAGCGCCAGATCCCCCGCACCCACGCCCTCGAAATGCTGCTCACCGGCCGCCCCTACAGCGCCCGGGAAGCCGCCGGTATCGGGCTCATCGGCCATGTCGTGCCCGACGGCACCGCACTCGACGCCGCCCTGGAGACCGCCGAGCGGATCAACGCCTGCGGGCCCCTCGCCGTCGAGGCCGTCAAGGCGTCGGTGTACGAGACCGCCGACATGACCGAGACCGACGGCCTCGCCGCCGAACTGGGGCGCGGCTGGCCGATCTTCGACACCGCCGACGCCAAGGAAGGCGCCCGCGCCTTCACGGAGAAACGGCCGCCCGTCTACCGGCGCGCCTGACGTCCAAGGAGTGCACGGATGCCCGAAGTCCTCACCGCCCCGCTCGTCGTCGAGTTCCCCTTCACCCGCTCCCTCGGCCCCGTCCAGAGCGCCTTCCTCACCGGCCTGCGCGAACGCGTCGTCCTCGGCGTCCGCACCACCGACGGCCGCACCCTCGTCCCACCCGTCGAGTACGACCCCGACACCGCCGACGAACTCCACGAACTGTTCGAGGTCGCCCCCACCGGCACCGTCACCACCTGGGCCTGGAACCCCGCTCCCCGCCCCGGCCAGCCCCTCACCACCCCCTTCGCCTGGGCCCTGGTCCGCCTCGACGGCGCCGACACCGCCCTCCTGCACGCCCTCGACGCCCCCGGACCCGACGCCGTCCGTACCGGCCTGCGCGTCCGCGTCCGCTGGGCCGCCGAACGCACCGGCGCCATCACCGACATCGCCTGCTTCGAGCCGTACGACGGCCCGCCCGCCCAACCCACCGGCCACACCGGCGAGTTCACCGACCCCGTCACCGGCATCGTCGCCCCCGCCCGCCTCGACTACGTCCACAGCCCCGGCCGCGCCCAGTCCGCCCACCTCGCCGCGCTCACCGAACACCGCGTCGTCGGCGAACGCTGCCCCACCTGCCACAAGGTGTACGTCCCACCCCGCGGCGCCTGCCCCACCTGCGGCGTCGCCACCCGCGAACAGGTCGAGGTCGGCCCGCGCGGCACCGTCACCACCTTCTGCGTCGTCAACATCGCCGCGAAGAACCTCGACATCGAGGTCCCCTACGTCTACGCCCACATCGCCCTCGACGGCGCCGACCTTGCCCTGCACGGCCGCATCGGCGGCATCCCCTACGACCAGGTGCGCATGGGCCTGCGCGTCGAACCGGTGTGGCACGAGGGCTCCCGCTTCCCCGACCACTACCGGCCGTGCGGCGAACCCGACGCGGAGTACGAGACGTACAAGGAGCTGCTGTGACCGCCGCCCACCCGCGCGACATCGCCGTCGTCGCCTTCGCCCAGACCGTCCACCGGCGCACCACCGAGGAACTCTCCGAGGTGGAGATGCTGATGCCGGTGCTGCACGACGTCCTCGCGCGGACCGGCCTGCGCACCGCTGACATCGGCTTCACCTGCTCCGGCTCCTGCGACTACCTCGCCGGACGCGCCTTCTCCTTCACCCTCGCCCTCGACGGCGTCGGCGCCTGGCCGCCCATCTCCGAGTCGCACGTCGAGATGGACGGCGCCTGGGCCCTGTACGAGGCATGGACCAAGCTGCTCACCGGCGACGCCGACACCGCGCTCGTGTACTCCCACGGCAAGTCCTCGCCGGGCTCCCCACGCGACGTCCTCACCCGCCAGCTCGACCCGTACTATCTCGCCCCCCTGTGGCCCGACTCCGTCTCCCTCGCCGCCCTCCAGGCCCAGGCCCTCATCGACGCGGGCCACACCGACGAAGACGCCCTCGCCGCGGTCGGCGCCCGCAATCGCGCCGCCGCCACCGCCAACCCGCACGCCCAGCTGCGCGGCCCCGTCCCGCAGGGCGACTACGTCGTACGGCCGCTGCGCACCGGCGACTGCCCGCCCATCGGCGACGGCGCCGCCGCCGTCGTCCTCGCGGCGGGGGAGCGGGCCCGCGAACTGTGCGCACGCCCCGCCTGGATCCGCGGCCTCGACCACCGCGTCGAACCCCACTCCCTCGGCGTCCGCGACCTCACCGACTCCCCCTCCACCCGTCTCGCCGCCGAACACGCCGGAGCCTTCGAACGGCCCGTCGACACCGCCGAACTGCACGCCCCGTTCAGCTCCCAGGAGATCGTCCTGCGCCGCGCGCTGCGGCTGGACGACCAGGTCAGCGTCAACCCGTCCGGCGGCGCGCTCGCCGCCAACCCGCTGATGGCCGCCGGACTCGTCCGCGTCGGCGAGGCCGCCGCCCGCATCCACCGCGGCGACTCCGACCGGGCCCTCGCCCACGCCACCTCCGGCCCCTGTCTGCAACAGAACCTGGTCGCCGTACTCGAAGGAGATCCACGATGAGCAGGGAACCCGTCGCCGTCGTCGGGATCGGCCAGACCAAGCACGCCGCCGCCCGCCGGGACGTGTCCATCGCCGGGCTGGTCCGCGAGGCCGCCCGCCGCGCCCTCACCGACGCCGAGCTGACCTGGGCCGACGTCGACGCCGTCGTCATCGGCAAGGCACCCGACTTCTTCGAGGGCGTGATGATGCCGGAGCTGTACCTCGCCGACGCCCTCGGCGCCGTCGGCAAACCCCTGCTGCGGGTGCACACCGCGGGCTCGGTCGGCGGCTCCACCGCCCTCGTCGCCGCGAACCTCGTCGCCGCCCGCGTCCACCGCACCGTCCTCACCGTCGCCTTCGAGAAGCAGTCCGAGTCCAACGCCATGTGGGGACTGTCCCTGCCCGTCCCCTTCCAGCAGCCGCTGCTCGCCGGAGCGGGCGGCTTCTTCGCCCCGCACGTCCGCGCCTACCTGCGGCGCAGCGGCGCCCCCGACACCATCGGCTCCCTCGTCGCCCACAAGGACCGCCGCAACGCCCTGAGGAACCCCTACGCCCACCTCCACGAACACGACCTCACCCTGGAGAAGGTCCAGGCCTCGCCCATGCTCTGGGACCCCATCCGCTACTCCGAGACCTGCCCCTCCTCCGACGGCGCCTGCGCCATGGTCCTCACCGGCCGCGCCGGGGCCGCCCGCGCGCCCCGACCGCCCGCCTGGATGCTCGGCGGCGCCATGCGCAGCGAACCCACCCTCTTCGCGGGCAAGGACTTCGTCTCCCCGCGCGCCGGACGCGACTGCGCCGCCGACGTCTACCGCCAGGCCGGGATCGACGACCCGCGCCGCGACATCGACGCCGCCGAGATCTACGTGCCGTTCTCCTGGTACGAGCCGATGTGGCTGGAGAACCTCGGCTTCGCCGCCGAGGGCGAGGGCTGGAAGCTCACCGAGTCCGGCGCCACCGCCCTCGACGGCGACCTGCCCGTCAACATGTCCGGCGGGGTGCTCTCCACCAACCCCATCGGCGCCTCCGGCATGATCCGCTTCGCCGAGGCGGCTCTCCAGGTGCGTGGCCAGGCCGGGGAACACCAGGTCGACGGGGCACGACGGGTGCTCGGCCACGCCTACGGCGGCGGCTCGCAGTTCTTCGCCATGTGGCTCGTCGGCAGCCGCCCGCCGGACTCCTGAAAGGTCCCCCTCACGTGGCCTGTCCGCGGTGGGAACCGAAAGCTAGGCTGGCCCGCGGACGACGGAATCGGGAGGAGCACGGACGTGGCCGAGAGCACCATCCAGCAGCAGCCGCTCACCGGCTGGGACAAGCCGGAGCTGGACCTGAGCAACGCCCAGTGGCAGTCCAGCAGCCGAGGCCTGGGGGATGTCCAGATCGCCTTCGTCGAGGGATTCATCGCCATGCGCAACAGCGGTCGCCCGGAGAGCCCTTCACTGATCTTCACCCCCGCCGAGTGGGGCGCCTTCGTCTCGGGCGCCCGGGACGGGGAGTTCGACCTCACCTGACACGCCAGGGCGTGAATTTCCGGACACGCGACCCCGTACGCCGGGCTGGGGCCCGGTCGTGAGCCAGGCTGGCCCGAGGAAGGTCGCACCCCGGAGGTGAGGAACCCATGAGCACCCTGCCGGTCATCGCGGCGGTCGACGGCTCGGACGACAGCCTGCGCGCCCTGGACTGGGCGCTGGACGCCGCCCGCGGACGCGGCGCGCCGCTACGGGTGGCGCACGTGCGGCAGTACGCCCTGTGGGCGCAGGTCGGGGAGGCCGCCGAGCTGCCCGACCCCGCCGACGACCCCGTCCTCGCCCAGGCCCGCGCCCATCTGGAGGGGCGCAGCGACCCGGCGGACGTGGACTACGTCGGCCTGGAGGGCGCGCCCGGTCCGCTGCTGTCGGAACTCGGCGCGGACGCCGGGCTGCTGGTCCTCGGCTCCCGGGGCCGCGGCGGCTTCGCCAGCCTGCTGCTCGGCTCCAGCAGCCTCACCGCCGCCCGGGACGCCGAGTGCCCGGTCGTGGTGGTGCCCCGGCCCGGCCGCGAGATCCACGACGCCCCGCCGGTGCCGCCCGGCGCCCGCGTGGTCGTCGGCCTCAACACCGACAGCCCCGACGACGCCCTGCTCGACTTCGCCTTCGCCGAGGCCGCGCGGCGTGCCGCCCGCCTCCAGGTGATCGCCGCGTACCCGTGGCCGGTGCAGATCTGGGCGGGCTCCACCGGGGAGCTGATCGCCACCGGAGTCGACCAGGACGCCGTCGAGAACGAGACCCGTGCCCTCCTCGACGGCTTCCTCGCCCCGCACCGCGGCCGCCACCCCGACCTCACCGTCGACCCCACCCCGGCCCCCGGCGACGCCGCCGGACAACTCGTCGCCGCCTCCAAGGACGCCGAACTGGTCGTCGTGGGCCGCCACCGCCGCCGCCTGCTGGCCCCCGCCCGCATGCTGGGCAGCGTCACCCACGCCGTCCTCCTGCACGCCGCGAGCCCCGTGGCGGTGGTCCCCCCGTCCCCGCCCCACGACTGACACACCCGCCGCCGCCCGTCCCGGACGCCGGCCGGACTCGCCCGCCGCGCGTGCCTCACCTCTGTCCGCGAGCCGGGGCGCCCGCACTGACCGCCCCGCCCCCCGACGACCGCCGCGCCCGGTTCCGATGTCGTCCGCGCAGGACGGGCTCGCCCCCGCGGGGGTTGTCGCCGCCCCGGCCCAGCCGCGGTCGCGCGGGAGGGCCGCGCCCGCCGCGTGCCCGCCCCCCGGTCAGGAGGCGGGACGGCCGTACCAACAGCACCGCACCCCCGCCCACGCCCAGCAGATCAAGTCCCGCCCGCACGGCGCGAGGCACCCCCGGCCACGTACCATGGCGGCATGTCGTTCCTCCGCCGCCGCAGTGCCACGCCCGCCGGGCCCGACTTCGACGTACTGGCCATGGACCCGGGCGACTGGCCCGGCAATCTCGGTGCCGGGCTGCTGCCCGCGCCCGACGGCAGCTGCCAGGGCGTCTTCCTGCGTTACGACCTGTTCGGCGGCCGCGGCCCCGCGATGATCATCGGGAACCTCCCGGAGGGCTCCCCGGCCCGCGAGATCGCCGAGGACCAGGTGCCCTTCGAGGTGGCCCAGTTGCTGCTCGCGCTGGAGAACGACGAGGAGGTCACCGTCGTCGGCACCGAGGACGTGCCGGTGATGCAGGGCGACAACCTGCTGATCGTGCGCCGCGTCAAGCTCTCCGAGAGCCGGATCTCCTGCGTTCAGTTCGACCGCAGCGACAACGTCCTGGTGACCATCGCCGCCTGGGACCGCCCCATCACCGACGACCTCTACGCCCTGCTGAAGCCGCTCCCGGCGGAGCTGTTCCAGCAGGGCTGAGGTCCCCCGGCCCCTACGACCCCGACGGCACCGCCGTCACGTCCGCGGCCCGCACGAACGCCACCCGGTGGCCGTACTGGATCTCGTAGTACTGGTCGGAGCCCCGCACCACCCGGTGCCCGGCGGTGTCGAAGGTGACCGCGTAGTAGTACTCGCCGGGCACCTTGTCCCCGACCACGTACCGCTGACCCGCGGGCAGCGTGTACGGCAGCGGGGACACCGCCTGCGCGGGCACCCCCGCCGGGTACGCGCCCGCCTCCGGGTAGGCGCGGCCGTAGACGGGAACGCTCTCGCGGCCCTCCTTCGGCGTCACCACCAGGCCCTTCGCGGACACTGCCACCGGCTGCGCGGCCGGGTTGCGGAACCAGGCCTTCTGGCCGAGGAACCAGATCGCCGTCCACTCCCCGCTGCGCCCCGCGACCGCGTACTGCTGCCCCGTGGAGACCCGTGAGCCGATGTCGTTGACATCGGTCGTGGAGCCGGAGCCGTCCGGGCGCAGTCCGATGTCCTTGATCAGCGGGTAGTCCTCACCGGGACCGGAGTACAGCCGGACCGCGCTGGAACCGTGCACCGCGCACGGCTCGCCCCGGGTGGCGCAGCCGGTGAACTCCGGCCGGTTGGCGGCGTACTCCGGCAGGATCGTCACCAGACCGCCGGACGGACCCGCCGTCGCCTCGAAGGGGCGGCCGAGCAGCTCGAAGTAGTGCCGCCAGTCCCAGTACGGCCCCGGGTCGGTGTGCATCCCGGGGACGGTCCCGGAGGTGGGGCCGGGTACCGTGTCGTGGCCGAGGATGTGCTGCCGGTCCAGCGGGACGCCGTACTTCTTCGCCAGGTACTTCACCAGCCGCGCCGAGGACCGGTACATCGCCTCCGTGTACCAGGCGTCCGGGCTGGCGAGGAAGCCCTCGTGCTCCAGGCCCACCGACTTGGCGTTGACGTACCAGTTGCCCGCGTGCCAGGCCACGTCCTTCGCCTTCACGTGCTGCGCGATGTGCCCGTCCGTGGAGCGCAGTGAGTAGTGCCAGGAGACGTACGTCGGGTCCTGCACCATGTGCAGCACGCCCTCCCAGGCGCCCTCCGTGTCATGGACGACGATGTAGTCGATGTCCTGGGACGCCGGACGGTTCGCCAGGTCGTGGTTGCCGTAGTCGCCGTCGCCGAACTCCTCGTACGGCGCCGGGATCCACTCGCAGGACACCGACTTCGGGCACTCGGTGCCGTCCGCGGCTGCCGGCCGCAGACCCGCCCGCCCCAGCTGGGCGGTGTCCGGGGCGAGGCCGGGGCGTGCGGGCAGCTCGACCGTCTGGCCCGCGTCGGTGCGGCGCTGAGCGCCGCCGCGGATCACGTCGTACACGTCGTCGGCGTACGCCGCCGCCGTCGACCGGTCGTCGGCGCCGGAGAACCGCGCCACCGCCCCGTACCAGTCCGTCGGATCCGCGCTGAGGGGCTCGCCCAGCTCCCGCTGGGCCGCGGCCAGCAGCGCGGCGCCGCCCGCCACATTGGCCACCGGGTCGGTGCGCAGCGCCTCGGGGCTCAGACCGGTCAGCTCGGCCGCCCGCGGCAGGGTGCGCAGCCGGGCGGGAAGCTCCACGCCGTCCAGCGACGGTTCCGCTTCGGGCAGCAGCGCCGGGCGGGCGCTGTCGCCGCGCGGGTCCTCCGTGCCCTCGGCGTGGTGCCCGGCGCCCGCCAGCGCGGTGCGGGCGTCGGTGAGGTGCATCGGGCCGTAGCCGCCGGTCACGCTGGGCGCCCCGGCATGGGTGTCCCAGCGGGACTGGAGGTAGGAGACGCCGAGCAGCACGCTCTGTGGCACCTGGTACTCGGCGGACGCCGCGGCGAACGCCGACTGGAGCCCGGCGACGGCCGGGACGCGGGCCTCGGCGGGGGCGGCGGCCAGCAGGGGCAGCAGCAGCGCCCCGCAGGCCATGGTCTGGGCGGCCCTGGTCAAGGGCGCGCGGACGGATCCTCGCAATGCGGTCTCCTGTGACGGTGGGGGACGGTGAGCCGTGCGGGGCCGGGCGTGTCAGTCGTACCGGCTGTCCGACGATCCGTCAATCATGCCCACTCGCCGGTGATTTCCCATGTCAGACCAGGTGGCGAGGAGTTTCGCCGTGGCGGTGCCCGGGCCTG
The DNA here is from genome assembly GCF_018070565.1 of Streptomyces sp. B93. GTDB lineage: Bacteria > Actinomycetota > Actinomycetes > Streptomycetales > Streptomycetaceae > Streptomyces. Next base: position 260,560 of record NZ_JAGPXL010000005.1, read on the forward strand.
CGGCGCGTCACTGGCGTACACCAATGATCACGGCGGCCGGAGGTCCGGAGCCGGAGACGACGACGCCCGCGGCGCGCCCCTGTCCCAGGCGCACCGCGGGCTGTCATCCCCATCAGCGAGTGCCGACCGCCGCACGTACGGCCCGTCGGGCCAGCTGGCAGTCGTCGTGCAGCCGCCTGAGCAGCAGCCGCTGTTCCTCGCCGGACGGCGCAGCACCTGGGTGGGCCACTCCCGGTGCCGCCGGGGTCGAGTCGTGCATCGAACGCTGCACGGCCGTCTCGTAGGTGCGGATCTCCCGGGTGAGGATCAGCATCAGGTTCACCAGGAAGGCGTCCCGGGAGGCGGGCCCCGCCGACTGGGCGATCTGGCTGATGTGCCGCCGGGCCACGGGAGCGTCGCCCAGCACCGACCACAGCGTCGCCAGGTCGTACCCGGGCAGGTACCAGCCCGCGTGCTCCCAGTCCACCAGCACTGGACCGGCCGGTGACAGCAGCACGTTGGAGAGCAGGGCGTCGCCGTGGCAGAACTGGCCCATGCCGTGCCGGCCCGCGCTCTGCGCGATGCCGTGCAACAGCTTCTGCAGGTCGCCCAGATCGCGGTCGGTGAGCAGCCCCAGCTCGTGGTAGCGGGCGATCCGCGCCGCGTACTCCAGCGGGGCGTCGAAGGTGCCCATCGGGGGCCGCCACGCGTTCAGTCGGCAGACCGCGCCCAGCGCCGCCCGGACGTCGGCGCGCGGCGGCGCCTCGGCCGGATGCCGCTGGAGTGCCGCCACCCGGCCCGGCATCCGCTCGATCACCAGGGTGCAGTTGTCCGGATCCGCCGCGACCAGCCGGGGCACCCGCACGGGCGGGCGGTGCCGGACGAACGAGCGGTAGGCAGCTATTTCGTGCCTGAACCGCTCGGCCCAGGCGGGCGACTGGTCCAGTAAGCACTTGGCGACGGCCGTGCTGCGCCCGGTGGTGCCCACCAGCAGCACGGACCGTCCGCTGCGGCGCAGCACCTGCACCGGGGCGAACTCCGGGCAGATCCGGTGCACCGCGGCGATCGCCGTACGCAGCTGGGCGCCCTGGGGGCCGGACAGATCGAGTCTCCCGCTGAGCGGTTGGGCGCCCGGTGCCGCGCCACGTCGCGTCCTGCCCGCTCCCAGCGCGGGGGCCGCCGGTCGCGCCGGGGCGAGATAGGGGCCGCCGCCCGTGAGGGAGGTGTCCCCCGTCCGCGGTGTGGCGGAAGCCGGGGGACGCGGGCGGAGCGACCGGGGCGGGGCGGACACGGAGGACGATGCTGCGTACATGGGCGATACAGATCCCTTCGTGTGCCTGCTGTGCCTGCCGTAAGTCAGTACGTCACCCGGCCCGGTCACCCTGGCGCACCCTGGGGAATGCCCCTCGGTGACCGGGTCGGGGTGGCGCGTTCCTACCTGACACCGGATGCCCCGTGGCACACCATCTGGCGGACCCTGGCGAACCCTGGCGAATAGTCGCCCGGCAACTCTGGCGCGGCTACTGTCAACTCCAGCCGAGTACCTGGGGGCTTGACGTGAGCGGACAACCCAACACCCGCCTTTCGGACCTGTTCGGCCTGGCCGGCTGGTCCAAGGGAGAACTCGCGAGGCTGGTCAACCGGCAGGCGGCGGCCATGGGCCACCCCCAGCTGGCGACCGACACCTCGCGGGTGCGGCGGTGGATCGACATGGGAGAGATCCCGCGCGATCCGGTGCCGCGGGTGCTGGCGGCCCTGTTCACCGAGCGTCTCGGCCGTGTCGTGACCATTGAGGACCTCGGTCTGGTGCGGCACGGGCGTGCGGGGAAACGGCAGGGCGGCGGGAGCGTGGAGCATCCCGACGGAGTGCCGTGGGCGCCCGAGCGGACCGCCGCGGTCCTCACCGAATTCACGGGAATGGACCTCATGCTCAATCGACGCGGCTTGGTGGGCGCGGGTGCCGTGCTCGCCGCGGGATCCGCACTCAGCAGCGCCATGCACGACTGGCTGCGCACCGACCCTTCCCTGGCCTCCGACGCTCCCCGTCTCGACGATCCCCTGCACGCCGACCCCGCTGGGTTCGACCGCTATGAGGCCGCCCCCATCGGGTCGCAGGAGATCGAGGAACTGGAGCGCTCGGTCGAGGTGTTCCGTGCCTGGGACGCGGCCCGCGGCGGCGGGCTCCAGCGCAAGGCGGTCGTGGGCCAGCTCAACGAGGTGGGCGGCATGCTCGCCTACCACCACCCCGACCATCTCCAGCGGCGCCTGTGGGGCGTCGCCGCCAACCTCGCCGTCCTCGCGGGCTGGATGTCGCACGACGTCGGCCTGGAACCCACGGCCCAGAAGTACTTCGTCATCGCCGCCCATGCCGCCCGGGAGGGCGGCGACCGGCCCCGGGCGGGCGAGGCGCTGTCCCGGGCGGCCCGTCAGATGGTGCACCTGGGCCGCCCCGACGACGCCCTGGAGCTGATGAAGCTCGCCTCCTCCGGCTCCGGCGACGCGGTGCTGCCGCGCACCCGGGCGATGTTCCACACCGTCGAGGCGTGGGCGCAGGCCGCGATGGGCAAGTCGCAGGCGATGCGGCGCACCCTGGGCCGGGCGGAGGACCTCTTCGTCTCCGACCGGCGCGACATCGAACCGCCGGACTGGATGCAGCTGTTCGACGAGGCCGACCTGTACGGCATGCAGGCCCTGTCCTACCGCACCCTGGCGGAGTTCGAGCCGGGCGCGGCGGCGCACGCCCAGCACTACGCCGAGAAGGCGCTGGCGCTGCGCAACGACGGACGGGAGCGGTCGAAGATCTTCGACCATCTCTCCATGGCCTCCGCCTGCTTCATCGCGGACGACCCCGAGCAGGCGGACCGGTACGCCCGGCTGGCGCTGATGTCGATGGGGTCGAACTCCTCCCGTCGCACCTGGGACCGGCTGCGGCAGATGTACCGCCTCACCGCCCAGTACGCCGGGTACCCGAGGATCCAGGAGCTGCGCGAGGAGATCCAGCTGGCGCTGCCCAAGCCGAGGGGCAAGGGCGGCAGCGGCATGCGGGTGTAGTGCCCTAGGCCAGCCCCTACGCGGTCACCTGGACGACGAGCACGCACGCGTCGTCCTGACGGTCCGTGGCGCCCCACTCCTCCACGACCGTCCGCAGGCAGTCCTCCGCGGTCGGCGCCGTGCCCAGCCGCGGGGCCAGGTCGAGGAGACGGTCCGTCGCCGTGGCCGCGCTGTGCCCCGGCACCAGGCCGTCGGTGTGCAGCAGGACCAGGTCGCCCAGGCCGAGGGTCACTTCGGCCTGTCCGTAGTCGGCTCCCGAGGTGGCGCCGAGCAGCACCCCGGACGGTGGGCTGAGCCTGCGCCCCGTCCCGCCGCGGAACAGCAGTGGGGCGGGGTGTCCGGCCTGCGCCCACACCAGGGTGCGGGTGGCGGGGCGGTAGCGGCAGCAGACGGCGCTGCCGAGGGCGGGCTGGACGGTGGTGTCGAGGAGCTGGTTGAGCCGGGCGAGCAGCGGGCCCGGCTGCGTGCCCGCCATCGCCATGCCGCGTACGGCGCCCAGCAGCATCGCCATGCCGGAGGTGACCGCGACACCGTGCCCGGTGAGGTCGCCGACGCTGAGCAGGGTCTCGCCGTCGGGCAGTTCCAGCGCGTCGTACCAGTCGCCGCCGATCAGGGCGCTGCTGGCGGAGGGCAGATAGCGGGCCGCCAGTTCCAGGGTGGCGGGGCCCTGGCGCGGGAGCCGCAGGGAGCCGCGCCACCGCGGTAACACCGCCTCCTGCAACTCGACCGCGAGCCGGTGCTCGGTCTGCGCGTGCCGCTGGCGGTGGAGCGAGTCACGGGTCTCGCCGACCACGCGCTGGCTGCGCCGCAGAGCGCTCACGTCCCGCAGCACCGCCCACATGGAGGTGGTGCCGCCGTCGGTGCCGAGCACGGGTTCGCCCATCATGTGCACGGTGCGGATCTCGCCGCCGGGGCGGACGATCCGGAACTCCCCGTCGATGCGGCGGGCGTCGACCAGGCATTCGGTGACCATGGTGGTCAGCCTCGGCCGGTCCTCGTCCAGCACCAGCGAGGGCAGTTCGTCGAGGGTGAGGGGGGCGGAGCGGGGGTCGCGGCCGAGGATCTCGTACAGCTCGGCGGACCAGTGGGCCGCGTCGGTGAGGAGGTCCCACTCCGCGCTGCCGACCCGGCTGAGCAGCGAACCGCCCGGCGGCGCCGGGTCGGCGGGCCGGGGTGCGTCCGGGGGGCCGTCGCGGAGCTGGGCCAGGTGCTCGTCGAGGTCGTTGAGCTGGTGCAGCGCCAGCTCGCACAGGGCCCGCTGCCAGCGGTCCCGCGGGTCCGTGCCGTCCCCCTGGGCGTCCCTGCGTACGGCGTCCACCTCTCCCTTGAGCCGCCGGGTCTGCTTGATGAGCGCGTCGACGGGGCCGCGTCCGGGCGGCTGGGCGGCTGGGCGGTCCGCGGAGAGATGGGACGGCATGACGCACTCCGATGAGGGGACGGTACGGCCAAGGCGGACGGTGGGACCGTATTGACTGTTGCACAGCCCGCGACACCCTGTAAGGGATTTGGCACCACACGATACGGTGGTGCTCCTGGCATATGCCAGTGTCTTCACGGAGCGATCGCGACGTATCCGGGGAGTACGTCGCCGGGTGCGGCAAATCGTAGCGGGGATACGGAAGTTGACGGACCGTCGGGCGTCCGGCGATGGGCCCGTTCGGGTGTTCGACGAGCCTGTGTTCCAGTGTCGTGTCCGTGTTCTACCGCCTGCCGGTGCCGCCGTACAGTGCCGGCCGCTCGGCCATCTCCACCGTGGTCCGGTCACCGGTCTCCAGGGCGCGGACCCCGGCCTCGGCGACCACGGAGGCCGCGTAGCCGTCCCAGGCGTCGGGGCCGGTGACCCGGCCCCGGCGGGTGGCGTCCACCCAGTCCCGCACCTCACGGTCGTAGGCGTCGGCGAACCGCACCAGATAGTCCTGCGGCACCTCCTCACGGGCACCGCCGTCCGCCGTGACGACCATGGTGTGCTCCTCGCCGATCCGGGCGCTGCCCCGCTCGCAGACCGCCTCGCAGCGCACCTGGTAGCCGAAGCCGCAGTTGACGAAGACCTCCACGTCGACCAGGGCGCCCGCCGAGGTCTCGAACACCACGAACTGCGGGTCCAGCAGCCCGTCCGGAGCACCGGCGGACGGCCGTGGCCGCAGCACGGTCACCGCGGTCAGCTCCTGGCCCAGCAGCCAGCGGGCCGCGTCGATCTCGTGCGAGACCGAGCTGTTGACCAGCATCGCGGAGGTGAAGCCGGGCGGCGAGGAGACATTGCGGTGCACGCAGTGCAGCATCAGCGGACGCCCCAGCCGGCCGCCGTCCAGCAGCGACTTCAGCGTGCGGTACTCGGCGTCGTAGCGGCGCATGAACCCGATCCGGGCCAGCCTGCGGCCGAGCCGCGCCTCCGCCTCCACCACCCGCAGCGCCCCCGTGGAGTCCGGGACCATCGGCTTCTCGCACAGCACCGGGAGCCCCCGCTCGAACGCCGCGAGCAGCGCCTCCTCGTGCGCCGGGCCGGGCGAGGCGATCAGTGCGGCGCCGACGCCAGGCGCGTCCAGGGCCGCCGCGGTCTCGGTGTGCACCGACACGCCCTCGATCCCGGCCACCGCCTCCTTCGCCCGCTCCGGGTCCGGGTCCGCGACGGCGGCCACCCGCGCGCCGCTCACCACCCGGTCCAGCCGCCGTATGTGGTCGGCGCCCATGTGTCCCGCACCCAGCACCGCCACGCCCAACACGTCACCCACGTGCGCACTCCCTTGTCGCCGGTCGTCCCGGCACAGCGTAGGCACACGTGCGCGGGGCCCGTCAGTAGCGCAGCACCCCGGCGATGCCGTCGGCGTCGGTGAGCATGCCGTCCGGGACGAACCGCACCTCGGCGCCGGTCTCCAGGCACTGCTCGACGATCTCGTCCACGATGTCCTCGCGGGCGTCCAGGTCGCCGCTGTCGGCCGGGACCAGATGGCCGCCGTCGTCGCGCACGGTCGCGCGGTAGTTCTCCTCCACGGCGAGCAGCCGCACCCGGGCCTCGAGGGCGTTCTGCCAGACCTCGTCGAGACCGGCCGCGAACTCCTTGCGGCCCCGGGCCCTGACCAGTTCCTCGGCGACCGTGTCGGCGCTCAGCCGCGCCTCGGCCTCGATCAGCGGCCGGACGGCCTTCCACACCGCCTCGTGGCTGCCGTGCGCCAGCCCGCCGTGCCGGACCTGGGAGGCGCCCCGGGTGGCCCCGCCGATCTCGTCGAGCAGCGACAGCGCCGCCTGCTCACCGGTCACGTACAGCGGCCTGGGGTCCTGGCGCAGGACGGCGGCCATCGCGGTGTCCGCGTCGCGCAGGAAGCGCTTGGTGTCCTCGTCGCGGAACGCGCTCGGCACATCACCGATCCGCTCCTGCCGCTCCGGGTCGAAGTTCCTCGTGTCCCTGGTCATCGGGAAGCCGCTGGTGTGCTCCTCGACCACCCGGTCCACCCCGCCGCTCCACAGGGTGACCCGGTCGGAGGCGACCGACAGCACCCAGAACGGCCGTTCGGAGGCCTGCGCGGAGACCAGGTTGCGGGTCAGGAAGGTGTCCGAGAGAACCACCCGCTCCGGCACCGGCCGGGCCAGCGACCACACCTGGTGCTCACCGGGCGCGGCGAAGATCACCAGCCCGTCCTCGGTGTGGGCGAGATCGACCTCGGCGAGCGCCAGGTCGAGATGCTCCTCGACATCGACGCGCCGTTCCCGGGTGACCGCCGGGTCGTGCTCCAACTGCCGCTTGGCCTCGGCCACCACATTGCGCAGCCGGACCCGGTCCTGGTGGTTGTCGGGCTCCCGACGGTGCGTCGGGGCCAGCACGGACACCGCGGGGTAAGGACGCGGGCGCCGCAGCTCGGCGAGGGTCGCGGGACTGAGTGCGTGCTCCATGACAGCACCATAGGTCCGATTCGTCTGGTGGGCATTCGGTGCGCGGGGCGGACCGCGTCACGGCAGGTGGGCGGGTGGCGAGGGAGCGCGCTGTGCGGCGGGTGGCTCCGGCCGGTGCCGGGGCGCCTCCGGTAGGCGGCCACCCCGGACAGCCTGGGGCCCGCCCGGCCGTCCACACCGGAACCCGAGCCCCCGCGGCGCCGCCTCGCGTCAACGCGCCCGGCCCCGCGCCCCGTTCACTCGTCCGCCTCCTCGGCACCGCACGAACTGCCGTCCGGCGGGAGGGAGCCGTACAGCAGGAAGTCGTCGACCTTGCGGTGGACACACGCGGAGGAGCCGTAACCGGTGTGGCCCTGGCCGCGGTTGTCCAGCACGACCGCCGACGGGCCGAGCCGCTTGGCGGTCTGCTCCGTCCACCGGTACGGCGTCGCGGGGTCGCCGCGGGTGCCGACCAGGAGCATCTTCGGGGCGTCGACGTCCTTGACCCGCTCGCGGATGTAGTCGGTGCCCTTGGGGCGGCCGTAGCACATCAGCACCTGGGCCAGCCGGTACCGGCCGAACACCGGGGACGCCTGCTCGTACTTGGCGCGCAGCCGGTGCAGGTCCCGGGTGATGCGCTCGGCGGTGGGGCGGTCGGGGTCGTCCGCGCAGTTCACGGCCATCAGCGCGGCGGGGAGGTTGTCCATGGGGATGTCCTCCTCGTCGGCGAGACCACCGGTCCGCTGCCGGAGCGGGAACGCGAAACCGCCGGAGGCGAACCCCTCCACGCCCCGGGTGTCGCCGTCCTCCACCAGTTGCGCCAGGGCCCGCTGGAGCGACGGCCACAGGTCCTTGCTGTACAGCGCCTGCCCGATGGCGCCGACCAGGTCCTGGCCGGTGAACATGCCACCGAAGACGCCCGGCACCGGATCCTCGTCCATCGAGCGGACCAGCCGCAGCACCTCCTCACGGCCCCGGCGCGGATCCTGCCCGAACGGGCAGGCGATGTCCCGCGCGCACCAGTCGACGAAGTCCTTCAGCGCCTTCTGCTGTCCTTCGGCGCCCGCCACGCCCTGCTCGGTGAGCGGTTCGGTGAGGGTGTCCACGCCGTCCAGCGCCAACCGGCCCGCCCGCCGCGGGAACTGGGCCGCGTAGACCGCGCCCAGCCGGGACCCGTAGGAGAAACCGAGGTAGTTGAGCTTGTCGTCGCCGAGCGCGGCCCGGATCACATCGAGGTCCCGGGCCACGTTCACCGTGCCTATGTGCGGCAGCACGGGCCCGGAGTGCTCGGCGCACTCGTCGGCGGTCCTGCGCAACTCCCGCATCGCGGCCCGCGGATCGCGCAGCGCGTCGTCGGCGGCGCCCGACGCCTCGGCGCTCAGGAAGCCGTCGCCGCAGCTGACCGGGGAGGAGCGGCCGACGCCGCGCGGGTCGAAGCTCACCACGTCGTAGCCGTCGGTGAGGTCCATGAAGTCCTTGCCGTCCGCGGCGAGCCCGGCGACGCCCGAGCCGCCCGGGCCGCCGAAGTTCAGCACCACCGAGCCGCGCCGGTCACCGGTGGCGCGGTAGCGGGCGACGGCGAGGTCGAGGCTCCCGGCGCGGGGCCGGGCGTAGTCCACGGGCACCGTGACCTTGCCGCACTGGAGGTCCTTCGGCGCCTGCGCGCCCTCGCACACCGACCACTTGACCCGCTGGCCGTAGAACCGGGACAGGTCCGGCCCGGAGCCGTTCGCGGCCGTCGCGGGCTGTCCCGCCCCCAGCAGGGTGAGGGCGAGTGCCGTGATGAGCGGGCCGCGCCGCAGCGCGGTCCGCGTCGAGCGCGGTGCGGGCATCGATGCCTCCAAGGACGCGGGCAGGCCCTCGATCACCATAGGCGCACCCCGGAAGGCTCGCCTCCGCGCGAGCGGGGGCGCCGGATCCGGGGTACTCTGCGCCGCTCGCATCCCGTTCGGCAGCTTTTGCCATTGGTTCGATAACCCTGCCACTCGATGGGGTGAAAGGCCGATAAGCCATAACTCGGATGGTTCGCCCGCGTTCTTTCGGGTGCGGGCGAACGACCGCCCGCGACCATGTCTGGAAGGCAGGGATCCCATGAGACGGGCCACCCGAAACGGTGTGATGGCCGTCGCCGCCGCCTCCGGCGCGATGGCGATGGCGCTTCCGGCGCACGCCGACTCCGCGGCCGACGGCGCCGCGGCCGACTCGCCCGGACTGATCTCCGGCAACACCGTCCAGCTCCCGGTGCACGTGCCGGTGAACGTGTGCGGGAACACCGTGAACGTGGTGGGGCTGCTGAACCCCGCGACGGGCAACGGCTGCGCCAACGAGGGCGCGGGACACCGGCTCACGCCCGCCGCCTTTGCCCACGGGCACACCGAGGACTCGCCGGGCGTGATCTCCGGCAACGGCGTGCACCTGCCCGTGCACCTCCCGGTGAACGTCACCGGCAACAGCGCCGACGTCGTCGGCGTCGGCAACCCGGCGGGCGGCAACGAGTCGGTGAACGCCCCCACCCCACCGCGGCCACCCGCCCGGCCCACCAGGCCGCACCCCACCCCCACCCCCGCCACCCCCCCCCCCCACCCCACCAAA
>NZ_JAGPXL010000050.1 GCF_018070565.1 Streptomyces sp. B93
GCCGTCAGTCCCTGACCGTCGACTACTACAAGAAGGGCGACGCGTCGTACGAGTACATCGACGACAGCGGCGCCAAGGTCACCGGCTCCCACCTGACCAACTCCAAGATCTACGACCACATCAAGTCGCTCACCGATGTCTCCGGCCGGAAGATCTCCTTCTACTACACCGACAAGGGCCTGCTCGGGCAGTTCACCGACGGTGACGGCTCCCCGCAGCCGAAGGTCTTCAGGTTCACCTACGACGCCACCCAGGGCAACAAGAACGTCAAGCTGGTCAAGGCCACCGACCCGCGCGGCAACGCCACCCGGCTGACGTACTACTCCCCGCAGACCGGCGACGACCCCAAGTACCACTGGTGGACGAAGACCGTCACCGACCGGCTCGGCCACGACACCGGCTACACCTACGCCGCGGACACCGTGAACACCGGCTTCACCAAAATCACGGTGACCGACGCCGAGAACCACACCACCAAGTACGTCACCGACGACTTCGGCCGCGCCGTCGAGACGGTCAACGCCAAGTCGCAGACCACGAAGATGGTGTGGGACGCGGACAACAACGTCACCTACCTGGAGGAGAACAACGGCGCCAAGACCGCGTACTGCTACGACCAGAAGACCGGCTACCCGCTCTGGCAGCGCGACGCGGAGAACAACAGGACCGGCGTCCCACCGCAGTCCGACTGCGCGCCCGGCACCTACCCGGCCAACGCGGCGAAGTACGCGTACCAGACCCGCGCCGACGGCTACGCCGCCGACCTGTTCCGCAAGACCTCACCCGAGGGCCGCGCCTGGCAGTTCGGCTACGACACCTTCGGCAACCTGACCACGGTCACCGACCCCAAGGGCGTCGCCACCGCGACCGCCGGGGACTACACCACGTCCTACGAGTACGACTCCCACGGCCAGCTCACCAAGGCGACCGACGCCAACGGCAACCCGACGAGAAACGCCGACTTCGGCCCGACGGGCTACCCGGCGAAGATCACCGACGCGCTCGAGCACACGACATCCTTCGTCTACGACGAGCGCGGCCAGGTCACCGAGTCCACCGACGCCCTCGGCAAGAAGACCACACAGACGTACGACACCTTCGGCCGCCCGCTGACCAAGACGGTGCCGAAGGACCAGGCGGCCGGTGACCTGATCACGCTGGCGGCCCCGGAGTACGACGCGAATGACAACGTCACCAAGGCGACGGCGCCCAACGGCGCGGTCTCCACGGCGGTCTACGACGCGGCCGACCAGGTCGTCTCGGACTCCGCACCGAAGGACACCGCCACTTCCGCCGAGCGGAAGACGGTCTACACCTACGACAAGGTCGGCAACCTCAGGACGACGACCGAGCCCAAGGGTGTACTGACCACGGGCGACGCCACCGACCACGTCACCACCAACACGTACGACGAGATCTACCAGCTCACCTCCGTGGTGAACTCCGAGCAGCACAGGATCTCGTACGAGTACGACAACGTCGGCAACGTCATCCGGATCATCGACCCGAAGAAGAACGCCACGGCGGACCCGGCCGACTACCTGACCAAGACCGCCTACGACCTGAACCACCGGGTCACCACGGTCACGGACGCCGCCGGCAACTCCGTCTCGACGACCTACGACAAGGACTCCCTGGTCATCCAGACCAAGGATGCCGAGGGCAACATCACCTACGTCGACTACGACGAGCGCGGAAAGAAGAAGGAGGTCCGGACCCCCTACGAGGGCACCACGTACCGTACGACCCGGTACGAGTACGACCAGGTCGGCAACACCACCAGGGTCATCTCCCCGCGTGGTACGGCCACGGCGGCCGCGGACGACTTCACCTCGCGCACCGAGTACGACGCGCTGAACCGTCCGGTCAAGCAGTTCCAGCCGTACGACCCGGCCGACTCCCGGTACAACAGCCCCAACGTCTACACGCAGACCGTGTACGACGCGGTGGGCCGCGTGCAGAAGAAGTCGCTGCCGCCGTCGCAGGGCCAGACGGTCCGCAACGACACGGTCTTCGAGTACTTCGACAACGGCTGGACGCGGAAGTCCACCGACCCGTGGGACATCACCACCACGTACGACTACACCGAGCTGGGCCAGCAGAAGGCCCGCACGCTCACCTCCGCGGGCGGCTCCTCGGACCGCACGATGACGTGGTCGTACTACCCCGACGGCAAGCTGAAGTCCAAGGCGGACGACGGGGTGCCGGTGGGCAAGTCGGTGGTCCTGGTGGACAACTCCGACAGCCACCACACCTCTTCGACCGGTACCTGGGCGAAGGGTGACCTCGCCGGGCAGCACGGCTACGACCACCGCACGCACGCGGCGGGTACGGGCACGGACGCCTTCACATGGACGCTCAACATCCCCAAGGACGGCACGTACACCGCGTATGTGAAGTACCCGAAGGTGACGGGCGCGGCCACGACGGCGAAGTACACGCTGTCGCAGGGGTCGACGAGCGAGCCCTCGGTCACCAAGGACCAGAACGCCAACACCGGCACCTGGGTCCCGCTCGGCTCGTACAGCCTCAAGCAGGGCAATGACGCCAAGCTGAAGCTGGAGCAGAACGGCGGCGGCACCGTGGTCGCCGACGGCGTCAAGCTGGTGCGCGACGCCTCCGGCGAGACGGATTCCGAGAAGAAGTCCTTCGCCTACTCCTACGACGTCAACGGCAATCTGACCTCGATCGACGACACCTCCTCCGGTGCCAGGATCGATGCCTACACGATCGCCTACACCGGCCTCAACCAGGTCGCCAAGGTCACCGAAGCGCTGGCCGGGACCGAGCAGAAGTCGACGTCGTACACGTACGACGTCAACGGCAAACCGGAGACCATCAACCATCCCGACCAATTCGCCAAGTACACCTACGACCTACGGGATCTGGTAAAGACCGTTTCGGTCGGCAAGTCGTCCACCGACACCTCGCCGAAGGTGACGTCGTACACGTACACCGACCGTGGTCTGAAGCTCCAGGAGACCAAGAACAACGAGAACACGGTCGACTACACCTACTACCTCAGTGGTGCGGTCAGGACGACCGTCGAGAAGAAGCCGAACGGCACTCTCGTCTCCTCGCACACCTACGCCTACGACCCCAATGGGAACAAGGCGCAGGACATCGCGAAGAAGATGAACGCCGACGACAACTCGGCCTATCTCGAGTCGACCACGGACTACACCTACGACCCCGCGAACCGGCTCGCCAAGTCGGTCAAGACCGGTAACGGTGCGGGCACCGAGACATACGTCCACGACGACAACTCCAACGTCATCAGCCAGACGGTCAAGGGCGCGTCCACGACGTACGCCTACGACCGCAACCGCCTGGTCTCCGCGACGGTGGACGGCTCGACGGCGACGTACAACTACGACCCGTTCGGTCGTCAGGAGTCCGTCACCGGCGGCGGCAAGTCATCGAGCGCTCACTGTACGACGGATTCGACCACGTGATCGAATCCCAGAAGATGGACGACGCGGGCACGCTGAAGTCCACCAGGTACACCTTCGACCCGCTGGACCGCACGGCGTCCAAGACGGCCGACGGCGAGACCACCGACTTCAGCTACCTGGGACTGTCGACCGAGGTGCTCGGTGAGGAGGTCGCCGGCGAGCTGACGAAGTCGTACCAGTACAGCCCCTGGGGCGAGCGCCTCTCGCAGGTCAAGCACAACACCGACGGCACCAGCGAGGACAGCTACTACGGCTACAACTCGCACACCGACGTCGAGACGCTGACCGACAAGGACGGCAACTCCAAGTCCACCTACGGCTACACCGCCTACGGGTCGGACGACGAGTCCGAGTTCACCGGCATCGACAAGCCCGACGCCGCCGACCCGACCAAGGAGGTCTACAACCCCTACCGCTACAACTCCAAGCGGTGGGACGCCCATGCGGGCACCTACGACATGGGCTTCCGGGACTACAACCCCGGGCTCAACCGGTTCACCACCCGGGACATGTACAACGGTGCCCTCGCGGACATGGCGCTCGGTTCCGATCCGTACACCGGAAACCGGTACTCCTTCACCGGTGGGAATCCCACCAGCTTCGTCGAACTGGACGGTCACATCTTCGGCTGTGACTGGTGCGGCGACGTTCTCGACACGATCGGGGATGCCGCGGGCGCCGGAGTCAAAAAGGCGGGAAGCGGCTGGAAGACCGTCGCCGACACCTTCCTGACGGGCATCGGCTGGTACAACGAGACAGCCCCCAACGGGTACGAGTCCGAATACTCGGGCGACCTCAGCAAGGGCCGGCTCGTCGAGCCCGACGGGCAGTGGGACTGGGTTCCGGCGGTAGCGCTGTTCCCGTTCACCAAGGACTCGTGCGCCGACGGCGAAAGCTCGGTGTTCTATCAGCCCCTCGACAAGTACGACCGGGCACAGGGCGTGCGGGCCTGCCTCAACAAGGGTGACTTCAGCTGGGTCAACGACAGTGGCCAGCAGATGGGCAACTCCGATTCACTGATCGCGGGAACTCCGGTTCCCCGGCCGATGAGGGCCCATCCGGACACCGTGCCCCCGGGTTTCATCCATGGCGTAGGAATGAACCGTGGTCACCTGCTGGGTAATCAGCTGGGTGGAAGTGGTACGGACCGCCGGAATCTCGTTGCCCTGCACGGCGTACCCAACAGGAAGCCCTACATGGCCAAGGTGGAGAGCGAGGTCGCCGCCATGGTGAACAGTGGCCAGACGGTTTACTATGAGGTCACCGCCCACTACACGGGTAAGAACGGGGCTCCGGATTATCTCACGATCAACTGGTTGAACCTGGATACCGGGGAGATACCAGCCGAACCGATCACAATCTGGAACACCCCCAACGGCTTGAAGCCGTAGGTTAGTTCACCTTCACCGAATCGCGGCAACAGTGGGTGCAGGCGGATGTCGATCAGTGATGTCCGCCTGCGCCCTTCATTTCTGAAAGGTCTTCTATGTGGGTTCAGCGGCTGATCGAGTTGACCGGTTGGGAGCCGTTGCGGCTCTCCGTCGACTGGGAGGCGATCGAGGGGGAGTTGCAGGCTCCGCTGCCGGCGGACTACAAGGAACTCTTCGAGGCTTTCGGGGGCGGCGTCTTCAGTGAGTCCGTCTACTTCTTCGGACCTTCGGGCCCCCACGCCTTCGACTTCCTCGCCCAATGGCGGGCCTCCCTCGCGGCAGGCGGAAACGATGACGCACACCCGGTTTACGTTCCGGGAGGAAAGGGCGTCATGGTGTGGGCGGCAACCGAATGGGCAGATGAATACGCCTGGCTTGTGGACGCGCAGAGTCCTGGCGAGTACTCCGTTCTCGCGCGAGGTGACGTCGGCGAGTGGCGCACCTATGACATGTCGACTTCTGAGTTTCTCTACCGAGTCCTTGCGGAGGAGGAGTTCAAGCCTTTCGGGATCGCGCAGTACAACCTTGACCCGACCTTCGAGCCGGGCCGTTCCGTTTCCGGGAGTTGAGCACAGACAGACAGGGAGGGGCGTTCGTGCAGTCGCGACGTGCGGGCCGTGGACTCCGGGTCGCCGCCTGGGTGCTGGTTCCGCTGGGGCTGGTGCTGTTGCTGGGGGCCGCGCGAGGGATCGGGGGCACCGGTGTCCTGGACCGGGAGC
This sequence comes from Streptomyces sp. B93, assembly GCF_018070565.1. Classification (GTDB taxonomy): domain Bacteria; phylum Actinomycetota; class Actinomycetes; order Streptomycetales; family Streptomycetaceae; genus Streptomyces. The sequence continues at coordinate 5,605 of NZ_JAGPXL010000050.1, forward strand.
GGATCACCGTCGCGGGCGAGGCGATGCGGCCCACCTACAGTCCGGGCGAGCAGTTGACCATCGAGCGCGTCGACGCGGCCGGGATACGCCGCGGTGATGTCGTCCTCGTCAGTGTGCCGGGGCGGTACGGAGGCGCGCCGGTCCTCCAGCGGGTGATCGGCCTGGGCGGTGACCACGTGGAGTCCCGTGACGGTACGCGCGTCGCGGTGAACGGCGAGGAGATCGACGAACCGTACGTGATGCGCGACAAGTTCGCCTCGGCGGGCCCTTCGTACGACGTGACCGTTCCGGAAGGGCGGCTGTTCCTCCTCGGTGATCACCGGGCCAACGCCAATGACTCGCGCTACTTCCTCGGCGAACACTCGGGGAGCGTCGCGGCCTCCGATGTACGCGGCCGAGTCGTGGACGAGTCGGCCGCGTCGGTGGGGCCACTGGCCCTGGGGGCCTTCGGTGCCCTGCTGACGCTGGCCGGGGTCGGGCTGGGCGTCGGGGGGTACGTGGCCGGGCAGCGTGCCCGGAGCGCGGGTGCGGTCGTACCCCCGTGGGCTGGCCCCCACTCGGAGGGCGGCGCGTCGGCGTCTACCGTGCACGGGAACCCGTGAAGCCGGACGCGGCAGAGCCCGTACGGTGGCGGGGAGCCCGTACGGCTCCCCGCCGGCGGCGGTCCCGCGCCACGACGCCGTACCCGGTGTACCTCGACGGCTCCCGCTAGGCCGGTGCCTGCTGGCTCGCCATCACGGCCTTCAACTGGAGGGGCGACATCTGGTAGTAGGACCCGAGGTCGAGGCGTTCGGAGTCGGCGGACCACTTGACGACCGAGGTGCGGATGGGGTCACCCTCGTAGGTGTACGGAGCCTCGTTCATGAACCGCTCGATCTCCGGTTCAGGCCGGGTCGGGAGCCCGGACAGGTCCAGGCCACGGCGCGGCGCGGGGGCGAAGGAAATGCGCTGGATGCCCGGGAGGTCCCAGCTGAGCGTGGCATAGACGCGGTACGAACGGCACGCGTACTCCACCATTCGCTCATCCGGTTCGGGTATTCCGATCTCGTCGAGCATCGAGCGGACGGACCGCGCTTCCAAAGCGCCGGGTACGGGGAGTTGGAAGTACACGTTCATGGTTCTTCGCCGGTAGTCGACCCCGATCACCGCGGATTCCTCGAGACCGTACCGGGAGAAGTATTCCGAGTGCTCGGCGAGTGAACGCGGCATGGACGGAATCTCCGCCAGTGACGACACGTTCCGCAGGTCCCTGGGGAACACGGCGTAGAGCTTCTTGAAGCCGCCGACGACCCCGCCGTCGACGGCGAAGAGGTCGATGGAGACCCGGTCACGCAGGTCGGTGAGCAGGGCTCCCACCGGATGGTCCGTCCTGGTGACGAAGCCACCCGACAGGGCGCGTTCATACGGGTCGCCGGACGCCGACAGCTGGATGGTGTATTCGAGATCCCGGCTCTCCTGCCCGCCGGTCTGCACACTGAAGACGATTCCACCGTCCACGACGAACGCGTCCTCGTACGCGCGCAGAATGGGCAGCACCTTTTCGCGCGCGCAGGGCGTGTCCGCCAATTGAGCCGATTTCTCGATGGCCGAGTACAGCTCTTCCGCCCCAACACCCCTGGCCATTCACCCTCCAAAGGAAATTGATTGTCACCCCATCCTTCTGGGCGGGGTCCGGGGACCGCAAGGCCGCACCTCGCCGTCAACCCTTACTCCAAGGGAATTCGAGTCCTGCGCGAGCCGTTCTGGAGCCCTCCCGGACGCGTCCGCGTGCGCCGGTGTGCGGGTGTGCGCCCGGCTCCGCGCCCCCGATGCCCGCTTGTCACCACCCCCGGCGGCCGATTACTGTCACCACGCCTTGGTGAACGGGAAATCCGGTGTGATGCCGGTGCGGCCCTCGCCACTGTGATCGGGAAGTCCGGCTCCAGCCCTCACGGGCAGCCACTGGGTCCCTCCTGGGACCCGGGAAGGCGGAGCACGGGCGGTGTCACCCGTCAGCCAGGAGACCGGCCAAGGCGCGTCAACCATCCACGAGGTGCTGGAGAGGGTCTGCTGAGCCATGCACATAGCCGAGGGTTTCCTACCTCCGGCGCACGCGATCGCCTGGAGCGCCGCGTCCGCGCCGTTCGTCGTCCACGGAGTCCGGTCACTCACCCGTGAGGTCAGGGAGCACCCGGAGAGCACCCTGCTCCTCGGTGCCTCCGGCGCCTTCACCTTCGTCCTGTCCGCGCTGAAACTGCCCTCCGTCACCGGCAGTTGCTCCCACCCCACGGGCACCGGCCTCGGTGCCATCCTGTTCAGGCCACCGGTGATGGCGGTGCTGGGCACCATCACCCTGCTCTTCCAGGCGCTGCTGCTGGCGCACGGCGGGCTGACCACCCTCGGCGCCAACGTCTTCTCCATGGCGATCGTGGGCCCCTGGGCGGGTTACGGCGTCTACCGGCTGCTGCGCCGCTACGACGTGCCGCTGATGGTCACCGTGTTCTGCGGCGCGTTCGTCGCCGACCTGTCCACGTACTGCGTCACCAGCGTGCAGCTGGCGCTGGCCTTCCCCGACCCGAGCAGTGGGTTCCTGGGCGCGCTCGGCAAGTTCGGCTCCATCTTCGCCGTCACCCAGATCCCGCTCGCGGTGAGCGAGGGCCTGCTGACGGTGCTGGTGATGCGGCTGCTGGTGCAGTCGAGCAGGGGGGAACTGACCCGGCTCGGGGTGCTGCTGACGAAGTCCGCGAAGCCGGAGGCGGTGGCCCGGTGAAGCGGAACACGAAGATCAACCTGCTTCTGCTGCTGGCGGTGGCCGCGCTGGCGGTGCTGCCGCTGGCGCTCGGCATGGGCGACCACAAGGAGGAGCCGTTCACCGGCGCCGACGGTGAGGCGGAGACGGCCATCACCGAGATCGAGCCGGACTACGAGCCGTGGTTCTCGCCGCTGTACGAACCTCCCTCGGGCGAGATCGAGTCGGCGCTGTTCGCGGTGCAGGCGTCGCTCGGCACGGGCGTACTGGCGTACTACTTCGGGCTGCGCCGCGGGCGGCGGCAGGGCGCGGAGCGGGCCCTGGCCGCCCGTCCGGCCAGCCCTCAGGACGACTGAGTGCTGCCCATCGACGCGGCGGCGCACAGCAGTCGCTGGCGCCGCCGTCACCCCGTGGACAAGGCCGTGCTCGGGCTCGGTCTGACCGTGCTGGCGATCTCGCTGCCGCCCTGGCCGGGCGCGGCGCTGGTGCTGCTGACCGCGCTGACCCTGCTGCTGGGACCGGCCGGGGTGCCGGGTCGCAGGCTGTGGCGGGCGTACCGGGTGCCGTTGGGTTTCTGTGTGTCCGGGGCCGTGACGCTGCTGGTGCAGGTCGGCGGCCCGGACGGGTTCGTGTCCCTCGCCGGCGACGGGCCGCTGCGGGCCGGGGAGTTGCTGCTGCGGACGTCGGCGGCGTCCCTCGGGGTGCTGCTGTTCGCGTTCACCACGCCGATGTCGGACCTGCTGCCGCGGCTGGAGCGGGCCGGGGTGCCCGCGCCGGTCGTGGACGTGGCGCTGGTGACGTACCGGATGAGCTTCCTGCTGCTGGACTCGGTGCGGCGGGTGCGGGCGGCGCAGGCCGCGCGGCTCGGCCACACGACGCGGGCCGCGACCTGGCGGTCCCTCGGCGGTCTCGGTGCCACGGCGTTCGTGCGGGCCTTCGACCGGGCCGCCCGGCTCCAGGCGGGGCTCGCCGGACGCGGCTACGACGGTTCCCTGCGGGTGCTGGTTCCCGAGGCCCGCATCTCCGTCCGCTTCACCGGCGCGAGTCTCGCGCTGCTGGTGGCCGTGGCCGCCCTCACCCTCGTACTGGAAAGGCCGCTGACATGACGGAGTCGGCACTTCTCGCCCTGCGGGGCGCCTCGTTCGCCTACGAGGACGGGCCCACCGTCCTCGACGGCCTCGACTTCGACGTCCACGAGGGGCGGGCGCTGGCGCTGCTCGGCCGCAACGGCAGCGGCAAGACCACGCTGATGCGGCTGCTCAGCGGCGGCCTCCGGCCGCGGGCGGGGACGCTGGCGGTCGAGGGGCGGCCGGTGGCGTACGACCGCAAGGGGCTGACCCGGCTGCGGACGACGGTGCAACTGGTGGTGCAGGACCCGGACGACCAGCTGTTCGCCGCGTCCGTCGCGCAGGACGTGTCGTTCGGGCCGCTGAACCTCGGGCTGTCCGACGCCGAGGTGCGCGCCCGGGTGGCGGAGGCGCTCGCCGCGCTGGACATCACCGCTCTCGCCGACCGTCCCACGCACCTGCTCTCCTACGGGCAGCGCAAGCGGACCACCATCGCGGGCGCGGTGGCGATGCGGCCCCGGGTGCTCATCCTCGACGAGCCGACCGCGGGCCTCGACCCGGACGGCCAGGAACGGCTGCTGGCCACCCTGGACGGGCTGCGTGCGACGGGCACCACGGTGGTGATGGCCACCCATGACGTGGACCTGGCGCTGCGCTGGGCCGACGACGCCGCCCTGCTCACCCCGTCGGGCGCGCACACCGGCCCCACGGCGGTCGTGCTGGCCCGCACCGATCTGCTGGAGCGGGCGGGACTGCGGCTGCCCTGGGGGGTGGCGGCGGCGCGGCTGCTGCGCACCCAGGGTCTGCTGGACGAGGCCGCGGAGGGGCCGCGCACGGCGGAGGACCTGGCCGCCCTCGCGGTGGGGGTGGCGCCGCCGCCGCGGTGAGGTCAGATCTCCTGCTCGGCCCAGATGATCTTGCCGCAGGGGGTGTAGCGGGCGCCCCAGCGGTGGGCCAGCTGGGCCACCAGGAACAGGCCGCGACCGCCCTCGTCGGTGCTGCGGGCGTGCCGCAGCCGGGGCGCGGTGCTGCTGGCGTCGGAGACCTCGCAGGTCAGCCGGGCGTCGCGGAGCAGCCGTAGCCGGATGGGCGGTTCGGCGTAGCGGATGGCGTTGGTGACCAGTTCGCTGACGAGGAGTTCCGTGGTGAGGGCCAGCTCGCCGAGCCCCCAGGCCTCCATCTGGCGGGTGGCGCGGGCCCGGACCTCGGCGACGGCGGCCGGGTCGGCGGACACCTCCCAGGACACGACCTGCTCGGCGCCCAGGGCGTGGGTGCGGGTCAGGAGCAGGGCGATGTCGTCCGGCTGCGGTACGGGGACGAGTTGCCGGACCACGGAGGTGCACAGGGCATTCAGGTCGGGGCCGGGCTCGGCGAGCACCTCCCCGAGGCGGGCCATGCCCCGCTCCATGTCGTGGTCGGCGCCCTCGATCAGACCGTCGGTGTAGAGGCCGAACAGGCTGTTCTCGGGCAGTTCGATCTCCATGGCCTCGAACGCCATGCCGCCGAGACCGAGGGGCGGCCCGGCCGGCGGCTCGGGGAAGGAGACCCGCCCGTCGGGGGTGACGACGACGGGCGGCGGATGTCCGGCGCGGGCCATGGCACACCGCCGGGTGACCGGGTCGTAGACGGCGTACAGGCAGGTCGCGCCGAGGAACGGGGTGCTGTTGTGCCCGTCGGCCGGTGCGCCGGGGGACTCCTCCTCGCCCAGCCGCAGGACGAGGTCGTCGAGGTGGGCCAGCAGGTCGTCGGGCGGCATCTCCATGTCGGCGAGGGTCTGTACGGCGGTGCGCAGCCGTCCCATGGTGGCAGCGGCGGCCAGGCCGTGCCCCACCACGTCGCCGACGACCAGGCCCACCCGGCCGCCGGACAGCGGGATCACGTCGAACCAGTCGCCGCCGACGCCGCCGGGCGCGTCCGCCGGGAGGTAGGAGGAGGCGACCTCCAGCGCGGTGCCGCCGGTCAGGGCGTGCGGCAGCAGGCTGCGCTGGAGGGTGACCGCCGCGGTGTGCTCCCTGGTGTAGCGGCGGGCGTTGTCGACGCACAGTGCGGCGCGCGCCACCAGTTCGCGGGCGAGCAGCACGTCGTCGGGCTGGAAGGGGGTGGGGTTGAGGGACCGTACGAACGTGGTGAGGCCGAGGGCGGTGTGGCGGGCCCGCATCGGCACGGAGATCAGCGAGTGCAGGCCGAACTCGCTCATGCTGGCGGCCCGTTCGGGCTGTTCGGTCACCCACAGCTCGTCGTCGGGGTCGAGGACGGGGATGTGGATGGGGTCGCCGCTGATGAGGAGGCGCAGGTCGTGCGGCGGGGGCAGGAAGTCGACGCGGTCCCCGATCCGCGCCACCGCCTCCGGGCAGCCCTCGCGCACCGACTTCATCCCGGCGCGCCGCATCACCGGCCGGAGGGAGTCGGGGCGGGCGTCGGCGGGCCAGGAGCCGTGCGCCTCGGTGCTCAGGACGGGCTCCAGGAGGTCGACGATGACGAAGTCGGCGAACCGGGGGACGGCGAAGTCGGCCAGTTCCTGCGCGGTGCGCAGCACGTCGAGGGTCCTGCCGATGCGGGTGCCGGCCTCGTTGACGAGCGTCAGCAGCCGGCGGGCGTTCCAGCGCTCGGTGACGTCGAGGACCATGTAGCAGATCCCGGTGACGGAGTCGTCGGCGTCGACCAGCGGGAAGAAGGACGTGGAGTAGGCGTGCTGCCGACGGGGGTCGGCCCAGCTCCAGCCGACGTACTCGTAGTCGGTGACGGGGACGCCGGTGGTCAGGACCTTGCGCATCAGGCCTTCGAGGGTGTCCGCCTGGAGGCCGGGCAGCAGTTCGCTCAGCCGGTGGCCGAGCCGCTGCTCGCGCGGGATGCCGCCGAAGCGTTCCAGGGTGTCGTTGAGCCACACGTAGCGCAGGTCGAGGTCGAGCACCGCCATGCCGACCGGGGAGCGGGTGAGGAACCCGTCCGGCACGAACCCGTCCACGGTCCAGCGCTGCCGCTGCTGCCGCGCCGAGAGCAGGAAGCACTCGGTGCCGCCGATGCGGAAGGACGCCGACACCCGCAGATCGGCGTCGACGGCACGGCCGTCGCGGTGCCGCAGCGTGATGTGCCCGCTCCAGCCCATCCCGCCCCGGCACCGCTCCGCGATCCCCGCCACCCGCGCCGGGTCCCCGGGCATCGCCAGCAGCCGCCCCGCCGGTTCCCCGACGACCTCGGCCGCCGTCCTGCCGACCAGTTCCTCGGCACCCCGGGTCCACGCGACGACGACGCCGTCCGCGGCGAGGACGGCGGCGGCGTCGGTGGACGCGTCGAACCGGCCCGGGGGGTCGTCGGACGCGGGGCCCTCCGGGCGCGGCACGGGAGGATGGTCGGGGCGCGGCACGGGGGGATGGTCCGGGCGCGGCACGGGGGGATGGTCCGGGCGTGGCACCGGGGGATGGTCCGGGGGTGTTTCCGATGGGTTCATGGCTTCGTCCTCTACAGCACCATGGTGCTGCCACTCCGGCCGATCCGCACGGTTCCACGGGGCGGGGCCGGGCGCGGGTTGGGGAAGGCGGATGCCCGGGGGGAGCATGGAAGTGCCGGTGGCAGGAACCCGTGGTGCGGTGCGACGCGCGTGGTCGTGCCGCCGACCGGCGCAGGAGGTGGGCCGCCATGACTGCCGGATCCTTCCGAGACCAGGGCGAGGAGTACGGCGACCCGCTGCCGCCCCGGCCGACCGGTCTGCTCGACGTGCTGAGCGTCGCCGCGGTGGTCCTGGACGCCGACGGGCGGATCGTCTTCTGGACGCCGCAGGCCGGGGACCTGTTCGGGTACCGCGCGGAGGAGGCGCTCGGCAAGTACGCGGCGCGGCTGTTCATCCACCCCGAGCACCTCAAGGCGGTGCAGAGCCTGTTCGCGGAGGTGCTGGAGACCGGCCGCAGCTGGGCGGGCGCCTTCCCGGTGCTGCACAAGGACGGCAGCACCCGGCTCACCGAGTTCCGCAACATGCGCCTCACCGACGACCTCGGTGACGTCTACGCGCTGGGCATCGCGGCCGACCACGCGCTGCTGGAACGCGTCGAGACCGATCTCGCGCTGTGCGAGCGGCTGATCAACCAGTCCCCCATCGGTCTCGCGCTGATGGACCCCGACCTGCGCTACCGGCTGGTCAACCCGGCGCTGGAGCGGATCGACGGCGTCCCCGCCGAGGACCACATCGGCCGTCATCTGCGGGACACCCCGGCCCTGCCCGACGTGGACACCATCGAGTCGGCGCTGCGCCAGGTCCTGACCACCGGCACCCCGCTGCTCGACCAGTACCACGTGGGCCGCCCGCAGTCCGACCCGGAGCACGAGCACGCCTGGTCGCTGTGCTTCTACCGGCTGGAGGACCCCGGCGGGCGGGTGCTGGGCGCGGCCACCTCGGTCGTCGACGTCACCGAGCGGCACCGGGCGGCGGCCGAGGCCGACCGGGCGCGGCGCCGCCTGGCCCTGATCGCCGACGCCTCGGCGCGGGTGGGCACCAGCCTGGAGGTGGAGCAGACCGCCCGTGAGCTGGCCGAGATCGCCACCGCGGAACTCGCCGACGTGGTCGCCGTGGACGTCCTCGACTCCGCGCTGGCGTGCCGCCGCTCCCGTCAGCCGGACAACGGGCCGGAGCTGTTCCGGGCCCTGGCGCTGAAGGCGGCGCACCCGACGGTGGCGCTGCACGCCGCCGACGCGCCGGGCGACCTGGCCTCGTACGAGGGGGACCGGCTCGTCACGCTGTGCGTGCACACCGCGCGGCCGGTGCTGGTGCGGCACGTCGGGGACCACGATCTGCCGCGGATCGCGCGGGACGCCGAGGCGAGCGCGCTGCTGTCCCGGGCGGGCGTGCACTCGTACCTCACGGTGCCGCTGATCGCGCACGGCGAGGTGCTGGGCGTCCTCGACCTCAAGCGCACCCGCAACCCGGTCCCCTTCGACCAGGACGATGTCGTCCTCGCCTCCGAGCTGGCCGGGCGGGCGGCGGTGGCCATCGACAACGCCCGCTGGTTCCAGAGCGTGCGCAACACCTCCCTCACCCTTCAGCGCAGTCTGCTCCCGGACCACTCACCGCACCACCCCGGTCTCGAGATCGCCTTCCGCTACCAGCCCGCGCAGGCCACCAGCGAGGTCGGTGGCGACTGGTACGACGTCATCCAGCTGACCGACGACAAGACCGCCCTGGTCGTCGGTGACGTCATGGGCAACGGCATCGACGCCGCCGCCACCATGGGCCGGCTGCGCACGGCGACCTGCGCCTACGCGGACCTGGACCTCGATCCCGGCGAGGTGCTCCAGCACCTGGACAAGATCACCTGCGATCTGGAGCACTACATCGTCACCTGCGTCTACGCCGTGTACGACCCGCACACCAAGAAGTGCCGGGTCGCCAACGCCGGGCACATGCCGCCCGCGCTGGCCCGCCGCGGCGCCGCGCCCGCCCTGCTAGACCTGCCCGCCGGCGCCCCGCTCGGCATCGGCGGCGTCCCCTTCGAGACCACCACCGTCGACCTCGGCCCCGGCGATCTGCTGGTCATCTACACCGACGGTCTCGTGGAGACCCGCCACCACCCCATCGACGACCGGCTGGGCGTCCTCCTCGACTACCTCGGCGAACCCCACGACTCACTGGAGGAGACCTGCGACCTCCTGCTGTTCGGGCTGCGCCATCCCGACGACCACGACGACGTCGCCCTCCTCGTCGCCCGCACCGAGTAGCCGGGCCCGCCCGAGCAGCGGGATCCGCGCCCGGCGGTCAGGAGTCCCGCCCCGCGTCGGCCCGGCCCCCCGCGCCCAGCCTGCCGGTGGGGAGGAACGGCTCGCGGGCGGAGAGCCGCGGCAGCTGGTGGCGGGAGACCCGCAGCACCACCGGGGGCAGCGCGGCCCGCGCCGCCTGCCCGAGCCGCAGCCAGCCGGGCACGTAGACGGCGGTGCGGCGGCGTTCCACGGTGCGCACCAGCCGGGCGGCGACCTCGTCGGCGGAGTGCAGGCGCCCGGCGGGCCCCATGTGCCGCCGCAGTTCGCGCAGCACGGGGTGCCGGTCGGCGTCGCGGATCATGTCGGTGTCGGTCCAGCCGAGGTAGGCGATGCCGACGGCGACCCCCCGGTGGGCGACCTCGGCCCGCAGCGCGTGCGCGAACGCCTCCACCCCCGACTTGGAGGCGCAGTAGGCGCTCATCAGGGGCGCGGCGCCGAACGCCGCCATGGAGGCGACCTGGAGGAAGTAGCCCTTGGTGTCCTCCAGGTCCGCGAGGAAGGCGCGGGCCGTGAACGCGCTGCCGGTCAGGTTGACGTCGATCACCCGCCGCCAGAGCGCGGGGTCCGCCAGCGCGAACGGGCCGCCCTCGGCGATGCCCGCGTTGGCGACGACGACGGACGGTGCGCCCAGGCGGGCGCGTACCTCGCGGGCGGCCTGCTCCAGGGCCGCCGCGTCGGTGACGTCCAGTTCCGCGGTCGTGGTCGGCGCGGGCAGTGTCGCGGCGACGGCGTCGAGCCCGCGCTGTTCGTGGCCGAGCAGCGCCACCCGGGCGCCGCGCAGGGCGGCGGCACGGGCGAGGGCCGCGCCGACCCCGCGGGCGGCGCCGGTCACGACGACCGTGCGGTCGCGCAGCGGGCTGTTCCGCACGGTCTCGGTGACTGCCACGGGGGCCCCTCTCGTCAGGGAATGTCCGTCGATCGCCACATCGACTCTTCCCGGTCCGCGCGGAACGCGGATGCGGTACGCCCGGACGGCCCCGCTCCTCAGGAACCGTCGGCCGGTCCCAGTACGGCGATGGAGCCCTGTGCCACCGCGCACAGGGTCTCGGCGCCGTCGGCCGCCACGGTGGTCAGGTCGCAGCGGCTGACCACGCGGGTGCGGCCCGCGCGGACGACGCGGGCGTGGGCCCGCAGCAGGACGCCGTCGGCGGGCCTGAGGTAGTCGATGGTGTACCCGGCGGTGATCAGCCGGGCTCCGGCGACCGTGCCCGCGGCGAAGGTGAGGGTGTTGTCGGCGGCGTAGCCGAGGACGCCGCCGTGCAGGAAGCCGTACTGCTGGCGGAGCGCGTCGCGGACGTCCAGCTCCAGGACGGCCTCGCCGTCGCCGAAGGCGACCAGCCGGGCGCCGATCACCTCGCTGAAGGGCTGGGCGGCCAGCACCTTCCGGGCGCTCTCCAGGTCGTCGATGGTGTCCACGGTCATCGCGGTCCCGCCTCCCGTGCGCGCTCCGGCACATCATCACTTCACTAGTGAACTGAGAACGTTCCGACCCTCCCGCGCGCTCGCCCCGTCTGTCAAGATTCGGCCCATGTCCGAGCCCCGCCACGACGGCCCGCCCCCGCCCGACCAGCGTCTGTACTTCCTGCTCCAGCGGGCGGCGCACCAGCTGCGCACCGGTGTGGACCGGCGCTGCCTGGCCGCCGCGGGGGTCACCACCGCACAGCTGGGCGCGCTGTTCGCCGTGCACGACGAGCCCGGGATCACCCAGCAGGGGCTGGCCCGGGTGCTGGGGCTGCGCGAGTCGGCGGTGACCGGGCTGGTCGCGCGGCTGACCCGGGCCGGGCTGGTGGCGAGGCGGCCGCATCCCCGGGAGCACCGGGCCGTGGTGCTGGAACTGACCGAGGACGGCACCGCCGCGCTGGCCGCCGCGCGGCCCGAGATCGAGCGGTTCAACGCGCGGCTGCGGGAACTCCTCGGCGAGACGGGCTTCGAGCGGACGGCGGCGGCGCTGCACCGGCTGGCGTACTGGGAACCCTGACGGGACCTGGTCACGAGGGTTGCGGACGGGGCGGGCTGGGCACCCGGTCGGCACTGTGAGTGCGCACGACGTACGACCGCCCGACGTGCGGCAGCGACTGCCGCGGCGCCGGATTCTCGTGGCCGGGTGGTTCAGCTTCCGGGACGGGGAGGCCACCGCCGGGGACGTACTGGCCCTGCGGCGGGTCGAGGACGTGCTGCGCCGGGCGGGGGACGCCTACGACGTCGTATGGAGCCCCGGGTTCCGGGCGGGGGCGCTGCATCTGGACGAGGTGCGGCCCGAGGACTACTCGCACCTGGTGTTCGTGTGCGGGCCGGTGCACGGGCCGCAGGTCGAGGAGCTGCACCGGCGGTTCGCGCACTGTGCCCGGATCGCCGTCGGCACCTCCGTCGTCGACCCCGACAGCGCGGCCGTGACCGGATTCCACCGCATCCTCGCGCGCGACGCCCCCATGGCCTCCCCGGTGGAGGACCTGTCGGCCCGCGCGCCCGTCGTCCCCGTACGGCCCGTCGTCGGGGTGATCCTCACCCACGGGCAGCACGAGTACGGCGCACAGCGGCGCCACGACGACGTCGCCCGCACGGTCACGCGCTGGCTCGCCGAACGGGACTGCGCGCGGCTGGAACTGGACACCCGGCTCGACACCCACGACTGGCGCCTCAGCGCGACGCCCGCCCAACTGCTGTCCGTACTGGCCCGTCTCGACCTCGTCGTCACCGACCGGCTGCACGGTCTGGTGCTGGCGCTGCGCGCCGGGACCCCGGCCCTGGTCATCGACCCGGTCGAGGGCGGCGCGAAGGTCTCGGCCCAGGCCCGCACCTGCGGCTGGCCCGCGCTGATCGCCGCCGAACGGCTGGACGGACGGCTCCTGGAGCGCTGGTGGGACTGGTGCCTGACCTCCGGCCGCGTGGCGGCACGCCAGGTACGCGCCGAGTTCCTGGAGGGCTCCCTCCCCGACAGCGCGGACGAGCTGCTGACGGCGCTGGAGGAGCTGCGGGTGACGGGCTGACGGGGTGACGGGGTGACGGAGAACGCCCGGCAGGGCCGCCCCGGTTGGCGCCGCCCGGGCCGGGGCACCCGGGCCGGGCGTGACAGGAGAACCCGGCACCCTGAGGAGGCACCGTGCCCAGCGGTCCGCTGACCGTTCATGAACAGCGCGTTCTCGACGACATGGAGCGCGTGCTGCGCCGCGATCGCCGACTGGACCGGCAGCTGCGCACACTGAAGCCCGCCCGGGACCCTCGCGCCCGGACCGTCGCCGTGCCGCTGCTGGTGTCCGTGGCGTTGATGGTGGCCGGGATCAGGACCTCCGAACCCGCCGTGATCTGGGCGTTCGCCGTGGTGTGGCCGCCCACGCTGGTCCTGGCGTTCCGGCTGCTGTGCCGGTGGACGGAACGGTGACCGGCGGCGCACGCCGGTCGTCCGTCATCCCGTCCGCGTAGCCGGGGTCAGCCGACGTAGCGGCGGGCGGTCGAGGCGCGCTGCGCGTGTTCGAGGGCGCGCAGCCGGGACTCCACCTCGGCGGGCAGCACCCGGCGTTCACGCAGCACCCACGGCCACGCGGCGGCGGCCTCGGCGAAGCCGCGCAGCGAGGTGGTGTCACGGGGCACGGTCCGGGCCAGGTACCAGGTACGGCGCAGGGCGCGCCCGGCCGGGCGGCGCAGCCAGGTGAACCACAGGGTGTTGCGGATGCCGTGCGCCCGCCGGACGGTGGAGTCCCGCAGCTCCGACGGCTGGTGATGGACCGCCAGGTCGTCGGCGTACGTCAGCCACCAGCCGTCCGCCGCCAGGTCGGCGGCGAGCAGCTCCTCCTCGCCGCCGAGCCACAGCCGGGGGTGGAAGCCGCCCGCGGTACGGAAGGCGTCGGCGCGCAGCACGGTCGCCGCGGCCAGGAAGGAGCCGAGCGCCGGGCCGGGCAGCCAGCGAGGGCCGGGCACGGGCGAGCCGCGCAGTTCCTCGACGATGGGGTCGTCGGTGCCCTCGGGTTCGACGACGATCCGTGCGGTGACGGTGGCGAGCGCGGGATACCGGTCGAGCAGGTCGGCGGCGCCGGACAGGGAGCCGGGCGCCCACCAGGAGTCGTCGTCGCAGAACGCCACGTACGGCGTGCGGACGTGGCGGACGGCGGCGTTGCGGCCGACGGCGCCGAGGTTGCGGGCGGCCCGCAGCAGCCGTACCCGCGGGTGGTGGCGGCGTACGGCGGCGGCGGTGCCGTCCGTGGAGGCGTTGTCGGTGACGATCACCTCGGGCCGCTCGGGGAGTCCGGCGAGCCGGTCGAGGGTGCGCAGGAGTTCGGCGCGGCGGTTGTGGGTGATGACCACGACGGTGGTGCGGGGGTCGGTCATGACAGCGCCGCCTCCTTGTCCGCGCCGGTCTCCTCCAGCAGCCGCGCCGCCCGCTCCAGGTGCGGGGGCAGCGGGCTGCGGGCCCGCAGGGCGGCGGGCAGCCGGGTGACGGTCTCCCGCAGGGCGCGCCGGGCCGGTGCCTCACGGCGGGCGTCGGCGGCCAGCCGGCAGGTGCGGGCGAGGGCGTGCGGCACGGGGCGGCGCAGCCAGGCGGTGAGGAGTTCGTTGCGGCGGACCATCGCGGGGCGCTCCGGGCGCGCGGCGGGCGCCGGGTGGTGGTGCGCGGTCACGTCGGGGCAGTGGACGACGCCCCAGCCGCGCGCGGCGAGGTCGTAGGCGAGCAGGGTCTCCTCACCGCCGATGAACAGCAGGTGGTGGAAGCCGCCCGCGTCCAGGTAGGCCTCGCGGCGCACCACGGCGGCGCAGCCGAGGAACCCCAGCACCTGGGTGCCCGGCAGATCGGTCGCCGGGCCGAGCGGCGAGTGGGCGAGGGCGTCGTTCAGCGGGTCGGGGGCCTCCTCGGGCCCGACGAGCGTCCGGGCGGCCAGCAGCCCGAGCCTCGGGTACGCCTCGAAGTACTGCACCGCGCGGCCGAGGGAGCCGGGCGCCCACCAGGAGTCGTCGTCGCTGAACGCCACGTACGGCGTGTCCAGGGCGCGCACCGCGTGGGTACGGGCGAGGGCACCCCGGTTGGCGGGCAGCGCCAGCACCCGCACGTCGGGGAAGTCCCGGGCGAGGCGCTCACGGGTGTCGTCGGTGGACGCGTTGTCGGCGACGACGACGGGCGGCCGTTCGGGCAGGGCCCGCAGCTGCCGCAGGGTGACGGCGAGACGGTCGGAGCGGTTGCGGGTGGCGATGGCGATACCGATGGACGGGTTGCTCATGACGGTTGCCGGTCCAGGGGTCGGGGACTGGGGGCGGTGACGCGGTCGTCAGCCGGGCGTCCGGGCTGTTCGGCCCGCTCGTCGGCCGGGCGGCCGGGCGGCCGGGCGGGCGGGCCGGGCAGGCCGGGCGGCCGGGCGGCCGGGCAGGCGGGCGGCCGGGCAGGCAGGCGGCCGGGCAGGCAGGCGGCCGGGCAGGCAGGCGGGCGGCCGGGCGGGCCGGGCGGCACGCTCGCCGGTCGGGCGGCCGGGCCGGAAGCCGGGGGCGGGCGGATCGCTCATGAAGGCTGCCGGTCCAGGGGCCGGGGAGCGGAGGCGGTGGCCGTGGCGCGGTCGAGGGCCGTGAGGACGTCGTCCGGAGGGATGCGCAGCAGGGCCGGGTCGGGGTGGGGGGCGTGCGGGTCGCCGTCCGGGCCGGGGTGCCACAGGACCTGGTGACGGGGGTGCGCGGGTGGGCCCCAGCGGCTGGGCGGGGTCGGGCCGAAGAGGGTGACGGAGGCGGTGGCGTGGGCGGTCGCGAGATGGGCGATGCCGGTGTCGCCGCTGACGACGGTGTGCGCGTCGGCGACGAGGGCGGAGAGCCGGGGCAGGGTGAGCGTGCCGTCGAACACGTCGGCGCCGGTGAGCCCGGCCCGCCGTGCGAGGTCGGCGACGAGGTCGCGCTCGCCGGGTCCGCCGGTGACGACGACCCGGTGCCCCCGTTCCCGCAGGGCGCGGGCGACGACGGCGTACCGCTCGACCGGCCACTGTCGTGCCGGTGCGCCCGCGCCGGGGTGCAGCACGACGGCGCCGGGTGCCGGGGAGGGCCCGGGCGGACGCGGCAGGCGCAGGTCGGCGGGGTCGGCGGCGATGCCGTAGGCGGCGAGCAGCCTGCACCACCGGTCCCGTTCGTGTTCCTCGGCGTACCAGGGCGGTCCCTCGATCTCCGGTGTCCCGGGGTGCGCGAACGCGAACAGCTCCAGGGGGCGCAGGCGTTGCAGCAGGCGGTGGCTGGGCGGGCCGTTGCCGTGCAGGTCCACCGCGGCATCGGGCGGCGGGCCGCTCCAGGCGAGCGCCTCCGGCACGGCGCGGCCCGGCGCGGCGGCGGGCAGCAGCCGGTCGACGGCACCGGTCGCCGCTGCCGGCGGCGCCAGTTCGGCGGGCGCGGCCAGCACCACCTCGTGCTCCGGGAAGCCACGCCGCAGCCCCCGCAGCGCGGGCACCCCGGCGAGCAGGTCCCCCAGCCCGAGGGCACGCAGGACGAGCAGCCGGGGGCGACGGGCGCTCATGATGCGCCCCCGTCCGGGTGGCGGCCGTACGGCAGCACGCCGTCCCGCGTCGCTCGGCGCCCCGTCGGGGAGCCGGCCTCGGTCCCGGCCCGCTCCCCGCCGTGCGCCGGGACACCCTCCGGCACGCCGGGCCGCGGGCCTCCGCGAGAACGACCGTACGAGGCCACGCCGTCACGCGCCCCCGTCGGGGAGCCTCCCCCCGGGACGCCTTCCCGGGCCCCGTCCAGCGCCCGTGCCAGCAGTGCCGTCGAGGAGCGGCCGTCGAGGTAGGGCAGCAGGACCGCCTGCCCGCCCCATCCCTCCAGCAGCGCGGCCTCGGGGAGGTCCGCGCCCGCGTAGTCGCCGCCCTTGACCCAGACGTCGGGGCGCAGGTCGCTCAGGAGGCGTTCGGGGGTGTCCTCGTCGAAGACGGCGACGGTGTCGACGCAGGCGAGGGCGCGCAGCACCCGGACCCGGTCGGCGAGGGGGTTGACGGGGCGGCCGTCGCCCTTGCGGCGGCGTACGGAGGCGTCGGAGTTGACGCACACGACGAGGCAGTCCCCGATGCGGCGGGCGGCCTGGAGGAGGCCGACGTGCCCGGCGTGCAGCAGGTCGAAGCAGCCGCCCGCGGCGACGACGGTGCCGCCGGTGGCACGGACCCGTTCGGCGAAGGCGCGGGGGTCGGTGGCGGGCAGCGGCGGACGCTCACCGCGCAGCGCGGCGCCCGCTCCTCCGGCGCCGACGAACTCGCTGGCCGCGGTGACCGCTCCGGCGACGGCCTCCTCGACCAGCGCCCCGTCGGCGAGCAGTCCGGCGGCCGTCGCGGCGAACCGGTCGCCCGCACCGCAGGCGTCGCCGTGGTGGGCGGCGGGCGCGGGCACGAGCAGCGGGTGCTCGCCGTAGGAGAGCAGGGCGCCGCGTGCGCCGAGGGTCACCGTGACGGCGGCGGCCCGCCAGCGCCGTACCAGCTCGGCGGCGCCGTGCGCGGTCGCCCGCAGTCCTTCGCCGACCCCGGCGAAGGCGCGGGCCTCCTTCTCGGCGGGGGTGACCAGGCGGGTGCCGGGGACGGGCGGGCCGCCGCGCGGGTGCGGGTCCCAGACCAGGGGCGGGTGTGCGGCGAGGGTGTCGCGCAGGGCGTCGGCGGCGCCGCGGCCGTAGTCGGAGACGAGAACGGCCGGGGCGTTCCGGAGCGCCGCGCGGGCGGCGTCGGTGGCCTCGCGGGTGCGGCCGTCGCCGCGGTCCACCCGGACCACGGGCCGGTCCTGGGCCAGCACGCGGGTCTTCTCGGGCAGCGGACCGGTCAGCGGCAGCGCGATCAACTCCACACGTCCACGCAGCAGTTCGCGCAGGGCTCGGCTGGCCCCGTCGTCGCCGACGCCGGTGATCAGGGTGACGGGGCGGCCGTCACGGGCGGCGAGCCACGCGGTGAGCGCGGCGCCCCCGGGCCGGAGCCGCTCCGCGCAGTCGGCGACGACGGGCACGGGTGCGTCGGGGGCGAGCCGTTCGGCGGTGCCGGTGAGGTCGTGGTCGAGGAGGGCGTCCCCGACCACGACGAGGGGCGTGCGGTCAGCCATGTGACCTCCCGTGGGTGCCGTCCAGCGCGGCGTCGAAGGCCTCGCACACCATGTGTACGGCGACCAGGTGCAGTTCCTGCACGGTGGCCGTCGATCCGGCGGCCACGCACAGCGCCTCGTCGCTGCCCGCGAGCAGCGGGTTGGGGGCGGGCCCGGTGAGCGCCCAGACCCGCAGGCCCGCCGCCCGGCCCGCGTCGGCGGCGGACAGCAGGTTGGCGCTGGCGCCGGACGTGGACAGCAGCATCAGCACGTCGCCGGGGCGCCCGTGGGCGCGGACCTGGCGGGCGAACACCTCGTCCACTCCGTAGTCGTTGGCGATGGCGGTGGTGCTGGAGGTGTCGGCGTGCAGGGCGAGGGCGGAGAACGGCGGCCGGTCGGCGCGGTAGCGGCCGACGATCTCGGCGGTGAGGTGCTGGGCCTGCGCGGCGCTGCCGCCGTTGCCCGCGGCGAGCAGCCGTCCGCCGCCGCCGAGCACCGCGGCGAGTTCCTCGCCCCACCGCTGGGTGACCGGCACCGACCCGCGGAACTCCGCGATCGCGTCGCTCAGTTCATCGCAGTGCGCGACCAGGGCGTTGGCCTCGACGCTCATCACGCCACCTCCGTCGACATCGCGTGCCCGACGGTGCTGTGCCGGTACACCTGTTCGGCGCCGTCCGCGACCCGCTGCCAGGTGAAGCGGGCGAGGACGCGTTCGCGGCCCGCGTCGCCGTAGCGGTGGCGCAGTCCGGGGTCGGCGAGGAGTTCCCGGGTGACGGCGGCGAGGGCGCCGGGGTCGCCGTGGGGGACGAGCCGTCCGGTGACGCCGTCGGCGACGGAGTCACGGTGGCCGCCGACGTCGGTGGCGACGACGGGCACGCCGCACGCCATGGCCTCCAGCGGGACGATGCCGAAGGGTTCGTAGACGGGGGTGCACAGCACCAGGTCGGCGCCGCGCATCAGCGCGGGCATCCGGGCCGGGTCGACGGCGCCGAGGAGCCGTACCCGGTCGGCGACGCCGTGGCGTTCGGCGAGCCGCAGCAGCCGTTCGGCCTCGGGTTCGGTGTCGAGGAGTCCGGGCGGCGGGCCGCCCGCGATCAGCAGTTCGGCGCGCGGGACGCGGGCGAGGGCGCGGATGGCCTGGTCGTAGCCCTTGCGGCGGACCAGGCGCCCGCAGGCGAGCAGCCGGTGGCGGGCGTGACGGCCCGGGACCCGGCGGTCCCCCTGGGTGCCGGGGCGGAAGTGCTCGACGTCCACCCCGCAGGGCACGACGGACACCTGCCGGGGCGGCACGCCCATGTCGGCGAGTTCGTACACCTCGTCGGTGCAGGTGGCGAGGACCCGGTGGCAGGTGCGGCCGAGCTGCCGCTCGACACCGATGCGTTCGTACGGGCTGGTGTCCCGGCGGCCCTGGTGGCGCCGCTTGACGGTGCCGAGGGCGTGGTAGGTCTGCACGACCGGGATGGCGTGCGGGTGGGCGCCGATCTGGGCGGCCATGCCGGACATCCAGAAGTGGGCGTGGACCACGTCGGGCCGGTCCCGGTCCCAGGCGCGCGCCAGATAGGCGCCGAAGCCGGGCATGTGCTCGAACAGGTCGTCCTTGGGGAGGGGCGCGGCCGGTCCGGCGGGCACGTGCTCGACGACCCCGCCGCCGGGCAGCGGTACCCGCGCCGGCAGTTCGGCGGAGTCGCGCCGGGTGTAGACGGTCACGTCGTGGCCGCGGCGCACCAGCTCCTCGGTGAGTCGGGCCACGTACACGTTCTGGCCTCCGGCGTCGGGGCCGCCGAGCGCGGCGAGCGGGCTCGCGTGCTCGGACACCATGGCGATCCTCATCGGGTCACCTCCTTGAGCAGTCGCTCCCAGTCGTCCAGGAAGCGGGTCAGCCCGTAGCGGGCG
The DNA here is from genome assembly GCF_018070565.1 of Streptomyces sp. B93. GTDB lineage: Bacteria > Actinomycetota > Actinomycetes > Streptomycetales > Streptomycetaceae > Streptomyces. The sequence goes on from NZ_JAGPXL010000050.1 coordinate 25,042, forward strand.
AGTGCCGCCGCGCGGGCGCCGTCGCCGACGACGCGTGCGTGCAGCGGGTCGGCGACGAAGTCCCGTACGGCGTCGGTCAGTACGTCGATCCGGTTGGAGACCACCCCGGCGCCGGGCGGCACCGCCTCGGTGACCTCGGTGGTGGCGAGCGCGACCACCGGCATGCCGAGCAGCATGGCCTCCAGCAGGGACAGGCCCAGGGAGGTCCAGCGCACTGGGTGCAGGTAGAGGCGGCGCCGGGCCATCTCGGTGTGCAGGTCGGCCTGCACGAGTTCATGGGTGCGGCAGGGTCCGGGCAGGGTGGTGAGCCGGTCGGTGCCCATGCCGAACACGTCGAGGGGGGCGGCGCGGGCGAAGGCGGGCAGCAGGTCGGTGCCGGTGGTACGGCCCCGGCGGACGGGTTCGTTGACGACGACGGCGGCCCGGGGCAGCTCTCCGGTCCAACGGTGCCCGGGGTCGACGACGCCGTGCTCGATGACCTCCGTGGGGGTGGTGCCGTTGTCCCACATCAGCCGGTTGAAGTGGGTGACGTGGACGAGGGTGACGCCGGGGAGGTCCGCGGCGGGGTGGCGGGTGTCGGGCACGTCCCCGTGCGGGGCGTTGTGCTCCAGGTACACCAGGGGCGGCCGGCGGCCCAGCCACTGGTCGACGAGGGCGAGTTCGTGGGGACGCTGGAGCACGACGACATCGATGTCCGTGTCCCGCAGCCGGTCCGGGGGGAGTTCGACGACGTTGTCCGGCCAGTCGAAGGTGCGGGCGCGGCCGAGGCCGTCGGGTCCGCGGTCGGGGGTGACGGGGACGAGGTAGGTGTGCGGGCCCCGCACGAAGGACGTCGTCCAGGAGCCGTGCACGTGCCAGATGAGGATCCTCACTGCTGCATCACCTTCTCCACTGCGACCAGGACGTCCTGGGCGGTCACCGTCTCCAGGCACGGGTGGCCCGGGACGGGGCACTCGCGGGCGCGGCTGTCGGCGCACGGCGCGTCCTGGTCGCCGAGCAGGACGTACGGCACGCCGTAGGGCCGCCAGCGTTCGGCGGGGACGACGGGGGCGAACAGGGACACCACGGGGGTGCCGACGGCGGCGGCGAGGTGGGCGGGGCCGGTGTTGCCGGTGACGACGACGGCGGCGCGGGCGAGGACGCCGGAGAGTTCGGCGGCGCCGGTCCGGCCGCCGAGGTCGAGCGCGTGCGGGCCCGCGACCCGCGCGGTCAGCTCCCGCTCCCCCGCGCCGCCGGTCACCACCACCCGGTGCCCGGCCGCCGTCAGCTCCGCCACGGCCTCGGCGCACCGCCCGGCGCTCCACGCACGGGCGGGGACGCTCGCGCCGGGGTGGACGACGACGTACGGCCCGGGACCGCTCAGTGCGGTGGTGTCGGGCGGCGGCAGCACCCGCGGCAGCCCGTCGTCGACCGCCGGGAACCCGGCCGCCGCCGCCAGCTCCAGCGCGGCCTCCACCTCGTGGGTGTGCGGGGCGCGGTGGTGCCGTACGTCGAGCAGGGACCCGGGGTAGTCCTCGCTGTCCGCGGCGATGTGCGCGACCCCGGCGAGGCGCAGCAGCAGGGCGGCGGGCAGCGGCGACTGGTGGAAGGAGGTCAGGATCAGCGCCGTGTCGGCGTCCAGCCTGCCGACCAGCTCGGCGACCTCGGCCGGGCGCACCGGCGGCGGCGCGAACCCGGCCCAGGGCGCGTCCCAGACGACGACGTCGTCCACACCGGGCAACAGCCGCGCGGCGGGCGCCCCGAGCGGCCCGCACAGCAGGGTCACGGAGTCGGCCCGCGCGGCGACGACCCGAACGGCGGGCCCGGCGAGCAGCACGTCCCCAAAGCTGTCCAGCCGCACGACGAGCGCTTTCACACCGACCTCCCGAAGCTCAGGACGGAAAGCGGGCCCCGCCCCGCCGGGACATGACCACCACGCACGGCCCCAGCCCGCACAGCCGGACCACCGACCAGGCCCCGCACCGCCGACGCGAGGCCGGCACGCACGGGCGCGGTCCGGACGGCGGGACCGGCGAACAGCGCCCGCACCGCCGGAGCGACGTCGGCGCGCACGGCCCCAACCAGGACAGCCGGACCGGCGAACAAGGCCCGCACCGCTGAGACATGACCACCACGCACGGCCTCAACCCGCACAGCCGGACCACCGACCAGGCCCCGCACCGCCGACGCGAGGCCGGCACGCACGGGCGCGGTCCGGACGGCGGGACCGGCGAACAGCGCCCGCACCGCCGGAGCGACGTCGGCGCGCGGCCGGACGATGAGGGCGTTCACACCGGCCTCCCGGACGGCTGGGGGGCGAGCAGGGCCCGGACCGCGGCGGTCAGGTCGGGTTCCACGTGGGCGGCGGCGGCCATCTCCGCGGGGCGGGTGCGGCCGTTGGGGACGAGGACGCCGTGGGCTCCGGCGCGCCGGGCGGCCTCCACGTCGGCGCCGATGTCGCCGACCACGGCGCAGTCGGCGGGGTCGGTGCACAGCCGTCCCGCGGCCCACAGCACGAGCGCCGGCTCGGGTTTGCGGCAGTGGCAGCCGTCGTCGGGCCCGTGCGGGCACACCGCCCACACGTCGAACGGCCCGAGGAGGTCGTCGATCCGCTCGTTGACCTGCCGTACCTGGGCCTCGGTGAGCAGCCCTCGGGCGACACCCGACTGGTTGGTGACGACGCCGGTGCGGATCCCCCGCGACCGCAGCAGCCGCAGCGCCGCCCAGGCGCCGGGTACCGGCCGCACCAGCTCCGGGTCCCCGTTGTAGGGGACGTCCTCGACGAGGGTGCCGTCCCGGTCGAACAGCACGGCCCGCACGGTCATCGCGCCACCTCCGGCCAGGGCGGCGCGTCCCGGTACCGCCACCGTCCGCTGAGCCAGTGCCAGCTGGCCAGCGGCGGGATCAGCACGCTGGTGACGGCCATCGTGGTGATCTCGTACCGGGTGCGCGGCCCGGGCGCGATCCGCGACCAGGCGAACTCGGCGGTGCCGAGCGCCCACCCGGCGGCGGCCACCCCGGCGGCCCCGCGCCGTCCGGCCAGCGCCAGTACGACGGCGGCGGCGCCCGCGCCGGTGACGGCGAGGTGGCCGCGCAGCCGTCCGCGTGGCGCGACCGCCCGGTGCCACCAGTTGGGGCCGTGCAGGCTCAGCATCAGCGCGTCGTCGGCGTTGCCGCGCTGCGAGCGCAGCGACACCCACCGGTCGGCGGGCCGCACCGGGTGCCGGGTGGTGCGGCGGCCCTGCCGGATCCGCCAGCCCGCGTCGAGCAGCCGCAGCGCGAGGTCGGCGTCCTCGCGGAAGGCGTGCGGGAAGCGTTCGTCGAAGCCGTCGACCTGCTTGAGGGCGTCGGTGCGGTAGGCCATGTCGGCGGTGATCCAGCGGGCCTGCGCGAGGGCGGCGGTGTTGCGTTCCCAGTCGGTGGGGCGGCGCGCCCCCGGCAGGGGTACGGCGATCACGCCCTGGACGCCCGCGATGTCGGGGCCCGCCTCGTCGAGGTCCTGGGTGAGCTGCTCGCACCAGTGCGGACCCACCTGCACGTCGTCGTCGAGGAAGGCGGCCCACGGGGCGGTGACGGCGCGGGCGCCGGTGTTGCGGGCGGCGGCGGGCCCCCGGGCGCCGCCCCGGAGCACGGTCGTACGCTCGCGCAGGTCGCCGAGGACGCTCAGCGGGTGCTGGAGGTCGGCCCGGTCGGGGTCGGGCCGGTCGTCGACCAGCACGATCTCCCTGGGCTTGGGACCGGTCGCGGCGGCGAGCGCGGCGAGGCAGTCGGCGAGGGTGTCCCGCACGAGGGTGGGGATCACCACGGCGTAGTCGGTCATGCCCCGCCTCCCCCGTTGTAGGCCCGCGTCCCGTCGTAGGCCCGGCCCCGGCGCACCGCGTACGGTCCGATGGCCAGCAGGTCCACCGGTGCCGAGCCGAAGCACTCCAGGGCGTCGCGCGGGTCGTCGACCATGGGCCGCCCCGCGGTGTTGAGGCTGGTGTTGACGACGACGGGCAGCCCGGTGCGCCGCTCGAAGCCGCGCAGCATCCGCGCCACCAGCGGCTCCCGCCGCTCGTCGACGGTCTGGATGCGGGCGGTGCCGTCGACGTGCACGACGGCCGGGATGCGCTCGCGCCACTCCCGTACGACGTCGTGCACGAAGAGCATGTACGGGCTCGGCATCGGCCCGTGGAACAGCTCCGGCGCCCGCTCGGCCAGCACCATGGGCGCCACCGGCCGGAACTCCTCCCGCCCCTTGACGCCGTTCAGCCGCTCCAGGTTCTCGGCGCGCCCGGGGTGGGCGAGCAGCGACCGGTGTCCGAGCGCGCGCGGCCCGTATTCGCTCCGCCCCTGGAACCAGGCGACGACGCCGTCCCGGGCCAGCTCCTCCGCGACCGTCTCGGCGATGTCGGCGGGCCGCTCGTACGGTACGGCGGCGGTGTCGAGCCAGGCCCGCAGCTCCTCGTCGCTCCAGCCGCGCCCCAGGTCGGCGCCGGGCATCGGCTGGGGGTCGCGGGTCAGGTGCAGGGCGCCGCCGAGGGCGGTCCCGGCGTCCCCCGCGGCGGGCTGCACCCACACGTGCCGGTACGGGCCACGCGCGGCGATCTTCGAGTTGGCGACGCAGTTCAGGGCGACCCCGCCCGCCATGGCGAGGGCGTCGCCGCCCGCCTCGGTGTGCAGCCAGGTCACCAGCTCCAGCAGGGTCTCCTCCAGCACCGCCTGCGTACTGGCGGCCAGGTCGGCGTGGTCCTGCGACCACGGCTCGCCCGGGGCGCGGGCGGGGGCCAGCTCGGCCCACTCCACGCCGTGTGCGCGGAAGCCGCCGTCGCCGGTGGCGTGGACGTACTGGCGCAGCTGGGGCAGGAAGCGCGGCTTGCCGTAGGAGGCGAGGGCCATGACCTTGTACTCGTCGCTGCTGCGCAGGAAGCCCAGGTGCTCGGTCAGCTCCTCGTAGACCAGGCCGAGGGAGTCCGGCAGCGACTGGGCGGCGAGGGTGCGCAGGGTGCCCTCCTGGTAGCGGCCCGCGAGGTGGGAGGCGGCCTCGCCGCGCCCGTCGAGGACGAGGACGGCGCTGTCCGGGTGCGGGCAGGCGGGTCCGGCGGAGGCGGCGTGCGCCACGTGGTGCGGTACGAAGACGACCTTCTCGGGGTCGAGTCCGGGCAGCGTCTCGGCGAGGAACTCGGGGGCGCGGCGCGCGTACTCCTGGCGCAGGGGGTCCCACGGGTCGTTCAGGCCCAGGTCACGGGCGGGCCGGGCGAGGGCCGGGTCGTAGGAGTAGGTGACGGCGTCCAGCTCGTCCGCCCGCAGTCCGCCGTGCGCGAGGCACCAGCGGGCGGCCAGCTCGGGCAGCTCCCAGGCCGAGAACGGCACCGGGCGTTTGCCGTGCTTGCGGCGGCTGAAGCGCTCCTCCTCGGCTGCCGCGACGGTCCGGCCGTCGACGACCAGGGCGGCGGCCGGGTCGTGGAACAGGGCGTTGATACCAAGGATGCGCATGGGGGGCTCCGTCCCGTACGACATGCGGGGGGACTCGGCTAACGCGGGTGCCAGTTTGAGGCTGTCTCAAACACTTGGAGACAACTTCTCCCTGTATGAGCCGCTGTGTGACCTTCTGTGACAACTGAGGCTGGCGGGGTTCACCGCTCAGGCGGCGACCGAACGCGCGAACCACCCGACGGTCCGCTCCAGCCCTTCACGCCAGTCGACGCGCGGCTGCCAGCCCAGCAGCTCCCGGGCCAGCCGGGTGTCGGGGCGGCGACGGCCGGGGTCGTCCACGGGGCGGTCCACGAACCGGATGCGGGACCGTGACCCGGTGAGGTCGACGATGTGGCGGGCCAGCTCCAGCATGGTGATCTCGTCACCGCCGCCGATGTTGACCGGCCCGGGGGCACCGGACGCGGCGAGCCCCAGGATCCCGTCGACGGTGTCGTCGACGTAGCACAGCGAACGGGTCTGGCTGCCGTCCCCGGCGACGGTCAGCGGGACGCCGTCCAGCGCCTGGGCGACGAAGGTGGGCACGGCGCGGCCGTCGCCGGTGCGCATCCGGGGCCCGTAGGTGTTGAAGATGCGGACGATGGCCGCGTCGGTGGCGTGCACCCGGCGGTGCGCGGCGACCAGGGCCTCGGCGAACCGTTTGGACTCGTCGTAGACGCTGCGCGGCCCGACCGGGTTGACGTTGCCCCAGTACGTCTCGCGCTGCGGGTGCTCCAGCGGGTCGCCGTACACCTCGGAGGTGGAGGCGAGCAGGAACCGGGCACCGTCGCGCCGGGCCCGTTCCAGGGCGTGCCGGGTGCCGTTGCTGCCGACGTCGAGGGTCTCCAGCGGCAGCCGCAGGTAGTCGGCGGGCGAGGCCGGGCAGGCGAAGTGCAGGATCAGGTCGAAGCGGCCGGACAGGGCCCGCCAGGTCGCGGGATCGGTGGCGTCGGCGCGTACGAAGTCGAATCCGCGTAGGCCTTCGAGGTCGACGACGTTGGCGCGGGCGCCGGTGGACAGGTTGTCCAGGCACACCACCTCGGCACCGGTGCCGAGCAGCCGGGCACACAGGTGCGACCCGACGAACCCGGCGCCGCCCGTCACCAGGACCCGCCGCCACGCGGGGCGCTCCGTCCCCGCGGTCGCCCGCACATTCGCACGTCCGTTCACGGGTGGCTCCTTACTGTCGCGCGGTCACCGAAGTGCCGCCGCGAGTACCCCACCCGCACCCTTCCGCATCGAAAGAAACGCTTTTGGATATCTATGCACCAGATGGTGAATCATCCGTCCCCGGCGCCGTACCGCCCCGCGCCGCACCGTCCCGCGCTGCCTAAGCTCCTCCCGTGGCCACCTTCCTCCTCCACCGCACGGCACCGCTCCCCCCGCCCGAGGCCTGGCGCCGCCTCACCGACTGGACCCGCCACGGCGCCGTCGTCCCCCTCACCCGCGTCACGGTCCTCACCGCACCCCCCACCGGCCCGGGCACGCTGTTCGTCGCCCGCTCCGGCGTCGGCCCCCTGACCGTCGACGACCGCATGGAGGTCGTGGACTGGCAGCCCCCGACGACCACCGCCCCGGGCCACTGCCGCCTGGAGAAGCGGGGCCGGACCGTGCTCGGCTGGGCCGAGATCGAGGTCTCACCCGAACCGGGCGGCCGGTCACGGGTGACCTGGCGCGAGGAGATCGGCCTGCGCTTCCTGCCCCGCCTCGTCGATCCCGCGCTGAAGCGGACGTCCGAGATCGTCTTCGGCCGGGCGGCGGACCGGTTGCTGCGGATGCCGTGAGGCGTCAGAACTCTTTCTGAGCACTCGGCTCTTTCTGAGCACTTGGCAAAGAGGCCCCCAGACCGGAGCCGACGCCGACACTCACGGCGTTGAGCCACCGCCTGACCCGGGCATCGTGCACCGTGAGTCCGGAGGTGCCCTTCCAGGACGGCACGTCCCGGTGGTAGACGACGGCAGTCGGCCGACCGGTCCCGCCGAGGCCGGAGTCCTCCAGGTACGGCAGGACCACCTCGTCCCCGCCCATCTCCCGCATCCCGTCCTCGAAGGCGCGGTAGGCCGTGCCGTCGGTCAGCCACTCCCCCGGCATGTCCCGCCGGGTCAGCAGCATGGTGGAGCCCCCTCCGGCGTCGTCCTCCCCGGTGGCCATACGGCGGCAGGTGGCCGAGGAGGCGCGGGCCAGGCGCGTGACCGGATGGCCCGCGCCGAGCACCCGTGCGGACCGCGCGGCCTGCTCGGCGAGGAGTTCCGCGGTCCGTTCCGCCTTCCCCGGCTCGTCCGCGGCGACCACCGACTCCACCTGCGCGGTGACCAGGTTGGCGAGCGCGGCCACCGACCGGGGATGTCGCGGACCGAGGCGGAGGTCCAGCCGTGCGACGACGGCCCGCAGCGCCCCCACGGCCCGCTCCAGCCGCTCGGGGGACCGGGCGGCCCGCGCCGCCTCCACCTGCACGGCCGCGAGATCGGCCCGCACCGCGAGCACCTTGGGATGGTCGGCGCCCAGCATCGCGTCGAGTCGCAGGGCGGCGATCTCCAGGACCCTCAGGGCCGCCTCCAGTTGCCGCCCGTCGGGCGCCCGGGTCTCGGTCTGGGCGCGCGCCACGGCGAGATGGGCCACGGCGAGAAAGGCCTCCGGACTCTCCCCGCCCCGGTCGCGCAGCAGTTTCCCGACACTGTCGGCGAGTTCGTCGAAGCGCGCGGTCTCGCCCGCGCCCCGGGCACGGCCCAGCATCCGCCGCAGCCCACGGTCGACCGGCTGTTCCCGGATCGCCCTGGCGAGTTGCAGATCCACGGCGGCCAGCAGTCGGCGCGCCTCCCGCACCTCGTACGGGTCGGCGGTCGACAGCGCCTGCCGTGCCCTGCGCGCATGCGCGTCCGCGCCGTCCAGATCACCGTGGAGCAGACTCAGAGCGGCCAGATTCACCGAGGCGACGGCGACCAGCGGCCCGTCCGCCAGCGGGTCGCTGTCGAAGACCGCCTGCAAGGCCAGCCAGCCGAGTTGCGACTGCCCGAGCGACACGCCCAGCACCGCCAGGGCGTTGGCCGGACCGAGGACCTCGTCGCCGCGCAGCACCCTTTCGGAGAGATGCCGGGTGAACACCTCGAACAGGCGCTCCGCCTCCCCCCGCAGCCCCAGTCCGTGCAGGGTGTGGCACAGCCGCACCCCGGCCGCGAGTTCGTCGGGACCCCAGTCGGCGGGGAACTCGTCGGCGCGTACGCCCGCGACGAACGCCATCAGACCCGGCAGATGGGTGAACCGCAGGCCCGTCGGATCGCGCAGCGCCTCCTCGGCGGAGTCCGCCGCGGCGGAGAAGGAGTCGATCACAACGCCTCCTCCTCACCCTGCGCGGTCCGCACCACCCACTCCATCAACCGGACCTGCATGGGGGACACGTACAGCGGGTCGACCAGCCCTTCGTCCGCCATGTCCTTGAACTCGCTCAGCACATGACGGGTCGCCGCGAGGGACCGGGCGAGCCCTTCGTCCGGGAGCGGCCCGGTTTCCGGGCGGCGCCGCTCGGCGGGGCGCCGGGGCGCGGGCGCGGCGTCGGGGAGGTACCAGGGCCCCTCCCTGAGCGCGCCCAGCAGGGCCCGCGCGGACAGGGCCCGGAACAGTCCGAACGCGCTGTCGATGGCACAGGCGGCCAGCTCACCCTCCGTGCCGTCCCGCAGCAGGGCGGCGGCCTCGGAGTCGAGTACGACGCCCAGGAGCGCCGGTTCGGCCACGTCTGTCCGCCGTTCCACCGGGCCGCCCGCGTAGCCGTCGTACTCGGCGACCGGTCGGCTGCTGGCGAGTTCGAGGACACTGACGGCGCGGCCGTCGCCGTTGCGCCGGTCGTGGGCCACCTCGTCCACGGTGCCGTCCAGATAGGCCGCGGTCACGGCGGGCCGGAACGGGGCGTGCCAGCTGTCGCCCTTGACGACTTGGTCGGCCCGCGGTGTCGCGCAGTCGACGTGCGGGTCCGGGAGCACGCAGATCAGGGCCAGTCCGACGTCGTCGGCGACCTCGTCGACCCTGCCGGGCAACAGGTCGCCCTGCGCCGTGTGCACATCGACCGGGTCGCCCGGCCGGCGCCCGCCCAGGCAGGCCGTGGAGGTCAGCGCGCAGGACCTGGTCACGAGGAGGCCGCCGCCGAGCAGCGTGCCCTCGTGGGAGATCGCGACCCAGTACTCCGTGTGCCCCATGAACCGCCCCAGGCCCCCGCTCGTCGGCAACGCCGCCCCCGCCCACCGAAGCTGACGTGCCGTCACCGACAGACCGCCGCCCGCTCCGAGCGTACTCGCACCGGGCACCCCGCGCCCCGGCCTCGGCTCACCCTCGCGACAGCACCCGCCGCGCCCCCGCGATCACCGCCGTGGCCAGCACCCAGCCGCAGACGGTGAGAAAGACGGCCACGGCCTTGTCGAAGCCCACCGGGTCCCAGGCACCGCGGTGGCCGAGGCTCGCTACGGGGACCAGGAGGTCGAGGCTGTACAGGACGGGGTCCCAGGCGCGGCGCGCGTCCCCGCCGACCGGGCGCGGCGGGTGCCGCGCGAACCACAGCGAGCCCGCCGCGGCCAGCGAGACCAGCCACAGCAGCGCCCGCCGCGGCACATAGCCGTACCCGAACAACGCGTCCTGCACGACGCCCCACACCCGGCCGGTGAGGCTGTCCCGACGCCGCAGATGCCGTTCCCGGGCGTGCCGTACGGTGCGGGCCGCGCGTTCGTCACCGGCCGCCTCGTACGACCTCGCGAGCTGTTCGAATGACCCGGCGCCCGCGTGCGGGTCACGGGTCAGCCACTCCAGCCGGGCCCGCACCGTGACGGGCCGCGCGCTCTCCAGGCGCTGGTAGGTGAAGCCCTCCAGGTGCAGGGCTCCGGGGGACGCCCAGGTGTCCTCGGCGTCCACGAGTACGTCGACGGTGGCGTCCTGGAGGACCACCGGGCCGTGCGGCGGCTGCCGCAGATCGACCCGGAGCCGGGATGTGCGCAGTCTGCTGAGCAGCAGCGCGCCCGCCGGTTCGGCGAGGACGCCGTCGTGGAAGGTGACGACGCCCCCGACGTCCGCCGACCGCAGCAGCACCTGGCCCGCGCTGCGGAAGCCCCAGTCGGCGTAGAAGCCGCCGCTGCACACCAGACCGGTGGCGTCGATGCCGCCGACGTCGGCGGCGTGCAGGTTCACGGCGTAGGTGACGCGGGCGTCGCGCAGGTACAGGGCGCCGGACGTGCGCAGTTCGCGGGCGTGCAGCGAACCGCCGACCGACAGCCGGGGCGCGAGCAGCGACCAGGGGCCGCCGCCCGTCACGGTGGTCCCCTCGACGAGCAGGTTGCCTCCGACCCGGGCGTCCGCGAGCTGGACGACTCCCCGTGCGGCCCCTTCCCTCAGGCGGCGCGGCGCACGGCCCCCGTCGGCGCCCGCGACGGGCTCGGTCAGCGGCCGGGGTTCGCACTCCCCGTCCCCCAGCCGTGCGCCGGACAGCCGTAGTTCCCCGTCGAGGACGAGCTGGTCGGCGTGGAGGGAGGGCATCGTCGAGCCGGACAGGTCCAGTGCCGGGGCCGTGAGTCCCGTCAGCCGCACCGGGCTGTCGAACACGCACCCGGTCAGCGCGAGCGGCGTGCCCAGGCGGCAGTGGGAGAGGTCGAGTTCGCCGGTGACGTGCAGGCCGTCGTGGGCGATCGCGGCGCCGGAGTCCGCCGCCCCGGTGATCGCGGCCCGCAGCGTGGCGGCGTCGACCGTGCCGGCGAGCACCCGTGTCCGACGTGGACGTGGTCGTCGTACGCGAGCTGACATGTGGTGATCCCCCTTGTCCGGTACGGCAATTGTCACGCCCGGGCACGGCGGGCGGGGCCCGGGGTACGGGTGCGTGGGGGCGCCGCATACTGAGGTCATGGATCGTTCCTCCACCGGCGCCCCGGACGTGTCCGCCGTCGAGGCCGTCAGGAAGGCGCTGGCCGACTGGGAGCGGCAGACGCACCGCGAGCTGAAGGCGGTCACCCCGATCGACGCGGGCGGCAGCGGCGGCGTACTGGTCTCGGCCTACGTGCGGGAGCTGGACCCCGGGCGGCAGGGCGGCCGGATGATCGTGAAGATGCTGGCGCCGTCGGACGAGACGGTCGGCGAGCCGGGTCGGCACAAGGCGGCGCTGCTGGCCCGGACGGAATGGAACGCGCCCTTCGTGGACGGGCATCTGGTCGGTCTCGCCCTGGAACCGCACAAGGTGGACGGCACCTGGGTGATGTTCCAGCTGCCCGCCGGTGACGAGGACGCGGTGACGCTGGCGGGCGCGGACCGGCGCCGGCTGCCGCACCTGGCCGCACGGATCGTCACCGGGGTGCTGGAGGGCTGGAACCCGGAGGACCCCACGGTGGTGGAGCGTACGGCGGCGGAGTTCGTCGGTGACATCCTCGACCGGCGTCTCGCTGACGAGGGCTCCCTGCTCAAGTGGGTCACCGGTCACCTGCTCCCCGGGCCCTCGGGCCCGCCGTGGCTGTCGCTGCCCGGCGCCGACCGGCCGGTGCCCAACCCCCTCGCCCTCGGCCCCGGCACCGACCTGGCCCGGCACCAGGTCGCCGTCCCCCAGCGCGGCCGGGCGCACGGCGATCTGCACCCCGGCAACATCATGGTGCCGCGGCAACCGGCGGCCGGGGACGACGACTTCGTGCTCATCGACCTGTCCCGCTTCGCCGCCGACGCGCTGCTGGCCCGCGACCCGGCACACCTGCTGCTCTGCCTGGTCGCGTCCTACCTGCCGCACATGGACGACGAGGCTCGCGCCGAGCTGGTCCCCGGGCTGCTGCGCACGCCCTGCGACGGCACGCTGGTCCCGCAGGGGCTCGCGGCGCTGGTGGCTACGGTCCACGACGCCTGGTCCGGCTGGGGCGAGCGGCACCGCATCCAGCGCGACTGGCGGCGCCAGTGGTACCTGGCGCTCCAGGCGTGCGCGCTGATGTTCCTGGGCCGTAAGGGCTACTCGGACCGCGACCGCTGGTGGTTCTTCCGGCTGGCCGCGGAGGCGTGTGGCGCGTACCTGGACGACGTGGCGGTGAGGCGGCCCGTCGAGGGCGCCCCGGTGTCCCTCCGTACGGCCCCGGAGCCGGCGGCGCCGGTCGTGGCGTACGTCGGTCCGCCGCCCGCGCGGCAGGACACCCCGGGGGACGACCAGGCCCTGCGGAGGCTGCTCCTGGAGATCTGGGGGACGTTCGGGCCGCGCCTGCGCGAGCTGACCGCGGCGCCGCTGGAGCAGATCCCGATGGCGACGGCGATGGCCATCCGGCTGCGCGCCGCCCGCTTCGGGACGGACCTGCGCAACGCGCTGATGGCGTCCGCGGGCGCCCACCAGGAGGTCAGTGACGTCCTGGGGCCGTTGCGGGCGGTGGCGGACCGCGCGGGGGACGTGGAGACGGCGATGGCCCGGGGCGACGCCTTCAAGGGCCGCAAGGTGCTCGGCGATCTCGTCGACGCCCTGGAGGAACTGCTGGACACGGTCCGCGAGGCCAAGGGGCGGCTGCCCTGACCCGCCCCGTCAGGCCACCGACCCGATCCGCCCCGCCGCACCCGACGGCGCGTCATGGTGGATCGGCGTGTGCGCACCGGTGAGCGAGGCCCCGCTGCCGCCCCGCCGGTTGGCGACGATCTCCGCGGCGATGGACAGCGCGGTCTCTTCCGGCGTGCGCGCGCCCAGGTCGAGACCGATCGGTGACCGCAGCCGGGCCAGCTCCAGGTCGGTGACGCCGACCTCGCGCAGCCGGGCGTTGCGGTCGAGGTGGGTGCGGCGGGAGCCCATGGCGCCGACGTAGGCGACGGGGAGCCTGAGGGCGAGCCGGAGCAGGGGGACGTCGAACTTGGCGTCGTGGGTGAGGACGCACAGCACGGTGCGGGCGTCGACGTCGGTGCGCTCCAGGTACTCGTGGGGCCACTCGACGACGATCTCGTCCGCCTCCGGGAAGCGTGCCCGGGTGGCGAAGACGGGCCGCGCGTCGCACACCGTCACGTGGTAGCCGAGGAACTTGCCGACCCGTACCAGCGCCGCCGCGAAGTCGATCGCCCCGAAGACGATCATGCGGGGGGCGGGGACGGACGACTCCACCAGGACGGTGAGCGGCGCACCGCACCGCGAGCCCTGCTCGCCGATCTCCAGGGTGCCGGTGCGTCCGGCGTCCAGGTAGGCGCGCGCCTCGGCCGCGACCGTGCGGTCCAGCTCCGGGTGTCCGCCGAAGCCGCCGTCGTGGGAGCCGTCCGCGTGGACCACCAGGGCCCGCCCCCGCAGTTCGGCGGGGCCGGAGACGATCCGCGCCACGGCGGTCGTCTCCCCCGCGGCGGTGGCGGCCAGCGCACCGGCCACCACCGCCCGTACCGCGTCCCCGGCCCGCACCGGGGTCACCAGGACGTCGATGACCCCGCCGCAGGTGAGGCCGACGGCGAAGGCGCCCTCGTCGCTGTAGCCGAACCGCTCCAGCACGGGCTCCCCGTCGGTCAGCGCCTGCTGGCACAGTTCGTAGACCGCGCCCTCCACACAGCCGCCGGAGACCGAGCCGACCGCCGTGCCCTCGGCGTCGACCGCGAGCGCGGCGCCGGGCTGGCGCGGGGCGCTGCCGCCGACCGCGACCACGGTGGCCACGGCGAAGTCACGGTCCTGCTCGACCCACCGGTGCAGCTCCTCGGCGATGTCCAGCATCTCTCGGTCTCCTTGTCAGCGGTGGCGGTGTGGGAAAAGGGTTCGGGGAGCCGTCAGCGCACGCCCAGCCAGCTCTCGATCGGGCTGAGGCCGAAGTAGACGACGAAGACGACGGTCAGCACCCACATGAAGGCGCCGATCTCCCGAGCCTTCCCCTGTGCGGCCTTGATCGCCACATAGGAGATGACGCCCGCGGCGACCCCGGCCGTGATGGAGTACGTGAACGGCATGATCACGACGGTGAGGAAGACGGGGATCGCGGTGGCGCGGTCGGCCCAGTCGACGTGCCGGGCGTTCATCATCATCATGGCGCCGATGACCACCAGGGCGGCGGCCGCGACCTCGCCGGGCACCATCGCCGTCAGCGGCGTGAAGAACAGGCAGGCGGCGAAGAACAGCCCGGTGACCACCGACGACAGGCCGGTACGGGCGCCTTCGCCGACGCCGGTCGCCGACTCCACGAACACGGTCTGCCCGGAGGCGCCGGAGACCCCGCCGATCGCGCCGCCCGCGCCGTCGACGAACAGCGCCCTGGACAGCCCCGGCATCCGTCCCTTGTCGTCGGCGAGCCTGGCCTCGGTGCCGACGCCGATGATGGTGGCCATCGCGTCGAAGAACCCGGCGAGGACCAGAGTGAACACGATCATGCCGACCGTCATGGCGCCGACCTCGCCCCAGCCGCCGAACTCGACGTCGCCGAAGAGGCTGAAGTCGGGCATGGACACGGCGCTGCCGTGCAGTTCGGGCGCGCCCCCGGCCCACTGCCCGGGGTCGATGACGTCGAGCACGTTGAGGAGCACCGCGAGCACGGTGCCGCCGAGGATGCCGATGAGGATGGCGCCGGGGACGCCGCGGGCCTGGAGCATGAAGATGCCGAGCAGCGTGACGGCGAACAACAGCACGGGCCATCCGGCCAGCTCACCGGCCGGGCCGAGGGTGACCGGCGTGCCCTCGCCCTGGTGCACGAAACCGGCCTTGTAGAAGCCGATGAGGGCGACGAACAGCCCGATGCCCATGGTGATCGCGTGCTTCAGGGCCAGCGGGATCGCGTTCATGATCATCTCTCGCAGGCCGGTGACGACCAGCAGCATGATGACCACGCCGTACATCACACACATGCCCATCGCCTGCGGCCAGGTCATCTGCGGCGCGACCTGGGAGGCGAGGACCCCGGAGACGGACAGCCCGGCGGCGAGGGCGAGCGGCACCCGGCCGACGAACCCCATCAGCAGCGTGGAGAGCGCCGCGGCGAACGCGGTGGCGGTGATCAGGGCCTGCTGGCCCATGGTGTTCCCGGCCGCGTCCTCACCGGACAGGATCAGCGGGTTGAGCAGGAGGATGTACGCCATCGCCATGAAGGTGGTGATGCCGCCGCGCACCTCACGCGCGAGGGTCGATCCACGGTCGGACATGTGGAAGTACCGGTCGAGCCAAGAGCGTCCGGCGGGGACGCGGGTTCCCGCACCCGCGTCGTCCGAGACGGTCTTCGGCTCCAGTGACTGCTGGGTCATGTGGGCCTACTCCCAAGGTTCACAGGGGCACCCGTGTGCCACGTGCGTGGTCACGGGATTTGGGATGGTGCTTCGGCCGCACGACCCGGGGGACGGCCCGAGACGAACGATCTGGGTACTCCGGGCGGCGCGGAGTGTGTGACGTTCCGTGCGCCGCCCGGAGGGTCTGTCACGCGGTACCGGTGAGGTGCTCCGGACGTACCGGCGTACGGTTCAGCTCCAGCCCCGTCGCCTCGCGGATCGCCGCGAGGACGGCCGGGGTGGAGGACAGCGTGGGCGCCTCGCCGACGCCGCGCAGCCCGTACGGGGCGTGCTCGTCGGCGAGTTCGAGCACGTCGACGGGGATGATCGGCGTGTCGAGGATGGTCGGCAGCAGGTAGTCCGTGAAGGAGGGGTTCTGGACCTTCGCGGTCACGGGATCGACGACGATCTCCTCCATCACGGCGATGCCCATGCCCTGGAGGGTGCCGCCCTGGATCTGCCCGACGACGGAGAGCGGGTTGAGCGCCTTGCCGACGTCCTGGGCGCAGGCCAGTTCGACGACCTTGACGAGCCCGAGTTCGGTGTCGACCTCGACGACGGCGCGGTGCGCGGCGAAGGAGTACTGGACATGGCCGTTGCCCTGCCCGGTGCGCAGGTCGAAGGGCTCGGTCGGCCGGTGCCGCCACTCCTCCTCCACCTCGACGGCCTCGTCCTCCAGTACGTCCACCAGGTCGGCGAGGACCTCACCGGCGTCGGTGACGACCTTGCCGCCCTCCAGCAGCAGTTCGGCCGTCGCCCAGGCCGGGTGGTACGACCCGAACTTCCGGCGTCCGATCTCCAGTACCCGCTCCCGCACGATCTCGCAGGCGTTCTTCACGGCACCCCCGGTGACGTACGTCTGCCGGGACGCGGACGTCGACCCGGCGCTGCCGACCTGGGTGTCCGCCGGGTGGATGGTGACCTGGGTGACGCCCAGCTCGGTCCGCGCGATCTGGGCGTGCACGGTGACACCGCCCTGCCCGACCTCGGCCATCGCCGTGTGCACGACGGCGACGGGCTCACCGCCGACCACCTCCATGCGCACCTTGGCGGTGGAGTAGTCGTCGAACCCCTCGGAGAAACCGACGTTCTTGATGCCGACCGCGTAGCCGACCCCGCGCACGACGCCTTCGCCGTGCGTGGTGTTGGACAGACCGCCGGGCAGCTGCCGTACGTCGGCGCCCTCGCTGGACTCCCACTGCCGTTCCGGCGGCATCGGCATCGCCTTGACCCGGCGCAGCAGTTCGGCGACCGGCGCCGGGGAGTCGACGGGCTGTCCCGTCGGCATGAGGGTCCCCTGCTTCATGGCGTTGCGCTGCCGGAACTCCACCGGATCCATGCCCAGCCGCTTCGCCACCTTGTCCATCTGCGCCTCGTAGGCGAAGCACGCCTGGACGGCGCCGAAGCCGCGCATGGCCCCGCAGGGCGGGTTGTTCGTGTAGAGGGCGATGGCCTCGATCTCCACGTCGTCGACCGCGTACGGCCCGACCCCGAGCGACGAGGCATTGCCCACCACCGCCGGAGAGGCCGAGGCGTAGGCGCCGCCGTCCAGCACGATCCGGCACTTCACATGGGTGAGCTTGCCGTCCTTGGTGGCCCCGTGCTCGTAGGACAGCTTGGCGGGGTGCCGGTGGACGTGCCCGAAGAACGACTCAAACCGGTTGTAGACGATCTTCACCGGCTTGCCGGTCCGCAGCGCCAGCAGGCAGGCGTGGATCTGCATCGACAGATCCTCCCGCCCGCCGAACGCGCCGCCGACCCCGGAGAGCGTCATCCGCACCTTCTCCTCGGGCAGCCCGAGCACCGGGGCGATCTGCCGCAGATCGCTGTGCAGCCACTGGGTGGCGACGTACAGCTGCACACCGCCGTCCTCGTCGGGCACCGCGAGCCCGGACTCGGGCCCGAGGAAGGCCTGGTCCTGCATCCCGAACACGTACTCGCCGCGCACGACGACATCGGCCCGCTTGCTGGCCTCGGTCACATCACCGCGCACGATGGGCTGCCGGTGGACGATGTTCGGATGCGGCACGTGCCCGGCATGGTGATCATCACGATCCTCGTGCACGAGAACGGCGTCCGGCGCCACGGCGGAAGCCTCGTCGGTGACGACGGGCAGCTCCCGGTACTCCACCCTGATCCTGGCGGCGGCGCGACGTGCGGTCTCCGGATGATCGGCGGCGACGATGGCGACGGGCTCCCCGTGGTGCCGCACCTTGCCGTGGGCCAGCACAGGCGTGTCCTGGATCTCCAGCCCGTAGTGCCGCACCTCGGTCGGCAGATCGTCGTACGTCATGACGGCGTACACACCAGGCAGCGCAAGCGCCTCACTGGTATCAATCGACACGATCTCGGCGTGCGCGACGGTCGACCGCAGGATCTGCCCCCAGAGCATGTCCTCGTGCCACATGTCGGACGAGTACGCGAACTCGCCGGTGACCTTGAGGGTGCCGTCCGGCCGCAGCGTCGACTCACCGATGCCGCCCCTGGTCCGCGACGCCTGGGTGATCTTCGTGGGTGCACCGTTGGTCGGCATGGGTCAGACCGCCTCTCCCTGCCGGGCGGCCGCCAGCCGGACCGCGTCCATGATCTTCTCGTAGCCGGTGCAGCGGCACAGGTTGCCCGACAGCGCCTCGCGGATGTCCGCGTCGCTCGGGTTGGGGTTGCGCTCCAGCATCTCGTCGGCGGCGACCAGCAGCCCCGGCGTGCAGAAACCGCACTGCACGGCGCCGGCGTCGATGAACGCCTGCTGCACGGGCGACAGTTCCGCACCGGCCTCCGGGTCCGGCGGCGTACCACCCGCCGCGCAGGCCCGCTGCCTGGCGTACTCGGCGAGCCCCTCGACGGTGACGACCTCGCGGCCCTCGGCCTGCCCTGCGGCCACCAGACAGGAGCACACGGGCACCCCGTCGAGGCGCACGGTGCACGAACCGCACTCACCCTGCTCACAGGCGTTCTTGGACCCGGGCAGCCCGAGCCGCTCCCGCAGCACGTACAGCAGGGACTCACCCTCCCAGACGTCGTCGGCTTCCTGCGGACGGCCGTTGACCGTGAAATTGACGCGCATCAGGCGACTCCCTCCGTGGCGCGGGCGGTGCCGCGGTACGACTCCCAGGCCCAGGTCAGGGTCCGGCGGGCCATGACGCCCACGGCGTGACGGCGGTAACCGGCCGTGCCCCGCACGTCGTCGATCGGGTTGCAGGCACCGGCGCACAGCTCGGCGAACTGCCGGGCGACGGAAGGAGTGATCACCTTGCCGTTGTCCCAGAAGCCGCCCTCCGCCAGCGCCGCGTTCAGGAACTCCTCGGCGGCGACCGCGCGCACGGGCGTCGGCGCGGCGGAGCCGATCCCGGTGCGCACCGTACGGCTCCCGGGGTGCAGGGCGAGCCCGAAGGCGCACACGGCGATCACCATGGCGTTGCGGGTGCCCACCTTCGCGTACTGCTGGGGCCCCTCGGCCTTCTTGATGTGGACGGCGCGAATCAGCTCATCGGGCGCCAGCGCATTGCGCTTCACGCCGGTGTAGAAGCGGTCGATCGGGATCATCCGCACGCCACGCACCGACTCGACCTCCACCTCGGCCCCGGCGGCGAGCAGCGCCGGGTGGGCGTCACCGGCCGGGGAGGCGGTGCCGAGGTTGCCGCCGACGCCGCCGCGGTTGCGGATCTGCGGGGAGGCGACGGTGTGCGAGGCGAGCGCGAGCCCGGGCAGCTCGGCGCGGAGCCGCTCCATGATCCGGCTGTAGGGAACGGAGGCCCCCAGCCGCACCCGCTCCTGCCCCACCTCCCACTCGAAGAGATCGGGAATGCGGTTGAGGTCCATCAGACAGTCGGGCCGACGGTGATCGAAGTTGATCTCGACCATCACATCGGTGCCACCCGCAATCGGCACAGCGGTGGGGTGCTCGGCTTTCGCGGCGAGCGCCTCCCCCCAACTGGCGGGGCGAAGGAAGTCCATGACCGGCTCTCTTCTTCGTCTCGTGGGTCATTCGGATTGAGCCAATCCGTGTGCGGCGGGCGAGGCTCGTTCATGTGCTGTTCACGCGCGGTGACGCCAGTACACAGCGCCGTCCTCCGCCCGGGTCAGTCACGGAAACCATGAAGGAGTTGGCTGGCCAGTGCGGTCATCTTGTAGATTCGTATGAACGGAGGCGATCAGTAACCTCCGCGTTCTCCTGTGGAAACGTGCGAGACGGCCCCCTGACCAGGGGCCCCTCGAGAGCCGACGCCCGACGGCCCCCGGCCGTCCTCGCACCCACACCCACCCACCCAAGATCCATCGTAGGTTTCGAGACAAAGAACGGCGGCGACAACCATGCGGCTGCGCGCACTGCTGGACACCGATGCGCTGGGGCTGCGGCTGCTCGGCGGCGAGGAGGAGCTGGACCGCACCGTGCGCGGCGTGATGACCACGGACCTGCGGGACCCCAGCCGCTACCTCTCCGGCGGCGAACTGGTCCTCACGGGCCTCGCCTGGCGCCGCGACGCCGCCGACTCGGACCCTTTCGTGCGCATCCTCGCCCAGGCCGGGGTGGCGGCCCTCGCGGCCGGTGAGGCGGAACTGGGCGACGTACCCGACGACCTGATCGTGGCCTGCGCCCGGCACCGCCTGCCCCTCTTCGCGGTCCACGAGTCCGTCGCCTTCGCGACGATCACCGAACACGTCGTACGCCAGGTCTCCGGCGAACGGGCGGGCGACCTGGCCGCCGTCGTCGACCGCCACCGCCGCATGATGACCTCGGGGCCCGCGGGCGGCGGCCCCGACGTGGTCCTGGACCTCCTAGGCTCCGACCTGGACCTGCGCGCGTGGGTCCTCTCCCCCACCGGCCGCCTGATCGCGGGCCCGAAGGTGGGCGGCCCTCCGCTCCCCCCGGACACCTGCGCCCAACTGGCGGCGGAACACCTCTCGGCGACCCGCACGGGCCGCCGGGCCCCCCACCGCGTCCTCCTGGGCGCCACCCCCTACTCCCTCTTCCCCATCCGCACCGCCCCCCGCTCCCCCCAGACCTCCCAGGCATCCCGGGACGTCCGGGAGACGGTCCTGTCGGACTGGCTGCTCGCCGTCGAGGCGGACGCGGGCGACTGGCCCGAGGAACGCCTCGACCTCCTTTACGGCGTCACCCAGCTGATCGCCGTGGAACGCGACCGCCGCGACGCGGCCCGCACGGTACGCCGCCGCCTCGCCCAGGAGGTCCTGGAACTGGTCCAGACGGGCGCCGCCCCCGCCGAGATCGCCGCCCGCCTGCGCGTCGCCGCCCCCGTCCTCCTCCCCGGCCTGGGCGCGGCCCCGCACTGGCAGGTGGTCGTGGCCCGGGTCGAATGGCAGGACGACACCCTCCAGACGGGCCCCACCGCCCAGTCCCTCCTGGAGGAGATCCTCGTCGACCCCCTCACCACCGGCCCCGAACCCTCCGACCGCATAGCCGTCGCCCACACCGGCGACGAGGCGATCGCCCTGGTGCCCCTCCCGGCGGTCTCCACGGAACACGACGGCTCGGAACAGGGCGTCCTGGCCGACACCCTCCTGGACGCGATCCGCGCCCCCCTGACCGCCGGCCTGAACGACGACGGCCGTCTCACCCTCGGCGTCTCCGCCGCCGTGCACTCGGCGGAGGGTCTGCGCGGCGCCCTGGAGGAGGCCCGGCACGCCCGCCGGGTGGCCGCGGCCCGCACCGGCCGCGTCTGCGCGGCGGGCCACCAGGAACTGGCCTCCCACGTCCTCCTCCTGCCCTTCGTCCCCGACGACGTCCGCCGCGCCTTCACCGCCCGCCTCCTGGACCCGCTGCGCGAGTACGACCACCGCCACCGCGCCGAGCTGATCCCCACCCTGGAGGCCTTCCTCGACTCCGACGGCTCCTGGACCCGCTGCGCGTCCCGGCTCCACCTGCACGTCAACACGCTGCGCTACCGCGTGGGCCGCATCGAGCAGTTGACGGGCCGTGACCTGTCCCGCCTCGAAGACAAGCTGGACTTCTTCCTGGCCCTGCGCATGAGCTGAAACCTGATCGACCGGATCTCCCCCCACTTTGTGAATTCCTTCACCCGCCCCCTTGGCCCAGTGCCCCGAAGGGTGCTGGAATGCGGCCACCACTCAACAGCTCGATGGCGTGCTCGGGGAGGGCAACGTGGCGCATCCCGCCATGTCCGGTACTGGAACGACCTCTGAAGACGATCCCCTCCAGACCGCGGTATGGCGGCTGCGCTCGCGGGCCTGCTGGGCCGACGCGGCGGCCCTCCTCCGCCCGGACACCGCGGGATCCGCGCTGCAACGCGCGGCACTCCTCGTCGAACGCTGCCTCTACACCGAACAGGGCTGGGAGGACGCCGAGGACGCGCTGCGCACCGCGGAGGCCCTCGCCCACACCGACGACGAACGCGGCGCCGCGGCCTGCGAACGCGGCCAGCTCGCCTACGCCGCCACGCTGCACGGCGTCCGCGACCGCGCCGACGAGGCGCGTGCCGCGCTGGGGCGGGCGGCGGCGCTGATCCCTCCCGGCTCACCGGGACGCGCCGTCCTCGACTTCCGCCGGGGCCTGCTGGCCGAGAACCTCACGGGCGCCCCCCAGGCCGCCCGCGCGGCCTACCGACGCGCCCACGCGGGCGCCACGGCGCACCCCGACGCCCTCCTCCTCTCCTTCACCTGGCGCCACCTCGCAGGGCTCGCCCTGCGCGACGGTGACCTCGCGGAGGCGCGGCACGGCTTCTCGGAGTCCCTGCGCATCCGGGAGGAGCTGGGCTACCTCGTCGGCACGGCGCCCGCGCTGGTCTCCCTCGCCGCCACCGAACCCGAACCGGAGGCGTCCCGCCTCCGCGAGGAGGCCCGCCGCCTGTTCCGCCTCCTGGGCGGCGTCCCCACGTGGCTCACCACCCAACTCGCCCCACCGGCAGCAACGGCCTGACCCCGCCGGTAACCGGCGTGGGTGCGGGCCCGGGCCGTTGGCCCCAGCGGCACGACTGCCCGCAGCTGGGGCGATCAGCCGCCGACGGCCCGCGGTCGCCGTACGACGGAAGGGGACGTGTCGGGGGGTGTCCGCCCGCAGTGGTTCGCGCGGAAAACCCCGGTAAGGACCCAGTTGGCAGCCCGCGCGGTTCCGAGGACGGACACCCCCCGGCGCGGCCC
>NZ_JAGPXL010000051.1 GCF_018070565.1 Streptomyces sp. B93
GTACCGGAGGGGTGACCGGGGGCGAGGCTGGGGGGTCGGGGCAGGGGTCGAGGGCGTGGCGTCGGGGGTGCGATGCCGGGTTGCGTTCTCGGGGTGGTGGTGCCGGGGTCGCAGGGCCGGGGTTGTGGTGTCGGGGTCGTGGTCTCGGGGTCGCAGGGCCGGGGTTGTGGTGTCGGGGGCGCGGGGGTGCGATGCCGGGTTGCGTTCTCGGGGTGGTGGTGCCGGGGCCGCAGGGCCGGGGTCGTGGTCTCGGGGTCGCAGGGCCGGGGTTGTGGTGTCGGGGGCGCGGGGGTGCGATGCCGGGTTGCGTTCTCGGGGTCGCGGCGTCGGGGTCGCAGGGCGGGGTTGCGGTGTCGAGGACGCGGGGCGTGGGGCGTGGGGTGCCTCACTCGACGCCGAGCGCCCGGAGTGCCGCCGTCGTTATCGCCGCGCCCAGCACGACCACCAGGAAGGGCGCCCTCCTCCAGGCCAGTACGCCACCTGCCAGCACCCCGGCCGGGCGCGCCCAGCCCGCCCAGTCGCCGCCCTCGGTCAGCGCCCCCGTCGCCAGCAGCGCGACCAGCAGTACCACCGCCCCGGCGGACAGCAGTTCCTGCACCCGCACCGGCAGTTGCACCCGCCCGTGCAGCACCGGCCCCACCAGCCGGAAGGCGTACGTCCCCACGGCCAGCGCCAGGATCATCGCGACCGTCGCGCTCATGCCGCACGCTCCCGCCGCCCGTACAGCGCCAGCCCGGCCAGCGCCAGCAGCACCGGCACCCCCGCCGGGACGGCCGGTGTCACGGCCAGGGCGATCGCCGCGCCGAGCAGCGCACAGCGGCGTACCGCCGGATCCTCGTGCAGGGCGGGCAGCACCAGTGCCACGAGTACGGCGGGGAAGGCGGCGTCCAGGCCGTAGCGGCCGGTGTCGCCGAGCGCGGTGCCCGCCAGGGCCCCGGCAAGCACGCCCGCGTTCCACACGGCGAACAGCCCCAGCCCGGAGATCCAGAACGCGGCCCGGCGCCGGTCCGGGTCGGGCTGGGCCAGGGCGAAGGCGACGGTCTCGTCGGTGACCAGGTGCGCCCCGAGGAACCGGGCGAGCCGCCCCTTCCCCAGGCTGTCCGCCACGCCGAGGCTGAAGGCGGCCGTCCGGGTGTTCAGCAGCAGACCGGTGGCCGCCGCCGCGATCGGACCGCCCCCGGCCAGCAGCACACCGACCGCGCTGAACTGGGCCGAGCCCGCGTACACGACCAGCGACATCACCACCGGCACCCACACCGGCAGCCCGCCCGTGACGGCGATCGCGCCGAAGGAGACCCCGACGACACCGCTCGCCAGCCAGACCAGGGAGGCGTCGCGGACGAGCGGCGCCAGCGGTGCCATCATGGGGACGGAATCAGGTGTTCGGAGTGGCGAACGCATGTTCTCTACGATGAACGCACCCGGGCCCGTTCGTCAAGGCGAACGATCGTATTGATGGAGCGAACGCATGGCAGACGGCACCGACGGCACGCCCCCTCCCAGGCTCCCCCTCGACTGGATCGCGGCGGCCCTGCGCCGTGAACGCACCCGCGCGGGGCTCTCCCTGTCCGAGCTGGCCAAGCGCGCCGGAATCGCCAAGTCCACGCTGTCGCAGCTGGAGGCCGGGGGCGGGAACCCGAGCGTGGAGACCCTGTGGGCGCTCGGCGTCGCGCTCGGTGTGCCGTTCAGCGCGCTCGTCGAGCCGCCCGCGCCCGCGGTGCAGGTGATCAGGGCCGGGGAGGGGCCGTCGGTCGCCTCCGAGCGGGCCGACTACGTCGCCACCCTGCTCTCGGCCAGCCCGCCCGGGGCCCGGCGGGACATCTACCGGCTGCGGGCGGAACCCGGCGCGGCACGGGAGTCGGAGCCGCACATTCCGGGGACGGTGGAGCATCTGGTCGTCGGCGCCGGACGGGTGAAGGCGGGGCCGCGCGGCGAGGAGGTGGAGCTGGAACCGGGCGATTACCTGAGTTACCGGGGGGATGTGGCCCATTCGTATGAGGCGCTGGAGCCCGGAACGGCATTCGTGTTGATCATGCAGCATGTGTGAGGCGGGGTGCCGGTGCCGGAATTCCGCGGGAATTCACCCGTCCGCCGTCCGCCGTCGGCGGCTCCCCGCCGAAAAGGGCAGGAGCCCCGTCGCCGTACTGGACGGCGCGGGGCTCCTTGGGTACTGCACTCGTTCCCGGATCGGAGGATCGATCAGACCGGGGTGACGTTCTCCGCCTGCGGGCCCTTCGGGCCCTGGGTGACGTCGAAGGACACCTGCTGGTTCTCCTCAAGGGACCGGAAGCCGGTCGCGTTGATCGCGGAGTAGTGGACGAAGACGTCGGGGCCGCCGCCTTCCTGGGCGATGAAACCAAAGCCCTTTTCGGCGTTGAACCACTTCACGGTTCCGGTAGCCATAAGCCCTCCTTGGGCTCAAAGGGTTGCCCTGCTCCAGAACCAGCAAGTGTGAAGATCATGAGTTCTGCACAACTGCATCCGCCTAGGAACGACGAGAGCCCGCGGTCACATGCTCCGCAGGCTCTGTACTGCAAGGGAAACCAAACTGCAACTTGCGGCGAGCCTAGCACGCGGGCCGCCGAATGCAATAGAGGGCAAGATCACGTCACCCGGATGTTTGAAGGGACTGGTGTGGTTGACACCCCCGCTCCCGGGCCCCGGGAGCCCGCGCCCTACCCCACGGGGTCTAGTCTCGCGATGTGGACATTTCTCGCACCCGGCCGCGTGTCGGCCACATCCAGTTCCTGAACTGTCTGCCCCTGTACTGGGGGCTCGCCAGAACGGGCACGCTCCTCGACTTCGAGCTGACGAAGGACACCCCGGAGAAGCTCAGCGAGCAGCTGGTGCGGGGAGACCTCGACATCGGGCCGATCACCCTCGTCGAGTTCCTCCGGCACGCGGACGAACTGGTCGCCTTCCCCGACATCGCGGTCGGCTGCGACGGCCCGGTGATGTCCTGCGTGATCGTCTCGCAGGTCCCGCTGGACCGCCTCGACGGCGCCCGGGTCGCCCTCGGCTCCACCTCGCGCACCTCGGTCCGGCTCGCCCAGCTGCTGCTGGCGGAACGGTTCGGCGTCCAGCCCGACTACTACACCTGCCCGCCCGACCTGAGCCTGATGATGCAGGAGGCCGACGCCGCCGTACTCATCGGCGACGCCGCCCTGCGCGCCAACCTGCTCGACGGGCCCCGCTTCGGCCTGGAGGTCCACGACCTGGGCACCCTGTGGAAGGAGTGGACCGGACTGCCGTTCGTCTTCGCGGTCTGGGCCGCCCGGCGCGACTACCTGGAGCGGGAGCCGGTCATCACCCGCAAGGTCCACGAGGCCTTCCTCGCCTCCCGCAACCTCTCCCTCGAGGAGGTCGCCAAGGTCGCCGAACAGGCCGCCCGCTGGGAGGCCTTCGACGAGGAGGTCCTCGCCCGCTACTTCACCACCCTGGACTTCCGTTTCGGCGGCCCGCAGCTCGCGGCGGTCGCGGAGTTCGCCCGCCGGGTGGGGCCCACGACGGGGTTCCCGGCCGATGTGAAGGTGGAGCTGCTCCAGCCGTAGCGGACGGGCTGGGGAGCGTCCGACGGCACAGGCCCCGAGGCGCGTCGGGCTTATACCCTTCCGGGCAGTGCGGGGAAATCGGGGGAACATCCGGGGGAAAGGGGGGCGGCATGCAGCCGCTCGGTGCCGACGAGCCCACCACCGTGGGGCCCTACCGGCTGCTCGGCCGGCTCGGCTCCGGCGGGATGGGGCGGGTCTACCTCGGCCGCAGCGCCGGCGGCCGGACCGTCGCCGTCAAGATCGTCCACCCGCACTTCGCGCTCGACGAGGAGTTCCGGGCCCGCTTCCGCCGCGAGGCCGAGGCGGCGCGGCGGGTCGGCGGCGCCTGGACCGCGCCGGTCCTGGACGCCGACCCCGAGGCGCCGGTGCCGTGGATCGCCACGGCCTACGCCGCCGGGCCGTCCCTCACCGCCGCCGTCACGGACGGTGGAGCCCTGCCCGCGCACACCGTACGGGCCCTGGGCGCGGGGCTCGCCGAGGCGCTGGCGGCCGTGCACGAACTGGGCCTCGTACACCGGGACGTGAAACCGTCCAACGTCCTGCTCACCCTCGACGGCCCCCTCCTCATCGACTTCGGCATAGCCCGCGCCACCGACGGCACCGCCTCCCTCACCTCCACCGGCGTCTCCATCGGCTCGCCCGGCTACATGTCGCCCGAGCAGATCCTCGGCAAGGGCGTCACGGGCGCCGCGGACGTCTTCTCGCTCGGTGCCGTCCTGGGGTACGCGGCGACCGGCGCGCCGCCCTTCCCGGGGGACTCCTCGGCCGCCCTGCTCTACAAGGTCGTCCACGAGGAGCCGGAACTGGACGGCCTCGACGGGGAGTTGCGGGAGCTGGCCGCCGCCTGCCTGGCCAAGGACCCGGGCGCCCGGCCCGCGCCCCGCGACATCGCCGCGCGGCTGGCGCCCGAGGGCACGGCGCGGCTGATCAGCGGGGGCTGGCTGCCGGGGCCCCTGGTGGAGCGGGTCAGCCGGAGTGCCGTGCAGTTGTTGAACCTGGAGACGGCGGGGGGTGGTGGGGAGGCCTCGGGGCCCGTGGGGTTCAGCAGTCCGGCGGTGAACGCGACGCCGACGCCCAGCTGGACGCCGACGCCGCCTTCGGCCCCGACTCCGGTGCCGCCCTCAACTCCGGCGCCGTCCCCGACTCCCGCGACGAGCCCGCCGCTCCCGTCATTGCCGCCGACCCCGACACCGACGCCCCCTCCCTCCGTGCCGGGGCCGGGCTCCCACGGTGGGAGCGGCGGGAGCGGCGGAGGCTTCGGGCCCGCTCCCGTGATGCCGTCGCCGCACGCGCCCACCTTCGTGCCGCCGCCCACCGACGAGCGTCCGGGCCGGGTCTCCGTCAGCCTCTCGGCGACCACCATGCCGGGGGACGGCGGGCGCGGGCGGCGGCTGAGCTGCACCGTCGCGCTCGCGGTCGCGGGGGCGCTGGCCGCGGTGACCGTCGGGTCGGCGTTCCTGTTCGATCTGGTGCCGGGCGGCGGCGAGCACGACTCGGCCGACCAGGGGCCCGGCACGGGCACGCGGACCCCGTCGGCGAGCCAGAGCGCCCCCGGGGACTCCTCCGGTGGGGCGGCGGCCGTGCCCGACCGCTATCTCGGCACCTGGGAGGGCCAGGGCACCGCCCTCGGCGGCGCGCTGCCCATGGGCGCCTTCCGGGTCACCGTCGAGCAGGCCAAGGTGGGCGAGGAGGTGGGCCGCGTCCAGAACACCGATCCGCTCGGCGGCGTCTGCACCGACGTACTGACCCTCAAGGAGGTCAGCGGCGGGCGGCTGCTGGCGGACTCCGTGGGCGCGGAGGGCAACCACGCCGGGTGCAGCCAGGCCGCCCACACTGTCAGCCTCACCCCGGTCGGCGACGACCTCCGGTACAAGTCGGACAGCTCGGACTCGGGGCGGCCCGAGGCGCGCCTCTCGAAGGTGGAGTAGGCGGCCGTGCCGCCCGCGCGGCCTGACGTCGGTCGGTTCGAACGGCTGGCGTAGGCTGAGTCGGTCTGTCCACAACCCTTGACGAAAGGGACGCTTCGGTGACCGAGAAGGCCGACCTCCAGTCTGTGCTCGACCGTGCCGCGGCCGGTGGGCGGATCACGCCCGAGGAGGCGCTCGCGCTCTACCGCGACGCCCCGCTGCACGCGCTGGGCGCCGCCGCCGACGCCGTACGCCGCCGCAGGTACGCGGGCGTCGAGCACATCGCGACGTACATCATCGAGCGGAACATCAACTACACCAACGTCTGTGTCACGGCGTGCAAGTTCTGCGCCTTCTACGCGCCGCCGAAGGACAAGGCCAAGGGCTGGACCCGGGACCTGGACGACATCCTGCGCCGGTGCGCGGAGACCGTCGAACTGGGCGGTACGCAGATCATGTTCCAGGGCGGTCACCACCCGGACTACGGCGTCGAGTACTACGAGAAGCACTTCGCCGCCATCAAGGAGGCCTTCCCGCAGCTCGTGATCCACTCGCTGGGCGCCTCCGAGGTCGAGCACATGGCCCGGATCTCCAAGGTGGGCGTCGAGGAGGCGATCCAGCGGATCCACGCCGCCGGGCTCGACTCCTTCGCCGGTGCCGGTGCCGAGCTGCTGCCGGAGCGGCCCCGCAAGGCCATCGCCCCGCTGAAGGAGAGCGGTGAGCGCTGGCTGGAGATCATGGAGACGGCCCACAACCTGGGCGTCGAGTCCACGTCCACCATGCTGATGGGAACCGGCGAGACCAACGCCGAGCGCATCGAGCACCTGCGGATGATCCGCGACGTACAGGACCGGACCGGCGGCTTCCGCGCCTTCATCCCGTACCTGTACCAGCCGCAGAACAACCATCTGAAGGGCCGCACCCAGGCCACCATCTTCGAGTACCTGCGGATGATCGCCGTCGCCCGGCTCTTCTTCGACAACGTCGCCCACATCCAGGGCTCCTGGCTCACCACCGGCAAGGACGCGGGCCAGCTCACCCTGCACTACGGCGCCGACGACCTCGGTTCGATCATGCTGGAGGAGAACGTCGTCTCCGCGGCCGGTGCCAAGCACCGCTCCAACCTGATGGAGATGATCGAGATGATCCGGGGCGCCGACCGCGTGCCCGCCCAGCGGTCCACCACGTACGAGCACCTCCACGTCCACGACGACCCCGCCGACGACCCCGTCGACGGGCGCGTGATGTCCCACATCTCCTCCACCGCCATCGCGGGCGGCACCGCCCACCCCGAGCTGAAGCTGCTCGCCTCCAACTGACCGGGCGGACGGGCTGTTCGTGCTGACCATTCATGCCGCTGACCAGGTGGTGGGCGGCGGCGGGTACCTGAAGGACGGTGCCGTCGCCGTCGACGGGGCGCTGATCGCCGCCGTGGGCGCGCTGCCCGAGCTGACCGAGCGGTTCCCGGGGGCGCGGGTGCGGCGGTGGCCCGGGGTGCTCGGGCCCGGCCTCGTCCACGACGGTCCGCTGCCGGACGCGCCCTCGCCGCGCGAGCGCGTGCACGCCGTGCTCAAGCTGGGGGCCACGGCGGTGGTCGCCGGGCACGTGGGTACGGCGGAGCTGCGGGCGGCGGCCGAGCGGAACGACGTACGGGTGCTGGGGGCCGCGCGAGCCGCCGTGCTGGAGGTGGACGGGCGCGCCGATCTCGCCGTCTTCGCCGAGGAGTACGGGGTGGGGGAGGCCGTCGCCACCGTGTGCGCGGGGCGGTTGGTGCACCGGCGGCGGTGACGGGGCAGCCGGGTTCAGCCGGTGAAGGCCTCCGCGAAGGCGCCGGGTGACTGGGTCACGCCGGTGCACTCGGTGGCCGGGCTGCCCTCGTCCGCGCACTGCTGGTCCCGGAACGTGGACCACATCGACACCCAGGCGATCTCCTTCTCCTCCGCGAAGGTCCGCACCTGCGCGGCGTCCGCGAGCGTGAAGGTCTCGTCGTCGACGTCGTTCACGCCGATCATCGAGGTGAGGGCCATGGCGTGCCAGGCGCCTTCGTCTGACTGGCCGAAGATCTCCTTGAGTTGGGCGTGGGTGGCCTTCGCGGAGTCGAGCGCGTAGTCGCCCATGTCGCCGGTGTACGTGCTGCCGTAGTTCATCGTCATGATGTTGACGGTGGCGACCTGCACGCCGTGGTCGTTGGCGGACTCCAGCAGGGTCACGCTGTCGTCGTCGAGGCCGGACGGCATCACCGGGAGCGTGAAGGACACGTCGAGGCCGGGGCGCTGCTCCTGGAGCAGGGCGACCGCCTCCGAGCGCAGGGCGACCGAGCCGGAGTCGGTGAGGGTGTCGCCCTCTATGTCGAAGTCCGCCCGGGTGGCACCGGCCGCGTCCAGTGCGGCGCCGTAGGCCTCCGCCAGGTCCTCGGCGCTGTCGCAGACGGTCGCCAGCTCGGCGCCGGACGCGCCGCCGAAGGAGACGCGGAGCGCGGCGCCCGTCTCGCCGAGCGCGGCGATCCGGGACGTCACGGCCGAGTCGTCGATGCCGTGGCTGCCGCCCCAGGCCGGGGTGCAGCCGTCGCCTTCGGAGATCACGAAGGCGAGGTTGTACGCCGCCGGGGAACCGGCGGTGTCCTGGTCGGCGGCGGCGGTGGCGCTGACGTAGGGGGCGTAGGAGGTGTACGGCTCCTCGGGGGCGTCCTGTGCCTGTGTGCTCTCGGCCGTCGCCGTGGTCGTCGTGGAGCACCCCGTGACCGCCAGTGCCAGCAGGCAGCTCAGCCCGGCCACCGGCTTCAGGAAACTCCGCATCGCTGACGCACCCGCTCTCGTGGAATCGGCTCGTGGGGAGGGGCAACGTCTCACACGAGGCTGGGTATCGGCGCCGATTTGCTGTCGTGCAGGCCTTCTCTAAGGGAAGGGACAGGTTCCGGGTCTCTTCATGGGCTCCTCATATGTGCGCCGTGCCCTGCACAAATAAAGGATCCCTATCGTCCGGGGAATGCATTCCGAGTCTGTCGTCGAAAGTCGTGCCGCCATGCGCGGTCGCCGCCGCAAACGCGGCAACGAGGCCCCCGTCGTCGAAGGGCCCGTGTTCGTTGACACCTCCGGGCGCCGGGCCAAGGTGCTGCGCCGGATCGGCCTCCTCCTCGGCGTCGCCTGTGTGGGGTACGCCGTCCTGCTGGGCGCGGCCTTCATGGGCTGGGGGACCTCGCTCACGCCGTCCTCGCTGTTGCCGTTCGGCGCGGAGGGCGGGTCCGGCCCGGGCGGCGCCCCAAGCGGCACCCCCAGCGGTGCCCCCGGCACCGGTCTCCCGCCGCAGGGCGGTAACGGCGCCTCATGACCACCGCCCCCGCACGTCCCGCCCGGGGTCGTCGCCGTGCCCCCAGCCGGATCGAGCGCGCGGCGGGCCGGGCCGCGGCGCTCCAGCGCCCCCGGGTCGTCCTCGCCCTGCTGCTCCTGCTCGCGCTGACCTGCGTGATGCTGCTGGACGGCTATCTGCGCGCCGAGGTCGGCGGCGACCAGCGCGTCCGCACCGGCGCCAGCGCCGGCGACGTACCCGACGACGTCCTGAACGGCGGACCGATCCTCACCTTCCGGGGCGGCGAGGCCACCACCCTCTCGGTGCCGGACAAGACGATCGCGCTGACCTTCGACGACGGTCCGGACCCGACCTGGACCCCGCAGATCCTGGAGGTGCTGGCGGAGTACGACGTCCCGGCGACCTTCTTCGTCGTCGGCTCGATGGTCTCCCGCTACCCCGGCATCGTGCGGGACCTCGTGGAGCAGGGCAACGAGGTCGGCGTCCACACCTTCACGCACGTCGACCTGTCGTACCAGAGCGACGCCCGCGTCACCCGTGAGATCACCCAGACCCAGCTCGCGCTCGCGGGCGCGGCCGGGATCACGACGACCCTGTTCCGGGCGCCCTACTCCTCCGAGACCGACGCCATCGACAACTACAGCTGGCCCGTCTACCAGCGGCTCGGCGAGGAGGGCTACACCAGTGTCTTCGTCGACACCGACAGCGACGACTGGAAGACACCGGGCGTGGCGAAGATCGTCAAGTGGGCCACCCCGGAGGACGGGGAGGGCGCGTCCGTGCTGATGCACGACGCGGGCGGTGACCGCTCGCAGACGGTGACGGCGCTGGCGCGGTACATCGAGAAGATGCAGGCGGAGGGGTACACCTTCACGACCGTCAGCGGGGCGATGCGGGAGGCCCGGGCGGAGGAGGCGGAGCAGGCCGGGGCCTCGGGTGCGGCCGTGCCCCCGGGGGCCTCGGGCACGGCGATGCTCCAGGCCGCCCACCGTGCGGCCACCGGCACCACCCTCTACGAGGGCAAGGCGCTCGTCGCGGCCGTCGCCGTCGCCGAGTGGACCGTACCGGCGCTGTCGGCCGGGCTGGTGGTGGTCGGTGTGGCCGTGATGGGCCGGTTCGGGATGATGGTGGTCCTCGCCCGGCGCCACCACCGGCAGCGCGACCGCCGCCGCTTCAGCTGGGGACCGCCGGTCACCCGGCCGGTGACCGTGATCGTCCCGGCGTACAACGAGAAGGAGTGCATCGCCAACACCCTCCGGTCGCTGGCGCGGAGCACGCACCCGATCGAGATCATCGTCGTGGACGACGGCTCGACGGACGGCACGGCGCAGCTCGCGCGGGACACGGCGGCCGACCTCGGCATGCTCAACGTCCGGGTCATCCGGCAGGAGAACGCGGGCAAGCCCGCCGCCCTCAACAACGGCGTCCGCAACGCCGCTCACGACATCGTCGTGATGATGGACGGCGACACCGTCTTCGAACCGGACACCGTACGGCAGCTCGTCCAGCCCTTCGCCGACCCCGGCGTCGGCGCGGTCGCGGGCAACGCCAAGGTCGGCAACCGCAACACGGTCATCGGCGCCTGGCAGCACATCGAGTACGTGATGGGCTTCAACCTCGACCGCCGCATGTACGACCTGCTGCGCTGCATGCCGACGATCCCCGGGGCCATCGGCGCGTTCCGGCGGGAGGCGGTGCTGGGGGCCGGCGGGATGAGCGAGGACACCCTCGCCGAGGACACCGACATCACCATCGCGATGCACCGCGCGGGCTGGCGGGTGGTCTACCAGGAGCACGCGCGGGCGTGGACCGAGGCGCCGGGGTCCCTGAAGCAACTCTGGTCCCAGCGCTACCGCTGGTCGTACGGCACCATGCAGGCGCTGTGGAAGCACCGCAAGTCCCTCACGGACAAGGGGCCCTCGGGACGGTTCGGGCGGGTGGGGATGCCGCTCGTGGTGGTCTTCCAGATCGTCACGCCGGTCTTCGCGCCGCTCATCGACGTGTTCACCGCCTACTCGATGATCTTCGTCGACTTCAAGGCGGCGCTGCTGGCGTGGCTGGCGGTGCTGGGGGTGCAACTGGTGTGCGCGGCGTACGCCTTCCGGCTCGACCGGGAGAAGTACCGGTATCTGCTGATGATGCCGCTCCAGCAGCTCGCCTACCGGCAGATGATGTACCTCGTCCTCATCCACTCCTGCGTCACCGCCCTCACCGGCGGCCGACTGCGCTGGCAGAAGCTGAAGCGGACGGGCGAGGTGGGGACACCGGCGGGATCGGCGGGCTGATGGGGGCGCATCGGAGGCGGGGCGGGACCGGGGCACGGGCGGGCGGGACCGGCGTACGGAAGGGTGAGTCCGGGATACGGACGGGAGGGGGAGGCGCGGGAGGCGCGGGAGGTGGGGGAGGTGGGGGCCGGGACCGGTACTTCGACGTGCTGCGGGCCCTCGCCCTCGTGCGGATCGTCGCGTACCACACCTTCGGCTGGGCGTGGGCGGGCATGGTGTTCCCCTCCATGGGTGTCATGTTCACCCTTGCCGGGAGCCTGATGGCGAGGTCGCTGGAGCGTCCGGCGGTCGCGGTGGTCAGGGGCCGGGTCCGCCGACTGCTGCCGCCGTTCTGGTTCTGGGGCTTCTTCGTGGTGCTCGCGATGCTGCTGCACGGCTGGCTGCCGGGCTGGCGGATCGTCTACTGGGTGGTGCCGCTCGGCGACCCGCCGGGCGACGCGTGGGGCGAGCAGGCCTGGGAGGTCCTCTGGTACCTGCGGACGTACCTCTGGTTCGTCCTGCTCTCCCCGGCCCTGCTGTGGCTCTTCAGGAGGGCGCCGGTCGCGGTGCTGGCGCTGTCGCTCGCGCCGGTCGTGGTGTTCACCTTCGCCTGGCCGCCGCCGGACGGACGTCTCGGCGCCGGGCTGTGGGACCTGGCGACGTACCTGTTCTGCTGGCTGCTCGGCTTCGCCCACCGCGACGGGGTGCTGGCGCGGCTGCGGCCGTCCGCCGTCGGGGCGCTGTCGCTGGCCGCGCTCGGCTACGGCGGCTGGTACGCGCTGACGCACCAGGCCGAGTACGGCGGCACCTACGACCTCGACGACAACCCCCTGGCGCAGGCCTTCTGGTCGGCGGGCTTCGTGACGCCCCTGATGTACGCCAAGGCGCGCTTCCGCGTCGACCTCGCCGGGCTGGCCCGGTTCCGGCGGCTCGACCGGGTCGTGGCCGTCTTCAACGCGCGCGCGGTGACGATCTACCTCTGGCACGAGATCGCGCTGGTCCTCGCCGTACCGCTGATCGACCGGTTCTGGGAGATCCCCGCCTTCGAGGCCCATCTGCCGCTGGAGAGCCAGTGGTTCATGTTCGGGGTGGCCTGGCTGCTGATCGCGGTCTTCGTGCTGCTGTGCGGGTGGGTGGAGGACGTGGCGGCGCGGAAGAGGCCATGTCTTCTCCCGGCCGCCCCGCTCGCGACCTCTGCTGCAAGAATGGCTCCGTGACCCGCGCATCCCTGGAAAAGCAGCCGCACGAAGTCGCCTCGATGTTCGACGACGTCGCGGAACGGTACGACCTGACCAACGACGTGCTGTCCCTCGGCCAGGACCGGCGATGGCGCAAGGAGGTCGCGCGGGCCGTCGACGCGCGCCCCGCGCAGAAGGTCCTGGACCTGGCGGCCGGTACGGGGACCTCCTCCCTGCCCTTCAGCCGCGCGGGCGCGTACGTCGTACCCTGCGACTTCTCCCAGGGGATGCTCCAGGTCGGCAAGCGGCGCCAGCCGTGGATGCCGTTCACGGCGGGGGACGCCACGAGGCTGCCGTTCAAGGACGACACCTTCGACGCGGTGACGATCTCCTTCGGGCTGCGCAACGTCCAGGACACGGACGCGGCGCTGCGCGAGATGTACCGGGTGACCCGGCCCGGCGGGCGCGTGGTCATCTGCGAGTTCTCCCACCCGACGTGGGCGCCCTTCCGGACCGTCTACACCGAGTACCTGATGCGGGCGCTGCCCCCCGTCGCGCGGACCGTGTCCTCCAACCCGGACGCCTACGTCTACCTCGCCGAGTCCATCCGCGCCTGGCCCGACCAGAGCGCCCTGGCCGACCGGCTGCGGACCGCGGGCTGGTCGAGCGTGGCCTGGCGCAACCTGACGGGCGGGGTGGTGGCCCTGCACCGGGGTTTCAAGGTGACCGGCCAGAGCTGACCAACGTCCCGGAGGGGCGCGGGGAACCGCGTGCCCAGCCCCGACGACGCGCCAGCCAAGGAACCCGGCGCAACCAGCGGAGCGCTCAGTGGGAGCGGGCCACCGCGAACGGATCCTCCGGCTCGTCCATTTCCCGCCGTATCCCGCCCCGTGGCGGATTCGGCAGCCGGGGTTCCCGGACCCCCGATCCGCCGCCGCCCTCACCTTCCCCGAGGTCGAACCAGACGGTGACCACCGCCCCGCGCGGGATCTCGACGCCGGGCGGTGGGTACTGCCGTACGACGTAGTCGACGACGGTGAGATGGAAGTCGGGCCGGTCGGGTGCCGCGAGCAGCACCCCGTGCGCGTCGGCCGTCGCGCGCGCGTCCATGGCCATCAGACCGACCAGCTTCGGCACCCTCACCTCGGGTGTCCTGGGTGTTATGCGCACAGATGTCACCCCCAGCGGTACTGGCAGGGTAACTCCCCGGTGGGTGGTCCGGAAGCGTCAAGTGTCTTTCCGTAGCCGACGATTACTCGGCGTTACAGGGCGAGCCGGTAGCAGTGCCCCTGCTGCTTGCTCGTCGGGGTCGTGAAGGTCTCGGCGAGCCGCATGCCCAGCCGCTGGGTGACGGCGATGGAACGGGCGTTGCGGGCGTTGACCATCGCCACGACGTCGGGCACCCCCGCGGCCCTGACCCGCTCCAGGGTCTGCCGCGCGGCGGCGGTGACATAGCCCTTGC
This sequence comes from Streptomyces sp. B93, assembly GCF_018070565.1. Taxonomy (GTDB): domain Bacteria; phylum Actinomycetota; class Actinomycetes; order Streptomycetales; family Streptomycetaceae; genus Streptomyces. Next base: position 13,669 of record NZ_JAGPXL010000051.1, read on the forward strand.
CCCAGTGCTCCCGGCCGAGCCGCCAGCCGATCTCGATCTCGCCCTTGGGCCCCCACTCCCAGGGCCAGGGCTGGGCACCGGTGAAGCCGATGACCCGGTCTTCCTCGTCCAGCATGGTCCACAGGCAGAAGCCGTGCTCGGCGTCGTGGCGGCGCTGGCGGGCGGTCAGCTCCTCGTAGACGGACAGTTCCGCGGCCCTGCCGCCGTGGAACTCCATGACGTCCGGGTGGTCGAACACCCGGTGCCAGGCGACGGCGTCCTCGTCGGTGGGGACGCGCAGCCGCACTACGGGGAGAGTTCGGTTCACGGGGGCAGCCCTTCAGCCGGGTGATCAATTCTGCTGAATAGACTGCCCATGTCCAGTGCCGGTCGGCACACAGATTTCGAACTTGGGGAGATCCCGCCGTGGCCGAGTCTCTGACGGACAACACCGCCGATGTGATCGTCGTGGGCGCGGGCCCGGCGGGCTCCACGACGGCCTACCACTTGGCCAAGGCCGGACTGAACGTGCTGCTGCTGGAGAAGACCGAGTTCCCACGGGAGAAGGTCTGCGGCGACGGTCTCACCCCGCGCGCGGTCAAGCAGCTCGTGGCGATGGGCATCGACATCTCCGAGGAGGCGGGCTGGCTGCGCAACAAGGGCCTGCGCATCATCGGCGGCGGTGTCCGACTCCAGCTGGACTGGCCGGATCTGGCCTCCTTCCCCGACTACGGCCTGGTCCGCAAGCGCGACGACTTCGACGAGCAGCTCGCCCGGCAGGCCCAGAAGGCGGGCGCCCGGCTGCACGAGCGCTGCAACGTCGGCGCCCCGATCATCGACGACCGCACCGGCCGGATCACCGGCGTGCACGCCAAGCTCGGCGAGGAGAAGCGCGAGGTCACCTTCCACGCGCCGCTGGTGGTGGCCGCCGACGGCAACTCCACCCGCCTCTCCCTCGCCATGGGCCTGCACCGCCGCGAGGACCGTCCGATGGGCGTCGCGGTCCGTACGTACTTCACCTCACCGCGTCATGAGGACGACTACCTGGAGTCCTGGCTGGAGCTGTGGGACCGGCGGGGCCCCCAGGACCGCCTGCTGCCCGGCTACGGCTGGATCTTCGGCATGGGCGACGGCACCTCCAACGTCGGCCTGGGCGTCCTGAACACCTCCGACTCCTTCAAGGAGCTGGACTGGCGCGAGGTGCTGAAGGCCTGGTGCGCGTCCATGCCGGAGGACTGGGGCTACACCCCCGACAACATGACCGGCCCGATCCGCGGCGCCGCCCTGCCCATGGCCTTCAACCGGCAGCCGCACTACACGCGCGGGCTGCTCCTCGTCGGCGACGCCGGCGGCCTGGTGAACCCCTTCAACGGCGAGGGCATCGCCTACGCCATGGAGTCCGGCCAGCTCGCCGCCGACGTCATCGTCCAGGCCCACGCCCGCGCGACCCCCGCCCAGCGGGAGGCCGCGCTCCGGCGCTACCCGCAGGTCCTCAAGGACACCTACGGCGGCTACTACACCCTCGGCCGCGCCTTCGTGAAGCTCATCGGCAACCCCAAGGTCATGCAGATCGCCGCCCAGCGCGGCCTGACCCACCCGATGCTGATGAAGTTCACCCTGAAGCTGCTCGCCAACCTCACGGACCCGACGGGCGGCGACGCGATGGACCGCATCATCAACGGGCTGAGCCGGGTGGCCCCGAAGGCCTGAGCCCGGCGGGCCTCAGGCGCCCAGCGCCGCCACGTTGGCGGCCCGGCGGGCGAACACCTCGTCCCGCCGGTCCGCCACCTGCCGCAGCGCCCGCCTGCGCTCCCGCGCGGAGAGCCGGTCCAGATACACGTGCCCGTTCACATGGTCGGTCTCGTGCGCGAGACACCGCGCGAAGTACCCCGTCCCCTCGATGACGAGCGGACCGCCGTCCTTGTCGTACCCGCGCACGACGGCGCGGTCGGGCCGGGGTACCTCCATCGTCGCCCCCGGCACCGACAGACAGCCCTCGCTGTCGTCGATCAGCCGTCGCCCGGCCGGAGGCAGCGGTTCCAGCACCGGGTTGACGATGTGTCCGACATGTCGGACACCTTCGTCGTCCGGGCAGTCGTAGACGAACAGCCGCAGATCGACGCCTACCTGATTCGCCGCCAGCCCGGCCCCGTCGGCGATGTACATGGTGAGGAACATGTCGTCGATGAGCGCGGCGAGATCGGGCCCGAACTCGGTCACGTCCCGGCACGGCTTGTGCAGGACCTGTTCACCTACCTCGGTGATCCGCCGCACCGCACCGCGCCGGGCCTCGGGCGCCAGCGGCGGGTAGGACTCGACGGGCGTTCCCTGGACGAAGACGCTGGGCATCGCTGCCCCTCCTTCTCTCTCCCGCGGCCCCGCCACCGCGGCGTGGCCGTCGGGCAAGAGAGTGCTGGGGCGGGGGCGCCACGCGCAACACGCGGTACGGCGGAAGGGCCGCTGCCCCCGAGCGGCTGCGGCCCTTCCCCCGTGGCGCCCCTGCCGGCGCGCGGCTCGTGAATCAGAGCACGCGCACCGCACCCGACGCCGGGTAGCCGGAGAGGTCCTGGATGACGACACCCTTGGACGGGTTGGCCGCGTCCAGGTACTGGCCGTTACCGATGTACACACCCGTGTGGTAGGCGGAACCCTTGCCGCCCCAGTACAGGATGTCGCCCACCTGGAGGGCGGAGAGGGAGACCTCGGTGCCGACCATCGACTGGTCCTGCGAGACCCGGGGCAGGTCCACGCCGACCTGGCGGAAGGCGGCCTGGACGAGGCTGGAGCAGTCCCAGGCGTTGGGGCCGGTGGCGCCCATGACGTAGGCGTCGCCCAACTGCGCCTTGAGGAAGGAGATGACCGTCGCCACGCTGCCGCTCGCGGGGGCGGAGGCGGTCGTGCCGGTGTCGACGCCGGCACCCGCGCTCGCGGTCGCGGTGAGGGTGGCGCGCTCGGCGTCACGGGCGGCGCGCTCCGCGGCCTCCTTGCGGGCGGCCTCCGCGGCCTTCTTCTTGGCCTCTGCCTTCCGCTTGGCCTCGGCGAGGTCCGCCTTGGCCTGCTTGGCGGCCTTCGCGGCGGCCGCGTCACGCTCGGCCTCCAGCTCGTAGCTCGCGGCGGCCAGCTGGGTGGCGTCCGCGGACTCGGCGACCTGAGCGGCCAGGTCGGCCGTCAGGACGGGCAGTTCGAGCGTCTGCGTCACGGGCTCGGCGGCGTTCGCCGCGGCCGACGCACTGGCCACTGCCACGGTGCTGAGGATGCCACCGGCCACTCCGGCGCGCATCGCGATCGTCGAGGACGCGGTGCGGCGGGGTTTCCGGTGGCTGCGTATGTGAGCGGTGTGGGACATGGGAACAAGCGGTATCAGGGGCTCCTCCATACCTTCAAGAAACGTGTGCTGCGCCACAGTTGTTCAATCGGCACTCGGAACCCCGGGCGTGTCGGCCCTTATTGACGCCGTAACGGACATTGCGGACACGGTTGATCAAGCCTGTGATCATGGCCTTTCGTCGTTACGCCCGAATTGCCCGCCACCTACCACTCGTTGGGTCCGATGGCCAAGCCCGCTTTTCATCCGCCTCTCATGAATGTGGCGGAGGTCACGGAACGATTACCGCGACGCCCGCGTCTCGCGTGTGATCGACATCGGTCCACTCCACCGGTCGACTTCGTGAACGCGTGCACGCGTCCACATCGCCTCCCTAGACCTCCGTCCAGATGTGAACGTGGTCCTCTATCAACGGCGGGTGCCCAACTCCAATTTGCATGCAGCGGAACACTCTTGATATTGAGACGACCCCTCCGAGCTGCGCTGACTAGCGAAAATGTCACCTCTGGTGATCACTCGGACGCTTCGAGTGTGAAGATCACCGCTCATCCGACTTCATGATCCTTCGTCAGGTGGTGGAGATCACAAAGCTTGTGCAATACCCCGTGTCGCAGATCACAGAGCCACGGGCATAAGATGCGAGGCAACTGGGCTTGTGACCTGCTTCACATGTTCTCGATCTTCGCCGGGACAGACGGGGTTTGTGGGACTGAGGGGGCGGATGCGAGTCCGGTGAAACCGCCAGCAGTCAGTGCCGACTGAGAGGAGCGAGGAGCGGTGAACGCGTATGCGCCCATCCTCGTACTGGGAGCCCTCGGGGCAGGCTTTGCGATCTTCTCCGTGGTCATGGCCACGCTGATCGGTCCAAAGCGGTACAACCGGGCCAAGCTCGAGGCCTACGAGTGCGGTATCGAGCCGACCCCCACGCCGGCCGGCGGCGGGCGTTTCCCCATCAAGTACTACCTGACGGCGATGCTCTTCATCGTCTTCGACATCGAGATCGTCTTCCTCTACCCCTGGGCCGTCACCTTCGACGCCCTGGGTGTGTTCGGGCTCGTGGAGATGCTGCTCTTCGTGCTCACCGTCTTCGTCGCGTACGCGTACGTGTGGCGGCGCGGCGGCCTGGAATGGGACTGAGGGGCCTTTAAGTCATGGGACTCGAAGAAAAGCTGCCGAGCGGATTCCTGCTGACCACCGTCGAGCAGGCCGCGGGCTGGGTGCGCAAGTCATCGGTCTTCCCCGCCACCTTCGGCCTCGCGTGCTGTGCCATCGAGATGATGACCACCGGCGCGGGGCGCTACGACCTGGCGCGCTTCGGCATGGAGGTCTTCCGCGGCTCACCCCGCCAGGCGGACCTGATGATCGTCGCGGGCCGGGTGAGCCAGAAGATGGCGCCGGTGCTGCGGCAGGTCTACGACCAGATGCCGAACCCCAAGTGGGTGATCTCCATGGGCGTGTGCGCCTCCTCGGGCGGCATGTTCAACAACTACGCCATCGTCCAGGGCGTCGACCATGTCGTCCCGGTCGACATCTACCTCCCCGGCTGTCCTCCCCGGCCCGAGATGCTGATGGACGCCATCCTCAAGCTCCACCACAAGATCCAGCACTCCAAGCTCGGCGTGAACGCGGAGGAAGCGGCCCGCGAGGCGGAGGAGGCGGCGCTCAAGGCCCTGCCGACGATCGAGATGAAGGGGCTGCTGCGATGAGCGACGCCAACAGCGGCGAGGTCAACCCGGAGAAGGACCTCAGCGCCTCCAACCTCCCCGGCCAGCGCGGTCAGGGCGGCGAGGAGATCCGCGTCCAGCGCGGCATGTTCGGCGCCAACAACGGCGGCGACACCTCCGGCTACGGCGGCCTGGTCCGCTCGGTCCGGCTCCCCGGACCCTCGAACCGCCCCTACGGCGGCTGGTTCGACGAGGTCGCCGACGAGCTGGAGGGCGCCCTGGAGGAACAGGGACTCCTCCCCGGCAACGCCATCGAGAAGACGGTCGTCGACCGCGACGAGATCACCTTCCACATCGAACGCGAGCACCTGGTCCGCGTCGCCCGCACCCTGCGCGACGACCCGGCCCTGCGCTTCGAGCTGTGCACCGGCGTCAGCGGCGTCCACTACCTGCACGACAAGGGACGCGAGCTGCACGCCGTCTACCACCTGCGCTCGATCACCCACAACCGGCTCATCCGCCTCGAAGTCAGCGCCCCGGACGCCGATCCGCACATCCCGTCCCTCGTCTCCGTCTATCCGACGAACGACTGGCACGAGCGCGAGACCTACGACTTCTTCGGCATCGTCTTCGACGGTCACCCGGCCCTGACCCGGATCATGATGCCGGACGACTGGCAGGGCCACCCACAGCGCAAGGACTACCCCCTCGGCGGCATCCCCGTCGAGTACAAGGGCGCCCAGATCCCGGCTCCGGACCAGCGGAGGTCGTACTCATGAGCACTTCCCACGCTTCCCCCCGAGAGACCACCGAGGGCACCGTCTACACGGTCACCGGCGGCGACTGGGACGAGGTCGTGCAGTCCGCGGCCCGTGCCGACGACGAGCGCATCGTCGTCAACATGGGCCCCCAGCACCCCTCCACCCACGGAGTGCTGCGCCTCATCCTGGAGATCGAGGGCGAGACCGTCACCGAGGCCCGCTGCGGCATCGGCTATCTGCACACCGGCATCGAGAAGAACCTCGAGTTCCGCACGTGGACGCAGGGCACCACCTTCGTCACGCGCATGGATTACCTGACGTCCTTCTTCAACGAGACCGCCTACTGCCTCGCCGTCGAGAAACTCCTCGGCATCGAGGACCAGGTCCCCGACCGCGCCACCCTCATCCGGGTGCTCCTGATGGAGCTGAACCGGCTCTCCTCGCACCTGGTGTGCATCGCCACCGGCGGCATGGAACTCGGCGCCACCACGATCATGATCTACGGATTCCGTGATCGTGAAATGATTCTCGACATCTACGAGCTGATCACGGGCCTGCGGATGAACCACGCGTACATCCGGCCCGGCGGACTCGCCCAGGACCTGCCGCCCGGCGCGGTGGACCAGATCCGCGAGTTCGTGAAGAAGATGCGGAAGAACCTCCCGGAGTACGACAAGCTCGCCACCGGGAACCCCATCTTCAAGGCCCGTATGCAGGACATCGGCTACCTCGACCTGGCGGGCTGCATGGCCCTCGGCGTCACCGGCCCGATGCTGCGCTCCACCGGCCTGCCGCACGACCTGCGCAAGTCCCAGCCCTACTGCGGATACGAGACCTTCGACTTCGACGTCCCCACCGCCGACACCTGCGACTCCTACGGCCGCTTCCTGATCCGCCTGGAGGAGATGCGCCAGTCGCTCAGGATCGTCGAGCAGTGCCTGGACCGGCTCCAGCCCGGACCGGTCATGGTCGCCGACAAGAAGATCGCCTGGCCCGCCCAGCTCGCCCTGGGACCGGACGGCCTCGGCAACTCCCTGGACCACATCAAGAAGATCATGGGCACCTCCATGGAGGCCCTGATCCACCACTTCAAGCTGGTGACCGAAGGCTTCCGCGTCCCGCCGGGACAGGCGTACGCGGCGGTCGAGTCACCCAAGGGCGAACTTGGCGTACACGCCGTCTCCGACGGCGGCACCCGCCCCTACCGGGTCCACTTCCGCGACCCGTCCTTCACCAACCTTCAGGCTATGGCGGCGATGTGCGAGGGCGGCCAGGTGGCCGACGTCATCGTCGCCGTCGCGTCCATCGACCCCGTGATGGGAGGCGTCGACCGGTGACCACCAGTTCTTCGGAGCGGGGCGTCAGCCTGGGCATGCCCGAACTGCCCGCGCCCGACTACCCGGACGACGTCCGCACCCGGCTGGAGCGGGACGCGCGCGAGATCATCGCCCGCTACCCCGACTCCCGGTCCGCCCTCCTGCCGATGCTGCACCTGGTGCAGTCGGAGGAGGGCCATGTCACGCGCACCGGAATGCAGTTCTGCGCGGACATGCTCGCCCTGACCACCGCCGAGGTCACCGCCGTCGCCACCTTCTACACCATGTACCGGCGCCGCCCGAGCGGTGACTACCAGGTCGGTGTCTGCACCAACACCCTGTGCGCGGTGATGGGCGGGGACGCCATCTTCGAGGCGCTCCAGGAGCACCTCGGCGTCGGCAACGGCGAGACCACCGACGACGGCAAGGTCACGCTGGAGCACATCGAGTGCAACGCGGCCTGCGACTTCGCTCCCGTCGTGATGGTCAACTGGGAGTTCTTCGACAACCAGGACGTGGAGAGCGCCAAGCGCCTCGTGGACGACCTGCGCGGCGGACGCGAGGTCGCGCCCACGCGGGGTGCGCCGCTGTGCACCTTCAAGGAGACCGCCCGCATCCTGGCCGGTTTCCCGGACCAGCGGGACGGCGCGGTCGAGGCGACCGGAGGCGCGGGACCCGCCTCACTGGTCGGCCTCAAGCTCGCCAAGGGCGAGGCCCATCCCGCGCGGGTCGTGCACCCGAGGGACGCCGGGCCGCACGAGGAACCGCACGACAAGGTGCACGAGCCGTCGCCCACCGAGCACCTCAGCTCACACGACGCGCCGCAGGACACATCGGCCTCCGACCCCTCCCACCCGGCGGGGCCCGTAGCCGAGGAGGGGGAGTGATGACCTTGGCACCCGAGCTGAAAGACACCAGCCCCGAGAAGCTGCTCGCACCCGTGCTGTCGGCCTTCTGGGACGAGGACAGGTCCTGGACGCTGGACGTGTACCGGAGGCACGAGGGATACGAGGGGCTCCGCAAGGCGCTGGCCATGTCGCCCGACGACGTGATCGCGTACGTCAAGGACTCCGGGCTGCGCGGGCGCGGCGGCGCGGGATTCCCCACCGGAATGAAGTGGCAGTTCATTCCGCAGGGGGATGGAAAGCCGCACTATCTAGTTGTCAACGCCGACGAGTCGGAGCCCGGAACGTGCAAGGACATTCCGCTCCTGTTCGCGAACCCGCATAGCCTCATCGAGGGCATTGTCATCGCGTGTTATGCCATCCGGTCTTCGCATGCCTTCATCTATCTGCGTGGTGAGGTCGTCCCCGTGCTGCGGCGGTTGCATTCGGCCGTGAGCGAGGCCTATGCGGCCGGCTACCTGGGCAAGAACGTCCTGGGCAGCGGCCTCGATCTCGACATCACCGTGCACGCGGGCGCTGGCGCGTACATCTGCGGTGAGGAGACCGCACTGCTCGACTCGCTCGAAGGCCGCCGTGGGCAACCGCGGCTCCGTCCCCCCTTTCCTGCCGTCGCGGGCCTCTACGCGTGCCCGACTGTGGTGAATAACGTCGAGTCGATCGCGTCGGTTCCCGCCATCATGAAAAACGGCAAGGAATGGTTCAGGTCGATGGGCAGCGAGAAGTCCCCGGGCTTCACGCTGTACTCGCTCAGCGGCCATGTCGCCAACCCCGGCCAGTACGAGGGGCCGCTCGGCCTCACCCTGCGCCAGCTCCTGGAGATGGGCGGCGGCATGCGGCCCGGGCACCGGCTGAAGTTCTGGACCCCGGGCGGCTCCTCGACGCCGATGTTCACCGACGAGCACCTGGACGTCCCCCTCGACTACGAGGGAGTGGGCGCCGCGGGTTCCATGCTCGGCACGAAGGCCCTCCAGTGCTTCGACGAGACGACCTGCGTCGTGCGCGCCGTGACCCGCTGGACCGAGTTCTACGCCCACGAGTCCTGCGGCAAGTGCACGCCCTGCCGTGAGGGAACGTACTGGCTGGTGCAGTTGATGCGGGACATCGAGGCGGGCAAGGGCCAGATGTCCGACCTCGACAAGCTGAACGACATCGCCGACAACATCAACGGCAAGTCGTTCTGCGCCCTCGGCGACGGTGCCGCCGCGCCGATCTTCTCCTCGCTCAAGTACTTCCGTGAGGAGTACGAGCAGCACATCACGGGCCGCGGATGCCCCTTCGACCCGGCCAAGTCGACGGCCTGGGCCGATCACCGTACGGAGGTCAACGCATGACAGTGACCACCAGCGCTCCCTCCGGCGGGGGAGAGGCGGCGGTCCCGCCGGAGGATCTCGTCACGCTGACGATCGACGGCGCCGAGATCAGCGTGCCCAAGGGCACCCTGGTCATCCGGGCCGCCGAACAGCTCGGCATCGAGATCCCCCGGTTCTGCGACCACCCCCTCCTCGACCCGGCCGGCGCCTGCCGCCAGTGCATCGTCGAGGTCGAGGGCCAGCGCAAGCCCATGGCGTCCTGCACCATCACCTGCACCGACGGCATGGTGGTGAAGACCCATCTCACCTCGCCGGTCGCGGAGAAGGCGCAGAAGGGTGTGATGGAGCTGCTGCTCATCAACCACCCGCTGGACTGCCCGGTCTGCGACAAGGGCGGTGAGTGCCCGCTCCAGAACCAGGCGATGTCGCACGGCAACGCCGACTCCCGCTTCGACGGCAAGAAGCGGACGTACGAGAAGCCCGTGCCGATCTCCACACAGGTGCTGCTGGACCGGGAGCGGTGTGTGCTGTGCGCCCGTTGCACCCGCTTCTCCAACCAGGTCGCGGGCGACCCGATGATCGAACTGCTGGAACGGGGCGCGCTCCAGCAGGTCGGCACCGGCGAGGGCGACCCGTTCGAGTCGTACTTCTCCGGCAACACCATCCAGATCTGCCCGGTCGGCGCGCTCACCTCGGCGGCGTACCGGTTCCGCTCCCGCCCCTTCGACCTGATCTCCTCCCCGTCGGTGTGCGAGCACTGCGCGGGGGGCTGCGCCACCCGCACCGACCACCGGCGCGGCAAGGTGATGCGGCGCCTCGCGGCCAACGACCCCGAGGTCAACGAGGAGTGGATGTGCGACAAGGGACGCTTCGCGTTCCGGTACGCGCAAGCGAAGGACCGTCTCGAGACGCCGCTGGTGCGCAACGCCGAGGGTGAGCTCGAACCGGCGTCCTGGCCGGACGCGTTGCAGATCGCGGCGCAGGGCCTGCTCGCCTCACGCGGCCGGACCGGTGTGCTGACCGGCGGTCGGCTCACCGTCGAGGACGCCTACGCGTACAGCAAGTTCGCGCGGGTCGCCCTCGACACCAACGACATCGACTTCCGCGCGCGCGTGCACAGCGGTGAGGAGGCCGACTTCCTGGCGGCCCGGGTCGCCGGGCGCGGCCGTGACCTCGACGGTACGGGCGTCACGTACACAGCGCTGGAGAAGGCGCCCGCGGTGCTGCTGGTCGGGTTCGAGTCGGAGGAGGAGGCGCCCGGCGTCTTCCTGCGGCTGCGCAAGGCCTGGCGCGGCCACGGGCAGCGGGTTTTCTCGCTGGCCACGCACGCGACCCGGGGTCTGGAGAAGGCGGGCGGCACGCTGCTTCCCGCGGCTCCCGGCACGGAGACCGAGTGGCTGGACGCGCTGGCGGGCGGCGTCGGGCTGGAGAACGGCGGTGCGGTCGCCGCGGAGGCGCTGCGTGCCGAGGGCGCGGTGATCGTCGTCGGTGAGCGGCTGGCCGGTGTGGCGGGCGGTCTCACCGCCGCCGTACGGGCCGCGACCGCGACCGGGGCGCAGCTGGTGTGGATCCCGCGCCGGGCCGGTGAGCGGGGTGCCGTCGAGGCGGGCGCGCTGCCGTCGCTGCTGCCGGGCGGGCGTCCGGCGACCGACCCGCGCGCGCGTGAGGAGGTCGCCGCCGTCTGGGGCGTCGCCGAACTCCCGCACCGCTACGGCCGGGACACCGGGCAGATCGTGGAGGCCGCCGCCACCGGCGAACTCCAGGCGCTGCTGGTCGCCGGGGTCGAGGTCGCCGACCTGCCGGATCCGGCACGCGCGCGTGCGGCGCTGGCGGAGGCCGGGTTCGTGGTGTCGCTGGAGCTGCGGCCCAGTGAGGTCACGGAACTCGCGGACGTCGTCCTGCCGGTGGCCGCGGTCGCCGAGAAGGCGGGCACCTTCCTCAACTGGGAGGGCCGGGCCCGCCTCTTCGACGCCGCGCTCAAGCCGGAGCACACGCCGCGTCGGCTGACCGCGGACGCGCGGGTGCTCCAGATGCTGGCCGACGCCATGGACGTACACCTGGGTCTGCCGGATCTGCGGACCCTGCGCGCCGAACTGGACCGGCTAGGGGCCTGGGACGGGCCGCGGGCCTCCGATCCGCTGGAGACGGCGAGCGCGCTGCCGCGTCCGGCCGCCGGGGAGGCCGTTCTGGCCGGGCACCGCCTGCTGCTCGACCAGGGTGTCCTCCAGGAGGGCGACGAGGCGCTCGCCGGGACCCGGCACGCCGCCCACGCGCGCGTGTCGTCCGCCACGGCGGCCGAGGCGGGCGTCGCGGAGGGCGAACCGATCGCGGTGACCGGTCCCGCCGGGACCGTGGAACTCCCGCTGGAGATCACCGAGATGCCCGACCGGGTGGTCTGGCTGCCGCTGAACTCCGTCGGCGGGGGCGTCACCTCCGACACCGGCGCCCGGCCCGGCTCCCTCGTCCGCATCGGACCGGCGACCGACGCCGCCGAGGCCCTCAAGGAGGTGGAGGCATGAGCGTGTACCAGGCTGCTGAGGACCTCTCGATGTTCGGCACCGATCCGTGGTGGCTGGTCGTCGTGAAGGCGGTCTTCTGCTTCGCGTTCCTGATGCTGACCGTGCTGTTCTCCATCGTCTGGGAGCGCAAGGTCGTCGCCTGGATGCAGCTGCGCATCGGGCCCAACAGGCACGGCCCCTGGGGCATGCTCCAGTCGCTGGCCGACGGCGTGAAGCTCATGCTGAAGGAGGACGTGATCGTCCGCCGCGCGGACAAGGTGGTCTACGTCCTCGCGCCGATCATCGCCGCCATCCCCGCGTTCATGGCGATCGCGGTGATCCCCTTCGGGCCGGCCGGGAACGAGGTGTCGATCTTCGGCCAGCGCACCACGATGCAGCTCACCGACCTGCCCATCGCGATGCTCTACATCCTGGCCATCGGCTCCCTCGGGGTGTACGGGTTCGTCCTGGGAGGCTGGTCCTCCGGGTCGACGTACCCGCTGCTCGGCGGCATCCGGTCGTGCGCCCAGATCATCTCGTACGAGATCGCCATGGGCGCCGCCTTCGCCTCGGTGTTCATCTACTCCGGGTCGATGTCGACCTCGGCGATCGTCGGGGCACAGCAGGAACGCTGGTACGTCCTGCTGCTTCCGGTGTCCTTCCTGATCTACATGGTGACGATGGTGGGTGAGTCCAGCCGGGCCCCCTTCGACATGCCGGAGTCCGAGGGCGACCTGGTCGGTGGCTTCAACACGGAGTACAGCTCGATCAAGTTCGCGATGTTCATGCTCGCCGAGTACATCCACATGGTCACCGTGTCGATGATCGCGGTGACGCTGTTCCTCGGTGGCTGGCGTGCTCCCTGGCCGGTCAGCACCTTCTGGGAGGGCGCGAACCACGGCTGGTGGCCGATGCTGTGGTTCACGGTCAAGCTGCAGCTGCTGGTGTTCTTCTTCATCTGGCTGCGCGGCACGCTCCCGCGGGTCCGCTACGACCAGCTGATGAAGCTCGGATGGAAGGTCCTCATCCCGGTCGCCGTGGTCTGGCTGATGCTGGTGGCGACCGTGCGGACCCTGCGGAACGAGAACTACGAATTCACCGACATCGCCCTGTACGTCGGCGGCGGTGTCCTTGGCGTGCTGCTCCTCTCCTTCCTCGTGGACTTCTTCCGCGACCGCGCCAAGGAAGAGGAGAAGGCGGGGCCCGCCGAACCGGCCGCCTTCGACCCGATGGCGGGCGGATTCCCCGTGCCGCCGCTGCCCGGACAGGAGCTGCCGCCGGTGCCGCGGCGACGCCCGCACCGCGAGCGCGAGTTGATTGTCAGTGGTGGCCCCGATACTGCCAGTGACGGATCTCTGGATGGAAAGGAGGCGTCCGATGGCTGAGGAGGCCAAGGAGACCAAGCCCGGTTTCCAGAACCCCGTGGCCGGCTTCGGCGTGACCTTCAAGGCCATGTTCAAGAAGCGGCTGACCGAGCAGTACCCCGAGCAGCAGAAGACCACCGCTCCCCGGTTCCACGGACGGCACCAGCTCAACCGCCATCCGGACGGCCTGGAGAAGTGCGTCGGCTGCGAGCTGTGCGCCTGGGCCTGCCCGGCCGACGCGATCTACGTCGAGGGCGCGGACAACACCGACGAGGAGCGTTACTCGCCGGGCGAGCGGTACGGCCGCGTCTACCAGATCAACTACGCCCGCTGCATCCTGTGCGGCCTGTGCATCGAGGCGTGCCCCACGCGCGCGTTGACGATGACCAACGAGTTCGAGCTGGCGGACTCCAGCCGCGCCAACCTCATCTACACCAAGGAGCAGCTGCTCGCCGGTCTCGAGGACGGCATGGTCGACACCCCGCACGCCATCTACCCGGGCATGGACGAGCAGGACTACTACCGGGGCCTGGTCACGGAGGCCGCGCCCGGCACGGTCCGGCAGCCGGCCGTCTCCAAGGGGGAGGCGCCGCAGGAAGCCGACAGCACCTTCGGTGCGGACGAGCCCGCGTCGGAGGAGGTGATCGGCCGATGACGCAGCAGCTCGCCGCCTACTCCACCTCCACCGGGGAGGCGGTCCAGTTCTGGATCCTCGGCACCATCGCGGTGATCGGTGCCCTGGGCACCGTTCTCTCCAAGAAGGCGGTGCACAGCGCCCTCTGCCTCGCCGGGACCATGATCATCCTGGCGGTGTTCTACCTCGCCAACGGCGCCTACTTCCTGGGCATCGTGCAGATCGTCGTCTACACCGGCGCGATCATGATGCTCTTCCTGTTCGTGGTGATGCTCGTCGGTGTCACGGCGGGCGACTCCCTGAAGGAGACCATCAAGGGGCAGCGCTGGGTGGCGGTGCTGTGCGGGCTCGGTTTCGGGATCCTGCTGGTCGGAGGCATCGGCAACGCCTCGCTCTCGGAGTTCAACGGGCTCGGCGCGGCCAACGCCAACGGCAACGTGGAGGGCGTGGCGGCCCTGATCTTCACCAAGTACGTCCTGGCCTTCGAGCTGACCGGTGTCCTGCTGATCACGGCCGCCATCGGCGCCATGGTGCTCACCCACCGCGAGCGCACCGAGCGGGCCAGGACCCAGCGGGAACTGGCCGAGCAGCGGATCCGCGAGGGCAAGCACATCCCGCCGCTGCCCGCGCCCGGTGTGTACGCGCGGCACAACGCCGTGGACATCGCCGGTCTGCTCCCGGACGGCACCCCGTCCGAACTGACGGTCAGCAAGACGCTGCGTGAGCGCGGCCAGATCCGGGACGTGTCGACGGAGGCGCTGAACGACCTGCGGGCGCTGGAACAGCGCGCGGAGGAACGCCTGGAGCGGACCGCGATCGAGCCGGCGACCTTCAAGCGGGCCGAGGAGGCATCGAAGTGAACCCGGTCAACTACCTCTATCTCGCGGCCCTGCTGTTCACCATCGGCGCCACCGGCGTACTGATCAGACGGAACGCGATCGTGCTGTTCATGTGCGTGGAGCTGATGCTCAACGCCTGCAACCTCGCGCTCGTCGCGTTCTCCCGGATGCACGGCAATCTCGACGGCCAGATCATGGCCTTCTTCACGATGGTCGTCGCCGCCGCGGAGGTCGTGGTCGGACTCGCGATCATCGTCTCGGTGTTCCGCGCCCGCCACTCGGCCTCGGTCGACGACGCCAGCCTGATGAAGCTGTAAGGGGTCGGAAGAATCGTGGAGAACCTGATTGCGCTGCTGGTGGCGGCGCCCCTGCTCGGAGCGGCCGTCCTGCTGTGCGGCGGCCGGCGGCTCGACGCCGTGGGCCACTGGATCGGTACCGCCCTCGCGGCCGTCTCCTTCGTCATCGGCCTCGTCCTCTTCGGCGACCTGCTCGGCAAGGGCGCCGAGGAACGGACCCTGACACAGCACCTGTTCAGCTGGATCCCCGTCGAGGGCTTCCAGGCCGACGTCGCCTTCCAGCTCGACCAGCTGTCGATGACGTTCGTCCTGCTGATCACCGGCGTCGGCTCGCTGATCCACCTGTACTCGGTCGGGTACATGGAGCACGACGAGCGGCGCCGCCGTTTCTTCGGCTATCTGAACCTGTTCCTCGCGGCGATGCTGCTGCTCGTCCTCGCCGACAACTACCTGCTGCTGTACGTCGGCTGGGAGGGCGTCGGTCTCGCCTCCTACCTGCTGATCGGCTTCTGGCAGCACAAGCCCAGCGCCGCGACCGCCGCGAAGAAGGCGTTCCTGGTCAACCGCGTCGGCGACATGGGCCTGTCGATCGCGATCATGCTGATGTTCACCACGTTCGGCACCTTCGCCTTCGGCCCGGTGCTGGACAGCGTGGGGGAGACCTCCGAGGGCACCCTCACCGCCATCGGCCTGATGCTGCTGCTCGCCGCGTGCGGCAAGTCCGCCCAGGTGCCGCTCCAGTCCTGGCTCGGGGACGCGATGGAAGGCCCGACACCGGTCTCCGCGCTGATCCACGCCGCGACGATGGTGACTGCGGGCGTGTACCTGATCGTCCGCTCCGGGGCGCTGTTCAACGCCGCGCCGGACGCGCAGCTCGTCGTCACCATCGTCGGCGCGGTCACGCTGCTCTTCGGTGCGATCGTCGGTTGCGCGAAGGACGACATCAAGAAGGCGCTGGCCGGTTCGACGATGTCGCAGATCGGCTACATGATCCTGGCCGCGGGCCTCGGCCCCATCGGTTACGTCTTCGCGATCATGCACCTGGTGACGCACGGCTTCTTCAAGGCCGGGCTGTTCCTCGGCGCAGGTTCGGTGATGCACGGCATGAACGACGAGGTCGACATGCGCCGCTACGGCGGCCTGCGCAAGTACATGCCGGTCACCTTCGTCACCTTCGGCCTCGGCTATCTCGCGATCATCGGCTTCCCGGGCCTGTCCGGCTTCTTCTCCAAGGACAAGATCATCGAGGCGGCGTTCGCCAAGGGCGGCACCGAAGGCTGGATCCTCGGGTCGGTGGCCCTGCTGGGCGCGGCCATTACCGCGTACTACATGACGCGCGTGATGCTGATGACGTTCTTCGGCGAGGAGCGCTGGCGCAGCGCCCCGACGCCGTCCCCCGCCGAGCCGAGCGTGGAGCCCGCCGCGGAGACCCGCGGCGAGTACACGCCGCCGCACCCGCACGAGTCGCCGAAGGTCATGACGATCCCCATGATCGTGCTGGCCATCGGCTCGGTCGCGGGCGGCGCGTTCTTCAGCATCGGCGACCGCTTCCTGCACTGGCTGGAGCCCGTCACCGGTCACGACCACGGGCACGCGCCGATCAGCGCGGCCACGGTCACCGCCGCGACCGTCGCCTGCATGGTCATCGGCGTCGCGATCGCCTGGGCACAGTACGGGCGCCGTCCGGTCCCGGCCGTCGCCCCGCGCGGGTCGCTGCTCACCCGGGCCGCCCGGCGTGATCTGCTCCAGGACGACTTCAACCACGTCGTCCTCGTCCGCGGCGGCGAGCACCTCACCCGCTCCCTGGTGTACGTCGACCACACCCTGGTCGACGGAGTCGTCAACGGCACGGCGGCCTCGGTCGGCGGCCTCTCCGGACGGCTGCGCAGGCTCCAGAACGGCTTCGCGCGGTCGTACGCGGTCTCGATGTTCGGCGGTGCGGCGGTCCTGGTCGCCGCGACCCTGCTGATGAGGGCGGTCTGATACCGATGTCCTTTCCCCTGCTGACAGCGACGGCGGTGCTCCCCGCGCTCGGGGCCATCGCCACGGCCGCCGTACCGGCCGCGCGGCGCACCGCCGCCAAGTGGCTGGCCCTGCTCGTCTCACTGGCGACGCTCGCGCTGGCCGTCACGATCGCGGTCCGCTTCGACCCGGACGGCGACCGCTACCAACTCACCGAATCCCACTCCTGGATCGCCGACTTCGGCGTCCGCTACGAACTGGGCGTGGACGGCATCGCGGTCGCGCTGATCGCGCTCACCGCCGTACTGATCCCGTTCATCATCCTGGCGGGCTGGCACGACGCCGACCCGCTGGAGACCGGCAGCAAGCGGTGGCGGCCCACCCAGGGTTTCTTCGCCCTGATCCTGGCCGTCGAGGCGATGGTGATCATCTCCTTCGAGGCCACCGACGTCTTCCTGTTCTACATCTTCTTCGAGGCCATGCTCATCCCGATGTACTTCCTCATCGGAGGCTTCGGGGACCGTGCCCACGAGCACGGCGAGGAGGTGGCGTCGACGCAACGGTCGTACGCGGCCGTGAAGTTCCTCCTCTACAACCTCGCCGGTGGCCTGATCATGCTGGCGGCGGTGATCGGCCTGTACGTGGTCGCCGGGAACTTCTCGCTCCCGGAGATCGCCCAGGCCCGCGCGAGCGGCGAACTGGACATGGCGACCAGCACCGAACGCTGGCTGTTCCTCGGCTTCTTCTTCGCCTTCGCGGTGAAGGCGCCGCTGTGGCCGCTGCACACCTGGCTGCCCAACGCCATGGGCGAGTCCACCGCCCCGGTCGCCGTGCTGATCACCGCGGTCGTCGACAAGGTGGGCACCTTCGCGATGCTCCGCTTCTGCCTCGGGCTGTTCCCGGAGGCCTCGAAGTGGGCGACGCCCGCCATCCTCGTACTGGCGCTGATCAGCATCATCTACGGGGCGCTGCTCGCCGTCGGCCAGCGTGACATCAAGCGCCTGGTGGCGTACGCGTCGATCTCGCACTTCGGCTTCATCATCATGGGCATCTTCGCGATGACCAGCCAGGGCCAGTCGGGCGCGACGCTGTACATGGTCAACCACGGCATCTCCACCGCCGCGCTGATGCTGGTCGCCGGCTTCCTGATCTCCCGGCGCGGCTCGCGGCTCATCGCCGACTACGGCGGAGTGCAGAAGGTCGCCCCGGTGCTCGCCGGGACCTTCCTGATCGGTGGTCTCGCGACGCTGTCGCTGCCGGGTCTCGCGCCGTTCGTGAGTGAGTTCCTGGTGCTGGTCGGCACGTTCTCGCGGTATCCGGCGGTCGGCATCATCGCCACCTTCGGCATCGTGCTCGCCGCGCTGTACACCCTCGTCCTCTACCAGCGGACGATGACCGGCCCGGTGAAGGCCGAGGTCGCCAAGATGCCCGACCTCAGGGTGCGGGAGCTGGTCGTCGTGGCTCCGCTGGTCGCCCTGCTGATCGTCCTGGGCGTCTACCCGAAGCCCGTCACGGACATCGTCAACCCGGCGGTCAAGCAGACCATGTCGGACGTACAGGAGAAGGACCCCCGGCCTGACGTGGAGGCGGCCAAGTGAGCGCAACAGCCGTCCACAACCTGTGGACAACGGCGGCCGACCCGATCTCGAAGATCGACGCGCCGAAGATCGAGTACGCGCAGCTCTCGCCCATCCTGATCGTCGTGGGCGCGGCGATCATCGGGGTGCTGGTGGAGGCGTTCCTGCCGCGCAAGTCCCGTTACTACGCCCAGATGTTCGTCTCCGTGGTCGCGCTGGCCGCCGCGTTCGCCGCGGTCGTCGCCCTCGCGGTCGAGGGGTACGGCACCACCAAGGCCCGTATCGCGGCGATGGGCGCCATCGCGGTGGACGGACCGGCCCTGTTCCTCCAGGGCACCATCCTGCTGGCGGCGCTGGTCGCCCTGTTCACCTTCGCCGAGCGGCGGCTCGACCCGGAGGCGCACGGCAACCGGGTCGACTCCTTCGCCGCGCAGGCCGCGGCCGTGCCCGGCAGCGAGAGCGAGCAGGCCGCGGTGAAGGCCGGTTTCACCACCACCGAGGTGTTCCCGCTGCTGCTGTTCGCGGTCGCCGGAATGCTGCTGTTCCCCGCGGCCAACGACCTGCTGACGCTGTTCGTGGCCCTGGAGGTCTTCTCGCTGCCGCTGTACCTGCTGTGCGCGCTGGCCCGCCGCAAGCGGCTGATGTCGCAGGAGGCCGCGGTCAAGTACTTCCTGCTGGGCGCGTTCGCGTCCGCGTTCACCCTGTTCGGCATCGCGCTGCTGTACGGCTACGCGGGTTCGATGTCGTACGGCACGATCGCGCAGGTCGTCGACGGCACCGTCACCGAGGTCACCCCGGCGCTCGCGTCCACCATGGGCAACGACGCGCTGCTGCTCGTCGGCTCCGGGCTGATCGTGATGGGCCTGCTGTTCAAGGTGGGCGCGGTGCCGTTCCACATGTGGACGCCGGACGTGTACCAGGGCGCGCCGACGCCGGTGACCGGTTTCATGGCGGCCGCGACGAAGGTGGCCGCGTTCGGCGCGCTGCTGCGGATCCTGTACGTGGTGCTGCCGGGCCTGCGCTGGGACTGGCGGCCGGTGATGTGGGGCGTGGCGATCATCACCATGCTCGGCGGCGCCATCGTCGCCATCACCCAGACGGACATCAAGCGGCTGCTGGCGTACTCGTCGATCGCCCACGCGGGCTTCATCCTCGCCGGTGTCATCGCCACCAGCCCGGACGGTGTGTCGTCGGTGCTGTTCTACCTGGCCGCGTACTCGTTCGTGACGATCGGCGCCTTCGCGGTGGTCACGCTGGTGCGGGACGCGGGCGGCGAGGCGACACACCTGTCCAAGTGGGCCGGTCTCGGCCGTAGGTCGCCGCTGGTCGCGGCGGTCTTCGCGGTGTTCCTGCTGGCCTTCGCGGGCATTCCGCTGACCAGCGGCTTCGCCGGGAAGTTCGCCGTGTTCAAGGCGGCGGCCGAGGGCGGCGCGGCCCCGCTGGTCGTGGTCGGTGTGATCTCGTCGGCGATCGCGGCGTTCTTCTACATCCGGGTGATCGTGCTGATGTTCTTCAGCGACCCCAGGCCCGAGGGCCCGACCGTGGCCGTCCCGTCGCCGCTGACGATGACGGCGATCGGGGTGGGCGTGGCGGTCACGCTGGTGCTGGGTGTGGCGCCGCAGTACTTCCTGGATCTGGCCGGGCAGGCGGGAGTGTTCGCGCGCTGACCTGCTCTCTTGTTCGATCCGCTGCCCGGCGCCCCGGTCTCGGGGGTGCCGGGCAGCGGCGTGTGCGGTCATACCGCAGGAGTGAGCCTGTGGATAACTCCGGAGGCTGTCGGCGCGGCCCCCTATCGTGGACGCAGTGGTCGAGGGACGACGTACGGGGGACATGACGATGGGTGGGACGGGCGGTATCGCCGAGATGGCAGTGACGCAGAGTGAGACGCTGGCCACGCTGCACCGGGTGTTCGGGTACGACGCCTTCCGTGGCGAGCAGGAAGCCGTCATCGAGCATGTGGTGGCCGGTGGGGACGCCGTCGTCCTGATGCCGACCGGCGGCGGCAAGTCGCTGTGCTACCAGATCCCGTCCCTGGTCAGGCCCGGCACGGGCATCGTCGTGTCGCCGCTGATCGCGCTGATGCAGGACCAGGTGGACGCGCTGCGGGCGCTCGGGGTGCGGGCCGGGTTCATCAACTCCACGCAGGACTTCGACGAGCGGCGGGTGGTGGAGGCCGAGTTCCTCGCGGGCGAGCTGGACCTGCTGTACCTGGCGCCGGAGCGGCTGCGGGTCGACGCCACGCTGGAGCTGCTCTCCCGCGGGAAGATCGCCCTCTTCGCCATCGACGAGGCGCACTGCGTCTCCCAGTGGGGCCACGACTTCCGCCCCGACTACCTCGCCCTGTCACTGCTCGGCGAGCGCTGGCCGGACGTCCCGCGGATCGCGCTCACGGCCACCGCCACCCACGCGACGCACCGCGAGATCACCGAGCGGCTGAACATGCCGGCGGCCCGGCACTTCGTCGCCAGCTTCGACCGGCCCAACATCCAGTACCGGATCGTGCCGAAGGCCGATCCCAAGAAGCAGCTGCTCAGCTTCCTGCGCGAGGAGCACGCCGGGGACGCGGGCATCGTCTACTGCCTCTCGCGCAACTCGGTGGAGAAGACGGCCGAGTTCCTCACCCGCAACGGCATCGAGGCGGTGCCGTACCACGCGGGCCTGGACGCGGGCACGCGTGCCGCGCACCAGTCCCGGTTCCTGCGGGAGGAGGGCCTGGTCGTGGTGGCGACCATCGCCTTCGGCATGGGCATCGACAAGCCCGACGTGCGGTTCGTCGCCCACCTGGACCTGCCGAAGTCGGTGGAGGGCTACTACCAGGAGACCGGGCGCGCGGGCCGTGACGGGCTGCCGTCCACGGCCTGGATGGCGTACGGGCTCAATGACGTCATCCAGCAGCGCAAGCTGATCCAGTCCGGCGAGGGCGACGAGGCCTTCCAGCGACGGGCCGCCGCGCACCTGGACTCGATGCTGGCGCTGTGCGAGACGGCCCAGTGCCGCCGGGGCCAGCTGCTCGCCTACTTCGGACAGGACCCGGACGCGGCCGGATGCGGCAACTGCGACACCTGCCTGGTGCCGCCGGAGACCTGGGACGGCACGATCGCGGCGCAGAAGGTGCTGTCGACGGTGGTGCGGTTGCAGCGGGAGCGGGGGCAGAAGTTCGGGGCGGTGCAGATCGTCGACATCCTGCTGGGCAAGCGCACCGGCAAGGTGATCCAGTTCGACCACGACCAGCTGTCCGTGTTCGGCATCGGACAGGAGCTGACCGAGGGTGAATGGCGCGGTGTGGTCCGGCAGTTGCTGGCCCAGGGCCTGCTCGCCGTCGAGGGCGAGTACGGCACCCTGGTGCTCACCGACGCCAGCGGGGCGGTGCTGCGGCGGGAGCGGGAGGTGCCGCTGCGCAAGGAGCCGAAGAGACCGGCGTCCCGGTCGGCGTCGTCCGGCTCCGCGGGCTCCGGCCGGGGCGAGCGCAAGCCGAAGGCGGCCGCGGCGGAGCTGCCCGAGGAACTGCTGCCCGCGTTCGAGGCGCTGCGTGCCTGGCGCGCCGAGCAGGCCCGCGAGCAGGGCGTCCCGGCGTATGTGATCTTCCACGACGCCACACTGCGGGAGATCGCCACGGTGTGGCCGACCTCGGTGGCCCAGCTCGGGGGGATCAGCGGCGTCGGCGAGAAGAAGCTGGCCACGTACGGGGAAGGGGTGCTCGGCGTCCTCGCCTCCCTGGGCGAGGGGCCGGGCGCGGCGCCGGGACCGGAGCAGGGCGGCCCGGCCGCGGAGGACGACGGCATGTGGCCGGAGGCGGAACCGGAGGACTGGGAGTAGGCACCCTGGGCCACTTGGCTTGGGCCTTGGGTCCATGGCGGCTGTTCCTCGGTCGAGGTCAGCTCAGCGCCGTCAGGCCCGGTGCGAAGGTGATCAGCAGCGGCAGCAGGGGCACGAGCGCCGCCGCCGTCGTGGTCAGGGCGCGGTCCCGGCGGCCCAGCCGGGGCGGGGGCTCCAGCAGGCGGTCGACGCGTTCGCCGAGCAGGCGGTGGCTGGAGGAGCAGGACAGGACTCCGCGGTGCTGGTTCAGCTCGATCAGGGCCAGGGCCGTGGTGAGGTGGCCGCAGCGGCGGGAGGCGGTGTCGTCGGCGGCGAGTTCGATCAGACGGCGGGTCTGGTCGCAGAAATGGGCGAACAACGGGATGTGGGGGAATCCGGTGGCGAGCGCGGTGGAGAGGTGGACCAGCCAGTCGTGGCGGGCGCGGGCGTGGCCGCGTTCATGGGTGAGGACGGCGTCGAGCTGGTGGTCGGTGAGCCGGTGCAGTGCGCCGGTGGTGACGACGAGCTGTGGCGGGTGGCCCGGCATCCACCAGGCGTCGGGGTACTCGTCCTCCAGCACCAGCAGCGGCCCCCGGGCGGCCGGGAGCCCGGCGGGCAGGTCGGGGGCGCGCTCCCGCAGCACGGTGCTGGCCCGCAGACGGCGGCGCCGCGCCTCGAACAGTTCCCGGGCGAGCATGGCCCCGGTCCAGGCTGCGCCGCAGGCCAGCAGCAGGGTGAGGGCGACCGCCCAGGGCGGCGCGGTGGACAGGTCGTACGCGGCGGTGACGGCCGCCGGGGCCGGGGCGAAGACCTGGGCGCGCACGGTCTGGAAGACAGCGGCGGCCCCCAGCAGCAGAGCCGTCAGACAGCTCAGCAGCACCGTGGCGACCAGACACTGCCACACCCACAGCGCCACCACCGGCTCCCGTTCGGGCCACGCGGCGCGGGTGAGCAGACGCGGTACGGGTACGGCGGCCGTCAGGGCGACGATGCTCAGCAGGAGCAGGCAGACGGTCATGCCACGCGGCTCCGGATCCTGATCGGGAGTATCGGGAGTGGGGGTGGTACGGGGTGGGGCGGCTCGGGCCGCGCGCCGCGCGTGCCGTGCCCGCAGACGCCGCTCGCCCGCCGCCAGTATGACGGCGGCGGGCGGTCGGAGTCAGCGCCCTTGCGCGGTCCGGTCGGGGCGGCTCAGCCCGCGACGACCCGGCCGGTCACCTCGCCGAGGCCGACCCGGGCGCCGTCCGGGCCCGGGGCCCACGCCGTCATGGTGACGACGTCGCCGTCCTCGAGGAACGTGCGCTTGCCGTCGGGGAGTTCGAGGGCGTCGCGGCCGTTCCAGGTCAGTTCCAGCAGGGAGCCGCGTTCACGCTCGGCCGGTCCGCTGACCGTGCCGGAGCCGTAGAGGTCACCGGTGCGCAGGGAGGCGCCGTTGACGGTCATGTGGGCGAGCTGCTGGGCGGCCGTCCAGTACATGGTGGAGAAGGGAGGCTCGGAGATGACGTGGCCGTTGACGGAGACCGAGATACGCAGGTCGTAGCCGCCGGGCTCCTCCTGGGCGTCGTCCAGGTAGGGCAGCAGCGGGTGGGTGCGCTCGGGCGGGGCGACGCGGGCCTCCTCCAGGGCGTCCAGCGGGGTGATCCACGCCGAGACCGACGTGGCGAAGGACTTGCCGAGGAACGGGCCGAGGGGAACGTACTCCCAGGCCTGGAGGTCGCGGGCGGACCAGTCGTTGAGGAGGCACAGGCCGAAGACGTGCTCGCGGAAGTCGCCCAGCGCCACGGGGAAGCCCATCCGTGACGGCACCCCGACGACGAAGCCGACCTCGGCCTCGATGTCCAGGCGGACGGAGGGCCCGAAGACCGGCGCGGGATCGGTGGGGGCCTTGCGCTGGCCGGACGGGCGGACGACATCGGTGCCGGAGACCACGACGGTGCCGGAGCGGCCGTGGTAACCGATCGGCAGGTGCTTCCAGTTGGGGGTCAGGGAGTCCTCCGCGTCGGGGCGGAAGATGCGGCCGACGTTCCGGGCGTGGTTCTCGGAGGCGTAGAAGTCGACGTAGTCCGCCACTTCGAAGGGGAGGTGCAGGGTCACCGAGGACAGCGGGTGGAACAGCGGTTCCAGGGCCTCGCGGTGGGAGGGCACGGTCACCCAGGCCGTCAGCGCCCGCCGTACGTCGGACCACGCGGTGCGTCCGGCGGCCAGCAGGGAGTTGAGGTTCGGCCCGCCCAGGAGGGCGGCGTAGGGGGAGCCGAGGGTCCGGGCCGCCGCACCGGCGTCCAGGACGTGGTCACCGAGGCGGACGCCGATCCTGCGGTCCGTGTTGCCAGGGAGGGAGAACACGCCGTACGGGAGATTGTGCGGTCCGAAGGGGTCGCCCTCGGGGACATCGAAGGGGGGCATGGGGTGCTGCCTCACTTTCGTACGCGCCGTGATCCAGGGGTCGCGCCGCACGGGTGTGCGAGCGCGCCACACGTTCTGGTGGTCGGGCCACACGTTACGGCCGGGTCGCCCGTCTTGGGCAGTGCGTGCGGTGCCGGGAGGGTCGGCGATCCGCGGAAGTGGGAGAAGCCGATGATCGGCGGCTGCGTGAGAAAGGAGGGGGAAGGACCGGGCCGGGACAGGGGGGATCGTGCCCGTGTGGGACCGAAGAAGGGAGCGGCGCAAGGAAGTTGGGAGGGGATCGGGTGGTGAACGGGGCGGGCGCGATGTCCGTATTCTCTGATCATGGCCGCACCCATCGCATATGCCGAGCGCACCGCGTACTCCCTCATCGCCACCGACCTGGACGGGACGCTGCTGCGCGGCGACGATACGTTCTCCGACCGGTCGCTGGCCGCACTCGCGCGGGTGGCCGCGGCGGGTGCCCGGCACCTGGTGGTGACGGGCCGGCCGGCGCCCAGGGTGCGTCCGCTGCTGGAGTCGCTGGGCAGCACGGGGCTCGCGGTGTGCGGGCAGGGCGCGCAGTTGTACGACGCGGGCGCGGACCGGCTGCTGTGGTCGGTCACCCTCGACCAGGAGCTGGCCGAGACGGCGCTCGGCAAGATCGAGGCGGAGGTGGGGCAGGTCCACGCGGCGGTCGACCAGGACGGCGTGGAGGGGCTCACGCTCATCGAACCGGGATACCTGATGCCGCACCCCACGCTGCCCGCGGTGCGGGTCGGGCGGCGCGACGACCTGTGGTGCGCCCCCATCAGCAAGGTGCTGCTGCGGCATCCCGCCCTGTCGGACGACGAGTTGGCGTCGGTGGCGCGTGCGGTGGTGGGTTCACTGGCGACGGTCACCATGTCGGGGCCGGGCACGGTGGAGCTTCAGCCGTGCGGCATCACCAAGGCGACCGGGCTGGCGCTGGCCGCACGGCACCTGGGTGTGCTGCCGGAGGACACCGTCGCCTTCGGCGACATGCCCAACGACATCCCGATGTTCGACTGGGCGGGCCATGGCGTCGCCATGGCCAACGCCCACCCGGAGCTGAAGGCGATCGCCGACGAGGTCACGCTGTCGAACGAGGACGACGGCGTGGCCGTCGTCCTCGAACGTCTCTACTCGCAGGCTCAGTAGGCGCCGAAGACGTTGTCGATCGAGCCGTAGCGCGCGGCAGCGTAGTTGCAGGCGGCGGTGATGTTCGCGACCGGGTCGTACGGGTCGTACACGGTGCCGGGCACGTGGTAGGCGGCGAAGGTCGGGTCGATGACCTGGAGCAGGCCCTTGGAGGGGGTGCCCTTGGCGGCGTTGGAGTCCCAGAGGTTGATGGCGTTGGGGTTGCCCGACGACTCACGGATCACGTTGCGGTAGATGCCGTCGTAGGAGCCGGGGATGCCGTGCTGCGCCATCACGGAGAGCGACTGGCGGATCCAGCCGTCGAGGTTGTTCGGGTAGACCGTGGCCGCGGTGGTGGTGGCCGTGGCGGTGGTCGTGGTGTGCGCGGAGGCGGTGGTGGCACCCATCAGCGGGAGCGCGAGTACGGCCGCGCCGGTGCCGACGAGAACGAGCTTGCGGGTGATGCGGGCACGGCGGGGCTGGCCGTTTGCAGGCATGGCGAATGTCCTCTCCGTCGCCTGCGAGGTGAGCTGTCGGGTTCGGGCTGGAGATGCCCGGCCGTGCCCTGTGCGGGCACGGCTTCACCCCGAGCCGGGCCATGACGGCGTACGGCGTCGTGTGTGACGTCGAACGCGTCGCGGCCCGGCGGCTTACCTGGGTCCCCCGCTCCTGCCGTGGATGAGTGAGTCCGTCAGTGGGTTGCCGGAGCGGCGGCAGGATTAGGCGTCCGCCCGACAGGCCGGGAACGTATGCGAGAGCACATGTCGGAAACAAGTAGGGGATCCGTGGATCACACCGTTCAGCGCCCGATCGACCTTGATCGGGTGATTTCGGGGCACTTGATCCTTTGCGGGCGCACAGGTTCAACTGCGGGTGACGGGCGGGAGGTTCGTGAGGTGGGTGTGATGGCGGGGTGGAGGTGCGCTCCTGTGAGCCGGGTGAGACAACTCACGGGAGGCAACAAGACCGGCAAAACGGGCAATAGCCGCCAACTCCCCGCAGGGGTCGGGGTTTATGCCCGGGTGAATTCGGAACCCCCTGGGGTCGGAGCTTCGTTTGTCCTCAGGGGCGACCGTGGGGGGGTGGATAGCCGCTTTCCTTGCCATCTGTCCCAATTGATCCATTTAGCCCCTGTGTCTACTCTTTTCGGGTGATCAAAAACATACGGGCCGTGATCCGATACCGCCCGTGCCGCAACGGTGGGCGCCCTCGGTGATCGAAACGTGACCGGATACGCTGACTTGAGTGAAGGCAGCGACGTATCGACAAACCGCGTAATCGCCGGTGGACACCAGCAGACAGGAGACCCCTCGTGACCGTCGTCGGGCCGTTCGGGCTGAGCGTGCGGGACCAGGCCCTGGAGGCCGATGTCCAGTCTGGGTTGGCGGCCGTCGAGGAAGGGTTGCTTGAGGCAACCAAAAGCGAGGTTCCGTTCATCACCGGCGCCGCCCAGCACCTCGTACGGGCGGGCGGGAAGCGGTTCCGTCCCCTGCTCGTGATGCTGGCGGCCCAGTTCGGTGACCCCTACGCCCCCGGAGTCGTGCCTTCCGCCGTGGTCGTGGAACTGACCCACCTGGCGACCCTGTACCACGACGACGTGATGGACGAGGCGGCGGTACGGCGCGGCGTACCGAGCGCCAACACCCGCTTCGGCAACTCCGTCGCGGTCCTCACCGGCGACTTCCTCTTCGCCCGTGCCTCGCACACCCTGGCCGACCTCGGGCCGGAGGCGGTGCGGGTGCAGGCCGAGGCGTTCGAGCGGCTGGTGACCGGGCAGATCCTGGAGACCGCGGGCCCGGCCGACGGGCGCGACCCCGTCGACCACTACCTCGACGTGCTCGCGGGCAAGACCGGCTCGCTGGTCGCGGTCGCCTGCCGGTTCGGCGCGATGATGTCCGGCGCCGACGAGACCGTCGTCGACGTCCTCACCCAGTACGGCGAGCGGCTCGGTGTCGCCTTCCAGCTCGCGGACGACGTCCTGGACATCGCCTCCGACTCCCATGAGTCCGGCAAGACGCCCGGCACGGACCTGCGCGAGGGCATCGCCACCCTGCCCGTGCTGCGGCTGCGCGAGCGGGCCGCCCGGCTGGGGCTGGAGGAGGACATCGCCCTGTGCAAGCTGCTGGACTCCGACCTCACCGACGACGAGCAGCACGAGCGCGCGCTCACGGCGCTGCGCGCCCACCCCGCGCTGGAGCAGGCGCGGCGCGACACGGTGCGGTACGCGGAGGAGGCGCGGGCGGCGCTCGCGCCGCTGCGGGAGTGCGGCGCGAAGGCGGCGCTGATCGAGCTGTGCGACGCGGTGGTGCACCGGGCGGGGTAGTGACCCGGACCGCCGGTCACCGCGTTCCGGTGGCGTTCGCGGGCCGCCGCGTCCGGTCGTGCCGACGGGCCGGCGCCTCGATGCTGGCGGACCGACACCTCCCGTACCGCTGACGGGCCGCCGCGTCCGGTGGTCCGTCAGGCCGTCGTGTACCACCGTTCGGCGCAGTGCGACCGGAGGCTGATCGCCGCCCCCTACGGGTCGGCGGACGCGGCGTCACCCCGTGTCATACCCCAGCAGTACGCGGAGTTGGCTCCGTGGGCTGACGCTTCTCGCGGGCCGATTTGGTCAGATGGGAACCACGGAAAACACCACTCCTCACCGATTCGGGTGAGAATGGCGGCTCGGGGTACAGCGCGACGAGGACGTGACGAGACGGACAGCCGCCGCCGACGCGAGAGGTAAGGCACACATGGCACCGTACGCATCCGACGACAACACGACCGCGGCGCGGGACGCGCAGGACGACGAGGCGCGCGGGGCACGGCGCAGGGCCGCGCGGTATGTCGTGCCGGTCGCGGTGACGGGGGTGGCCGCGGCGACCATCGGGCTCGTCCCGGCGCTCGCCGACTCCGGCAGCCCGGACCTTCCGGAGATCAGCGCACAGCAACTCATACAGAAGATCGCGGAGTCGGACGTGCAGCAGCTGTCCGGGACGGTGAAGATCACCGCGGATCTGGGCCTGCCCGACCTGGGCGGCCTGGGCGGCGGTCTGGCGTCCGGGATGGCCGGGCAGGGCGACGGCGAGGGCTCCTCCGCCGACCCGTCGGCGAAGCTGACCGAGCTGGTCTCCGGCACCCACACCCTGCGCGTCGCCGCCGACGGCCCCGACCGGCAGAAGCTGTCGCTGCTGGAGGACGCCGCCGAGTACAGCCTGATCCACAACGGCGATGACGTCTGGGGCTACGACAGTGCCTCGAACGAGGTGTTCCACGGCACCGCCGACGACAGCGCCCACGCCGACGGCAAGGCCGGCAAGGGCGCGGGGGAGACGGCGGACGAAGTTCCGGTCACGCCCAAGGAGATGACCGAGGAGGCGCTGAAGGCGGTCGACGACACCACGTCCGTGACCGTCGACGGGACCGCCCAGGTCGCCGGGCGCGACGCGTACAAGCTGCTCATCAAGCCGAAGCAGTCCAGTTCCACGGTCGGCGCGATCAGCGTGGCGGTGGACGCGAAGACCGGTATGCCGCTGAAGTTCACGCTGACCCCGGCGAGCGGTGGCGCCGCCGTGGTGGACGCGGGCTTCACCCAGGTCAGCTTCGCCAAGCCGGACGCGTCGACCTTCGACTTCACCCCGCCCAAGGGCGCGAAGGTGACCGAGGAGGACGAGGCGGTACCGGAGGAGCACGCGCGCGGAGCCGAGGAGGGCTTCGCCAAGGGCCTGGAGAAGGGCCCCGAAGGCCTGGAGGTCATCGGTGAGGGCTGGAACGCCGTAGCCGTCTTCGACACCGGCGGCGAGGGCGTGCCCTCGGGCGCCGAGGTCGGCGGGGACGTCGGTGGCTTCCTCGACTCCCTCGGGGACCAGGTCAAGGGCGACTTCGGAACGGGCACGGTCTTCAAGACCCGCCTGGTCAACGCCCTCGTCACGGACGACGGCAAGGTCTATGTGGGCGCCGTCACGAAGGACGCCCTGGTGAAGGCGGCCGAGTCGGCACAGTGAGCGGTAAGCGGTAAGCGGTAAGCGGTAAGCGGTAAGCGGTAAGCGGCAAGCCGCAGGGAGACAGCGGGGGACGAGGAAGCCGAGGAGCTGATGCGGAGCATGGGGGACACAGGGGAAGCCGTCGTGGAGGACGAGGACGGCGTCATCCGCACCCGCGCGCTCACCAAACGCTACCGAGGCGGTCAGCTCGCCGTGGACGGTCTCGACCTGACCGTCCCGGCGGGCAGCGTCTTCGGCTTCCTCGGCCCCAACGGCTCCGGCAAGACCACCACCATCCGCATGCTGATGGGCCTGATCGCCCCCACCTCGGGCACCGCGCGGGTGCTGGGGCGGCCCATGCCCCGCGCCGCGCAGTCCGTCCTGCCGCACGTCGGCGCCCTTATCGAGGGCCCCGCGCTGTACGGCTTCCTGTCCGGCCGGGAGAACCTGACCAGGTACGACGCGGCCGACCCGACCGCCGATCCGCGCACCCGGCGCGTCCGCGTCGAGGCGGCGCTGGAGCGGGTCGGGCTCGCGGCGGCGGCCGGGAAGAAGGCGAAGGCGTACTCCCTCGGGATGAAGCAGCGGCTCGGGCTCGCGGCGGCCCTGCTCCAGCCGCGCAGGCTGCTCGTCCTGGACGAGCCGACCAACGGTCTCGACCCGCAGGGCATGCGGGAGATCCGTGGGCTGGTCAGGGAGTTGGCGGCCGAGGGCACGACCGTGTTCCTGTCCTCGCACCTGCTAGACGAGATCGAGCAGGTGTGCACGCACGCCGCGGTGATGGCGCAGGGCAGACTGATCACCCAGGGCACGGTGGCGGACCTGGCGGCCGGGCTGCGGGGACGGCTGGTGGTGACCACGCCGGACCAGGCGGAGGCGGCCAGGGTGCTGAAGGAGAAGGGCGTCGGTGATGTCGTGGTCGCCGACGAGGACCGGGTGACGGCGGACGCGCCGGACGGCGAACTCGCCGAGCTGAACGCGGCGTTGGTCGAGGCCGGGGTCCGGGTCCGGGGCTTCGGGGTGGAACGGGCCTCACTGGAGGACGCGTTCATGGCGTTGACGGGGGAGGGGTTCGATGTCGCCGGCTGAGGCGGGGGGAGCAGGCGGGGCGGTGGGAGCGGAGCCCACAGGCACGACCGCCGGAGCCCCCGCGTCCCCCGCGCCCTTGGGATCTCGCAGGCGGCCCGGCCCGCTGTGGACCTTCGGTCTCCTCCGCAGTGAACTCGTCATCACGTTCCGGCGCTGGCGCACCCTGGCGCTGCTCGGGGTGCTCGCCGCCGTGCCGGTCCTCGTCGGGATCGCCGTGAGGATAGAGACGAGTGACGGCTCGTCCCTCGGCGGCGGGGGCGGCGGTGGTGGAGGCGGCGAAGGGCCCGCGTTCATCGCGCAGATCACCAACAACGGCCTGTTCCTGGTGTTCACGGCGCTGGCCGCGACCCTGCCGTTCTTCCTGCCGATGGCGATCGGCGTGGTCGCGGGCGACGCCATCGCCGGTGAGGCGAACGCGGGAACCCTGCGCTATCTGCTCGTGGCCCCCGCGGGCCGGACCCGGCTGCTGCTCACCAAGTACGTCACGGTGATCGCCTTCTGTCTGGCGGCCACCCTCGTGGTCGCGCTGTCGGCGCTCACCGTGGGCGCCCTGCTCTTCCCGTTGGGCGAGCTGACGACCATCTCCGGCACCCGGATCAGCTTCGCCGAGGGCCTGCTGCGGGCGCTGCTGATCGCGCTCGTCGTCGCCGCGTCACTGGTAGGCGTGGCGGCGCTCGGCCTGTTCGTCTCCACGCTCACCAACAGCGGGATCGCGGCGATGGCGACGACCGTCGGGCTGTTGATCACCGTCCAGATCCTGGACCAGATACCGCAGCTGGACGCGCTGCACCCGTACTTCTTCTCGCACTACTGGCTGTCCTTCGCCGACCTCATGCGTGAGCCGGTCTACTGGGACGACCTGCTGAAGAACCTCGGCATCCAGGGCCTGTACGCGGCGGTGTTCGGCTCGGCGGCCTGGGCGCGGTTCACGGCGAAGGACATCACGGCCTAGGCGCCCGGCGCGGCGACCAAGCCCTCGGCGCGGCGATCAGGCCCCCGGAAAGCGGGCGAGAGGCGCTTCGGAGGCGAAGAACGTCTTGGCGCGGGCCAGCGCCGCCGTGTCGTTCAGTACGTCGCCCGGCTTGCTGCCGTTGCCGAGCAGGACGCCGCCGAAGCGCATCTTCAGGTAGGCGGCGGAGTTGTTGAGCGTCCCGATCAGCGGGTCGGCGACGACCGGTTCGGCGTCCGCGAGGGCGGTGACGCCCCAGAGCGTGCGCCCGGCCATCGTGGCCTTGAAGTCGACGTGGGGTGTGCGCAGCCAGCCGGACCAGTAGTCGAGGTAGCGCTTGGTGTGGCCGGACACCGAATACCAGTACAGGGGCGAGGCGATCACGATGTCCGTCGCCGCGAGGGTGGCGTCGAGCAGCAGCGCGGCATTGCCCTCCCGGGGCCGGGTGTGGTCGGAGTCGTGCCGCAGGTCCACGAAGTCGGGCAGTGGGTGCTCGGCCAGGCTGATCCACTGCTGCTCGACGTCCGTGGGGAGTTGTTCGGCTGCCCGGCGGGCCAGCAGTTCGGTGTTGCCCGCACTGCGGCTGCTGCCCAGGACGAACAGGAAACGGCGGCTCATGGCTACCCCCAAATGTCCGGCGTACGATCCTTAAAGGCGCATGCATTATATGCACACGCATCCATACTCCGGCAAGGCCGTCCCTTGGGACGAGGCTGTGACGGCGCGGTGACGTGTGCGGAGGCGGATGGCGGAGAGACTCGACAGTACGACCACGGGCGTACCCGAGTGAGGAACCGATGTCCCTACCCAGCCGCGATCAAGAACGGGAACCCGTCGAGGTTCGGGTCTCCGGCGCCGACGGAGGCGGTGCGACGGTCGGGGGTGTCCCGGTCGTCGTCGCGGCGGGCGAGGAACCGCAGCAGGCGGTGCTGAAGCACCTGCGCCGTATGGCCCGTGCGACCGGCAGCCCCGTTCTGGCCAGGGTCCATGACGAGCGCATCGGTTACGTCGTCCCGCTCCAGGTCGACCCGGACGGTGCCAGCCGCTTCACCGCCGAGCCGACCGCCATCCCGGTCACCGTCCCGTTGGGTGAGTTCGGACCGCCACCGGTGATGAGCGCGGGGCCGCGTCCGGCCGAGGGGGACGTGCCGGAGAGCGGCCCGTACGCCGCCGGCGGCCACCGGCCCTACCCGAATCCGGCCCCCGTCCCCGCACCTGAGCCGCCCCGTACCCCCACCTCCGCCCCGGTCCCGGCACCTGAGCCGCCCCGTACCCCCACCC
>NZ_JAGPXL010000052.1 GCF_018070565.1 Streptomyces sp. B93
GGAGATCCGGCTTGGCCAGCCACTGAAGGCCTTCCTCCGGCATGCAGTACGTGCAGCGCAGGTTGCACCGGTCGGTCAGCGAGACCCTCAGGTCGGTGGCCACCCGGCCGTAGGTGTCGATGAGCACCTGGGGCCTCCGTCTCCCGTCAGCCGTTCTCCGCCTGGAACATCTAGTGCTGCTTCTCCAGGTCCGCGGTGATCGCGATCAGCAGGCCTGGGTGACGGGATCCGCCCCCGCGGTGCCGGTCACCCGTTCCGCATCCGTGCGATGACCCGGGCCAGCGCCTCCACCAGTGCGGCCACCGCGTCACCGTCGCGCACCCAGCCCGCCGCGTAGCCGGGCACGCTGCTGCCCGCGGCGATCGTCGCCGCCCGGCCGTCCGGGGCGATCCCCAGCGCGGCCGCCCGCTCGGCGACCGCGTCGGAGAAGGTCCGGGCGCTGCCCACGACCTCGTCCAGCTGGAGGTGGAGGGAGCAGAAGCGGGGCCCGTACAGGGTCCAGTGCGCCTGTTTGGCGGTGAGGGAGAGGTCCAGCAGGTCCACCAACGCGCCCTGGAGGGCATCAGCGACGACTTCCCGGTCGGCGTCCGGCAGCGGGCCGGTGATGACGGTCATGAAGGGTGCTCCGCTCCGGCGGCTTCAGGGGTGTCCGCGTCGTACGCCGTGGACAGTGACAGTGCGCGCCACTGGGCGAGTTCGTCGGCCACCACCGCCAGCTTGGCCTCCACCCGCGCGACACAGTCCGCGCCCAGTTGGAGCCGGAACGGGGGCCGTTCGGACCGCGCCAGTTCGACGATGGCCGCGGCGGCCTTGACCGGGTCGCCGGGCTGCGTGTGGTTCGTCTGCTCGACCCAGTCACGGGTGCGGCCCGCCGACGCGGCGTAGTCCTCGATCGACCGTCGGGTGTGGTGCAGGGAGCTGCCGTCGAGGAATCGGTGCGGAAGACACCGGGCTCCACCACGGTCGTATGGATGCCCAGCGGCAGCAGCTCCGCCCGCATCGCCTCGCTGATGCCCTCCACCGCGAACTTGGTCCCGGCGTAGATGCCCCAGCCGGTCCCGGCGGCGAACCCGCCCACGGAGCTGATATTGATCACGCGTCCGGCGCGCTGCCGACGCAGCACCGGCAGTACGGCACGGGTGACGGCGAGCATCCCGAAGACATTGGTGTCGAACACGGCGCGGACCTCGTCGGCGTCGGCCTCCTCCACCGCGCCGAGCAGACCCCGGCCCGCGTTGTTGACCAGCGCGTCGATGCGGTCGAAGCGTGCCACGGCGGCCGCGACCGCCGCCTGCGCCTGCGCCTCGTCGGTCACGTCGACACCGGCCGCGAGCAGCCGCTCGCCCGCGTCGGACAGCGCCTTGCGCACCGCCTCGGGGTCGCGGGCGGTCGCGACGACCGCGTCCCCGCCCGCCAGCGCCCGGGGGGCGATCTCCAGACCGAAGCCACGGGACGCCCCGGTGATGAACCAGACCTGTACGACAATCTCCGTCTCAGCCAAGGGCCCCGATGGTCACGGCATCCCGCGGGTGCGGCCCGGCGGCGGGTGCCGGGTCGCGGTGGATGGGGGTACGCGTCATCGTCAGCGGCAGGCCCGACCCGCCGTACCGGTCGGCGACGAACTCGGCGGCGATCGACAGCGCGGTCTCCTCGGGGGTGCGGGCGCCGAGGTCCAGGCCGATCGGGGAGCGCAGCCGGTCCAGTTCCCGCTGGGTGACCCCGACCGCGCGCAGCCTGCGCACCCGGTCCTCGTGCGTACGCCGGGAACCCATCGCCCCCACGTACGCGACCGGCAGCCGCAGCGCTGCCTGGAGCAGGGGGACGTCGAACTTGGCGTCGTGGGTGAGGACGCACAGCACGGTGCGGTGGTCGACGCGGGCCGTCTCCAGGTAGCGGTGCGGCCAGTCGACGATCACCTCGTCCGCGTCCGGGAAGCGGGCGGCGGTGGCGAACACGGGCCGCGCGTCACAGACGGTGACGTGGTAGCCGAGGAACTTGCCCAGCCGTACCAGGGCCGCCGCGAAGTCGATCGCGCCGAAGACGATCAGCCGCGGCGGCGGCGCGCTGGACTCGACCAGCAGGGTCAGCGGTTCACCGCAGCGGGAGCCGTCCGCGCCGACGAGAACGGTTCCGGTGCGTCCCGCCGCCAGCATGGCCCGCGCCTCGGCGGCGACGGTGGGGGCGGGTCCGTCCTCGTCGCCGCCGAGCGTTCCGTGGAACGCGCCGTCCGGGGTGACCACCAGTCCGCGGCCGAGCAGTTCGGCGGGGCCTTCGACGATACGGGCGAGCGCGACGGTGTCACCGCGGTGCGCGGCGGACAGCGCGGCGGCGAGCATGTCCCGTGCCGCCTCACCGGCCCGCACCGGTGTGACCAGGATGTCGATCACGCCGCCGCAGGTCAGGCCGACGGCGAAGGCGTCGTCGTCGCTGTAGCCGAAGCGCTCCACGACGGGCCGCCCGTCCTCCAGCGCCTGTTGGCACAGCTCATACACCGCGCCTTCCACACAGCCGCCGGACACCGAGCCGACGGCCGTCCCGGTGCTGTCGACGGCGAGGGCCGCGCCGGGTTGCCGGGGAGCGCTGCCGGTGGTGCGGACCACCGTGGCGACGGCGAAGTCCTCGCCCTGCTCGACCCACCGGTGCAACTGTTCAGCGATGTCCAGCATGGCTCTCCTCCTGAACCGGTGCGCTGCCGCGCAGCAGTTCGGCGGTGCGGTGGATGAGTCGGTCGCGGAAGCCGGGGTCGAGGGCCGCGGGGTTCGGCCGTGCCGGTGTGAGCTCGTCCAGGTACCGTCCGTCCCATCGGCCGTCGGCGAGGGCCGCGTTCATCACGTTCTGCGCGCCGTGGGTCACGGAGTCGCCGCCGATGTCGAACATGGCGTGCAGCAGCGTGGTCCGGATGACTCCCGGGTGCAGGCTGACGGTGTCGGGGGGCGGCACCGGTGCCTGCTCGGCCAGCCAGCGGGCGTGTGCCACCAGGGCCAGCTTGGAGCGTGCGTAGGCGGTCGTGGCGCTGTAGGCGGAGCGCTCGTAGTTGAGGTCGTCCGGGTCGAGCGACACGGACAGATGTGTCGCGGAGGCGACGTGGACGACTCGACCGGTGGCGGCCGGGACCAGCGGGGTGAGGCGCTCGGTGAGCAGCACGGCCGCGAGGTAGTTCGTCTGCAGGGTGGCTTCATTGCCGTCCTCGCTGAGGCGCCGTCGCGGTGCTCCCGGGCGGCCCGCGTTGTTGATCAGGACGTCGACCCGGTCGGTGAGGTCGGCGACGGCGTCGGCGAGTCGGTGCACCGCGGTCAGCCTGTCGTAGTCGGCCTGCACGTAGTGCACCTCGCCGGGGCTGGCGGCCCGGAGTTCCGCCAGCTGCCCGGTGACGTCCTGCGGCCGTTCGGGACCGTGCACGATCAGCCGGGTCAGGCGGGGCGCCAGCGACCGCGCGGTGGCCTCCCCGATTCCGCTGGTCGCACCGGTCAGCACGACGGTGATGTCGCGTGTACTCACTTTTCCGAGCCTCCGGTCGGAGCGGGCCTTGGGTGGGGGTGTGCGCCGACGCGCTGCCCGGTCCGGGGGTGTCCTGAAGGGGCGGCCCGCTCCCTTCCACCGGTCGCTCCCCCGGACCGGACAGTGCGTTCGGTCAGAGCAGCAGCTGGTCGATGGTGAACGGCAGCGAGCGTAGCCGCCGTCCGGTGGCGTGGTGGACGGCGTTGCCGATGGCCGCCGCGACACCGACGAGGCCCACCTCGCCGACTCCCTTGGTGCCGACCGCGGTCGCCCGGTCCGGCCCGCCGCAGAAGATGACCTCCATGTCCGGGACATCCGCGTTGACCGGCATCAGATAGTCACCGAACGTCGCGTTCGCGATCCGCCCGGTCCCCGCGTCCGTCGCCGTCTCCTCGAACATCGCCTGACTGATCCCACCGACCGTGCCACCGATGATCTGACTCGTGGCCGTCTTCTCGTTCAGAATCCGGCCACCGTCGATCGCCGACACCACACGCGCCACCCGCAACAACCCCAGCTCAGGATCGATGCGGACCTCCACGAACTTCGCCCCGAACGCACCCGACGTCGCCATCCCGATCTCCTCGGACTGCGGCGGCGTACTACGACCGTCGGCACTCAGCTCCTCCAGACCATGCCGGGCCAGGATCTCCGCGTACGACTCCCCCTGCTCGGGGGCGCCGACGCGGTGGATGCGTCCGTCGGTGACCGTCACATCGTCGAGCAGGGCGCCGCGCAACGGAGACAGGTCGTCACCGGCCACCACGTCGAGGAATTCCTGCACCAGTCGCCGACAGGCGGTATGGACGGCGTTGGCCAGCGCGCCCGTCAGCCCCGACCCACCGGCCTGCGGCGAGTACGGCATGTCCGAGTCACCCAGATCGAACCGCACCCGGCCCACATCAAGACCCAGCAACTCCGCCGCCAACTGCGTCATCACCGTGTACGTGCCCGTACCGATGTCCGTCGCCGCACTGCGCACATACGCCGAACCGTCCCGCCGCAGCGACGCCCGCGCCTGACACGGCACCTGGTAGAACGGATACGACACCCCGGCCATCCCATAGCCGACCAGCCAGCGCCCCTCCCGCATCGACCCGACCTCCGGGTTCCGCCGCGACCAGCCGAACCGCTCCGCACCCTCGCTGTAACACTCCCGCAGCGCCTTGCTCGACCACGGCAGACCCAGCAGCGGATGCTCCTCCGCGTAGTTGCGCAGCCGGAACTCCAACGGATCCATCCCGATCGCGTACGCCGCCTCGTCGATCGCACACTCCAACGCGAAGTTCCCCTGCCCCTCCGCCGGAGCCCGCATCGAACCCGGACACGGAATGTTCAGCCGGGCCTGACGATCCTGCGTCAGCACGTTCGGACAGGCGTAGGCCACCGCCGAACCGAACGACACCGGCTCGTAGTCGTCGTCCTCCATCGCCACCGACGACATCCCGTAGTGCTCGATCGCGACCAGATCACCGTCCCGCGTCGCACCGATCTTGATCTGCTGCACACTGTTCGGCCGATGGCCGACCGAGGTGAACATCTGCGGCCGGGTCAGCACCAGCTTCACGGGGTGCTTGACCTCACGGGCCGCGAGCGCGGTCAGGATGACATGGGACCAGACACGGAGGCCAGCGCCGAAGCCGCCGCCCACGAACGGGGCGAGGACCCGGACGCCGCTCTCCGGCACCTGGAAGACCATCGCGAGGGTGGTGCGTACGTTGTGCGGCCACTGCGTGGAGTCATGCACCGTCAGCGCGTCACCGTGCCACGAGGCGATCGTCGCCATCAGGCCGAGCGGGTTGTTGGTGTTGTCAGGGGTCGTGTACGTCCCCTCCACGACCACGTCCGCCCGCGCGAACCCCGCCGCGACATCCCCGCGCTGGGTGTCCAGTCCCCAGGGGTTCTCCACGATCTGCGCCCGCGGATCGTCCACGTCGAGCACGGGTTTCTCCGTGTCGTACTCGACCCGGACCAGCCGGGCGGCGTGCCGTGCCTGTTCGGCGCTGTCGGCCACGACGATCCCGATGTGCTGCCCGTAGTGCAGGATCCGGTCGTCCTGCATCGGGGCGGGCGGGGAGCCGCCGAGGAGGGTCATCGGGCCGCGCTCCAGCTTCGGGGCGGTCAGATGGGTGATGACGTCCACCACTCCCGGCGCGGCGAGAGCCTCGGTGGCGTCGATGCTCCGGATGCGTCCGGCGGCGACGGTGCTGCCGATCAGGGCGGCGTGGAGCATGCCGGGGACGGCGAAGTCGTTGGGGTAGTGGGCCGATCCCGTGACCTTCAGCGGGGCGTCGACACGGTCGATGCCCGCGCCGACGACCCTGCCGGTTTCGAGAGTGGTCATGACTGGGCTCCTGCGACGGTCTCGAGGGTGCGCACCAGCGTGCGCTTGGCCAGCTCCACCTTGAACGCGGTCCCCGGCAGCGGCCTGGCACCCTCCAGGGCCGCCTCCGCGGCCGCGCGGAAGACGTCGGGGCCCGCCTCGGCTCCGCGCAGTACGTCCTCCGCGCCCCAGCACCGCCAGGGCAGGGTGCCGACGCCGCCGAGGGCGACGCGGGCCTCCTGGATGACACCGTTGTCCAGTGTCAGGGCGACTCCGGCGGAGGTGAGGGCGAACTCGTAGGAGACGCGGTCGCGGACCTTGATGTAGTGCGACCTGGTGCCCTCCGGGAGGAGCGGGATCTCGACCGCGGTGATCAGCTCGCCGTGCCGCAGTACGTTCTCCACGTCGGGGGTGTCTCCCGGCGGGAGGTAGAACTGGGTCAGCGGGATGGCCCGGGTGCCGTCCACGCCCTGGGTGTGCACCGTCACGTCGAGGGCCGCGAAGGGCACGGCGACGTCCGAGGCGTGCAGGGCGATGCAGTGGTCGCTGGTGCCCAGGATGGCGTGCATGCGGTGGATGCCGTTGATGGCGGCGCAGCCGGAGCCGGGCTCGCGCTTGTTGCACGCGGCGACGGTGGGGTCGCGGAAGTAGCGGCAGCGGGCCCGCTGGAGCAGGTTGCCGCCGATGGTGGCCATGTTCCGCAGCTGTGTCGAGGCACCCAGCAGCAGGGCCTCCCGGATGAACGGGAGCCGCTCGCGGAGCAGTTCGTCCGCCGCCAGTTCCTCCATGGTGGTCAGGGCGCCGACCCGGACCGTGGAGTCGGTGTGGGTGATGCCGCCGAGCGGGAGGCCGGTGATGTCGACGAGTCGCTCGGGGCGGAGCACGCCGTCCTTCATGAGGTCGAGCTGGGTGGTGCCGCCCGCGAGGAATGACGTCCGGGGGTCGGCGGTCACCACGGCCACGGCCTGGTCGGCCTCGGTGGCGCGGGAGTATGCGAAGGGCTGCATGGTCAACGCTCCGATGTCAATTCGCGGATGGCCGCGCGGATGTTCGGGTAGGCGCCACAGCGGCAGAGGTTGCCGCTCATGTACTCGCGGATGTCCTCCTCGGTGTCCGCCCGGCCCTCCTGGACGAGGCAGACGGCGGACATGATCTGTCCGGGCGTGCAGTAGCCGCACTGGAAGGCGTCGTGCTTGGCGAACGCCTCCTGCATGGGGTGGAGTTCACCGTCGGTGGACAGACCCTCCACGGTGGTGATCTCGCGGCCCTCGTACTGGGCGGCGAGCGCGAGACACGACACCACGCGCTTGCCGTCGACCATCACCGTGCAGGCACCGCAGGCGCCCTGGTCGCACCCCTTCTTGGCACCGGTGAGTCCGAGGTGGTCGCGCAGCGCGTCGAGCAGCGTGACCCGTGCGTCGACCTGGAGGGAATGGGAGCTGCCGTTGACGTTGAGCGTGATGTCCACGTGCGGCAGCGCCGGGGGTGACCCGGCGGACAGGCGGGTCTCGGTTTCTGCCTGCTTCATGGCGCCTCGATTCTTGGTTCGGGCGATGGCGGGGTACGCACTGCGAGAGCTTCGGGAAAGAGGGGGACTTGCGGATTGCGCGGGGCGTCAGCCGTACCGACTATCCCCCTGGTGAGATGCCGGTCACACCCGGGTGAGTCACTGGTCGGGTCCCTGGGGGGGGCTGGTGGGCGATGCCTCGGCGCGTCTCTGACCTGGTGGTGTGCGGCGGCCGAAAGGCGACGGCCCGCCGGGTGTACCGGCGGGCCGTCGTATGCGGTGGGGTCTTGCTATTCCTGGGGAGCGGGGGTGTGGAGCTGTCTGCGGGAGGTGATTCCGAGCTTGGCGAATATCTTGCGCAGATGCCATTCGACGGTACGCGGGCTGATGAAGAGCCGGGCACCGATTTCGGGGTTGGTCAGGCCATCCCGTACCAGTCGGACGATATGGAGTTCCTGCGGGGTGAGGTCACTTCGGGTGTGCGTGACGTTCTTCCGGACGTTCTCTCCGGTGGCGGCCAGTTCCCGGGTGGCGCGGTGCGCGAAGCTGTCCATGCCCATGGCGAGGAAGAGGTCCTGGGCGGCACGCAGGTGCTCGCGGGCGGCCTGGCGGCGTCGGGCGCGGCGCAGCCACTCTCCGTACAGGAGGTGGGCGCGGGCCAGTTCTCCTCGCAGGCCTGTGCGGCCCAGCCGTTGCAGAGCCTCCTGGTAGCAGCTCTCGGCCTCGGCGTCGTCGCCGACGAGGGCACGGCAGCGGGCCTCGATGCCGAGGGCCCAGTCGGTGCCGCTCGGGGCGGTCACCTCGGTGAGGCGGCGCAGGGCGTCACGGGCGTCGGCGGGGGCGCCGCCGTGGGCGGCCGCCTCGATGTACTCGACCAGGGACCAGACCGGGATGCCCATCTCCAGCAGGCGGTAGTCCCGGAAGGCTGCGTGGGCCGCCTCCGCTGCCTCGGCGTACCGGCCGAGGCCGTTGTAGAGGACGGCTCTGGCCCAGCCGCTGACTACCGGGCCGACGCCCTCGCCGCGGCGGGCCGCGCCTTCGTCGGCGCGCCTGCCGAGGTCCAGGCACTCCGCTTCCCGGCCCCGCCAGGCGGCGACGAAGAGTGCCGCGTAAAGCGGGGCGGCCACGCCGACCGCCTCGGACACCGTCTCCACCTCGTCCGCGAGGGCCGCGGCCTCCGTCAGCTCGCCGTCGAGGACATGCACGACACAGCGCATGGTCAGGGCCAGCGGGAGCCCCATGGCCTGCCCGGCGTCCCTGGTGAGGCGCAGATAGCGGTCGGCGAGGACGGACAGGGTCTCGTGGTCCCACAGCCCCACCGCGGTCACACAGATCATCCAGAGCCAGCGCAGCCCCTCCTCCGGGGCGCTGACCGGCTCGCGGAAGGCGCGCAGGGCCGCCCGCAGGGCGGGCACGGCCTGTACGTGACCGTCGATGATCCGTGCCGACAGCCCGTCGAGCAGGAGGTCGGTGGGGCGGGGGGTGGCAGGGGTGGGCAGGGCGCGGGCCGCGGTGGCGGCCGCGAACTGCCCGCTGACGTAGGCGTGCGGGCCCGCGAAGACCGCCGCGTCGATGACCTCCAGACAGGTCTCGCGGGCGAGGGGCACATCGTGGGAGGCGAGCTGGGCCGCGGCCTTGAGCAGCAGGACGGGGGCCTCGCTGCCGCGGTTGGTGGTGAAGGCGATCCGGGCCCGCACCAGGTCGACCTCGCCGCGGCGTCGGCCGTCGAGGTGGCCCGCCTCGACGATGGACAGCAGTCTCAGGGCTGTGTCGGGGTTCCCCGCCTGGTGCGTCAGCCGGGCGGCGGCCAGGGCGCGCTCCTGGCGGCGGGCCGGGTCCGGGGTCAGCTCCACCGCCCGCGCCATGAACGCGGCCGCCGCGGCGACCCCGCCGCGGGTGCGGGCGCGTCCGGCGGAGTGTTCGAGTTCCGTCGCGATGGGTTCGTCGGGTCCGGAAGCGCCGTGCGCCGCGTGCCAGGCGTGGCGGTCGGGATCCGTGGCCGGGTCCGTGACGTCCGCGAGGGCGCGGTGCGTGCGACGGCGCTCCTCGGGCATGGCCGACCAGTAGACGGCGGAGCGGACCATCGGGTGGAAGAGCCTGACGCGGTCGCCGATCGTCATCAGCCCGGTAGCTATCGCGGGGGCGGCGGCCTCCAGCTCGATGCCCAGCCGCTCGGCCGCCAGCCAGAGCAGCGCCGGTTCGCCGGTCGGGTCGGCCGCCGCCACGAGCAGCAGGCGCCGGGCGTGCGACGGCAGTCCGGCGATCCGTTGCAGGTAGGCCTCCTGGATCCGGTCCAGCACGGGCCGGGTCGCGGGCAGGCCGAAGCCACCGGCCAGTTCGACCAGGGTCGAGGCCCTGGGCAGTTCCAGCAGGGCCAGCGGGTTGCCCCGGGTCTCGGCGACGATCCGGCCGACCACGTGCTCGTCCCAGGGGCCGGGGAGCACGGAGCGCAGCAGGGTGCGCGCCTCGGGCTCGGGCAGCCCTTCGACGAGCAGTTCGGGCAGGCCGACGGGCTCCGCCCCGGCGGGGGGCGGGTCGCCCTCGGTCCGGACGGCGAAGACGACGGCCACCGATTCGGCGAGCAGGCGGCGGGCGGCGAAGGCGAGGGTCTGCATGGAGGCCCGGTCGAGCCACTGTGCGTCGTCGACGACGCACAGCAGGGGCCGCTCGCTGGCCTCCTCGGCCAGCAGGCCGAGGACGCCCAGGGCGACGAGGAAGCCGTCGGGCGCGCGCTCGGAGCCCAGTCCCAGGGCGCCACTGACCGCGTCACGTTGTACGGCGGGGAGGCGGGAGAGCCGGTCCAGGAAGGGCGTGCACAGCTGGTGCAGTCCGGCGAAGGCCAGTTCCATCTCCGACTGGACGCCGGTGACGCGGGCGACATGGAATCCCCGCGCCTGCTCGACCAGGTATTCGAGC
The DNA here is from genome assembly GCF_018070565.1 of Streptomyces sp. B93. Classification (GTDB taxonomy): domain Bacteria; phylum Actinomycetota; class Actinomycetes; order Streptomycetales; family Streptomycetaceae; genus Streptomyces. Next base: position 10,245 of record NZ_JAGPXL010000052.1, read on the forward strand.
AACGTGGTCTTTCCCACGCCCGGTTCGCCCCGCAGCACCAGTGCCCGGCTCTCGCCGCCACGCACGGCCTCGAGCAGTTCCTCGAGTTGCTCGCATTCCCGGTCGCGTCCCGGCACCCGCGCGTGCACGCCTGGCCCTCCTGCCGACGAAGTGTTGGACACAGCGCCCAACGTAATGCCCTGAAGTATGACCGTCCCGACAGACCAAGATCGCGCCAGCCTGTTGGCCCGAAACGGGCACTCGCCCGGCGACTAGGGTGCCTCAATCCTCCCGGAGGCCCCAATCCTCCCTTTTTTCGCACTGTAATCGCCGCCGGGAGCCACGACGACCGGAAACGGAAACTGGCGGTCGGGATTCCGTATGAGGCGCCGGACACAGGTGCGTCCCGGACCCATCCCGGACCCATCCCGGACCCATCCCCGAGGCGACCCTGAGAGGTCCCCCATCCACCCCTGAGATGTGTCAGAAATCTTTGACAGGTCTCCTCGGCTGCCGTCAGAGTTTTCTTACAGGTCAACGGAAAGGGGCCGTGATGCCCGGGGCCCCGCCTCCGGCACCGACCGGCGAAGAACTGCTCAAGGTGCTCTCCGCGCTCGGCAACCCGCACCGCATGCGGATCGTCGCAGCGCTGCTGGAGCGCCGGAACTACGTCAGCGCCCTGGCGCGCGAGATCGGCGTGAGCCGCCCGCTGCTGCACATGCACCTGCAGCGGCTGGAGGCGGCCGGACTGATCGTCGGCACGCTCGAGGTCGCGGAGGACGGCAAGGCGATGAAGTACTTCGACGTCACGCCGTTCCTGTACGAGTTGACGCCCGGCCTCGTCGCGAGGGCGGCCGCGACCCTCCCCCAGCCCGAGAAAGAGGAAGCGAAGTGAACGAGGAAGCGGTGACCGTCGCCGCCGGAGCCGAGGAACTGGGCGTGCTGGTGGGCGCCGTCGGCGCGGCCGGGCTCTTCAGCCTGCTGATCGTGATCGTCTGGCAGGCGGCGGCGACTTGGCGTGCCCGGATGCTCGCCGCCCGCGAGCGCCAGTACCAGGAGCTGGCCGTGAAGTACGCGCAACTGCTGGAGGACACCGTGGAGTTGCAGCGCCGCACGGTCGACGAGCAGCGGCAGCTCCTGGACGAACTGACGCAGACGAGGCTCGCGGTCGGCTCGATGGAGAAGATGATGCGCGAGATCGAGTAGACCGCACCGCGCCTCTTCGTGCGTACGGCCGGGAGTTGCAGCTCCCGGCCGTACCGGGGAAGAACGCGCCTCGGACCCGTCCAACCGCGCGCCACGGCAGGTCGTCACATCTCTCACGCCGTGGTGCGGATCCCGTGCGCCCTGCGACCGGTGCATCACCGGCCGCGGTGGCGCCCTTCCCACCCAAGGAGACTACTCATGTCTGCGCTGTTGAAGCGCGTCGCCCGGGCACCCGGGGGCAGGCGCGGCAAATGGCTTGTGCTGGCGGCCTGGCTGGTGCTGGCGGTCGCCCTCGGCCCGCTGGCCGGAAAGCTCGGTGACGTCGAGGACACCGGCCCCAACGCCTTCCTCCCGCACGGCGCCGAGTCCGCGCGGGTCAACACGGAGCTGGAGAAGTTCCGGACCGACACCGTGATGCCCGCCGTCGTCGTGTACACCGGCGAGGGCGCGGGGAGCACCGCGGCGGCCGAGCGCGCCGCCCTGGCCCGGTTCGTGGCCGACGGTCAGGAGATCTCAGGGCCCGTCCCGTCCGACGACGGCAGGGCCCTGATGACCGTGGTGCCACTGGACACCGAGGACGAGGACGTCACCGACAAGATCGACGAGCTGCGGGAGATCGCCGGTGCCAACGCGCCGCCCGGGGTGACCGTCGACGTCGGCGGCCCGGCCGGGTCCCTCACCGACCAGGTCGCCGTCTTCGACAGTCTCGACACCACCCTGATGCTCGCCACCGGCCTGGTCGTGGCCGCCCTGCTGCTGATCACCTACCGCAGCCCGCTGTTGTGGCTGCTGCCGCTGCTGTCGGTCGGTTTCGCGGCCGTCCTCACCCAGGTCTGCACCTACCTGCTGGCGCGGTACGCCGGACTGCCGGTCGATCCGCAGAGCGCGGGCGTGCTGATGGTGCTGGTCTTCGGCGTGGGCACGGACTACGCCCTGCTGCTGATCGCCCGCTACCGGGAGGAGCTGCACCGGCACACCGACCGGCACCAGGCGATGCGGATCGCGCTTCGCCGCTCCGGCCCGGCGATCCTGGCCTCGGCCGCCACCATCGCCGTGGGCCTGTGCTGTCTGGCCTTCGCCGACATCAACTCCTCGCGCTCGCTGGGGCTGGTGGGCGCCGTGGGCGTGGTGTGCGCCTTCCTCGCCATGGTGACGGTGCTGCCCGCGCTGCTGGTCGTCACCGGCCGCGGCGTGTTCTGGCCGTTCGTCCCGCGCTACGGCACCCCCGGCCGGGGGCCGCGCACGGTCTGGTCGCGCGTCGGCGCCGCGGTGGCCCGGCATCCGCGTCGGTCGTGGCTGGTGTCGGTGGCCGTCACCGGCGTACTGGCGCTCAGCACGGCCGGGATCTCGATGGGCCTGACGCAGGCGGAGCTGTTCGACGGCCGACCCGAGTCGGTCGTCGCGCAGGACAGGATCTCGGCGCACTACCCGTCCGGAGCCTCCGACCCGGCGACGGTCGTCACCCGTACCGACCGGGCCGCCGAGGTCCGGCGGGCGGCAGCCAAGGTCGACGGGGTGGCACGCGTCGAGCCGGACGGCGACCGGACCCCGGACGGGCGGCTCACCACCGTGTCCGTGGTACTGGCGGACGCCCCGGACAGCGACGCCGCCAAAGACACCGTCGACGGGCTCCGGGACGCCGTGCACGCGGTCGACGGCGCGGACGCCCTGGTCGGCGGCAGCACCGCGGAGAGCCTGGACACCCAGCGGGCCGCCGACCGCGATCTGCGCACGGTCGTCCCGATCGTGCTCCTGGTGGTGCTCGGCGTGCTGATCCTGCTACTGCGGGCCCTGGTCGGGCCGCTGTTGCTGCTCGCCACGGTGGTGCTGTCGTACGTCGCCGCGCTCGGCGCCGCCAACCTGCTCTTCGAACACGTGCTGGGCTTCGCCGGGGTGGACTGGGCGTTGCCGCTGATGGGCTTCGTGTTCCTGGTCGCACTCGGCATCGACTACAACATCTTCCTCATGCACCGCGTCCGGGAGGAGACCGCCCGCATCGGGCACGCCCGCGGGGTGCTGGAGGGCCTGACCAGCACCGGGGGCGTGATCACCTCCGCCGGGGTGGTGCTGGCCGCCACGTTCGCCGTCTTCGCCGGGCTGCCCCTGGTGACCCTGGCGCAGCTGGGCGTCCTGGTCGGCATCGGCGTGCTGCTGGACACCTTCCTGGTCCGTACGGTCCTGGTACCGGCCCTCGCGCTGGACCTGGACCGCTGGTTCTGGTGGCCGGGCGCGCACTTCCGCGCGCTGCGCGACGGCACCGCGAAGGACGGTGCCGGGAGCGGCTCCACGCCGACCGGCCACGGGTCGCGGGAACCATCTCCCCTTCCTTGATCGTCCTTGGGCCGTGGAACCCATGACAGCGACAGGACGGATGGCGGAGCGGACCCGGCCCGCGGTGGTGCTCTGCGGGCTCGCGGCGCTCACGGCACTGCTGCTGGCGGGGCACCGGCTGGTGCCCAACCGGGTCGGGCGACTGGGCAGTCTGCTGGAGGTCTTCCTGCCCTGGCTCGGCCTGGTGGTCGCCGTGCTGTTCGGGCTGGCGCTGCTGTACCGGTCGGCGGTGGCGCTGCTCGCCCTGCTGCTGCCGGTCGCGGCCTGGACGGACCACTTCGGCGGGCTGCTCCTGGCGGCGCCGGGGGCCGGTCCGCGCCAGCTGGTCGTGGTGCAGCACAACGTCAGCGACGTGAACCCCGACCCGGCGGGCACGGCCCGCGCCCTGGCCGCCGCCGACCCTGACCTGATCGCGCTCCAGGAACTGGTGCCCGCGGCCCTGCCGGTCTACGAGGAGACGCTCGCCGCCCGCTACCCGCACCACGTGGTGCGGGGCACGGTCGGTCTCTGGTCGAGGTATCCGCTCAGCGGGGCACGCCCGCTGGACATCAAGCCCGCGGGGATCACCGAGTCGTGGAACCGCGGTCTGCGGGCCGTGGCCGACACCCCGTACGGCGACGTGGCGGCGTACGTCGCGCATCTGCCGTCGGTCCGGGTCCGGGCGAGCGGCCTCGCCTCCGAGTGGCGCGACGAGAGCGCGGGCCTGCTGGGCCGGGCCGTCGCCGCCGAGCCGGTGCCCCGGGTGCTGGTGCTGGGTGACCTCAACGGCACGGTCGAGGACCGCGGCCTGGCCCCGCTCACCTCCCGGCTGAACACGGCGGAGCGGGGTTTCGCCTTCAGTTTCCCGGCGTCCTTCCCGGTGGCCCGGATCGACCAGGTGATGGCCCGTTCGGCGGCCGTGGAGCAGATTCGTACGCTGCCCCGCACCGGCAGCGACCATCTGCCGGTCGCCGCGCGGATCGCTCTCGGGCGGTAGCGCCGGTCACAGGTCGGCGCAGATGTCCCGGGCCGTCGTCAGCGGCTTGTGCACTTTGGGGTCGGCCAGGTCGAAGGTGCGGGCGTGCTGGTTCTGCGCCTCGCGCAGGGCCTCCGCGAGCGGTTTGTGCTCCGTGTCGGCGGCGGCCGCCGAGGCGGACAGGACGATCGCGGCGGCGAAGCGGTTCATGGCGATCTCGCCCGCGGGTCCGTCCTTGGTGTAGTCGGCCTCCTCGAAGCCGTCCAGCGCCCGGCAGGCGGCCCGGGCGTCGTCCGCCGCTCCGGGGGAGCCGTCGTCACCGTCGAGCGCCCAGGCGGCACCGACCGCGCCGCCGCCCACGACCAGCCCCACGACGAGGGCCGCGGCCAGGGCGGGCCAGGGCCTGCGGGGCGCCGCGGCGGGGGCGGGCCGGGTGCCGGGAACGGGCGGTACGGGCGGTATGGGTGATGTTGGCGATGACATGCCAAGGAGGATAGCGGGCCATGATCGCGGGCGTCCGTGCGCCGTCGGCTCGAGAGGCCGCGACCCCGGATTCCCACCACACTTGGGTGTGCCCCCACCTCACGGACGAAGGAGTCCGGACATGAAGGCATTGCAGTACCGCACCATCGGCGCCGCCCCGGAGGTCGTGACCGTGCCCGACCCGGAGCCGGGCCCGGGGCAGGTCCTGCTGAAGGTCACCGCCGCCGGTGTGTGCCACTCCGACATCGCGGTGATGAGCTGGCCCGCGGAGGGCTTCCCCTACCGGCTGCCCCTCACCCTCGGCCATGAGGGCGTCGGCACCGTCGCCGCCCTGGGCGAAGGGGTGAGCGGCGTCGCCGAGGGCGACGCGGTGGCGGTGTACGGGCCCTGGGGCTGCGGCACCTGCGCCAAGTGCGCCGAGGGCAAGGAGAACTACTGCCTGCGCGCCGCGACCCTCGGAATCTTCCCGCCCGGACTCGGCCGCCCGGGCTCGATGGCCGAGTACCTGCTCGTCGACGACGCCCGGCACCTGGTGCCGCTGGACGGCCTCGACCCGGTCGCCGCCGTCCCGCTCACCGACGCGGGACTCACCCCGTACCACGCGATCAAGCGGTCCCTGCCCAAGCTGGTGCCGGGCTCCACAGCCGTCGTCATCGGCACCGGCGGTCTCGGCCATGTGGCGATCCAGCTGCTGCGGGCACTGACCTCGGCCCGGGTCGTCGCCCTCGACGTCTCCGAGGAGAAGCTGCGGCTGGCCCGCACGGTGGGCGCGCACGAGACCGTGGTGTCGGACGAGCGGGCGGCGGACGCGGTGCGGGAGCTGACCGGCGGTCTGGGCGCGGAGGCGGTCTTCGACTTCGTCGGCGTGGAGCCCACCGTGACCACCGCGGGCGCCGTCGCGGCGGTCGAGGCGGACATCAGCATCGTCGGCATCGGCGGCGCGGCGCTGCCCGTCGGCTTCGGCGTCCTGCCCTTCGAGGTGTCGGTGAACTCCCCCTACTGGGGAACCCGCGGCGAGCTGATCGAGGTGCTGGCGCTGGCGCGGTCGGGCGCGGTGTCGGTGGACACCGAGACGTACCCGCTCGACGACGCCCCGCTCGCCTACGAGCGGCTGCACGCCGGGAAGGTCCAGGGCCGCGCGGTGATCGTGCCGAACGGCTGACCGGCCCCCGCTCAGCCACGGCGGGCCGCCCAGCCCGCCAGCGCGCACAGCGGGGCGTGACGGCCGCGGTCCGGCACGGTCCACAGGGTCTGCCCGCGCACGCCCCAGCGGCGCAGCAGCCGGTTGGCGGCGAGGAAACCGGTGGTCGCCGCGCGTTCCATCAGCGCCACGGGCAGGTCCGCGCGGACCAGGTCACCCGCGAGGACCAGACCCGGGTGCGGGGTGCGGACGGTGGGGCGGTCCGGGTGGCCGCCGACGGGGAACAGCGGGCAGTCGGCGCGCCATTCGTGGCGGGCGTCGACGACGGAGGCCGCGCGGGTCTCCGGCCAGATGCGGTGCAGCCGGTCCAGCAGTTCCTTCTGCACGACCGCGCGGGAGCGGTCCGCCGGTACGGCGTAGGCGTGCAGTTCGACGACGGATCCGCCGGTGCGCCGCGACCAGCGGGCCGCCTCGTCCTCCCAGCGTTCGAGGACGCTGACGTTGTCGAGGCCGTCGTAGCCGCTGGTGCCGAGGAATCCGGGGCGCTGCGGTGCCACGGGCCGGTCCAGCCACAGGCGGCTGACCAGGAACGGCGGTGCGGTGCGCAGCCGGGCGATCCGCTCGCGCCAGGCGCCGTCGGCGAGCCGCTCGGAGCGGGCGACGAGGTCGCGCAGACCCCCTGTGTCCAGGGCGAGCACGACGGCGTCGTACCGCTCCTCGTCGTGCGCGTCGGCGACGGTGTGGCCGCCGTCGGGCGTGGGGGTGACGGCCTCCACGGCGGTCCCGGTGCGCAGGTCGGAGCCGTGGCCCCACAGGTAGCGGGCGAGGGGGTCCCACAGGGCCGTCGGGTAGGGGGCGTTGGGCACGTCGAAGAGGAGGCCCTCGGAGGAGCCGAGGAAATAGATGTGGAACATGAGCGCCATCTCGGCCGCCGACAGTTCCCTCGGGTCGGCGAAGAAGCTGCGGGAGAACACCTCGAACGCCAGATGACGGGCCCGGGGCGGGAAGCCCACGGCGTCCAGGAAGTCATGGGCGCTGATGCCGTCGAGGCGGTCGTAGACGTCGGGGACGCGGACGTCGAGCAGCGGCAGGGCGGCGAGCGGGTGGATGCCGGGCAGGTCGCGGGGGCCGAAGGAGGGGCTGAGGGCGACGAAGCCGAGCGCGCTCAGCGGCGGGGTGCGCGGCACCCGGCGGAAGCTGTCGTACAGGCCGCTGCTGTGGTGCAGCGGGTAGTCCGGCAGCGCGGTGAGCCGGTGCAGTCCGGGATCGGTGCGGCGCAGCAGACCGCGCAGGTTGTAGTACTGGCGGAAGAAGGCGTGGAAGCCGCGGCTCATGGTCGCCTCGCTGCCGTCCGCGAGGACGGTCGGCCAGCCCGCGACCCGGCCGCCGAGCTGGGGCTCACGCTCGTACAGCGTCACCGCGACACCGCGTTCGGCGAGCGCGGTCGCGGCGGCGAGCCCGGCGATCCCGCCGCCGACGACCGCCACGGTACGGGGCCGAGCGGCGGAGAGCCTGGGGGCGCCGGGCGGCGCGGGCAGGACCCGGGCGCGGCGGTCCCGGCCGCGGCGGGCGGGCTTCGGGGACGGGGGCGTCTCGGGGCGGGGTCGGCGCTGCGGGCTCATTCGGCGGGCTCCGGCTGGGCGCGGCGGGCGACGAAGGTGTGGGTGATGCCGGTCTGCCAGCCGGGCAGCGGCAGCGTCCGGACGCGGTCGAAACCGACGGCGCGCAGCCGGTCGGCGAAGCGTTCCGCGGTGTCGAAGTCGACGACGCTGCGCCACAGGTGGCGGTAGAGGGGGCCGTCGCCGAGGGCGGTGGCGGCGGGCTGGACGATGCCCCGGCAGACCAGGGTCCACACGGCGCGGTCGGCGCGGCGTCCGCTGAGGGTGTACTCGTGCACGCCGAGCCGGCCGTGCGGGGCGAGCAGGTCGTGCACGGCGGTGAGGACGGCGTCGGGGTCGGCGACGTTGCGGAACAGGTAGGCGGCGAACACCGCGTCGAACGGCCCGTTGACGCCCGCCTCGGCGAGGCTCTCGGCGGGGGTGTGCACGAAGGTCACACCGTCCGGCCAGGGTTTGGCCGCGGCCCGTTCCAGCATGCCCGCTGAGGCGTCCACGGCGGTGATCCGGGCGCCGGGCAGGATCTCGGCGAGCGCGGCGGTCGAGGCGCCGGTGCCGCAGCCGAGGTCGAGCACGCGCAGCCCCTCGCCGTAGCGGGGCAGGCCGAGCCGTCGCACCGAGCGGCGCAGCTGGGCGTGGTAGCCGGGGTTGGCGGCGGTGAGCAGGTCGTAGCCGCGGGCCGCGTGGTCGAAGGCGGCGGCCAGCGGCTCGTCGCGCAGCACGGTCATGGGGTCTCCAGGGGGTGGGCGGTCAGGGGCCGTCGAAGGGGCGGCGGGGCAGCCGGGGCAGTTCCGTCGCCGCGCGGAGCATGGGCCGCACGGGGGTGCGCAGACCGATGGCGAGGTCCTCGTGGAGGGCGGTGCGGCCGTCCAGGAAGAGCAGCAGCCGCTTCATCGGCACCCGTGTGAACAGCCGCGTGAAGAGCGCGGGTCCGTCGACGTGGCCGCCGTCCAGGGCGTGCAGCAGGACGGCGTCCATGGCGCGGGAGCGTGCGGAGTGGGCCGGGGGCGGCAGCGGGTGGCGGCCCCGGCGCAGGGCATCCGCCACGGCACGCGTCTGGCGTTGCAGTCCGGCGAAGGTGTAGCCCGTCGAGGGCCTGGTGGCGCCGCCCGCGGCCCCGATGCGGAAGACGGACGCGCCGGTCTGCCGGGGCAGCGGCGCGTCCGTCATGGGGATGACGCCCGTCTCGGTGGCGAGCACCTCCAGGTCGCCGAGGCGCAGCACGTCCTGGGCGTAGTGGCGTACGGCGGCCCGGTAGGCGTCCGCCGTCAGGGGCCGCGCGGAGAACTCGGTGTACTCCACCAGCGCCTCGTGGCGTCCGCGCGGCAGGACGTAGCCAAAGGACAGGCCGTGGGCGGGCTGTGGGGTGCGGAAGTCCATCAGGTCGGCGGTGCCGGGGGTGAAGGCGGGGCGCGCGGTGCGGACGAACCAGCCGTGGAAGTGCTGGAGCAGCGTGGTGCGGGCGGCCGGGAGACTGCCCGGCGGGCGGGAGTCGAACACCCAGCGGGCGCGCAGCGCGTACGGCCGCCCCCGGCCGTCGCGCCAGTGGACTTGGGCGCCTCCGCGCACGTCCTCGACGGTCTCCACCGCCGCCTCGACACGGTGTACGGCGGTGCTGCGAGCCAGGTCGTGGCCGACGAGGTACTCGAAGTCGTCGGACCTGATCATCTTGTAGCGCAGGGGTGCGATGTCGCCCACGATCGGCGGGCCGGCGGCCGGGCGCACCCGCAGGTGCCGCCAGGAGGCGCTGACCGCGGCGTCGAAGCGGCCCCGGCCGGGTTCCCAGAAGCACCAGGTGCGCGGCGGCGGGCGCAGCGGGCCGGGCGGGGCGTCCAGCAACGCCACCGACAGCCGCCGGGTGCCGGGGGCGGCGGGTGCCGCCAGGCGGTGCGCCAGGGACAGCCCGGCGGCACCCGCGCCCACGACGGCGACGTCCACGTCGCGCACGGCACCCTCCTCCCGGCCGGTCCGGCGTGCCCACCGTGAGCATTCCTGGCCGGGTGCCCGATCGGATGCGGGTCACCCGCATGTGCGTCGCCCGTACGGCGGAGCCGCGCCGGGCCCCGGACATGGAAGGAAGAAGACGAAGCAGACCTCGGTGCGGTGGTTCCGGCCCGGCCGCATCCGCGCGCGGCACCGGCGCGGAATGTCGGGCGTGACCGAGCCGTCCGCGAGTACGACGAGAGGAAGCCGGATGCGCCCCACCCCGGCGAAGGCCGCCCCCGCGGCGACCGTGCCGCCCGTGCCCCGCCCGGTGCCCCTGCCGGTGTCCACCGTGCGGGTGCGGCCGGACGGCCCAACCGCCCGCCCACCGCAGCGGACCGGACCGCGCGCCGTCGACGTGGATGTGCGAGCGGCGGTCGGACAGGTGCTCGACGAACTGCTCGACGACCGAGTCGGCCAGGCCCGCGCGGTGGAACCCCTGTTCGCCGCCGACCTGGCGGAGCGCGTCGCACGCTTCACCCGCGAGGGCGGTGGACGCACCCGCCCCCGGCTGCTGTGGGGCGCGCTCTCGGCCTGCGGCGGCGGTGCCGAGGAGTCGGCCGGTGCGGCGCTGCGGCTGGGCGCGGCCCTGGAACTCCTCCAGACCTGTGCGCTGGTCCACGACGACGTGATGGACGACGCGGTACGGCGGCGCGGTCGTCCCGCGCTGCACCGCGACATCGGCGCACGCTACGCCGGTGCCGTGCCGCCCGGCCGGATCGAGGCGTTCGGCACGGCGGCGGCCGTCCTCGCGGGCGATCTGGCGCTGGCGTGGGCGGACGACACGGTCGCCGCGACGGTGTTCCCGGCCGGGGTGGAGGCCCGGGTGCGGAGGATCTGGCGGGACATGCGGACGGAGATGGTGGCGGGCCAGTACCTCGACGTCCACGGCCAGGCCACCGGGGCGCGGTCGTTGCCGGGCGCGCTGCGGGCGGCCTGTCTCAAGAGCGCCCGGTACTCGGTGGAGCGGCCGCTGGAGCTGGGGGCCGCGCTGGCCGGGGCCGACGGTCCGACGACCGGGGCGCTGTGCTCGGCGGGCCGTCTGATCGGGACGGCGTTCCAGCTCCGCGACGACCTCGACGACGTGTTCGGTGACCCGGCCCGCACCGGCAAGCCGTCCGGCGGGGACATCCGGGTCGGCAAGCCGACCTTCCTGCTCGCGGTCGCCCGGACTCGCGCGCGGGCCACCGGCGACGACCGGTCCCTCACCGCGCTGGAACGCAACGTCGGCAACGCGCGACTGACCCGGGACGGCCTGGCGGAGGTGCGCGAGGCACTGGAACGGACGGGCGCGCGGGCCGCGGTGGAGACCAGGATCGAACGGCTGACGGCACGGGGGCTACGGCACTTCGACGGAGCGTCGCTGGAGGGAGAGGCGGGGGCTGCGCTGCGGGAATTGCTGGCCGCGGTGGGGGCGGGGGCGAGGCGGCGGCGCGAACCGGTCGCGGAAGGAGCCGACGGCCGGAGCGGGCCCGTGGCCACCGCAGGGGAGGTGGACCGCCGGAGCGAACCGGAGCCGGCCACCGCCGAGCACACGCACGGACGGAGCGAGCCCGTCGCGTCCACGGCCGAGGACTCGGGCCGCTGGGGCGAACCGGACCCAACCACCGCCGAGCACACGCCCCGCCGGAGCGAAGCCGTGACGGGCGACACCGAGGACATCGGCCACCTGACCCAACCCGCCGCGTCCGCCGCCGAGGAGACGGACCACCGAAGCGAACCCGTCGTACCCGCCGCCGAGGAGACGGACCACCGCAACCAACCACCACCGAGCACCGCCGAGCACGCGCCCCGCCGGAGCGAATCCAGGGCGGACACCACCGAGCACGCACCCCGCCGGAGCGAAGCCGCCCCGGCCGCCCCCGAGGAGGTGGCCCGGTGATGCGGACCGTTTCCGGGCGTACGGATCATGTGGTCGTCGTGGGGGCCGGGCTCGCCGGGCTGGCGGCGGCGTTGCATCTGCTGGGGGCCGGGCGGCGGGTGACCGTCGTGGAGCGGGAGGCGCTGCCCGGGGGGCGCGCGGGACGGCTGGATCTCGGTGGCTACCGCCTCGACACCGGGCCGACCGTGCTGACGATGCCGCACCTCGCCGAGGAGGCGTTCGCCGCGGTCGGCGACAGTCTGCGCGGGCGGGTGGAGCTGATCGGGCTGCACCCGGCGTACCGGGCGCGCTTCGCGGACGGCAGCGCGCTCGACGTGCACACCGAAGCCGAGGCGATGGCCGCGGAGGTGGAGCGGTTCGCCGGGCCCGCGGAGGCGGCCGGGTACCTGCGGCTGCGCGACTGGCTGGAGCGGCTCTACCGCGCCCAGGTGCGCCGCTTCATCGACGCCAACTTCGACTCCCCGTTCGGCCTGGTCGGCACCGACCTCGCCCGGCTGGCCGCGCTCGGCGGGTTCGGCCGCCTGGACGTCCGGATCGGCCGTTTCCTGCGGGACGAGCGGCTGCGGCGGGTGTTCTCCTTCCAGGCGCTGTACGCGGGGGTGCCGCCGGAGCGGGCGCTGGCGGCGTACGCCGTCATCGCCTACATGGACACCGTCGCCGGGGTGTACTTCCCGCGCGGCGGCATGCACGCCCTGCCCCAGGCGATGGCGGACGCCGCCGCCGACGCGGGCGCCGAGCTGCGGTTCGGGGAGCGGGTGACGCGGCTGGAGCGGTCCGGCGGGCGGATCACCGCCGTCGTCACCGACCGGGACCGGGTGGCGTGCGACGCCGTGGTGCTCACCCCCGACCTGCCCGTCACCTACCGGCTGCTCGGCGGACCGCCCCGGCGACCGCTGCCGCTGCGGCACTCACCGTCGGCGGTGGTCCTGCACGCGGGCACCGACCGCACCTGGCCCCAGCTCGCCCACCACACCCTGTCGTTCGGCGCGGCCTGGCGCGGCACGTTCCGTGAACTCACCCGCACCGGACGGCTGATGAGCGATCCGTCCCTGCTCATCACCCGCCCCACCGCCACCGACCCGCACCTCGCGCCCCCGGGCCGCCACCTGCACTACGTCCTCGCGCCCTGCCCCAACACCGACCTGGGCCCCGGCGCCACCGACTGGTCCCACCTCGGCCCCCGCTACCGCGACGAGCTGCTGGGGCATCTGGAGCGGCGCGGCCTCGACGGGATCGGCGCCGCCATCGAGGAGGAGTGCCTGGTCACCCCGGCCGACTGGCAGGCGCGCGGGCATGCCGCCGGTACGCCGTTCTCGGCCGCCCACACCTTCGCCCAGACGGGCCCGTTCCGGCCCCGCAACCTGGTGCGGGGCACCGAGAACGCGGTCCTCGCCGGATGCGGTACGACGCCGGGGGTCGGGGTGCCGACGGTGCTGGTGTCGGGGAAGCTGGCCGCGGCCCGCGTCACCGGACCGCCCGGCCGCTCCCCCGTCCGGCGTCCGGCGCGCGCCAGGCAGGGCAGGGCCGCATGACCGCCCGCGAACTCGACGCCGCCCGCATCACCGACCCGGAGCTGCGCGCCGCCTACCGGCACTGCCGCGCCCTCAACGCCCGGCACGGCAGGACGTACTTCCTCGCCACCCGGCTGCTGCCCGTCGAGCGGCGGCCCGCCGTGCACGCGCTGTACGGGTTCGCGCGCTGGGCGGACGACATCGTCGACTCACTGGACCCGGGCGTCCGGACGAGCCAGCGGGTGGCCGCGCTGTCCGCGCTGCACCGGCAGCTGGAGCGGGGCCTGCGCGACGGACACGGTGACGGCGAACCGGTGGTGCGGGCCCTCGCCGACACCGCCCGCCGTTACGCCATCGACCACGCGCACTTCACCGACTTCATGGCGGCGATGCGCGCGGACCTGGTGGTCACCGACTATCCGACCTACGCGGACCTGCGCGGCTATGTGCACGGCTCGGCCGCCGTGATCGGGCTCCAGATGCTGCCGGTACTGGGCACTGTGGTGCCGCGCGAGGTGGCCGCCCCGCACGCGGCCGCCCTCGGCGTCGCCTTCCAGCTGAGCAACTTCCTGCGGGACGTGGGCGAGGACCTCGACCGCGGTCGTGTCTACCTGCCCGGCGACCTGCTCGCCGCGCACGGCGTCGACCGGCCGCTGCTGCGCTGGAGCCGGGACACCGGCCGCCCGGACCGGCGCATCACCGCCGCGCTGAAGGAGTTCGAGGCGCTCACCCGGGGCGTCTACCGGGAGGCGGCACCGGGGCTGGCGATGCTCGACCCGGTGTCGCGGCCCTGCATCCGCACGGCGTTCGTGCTGTACGGCGGCATCCTGGACGCCGTCGCCCGGGACGGCTACCCGGTGCTGCACCGCCGTGCGGTGGTGCCCCGGCGGCGCCGTGCGGCGGTCGCCGCGGACGGGCTCGTGCGGGTGGTCGCCGGGCGGCTGCGGGCCGGGAACGCACGCCCCGCCGCCCCGCCGGACGTGCTGAGCGCTCCGGCGGCGGGGCGGCTGCGGCGGCACGAGGAGGTCGCGTGAGGCTCGACGACCCCGGCCGCAGGCGCCGCTTCCCGCTCTCGCTGCGGCGCCGGCCCGTCCCCTGGGACCGGCAGCGTCCGACGTGGCGGGAGGCGAAGCCCGCCCTGATCGCCGAGGCGCTGAAGCGGTCCCAGGCACGGCCGTCCGGCAACTGGTACGTCGTGGGCGCCTCCCGGGACGTCGGCACGGAACGCCCGCTGGCGCTGACCGTCGCGGGCCAGGAGATCGTCGTCTGGCGGCGTGCCGACCGGCGGCTGGTGGCCGGGCCGGGGATCTGCCCGCATCTGGGGGCGCCGCTGCGGGACAGTCCGGTGCGCTGCGGCACGCTGGTGTGCCACTGGCACGGGCTGGCCCTGGACGGCGCGGCGGCCGCGGGCTGGGAGCCGCTGCCGGTGCACGACGACGGCGTACTGGTGTGGGTCCGGCTCGACGAGCCGGGCGGCGAGGCCCCGCTGGACGCGCCGGTGGTGCCGCCCCGCCCCACCGCTGGGCGGGCGCTGTCCGCCGTGTACGTCGGCATCGGCGTCTGCGAGCCCGAGGACGTGGTCGCCAACCGGCTGGACCCCTGGCACGGGGCCTGGTACCACCCGTACTCCTTCGTCGACCTGACCGTGACCGGGGCGGTGCGGGCACCGGAGGACGGGTTCACCGTGGACGTCTCCTTCAAGGTGGCGGGGCGCTTGGTGGTGCCGGTGCGGGCCGTCTTCACGGCTCCCGAGCCGCGTACGGTCGTCATGCGCATCGTCGAGGGCGAGGGCGCCGGCTCCGTCGTCGAGACGCACGCCACGCCGCTGGGGGCGGACGAGCGGGGCCGCCCGCGCACGGCGGTCGTCGAGGCGGTGGTCGCGGCCTCCGGCAGGCCGGGGTTCGCCGTCGCCCGCCGGGCGGCGCCGCTGCTGCGGCCCCTGGTGCGGGCGGCGGCGGGGCGGCTGTGGCGGGACGACCTGGCGTACGCGGAACGGCGCTGGGAGCTGCGGTCCACCGGACGGTTTCCCGGCTGACGGGACGCTTCCCCGACCACCAAGAAGGGCCGCTGACCGGGCCCTTCGTATCCTTGAGACCATGCGTACCGCCCTCAGCCGCCGCGCGCCGGCATGACCGGCTCCCCGGACGTCACCCTGCGGCAGATCCTCGACCACGACGAGGACGGCGTCCTCGGGCTGCTGCTGGCCCCGGCCGGACAGGACGTCGCCGTCCACGGTGTGATCATCGGCGAGGAGGCGGCGGCGCGGCCGCACGAGGGGCGGATCGTGCTCGCCACCGGCCACGGGCCGGACGCGGTGGCCGCGGCGGAGGTCGTCCGGGAGGCGGGCCGCCGGGGCGCCGCCGCGGTCGTGCTGCGCAGTCACGGCCCGCGGTCGCTGCCCGCCGAGGTGTCGGCGGCGGCACGGGAGCACGGGGTCGCGCTGCTGGCGCGGGCCGAGTGGGCCGACTGGGGCGCCACAGCGGAGCTGCTGCGCGCGGCGACGGCGTTCGCGGCGGCCGGTACGGCGGACCCGCTCGCGCGGGACGCCCCGGGCGACGGGCTCGCGGCGCTGGCGGCGGAGGTCGCCCGGTCCTGCCGGGCGTCGATCACCGTGGAGGACACCCGGTTCCGGGTCCTGGCGCACTCGGCGACCAGCACGGACGCGGACGGTCTGCGGCAGTCCACCATCCTGGAGGGCAAGGTCCCCGACTGGCGGGTCGCCGAGCTGCGCCGCAGCGGTCTGCTGCGGGCACTGTGGAGTTCCCGTGACGTGATCCACCGCCCGGCCGACGGCGACGACCCGGAGCGTCTGGTGGTCGCCGTCCGCAGCGGCGGCGAGATCCTCGGCTCGCTGTGGGCCGCCGCCGACGGCCGGCGGCTGTCGCCGGACGCGCCGCGGGTGCTGCGCCGTGCGGCGGAGGCCGCCGTGCCCTATCTGTTGCAGCACCGGCTGCGGGCGGGCGTCGGCCGGGGCCGGGAGGAACACGCGCTACGGGAGCTGCTGCACGGTGACGGCGACCGGGGCACCCATGTGTGGTCGCTGGGCCTGGCACCCGGGATGCCGTGTGCCGTGCTCGTCGCCGAACGGGACCGTGCCGTTCACCCCGCCGCCGAACGCGCGCTCCAGGCGTTGTCGTTGCAGGCGCTGGCCCACCGTTCCACCGCGCGGGTGCTGCGGGAGAGCCATCGGCTGACGGTGCTGCTGCCGGTCCCCGACGGCGACGCCCGGGACGCGGTGCGGCTGGCCCGGGAACTCGACGCGCTGGCCGCCGGGCTGCCGGACGCGGCGGCGGTGTGGATCGGCGCCGGTCCACTGGTGCACTCCCCGCTGGACGCGGCCGACTCCCACGCGGGGGCGCTGCTGGTCGTACGGGCCTTGCGGGACCGTGCGGCCCGGGCGGCTCCTGGGGAACGTCCCGTCCGGCACGCGGGGCCCGAGGAGGTGGCGCAGACCGTGGCCGTGCTGCGGGTGCTGGACGCCGTACGGCCGCTGTGGCGGGAGGCCGCCGGGCCGGTCGAGGAGATGATCGCGGCGGATCTGGCGACGGGGGGCGGCGAGCTGGTCCGCACGCTGACGGCGTACTTCGACACCGGCGGTGACGTCCCGCGCGCCGCCGAGCGCCTGACACTGCACGCCAACACCCTGCGCTACCGGCTGCGGAGGGTCAGGGAACGGTACGGCATCGACCTCGACGACCCGGACACGCGGCTGGTGGTGACGCTGGCGGTACGGCTGGCGCGGGGCGGCCCGGGAGCGGATTGACCGGTTTTGGTCAGGGGTTGGTGGCACGGCACAAACAATCCCCGATGCTTCGTGCTGAGCCACGAAGACAGGGACGCCCTCCGGGACCGACGCTCGACCCGTGACCCTGACACCCTTCTCGACCCCGTCCCCCGCTCCCGTCGCGTCGGAACGCGTCAGGACCGTGCTGCCGCGGGCGCTGGAACTGGGCCTGCTGGGCCCGCACGAGCCGGTCGCCGGATTCCTGGACACCGACGGGATCCGTGCCTCGGTGGCGGACCTGCACTCGGCGTTCGGTGCCGTGCCCGACGTACTGCACACCTTCGCCGCCAAGGCGGCCTCGCTGGTGCCGGTGCTGCGGCTGCTCGCCGCGGCGGGCATGGGGTGCGAGGTGGCCAGCCCGGGTGAGCTGCGGCTGGCCCGCGAGGCCGGGTTCGCGCCCTCGCGGATCGTCCTCGACTCCCCCGCCAAGACCCGGCAGGAGATCGCCGAGGCGCTCGCGCTGGGCGTCGCGCTGAACGCCGACAACCTCGACGAACTGGAGCGGATCGACGCGCTGCGCCCCGACGGCTGTGCCTCCGTGCTCGGGCTGCGGGTCAATCCGCAGGTCGGCGGGGGCGCCATCGGCGCGATGAGCACCGCGACCGCCACGTCCAAGTTCGGGGTGGCGCTGCGGGACGAGGGCGGGCGGGAGAGCGTGGTGGCGGCGTTCGCGCGGCGCCCGTGGCTGACCCGGCTGCACGCCCATGTCGGCTCCCAGGGCTGCCCGCTGGAGCTGATCGCGGAGGGCGTGGCGGAGACGTACCGGCTCGCGGAGGAGATCAACGAGGCCGTGGGGTGGCGCCAGATCACCAGTTTGGACATCGGCGGCGGGCTGCCGGTCAACTTCGCCGACGACGAGGTGCGTCCGACGTTCGAGGACTACACCCGTGCGCTCACCGCCGCCGTGCCGGGGCTCTTCGACGGGCGGTACGGCCTGGTCACCGAGTTCGGCCGGTCACTGCTCGCCAAGAACGGGTTCATCGCGGCCCGCGTGGAGTACGCCAAGCGGGCCGGTGGGCGCCGGATCGCCGTGACCCACGCGGGCGCCCAGACGGCGACCCGGACCGTGCTGATGCCGGGCGCGTGGCCGCTGCGGGTGGACGCCTTCGACGCCGGGGGCCTGCCGAGGAGCGGCCCGGCCGTGGCCCAGGACATCGCCGGGCCCTGCTGCTTCGCCGGTGACATGGTCGCGGAGGCGCGGGAACTCCCGCTCCTGACGGAGGGCGACTACGTCGTCCTGCACGACACGGGCGCCTACTACTTCTCCACCCCCTGGTCCTACAACAGCCTCCCCCGCCCAGCCGTCCACGGCTTCACCACCACCCCCACCGGCACCCCCAGCTTCGCCCCGGTACGCCAAACCCAGACCCTCGACGAGATAGCCAGAGAAAGCGGCCTCCACCACGCCGACGGCCTCCTCACCCTGACGAACCAGAACCACCCGTGAGCCGTACGCGGGCAGGGCAAGGCGCCCCGCGCCGTCGGGGGCGGGGGCGCCAGGGGGTGGTCAGTTGACGGTTTCGGCCTCCATGGCCTGTTGGAACCGGACCATGCACGGGGCACAGTGGCGGTCGGTCGAGTCGGCTGCGGCTCCCGGGGCGCCGCTGATCTGTGCACCGCACAGGGTTCTGGCGTCGTGGGGTGGCACCAGGTGCCATACCAGTTCACCGTCCGCGGTTCCGGGACCTACGCGCATTTCGTACACGGCACTCCCCTGTCTGCCGATTCGGTCAGTCACTGCCAGGGGACCCCACGGACGGCCGGGCTTCGCGTCGGGCGGGCCGTTCGGGGGACATCGCCGCACGGACGGGCCAGTTCCCGTTGCGGGAACCGGCCCGGTGTGTCAGGGCCGCGGCGGCTTCACCGCGATGTCGAGGTAGAAGGTGTCGATGCTGCGGACCGCCGCCTCGAACTCCTCCAGGTTGACCGGCTTGGTGACGTACGCGTTGGCGTGGTGCCGGTAGGCGCCGGAGACGTCGTCGGGCGCGGCGGACGTCGTCAGCACCACCACGGGGATGGTGCGCAGGTCGGCGTCCTCCTTGACGACGGCCAGGAACTCGCGTCCGTTCATCCGCGGCATGTTCAGGTCGAGCACGATCAGGTCGGGCCGGGGGTTGGCGGGTTCCCGCAGGTACTCCAGCGCCTCGACGCCGTCGGTGACCTGGGCCAGGTTGCGTGCGCCCCGGCCGGTGAGGGCGTCCTGGATCAGCATGGCGTCGGCGATGTCGTCCTCGACCAGCAGGACGTCGTAGGGGCGGGCGGTGGCGGGCGGCACGGTCATGGTCATGTACTCCGGAGGGGGGCTGGGGAGGGGTGCCGGGATACGGCACGGGTCAGGCCGGGCCAGCGGCGGCGAGCGCCCTGACGCGTCATGCGTGCCGCCCGGCCGATCTCGGGATATCCGGCGCCCGCGACCGCGGCGGCATGGGCGGCGCCCTGCTCCAGGTCGTGTACGGCCTGTTCCACCTGGACGAGCACCGCCAGCCTGGCCAGCGCGCGCCGGCGCTCGTCCGGGGCCTCGTCGGAGGCGCCCGGCGGGCGGACGAGGTCGTGCACGAGCCGACGGGTCAGTTCCTCGACCGCGGCGATCACACGGTCGGTCATCTCCCCTTCAGTCGTCATCCGCGGTTCCACCCCTTGAAGAAGATACGGGGGCATGCATGTACCTCACCCTAGGGGGCACCGTGATCCCTGACAACAGCCGTTGTCGGCGATCGATTACGGTGAGCCGGTCACCACCGACCACGGTGGCAACCGAAGCCCGAGGAGTGCACAGACCGTGACCAAGGAGCGTCCGAGCGGCCCACGGCCGCGAACGTCCCGCTGGACGACGCGGCGTTGGCTCCAGACCGGGGTCGCCATCACGCTGACCGTGCTGACCGTGCTGGGGTCGTTGGGGGCGTGGGCCATCGCACGCACCACGCAGGTGACGGACGACCTCGTCAACCACCGCTCCCCCGCACTCAACCAGGCCATCCGGCTGGAGTCGGCGCTGGTCAACCAGGAGACCGGGGTGCGGGGTTACGGGCTCAGCGGTGAGCGTTCCTTCCTCACCCCGTACACCCGGGGCCTGAGCGACGAGCGGGCCGCGACGGACCGTCTGACGGAGCTGGTGAGCGACGACGCCCGGGCACGCGCCGACCTCACCCTGGTGACCGGCCTCGCCGCCCGCTGGCAGGAGCGCCTGGCCCAGCCCGTCTCCGAGGCCCCTCCCGCCCAGGCGGTCGCCGTGGCCACCGCCCGCGCCGAGGAGAGCAAGGACACCTTCGACGCCCTGCGCCGGGCCATGACGCGGCAACAGGAACACCTCGCCGACGAACGCTCCGAGGCCCTCGCCGACCTGCGTCTGAGCACCCGGCTGCGCAATGTCAGCCTGGCGGTGATCGGGGCGGTGATCCTGCTGGTCGCGGCGCTGGTCTTCGAGGGCCTGCGACGCGGCGTCAGCACCCCGCTCACCCGGCTCCGGCTGGCCGCCCGCGAGGTGGCCGCGGGACGCTTCGGTCAGCCCATCGACGGCACCGGCCCCGCGGACCTGCGCCAACTCGCCTCCGACGTGGAGGCGATGCGCCGTCGCCTGGTCGAGGAGCTGGAGTACGCCGAGGAGTCCCGGCGGCTGCTGGACGAACAGGCCGAGGAACTGAAGCGCAGCAACACCGAACTGGAGCAGTTCGCCTACGTCGCCTCCCACGACCTCCAGGAACCGCTGCGCAAGGTGTCCAGCTTCACCCAGCTCCTCCAGCGGCGCTACGGCGGCCAGCTCGACGAACGCGCCGACCAGTACATCGACTTCGCCGTCGACGGCGCCAACCGCATGCAGGTCCTCATCAACGACCTGCTGGCCTTCTCCCGCGTCGGCCGGGTACACAACGACCACACCGCCGTCGACCTGGAGGAGGTGCTGCGCCGCACCGTGGACGCGTTGAGCGTGGTCATCGAGGAGAGCGGGGCCGAGATCGAGCACGATCCGCTGCCCACGGTCCTCGGCGACCCCACCCAACTCGGCATCCTCTTCCAGAACCTGCTGTCGAACTCCGTGAAGTTCCGCCACCCCGACCGGCCGCCGCGCGTCCGGGTGGGCGTGGCACGCGACGGGGACGAGTGGAGGTTCACCGTCACCGACAACGGCATCGGCATCGCGCCGGAGTTCCGGGAGAAGGTGTTCGTGCTGTTCCAGCGGCTGCACACCCGCGACACCTACCCGGGCACCGGCATCGGTCTGGCCATGTGCAAGAAGGTCGTCGAGTTCCACGGCGGCACGATCGCCGTCGATCCCGGCCACAGCCCGGGGACCCGGATCGCGTTCACCTTCCCGGCCGCGGACGTCAGAGCGGAGGACCCGTCGTGAGCGAACCGGCGATCGACTACGAGATGCCCTTCCGCATCCTGCTGGTGGAGGACGACGACGGTGACGCCCTGCTGGTCGAGGAACTGCTGCGGGACACCGACCTGCGGCACTCCCTGACCCGCCGCCGCACCGTCGCCGAGGCGCGCCTCGCGCTGGTCGCCGAGCGCTTCGACTGCGTACTGCTCGACCTGCACCTGCCCGACGTCTCCGGCCTGAGCACGGTCACCGCCGTCCAGGAGACCGCCACCGACCCCGCGATCATCGTCCTGACCGGCCTCGCGGAGGCCAGGGCCGGGGTCGACGCGCTCGCCGCCGGGGCCCAGGACTACCTCGTCAAGGGCAAGGTGGAGCCCGAACTGCTCCAGCGCGCCGTGCGCTACGCCGTGCAGCGCACCCGGGCCGAGCGGGCCAGTGCCGCCCTCCAGGTGAGCCGGCTGCGCGCCGCGGAGAACGCCCGTCTGGAGCGGGGGCTGCTGCCCGAGCCGATCCTGTCGTCGCCGTCCGTCACCGTCACCAGCAGGTACTTCCCCGGCCGGGCGCAGGCGCTGCTCGGCGGTGACTTCCTCGATGTGGTGCAGACCGAGGACGGGGTCGTGCACGCCATCATCGGTGACGTCAGCGGGCACGGGGCGGACGCGGCGGCGCTCGGCGTCTGCCTGCGGATCGCCTGGCGGACCCTGACCCTCGGCGGGCACCGCGGCCACGAGCTGCTGCATCTGCTGGAGCGGATACACATCGCCGAGCGCACCGGAAGCGACCTGTTCACCACCTGCACCATGATCGCGCTGGATCCGGCCGCGGCCACCATGACGCTGCACCTGGTGGGGCACCACGAGCCGGTGCTGCTCACCGCCGACGGCGCCCAGGTCCTGCCCGCGGCGCACGGCATCGCCCTCGGGATCGTGCCGGGCCTCGGCCAGTGGCCCGCGACCACCGTGTCCCTGCCCCGCAGCGGGGCCCTGATCGCGTACACCGACGGTCTGATCGAGGGTTACCGGGCGGACGCCACCGGCGCCCCCACGGAGGATCCCGTGGAGGCGCGGCTGGGCGTGGACGGTCTGCTGCGCATCCTGGAGAAGACCCGCGACCCCGATCCGGGCGCACACCTGAACGCGGTGCTCGACGCGGTCCGTACGATGAACGCGGAGCGCCACACGGACGACCTCGCGGTGCTGCGCCTGGACTGGGAGGCCCTGTCCGGCGGGCGGGACCCGGCCTCATGAGTGGTATCCGGCCGAATCCCGGGTAACGGAGACTCGTACGGACGGAACAAGCGAGGACACAGGGATTCGAACAGGTGCGGTTTACGGTCACCCCGCCCGGACAGCGGACGGCAGACGGACAGCAACCGAACGCGACCACCGCCCCGCGCCGCCGGGCCTCCTGGAGCCCGGACGCGGGCGGGGGACGTGCCGCCGACGCGCGCCGGGCGGTCCGGACGTTCCTGGCCGAGGCGGTCACCGCCCACGGGGCGGCGGTGAGCGCGCTCGCCGAGATCGACGCGCAGGTCGTCGCCGACGAACTCCTCGCCAACGCCTTCCGGCACGCCCCCGGGGACTGCGGCATGGACCTGGAGCTGTCCCCGGACGGCACGGAGCTGACGATCGGCGTGTGGGACACCTCCCCGCAGCCGCCGCGCGTCCAGCCGCCCGGCCCCACCCGGGTCGGCGGCCACGGGCTGCGGCTGGTGGAGGCGTGCAGCCGGGAGGTGACGGTGGTGCCGACCGGCCGGGGCAAGCGCGTCGTGGCACGGCTGGGGCTCAGCTAGCGAGACCCTGCCGCAGGCCGGTGCCGGGGTCGCGCAGGGCACCGGATAGCGTCGTCCACCGCACGGCCGTGCCGTGCCTCCCGCCCCGTCCGGCCGATCCTCTGGAGCACGCCATGGCCTACGACGTCCACGCGGTCCGCGCCGCGATCCCGGGTCTCCTCCCGGACTCCGCCCGCTTCGACGCGCCGGGCGGCACCCAGACACCGCGGCCCGTCGTCGACGCCATCGCCGCGACGCTCCTCGGACCGCTGGCGAACCGGGGCCCGCACAGCCCGGGCGAGCGTGCCGCGGAGGCCGTCGTCGGCGCGGCGCGCGCCGCGCTGGCCGACTTCGTCGCGGGCGACCCGCGCGGCGTCGTCTTCGGCCGCAGCGCCACCCAGCTCACCTACGACCTGGCGCGCACGCTGTCCCGGACCTGGACGGCGGGCGACGAGGTCGTCGTCACCCGGCTCGACCACGACGCCAACATCCGGCCTTGGACACAGGCCGCCGAGGCGGTGGGTGCCACCGTCCGGATGGCCGACTTCGACCCCGACTCCGGTGAGCTGACGGCCGACCAGCTGGCGGCCGTGCTCTCCCCGCGCACCAGGCTGGTCGCGGTGACCGCGGCGTCCAACCTCATCGGCACCCGCCCGGACATTCCCAAGATCGCCGAGCTGGTGCACGGCGCGGGCGCCCTGCTGCACCTGGACGCCGTCCACTACGCGGCGCACACGGCGGTCGACCTCGCCGCGCTCGGCGCGGACACCCTGGTCTGCTCGCCCTACAAGTTCCTCGGTCCGCACCTCGGGGTGCTGGCGGCGCGTCCGGAGTTCCTGGAGACGCTGCGGCCGCAGAAGCTGCTGCCGTCGAGCGACCGGGTCCCGGAGCGGTTCGAGCTGGGCACCCTCCCCTACGAACTGCTGGCGGGCGCCGCGGCGGCGGTCGACTTCCTCGCCGCGCTCGACCCCGCGGCGACCGGCAGCCGCCGGGAGCGCCTGGAGGCCTCCTTCGCGGCCCTGGCCGGACACGAGCGGTCGCTGCGTGACCGTCTGGAGGCGGGGCTGGCGGCGCTGCCCTCGGTGACCGTGCGCTCCCGGGCAGCGCGGCGCACCTCGACCCTGCTGGTCACGGTGGCCGGGCAGAGCGCCGCCGACCTGTCCCGACGGCTGGCGGAACGGGGAGTGTACGTCCCGGCGGGCTCCTTCTACGCGCTGGAGGCATCGCGCCACCTCGGCCTGGGCGACGAGGGCGGCCTGCGCATCGGCCCCGCGCCCTACACCAGCACGGAGGAGGTCGACCTGCTGCTGGAGACGCTGGGTGACCTGATCCGCCAGCGCGGCCGGTGACTGCCCTCAGGACTCGTCCGCGAGCGGGTCGTGGCCCCAGTTCATCAGTGAGTGCCGCCAGCGGGAGTCGCGTACGTCGCCCGACGGGCGTTGGGCGAGATGGCGGCGGACATAGCCGACAACCTTGCGCATATGGGCGTAGTCGTCGTCGGTGAGGTCGCTCTTCCTGGCGCGCAGGATGGTCAGGATGTGGCGGCCGGAGGCGTGGCCGGTGGACTCGCCGCCGTCCGGGTGCTGCCCGGCGGCCCGCGAGTCGTCGGTCTTCAGCCACTTCTCCAGTTCGGACGGCTTCATGTTGACCAGCTCCCGGAAGTCGTCCCAGGTGGTGTCGTGGTCGTCGGCGGTCATGGCGGTCACTTCTTCCGCAGGGCGGAGGGCTTGTGGACCGCGGTCCTGCCTGACTTGTCGCTGCGGACCTCGTACTGCGGCTCGTCGGGGGACGCGTCGACGGTGCGGCCCGCGGCCTCCATCCGTTCGGTGATCTTCTTCTCGACCCTGCCCCGGGTCTCGGTGCCGTGGGTGCTCCAGGCGACCTTCTCGCCCTTGCGGAGGGCCTTCTTCTCCTTGCGCCGACTGGTCATGACGGTTCCTTTCGTGGGGGGCTCGCGGGGCCGCCGCGGTCCTGGGGCCGATAGCGGGCGGCGGTGGGCTGGCCTGCGGTGAGGTGTTCGAGGACCTCGGCGAGTTCCTCGCAGGCCAGTTCAACGGACTGCCGGGTGTGCCGCTGCTCGGTGATCACGGCGGACAGCAGCAGCGCGGTGAGCGCCATGGTGCCGTTGAACGCCTGGAGCTTGCCCATGACCTCCGCGTGGCTGAGCCCCCGGAAGGGGCCGACCCCGTCCGTTGCGGCGATCGTCGCCAAGACGGAGGTGAACAGGGCGCACAGCATGCTGCCCGCGACCTGGAAGCGCAGAGCGGCCCAGATCAGCAGCGGGCAGACGAGGAACAGCACGCTGACCGAGCTGCGGGTGGCGAGCGGCACGATCAGCGCGGTGGCGACGCACAGCGCCGTCGCCTCGGGCCAGCGGCGCAGCCGCAGCCGTGGGCGGGCCGTGGCCGCGACGAGCACCAGCGGGGTGACGATCAGTACGCCCATGGCGTCCCCGACCCACCAGGCGAGCCAGACCGTCGCGAAGGCGTCCGGTTCGAGCCGGTCGGTGAGGACGAGGTTGCTGGTTCCGGCGGTGGCGCTGACGAGGGTGCCGAGCAGGGCTCCCAGCAGCACGAGGGTGATGCCGTCGCGTAACCGGGCGAGGTCGGGCCGGAAGCCCGCACCGCGCAGCCACAGGTAGGAGAGGACGGCGGCGAGGGTGTTGCCCGCCACGGTGAGCACGGCGGCGGGGCTGACGGACGTGCCGGTGATGGAGAGGATGACGAGGAAGGCGCCGAGGGCGATGCCGGGCCAGACGTGGACGCCTAGGATCAGCAGCGCCGCGAGGGCGACCCCGGTGGCGGGCCAGATGGGGGTGAAGACGGCGCCTTCGACGGCGAGCTGCCGCATGAGGCCGAGCCGTCCCGCCGCGTAGTAGCACACGGCGACGGCCAGTGTCTGGAGGCCGGGCACGAGGGCCTGGCGCAGATCCTGGGTTGCCACCACAGCTGCCATCAGACACCGTCGGCGGCTTCCCGGCGAGGTGGGGGACGCCCCGTCCCGCCCAATGGGTGGGGCGGGCCCTCCTTCACCGTCCGTGCTCGGGAGCGCTCGCCGTCCATGGTCGGAGGCGGTCACCGTCCGTGGTCGGTGGCTCCGTCGTGGCGGACGACGAGGACGGCCGCGTCGTCCTCGTGGCCGACCCGCTCGGCTCCCTTGATCACCGCTCCGGCGAGCGCCTCGGCGCCCAGTCCGGCGACCGCGGCGACCCCGGCGAGGCGGACGGTCTGGTCGAGCCCTTCGTCGAGGTCGAGGGAGGGTCCCTCCACGACGCCGTCCGTGACCAGCACGAACACACCGCCGATGGTGACGCGGTAGCGGTAGACGGGGTACCGCATGCCCTCCTGGAGGCCCAGCGGCGGTCCCCCCTCGTCCTCGGTGATCCCCGCCCGGCCGTCGGCGGTGGCCCACACACAGGGGATGTGGCCCGCGCGGGCGCTCTCCAGCAGTCCGGTGGCCGGGTCGAGCCGCATGAAGGTGCAGGTGGCGAAGAGGTCCGTGCCGAGGCTCATCAGCAGGTCGTTGGTGACGGCGAGCAGGTCGCCCGGGTCGCTGGTGACGGAGGCCAGGGCCCGCAGCCCGACCCGCACCTGGCCCATGAAGGCGGCCGCCTCGATGTTGTGTCCCTGTACGTCGCCTATGGACAGGCCGATACGGCCGTCGGGGAGCCGGAAGGCGTCGTACCAGTCGCCGCCGACGTTGAGGCCGTAGCAGGCGGGCACGTACCGGGCGGCGAGCCGGAGGCCGGGGGCGGCGGGGAGGTCGGCGGGGAGCATGCCGCGTTGCAGGGCGATGGCCAGTTCCACCTGGGAGCGCTGGAACTCCGCGCGCTCACGCGCCAGGGAGGTGAGTGAGCCCAGTCGGGCGAGCAGTTCGTCGCCGTCGAGGGAAGGGCGCCTGCGGAACATCCATCACTCCGGCGGTTTTCATCCCTTATGAGAGAAAATAGGTGATTCGTACTTTACAGGGCCACGGCCGTCCGGTCCCAGCACCAGTAGAGACCGACGAGCACGACGGGCACCGTCAGCGCGGGCAGCGCCCAGCGCTGGGCGGGCGTGCGGCGCAGCAGCCGCAGCGGCGGGAAGGCCACGGCGACCAGGACCAGCTGCATGGCCTCGATGCCGAGGTTGAAGCTCAGCAGGGACAGCAGCAGCTCCCAGGAGCCGCCCTCGTCGATGCCGAGCGCTCCGGCGAAGCCCAGCCCGTGGACCAGGCCGAACCCGAACACGGCCGGGAGGCGCCGGCGCCCGCCGCCGTGCCGGTCGCGCGGCAGCAGCGCCGCGAGCGCCACCACGGCGACGGAGGCGGCGATCACCGGCTCGACGACCGCCGCGGGCACCCGCACCGTGCCGGTGGCGGCCAGCAGGAAGGTCACGCTGTGCGCGGCGGTGAACGCGGTCGCGGTGCCGACCACGTCGCGCAGGCCGTGGGCGCCGAGCAGCAGCGCCAGCAGGAACAGCAGGTGGTCCGGGCCGAACAGCAGGTGTTCCGCGCCGAGCAGGAAGAACTCCGTGATCTGACGGGACTCCTGGGCGCCGCCGGTCGTCAGCGTCGGCTGGGCGGAGGTGAGGACCTGGGAGCCGCGCCGCCCGTCCACGTCGTAGTGGACGATCGTCCGGGTGCTGTGCACGAACGTCTCGGCGTCGGGGAACAGCGCGCTGGAGACGCGGTACGGGCCGTCGCCGGAGCCGGGGCAGTCGTAGGTCAGGGTGAGGACGGCGAAGGGCCGGCCGCCGCGCTCGCGGACGTCGGCGTCGCCGACCCGGCGGGGGATGCAGTCGGCGCCGCCGCGGGTGATCGCGAACCGTTCGGTGACGTACCCGGTGACCGCTTCGGCGTTGGCCCCGAGCTGGCGCAGCTGTTCGGCGCGGTCCTTCGCCTCGTAGGCCTCGGCGTAGAGCCAGGCCGACTTCATCAGCAGGTCGTACTCCAGGTCGAGGGTCGCCTCCAGCTGCCGCCCGGTGCCCCGCACCTCGGCGTAGGCGGTCGAGGTGGCGTCGTGCGCGGCGGCGGGGGCGGGCAGCGCCAGGACGGCCGCCAGCGCGGCGAGCAGGGCGAGGAGGGCTGCGGGCGGACGGCGCGCGCGGAGGGTGGGCATCAGGTGTCGGTCCCGTTCGCTTGGGGTGGGGAAGGGCGGCGCCCGCCGCCCCGGGCCGGTCGGGTCCGGGTCGGCGGGCGGGTGGACGGCCGGTCAGCGCGGGCCGGCGACCGTGCCGAACCAGGGGCGGACGGGGTGGTCCGGCGCCCAGGTGCCGGGGCGCCCGTGGGCGTCCTTGGTCACGAACACGCTCGGCGGGGAGGCGGTGACGCCGCCGCCCGGGGAACGGGCCGTGACGAACCAGGCGTGCGCGGTGTCCGGCTTCAGGTCCCTCCAGGTGACCTTCGCCGTCTCGCCGGAGGCCACCTTGTCCCGGCCGATGACGCGGACCGGGTCGTACAGGGCCAGCGAGTCGGTGCTGAAGGTGGTCCGGCGGGTGGTGAGGTCGACGGGGAGGACCATGTTGTCCTCGGTGCCGTCGTAGCGGTGGTCGGTGTCGTACTCGGTGGCGCCGAACTCGTCGAGGAACGGTGAGTAGGTGTCCACCGTCAGCTCGGCCCGGTCGACGTCGAACTGGAGCATCCGGAAGAAGCCGGCGCCGAAGCGGAGCTGGTCCTCGGGCTGGTAGCCGCCGATCTCGGTGAGGCCGAGCCGGTCCGCGGAGACCGTGTAGAACTGGTAGTCCGCGAGGAGTTCGACGACGTCGTGCTCGATCTCGCCGACCCTGGGCTTCACATTGGTGCCGACGCCGTGTTCATGACCGGCGAGGATCAGGAACACGTTCGGGTTGTCCTGGACCACCGTCTTGTACAGCATCGACCCGTCGGGCGCGGAGAACGGGGCGCCGCGTCCGTCGGGGCTGCCGCTCGGCGCGAGGTAGTCGTGCGAGAGCAGGATGCCGTTGCGGTCGGAGAACCGCTTGAAGACCGAGTCGGCCCATTCGGCCTCCTCGCGGGTGACACCGTACGAGAGTCCTACGACGACGAAGTCGGCGCCGCCCGCGGAGAACAGGTCGTAGTGGTTCTGGTTGTCGCCCGGGCGCCAGGGTCCGCCGTACTCGGCGTGCTGCCAGCCCTGGGAGAGGGCCTGGTAGCGGTCGGGTCCGTAGTACTGGTTGTAGAGGGCGTCCGGGCCGGTCTCGGTGCCGGACTGGTTGTCGTGGTTGCCCGCGATGACCCCGTTGGGCACGCCCGCGTCGTCGAGGATCCGCTGCTGCCGGGAGGACACTTCCATCTCGCCGACGGCCTGGCGCCGCGCGGCCTCGTCGGCGGGCCTGCGGATGTTGTTCTCGATGATGTCGCCGGTGTGGGCGACGTAGGCGATCTTCCGCTCGTCCTTGTTGGCGGCGATCCAGCGGGTGGTGTCGCCGTACGCCCGCTCCCACACGGCCCGCTCCTCGGCGGTCTCCTGCTCCACCGCGCCCTCGGAGAGGTACTGGGTGTCGGTGAAGTGCACCAGGGAGAAGTCGTACGAGTCGGGGTCGGCGAAGCTGTTGGGGTCGCCGGCGTCGATGTCGTCGGCGAACGGGTCCTCGCCGGTGAGCATGACGTGGACCTGCTGTCCGTCGACGTACAGTCGGTCGACCACGGAGTCGAGCACGGTCGCACCCTCGGCGGCGCCACGGGCGCTGGTGAGCACGTCCCACTGCCCGGTGGCGGTGTTCCACGCCCGCAGCGCGACCAGCCGCTCGGGGTCGGCGACGCCCTCCCAGCGCAGCACGGGGGTGTCGACGTGGCCCTTCACCTGGATGTCGTAGCGCTGGTAGGTGACGTCCTCGGCGGCGGGCGCGGTGAGCGAGGTGCCGTCGGCGGGGGCGAGGCCGCGCGGCTTCACCTTCTTCTCGCCGGGCACCCTGAGGGTGGTCGGCAGGGCCGGGGCCGTCCCCTGGTACATCTGGTTCGGGGTGAGGATCTCGGCCTCGGAGAAGGTGGCGGTGACGGTGCCGCCGTCGGGTTCGGCGACCTTCGCCGAGAGGGTGACCTTGCGGTCCGCGTCCCGGGTGCCGGACTTGGGGGTGAGGTCGGCGGGGGTGTCGGGGATGCCGGCGGAGGTGAACCGGACTTCGCGGGTGCCGGTGTTGCCGAGTCCGTCGGTGGCGGAGACCGTCAGGGTGTGCGGACCGGCGGACAGGCCGGGGCCCACGGGGGTACCGAGGTCGACGGGTTTGCCGTCGAGTTCGACGTGGGGGCCGTCGACCACTCCGGAGGGGTCAGCGAGGCGCAGGTCGAGGACGACCGACGCGGTGAGCTTCTGCCCGGGTGCGGGGGTGCTGGTGGCGATCCGGGGCGCCGAGTTGTCGGTGACCAGCAGCCGGGTCGCGGTGCTGCCGGTCGTGGAGGTGGCGGCGAGGGTGTGCCCGCCGTCGTCGAGCCGGGCGGTGTCGAGGTCGGCGCGCAGTCCGCGGGCCGGGCCGTCGACGTAGAACTCCAGGTCGATCTCGGTGAGCGGGTTGACGTTGCTGCCGCAGTTGCCGTCGCCGAGGCTGTAGGAGCCCTTGAGCATCCGGCCCTCGGCGGTGCCCTCCGCCGGGGTGAGGGCGATGTCGGAGATCGCGAAGTCGTCCCGGTTGTCACCGCAGGAGGTGGGGAAGGTCCCGGCGACGAAGTCGATGGTGTTCCAGCCGGGGACCAGCCACTCGTCGGGGAAGGTCACCTCGACGCGCTCGCTGACGAGGTCGCTGTCGAGGACGTGCTTGTGCCCGTTGACCAGAAGGTGGTTGCCGTAGCGGGCCTCGATGGAATTGCTGCCGACGGTGAAGCCGAGGCTGGCGTTGCCCGAGCCGAGGGTCTCGGAGACGTGCACGGCGGGGGCGTCGACGGTGAAGCGCAGGTCCACCTCGCGCAGCCGGATGGTGCTGCTGCCGCAGCTTCCGTCGCCCATGGCGTAGGAGTCGGCGATGTCGTGGCCGGTGACGGTGGCGCCGTCGAGGGCGAGGGCGATGTTCGAGATGTCGAAGTCGTCGCGGTTGGGGCCGCAGCTCTCCTGGTAGGGGCTGGTGACGACGGTGACGACGTTGTCACCCGGCTTCAGGAAGCGCGCCGGGACCGCGATGTCGACGCGTTGGCTGACCCAGGTGCCGCCGAGGTCGATCCGCTTGCCGTTGACGAGCAGGTGGTTGTCGTAGCGGTCGTCGAGGGAGTTGGAGCCGACGTCGAAGGAGAACGTCGCCGCGCCGTTGCCGAGGTGGGCGTCGGTGACCGGCGGCCCGCCGTCGACGGTCAGCGACTTCACACCGCCGGAGCTGCCCGCGGGCAGGCTCGCGAGGACCGGCTGCTCGCCCTTGACGAGGGTGCCGTCGACGGGCAGCAGGCGGGGGGCGCCGGGCGGGGCGTTGTTGACGGTGACCGAGTTGGTGACGGTCCGGCCGGAGCTGGTGGTGGCGGTGAGGGCGTGCTTGCCGTTGGTCAGCTCCGTGGTGTCCAGGTCGGCGCGCAGGCCGGTGGTGCCCTGGGGGTCGGACAGGGTGAAGAAGGTGAGCGTCGCCTTCTTCAGCAGCGTGGTGTTGGTGCCGCAGCTGCCGTCGCCGAAGGAGTAGGTGTACTCGTTCTCCTCGCCGTCGGCGACCTCGCCCAGCAGTTCCAGGGTGATGTCGGACAGCACGAAGTCGTCGTGGTTCAGGCCGCAGGAGCTGTCGATGGCACCCGAGACGATCTCGATGGCGTTCTCGCCCTCGCGCAGCCGCTCGTTGGGGATCTCGACGGTGGCACGCTCGTTGACCAGGTCACCGATGGCGACGCGGTAGTCCCCGTTGACCAGGATGTGGTTGCCGTAGCGGGCCTCCGTCGAGTTGGAGCCGACGTCGAAGTGGAGCCGGGAGACCCCGGTCGTCCGCTCGGCGGGGATCTCCTCGCCGTCGACGGCGAGCCCGGTGACGGAGTCACCGGCCGAGGCGGGTGTGGCGGCGACCTCCTCGGTGCCTTCGAGGTAGGCGCCGTGCTCGGGGGTGAGGAGGGGCAGGCTGGTGTCGGCCGCCGCCCCTCTGGTCCTCCGGTCGCCCTCCCCGGTGGTGGTCTCGGCGTGCGCGCTGGTGACGCTCGCGCCGACGAGGAGCAGCGCGGTGAGCGCCGCGCCCACGAACCGCTGTCCCCGTGGTCTGCCGCCCGGGCGTCTTCGCCCCAGTCCTGGCCGCATCGGCAGCCGTCCCTTCTGATGTGCCGCAAGAGGAAGGGGCGATACCGGACGGTGCACGGCATGCCCATGGCGGATCCTGGGCAGTGCAGGTGAACGGAGCTGAAGGGGCCGTGAAACGTTCAGCCCACAAACACCTGTCGGGCAGGGTGACTTCTGGGGACGGGGGCCGGTGGCGGACGTACGGGGACCGGCGCGGAACTCGGCTCCGACTCGGCGGCCGGGCATCCGGCAACGGCCAGAGGTGTTGCCCCGGCCGTTGACAGGTCTGTTCAACCGGTCTGATCCTGCTGGTTATTGACCATGACGCAGGGAGCCCGGGTATGGCAGTTCATAACCGGCGGGGCGACGCACTTCGGTGGGCCCGGTACCCGGAGATCGCCGGCTGATGGCCGGTCTGCGTCGGGAACGCCTCCGCGAGCGCCGCCCGTCCCTCTCGGACACCCGTTACCTGACCCCTGAGCAGTGGGCCGAGGTCGACCGGATCCGCACGGAGTGGCAGGCACACGAGCAGGCCACCGGGCCCGCCGACCGGACCACCTCTGAGGCGGCGATCAGCGAGCTGTACCGGACCGCGGGCCGCTCCGCCCCACGGTTCGCGTGGGTCGCCTCGCCGAAGGAGGCCGACGCGCTGATCCGCGCGGCCACGGGCAGCGAGCCCGGCAGGTCCCCCGTGGGCCCCGTCGGCGCCTGGCTGCCCACGGCCGGGAAGCGCCAACTCCGAGTGCCGGTGCCCCACCGGGAGGAGCAGTCCGTGGCGGGGTGGCTGTCCGGGCTGTCGCGGCCGATGCTCCGGTCCCTCTCCCGCACCAGCCCCACCGACCCCCTGGGCCTGCACACCGCACCGATACGCGCCGCCTACCGCCCGGCGTTGTACGAGGTCCCGCGCCGACTCGGCATCAAGTGCTACTCGTCCCGCTCGACGCGACGGCTGGACGCATGGCTGGAAACCGTCCGCTCGTGCGGCTCGTGGTGGCCCTTCGAGGACGTGTGCGTCGTGTCGGAGCGGCCCACGGAGGTACATCTGGAACCGGGCCCGGAGGCAAACACGTCCCGGCTGCACCACAGCGACGGTCCCGCCCTGCTGTACCCCGACGGCACCGCCGTGCACGCCTGGCACGGCGTGCGCGTCCCGCCGTACGTCATCACCGGCGAGCTGACCGGCCAGGACTGGCTGAACGAGGCCAACGGCGAAGTCCGCCGGGCCATCGCCGACCGGATGGGCTACGACTGGCTGCTGGAGCACTGCGGGGCGAGGCGGTTCGCCACGGACGACTACGGCTCCCTGTGGCGTATCCCCGACCCACGCGATCCGAGCACCCTGCGGCAGGACTACGGTCCGCCGGTCGGGGACGGCCGCTGGTACTACCCGGACGGCAGCGAGCCGGAGGAGGACATCGTGCTCGTCCTCGTGGAGAACTCGACTGCCGAGCCGGACGGGTCGTACCGACGGTACGCGCTGCGGGTCCCGCCCGACCAGACGGTGCCCCGCGACGCCATCGGATGGACCTTCGGCCTTCCGCCGGACACGTACGCTCCGGACGCGATGACCTGACGCACCGGGGACCGGGCGGCCGGAGGTTCTCTGGTTGCTCACGGAGGAGTCAGATCACGCCCGGGGGCCCTCTCCGGTGCCGTGCCGTCGGAGACGCCCAGGTCCTGGGTTCCTATGACGGACAGCAGCTCCAGCTGCTCGGCTCCCCGGCTCCCGGGCGGCGCCGTGAACCAGAGCAGGCGTTGGCGCCCGTCCTCGCTGAGCAGGTTGTGGCAGTCGAGTTCGATGACGCCGAGCGTGGGGTGGACGATCTTCTTGTGGTCCATGCGGCGCACCGCGACGTCGTAGGTGTCCCAGAGAGCTGCGAACTCCTGGCTGCGGCGGCGCAGCACGGCGACCATCCTCGTGACCTCCGCGTCCCCGCCGCGCCGGGCGGCGGCCGCGTGGAGGTCGGCCGCGAACACCCGGGAGTGGTGGGGGTGGTCCTCGGCCGGGTACCTCTCGCGCGCCCCCGGGTCGGTGAACCAGCGGTACACGAAGCTCGCCGCCGGGCCACGGTGTGCCGGGGACCTGCCGAGCAGGTTCCGGGCCAGGTCGTTCTCCACCAGGGTTTCGTGCAGGTCGGTGATGACCCGCGCCGGTGTGTTGGACAGCCGGTCCAGCAGCCCGAGGAGCGCGGGCTGCACATGTGCCGACGGTCCGTGTGCTGACGGCGGGACCGGCCGTTCGGCCAGGTGGAACAGGTGGTCGCGCTCGTCGCCGTTCAGGCGCAGGGCTCGGGCGAGGGCGGCCAGGGTCTGGGCCGAGGGCTGCACGCCGTGCTTTCCACGGGCGCGCTCCAGCTCGGTGTAGTAATCGGCTGACAGCCCTGCCAGCTGGGCGACTTCCTCACGGCGCAGCCCGGGGACGCGTCGGCGCGGGCCCGGGGCGAGACCGACGTCGGCGGGGCGGATGCGGTCACGGCGTGTCCTGAGGAAGGCGCCGAGTTCTGGGAGGTTCACCCCTCCATGGTCGCTTGCGCTCCCGGACGTAACCAGGGGACGGCGCCCCCCGGGTAAAGGCAACCCTGGCAAGGGCTCCGGGACCGGCCGATCGTCGAGGACGCAGCAGGGCCACGGCGAGACCGCGGCCTTGACCGCATCTACCGACAGGAGTCAGACGTGCCCGCCCTCCCCTCCCCCGAACCCTCCGCCTCGCTCCGCGTCGCGATCGTCACCGGCGGCTCGCGCGGCATCGGCCGCCGGACCGTCGCCCGGCTGGCCGCCGACGGGTACGCCGTCGTGGGGGGGGTG
>NZ_JAGPXL010000053.1 GCF_018070565.1 Streptomyces sp. B93
ACCGGCTCAAGCGCCACCGGGCCGTCGCCACCCGCTACGACAAACTCGCCGTCCGCTACGAAGCGACCGTGCTGATCGCAGCCATCAACGAGTGGCTGTGACCAGCACTTTCACAACAGGCCCTAGACGGCCATCGGGGGCCAGCGCGTCCAGGTACTCCTGGGCCACAGCCGGAGAGCGTCCTCCAAGTCGCCCTCTCCCGCCACCAGTTCCCCCAGTCGGCCTGCCGGTCACCCCTCCCCATGGCCGTGCGCCGCCACGAACGGGCCGTCAGCCCCGCAGACGCTCCGCGAGCTGTTCCCTGTCCCGCAGGAACCAGAGCTGACGCCCGCCATTGCTCTCCCGCACGAAGTCCTCCAGCGCCGAACTCGCTGCAAGGTGCCGCGAGATGTCCCCGAGCACCACCAGGCCCACCCCGTACTGGGCGAACTTCTGGACGACGTACCCGGCGACGCGCGTACGCAGCTGGAAGAAGTCGTCAGCGAAACGCTCGGCCGGGACGACGACCCACTGGGCGCCCTGGTAACCGGCGTCGCCGATCAGGTCCAACGCGTCACGTTCACCACCGATGGCCGCCCCCTCGGCGGCGCACACCAACACGGGGACGTCATGGAACTTCTCCAGGTGGGTCATGCCCGCCAGGCTACAGCAGTACACCGCCCGTGGGATTACCCAAGATTCCCTTTCATTACGCATCACTCCCCATGCTGGCTGGATATTGGGCGCGTTAAGGTGCGTTTATGGAATCACCCCTGTACTCAGTGGAGCAGGTAGCCGAGCGGCTCGGGCTGCATGTGCGGACCGTGCGCAAGTACGTGCGCGAGGGCCGACTCAAGGCGGTCAAGATCGGCAAGCAGTACCGGATCACGCACGAGGACGTCGAGGCGTTCACCGGGCTCCCCCTGCCCACGACCGCGCGGGAGCCCGCCGTGCGCCACCGGCGCGTCGAGGTCTCCAGCATCGTGGAGATCGACGCGGTCGACACCGGGACGGCCCACCGCATCGCCACTCTGCTCACGGCCGCGCCCGCGGGGCGGGACGCGGGCGGCCCCCCGCTGCGCGTGGAGACGGTCTACGACGAGGAGCGGGCGCGCATGAAGGTCATCGTCCTGGGCGGCCCGGCCGACACCGCGCGACTGCTGGAGTACGTGAGCATGGTGGCCGAGGCCCCACCCGCCCCACACTCTTGACCGGTCACCATCAAGCCCCTAATCTCCGGGCATCGTAAGGAAGCTTTCCTTACAGTTCGACGGCGGCGATCCCCTGCCCCACACCTCGCCGCCCGCCACCTCCCCACATCCCCCACACCCACGAGGTCCTGATGCGCAGACCCGTGTCCACTCTCCTCACCGCCGCACTCATCGCCGCCCTGGGCTTCGGCCTGGCCCCTTCCCCCGCCTCCGCCTCCCCCACCACCTCCACCTCCGCCTCCGCCTCCGTCCCCACCGGCACCGTCCGCATAGCCGCCCACCCGGCATGGCAGCCGAACACCGCATACGCCGTGGGCGCACGAGTCTCGTACGGCGGCAAGGACTACGAGTGCCTTCAGAGCCACACCTCCCTGACCGGCTGGGAGCCCTCCAGCACCCCCGCGCTGTGGAAGCTCCTCGGCGACGGCAGCGGGGGCACGGACACCACGGCCCCCTCGACACCGACCGGCCTGCGCGCCACCGGCAGTACGTCCTCCTCCGTGTCGCTGGCCTGGAACGCGTCCACGGACAATGTGGGCGTGACCGGATACCTGCTGTACCGCGACGGCTCCCAGATCGCCACGACGGCGGGCACCTCGTACACCGTGGGCGGCCTGGCGCCGGGCACGGCCCACACCTTCGCCGTCCGCGCCAGGGACGCCGCGGGCAACACGTCGTCCGCCTCCGGCCCAGTGACCGTCACCACCCAGGGCGGGACGACACCGGGCAGCACCCCCGCCCAGGTCAACGGGCGGCTGAAGGTGTGCGGTGTGCAGCTGTGCAACCAGTACGGCAGGCCCATCCAGCTGCGCGGCATGAGCAGTCACGGCCTCCAGTGGTACGGCCACTGCCTCACCGACGGCTCCCTGGACGCCCTCGCCCGTGACTGGAACGCCGACGTCCTGCGCATCTCCCTGTATGTGCAGGAGGGCGGCTACGAGACCAACCCGAGGATGTTCACCGACCGGGTGCACCAGCTCATCGAGATGGCCACGGCGCGCGGCATGTACGCGCTCGTCGACTGGCACCAGCTCACGCCCGGCGACCCCCACCACAACCTCGACCGCGCCAAGACGTTCTTCACCGAGATCGCCCAGCGCCACCGCGGCAAGACCAACCTGCTCTACGACATCGCCAACGAGCCCAACGGGGTGAGCTGGTCACGCGTCAAGTCCTACGCCGAGCAGCTCATCCCCGTCATCCGCGCCCAGGACCCGGCCACCCCCATCCTCATCGGCACCCACGGCTGGGGCTCCCTCGGCGTCTCCGACGGCCGGGACGAGACCGACGTCATCAACAACCCGGTCCAGGCGACCAACATCATGTACACGTTCCATTTCTACGCGGCCTCGCACGGCCAGGAGTACCGGAACGCGCTCGACCGGGCGTCGGACCGGATTCCCGTCTTCGTCACCGAGTTCGGAACTCAGGAGGCCTCCGGCGACGGCACGGACAACTTCGCCCGCGCCCAGCAGTACCTCGATCTGATGGGCGCCAAGAAGATCAGCTGGGTCAACTGGAACTTCTCCGACGACCACCGCTCCGGCGCCGTGTTCAAGGCCGGTACCTGCAACAACAACGGGCCCTGGGCGGGGACGAGTTCACTGAAGCCCGCGGGTGTCTGGGTCCGCGACCGCATCAGGACGCCGGACTCCTTCCCCACGGGCTGACCCGCGCCGCACTCCACCCCGACCGCCCCCGCCGGTAACGCTTCCGTTGCCGACGGGGGCATCCCGCGACCGGGTATTGACTGCCGTAGGAGGGCCGTCCTACCGTCCTCCCCAACCGATAGGAAACTTTGCTAACAGTACGCGGGCGGAGCCTGGCGCCGAAGGCGGCAGAATGACTCCACCAGCGTCGAAAGGCAGGTGCGACCGTCATGGCGGGGACGACCCAGGGCAGTCCGGGGACACCGGGCACCCCCAGCGTGCTGCGTGCCATGAACGACCGCGCCGCCCTGGACCTGCTGCTGGAGCACGGCAGCCTCTCGCGGACCCGGATCGGCAAGCTCACCGGCCTGTCGAAGCCGACCGCCTCCCAGCTCCTCGCCCGCCTCGAAGGCGCCGGGCTCGTCGTCGTCACCGGCACCAGCGAGGGCCGCCCCGGCCCTGGCGCCCAGCTGTACGCCCTCAACGCCAAAGTCGCCCACGCCGCCGGACTCGACGTCAACGAACACCGCATCCGCGCCGCCGTCGCCGACATCACCGGCACCGTCGTCGGCGAGCACGAACTGCGCACCGGCGGCCGTACCGGCGTCGGTGTCGTCCGGCAGGTCACCGACGCCCTCGACGGCGCGGTCAAGGCCGCCGGGCTCACCCGGGGCGATGTGCGGCGCCTGGTCATCGGCACCCCCGGTGCCTTCGACCCGGCCACCGGACGCCTGCGGTACGCCTCCCACCTGCCCGGCTGGCACTCCCCCACCCTGCTGACGGAGCTGGCTGCGGCGCTGCCGATGCCGTTCGAGTACGAGAACGACGTCAATCTCGTCGCCGTAGCCGAACAGCGCCTCGGCGCAGCCCGCGGCCACTCCGACTTCGTACTGCTGTGGAACGAGTCGGGCATCGGCGCCGCCCTCGTCCTCGGCGGTCGGCTGCACCGCGGCTTCACCGGCGGCGCCGGAGAGGTGGGTTTCCTGCCGGTGCCCGGCACCCCGCTGGTCCGCCAGGTCACCAAGGCCAACTCCGGTGGCTTCCAGGAACTCGCGGGTGTCCAGGCCGTGCCCCGGCTCGCCCGCGACGTCGGCATCGACACGCCCGACCGCCCCTATGTGGCCGTGGCGAGCGACCTGCTCGCCCGTGCCGCCAAGGTCCACCGCGACGACAGCCGGTACGAGGAGTTGCTCGACCGGTACGCGGAGCGGCTCGCCACCGGACTCGCCGCACTCGTCGCCGTACTCGACCCCGAGCTGATCGTGCTCTCCGGGGATGTGCTCGTCGCCGGTGGCGAACCCCTGCGGACCCGCCTCCAGTCCGAGCTGGCCGACCTCGCGGCGTCACGGCCGCGGCTCGCCCTGACCGCCGTACCCCAGGCCCCCGTCCTGCGCGGGGCGCTCGAGAGCGCCCTCGCCACCACCCGCGACGAGGTCTTCGACACCTCGCGCTGACCGTCACCGCCCGCCCGACCCCGGCGCCGCCGCGCCAGGGGTCCGACCCAGCACACCCGTTTTCCCGACCAGCACGTCCGTTCCGCCTTCCCCACGCCGTTCGTCCTCGCCACCGGGAGACACACCGCCATGCCCGTACACCCGCGCAGAACCGCCGCCGCGATAGCCGCCACCGCCTCGATCGCCCTGTTCGCCTCCGCCTGCACCGGCTCCGCGAACAACGCCGCGACCGACGACCCCGACGCCGAGACCACCATCACCTTCTGGCACGGCTGGTCGGCGCCGTCCGAGGTCAAGGCGATCGAGGACAACGTGGACCGCTTCGAGAAGGCGCACCCGAACATCAAGGTGAAGGTCGTCGGCAACATCAACGACGACAAGCTCAACCAGGCGCTGCGGGCGGGCGGTTCGAACGGGCCCGACGTCGTCTCCTCGTTCACCACCGCCAATGTCGGCAAGTTCTGCGCGTCCGGAGCGCTCGCGGACCTGAAGCCCTTCCTCGAGAAGGACCGGGTCGACCTGGACGCGACCTTCCCGAAGGTCCTCCAGGAGTACACCCAGTTCGAGGGCACGCGCTGCGCGCTGCCGCTGCTCTCCGACGCGTACGGCCTCTACTACAACAAGGACGCCTTCGAGGAGGCCGGAATCAGCGCGCCGCCGAAGACCTGGTCGGAGTTCACCGAGGCCGCGAAGAAGCTGACGAAGACCAGGGGCGACTCGTACGAACAGCTCGGCTTCATGCCGAACTACCTCGGTTACGAGACGGTCGTGTCGCACTACATGTCCCAGTGGGACCACCGGTACTTCGACGAGGAGGGCAAGTCGGCGATCGCCGAGGACCCGGCGTTCGCCGAGATGATGACGTATCAGAAGTCGCTGGTGGAGGAGCTGGGCGGCTTCAGGAAGCTCGACAAGTACCGCACCACCTTCGGGGACGAGTGGGGCGCCGAGCACCCCTTCCACACCGGGCAGGTCGCCATGCAGCTCGACGGCGAGTGGCGGCTGAACTTCATCGAGGACGCCGGGGTCGACTTCGAGGTGGGCGTGGCCCCGCTGCCCGTCGCCGACGACGAGGTGGACGAGTACGGC
This sequence comes from Streptomyces sp. B93, assembly GCF_018070565.1. Taxonomy (GTDB): domain Bacteria; phylum Actinomycetota; class Actinomycetes; order Streptomycetales; family Streptomycetaceae; genus Streptomyces. Next base: position 5,383 of record NZ_JAGPXL010000053.1, read on the forward strand.
AAGGGCTACCTCTCCGGCACGATCATGGGCATCGCCCCGGGGAGCGACAAGCAGAACGCCGCCTGGGAGCTGGTCAAGTACATGACCATGGACACGGACGCGGTGGTGAGCTTCGCCAACGCCATCGGCAACGTGCCCTCCACCCTGGACGCGCTGAAGTCCCCCGACCTGAAGTTCGACGACCGGTTCAAGGTCTTCCTCGAGATCGCCCAGCACCCCGAGTCCACCACCTCGGACAACGCCGTCAACGGCTCCGCCTACCAGGACACCCTCACCGACTTCGCCCAGAAGTACGAGAAGGGCCAGGTCACCGACCTGAAGAAGGGCCTTGAGGAGACCGCCGCCCAGATCGACCGTGACATCGCCCGGGCGAAGTGACGGCCGGAGCGGCCACCATGAGCACGGACACCCTGCCCGCGCGGGAGGCGGTGGCCCCGGCCGCCGCCTCCCCCGCCCGGCGCCGCGCCCTGCGGTCCAAACGCCGCCGGGAGGCGCTGCGCACCCTGGCCTTCATGTCGCCCTGGCTGATCGGGTTCGGCGTCTTCTTCGCCTATCCGCTCGTCTCCACCGTGTACTTCTCGCTGATGAGGTACGACGGCCTCAACCCGCCGACCTGGCGCGGCCTCGACAACTGGACATACGTCCTGACCGACTTGCCGAAGTTCTGGCCCGCGATGCAGAACACGCTGTGGCTCGCGGTCGTCATGGTCGCTTGCCGCGTCGTCTTCGGACTGGGCACCGGGCTGCTCATCACCAAGGTCAAGACGGGGACCGGCGTCTTCCGGACCCTGTTCTACCTGCCCTATCTGGCCCCGCCGGTGGCCGCGACCCTCGCCTTCGTCTTCCTGCTCAACCCGGGCACCGGGCCGGTCAACTCCCTCCTGGAGGCGGCCGGTCTGCCCGCGCCCTCCTGGTTCAACGACGCCGACTGGTCCAAGCCCGCGCTGACGGTCCTCGCCGTGTGGGGCGTCGGCGACCTGATGGTGATCTTCATGGCGGCGCTGCTCGACGTCCCCAAGGAGCAGTACGAGGCCGCCGAGCTGGACGGCGCCTCGGCCTGGCAGCGGTTCCGGTACGTGACCCTGCCGAACATCTCGCCGATCGTCCTCTTCGCCGTCGTCACCGGGATCATCGGCGCGATGCAGTACTACACCCAGCCGATCGTGGCCTCCAAGGTCGCCTCCGGCGTCATCGGCGGCTCCGGCCAGACGTTCGAGCCGGGTTACCCGGACGACTCCACGCTCACGCTGCCGCAGCTCGTCTACAGCCTCGGATTCGGACGCTTCGACTACGGCGCCGCCTGTGTCGTCGCCCTCGTCCTCTTCGCCCTGTCCATGACCTTCACCGCGCTGCTGATGCGCCGGCGCGGCGGCCTGATCGGCTCGGGTGACTGACCATGACCTCCACACCTGTCTCCGCCCCCGCCGAAGTCCACGGCCGAAGGCCCCCCGCCGGCGTCCGGCGCAAGGCGCTGCTGCACTGGATCGGCGTCCACTCGCTCGCCCTCGCGGCGGCCCTGTTCTTCGTCCTGCCCTTCGTCTTCATCCTGCTGACCTCGCTGATGAGCAACCAGCAGGCGCTGACCCGCGACCTCACCCCCGACTCCTGGCACTGGGACAACTACGTCCAGGTCTTCCGCGCCCCCGGCTTCGTCACCTGGTGGAAGAACTCCCTGCTCTACGCCGGGCTCGGCACCGTCCTGGTGGTGGTGTCGTCCGTCCCCGTGGCGTACGCGCTGGCCAAGTTCCGCTTCCGCGGCCGTCATCTGTCGCTGCTGCTCGTCATCTCGATGATGATGCTGCCGCCGCAGGTGGTGATCATCCCGATGTACCTGTTCTGGGCGAAGCAGCTCGACCTGTCCGGCACCCTGTGGCCGCTGATCATCCCGATGGCCTTCGGTGACGCCTTCGCCATCTTCCTGCTGCGGCAGTTCCTGCTGACCATCCCGAACGAGTACGTCGAGGCCGCCCGGATCGACGGTTGCGGCGAACTGCGCACCCTGGTCCGGGTGGTCCTGCCGATGGCGAAGCCCGGAGTCGCCGCCGTGGCCCTGTTCCAGTTCTTCTACTGCTGGAACGACTACTTCGGGCCACAGATCTACGCCTCCGAGAACCCGGGTGCGTGGACCCTGAGCTACGGCCTGGAATCCTTCAAGGGCGCGCACCACACCGACTGGAATCTGACCATGGCCGCGACCGTCCTGGTCATGGCCCCCGTGATCCTCGTGTTCTTCTTCGCCCAGAAGGCGTTCGTCGAGGGAGTCACACTGACCGGAGTGAAGGGCTGACGGACACATCATGAAGCTCGCTGTCGTGGGGGGCGGCTCCACCTACACCCCCGAACTGATCGACGGTTTCGCGCGGCTGCGCGACACCCTGCCCATCACGGAACTGGTCCTCGTCGACCCGGCCGCCGAGCGGCTCGAACTGGTCGCCGGACTCGCCCGGCGGATCTTCGCCCGCCAGGGCCACCCGGGACGGATCGTCACCACCGGCGACCTGGACGCCGGGGTCGCGGACGCCGACGCCGTACTGCTCCAGCTGCGCATCGGCGGACAGGCCGCCCGCGAGCGGGACGAGACCTGGCCGCTGGAGTGCGGCTGCGTCGGCCAGGAGACCACCGGCGCGGGCGGCCTCGCCAAGGCGTTGCGGACGGTCCCGGTCGTCCTGGACATCGCCGAACGGGTACGGCGCGCCAACCCGGACGCCTGGATCATCGACTTCACCAACCCCGTCGGCATCGTCACGCGCGCGCTGCTGCACGCCGGGCACAGGGCGGTGGGACTGTGCAACGTGGCCATCGGCCTCCAGCGGAAGTTCGCCCACCTGCTCGACGTGACCCCGGCCGAGGTCCACCTCGACCACGTCGGGCTCAACCACCTGACCTGGGAGAGGGCGGTACGCGTGGGGGGCCCGGACGGCACCGACGTGCTCCCCCGCCTGCTCGCCGAACACGGCGAGGCGATCGCCGCCGACCTCCGGCTGCCGCGCCCCGTCCTGGACCGGCTCGGCGTGGTCCCGTCGTACTACCTGCGCTATTACTACGCGCACGACGAGGTGGTGCGGGAGCTGGGCACCAGGCCGTCGCGGGCCGCCGAGGTGGCCGCGATGGAGAAACAGCTGCTGGAGATGTACGGCGATCCGGCGCTCGACGAGAAGCCCGCGCTGCTGGCCAGGCGGGGCGGTGCCTACTACTCCGAGGCCGCCGTGGACCTCGCCGCCGCGCTGCTCGGCGGGGGCGGTTCGCCGTACCAGGTGGTGAACACGTACAACAACGGCACGCTGCCGTTCCTGCCGGACGACGCCGTCATCGAGACGCAGGCGGCGGTGGGCGCGAAGGGCGCGGTGCCGTTGCCGGTGGCGCCGGTCGACCCGCTGTACGCGGGGCTGATCGCGAACGTGACGGCGTACGAGGACCTGGCCCTGGACGCGGCGCTGCGCGGCGGCCGGGACCGGGTCTTCAAGGCGCTGCTCGCGCATCCGCTGATCGGGCAGTACGAGTACGCCGAGGGGCTCACCGACCGGCTGATCGCGCACAACCGGGAGCACCTCGCGTGGGCGTGAACGGGGTTCTCCTGGCGATCGACGCCGGGAACAGCAAGACCGACGCGGCGGTGCTCTCCCGGGACGGTGCCGTGCTCGGGACGGCGCGCGGCGGCGGTTTCCAGCCACCGGTGGTGGGGGTGACGGCGGCGGTCGACGGGCTCGCGGAGATCGTGGGCCGGGCGGCCGCGGACGCCGGGCTCCCGGCCTCGTTCGACCAGGTCACCGCCTGTCTCGCCAACGCCGATCTGCCGGTGGAGGAGGCGGAGTTGGAGAAGGCGCTGTACGGGCGGGGCTGGAGCCGTGCGGTGCGGGTGCACAACGACACCTTCGCGATCCTGCGGGCCGGGGTGGACGAGCCGCGGGGCGTGGCCGTGGTCTGCGGGGCGGGCATCAACTGCGTCGGGATGACGCCGGACGGGCGGACCGCGCGCTTCCCGGCGATCGGGAGGATCTCCGGGGACTGGGGCGGGGGCGGCGGGCTGGCCGAGGAGGCGCTGTGGTTCGCGGCCCGGGCCGAGGACGGCCGGGGCGAGCCTACGGAGCTGGCGCGGGCGCTGCCCGCCCACTTCGGCCTGGAGACGATGTACGCGCTGATCGAGGCGTTGCATCTGAAGCGGATCCCCGACGAGCGGCGTCATGAACTGACGCCGGTTCTGTTCCGGGTGGCCGCGGCGGGCGACCCGGTGGCGCTGGCGCTGGTGCACCGGCTGGCCGAGGAGGTCGTCGCGCTGTCGTCGGTGGCGCTGGGGCGCCTCGGACTCCTGGAGGAGGAGGTTCCGGTCGTGTTCGGCGGCAGCGTCCTCGCCGCGCGGCACCCGCGGTTGGAGGAGCGCATCGCCCGCCTCCTCGCGGAGCGTGCGCCGAAGGCGGTCATCGGTTTCGTCACCGCGCCGCCGGTGCTGGGCGCGGGACTGCTCGCCCTGGACGCGACGGGCGCCGGACCCAAGGCGGCGGACCGGCTGCGGGCGCACTACGGCGGCTGACGCGGCGAGCTTGTGAGGGAGCCGGGCGCGGCACCGATATTCGCTTGCCGCGCCCCGGCGCTCCGGGTCAGCGTCGTCTCACATCCCACGAAGGCGAGAAGATGACCCCACCAACGGACCGTGCCGGCTACGACCACGAACTCGTCCAGGCCGCGGCGGAGGTCGCCCGCACGCGCTGCCGCGGCGACAACCACACCATGGCCGCCGCCGCCCGCGCCCGGGACGGCCGGATCGTCACGGCGGTGAACGCCTACCACTTCACCGGAGGGCCGTGCGCCGAGCTGGTCCTGATCGGCGCGGCGGCCTCCCAGGGCGTCTACGAGCTGGACACGATCGTCGCCGTGGGCGACCGCGACCGCGGGGTGGTCCCTCCGTGCGGCCGGTGCCGTCAGGTCCTGCTCGACTACTTCCCTGCCATCGAGGTCATCGTCGGCACGGCCGACGCCGTCCGCGCGGTCCCCATCACGGGCCTGCTGCCGGAGAGTTTTACGTCTGGGCCGACCACCAGCTCGACGCCGAGTGAGCCGTCCCGCCCGCGCGAGCCTCAGAGATCGAGTACGGCCCGCAGCGCGTTGTCGACGGCTTCCTGCTGCTCGGGGCCGATGTTGCCGTGCCGGGTCGCGGTCTCGAAGCGTGTGGTGGCCAGTTGCAGGAGGTTGACGGCCACGACGGAGGCGTCGATGGGCTCGTTCAGGTGCACGCTCATCGCCGTGTCGGGGTGCTGCGCGGGGGCGTGCAGCACGAGGACGACGACGGCGCCGTACGCCTCGGCGAGTCCGTCCAGGCTGACGACCAGGACCGTACGGACGCCCTTGCCGGTGTCGACGTCCCAGACGTCGCCCTTGCGGATCGTCACAGGGCGTCGCCTTCGCCCTCGAGTCCGAGGCGGGCGGCGGGGGCGAGCTTGCGGGCGGCGTCGAGGGTCATCTGGCGGCGGACGGCGCGCAGGATGTAGTCGTTCAGCGAGGGGGCGTCGGCCGCGGCGGCGCGCAGGGGGCCGTCCATGGCGTCGGGGATGCGGAGGGTGATGGCAGTCATGCCACCAAATGTAGTGGCTGGAGTGGCACCGGCACAGGGCGGGGACGTGGACTCCCGTATCAGGGGGACGGGGCACCCCGGTCAGCCCTTCCGCTCAACCGCCGCGTCGAGAAGGGGCCCGAGTTCCCCCACCACGACCGTCAGGGCGCGGACGTCCCGTTCGGCGCGGGCGATGAGGATGGCCCCTTCCAGGGAGCTGATCATGAGGGTGGCGAGCGGACCGGTCCGCTCCTTGGGGACGCCCATGTCGGCCAGCGCCCGGGACACCGGCCCGGTCCAGGTGGCGAAGGCTGCGGCCGCGGCTTCCCGGGTGGACGCGGTGGACTCGGCGCAGTCCACGGTGGCGGCGGCGACGGGGCATCCGCCGCCGAAGCCCACGGCCTCGTACTCGTCAGTCCACTGCCGCGCCATCTCGGCGAACAGTCCGCTGGGCGTCGGCTCGTCCAACGCGGCGAGGAACCGTGCCACGCGGCGCCCCGCGTACCGTCCCGCCCAGCCGACCGCCTCGTTGACGAGCTGTTCCTTGCCGCCGGGGAAGTAGTGCTGGAGCGATCCGCGCGGCGCACCGGCGTGCGCGGCCACGTCCCGCATTCCCGTGGCGGCGACCCCGTCACGCCGGATGAGCTGGGCCGCGCTGAAGACCATCCGCTCACGCGGCCCTCGTTCGGACACGGCCATCTCCGCCTTTCCTTCCTCCTGCGCCTTGCACTTAGCGCCCTCAGGCTATGACGGTCGTCATAGCCGGGGCTACTATGACGACCGTCATAGCCAGGACGCGGGCCGGAAGTGGCGGGTGGTAGGTCATGTACGTCGGTTTCATCGGCCTCGGTGTCATGGGGCAGCCCATGGCGCTCAACCTCGCCCGCGCCGGGACACCTGTCGTGGTGTGGAACCGCACCCCGGGGCGGAGCGAGAGCCTGCGCGCAGCCGGGGCCGAGGTCGCGGCAGGGCCGGCCGAGGTGTTCGAACGGGCCCGGACCGTGATGCTCATGCTGGCCGACGAGGCCGCCATGGACGCGGTGCTGGCCCGTGGCACCGCCGACTTCGCCTCCCTCGTCTCCGGACACACCGTCGTCCACATGGGCACGACCTCCGCCGAGTACTCGGCCGGACTCCAGGACGACGTCCGGTCGGCGGGCGGCCGGTACGTCGAGGCGCCGGTCTCCGGTTCCCGGGTGCCCGCCGAACGCGGCGAACTGGTGGGCATGCTGGCGGGCGAGGACGACGCCGTGCGCGCCGTACGGCCCGTGCTCGCCCCGGTGTGCGCGGAGACGTTCGAGTGCGGCCCGGTACCGGGCGCGCTGCTGATGAAGTTCTCGGTGAACCTGTTCCTGATCACCCTGGTCACCGGACTCGCCGAGGCCTTCCACTTCGCCGACCGGCACGGCCTCGACCAGCGCCTGCTCCGGGACGTCCTGGACGCGGGCCCCATGGCGAGCGCCGTCTCCCGCGCCAAGGGCGCCAAGCTGCTGTCCCGTGACTTCACCGTCCAGGCGGCCTCCGCGGACGTCCTCAAGAACAACCGCCTGATCGCGGAGGCCGCCCGCAAGGCCGACCTGCCCTCCCCCCTCCTCGACGTGTGCCACGCCCTCTACGGCGAGACGGTGGAGCTGGGCCACGGCGGCGAGGACATGACCGCCGTCGTACGGGCGCTGGAGTCCCGGAGCGGGCAGCCGGCCGCCGGCTGACCGGCTTCCAGTCAGGTCGCCGGACCTACCGCGAAGGGCACGGCCGAACTCATCGGCTTCCCGGTCGTGGTGTCCGTCGCGCGGGGAACCGTCCGCGACGATCGACAATGGGGCCATGGAGGCACCACCCGTAGGGCAGCCGCGGTGGGTCCAGGTCGTGGCCTGGGTTCTGGCCGTGCTCAGTCTGACCGTGCTCGCCGCTGCCGCCGTGCTGCGCAGTACCGCGCTGAACCCCGGTTTCCACGGCCGGGTGCTCGACGAGGAGCGGGCCTATCACCGGGTCTACGACGAGGTGCTGGTCGATCCGCGGCTCGCTCCGGTCCTCCATGACCTGCTGGGCCGACTGCCCGTCCCGCAGTCCACGGTCACCTCGAACGTCAAGGTCGTCCTCCCGCCGGAGACGCTGCGGGCCATCGGCGACCGGCAGATCACCGAGGTGGTCCGCTATCTGGAGGGGGACCGTGCCAGGCTGCGGCTCGCCGTCGATCTCAGGCCGGTGCTGGCGAACATCGACCGGCTCAGCCAGATCTACTTCGGCACCGCCGTCGCCTCGCTCCAGCAGCGCTCCGAGCCGGACTTCGACGTCTTCCGGCAGAATCTGGCCGATCTGGCCGTCCGTCTCGTCGCGGGCGAGGTACCGCGCGGGGAGCTGCCGACGCTGGCGCTCTCCCAGGAGCAGGCGCGCGCCGCCACGACCATGCTGCTGCGTCTGGTGCCGCAGGCGGAGCGTGCCCAGCTGCGGCCGGAGGTCGAAGCCGCGCTGGAGGACGGGGACGCGGCGTCGGCGCTGGCGGCGGTGGCGCCGGTGGCCGTCTCGGACGGGGTGGGGGCGGCGGTCGCGGAGCTGTTGCGGGAGGCAGGGGGCCGTACCTGGGTGATCCGCGCCGATCTCGGCCCCTCGGACACCGTCTCGGCGGTCGACCGGATCCGCTCCGTCACCCGGCTGTTCCACGAGGTCGTCGAGCCCGCGGCGGCCGTACTCTCCGTGGCCGCGCTGGTCCTGCTGTGGCACGCCACTCCCCTGCCCGCCACTCGGCGGCTGGTCCCGCTGGGCTGGGCGCTGGCCGGAGCGGCGACGCTGACGGCGCTGGCGGTGTTCCTCCTGCGGGTCCTGGTGGGCGAGCGGCCGTACCGTCCGCCGTCCTCCTGGCCCCCGGCGGCGGCACGCCTCCTCGACGATCTCCAGGCCAACGCGGTCGACCGGGTGCTGCACACCGCCACCGTCGTCGCGCTGATCCTGCTGGTGGCGGGGGCGCTGCTGGTCGGCCTCGGCTGGGCCCGGCGGACGACCGCACCCACACTCCAGACCCGCGTGGAGGCACGGCACGGTCTCGTCCTGGCCGCCGCGGTGTCGGCGTCCGCGCTCGTGGGGGCGACCCTGGCGCCGGTGGCGCTGACCGGGCCCGCCCCTCGGGTCTGCCAGGGCAGCTCCCGGCTGTGCGACGTCCGCTACGACGAGCTGGCCCAACTCGCCGCGCACAACGCGATGGCCACGACGACGGACCGGTTCATCGGCCCCCTCCAGGACCCCGACATCGTCGGCCAGTTGAACGCGGGGGTGCGTGTGCTGCTGCTCGACACCCATCGGTGGGAGCGGCCCGCGGAGATCACGGACCGTCTGGCCGACTCCGAGTTCTCACCGGAGCTGCGCCGCCAGCTCACCGACGCCCTGACCCGTCTCGATCCGCACCGGCCGGGGCTGTGGCTGTGCCATTCGGTGTGCGGTGCCGGAGCCCTGGAACTGGAGGCCACGCTGCGGCAGATCGGCGACTGGCTGCGCGCGCACCCCTCGGAGATCGTCACCCTGATCCTCCAGGACGGCGTCGGCGCGCCGGAGACCCAGCGCGCCTTCGAGCGGGCGGGCCTCACCGAGCTGCTGTACGAACCGGACCAGGACGCGGACCAGGCCTGGCCGCGGCTGGAGGAGATGATCGACAGCGGCAGGCGCCTCGTCGTCTTCGCGGAGAAGGCGGACGGACCCGCCCCGTGGTACCGGAACTTCTACCGCTACGGCATGGAGACCCCCTTCGCGGTCCGCAGCCCCGAGGAGATGACCTGCGCGCCCAACCGCGGCGGCACGGACAAGCGGCTGTTCCTGCTCAACCACTTCGTCACGGCGGGCGGTGGCCGGCGCCTGGAAGCGGGCACCGTCAACGCACGCGATTTCGTGCTGGACCGCGCCCACGCCTGCGAACAGCAGCGCGGCAGGCCGGTGAACTTCATCGCGGTCGACTACGCGACCATCGGGGACGCGCGAGCGGCCGTGGACGCCCTCAACACCGAACGGCTCCGGGACGACGGCGACGCCGCGGTCACCCCGTGAGGACCCGCGGAGTTAATTGCAAGCGCGCTATACATGCACTCGCTGACAATTTCACACATGACCTATCCTGGACCACAGCCGCCCGCACCCGGAGGTTCCAGACCCCATGACCGCCACAGACCCGGCTCTCACCGCCCTCGCCCAGGGCTGGTGCGCCCTCTCCCTGCTGCACGGGAGGATCGAGGCGCACATCGAGCGCGCCCTCCAGGCCAAGCACGACCTGAGCGTGCGCGAGTACTCCCTGCTCGACGTGCTGAGCCGCCAGCACAACGGCGAGGGCGGCCACCTCCAGATGAAGCAGGTCGCCGACGCCGTAGTCCTCAGCCAGAGCGCCACGACCCGCCTGGTCACCCGGCTGGAGGACCGCGGACTGCTCTCCCGCTACCTGTGTCCGACGGATCGCCGGGGCATCTACACCGATGTCACCGATGCCGGCCTGAAGCTTCTGGAGGAGGCGCGGCCGACCAATGACTCCGCGCTGCGGCAGGCACTCGACGAGGCGAGCGAGCGGCCCGAGCTTGCGCCGCTGGTGAAGGTCGTGGAGTCGGGCACGATCCCCGCCTGAGACCCGCTCAGCCCCCAGTGACCCCACCACCGGCTCCCAGGGGAGCCGGTCTTCGGCATGCCCGCCCACAGACATGCACGCCAGCATATCCAGCGTTTGCAATTATCCCGCGCTTGCAACTATTGTCTTGGGCTGTAAGCGCCTCACGCAATCATCTGGAAGGTACGTCCATGCCCCTCGCGCTCCTGGCCCTGGCCATCGGGGCCTTCGGGATCGGCACCACCGAGTTCGTGATCATGGGTGTGCTGCCCCAGGTCGCGGACGACTTCGGGGTCACCATCCCGACCGCAGGCTGGCTGGTCTCCGGCTACGCCCTCGGTGTCGTCGTCGGTGCGCCGCTCCTCACCGTCCTGGGCACCAAGGTGTCCCGCAAGAAGATGCTGATGTTCCTGATGGCGCTGTTCGTCGTCGGCAACGCGCTCTCCGCTGTCGCCCCGACCTTCGGCCTCATGCTCGTCGGCCGGGTGGTGGCCTCGCTCGCGCACGGCGCGTTCTTCGGCATCGGTTCCGTCGTCGCCGCCGATCTCGTCGCCCCGGAGCGGAAGGCCTCGGCCATCTCCCTGATGTTCATGGGCCTGACGGTCGCCAACATCGTCGGTGTCCCCGGCGGCACCTCCATCGGGCAGGCCGCGGGCTGGCGCGTCACGTTCACGCTCGTCGCCGCGCTCGGCGTCATCGGCTTCCTCGGCGTCGCGAGGCTGGTCCCCGACGCCGGACGGCCGAAGGCGCAGACCGTGCGCACCGAGTTCGCCGCCTTCAGGAACGTCCAGGTCTGGCTCGCCATGGCGATGACCGTCCTCGGCTACGGCGGTGTGTTCGCCGCGATCACCTACATCACGCCGATGATGACCGAGGTCGCCGGGTACACCGAGGCCGCCGTCACCTGGCTGCTCGTACTGTTCGGCATCGGCATGTTCCTCGGCAACCTGCTCGGCGGGCGCTTCGCCGACCGCGCCCTGATGCCGATGCTGTTCGCCACCCTCGCGGCCCTCACCGCGGCACTGCTGCTGTTCACGGCGACCGCCCACGACAAGGTCCTCGCCGCGATCACGCTCACCCTGATCGGCGCGCTCGGCTTCGCCACCGTGCCCCCGCTCCAGAAGTGGGTGCTCGACCAGGCCTCCGCCGCCCCCACCCTGGCCTCCGCCGCCAACATCGGCGCCTTCAACCTCGGCAACGCCCTGGCCGCCTGGCTCGGCGGGATCGTCATCGCCGCGGGCCTCGGCTACACCGCCCCGAACTGGGTGGGCGCCCTGCTGTCCGGCACCGCGCTGCTGCTGTCCTTCCTCGCCGCCTTCCTCGACCGCCGCAACCGCGCCCCGGGACGCGTCGTCGCCGGCGCCGTGCCGCCGGTCGAGCGGCAGCCCGCCGTACACCACTGAACCGATCCAGAACCCGTACCACCAGCAAGGAACCCCACATGACCTCCTCCGTCCCCACCGTCACCCTCAACAACGGCGTCGAGATCCCCCAGCTCGGCTTCGGTGTCTTCCAGGTCCCGGACGCCGAGACCACCGCCGCCGTGACCGAGGCGCTCCGGGCGGGCTACCGCTCGATCGACACCGCCGCGGTCTACGGCAACGAGGCCGGTGTCGGCAAGGCGCTCGCCGCCTCGGACACGCCCCGCGAGGACCTGTTCGTCACCACCAAACTGTGGAACGCCGACCAGGGACACGACGCCACCCTGCGCGCCTTCGACGCCAGCCTGGCCAAGCTCGGCCTGGACTACGTCGACCTGTACCTGATCCACTGGCCGACCCCGGCCCGCGATCTGTACCGGGAGTCCTGGAAGGCCATCGAGCGGCTCGTGGCCGAGGGCCGGGTGCGCAGCGCCGGTGTCTCCAACTTCCAGCCCGCGCATCTGCGGCGGCTGCTGGACGACACCTCACTGGTCCCCGCCGTCAACCAGATCGAGCTGCACCCCGGCCTCCAGCAGGCCGGACTGCGCGCCCTGCACGCCGAGTTGGGCATCGTCACCGAGGCGTGGAGCCCGCTCGCCCAGGGTGCCGTGCTCGGTGACGACGCGATCACCGCGATCGCCGGCCGGCACGGCAGGTCCCCGGCGCAGGTGGTGCTGCGCTGGCACCTCCAGCTCGGCAACGTGGTGATCCCGAAGTCGGTCACGCCCGCCCGTATCCGGGAGAACATCGACGTCCTCGACTTCACGCTGTCCGAGGAGGAGATGTCCGCGATCGCCGCCCTCGACCGCGGACTGCGCACCGGCCCGGACCCCGACACCCTCAACTGAGGGCACCAGGAGGCACTTCGCTAGGCTCAGCCGTCATGAACAGGCGGCGGCGGAAGAAACTGACGAAGCGCCTGGTCGCGGCGGCGATGTCCGGTGACCCTTCCCGGGTCACCGCGCTGCTGCGGGCCGGGGCACCGCCGGAGGCGAGCGACCAGGACGGCACGACGCCGCTGTACGCCGCCGCCGTCCAGGGCGCCGCCGACACCGTCCGGTGCCTGCTGGCGGCCGGGGCGCTGCCCGACACCGAGAGCGGGCACGGCTCGGAGGGAACTCCACTGTGTGCGGCGGCCTGTTGGGGGCACACCGAGACGGTGCGGGCGCTGCTCGACCACGGCGCCGATCCCGACCTGCGGGAGGACCACGGTGTGGGCCGTACGCCGCTGGAGTGGGCGATGGCCGGGCTCTACCCCGAGACGGTCGCCGTACTGCGCGCCGCGGGCGCCCGGCCGTCTGCCCCGGCCGGGTGATCCGCCGCGCGGCTCAGCACGTACTCGCGGTCGCTTTCCGCCGCCTGTGCGCTGCCGGGGACCACGGACATGGTCAGAACGGTGAACCCCATCGCGGTCAGTGCGGTGGTGAGCCTGAGGTTGATCACTGGGTCACTCCTTCGGTGTGATGGTGTCGTTCGGTGTCACCGGATCGGTCGCCGGGACCCGCCCGGTCGGACACACCTCATGGTGGGCGCCCCGCCCGCCGTCTCCTACTCGCTTCGACCGTGCTCGAACGGTGCTGGTCGGGCGTCCGAGTGCGGTCACTGGGACGGGCTCGGTGCCCCGTTGACGAGTTGGGTGCCGAGCGCCGTGGGGAGGTGGTGGGCGTGCGGGCCCGTGCGGTGCGTGATGATGAGATGTGCTTCGCGCAGGGCACTGGTGTGATGGGAGACCGTGGCCGGGGAGATGCCGGTGTGGCGGGCGAGGTCCGTCGTGGTGATGCCGTAGCCGGTGGTGATGGCCTGGAGCACGGTGGCGCGGGTACGGCCCAGGAGCGCGGCGAGCGTGCCGGGGGCGGCCGGTGTTCCGAGGCCTGGCTCCGGCGTCCATACGGTGTCGTGGGCGACGGGGAAGGCCAGCACCGGCGGGCTGGTGTGCAGCGGGTTCAGCGAGACGACGGGCGCGTTGCCGCAGAACAGGGACGGCATCAGCCGCAGACCACGCCCGTCCAGAGGGAAGTCCTCGTTCAGGTCGGGGCGGGCGAGTTCGAGCACGGGGGGTGTCCAGCGGATGGAGGGGTGCAGACGGGACAGCATGGCGTCGAGTCCCTCGTCCAGCAGGGTGCGCGCGGCGGCGGAACGGGCCGCCTCGGCGCGGGTGTACAGATGCCGCTGAACGGGCGCGATCGCCGTCCGGTGCCAGTCGCGCACCGCGCGGCCGACGGTCTCCAGCGCCCGCGGGGAGCCGTCGGCGAGCGATCGGGCCCAGGCCGGGAACGGTCCGTCACCGAACCGGGCGAAGGTCTCCAGGTCCCTGCGCAGGAACGACTTCGGCGTGTACAGCAGTTCGTCCAGGCCCGTGTCGAGATCGCCGGTGTTCGGCGGGATCAGGAAGTCCGGACAGAACTTCTCGGGCGGCACCAGGGAGCGCAGTTGGTGGACCGAGCGCGGGATCCGCGTACGCGCCCACCGTTGCCAGGGGCCGAAGGCGGCGCCCGGTCGGCGTCGTTGCAGGGTGCGCAGGCTGATCACCGTCTCGTGCAGCGGATCGGGTCCCGGTGCGAGGGACACCCGCAGCAGGTCGTCACGCGTGAAGTGCAGCCGGAACGCCACCCCGTCCCCCTTTGAGCCGTAGGGCGAGGATCAGGTGACCAGACGGGCACCCCGGGCGGCAAGCGCCTCACCGGCCACGTCCGTGCGCCCGTCAGTCCCGCGGCACGTCGAGGCCCCCGGCGTGGGCGAGCGCGCTCGGGGTGAGGCGGCCGACGATCGCCGGGGCCTGCCGGACGAGGGTGTCGTCGGCGAGGGCGGCCACCATGAACAGGGCGAAGTCGACACGGCGGGTGAGGTTGCTGCCGAGGACCGGGTCGCCCACGTGGCCGCTCCACACGGGCAGGCCCTGGCTCTTGCCCTCCTCCAGGCTGCTGCCGCGTACGACGGTCCAGCGGGTGTCACTGGCGAACACCCGGCGGCATGCCTCCACCTGGTCGTCGATCTCGACGGCGCGGAAGAGCCTGCCCAGCCGGGCGGCGAGCCAGACGCCCGCCTTGAACCACCGTGAGTAGGTGTCCTTGCCGTCGCGGGTGATGTGCCAGCCGCAGGAGAAGACGAGGCGGGCGCCTGGGCGGGCGTGGTCGAGCACCGCCTGCGCCGTGCCGGACGCGTACTGTCGCACTCCCCACGGCACCAGCACCGTCAGCACCCCGTCGCACCCGGCGACCGCCCGCCGTATGACCTCCGGGTCGTTCGTGAATCCGGGGACGATCGTCATCCGGCCCTGGAACGCGGCCAGTTTCGGCACGCTGCGTTCGCGGCAGACACCGACCACCTCGTAGCCACGCTCCAGCGCGTGCCGGACCATGTACTGGCCGAGCTTGCCCGAGGCCCCCACGACGCACACCTTCCGCATCCGCTCCGCGCCCGCTCCCCCGCCTGTTCCCCCGCTCATGTCCCCGCCCATCTCCGTGCCCGTTTCCCTGTCCATGGCACAGCCCCCTCGCCGACCGGTTTCACCTTATGGTGTAAGGCAAGCTAGCCTTATGCCGTAAGGCGGTCAAGGGCGCTACGAGGGAGGGTGGATGCCCGAGAAAGGCAGGGGCCGTCGGAGCGCGTCGGCGCGCGTTCCGCTGAGTCGTGAGCGGGTGATCCGTACGGCGATGGCGGTGGCGGACGAGAAGGGCTCGGCCGCGCTGACCATGCGGGCCATCGCCGCGCCGCTGGGCGTGGAGGCGATGTCGCTCTACCACCATGTCGCGGGCCGGGAGGACATCCTCGACGGCATGGTGGACGCGGTGTTCGGCGAGATCGAACTGCCGCCGCGCGACATGGACTGGAAGAGCGCCATGCGACAGCGAGCGAACTCCGCCCGTGCCGCGCTCCGGCGTCACCCGTGGGCGGTGGGCCTGATGGACTCCCGCACCCGGCCCGGCCCGGCCACCCTGCGCCACCACGACGCCGTGCTCGGCGCGTTGCGCGGGGCGGGCTTCTCGGTGCCGATGGCGGCGCACGCCATCTCACTGATCGACAGCTACCTCTACGGCTTCGTACTCCAGGAACTCACCCTGCCGTTCAGCGACTCGGCGGAGCTGGACGAGGTCGCGGGCGCCATCCTGCGCGACATGCCCGCCGACGCCTACCCCCACCTCACCGAACTCGCCACCGAGCACGCGCTCAAACCGGGCTACGACTACGGCGACGAGTTCGCCTTCGGCCTCGCGCTCATCCTCGACGCCCTGCACCCGGACGAGGACTGACGCACCGGCCATCAGGGCACGTCACCCCGCCAGTCGAAATGCCGGGCGCCGGGCGTGCGCGGCACGTAGACCGCGCTGCCGCCCGGTCCGTGGCTGCCTATCTCGGTCGGCAGGACGACACCGTCGTCCAGTTCGGGCGCGGTACGGTCGGTGACGTCCAGGAGCAGGCCGTCCAGCGGGCCTCCGACCAGTTCCGCGTAACGGCGTCCGGAGCGGGGGGCGGGGTCGTCATGGTCGGCGCCGTAGACCCGGCCCCGCATGAATTCCAGCTCGTCCATACCGGAGAGGATCACAGCCACCACTGACAACGGGCCCGTGATCCACACCCCACGGCGGTGAACCGAAAGGCCGTGCACGGCGTGCAACCCGTCAGAGACCGGCCGCGGCCAGGCAGCGCCTGGGAAAGGAACTCCTCATCGTGCCCACGGACTACGCATGCCACACGGCGGCCGAGCAGGCCGCGCACTGCCTCACCCCGGTCTGCTCGGCGCTGGTGCCCGACGCCCACGGCGCTCCGGGCGAGGCCGAGGTCATGCCGGTGGTGCTGCGCAACTACCTGGGCGCGGGGAGACCGGCGCCCACGACCGTCAGAGCGGGCACCGCGGTGGTCGGTGTGGCGACCGGTGCGCTGGTCCTGCGGATCTGCCTCGACGGGCTCCGGGCGGAGATGGAGGGGACGCTGGCCCTGTGGCACGGGCAGCTGATCCAGCGGCTGCCCGAGGTGCTGAACCGGCAGAAGACGGCGGCCCGGGAGTGGCAGGTGCTCCAGGACCTCCAGTCCGACGCGCAGGAGGTCCTCACCTACCTGGCGCGGCGCGAGCGCGGCGCCGCGCCGGGCGCCCGGATGCTGGGCGGCCAGGTCGCGCTGCTGGAGGACGCGCTGTGCGGTGCGCTGCGACGGCTGTCCGTCCCCACGGAGTCGGCCGAGCCCTGCGCGTCCGGCCTCGCGAAGGCCGTGGGGTCACTCTTCGGTCTGGCGCTGTCGCCCACGGGGCACTGATCCGGAAATGGTCGTCACCTGAACCGGACTGACGGTGTGGCAGGTCGGCACGGCGCCCGGTCGAGCTTCCCGCAGCAGTGTGCGCGATGTCACGCATATGAGTAGTTGCCCGCGTTGCCCAGGTCACAGCTTAAATGCCCGTTTATGGCCCATGCTCGATGCGGATACAGAAGTCCGAAGCAGAGCGCACCGGCATTGACTTGGACGTGCCTGCCGAAGTGACCCATGACACAGCGTTCATGACGGTCTTCCGCGTTCCCATCGAAAGGTGCCCACCATGCCCGCTTACCTGTGCCCGCCCGCCGTGATCCACGGCGAGAACACCGTCAAGACCAGCCAGATCGTCACGGACGTACGCGACCGGCACCCGAACGCGGCCTGGGCGCCGCGGATTGACGGCATCGCGGCCAGCACGGGCATCGAGACCCGCGGCTGGATGGTGCCGTTGGAGACCGCCGTCGCGCCCGGCGCCGGGAACGGCCTGCCGACCGCCGGCATCGGGCCGACCCGAGAGGCGCTGGCCGACGACGGGTTCTCCGAGCAGGACGTGGATCGCGTCATCGCCGCCCTGGAGTCCATACCCGCGCCGCAGACCGTCCAGGAACGCACCGCCCCGGCCTGGGCAGCCGTACAGTCCTACGGTGAGCGCGCGGCACGCGGGGCCCTCCAGATCGCCGGGCTGGACACCTCGGACGTCGACTGCTTGATCACCAGCAACTCCACCACTCCGGCACTGCCCGGGCTGGACGTCAGCCTGGCCAACAAGCTCCCGCTCCGCAGCGACGTACTGCTGCTCCCGGCCACGCAGTGGGCCTGCATCGCCGGGACCCGCTCCCTGGCACTGGCGGCGGATCTCGTGGCCGCGGACCCCGACCGGGTCGTCCTGGTCGTGATCGCGGAGGCGCTGAGCACCACCTACCAGCCCGCGGACGACACCCTGGAGTCCTTGATCGTCCGCCTGCTGTTCGCGGACACCGCGGTCGCCGCCGTGGTCACCGGCCGCCCGAGGCCCGAGTCGGTGCTGCGCCTGGACGCCGCCTGGAACCACACCCTGCCCGGCACCCAGGCGCTGCACCGCCTGGAGACGCAGGCGGACGGCACCCACTTCGTGATGGACCGGCGTGGACCGCGCGCCGTGCAGGAGACGGTCACCGCCATGTGGGAGTGGCTGCACGCCCGTTACCAGGACGACCCCAGCGCCTGGCACCCCGACGTGCTGCTCGCGCACCCCGGCGGGACGCGCGTGCTGGAGTACATGGAGCAGACGATGCCCGAGGCCTGGCCGTCGGGGCTGCTGGACTTCAGCCGGGACAGCTACACCACCGGCAACCGCGGCGGCGCCGCCGTGTTCGACATCATGCGCAGGGCGCACGACGCCGGCCAGGAACCGGGCAGCCGCGCCGTCCTCTACGCGGCGGCCCCGGGCCTCACGGCCACCGCCCTGGAGGGTGAGTGGCTGTAGGGCGGGCCGGGCTCCTGCCAACCGTCCCCACGATCACCGCCATGCCCGCGGTCGCCGCCGTACCGCCGGTGGCGCCGCCGGACGTGCGCACACCGCCCCCACCGGCAGCCGCGTCACCTCCCGACCGATGCCCACACCACCTTGCCGGTGTCCGTCCACCGCACCCCCCACCGGGTGGTGAGCCCGTGCACGACGTGCAGGCCACGACCGCTGTCCCCGAGCAGCCCGTCGCGGCCCAGCCGCGGCCTGCCGTTGCCGGTGTCACCCACCTCGCAGAGCAGTCCCTGCCCGGTCCTGATCAGCCGTACGGTGATGGGGCCGGTCGCGAAGCGGACCGCGTTGGCGACCAGCTCACTGACCACCAGCAGCACGCTGACCCTGGTGTCGTCCCTGACGCGCCACTGCCCCAGGAGCCCGGACACCACCGCGCGGGCGCGGGCCGCCGCGTCAGCGCGGGCAGGTAGCCGCCAGGTCGCGGTGTCCTCCTTGCGGTACCCGATCATGCGCGCCAGCAGCAGGGTCATGTCGTCGCGGTGCCGCGCAGGCGCCAGCGCGCTGACCACGCGCCGCGCGGCCTGGTCCAGTGCGTCCCAGGGGTGCACCGCGGACACGGCGTCCGACAGCCGGCCGATGCCCTCGTCGATCGACAGGGCGGGGTCCTCCACCAGGCCGTCGGTGTACAGGGCGAGCAGCGAGCCCGGGGGCGCGGCGAACGTGTGCACGTCGAACGGCTCCCGCAGCGCGAACTCGGCACCGAGCCCGGGGTGGGGACGTGCCGCGACCGGTCCGCCCGGCCTGTCCGGGGGCACCAGGATCGGGGGGAGGTGACCCGCGCTGGACAGGGCGATGTGGTGGCTGACCGGGTCGTAGACGGTGATGCAGCAGGTCGACCCGAGGGCGCTGTACCCGGCCGCCAGCCCGGACTCCGCGTCGTCCAGCAACGTCACCGTCGCGTCCAGGTGCTCCAGCACCTCGTCGGGCCCCAGCCCCGCGGACAGCAGCGCGCGGGCCTCCATGCTCAGCTGTCCCATGGTGGCGGCGGCCCCCAGGCCGTGTCCGACGACATCGCCGACCACCAGCGCGGTACGGCCGTCCGGCAGCGGAAAGCTGTTCACCCAGTCACCGCCGACGCCCGCGCTGTCGGGGGTGGTGGGCTGGTAGATGCTGGCGGTCTCGATGGTGTCGCCGCTGGACCGCGGCAGCAGCCGGCGCTGCAACGCCAGCACCTGCGTGTGCTCGCGCTGGTGCTGCCGGGCCAGGTCCACGTGGTGGGAGGTCCTGGCGACCAGCTCCTGCAAGTCGAGCAGCTCACTGTCGTCGAAGGGACGGCCCGAACGCCGCCAGACCTCCGCCACTCCCAGTACGACAGGCGGCGCGCCGTCCAGGACCAGAGGTATGTACGCCACACTCGCCGCCCGGTCACCGGGCACCAGGGCACGTACCAGGCGCGCGCTGGCGAACACCCGCTCGATCGCCGCCCGGTCGGGCAGCACGATGGCCCGCGCGACATCGTCACGCCGTACCGCCTGCGACAGAAGACGACTCGCGTCACTGGGAAGATCGTCACCCGGGGTCACGTAGCCGTCGGGCCACACGCGGTCCGGGACCAGGGCCGCTCGCCGCAGCCGGATGCGCCGCCGCGGCTGCTCGGTGACCACCTCACCGGTCCACACGGCGAGGTCGAGATCGATGGCGGCCACGTCTCCCCAGGCCAGCAGGGACTCCGCCAGCGACTGCGCGGTCTCGCCGATGTCCAGCGAGGTGCCGATCGCCGTCTCGGCCGCGTACAGGTGCAGCCTCTTGGCCATGGCGATCAGCGAGACGGTCAGGCCCTCCAACGGCGCCGCGGCGGGCAGGATGCTCATCGAGACCACCAGCTCCGAGCCGTCGGCGCGCCGCAGGCGCTGGACCCGGGCGACATGCGGCTCACCGGTCTCCAGTACCTGCCGCAACCGCCGAGTGACCGTCGGTACGTCCCAGGGCGGCAGAAGATCGACGAAAGGGCTCCCGATCGCGACCTCCACCCCCGCGAAGACGGGCGCCTCCAGATTCGAACGGGTGATCTTCAGGTCCCGGTCCAGATTGACCGCGCCCAGGATCTGCTCCGCGCTGCCGGGGGTCGAACCGGCGGGTACCCGGTGACGGCCGGGGCCCTCTCCCTGCGAGTCGGAGGAGCCGGCGGCCCGTGCCGCCGCACCGCGCGGGATGTACCGCCCCAACGCGCCGCTGACCATGTCGAACGGCGACCCGGACGAGGCGGAAGGCGTGGACTCCATGCGGCTCTCTCATCTCGCTCGCCGTACCGGAACCTCGGCGACAGGGTCCCGGCATTCCTGACCGCACACCTCATTCAATAACACCCGGGCGGCTTCGCCCACACGAGCTGATCACACGACGAGAGCGGACAGCCACGGATGGTCACCCTCAGTGATGGATGATGGCGTGACTCAGAGTCGCCGGCTCGGCGACGGCTGGAGATGTCGCTGAAGGAGATGCCGACGGGGGGCGAGGCGAGCCCCGCCATGCCGTGTGCGGCGCCGGAGCTGGGGCGGGTGGGGCATTCGTGGCTGCCGTCGCTGTATCGGCTGCGTCGTGGTCGGGAGGCCGTTGTACGTGGCCATGCCGGAGCTGCGGCTGCTCGACGGAACGAGGACCGGCCGGGCGGCGGGCGCGGATACGAGGGTGCTCCGGTGTCCCGGCGGGACGTGGCTGTCGCGCTCGGCCCGCTGTGGCACGAGGGCGCCGCCCCGGGCTGCTCGCCGCCCTCACACCCGACGAGCCGCCCGCCCTGCGCCGCGCCGCCGTCGAGGCGCTGGGCCCGCTCGGTCACCTCCCAGCCGTCCCAGCTCTCGTGACCTTGGCCGGGGACGAGGAAGAGCCACCCCCCTGCGGGCGCGCGGTCACGGCACTGGGACGGATCGGCGGCGGGGAAGCCATCCCGGTGCTGCTGGGCGCGGCCCGGTCGAACTCCGAGACGCTCCGACTGCGGGCAGCCGAAACACTCGTCAGCTTCCGCACGGAGGAAGTGATCACCGCCCTCACAGACCTGGCGGCGGACGCGGAACCGAAGACCGCAGAGGCGGCAGTCGACTCCCTGGCGCGCATCGGCCCCCGGCAGCCGCCCCTCCCGGCCAGGGCCGGGGCCCGCCACAGTCCTGGCCCAGCTGGCACACCCGCCCTACCCGCTGTCCGTCCAGGCCAAGGCCGAACGCGCCCTCGCTGAGCGCCCGCCGCCGGAGCCCTGCCCCATATTCGATTCGGCCCGTCGTGACGACGCCCCGCGCCTGGGGCTTGATGATCTGCGGACGAACCGCTGGGCCACGGTGCGGAACCCCTCGAACCGTCAGAGCACGTCCCCGTCCCACCAGTCGAAGACCAGCTCGGACGCGAGGTCGAGCAGACCGGCGAGGGCGGGCCGCACGAACAGGCCCTCCTCCTCTCCGGACAGCCGCACGATGCCCTGCGGGCCCAGCGCGCAGACCCGCCCGCCCCACACCCTCCAGCCGCGGGCGGCGTACAGCGCGGCCCCACGTCGGTAGCGGACAGCATCCCCGCGTCATAGGGCCGGTCGATCACCCGCTCCAGCTCCGCCATCGCCCGACCGCCGAGCCCCGAGCGGCGCGCGTCGGACCGTACGGCGACCGCCGCCACGTGGCCGACCCACAGCCGACGGTCCCGGTACCGGATGCGCCGCACGACCACCGCGCCGTGCGCGAGGAGCCGGCCGCCGCCGTGCATGAGGACGTGCATGCCACCGAGGCCCTGATCTTAGTCCTCGTCGGCGAAGTCGACGTCGAGAGCGTCGTCCAACCGGGCGCGCACCTCTCGTAGTTCGGCGGCGACCAGGTCGGCGGTGTGCGCGGTACGCGGGGTGACGGCGGACGCGGCCATGGTCGTTCGACCAGTATCCGCCGTCACCGGCGGACGGAGGGCGGGGGACGGAAGCCGGCCATACGCTGATCCGTGGACGGCGGCGGACGCCGGACCGACGGGAACCGGCCGGTCGGATCGCCCACCCGGCTGATCCTGCGCACGGCGTGGGACACAGGCTTCTGACGAGGGGAACCGGTGAACTCATGAACGACACGTCGAAGGTGTTTCTCGAGGGTGGCCCCGATGACCTGCCCGACCGGATCGTCCTGGCCCCGTCCACCGGGCCGGACGTGAAAATCGAGCTGCGCAACGGCTACGAGCACTTCAGGCCGACGGCGCGCCAGGCGGACACGCCCGAGGGCCGCCTCCCCGTCTACGAGTGGTGGGAGCGGACGGAGATGCCGGGCTAGTGTCGTGCGCCGGAGATCCCGGGCCCAAGTCCGTAGCCTGTTCTCGTGTCTCGGGTCCTGGTACCGCCGAAGTCGTGTGGCTGCGGAGCCCACGGTATCCGCGGATACGGCGAGGAAGTGGCGCTCGGGGTTGGCCGACCGGCGGACGGCCGGACTCGCGGGCGAGCCGCATGCGGGTCGGCACAGGCAAGAAGGAGTCAGGCTCAACTGCCCCACCAGGTCGAGGGCATGGTCGCCGTGACGCTGGAGTCACGTGCTGGAGGCCGGGGCAGCCGCCGATAGCCGGACGGCCTCACGGTGCCAACGGCCGGAGCGTTGGCGGGTCTTCGACGCGATGTCGCCACACCCGCCGGGTTCACTGAGGTGAACCCCGCCGTCGACGCTGCCGCAGGCCCGCCCCGGGCGGACATCACACTCTTCGGTGGCACGGAGGTCGGACTCAGGAGCAGCTCAGGCACACGGTCGCCGGAGGTCACCTCCGACCAGCGGCGTCCACGGGCGTTGCCGTCACACCGGGCCACACCGCGGAGGCGTCGTCCCGGAACGGGTCGGGCAAGCGGATCGGGCGGACCGGGACCGGACTGGCACCCTCGCCGGTGACCGCCGTCCAGGGGACGGGCCGGCCGGAATAGCTCAGAGCGGTCAGTGCGAAGGTGTCGTCGGCGTAGACCTCGACGTACTCACCGACCGTGAGGATGCGCAGCGTGGCGGGGAGGCTCGGCAGAGCGGTCCAGGCCAGCGCCTCTCCCCCGGGCCCGGTGATCCGGAGATCGGTGCCGTCGCAGACCACGGCGAGGGCGACGCGGTCGTCGCCGGGATGTTCAGCGCGTAGCACGACCTCGACGCGGTCGCTGACCTCGACGTCGCCGACCGCGTGCAGCGCGGGATCGTGGCTCTCCTCCCGGAGCCAGGGCTCCAGGCCCGGCCACCACGCGAGGTGCGGCGCCTCGCCCGGCAGGGCGACGAGCTTCTTGGGCTGCGCGAGCATGCCGCGGCAGCGGTCACCAGTGTCGGTGAGGCCGACGCGGCGCGGCGTGGTGTGCAGCACGACGCGGGAGCCGTCGGGGGCGGCGACGACACGCGGGGCGTACGCGCCCGTCGGGCCGAGCGGGCCGCGACGCGTCCACGGGCCACGCAGGCGGGGCGCGGTCCACGCCTCGAAACCCCGGGTCGCGCCGATGGAACCGAGCAGCAGCCAACTGCCGTCGTCGAGGCGTTCGAGCACGGGGCACTCCAACTCGTCGACGTCTCCCGGGGAGACGAGCGGAGGCTGGACGGTCCAGTCCTCCAGGTCGTCGGAGGTCGCCCATGCCACGCAGCCGCTGACGTCGGCGGGCAGGGCGGCGTCGGCGGCGCAGAGCACCATGACCCAGCCGTCGGACTCGTCGTCGCGTACGACGAAGGGGTCGCGCCAGCCCATGCGTTCACCCGTGCGGTACCAGCGCGGGTCGGCCTCGACGACCGGCCCCGTGCCGTGGCGGCGCCAGCCGGTGCCGTCGGTGCGGTCGGAGTACGCCAGGCCCACCGACTGCAGGGGCCAACCATCGGGGGTGAGTCCCGAGACGGCGGTGTAGAGCATCGCCATACCGGGGCCGTGCGGGAAGGCGTGCATGGTCCACACCGCCTGCTGGTCGAAGCGGCCCGGCAGGCCGTTGCCGAAGGCGGTGCCCTGCGGCTCCCAGTGGACCAGGTCGGCGGAGGTGGCCCGGCCGTAGGAGGTCTCCATGCGCAGGTGGTCGAACTCGGCCGTCCACGGGCCCTGCAGGTGCAGCACGGTGTAGGTGCCGTCCCCGTGGCGCAGGAGGTCGAAATCGTTCACGCAGAGGCCGGGCGGCGCGTATCGCATGGACGGGTCCTGTCTGCCGACAGCGGCACTCAAGCGTGTGCGCTGTGCTCTAGCTGGTGAGAGTTCCTCTGGTGACCAGCCGCAGTAAATCCGAACGCAAACGCTTGCGCAACTGCTGGGGCGGGTCTACGGTCTCGTCACTCCCCCTCACGCCGACGTGCTGCCGGACCCCGGCCACGCGGCGCGTACCAGAACAAGGAGCGTCCCGTGACGGTCAGCATCACCGATGTCGCCGAGGCCACCGGTGTCTCGGCGTCCACCGTGTCCCGCGCTCTGCGTGGGCGCCCCGGAGTGTCGGAGGAGATGCGGGCCCGGATCGTCGCGGTCGCCGCCGACCTGGGCTACACCGCGTCCCGCTCGGCGTCCAGCCTGGCCAGCGGGCGCACCTACACCATCGGCGTCGTCGTCCCGTACGTAGGCCGCTGGTTCTTCGGCACCGTCCTGGACGCGGCCGAGAAGGTGTTCAGCGCCGCCGGCTACGACGTCCTGCTCTACAACCTCGGCTCACCGGAGGTACGCAAGCGCTTCTTCACCAAGCTCCCGATCCGCAAGCGGGTCGACGCCGTGCTGTCCCTGCTGATCCCGGACCCGCAGGAGGCAGCCGCCCTGCGCTCCTTGGACGTCCCGCTGGCGACCACGGTCGGCGGCGCCCGACCCGGCTTCACGGTGGTCGGCATCGACGACCGGGGCGGGGCGGAGAGCGCCGTACGGCACCTGGTGAACCTCGGCCACCGCCGGGTGGGCATCATCTCCGGGGCCAGCGAGCCGCTGCACTGGACCACTCCCCTGGACCGCCGCCAGGGCTACCTGGACGTGCTGGCCGACGCCGGGATCGAGCACGACAGCGGCCTGGAGGCGGACGGCGGATACACCGTCGAGGGTGGCGAGCGGGCCATGACCGAGCTCCTGGCGCTGCGTCACCCGCCGACCGCCGTGTTCGCCCAGTCCGACGAGATGGCGATGGGTGCGCTGCGCGCCCTGCGCCGACACCGGCTGAGGGTGCCGGACGACGTGTCCGTCGTGGGCTTCGACGATCACGAGCTGTCCGAGGTCGTCGGACTGACCACCGTGGCCCAGCCGGTCGCCGCCCAGGGCCGGGAGGCGGCCCGGCTGCTGCTGGCCCAGCTCGACGACCCGGACGCCGGGCCGGCGGCTCCCGTCGAGATGCCCATCCGCCTCGTCCTCCGCGAGACCACCGCTCCGCCGCACAGCCGGCGGCAGCGGTAACCCGCGCACGCCTCGTCAACCATCCGTTCCCGGAGGGCCGATCCGCCCCCGGCTCCACCGTCCACGCACCCACCGCACACCGCTCGGAGGTACCACCATGACCAACGCACCCGGAAGACACCGCCGGACAGGCCTGACGGCCCTCGCCCTCCTGCCGCTGGCCGCGCTGGCCGCCTGCGGCGGCGGGGGCGGCACGGGCGACACCTCGGCCGAGGAGGGCAGCGGCAAGGGCACGATCAGCATCTGGGCCCACCAGGGTCAGGCGAGCGAGACAGCCGCGTTGCAGAACGCGGTGAAGTCCTTCAACTCCTCGCAGAGCGACATCAAGGCCGAGCTGAAGCTGATCCCCGAGAACGACTACACGAAGACCATCACCGCCACCGACGCCTCCGAACTGCCGGACGTGCTGGAGTTCGACGGCCCGACGATGGCGAACTTCGTCTACAACGGCAAGCTCGCCCCGGTCGACGACCACGTCTCCACCCGGACCCTCGGCAACGCCACCGACGCCGTCAAGGCGCAGGGCGAGATCGACGGCAAGCACTACGGCCTGGGCATGTTCGATTCCGGGCTCGGTCTGTACGCCAACAAGAAACAGCTGGACGCGGCCGGTGTGACGTATCCGAAGAGTGTGGAGGACGCCTGGACGGCCGAGGAGTTCGGCCAGGCGCTGAAGGCGCTGAAGGCCGAGGACCCCGACGGGAAGGTCCTCGACATATCGGAGCAGTACGGCCTGGCCACCGAGTGGGGCACCTACGGCTTCTCCCCGATCGTGTGGTCGGCCGGCGGTGCCCTGCTCAAGGACGGCAAGGCGGAGGGCGCCCTCGACAGTCCCAAGGTCGTCTCCGCGATGAAGACCTTCCAGTCCTGGAAGGCGTACGTCGACCCCAACACCGACGGCAACGCCTTCACCAACGGCAAGGTGGCGCTGAGCTGGGTCGGCCACTGGATGTACCCCGCCTACGGCGAGGCCCTCGGTGACGACCTCGTCGTCCTGCCGCTGCCGGACTTCGGCAACGGTCCCAGGACCGGGCAGGGTTCGTGGGCCTGGGGCATCGGCGCCCACAGCGAGAACGGCAAGGCCGCGGGCACTTTCCTGGACTACCTCCTCAACGACACCAACGTCGGCGCGATGACGAAGGCCAACGGCGCGGTGCCCGCCACCAGGACCGCGCTCGCCAAGAGCGAGCTGTACCGGGAGGGCGGGCCTCTCCAGCTCTTCGCCGACCAGCTCGCCCGGTCCTGCGGCGACAGCGCCGTCGACGACTCCTGTGTCGCCGTCACCCGTCCGGTGACCGCCGGGTACCCCACGGTCACCGCCAAGTTCCACACGGCCCTGAACTCGATCTACGGCGGTGCCGACCCGCAGGAGGCCCTGCGCAAGGCCGCCCGCGCCATCGACCGGGACTTCGCCGACAACGCCGGCTACGAGATCCCGTAGCCCGCAGGACGCATCGGCCCGGGCGGGCCCGCCGTCGGCGACACGCCGGCGGGCCCGCCCGGGCCGGGAACAGGAACCTCCCGTGAAAACCGTGGAACCCGCACACGCCGCGACCTCACACCGTACGCCGGCCGCCTCGTCCATGCCCCCCGCGAGCCCCTCGCGCCGCCCGCGCGGCAACCGCGACCGGCTGCACGGGCTGCTGATGTCCGCCCCGGCCGTCGGCGGGCTGATCACCTTCGTCGGCATCCCGTTCGGCTACGCCGTCGTGCTCTCCTTCTACAACGTCCGCCTCGGCTCCCCGCTGGAGCCCGCCTTCTTCGGCGTGGAGCACTACCGGCGGCTGTTCACCGACCCCGACCTGTCCGGCCCGTTCCTGCGGGCACTGCTGAACAACCTGACCTTCGCCGTGGTCGTCGTACCGCTCCAGACCAGCCTCGCGCTGGCGCTGGCGATCCTGCTCAACCGTAAGCTGAAGGCCATCGGCCTGTTCCGGTCCTTCTTCTTCATGCCGGTCGTCTTCCCGATGGCGCTGGTCGCCGTGATCTGGCGGCTGATCCTCGCCCGCGGCGAGCAGGGCATGCTCAACTCCGCGCTCGACGCGGTGACCTTCGGCAACTGGGGCGCCTTCGACTGGCTCGGTGACGGTCTCACCGCGATGGGCTCGATCATCGTGCTGTCGGTGTGGCAGGGCGTCGGCTTCCAGATGGTCATCCTGCTGGCCGGGCTCCAGCAGATCCCGGGCGAACTCTACGAGGCCGCCGCGCTGGACCGGGCCTCGCGCTGGCAGCGGTTCCGGCACGTCACCCTGCCCGGCATCCGCGGCACCCTGGTGTTCGTCGCGATGCTGACCTCGGTGCTGTCCTTCCGCGTCTTCGACCAGGTGTACATCCTCATCCGCGGCGGCGGCCTGGACGAGGACGCCACCCGCACGGTGATGTACCAGGCCGTCACCACCGCGTTCGACCAGAACGACATCGGCCAGGCCTCGGCCGTCACGGTGGTGTTCTTCCTGATCGTGGTCGCCCTGACCATCGTCCAGCGCCGCGTCGTCCGGCCCGACAACGAGGACTGACTGAACCATGGCCATGACACCTACCCCCGTGCGCCGCGTGCTCGACTACACCGTCCTGAGCGTCCTGGCGTTCGTCTTCGCCCTGCCCGCGCTCTACCTCTTCCTCGGCAGTCTGAAGCCGTCCGACGAGGTCCTGAACGGCCTGTCCGGCTTCCTGCCCACCCACCTCTCCTTCGACAACTACGCCGCCGTCCTCGACAGCCTGAACTCGGAGAGCACCGGCTACTTCTGGCAGTTCATGGGCGTGTCGGTGCTGCTGGCGTTCGTGGTGGTCACGGGCGGGCTGATCGTCAACTCGATGGCGGCGTACGGGCTCACCCGGCTGAAGTGGCGTGGGCAGAAAGCGGTGTTCACCCTCGTACTACTGCTCATGCTGATCCCGTTCGAGTCGGTGGCGGTGCCGCTGTTCTATATGTTCAACGGCCAGCGCAACACCCTGTTCATCCAGGCCCTGCCGTTCATCGCCAACGCCTTCGCGATCTACCAGTTCCACACGTTCTTCCGGAAGATCCCGCCGAGCATCGAGGAAGCGGCCCGGCTGGACGGCGCGGGGCCCTGGCGCACCTTCTTCGCGATCATCGTGCCGATGTCCCGGCCGGTGTTCGCCTCGGTCGCGATCCTCACCTTCCTCATCCAGTGGGGCTCCTTCCTGTGGCCGGTGCTGATGGTGTCCGACCCGTCGGTGCGTCCCCTCCCCCTGGAGATGAGCGTCTTCCAGGGGCAGCAGCCCCCCGACTGGGGCCAGATCCTCGCCTTCGGCGTGCTGCTGGTCCTGCCGGTCCTCGTCGTCTTCGCCTTCTTCCAGCGCTGGTTCGTCCAAGGGGTCGCCAGTTCCGCGGTCAAGGGCTGACCGCGGTGCCGCGCGGGGGCGGCCGGGCGGCGGTCAGACCTGGCCAACCGGAGCGCGGCCGACCAACCCTTCCGAGATGTCCCGGGTCTGACTCCGCGCCCACGGAGCCGATGTGAGAAGGAGTCGCACTCCTCCGTCTCTCCCCGCGTCGACGCTGGTACGCCCGAGCCGAGCAGTCGGGCATGCCGTCCTTCGCTCAGGCCTCCGAGTCACCACTGTGCGCCTGCGGCGCGCCGCAGCAGCCCTGTTCTGTCGGCACGTCGGCCTCCGGCCACAGGCGGCGGACGGCGCGCGAGACGGGAGTGGAGCCCGCGTTCCACGCAGCCCGGCATCCGGGACGCGGGCCGCTCCGACTCGGCCGGTGGCCGCGCCGGCTCCACGGGGGCTGACCGGTCGTCTCGCGCGCCGACGGTGCGGGCGCGGGTGCTTCCGGCCGCGCCTCCCGCCCGGACCGCGGGCGTGTCGTCGTACGAGTCCCCGCGGGCCCAGCGGCCCCGGCCGGGAGACCGGCATCATCAGGGCCCGGGCGATTCACGGCCGGCTCCGGCCACTCCACGGGTGGTCGTGCCACTGCTCCAGCAGTCGGCCGTAGGCCGTCCCGCAGGTCGTCCTCGCCGACCCAGAGGTGGCATCCGTCGGCCTGACCACACGGGAGGCCGAACAGTCCGGACGGAGCGTCCATGGGGTCGACTACGGCCTGACTCATGTCTCGGGAGCCCACCAGTACGCCGAGGGCTGCCGGGGCAAGGCCCGCATCCTGGTCGACGAGCGTCTGTGGCACGCCGTGCCCGCCTTTCCGACGATCAGCAGCTACCGGCACGTCGTCTGTCACCGCAGTTGGCCGAACGCCTGGTCCGCATCGGCTACGGCCTCGGGGTGCACGTCGCGGGCGGTCCGGCCGTCGGCGATCCGCTGCCAGTTGGTCCGGGCGAGCACCCGTTGGACAGCGAGCACCTGGGCGGCTCGCAGGCGTGCCTGGATGCCTTCGCCGAGGGCGTCCGCCAGTGCCTCCTCGTCCTCGAGCTGGTACCGCGTGAGCCGTGCCGCGAGGCTCGGTGTGGTGAACACCAGCCGGTGGAACGCCACGACCTCGGGGTGATCGTTGAGGCCGGTGACGGGGTCGTACCGGTCGAGACCGGCGCGGAAGTGCCGGTGCAGCGCCGTCACCGGCTCGATGCCGGACCTGCGGCCACGTACGACGCGTGCCGCCTCGCCCTGGTGGTCCGCGAACCGGTGCAGCACCAGGTCTTCCTTGGTCGGGAAGTACCGGAAGAGGGTCGGCTTGGAGATCTCGGCCGCCGCGGCGATGTCGTTGACCGAGACGCGGTCGAAGCCGCGCTCCAGGAACAGCGAGACGGCCACGTCGCCGATGGCTTCGCGCGTCCGCTCCTTCTTGCGGGCCCGCAGTCCCGTCGACTCGCTCACCCAACCACCGTAACATTCATAACCAGGTTGCATTTTTTACCGAGTAACGTTTTCATGGCGGCGTGCATCAGACAGACATTCCTCCCGTGCTCGTCACCGGGGCGACGGGCCGGATCGGCCGCCTCGTCATCGACCAACTCCTCGACGCGGGCGTTCCGGTCCGCGCCCTCACACGCCGCGCCGAGACGGCGGCAACGCTGCCGACGAAGGTGGAGGTCTTCACCGGCGACCTCACGGTGCCCGAGTCGCTCGACCCGGCACTGAACGGCGCCGGTGCTGTCTTCCTCGTGTGGACGGCCCCGCCTCAGACCGCCGCGGCAGTCGTCGAGCGGCTGGCAGACCGCGTGCGGCGGGTCGTCTTCCTCTCCTCCCCGCACCAGACGCCGCACCCCTTCTTCCAGCAGCCCAATCCCATGGCGGTGCTGCACGCCGGCATCGAGCGGCTCATCGCGGCCACCGGAATCGAGGCGACGATCATCCGGCCGGGGATGTTCTCCTCGAACTCCCTCGCCTGGTGGGGCCCCGCGGTCCGGACCCGCGAGGCCGTCCGATGGCCCTACGGCGCCGCCGAGTGGGCGCCGGTCGACGACCGCGATGTCGCAGCCGTCGCGGCACGGACGCTCTGGCAGGAGGGGTACGTCGGAGGCGACTACGTCCTCACCGGCCCCGAGTCACTGACCCAGGCCGCGCAGGTGGATGTCATCGGGGACACCCTGGGACGCCGGATCCCCTTCGAGGAGGTCGCGCCGGACGAGTTCCGCAGGCTGTGGGAGGGTACGGCGCCCAGTTCGGTCGTCGACATGCTGCTCTCGGCGTGGCGCGCGGCGGTCGGACAGCCCGCGCACGTCACCACTGCGGTGGCCGACGTTCTCGGGACGGGGCCGCGAACGTTCCGCCAGTGGGCCGCCGACCACGCCACCGCGTTCACTGAGGGCCCCGAGGGCTCGTAACGTCCTCAACGCGCAGCCTGTGCGCTCGCTGCGCCGCTGGTTCTTCAAGGAACCAGCTCAGGGCGACGCCGCCCAGCGGCGTGCTGTCTCGGCCCAAGCGGTGTCCCATGCGGTGAGGTTGCGCCGGTGGATGAGGTGGCTGGCCGTGCCGTAGGCGGTGGCTGCCGTGGCATGGACGCCGAGGGCGGAGAGGATGGCTGAGCCCACGGCGCGGTCGCGGATCTGGTTGGGCGTCAGGGGCGGGCCGGTGATCCTTCCGTCGGTGCTGGCCCAGACGCGGATGGTGCTGCCCTCTGGCAGTGCGGGTGGGACGTCGGCGGTGGCGGTGTGGGTGTGCCCGTCGGGGTCGGTGAAGCGGACCTTGGTCGGGTAGCGGGTCTCCTTGGCTTCGGCGGAGCCCGGTTCGGGGTGGCGTAGGGCGTCCTCGACGAGGACCGCGGTGGTGTGGTGGCGGGTTTTGGCCTGGTGTTGGGCGGTGCGGCTGTAGTGGTCGTGGGTCGCGTCGCCGACCAGGAGCATGGCGAGGGGGGTCACTGCCAGTGCGGTCAGCAGCAGGCCAAGGCCGAGCCATGCCTGGAGCAGGTCGCTGCGGCGGCGCAGGGGGTTGCGCCGTAGGCGCCAGAGCATGACCCGGGGCAGCTCCTGTGGAGGCGGAGGTGGGGACGGGGGTACGCGGCCGGGCACGTGTCCTCCTTTCGGCGAGGGACGCAGGGGGCGCGGAGTGCCGAGGAGAGCGGTGACGACGGCGCGGCCTAGTGAGGGTGGACAGCCGGCGGGCGCCGGCCGGTGGCGGAGGGGTGCGTGTGGGCGGTGTGCAGGAGTTTGGCCGCGCCGCGGACGGCTGCGGTGTGCGGCGCCGGGACCACGCGCACCGGCGTGTGCAGTCGGCCGGTGAGGTGGTGGGTGATCTCGGGACGAAGTGCGCCTCCCCCGGCCAGGAGGATGCCGCGGTGCAGGGCGTCGACGGTGAGCGTGGTGCGGTCCTGGCGGAGCATCGCCGTCAGCATCGTGGCCACCGTCCCGGCGATCTGCTCGGGAGTGGTCGTACCGTCCAGGTCGCTGGTGCCCAGTGCGGTGCGGCGGGCGTCGGTGACGGTGCCGTCGGACAGCAGTACCACTTCGGTGAGGTGGGCGCCGATGTCCACCACCATCAGTGGACGGGACAGGTCCGCACCGGCCGCCACGGCGACGGCCCGGGCGCTGGGCACGGTCAGGACGCCGCGCGGCCGCAGCACGTCGACCGCGGTGCGGGCCCGGGTGCGGTAGGCGACGCCGCCCAGGACGGGAACCGTGACGATGACCATGGGGCGGGTGAGACGGGGCAGGCGGTTGCCGAGCAGGCGTTGCAGCATGCGGGCGCACCCCGGGGTGTCGATGGTGCCGCGCTGGACGGGGTACAGCGCGCCGGTGCCGGGGAAGGTCACCGTGGGCACGTCGACCACCACGCCCTCGCCGGAGATCCAGGCGCGGGTGCGGGCGCCTCCCATGTCCAGGGCGATGCCGCAGCAGCGTCGGCACATCGGCCAGGGCCGGTGCGGAGCGGCGGGGTGAGGGTGGGACGCGCCGGTCATGGGAGCGCCTCCTTGACCTGCTGGCAGCGGGCGCAGTAGCGGGCCTGCGGCACGATCATCAGCCGCTCCCGGTCGACGGGGCGTCGGCACAGGTGGCAGATGCCGTACGAGCCGTCGTCCATGCGGGCGAGGGCCGCTTCTACGTCGCTGAGGACCATGCGGGCGGAGGCGGCGAGCTTGGTGTGCACCTCGATCTGGGAGGCGGCCCGCTGCTGGAGCCGGTCCCCGGTGCGGGAGGTGACCGGTCCGGCGAGCTGCCGCAGCTGCTCCTGACGGAACAGGCGCTGCTCGTGCAGGTTCTCGCGCAGGGCGGCGAGGTCCTCGGCCGACAACTGTGCCGTGCTCTGGCTGATGGTCTGGTGGTTCACCACTTCACCCCTTTGAGGGCAACGCGCGGGTGGTCGAAACGTGCGGTGGTCAGGTGGCGCGGCGTTGGCAGGCCACGCAGAAGCGGGTGTACGGGAGGATCTCCAGCCGTTCCGCGGGGATCGGCTTGGCGCAGCCCAGGCAGGTCCCGTAGGTGCCGTCCTCGACGCGGGCGAAGGCTTCCTCGATCTCCTTGAGGGCTCGCTCCATCGCGGTCCTCTGCTCGGACAGCAGGTGGTCGTCCGCGGTCTGGCCGGTCTCCTTGAGTGCCTCCAGCTGCGCCAGCCGGGAGCGGCGGGCGTGTTCCAGGCGCTGGCGCGCCTCATGCGGGTGGGGTTCGGCGCGGGTGGTGTCGAGCGACATGGTCAGTCCCCTCCTGAAGAACGTACGTACATGCCGCTTGCGCGGCGTCGTGCGGTGGGCGACGGACGGCGAGCTGCCTGGCGGCGTTGGCGGGCCGCCCGTCGGCCGACCGGTCCGGTGTCTTCCACGGTGGCCGGACGGGCGGCGAATACCTATCGGGCACGGGCCCCATTTACGCGGGGCCATAGGATCCATGCGACGACGCCGTGGGTGCCGCGCGCGCCGGGAAATGGGTTCTGGGTCCCATCGACGGCGTACTCGGGGCGGGGCAGGCTGGTCGCAGGCCCACTGGAGCGTCCCGGCGCCGTGGACGCGGTGGGCTGCGCGGTGCCCGACGGTGGAGGTGAACCGAGGTTGTAGAAGGGAAGGCGCACGGCCGGTGTCCTTGTTCTGGCGGATCTTCGCCCTCAACGCGGTGGTGCTGGGCACGGCCACGGCGCTGCTGCTGTGGGCTCCGGTGACCGTCTCCGTACCGGTGCTGCTCACCGAGGCGGTCATCCTGGTCGCCGGTCTGGCCGTGATGCTGGTCGCCAACGCCGCACTGCTGCGGTTCGGCCTGGCCCCGCTGGACCGGCTCACGAAGCTGATGACCACGGTGGACCTGCTGCGTCCGGGGCAGCGCCTGCCCGCTTCCGGCGGCGGCGAGGTCGCCGAGGTGATCCGCACGTTCAACGCCATGCTGGACCGGCTGGAGCAGGAGAGGGCCACCAGCAGTGCCCGGGCGCTGCTGGCCCAGGAGGCCGAGCGCCGCCGTATCGCCCAGGAACTGCACGACGAGGTCGGCCAGACCATGACCGCGATCCTGCTGGGACTCAAACGCGCCGCGGACGACGCTCCGGCGCCCCTGCGCGAGGAGATCCAGGAGGTGCGGGAGATCACCCGGGAGAGCCTGGACGAGGTCCGCCGCCTGGTGCGCAGGCTGCGGCCGGGCGTGCTGGACGACCTGGGTCTGGTCAGCGCGCTGACCTCGCTCACCGAGGACTTCGCCGTCCACACCGGGCTGCGGGTCGCCCGCCGCTTCGACGCCGACCTGCCGGTCCTCGCGCCGGAGACGGAACTGGTCCTCTACCGGGTCGCTCAGGAGTCCCTGACCAACGTCGCCCGGCACGCGAACGCCCAGCGGGTCACCGTCGCCCTGCGGCACACCGACGACCGCGTGGTGCTGACGGTCACCGACGACGGCTCCGGCATCAAGGCCCCCCGCGAAGGCGCCGGCATCCGCGGCATGCGCGAACGGGCCCTGCTCATCGGGGGCAGCCTCGACATCACCCCGGCGCCCAGCGCCGGCACCCGGGTCCAGCTCACCGCACCCGTTCCCAGGAAGCAGCCCTGACCATGCCTGAGACGACCACGCCCGCCGGGCCGGGGACGAGCACGATCCGCATTCTGCTCGCCGACGACCACGCGCTGGTCCGCCGCGGTGTGCGGCTCATCCTCGACCAGGAAGCCGACCTCGAGGTGGTCGCCGAGGCGGGTGACGGTGCCGAGGCCATCGAGCTGGCCCGCACCCACGACGTCGACCTGGCCGTCCTCGACATCGCCATGCCACGCCTCACCGGACTCCAGGCCGCCCGCGAACTCGCCGCCCTCAAGCCGGGCCTGCGGATCCTGATGCTCACCATGCACGACAACGAGCAGTACTTCTTCCAGGCTCTGAAGGCAGGGGCCAGTGGGTACGTGCTGAAGTCCGTCGCCGACCGGGACCTGGTCGCCGCCTGCCGGGCCGCCATGCGGGACGAGCCCTTCCTCTATCCGGGCGCGGTCACCGCCTTGATCCGCAACTACCTCACCCGGGCCCGCCACGGCGAGGAGACCCCCGACCAGATCCTCACCCCGCGCGAGGAGGAGGTCCTGAAGCTGGTCGCCGAGGGCCACTCCTCCAAGGAGATCGCCGACCTGCTGTTCATCAGCATCAAGACG
The DNA here is from genome assembly GCF_018070565.1 of Streptomyces sp. B93. Lineage (GTDB taxonomy): Bacteria > Actinomycetota > Actinomycetes > Streptomycetales > Streptomycetaceae > Streptomyces. The sequence goes on from NZ_JAGPXL010000053.1 coordinate 40,954, forward strand.
GTCCAGCGGCACCGCGCCAACCTGCTTCAGAAACTCGGCCTGCGGGACCGTCTGGAACTCACCCGCTACGCCATCCGCGTCGGCCTGATCGAACCCTGACCTCCCGGCCCGACAACGGCGCCCCGAGGGATGGAAGCCGGCACCGCATACGACGATGAAGGGGGACGGTGCATGCACCACACCGCGCGCACCACCCCCGGCACCAGCGGCGTCCGGCACCCCGGCGTCGCCATGCTGGCGGCCGTCGTCCTGACGCTCCTGACCGCGCTCGGCCTCGCCGGACCCGCGGGGACGGGCGGCCCAACGGCCGACCTGGCGGCAGCGGCGGGCCACCACCGCGACACCGTCCCACGCGCCGACGACGGATGTGGCACCACCTGCACCGTCCGCGCCACGACGCGACAGGAGCCGCACCCGGAGCGTCCCGCCCCTCGCTGCCACCCCGTCACCTGCGGCCAGGGCACGGCCGTCACCCCGCCCGGCCCGGCACGGCTCTCGACGCGGACCGGACACACCTCGGCCTCAGAGCCCCGCGCATCCCATGACCGCGGGCGGGCACCACCTCACACCTCCGGCACCTGATACACCACCCTCTTCCCTCTCCTCGAAGCATCCGGACCGCTCCCGCGGTGGTCCTGGTGCGCCTGCCGGAGGCTTTCTGTGACCCGTTCCGCCCGGGTGAGGGCGCTGTGCGCCCTTGTCGTGATCGCCGTATCCCTGTTCATCGCCGTCACCGTGCCGGTCCGCCTCGGGCTCGACCTGCGCGGTGGCACACAGATCGTGCTCGAGACCCGCTCCACAGCCACCGCCGACGCCGACAGTGAGGCCACCGATCGCACCCTGGAGGTCCTGCGCGGCCGAATCGACGCGCTCGGCGTCGCCGAACCCACCCTCGTCCGCTCCGGCGACAACCGGATCATCGTCGAACTGCCCGGTGTGCAGGACCCGAAGGAGGCCGCCGACGTCCTGGGCCGTACCGCGCAGCTCTCCTTCCACGCGGTGCTCGGCACCGCCGACAGCACCGACAGCACCTCCCGCCCGTTGCCGAAGCGGCCCCGCGAGCGGGTCCTGCCCGACGAGTCCGGCACGCCGCTGCGCCTGGGGACCGCGGCCCTGACCGGCGAGCACGTCGAGGAAGCCGCCGCCCGGTTCGACCAGCAGGGCGGCGCCGGATGGCATGTCACCGTCGACTTCGAGGGCACCGGCCGTGACGGATGGGCCCGGCTGACCGGCGAGGCAGCCTGTCACCCGGCGGGCGATCCTGCGCGGCGGGTCGCCATCGTCCTCGACGACAAGGTCATCTCCTCGCCCCAGGTCGACCCCTCCGTCGCCTGCGGCACCGGCATCCGCGACGGCGCCACCCAGATCACGGGCTCCTTCGGCCCGGAGGAAGCCCGCGAACTCTCTCTGCTCGTCAACGGCGGTGCCCTGCCCGTCCCCGTCGAGACGGTGGAACAGCGCACGGTCGGCCCGACCCTCGGGGCGCAGGCCATCACCGCGAGCGCCTGGTCGGCAGCCATCGGCACCGCGCTGACCGCGCTGTTCATCATCGTCGTCTACCGGCTGATGGGCGGCCTGGCCGTCGTGGCCCTGGCCTGCTACGGCCTTGTCTCCTACGCCGCCCTGGCCGCGCTCGGCGCCACCCTGACCCTGCCGGGCCTGGCCGGTTTCGTTCTGGCGATCGGCATGGCCGTGGACGCCAACGTGCTGGTCTTCGAACGGGCCCGCGAGGAGCACGCGGCCCGCCGAAGCCCCAGCCCCCGCTCGGCGCTGGCGGCCGGATTCCGCAACGCCTTCAGCGCGATCGCCGACTCCAACATCACCACGCTGATCGCGGCCGCCCTGCTGTTCTTCCTCGCCTCCGGGCCGGTGCGGGGCTTCGGCGTCACCCTCGGCATCGGCGTACTCGCCTCGATGTTCAGCGCCCTGGTCGTCACCCGGGTGCTCGCCGAGTACGCCACGAGCCGCCCCCGGGTACGCCGCCGCCCCCGCCTCACCGGCATCGCGACCACGGGCGCCGTCCGCGACCGCCTCACCCGCCGCAACCCCCAGCTGATGCGCCGCCCGCGCCGCTTGCTGGCCACCTCCGCCGCCGTGCTCGTGCTGGCGGGCTCGGGCGTCGCGGTGCGCGGCGTCGACCTCGGCGTGGAGTTCACCGGTGGCCGCCTCATCGAGTACGCCGTCACCACCCCCGTCGACCCCGACCGGGCCCGCACCGCGCTCGCCGACGCCGGGTTCCCCCGCGCCGTCGTGCAGTCCTCCGGCGACAGCGGTCTGACAGTACGCACCGAACCGCTGACCAACGCCGAGGAAACCGAGGTCACCGGCGTCGTGCGCGACCTCGCCGGCGGTGCGGACAAGGTCCGCGACGAACTGATCGGCCCCAGCCTCGGCGAGGAGCTGCGCCGGGGTGCCCTGATCGCGCTCGCCGTGGCCCTCGGCGCGCAGTTCGTGTACCTCGCGGCGCGCTTCCGCTGGGTGTTCGGTACCGCCGCGGTCGTCGCCCTCACCCATGACGTGGTCATCCTCGTCGGTGTCTTCGCCTGGCTCGGCAAGCCCGTCGACGGGGTGTTCCTGGCGGCCCTGCTCACCGTCATCGGCTACTCGGTCAACGACTCCGTGGTCCTCTTCGACCGCGTCAGGGAACTGGCCCGCAAGTCGCCCAGGGCGCCCCTGCCCGGCATCGCCAACCAGGCGTTCCTCCAGACCCTGCCCCGCACGGTGAACACCGGCGTGGGCGCCGCCTTCATCCTCGCCGCCCTCGCCGTGCTCGGCGGCTCCTCACTCACCGACTTCGCCCTGGCCCTCCTCATCGGCCTCGCCGTCGGCACGTACTCGTCCGTCTTCACGGCAACGCCGGTGGCCCTGGAACTCCACCACCGCGGCGCCGGGATCCGCGGACCCCGGCGCCCCTGATACGAGGAGGCGAGAGCCGAGGTCGATGAGGTCCACGCCGTCCGGAACCACCTCGCGTCCCTCTCGCACTGCCAAGCGAGAGCAGGCGCGTCGCATTCGAGAACCCACCGGGCAGACCGCGAAACCCGGTGAGCGTGACCGCAGATCGCCGGTGCGGTGTCCGACCGGCGTCTACGGGTGGGCGTCCGTGATCCTGATGACTTCGTCGAGGCGGTCCAGGGCGGCCTGCATGTCGTCGACCTTGGCCTGGATGCGGTCGCGCTCGGCGCGCAGCATGGCTCGCTGCTCGGCATCGGTGTGTCCGGAGTCCCAGCACGGAAGGAGTTCGGCGATTCTTCGGCTGGTCAGGCCGGCGGCGTACATCTGCTGGAAGAAGCGCACCAGGGCGATGGCGTCCTGCCGGTAGAGGCGCTGGCCGGACGGGCTGCGCTCCGCGGTGAGCAGTCCCTGCTGCTCGTAGTAGCGCACGGCGCGTACCGAGACGCCGGCGCCTCGCGCCACCTCGCCGATGCGGATCAGCCGCTCGGCCGCGGTCTGCGGGACGGCCATGGTGATTCCCTAAGAATGTGAGGCGGTCCGGGAGGACCGGGTGTGGCTGATGGTGGTCTGCCGCTTGTGGCTCGGAAGGAATGGCCGCCCGGTCCTCCGGGACGCTCCGACTGCTGATTGAGAACTGCGGTC
>NZ_JAGPXL010000054.1 GCF_018070565.1 Streptomyces sp. B93
CAGGCGACCCGGACGATCTGACAGCCCGACGCGGTGAGTTCGGCGATCTGCTGGAGCGTGGCGCCGATGTCCGACGTACGCGTCGTCGTCATCGACTGCACCGACACCGGGGCCCCGCCCCCGACCGCCACCGGCCCGACCTGGATCCGCCGCGACACTCGCCGCTCGGCGACCGGCCGGACCGGTACCTCGGGGACGCCCAGGGATACGGCGGTCATGGGGTCACTCCCGGTTTCCGGACACCGTCTCGCGCATCGCGCGCAGGGACTCCTTCAGCGAGCCCATGGTGGCCAGGACGGCCGTGGGCTCGTAGCCGCAGTGCGCCATGCAGTTGGCGCAGCGCGGGTCCTTGCCGCGGCCGTACTTGTCCCAGTCGGTCTCCTCGATCAGTTCGCGGTACGTCGGCACATAGCCGTCGCTCATCAGGTAGCAGGGGCGCTGCCAGCCGAAGAGGGAGTAGTTGGGGATCGCCCAGGCCGTGCAGGGGAAGTCGACCTTGCCCTCCAGGAAGTCCAGGAAGAGCGGGGAGTGGTTGAGCCGCCACTTGCGCCGGTTGCCGCCCGCGAAGGCCTTCTTGAACAGCTCGCGGGTCTGCTCCACGCCCAGGAAGTGCTCCTGGTCAGGCGCCTTCTCGTAGGCGTAGGCGGGCGAGATCATCATCTCGTCGACCTGGAGGTCGTCGTTGAGGAAGTTCAGGACCTCGATGATGGTCTGGGGGGTGTCGGTGTTGAAGAAGGTCGAGTTGGTGGTGACCCGGAAGCCCCGCCGCTTGGCCTCCTTGATCGCCGCCACGGCCTCGTCGAACACGCCCTCCTTGGCCACCGACTCGTCGTGCCGCTCGCGCAGTCCGTCGATGTGCACGGCGAACGCGAAGTAGGGGGAGGGCTTGAACTTGTCAATCTTCTTGCGCAGGAGCATGGCGTTGGTGCACAGGAAGACGTACTTCCGTTTGGCGACCAACTGGCGCACGATCTCGTCGATCTGCGGGTGCATCAGGGGCTCGCCCCCGGCGATCGACACCATGGGCGCGCCGGATTCGAGCACCGCGCCCACGGCCTGTGCGACCGGCATGCGCTGCTTGAGCACGCCCGCCGGATGCTGGATCTTCCCGCAGCCCTCACACTTGAGGTTGCAGGCGAAGAGCGGTTCCAGCTCGACGATGAGCGGAAACTTGTCCCGCCTGCGGAGCTTCTGTTCGGCCAAGTATGTAGCGACCTTGATGGACTGGCGCAGCGGCATGGCCATCTGGCTCACCTCCTGGGGAGCAGCAAGGAACGGTGCCATTCGAAGAAAGCAGGAAGAACGGCACGAAGGACACGGAAGGCTGATATTCCACCGCGCACCGTGCCGATCCGGACCAGTTCATGTTCTGGAGCGTCCACGACCACCCGGACGGCCGCAACCGGGCGCACGCCCGCGCGGACGGCGCTCAGGAGCGTGGCCGCCGACTCCATGTCGACGGCGATCGCGCCGGTGGTGAGCAGTTCCGCCCGCTCGTGGCCGCGGACGACATGGTCGGCGCCGGTGAGCGGGCCGGTGTGCACGGTACGGCCGGGCACCGCCCGCACCAGCTCCTTGACCAGCAGCTCGGTGCCCACACAGGGGGTACGCCCACCCGGGTCCCTGGTCTCCTCGGCGACGACGAGGTCACCGGGGTGCATCCCGGGCGCGAGCCCCGCGCAGAACCCGGTGGCGAGCACGGCGGCGTCGCGCATCCCCGTCCCGGCCAGGGCCCGGGTCACGGAGCGCTCGGCCGCCCTGGGGCCCATGCCGGTGCGCAGCACGGTGACGGGTCCGCCGGAGCCCCTGTCCCCGGTGCGCAGGGCGAGCCGCTCGATGCCGAGCGCGCAGGCGATCAGCAGCGGAGCCGGAGCGGGCGGTTTCCCCATCAGCCCCCCTTGACCGCGTTGCGCGGCTGCTGGGCGAAGGGCTCCCCGTACACGTACCGGCCGAGCGCGGTCAGCGGGAAGACCTGCCGGTAGAGGTGGTAGTTGATGGAGAAGTCCCAGGGGAAGCCGGTGCCGGTGAAGTACGGCTCGTCCCATGAGCCGTCCTCGCGCTGGGTGGCGGCGAGCCATTCGACGCCGCGCTCGACGGCCTTGGAGTCCTTCTCCCCCGCCGCGAGCAGGGCGAGCAGCGCCCAGCCGGTCTGGGAGGCGGTGGAGGCGCCGCGGCCCCGCCACTCCTTGACGTACCGGTAGGAGCGCAGGTCCTCGCCCCAGCCGCCGTCCTCGTTCTGCACGTCTTCCAGCCAGCGGACCGCGCGCCGGATCGCCGGGTGCGAGGTGGGCAGTCCGGCGGCGACCAGGGCGGGGACGACGGACCCGGTGCCGTAGACGTAGTTCACGCCCCAGCGTCCGAACCAGGAGCCGTCCGCCTCCTGGGCGTCGAGGAGCCAGGCGACGCCGCGGCGGGTGCGCGGGTCATGGGCCAGGCCCTCCACCGCGAGCATCTCCACCACGTGCGCGGTGACGTCCGCCGACGGCGGGTCGATGACCTCGCCGAAGTCGCAGAACGGCAGCCGGTTGGGGAAGGGGCTGGTGTTGTCGACGTCGAAGGCGCCCCAGGCGCCGTTCTTCGACTGCATGCCGAGGTTCCAGCGGACCCCGCGGCCGATCGCCTTGTCCACCCGCTCCGGGTCGTGGTGCCTGACCCGGCGCAGCGCGAGGACCACCTCGGCGGTGTCGTCGATGTCGGGGTAGTTGTCGTTGTGGAACTCGAACGCCCAGCCGCCGGGCGGCAGTCCGGGCCGCCGCACCGACCAGTCGCCGGGGCGCACGATCTGTTCGCCGAGCATCCAGTCGGCGGCCTTCACCAGCGCCGGGTGGTCGGCGGGCAAGCCCGCGTCGGCGAGCGCGATGGTGGCGAGGCAGGTGTCCCAGACCGGGGACTGGCAGGCCTCGATCATCCGGGCGCCGTCCTCGCGCCAGACGGCGAAGCGGTCCAGGGAGTCCAGTCCGGCGCGCATGACGGGGTGCTTGAGGTCGTAGCCGAGCAGGTGCAGGGCGATGACCGAGTACACGGCCGGGGGCTGGATGCCGCCCCAGCAGCCGTCGTTCTCCTGGCGCTCGATGATCCAGCGGGCGGCGGTGTTCATGGCGGCCCGGCGCAGTCGGCGCGGGGCGACCCTGCGGAAGGCGTGCAGCGCCCTGTCGATGCGCTGGAAGGCGCCGTCCCAGCTGGCGGCGGGCGCCATCGGCCGGTACGGACTGGGGTCGGCGGGATCGGTGTGCAGTTCGTCGAGCGGGAAGGGCGCGGGCCGTACCGGGCGCTTCGCGGAGACGATGGTCAGCGGGACGATGGTCTGCCGGGCCCAGCAGCCGAAGTCGTAGATGTTCAGTGGTGCCCAGGTGGGCAGGTAGATCAGTTCCGGAGGGAGTTCGGGCAGGTCCTCCCACTTCCACCAGCCGAACAGGGCCAGCCAGATCCGGGTGAAGACCCGGGCGGCGGCGATCCCGCCCCGGTCGCGGATCCAGGCGGAGGCCTTCGCCATGTGCGGGGCGTCCGGGCTGTCCCCGGCGAGCCGCAGGGCGACATAGGCCTCGATGGTGGCGGACAGGTCGCCGGGTCCGCCGTAGAAGGTGGCCCAGGTGCCGTCCTCGCGCTGCTCGCCGCGGATGAACAGGGCGGCGGCGTGGGCGGTCGGTTCCTCCAGAATGCCGAGGAACTGGCGGAGCAGCAGGTCCTCGGCGTCCATGGTGACGTTGGTCTCCAGGTCGCCCTTCCACCAGCCCTCGGCGTCCTGCCGGGCCAGCAGGTGCTCCGTCGCGCGCTGCACCGCGCGCACGGCGGCGTCCTGGACCCCGATCGCCGCGGGGGTGGTGATGTCGGTTTCGCTGGCCGCGGCAGCGCGGGGCGGCAGTGTGGCCCCGGTGCTTCCGTCGGTCGTCGCTGTCATGGCTTCCCCTTCGTGCAGTGCTGCAAATGGTGCGTCTGCTGTGGGTCCGCCGTCGGCCGGAGCGCGCGTGCACGCTGCCCCGGCCGGCGACTACGCGAGGTCTATTCGGCCGATAATGATCATCTCTTTCGTACGACGACGAAGTCCGCGAGCGCCCTGAACCGGTCACGCACCCGGTCCGGCATGCCGATGGCGTCGAGGGCTTCGATGGCGATGGTGTGCTGGCGGCGCGCCTCCTCGGCGGTCCAGCCGCGTCCGCCCGCCTCCTCGATGAGGGCGGCGCGGACCGCGAACTCCTCCTCGGAGAAGTCCGCGAAGTCGGGTGCCTTGGCGTCGGCGGCGAGCAGTTCGGCGAGCCGCTCGGAGGCGGGGCCGCCCGCCGCGAGCGCCGCGACCACCGGCAGCGACTTCTTGCGCTGGCGCAGATCGCTCCAGGTCTGCTTGCCGGTGGCCTCCGGGTCGCCCCAGATGCCGAGCAGGTCGTCGACGGCCTGGAAGGCGAGGCCCAGGTGGTAGCCGTACCTCTCCAGGGCGTCGGCGGTGCGGTCGTCGGCGCCGCCCAGCACGGCCCCGATGGAGCTGGCGCAGGCGAGCAGCGCGCCGGTCTTGTTGCCCTCCATCTCCAGGCACTCCTCGACGCTGACCCGGTCGCGGTGCTCGTAGGCGATGTCCTGTGCCTGACCGTCGATCAGGGCGCGGGTGGCGGTGGCCAGTCGGCGGGCGGCACGGCCCGCCTCGACCGTGCCGAGTTCCAGCAGCACCTCGCCCGCCAGCGCGAACAGTCCGTCGCCGACCAGGATGGCCTGGGCGGGGCCGTGCACCTTCCAGACGGTCTCGCGGTGGCGGCGCTGTTCGTCGCCGTCCATCAGGTCGTCGTGCAGCAGGGAGAAGTTGTGGACCAGTTCGACGGCGACGGCGCCGGGGACACCGGTCTCCGGCGCGGCGCCGGGGACCTCCGCGGAGAGGACGGCCAGGGCGGGACGCACGGCCTTGCCGCCGTCGCCGGCGGCGGGGTTGCCGTGGGCGTCGATCCACCCGAAGTGGTAGGCGGCGACCGTGTCCATGGGTGGCGCCAGGCGGTCGACGGCCGCCCGCAGTACCGGCGTGGCCAGGGTCCGGCCGCGCTCCAGAAGCGCGGTCACGTCGACCGCGGTCTCTCGAGCGGCCATCGAGGCCGGGGGTACAGGGGGCACGTTCTCTCCTCTTGTTGCTGTGCGGGGGGTGCGGGTGCCTGCCGCGCGCTGCTGGTCGAGCGTCACGCCGCCTCCTCGACGTCGAAGAGGTGGGCGGGGCGGGGCCGTCCGAGGGCGTGCAGCGCGGCGTCCGCCGCGTTGATGCCGCTGCGGACCGCACTCTCCATGGTCGCGGGCCACCCAGTGGCGGTCCACGCGCCGGCCAGGTACAGGCCGGGGGTTCGGGTCCGGGCGCCGGGCCTGAGGCGCCCGACGCCGGGGGCGGGGGCGAAGGTGGCGGTGCGCTCCCGGGTGACGAAGAAGTCCCGCACCCCGGCGCCCCGGGTGCGCGGCAGCAGCCGCTCCAGCTCCGGCAGGTACCGCTCGCGCAGGTCGGCGACGGGTGCGTCGATGTCGTCGTGCGCCGCCGACTGGGACACCGCCAGGTACTGGCCGCTCTTCAGCCCGGAGGCGTCGGTCCGGTCGAAGACCCACTGCACGGGGGTGCCGAGCGCGCTGAGGAAGGGCGCGTCGAGCACCTTCCGGTCGTAGACGACGTGGACGTTGAGGATGGGCGCGGTGCCGATGCGCAGCAGCCGCCCGGGGTCGTCGAGGGCGCCGTCGGGCAGCAGGCCGTGCGTCTCACGCTGCGGTACGGCGAGGACGACGGCGTCCGTCTCGATGCGCTCGCCGGGAACCTGGACGGCCCAACGTCCGTTGTCCTGGCGGGAGATGGAGGTGACTCGTGTACGGAGCCCGAGGCGGACGCCCGCGGAGTCGAGCGCCCTGCGTGCCAGCCGGTCGTGCAGTTCACCCAGCGGGACATGGGCCCAGCCGATGTCGGCCGCGCCCGGGTCGGACAGCAGACCGGTCTTGAACACCATCGCGGCGAGCCCCAGCGAGGTGTCGCCCGCGACCGCGTTGAGGGTGGCCACCCCGACCAGGTCCCACAGGGCCTCGACGGCGCGCGCCGACTGACCGTGCGCGGTCAGCCAGCTGCCGAAGTCCTGCTGGTCCAGCGTCGGATCGGCGAGGTCGAGTCCGCCCAGCGCGAGCGCGGCACGCCCCACCCGGGCGCGGTCGGCGAGCGTGAGGTGCGGATAGGTGGCGAGGCTGCGCCCGAGGTGCAGGGGCACGGGCAGCGCGTCGCGCCGCAGCCTGCCGAGCCGCCGTCCCTCGGGGCGGGTGACATCGACGACGGGTACGTCGAGGCGGTCCTGGAGCGGAGCGAGGCGGGCGCCGTCGATCCGGTCGAGGAACCAGCGGTAGGCCGTGCAGCAGCGCAGGTAGACGTGCTGCCCGTTGTCGACGGTCAGATCGCCGCGCTGGAAGGAGAAGGCGAGCCCGCCCAGGCGTGGCCTGCCCTCCAGCAGGGTGACGCGCACGCCCGCGTCGGCGAGCGCGAGCGCGGCGGTGATCCCGGCGAGCCCGCCGCCGATCACCACGGCGTCCCGCCCGGGCCCCGCGGTGGTGTGCGCGCGTGACCCGTCCACGTCCGTGCGGTCGGTCATCGCACCCCCCTCTCCGCGCGCCCGGCGTGCCGGACGGCCGGATCGCCGTACTGCTTGAAGCGTGGACGGCAGGCCGTCGCAGTCAGGGACGCCCGCCCGTCGCGGAGGGTTGCCCGCCGCTTGTCGCCGGTGTCCTCGGCTGGATCGAGGTGGTCCATCAGGCGCGCCTCCTGACGGTCCTCCGGCTCACATGGCGGGTGTCGAGCCCGGACAGACCGCGCACGGCGACGTAGGCCTTCTCACGCCCGGGCAGCGAGACCCGGCCGCGCAGCACGGCCCCGGGGTCGCGTTCGATGCGGTCCAGCAGCCGGCGGTAGATGCCCGCCATGGCGGCGACGCAGGCGCCGCTGCGGCGGTCGAGCATGGGGAGCAGCCGGTAGCCCTCGGCGAAGAGGGCGCGGGCCCGACGCACTTCGAAGTGCACGAGGCCCGCGAAGTCGGAGCCCTCCGGTGGCCTCGGCCCGCTGAACCCGGCCGAACACCCGAACTTGGCGAGGTCGTCGGCGGGCAGATAGGTGCGGCCGCCCTCGGCGTCCTCGCGGACGTCCCTGAGGATGTTGGTGAGCTGGAGCGCGAGGCCGAGGGTGTCGGCGTACTCGGGTGCGCGCTCGGCGCCGCGCGCTCCGGGTTCGGTGCCGAAGACGCCGAGCGAGAGGCGTCCGATGGCACCCGCCACGCAGCGGCAGTAGACCTTCAGGTCGTCCCAGGTCTCGTAGGTCTCGCCGCGTACGTCCATCAGCACGCCGTCGATCAGCTCGTCCAGGCCGCCGAGCGGGATGGGGAAGGCGCGGGCGGCGTGCGCGAGGGCGACGGCGACCGGGTCGGTGTCGTCCTCGTCGACGGCGCCCTCGCGGATCCGGGTGAGCAGTGCCCGGGTGTCCTCGAGCCGGGTGGCCTTCACCTCGTCGTCCAGGGCTCCGTCGCCGATGTCGTCGACCCGGCGGGAGAACGCGTACAGCGCGGACATCGCCCGCCGCTTGGGCACCGGCAGGAGCCTGATGCCGTAGGCGAAGTTGCGGGCCTGCTGTCCGGTGACGGCCTCGCAGTAGCTGTAGGCGGCGAGCACCGGCGCGGACGCGGGTGGTGGAGACTCCACGGCCTGGATCACCCCTCTCCTCGCAGAGTCACGCCCACCTCACGCAGCAGCCGGATCTTGCCGGGCTTGGGCGGGCCGGGAAGGACGTCGTAATCGGCGGCGGCGATCGCGTCGATCGCCGCCCTTCCCCCCGCCACGAATCCTGCGAGCAGCAGTCTCAGCCTGCCGTGGACGCTACCCACGAGGGGGGCGCCTTCATTCAGGAGTTCGCGGGCGCGTTGTGCCTCGTACGCGACCAGGGCGCGCAGGGACGCGCCGGCGCTGTCCGGGGTGAGGTCCGCCTCCTGGACGTGGAAGCGCTTCATGTCCGCGGCGGGCAGGTAAACGCGGTCGCGGCCGAGGTCCTCGGCCACGTCCTGGAGGTGCTCGACGATCTGGAGGGCGGTACAGATCGCGTCGGAGCGGCGAATCCGCTCGGGGGTGGCGGTGCCGGTGACGGCGAGGACGAGACGGCCGACCGGGTTGGCGGACAGTTCGCAGTAGGCGAGCAGGTCGTCGTAGGTCTCGTAGCGCTTGACCAGCTGGTCCTGGCGGTTGGCGGCGATCAGCCCGAGGAAGGGCTCGGGGGTCAGCGCGCGGGCGCGCACCGTGGGCTGGAGGCGGCGCAGCAGGGGGTGACGGGGGGTGCCGTCGAAGACCCGGCGCAGGTCGGCCTCGAAGGCGTCGAGGAGGAGGAGCCGGTCCCCGGCGTCCTCGGGGGCCACGCCGAGCAGGGCCGCGTCGGCGCCACCGGGGGCGAGGTCGCCGTCGCCGATGTCGTCGACCAGACGGGCGAAGCCGTAGACGGCCATGAGGTCGGTGCGCCAGGCGCGGGGCAGGAAGAAGGGGGCCACGGGGAAGTTCTCGGCCGCGGCCTTGTCGAGGGTGTCGCGCTCCGGGTCGCCGGGGCGCGCCGTCCTGGCTGCCGTCACCGTTTGCTGCCCGGGGCGGGGACGGCGCGCGCTGAGCGGAGCTGGGGAGTTTCCGTAGCCATTGCCGTCACATCTCCCGTTCTACACTGCGGACGCAATACACACTATTTCGGACACGCCGCCCAGCGCTCGGCGGCGGTCCCGGAGCAGGGTGTCGCGCATTATGGCCCTGATTGCCGTGATTCGGCACCGGTACAGCTTACGTTGTACAACGGAGCGGGGCGCCCGGGGGTGTCCTGCACATCACAACAACACACCGATTGGCCCCAAGATTCCTAAGGCCGCGCGGAGTTGACGTTTCCTTTGCAGACGCGGGCCCCGCCGGAGCAGTTCCGACGGGGCCGGTCGCCGCCGGGCGCTGTCACTTGCCGGAGAACTTCTCGTACTCCCTGAGCACCTCGTCGGTGGGACCGTCCATGCGCAGTTCGCCGCGCTCCAGCCACAGGACGCGGTTGCAGGTGTCGCGGATGGACTTGTTGTTGTGGCTGACCAGGAAGACCGTGCCCGCTTCCTTGCGCAGCTCGCGGATGCGGGCCTCGGAGCGCTTGCGGAAGCGGCCGTCGCCGGTGGCCAGCGCCTCGTCGATCATCAGCACGTCGTGGTCCTTGGCGGCGGCGATGGAGAACCGCAGCCGGGCGGCCATGCCGGAGGAGTAGGTCCGCATCGGCAGCGTGATGAAGTCGCCCTTCTCGTTGATGCCGGAGAAGTCGACGATGTCCTGGTAGCGCTCCCTGATCTGCTCGCGGGACATGCCCATCGCGAGGCCGCCGAGGATGACGTTGCGCTCGCCGGTCAGGTCGTTCATCAGGGCCGCGTTCACCCCCAGCAGCGAGGGCTGGCCGTTGGTGTAGACCCGGCCCCGCTCGGCGGGCAGCAGTCCGGCGATGGCGCGCAGCAGGGTGGACTTTCCGGAGCCGTTGGAGCCGATCAGGCCGATCGCCTCGCCCCGGTAGGCGACGAAGGAGACACCGCGCACGGCGTGCACCTTGCGCACGCCCCTCGCCGCGTCGTCGGAGCCTCGCTTGACGATGCGGCTCAGGGCCGCCGTCGCGCTGCCCCGGCCGGTGCGGGCGCCGTTGACGCGGTAGACGATGTGCAGCTCGTCGGCGATGACGGTGGGGACGCGCGGCCCGTCGTCGACGGCGCCGCCGTCGACGAGGTCGGGCTTGTCGAGATCAGCCACGGCCGTACTGCTCCTCAGCCTTCCAGAAGTAGACGAAGCCGAACGCGCCGACGAGGACGGCCCAGCCCAGCGCGAAGGCCCACACGTGCGGCGGCAGGTACGACGAGCCGTAGCCGTCGATCAGCGCGAAGCGGACCAGGTCCATGTAGATCGCCGCCGGGTTCCACTGGAGCACGTCGGCGAGCCAGCCGGGGGCGTCCTTGTCGGCGAGCATCGCCGGGATGCTGAACATCACACCCGAGGCGTACATCCAGGTGCGCAGCACGAACGGCATCAGCTGGGCCAGGTCGGGCGTCTTGCTGCCCATCCGGGCGAAGGCCAGCGCCAGGCCGGTGTTGAACACGAACTGGAGCACCAGCGCCGGGATCACCAGCAGCCAGGCGGGGCTGGGGTAGCTGCCGAAGCCGATCATCACCGCGACCAGCACGATCAGCGAGTACAGCAGCTGCTGGAGCTGCTGGAGCGCGAAGGAGACGGGCAGCGAGGCCCGCGGGAAGTGCAGCGCCCGCACCAGGCCCAGGTTGCCGGAGATCGCGCGCACCCCGGCCAGCACCGAACTCTGGGTGAACGTGAACACGAACACCCCGGTCACCAGGAACGGCACATAGATCTCGTGCGGGATGCCCCGGCGCGCCCCGAGCAGCAGACCGAAGATGAAGAAGTAGACCGCGGCGTTCAGCAGCGGCGTCGCCACCTGCCACAGCTGGCCGAGCTTGGCCTGGCTGTACTGGGCGGTCAGCTTCGCCCGGGAGAAGGCGAGGATGAAGTGACGCCGGTCCCAGAGCTGGCGGACGTACTCGACGAGCGAGGGCCGGGCGCCGCTCACGGTCAGGCCGTACTTCGCGGCGAGCTGTGCCGCGGTCAGTGACTCGTCGGGCGACGGAGGCGTGGTCGTCACCGCGACTCCTCCGTCGTGCGTTGTCTCACTCACAAGTGGAAACTTTCGTCTTCGATCCGAGGGGCCCGCGCGGGCCCTGCTCTCAGGGACGAGCTTCTCAGATCACCGGGGGTCGGCCCAGTCTGGTCAGCCGCCACACCGTACGCCACTTCATGGGCCTGCGGGGACCGCAGGGCGTGGTCCAGCCCTCCCGGAAGCCGCCGAACCAGGCCTTCAGGGCGGGCCGCGAGGGGCGGCGCGCCAGCGTGAGCAGCAGCCAGACGCCCAGGTAGACGGGGACCAGCGGGGCGGGCAGGTTGCGGCGGGCGAGCCAGACCCGGTTGCGGGCGACCATCCGGTGGTACACCGCGTGCCGGGAGGGGGCGGTCGTCGGGTGGTACAGCACCATGTCGGACCGGTAGTCGATCATCCAGTCGGCGTCCAGGGCGCGCCAGGCGAGGTCGGTCTCCTCATGGGCGTAGAAGAACTCGTCGGGCAGGCCGCCGACCTCGGCGAGGACCCGGGTGCGGACGGCGTTGGCGCCGCCGAGGAAGGTGGTGACCCGGGAGGAGCGCATCGGGTCGGAGGCGCGCAGCCGGGGGACGTGGCGGCGCTGGGTGACACCGGTGTCGGGGTCGGCGATGCGGAAGCTGACGATGCCGAGCCGGGCGTCGGCCGCGAACGCCTCCCGGCACAGCTGGGCGGTGTCGGTGCGGGCGAGCAGGCCGTCGTCGTCGAGGAAGAGCAGTATGTCGACGTCGCGGCCGCCGGGGCCGAAAGCCTCGATGCCGACGTTGCGGCCGCCGGGGATGCCGAGGTTCTCGGGCAGTTCTATGGTGCGGACGCCGTCGGGGACCTCGGGGACCGGGGAGCCGTTGCCGACGACGACCACCTCGACGGGGTCGCCGTCCTGCTTGGCGACGGACTCCAGCAGGGCGCGCAGTTCCTCGGGGCGGTTGCCCATGGTGATGACGACCGCGCCGACCTTCAGCGAGGACGCGTCCACGGCGCTCACCGCAGCCTGCTGGAGGCGAGGATGGAGACCAGGTGCAGCAGGGTCTGGAGCAGGGCGATACCGGCGAGCACGGCGACGCCGAGCCGGGTGAAGAACAGGTCGCCGCGGGCCTGGTCGAGGACGGCCAGCACCAGGATCAGCAGCGAGGCCTCGATGCCGAGGACCAGCCGGTGGAACTTCAGCGCGGCGGCGGCGCGGCGGGCCAGCGCCATCCCGGACGAGCGCGGCTCGGACGCCGACTCCTTGACCGGCGGCAGCCCGCCCTGGTGCCGGGCGACGCCGACCAGGTCGGTCTCGGCCTTGATCAGGATGGCGCCGACGGCGGCGAGGGTGCCGAGGAAGGCCCACAGCCAGTCGATCCGGCCGCTGCCCCACAGGTCGGCGGCGCGCAGTCCGAAGCCGACGAGGACGGCGGCGTCGCACAGGTAGGCGCCAACCCGGTCGAGGTAGACACCGCCGAGGGAGAACTGCTTCTTCCAGCGGGCCACCTCCCCGTCGACGCAGTCGAGGAGCAGGTAGAGCTGGACCATCAGTACGCCGAGGACGGCGCCCGGTATGCCCGGCACCAGCAGGGCGGGGGCCGCGAGGACGCCGAACAGGGTCATCAGGTACGTGAGCTGGTTGGGCGTGACCCGGGTGGTCACCAGCAGTCGGGTGATCCGCAGCGACACCTCACGCATGTAGAGGCGTCCGCCCCAGTGCTCACCGCTGCGCCGGTCCTTGACCCCCGCGGGGTGGACGACCGGACGGAGTTCAGCTACCGATGGCCTTGACATAGTCGGCGTAAGTGTCCTTGATCTGGTCGGTGTTCAGGTCGAGGTGTTCGAGGATCGTGTAGCGGCCGGGCCGGGTCCGCGGGGCGTACTCCACGACACGGAAGAACTCCTCCGCGGTGAAGCCGATCTCCTCCGGCAGCACCGGAAGGCCGTGCCTGCGCAGCACCCGGGCCATGTACACCGACTCCTCGTGGGCGCCGCGCAGCCACATCGCGAAGGCGGCGCCGAGCCCGCACTGCTCGCCGTGGGCGGCGGCACGCTTGGGGTACAGCAGGTCGAAGGCGTGGTTGATCTCGTGGCAGGCCCCGGAGGAGGGGCGGGAGTCGCCCGAGACCGACATGGCGATGCCGGAGAGGACCAGCGCCTCGGCCAGCACCTGGAGGAAGTCGTTGTCCTCGATGGTGCCGGGGTGGCGCAGGACCGCCTCACCGGCCTGCCGGGCCATGGCGGCGGCCAGGCCGTCGATCTTCTCGCCCTTGACCCGGCCCGCCAGTTCCCAGTCGCGGATGGCGGAGATGTTGGAGACGGCGTCGCCGATCCCGGCCCGGACGAAGCGCACCGGGGCCTCGCGTACGACGTCCAGGTCGATGACGACGGCGATCGGGTTGGGCACGCCGTAGGAGCCGCGCCCGGCGTCGTTGTCGAGGGTGGCGACCGGGGAGCACAGTCCGTCGTGGGCGAGGTTGGTGGGGACGGCGACCAGCGGGAGGCCGACCCGCGCGGCGGCGAACTTGGCGCAGTCGATGATCTTGCCGCCGCCGAGGCCGACGAGGGCGTCGTAGTGCCCGGCCTTCATCTCGCCGGCCAGGCGGACCGCGTCGTCGAGGGTGCCGCCGCCGACCTCGTACCAGGAGGCGCCGGGCAGCGACGGGCCGAGCCGCTCGCGCAGGCGGGCGCCGGAGCCGCCGCTGACGGCGACGGCGAGCTTGCCGGAGTGCGAGATCCGCTCGTCGTCGAGGACGCAGCCCAGGTCGTCGAGGGCACCCGGGCGGATGTCCACGACGACCGGCGAGGGGATGAGTCGGGTCAGTACCGGCACGCGATCTCCCGTCCCCGGGCGAGATCGTCGTGGTTGTCGATCTCGACCCACGGCACGTCGCCGATCGGCGCGACGTCGATGCGGAAGCCGCGGTTGACCAGTTCCTGGTAGCCGTGCTCGTAGAACTGCTGCGGCTCGGTCTCCCAGACGGTGCGCAGCGCGTCGGCGAGTTCCGGGGCGGCGTCTCCCTCGATGAGGGTGACGCCTATGTACTCGCCGGTGGCCTCGGCGGGGTCCATCAGCTTGGTGATCTTCCGGACGCCGCGCTCGGGCTCGACGACGACCTTCATCTCCTCGTCGGCCAGCGACTTCACGGTGTCCAGGGCGAGGATGATCCGCTTTCCGTCGCCGCGGGCGGCGAGCAGGGTCCGCTCGACGGAGACCGGGTGCACGGTGTCGCCGTTGGCCAGGATCACACCGTCCTTGAGGGCGTCACGGCCGCACCACAGGGAGTAGGCGTTGTTCCACTCCTCGGCCTTGTCGTTGTCGATGAGGGTGAGCCTGAGGCCGTACTTCTGCTCCAGGGCGGCCCTGCGCTCGTACACGGCCTCCTTGCGGTAGCCCACGATGATCGCGGCCTCGGTGAGCCCGACCTCGGCGAAGTTGCCGAGGGTCAGGTCCAGGACCGTCGGCTCGCCCTCGACGCCCTCGGGCCCGACCGGCACCAGCGCCTTGGGCAGGGTGTCGGTGTAGGGGCGCAGACGCCGGCCGGCGCCGGCCGCCAGCACGAGGCCGATCATGCGGGTTCTCCTTCGTCGTGTACGGCGGGCGCCCCTGCGGAGGCCCAGAAGCGGATGCTCTCGACGAGCACCACCACGGCCACGGCCACGGCGAGGACCGTGAGCGCGAGCGTGAACTGCGATGCGGTGAGCAGCGCGGCCAGCACGGCGACCGCCAGGGTCCGCCCCTCGTGCCCTCCGATCGCCCGCACCAGCCAGGTGGGGGGCGCGCCCGCGTTGCCGCGGATGCGGTAGACCGTGTCGTAGTGATGGTAGGCGACGGCCGCCACCAGGCCGAAAGCCGCCGGAAGCGCTCCGTTCACCTCCGCTTTGGCCGCGAGCGCGAGGACGGTGCCGTACTCCGCGGCCCGCAGGAACGGCGGGACCAGCCAGTCCAGGGCGCCCTTCAGCGGGCGGGCGACGGCGAGGCCGGAGGTGAGGGTGTAGCCGAGGGCGGCGACGAGGGTCCAGGGGCCGCCGAAGCCGGTGAGCGCGGCGGTGGCGACCACGGCGGCGCCGCCGAGCAGGGCGACGGCCGGGGCGGTGAAGCCGGGCAGTCCGCGCGCGGGCCCGCCGAGCGTCTGGGCGACGGCCTGGGCGAGCGGGCCGGAGTCCGCGAGGTCCGCCAGCGCGGTCGCGGCCCGGTCGGTGCGGCGGGCCCTGCGGGTCAGGGACCGCAGCACCCGCCCCGCCGTCGTGTACGTCGCCGCGAAGGCGCAGCCGACGAGCAGCGCGTAGAAGGTGATGCGCGGGGTGGCCACGGCGGTGAGGACGGCGATCATCGCCCAGCGCTCACCGATCGGCAGGACGATCATCCGCCGTACCCAGACCGTCCAGCCGACGCTGTCCAGCTTGTCGGAGAGGGCGGCGGTGGGGCTGGTGTTGGCGGTGGCGTCGTGGTTGGCCTCGTTGAAGGAGAAGTCGACGACGTGGCGGCAGGTCTGGAGGACCATCGCACCGAGGGCGAGGGCCCATACGTCGTCGCCGCCGCGGGCCGCTCCGAGCGCGAGGCCGGCGTAGTAGGCGTACTCCTTGGCCCGGTCGAAGGTGGCGTCGAGCCAGGCGCCGAGGGTGGAGTACTGGAGCGAATAGCGGGCGAGCTGGCCGTCGGTGCAGTCCAGTACGAAGGAGAAGATCAGCAGGACGCCCGCCGCGACGAAGCCGCCGCGGGTGCCGGTGGCCGCGCAGCCCGCCGCGATCAGCGCGGTGAGCAGGGAGGCGGTGGTGACCTGGTTGGGGGTCAGGCCCCGGCGGGCGCACCAGCGGGCGAGGTAGCGCGAGTAGGGGCTGATGAAGAAGGTGGTGAAGAAGCCGTCGCGGGCCTTCACGGCCGACTTCAGGCGTACGGCCTCGTCGTCGACGGCGTCGACGGCCTGCCGTGCCTCGTTGCGGGCCTGGGGGTCGGCGGGGACGGCGGCGACGAGGCTGCCCAGCTCGGGGCGGTGCACATCGGTGCCGTCGGTGTCCAGGGCGGTGGTGATCCGGTCGGGCAGGCCCTCGACGCCGACGAGGGTGGCGCCGGTGCCGGAGGAGTTCTCGCGGGCCACCGCCCGGGTCAGCGCCTGCCGTCCGGCGCCCTGGGCGGTGACGGCGCCGGGGACGGCGGCCAGCGGGAAGCGCGGGTCGGTGAGGCCGAGGCGCAGGGCGTGCACATGGCCGACGAAGCGGGCGTCGACCACGGCGACCCGCTGGTCGGCGGGGACCTGGGCGAGCAGTGCCTCGGCCTCGGCGGCGCCCGCGGCGGTGCGCACCTCGAACCCGAGGGACCGCAGATCGCCCTCGATCGAGGATCCCGGGACCGGCTGACCGGTGAGGATGGCGGTCGGCAACCGAACTCACTCCCTGGGTGCCGACGCCGTGGCGCCGGGCGTGTGCATGGTGGGGCGCCCCTTGGCTGCACCAGCCGGGCGGCATGTCGGCAGAGGCTATCGGATGATGAGAAGACCGTGTTCACCGGCCGTTCATCGTCCGGACGACAGGGTCTGCTGCGACCTCCGCGGCGATCATCATCGGGGATGCGGGCCCCGGCGTACAAAATCACACCGCAGAACGGTCCATACCGCGCCGCCTCGGTGTGAGCGCGGCGGCCGGGGGCGGCTTAGGGTGGCGGCCATGACGTGGCTGATCACCGGCGGGGCCGGTTACATCGGGGCTCATGTGGCGCGGGCGATGACCGGCGCCGGGGAGCGTGTCGTGGCGCTGGACGACCTGTCGGCCGGAGTCCCCGCGCGGCTCCCGGCCGAGGTGCCGCTGGTGCGGGGCTCCTCACTGGACGGGGAGCTGCTGCGCAAGGTCCTCGCCGAGCACGCGGTGACGGGTGTGGTGCATCTCGCGGCGCGCAAGCAGGTCGCCGAGTCGGTGGCGCAGCCCACCCGCTACTACCGGGAGAACGTCGGCGGGCTCGCCACCCTGCTGGACGCGGTCGCCGACGCCGGGATCGGGCGCTTCCTGTTCTCCTCCTCGGCCGCGGTCTACGGCAACCCGGATGTGGGGTTGATCACGGAGGACACCCCGTGCGCGCCGGTGAACCCGTACGGCGAGACCAAGCTCGCCGGTGAGTGGCTGGTGCGGGCGGCCGGGCAGGCGCACGGCATCGCCACGGTGTGCCTGCGCTACTTCAACGTGGCGGGCGCCGCCGCTCCCGAGCTGGCGGACACCGGTGTGTTCAACATCGTCCCCATGGTCTTCGACCGGCTCACCCGCGACGAGGCGCCGCGGATCTTCGGCGACGACTACCCGACCCCGGACGGCACCTGCGTCCGGGACTACATCCACGTCGCGGACCTGGCCGAGGCGCACCTCGCGGCGGCCGGACGGCTGTCGGCGCCGGGGGCGGCGGGCGATCTGACGCTGAACATCGGCCGGGGGGAGGGCGTCTCCGTACGGGAGATGGTCGACGTCATCGGCGAGGTGACCGGCGACCGCCGACCGCCCGTGGTCGAGGCGCGCCGCCCCGGGGACGCGCCGGTGTCGGTCGCCGCGGCGGAGCGGGCGGCACGGGAGCTGGGCTGGACGGCGCGGCGCGGGGTGGGCGAGATGGTCGAGTCGGCGTGGTCGGGCTGGCGGCTCCGGCACGGCGGCTGATCGTCCAGGTGGTCTGACCTGTGGTTCGTTTGCGCAGGTCAGAGCAGATGACAACGGTGTTCAGCGTCGCGTTGCCCGATACCCCCCGCCCGTAGTTCACTGGGCCCTCGGACCGATCCGGCGCGTTCATCAGGAGGCGGCTGCCATGGGGGCAGGGCACGACCACGGGCATGCGCACGGCGCGCTGCCGCACGGCACGGCGGCAGCGGCGTACCGCGGCAGGCTGCGGATCGCGCTGTCGATCACGCTCACCGTGATGGTCGTGGAGATCGTCGGCGGGCTGCTCGCCGACTCGCTCGCGCTGATCGCGGACGCCGCGCACATGGCCACCGACGCCCTCGGCCTCGGTATGGCACTGCTCGCCATCCACTTCGCGAACCTCCCGCCGAGCGGGAAGCGCACCTTCGGCTACGCCCGCGCCGAGATCCTCGCCGCGCTCGCCAACTGTCTGCTGCTGCTCGGCGTCGGCGGCTACGTCCTGTACGAGGCGATCCAGCGGTTCGTCACCCCGGCGGACACCGACGGCGGGCTGACCGTCGTGTTCGCCCTGGTCGGTCTGGTCGCCAACATGATCTCCCTGACGCTGCTGATGCGCGGCCAGCGGGAGAGCCTGAACGTGCGCGGGGCGTTCCTCGAGGTGGCGGCGGACGCGCTGGGCTCGGTGGCGGTGCTCGTGTCGGCACTGGTGATCCTGGGCACCGGCTGGCAGGCGGCCGACCCGGTCGCGTCGCTGCTGATCGGGCTGATGATCGTGCCGCGGACGGTGCGGCTGCTGCGTGAGACCCTCGACGTGCTGCTGGAGTCGGCGCCCAAGGGCGTGGACGTGGCCGAGGTCAGGGCGCACATACTGGCGCTGGAAGGCGTCGAGGACGTCCACGACCTGCACGCCTGGACCATCACCTCCGGGATGCCGGTGCTCTCCGCGCACGTGGTCGTGCGCTCGGAGGTCCTGAGCGCCATAGGGCACGAGAAGATGCTCCATGAACTCCAGGGGTGCCTTGGGCACCACTTCGACGTGGAGCACTGCACCTTCCAGCTGGAGCCGGGCGGTCACGCGGAGCACGAGGCGCGGTTGTGCCACTGAGGCCTCGCGCCTGCGGGGGTGGTACGCCCCGCCGACCGCGCAGCGCGCGGGACATGCGGACGCGCCGGTAAGTGCCGGGAGTGCCGGACGGGTACGGCAGACTGGGGAGGCGAGGACCGATGCTAAGGATGGGTATGCCGATCACACCTGCCACCGCGACGCCCAGCTCGTCGAACGGCACCGCGGAAGCGATCTTGTTGGAACTGGTCGACGAGAACGGCGTGACCATCGGCACCGAGGAGAAGCTCACCGCCCATCAGCCGCCGGGACTGCTGCACCGGGCGTTCTCCGTCTTCCTCTTCGACGAGCAGGGCCGGCTGCTGCTCCAGCAGCGCGCGCCGGGCAAGTACCACTCCCCCGGTGTGTGGTCCAACACCTGCTGCGGCCACCCCTACCCGGGCGAGTCCCCGTTCGCGGCGGCGGCCCGGCGCACGTACGAGGAGCTGGGTGTCTCCCCCTCGCTGCTGGCCGCGGCGGGCACGGTCCGCTACAACCACCCGGACCCGGTCTCGGGCCTGGTGGAACAGGAGTACAACCACCTCTTCGTCGGCATGGTGCAGTCGGCGCTGCGGCCGGACCCGGAGGAGGTCGGCGCCACCGCCTTCGTGACCCCGGCGGAGCTGGCGGAGCGGCACGCCGAGAACCCCTTCTCGGCCTGGTTCATGACCGTGCTGGACGCGGCACGCCCCGCGGTCCGGGAGCTGACGGGCAACTCCGCGGGCTGGTGAGCGCCGGGGTGGTGAGCGTCCGGGACGTCAGGGCAGCCGGGCGGGCTTGAGCGGCAGGGCGGCCCAGATCACCTTGCCACCGCTGGCGGTGTGCTCGACGTCGCACGCCCCGCCCGCCTCCCGGGTCACCTCGCGCACCAGCAGCAGTCCGCGTCCGCCGGTCTGCCCGTGGTCGGCCTCCAGGGCGGTGGGCCGGTAGGGGTGGTTGTCCTCCACGGACACCCGCACCCACTCGGCACCGACGGCGACCTCCACGGCCAGCATCGGCGACAGCAGTGCCGCGTGCCGTACGGCGTTCGTGACCAGCTCCGAGACGATCAGCAGCAGCCCCTGCACCAGGTCGTCCGAGGCGGGTACGCCCTGCCGCAGCAACAGGTCCCGCACGGCGTGCCGGGCCTGCGGGACCGAGGCGTCGAGGGCGGGGGCGGTGAACCGCCAGACGCCCTCGTAGGGCAGTGGGGCGGGCGTCGGCGGTTCGGGGGATGCGTCCGCGCCGCCCGCGGGGCGTGGGGCGGGCCCGCGCCCAAGGTTGTCCATCGTCCGGTCGCCACCCTTGTGCTCGATTGTCACCACACGTCGAGTGTTGGTAACGAGCCGCTCCACGCCGGGAAGCTGAACGCAAGTCAGCAATTATCGAACGTTTCTGACCGTTGGCGTATGACACCGTCAGTTGAGGGACTGCTCCTGTCCCACTCGTGCCGACTTGGCGAACTATTCGGGTTGTACGGGTTTGACTCCCCAGGTCGCCGGCCGGGCTCGGGAGGGCCCCGGCTAGCATCCCGCGCATGGAGCCGCAGCTGTCGTACACCGTCGCCGATTCGGTGGCCACGGTCGTCATCGAGTACCCGCCCAAGCGCAACGCCATGACCGCCGCCATGTGGCGGGCGCTGCCCCCGCTGCTGGAAGCGCTGGCCGCCGATCCGGGCGTACGGGTGCTGGTGCTGACCGGGGCGGGCGGGACGTTCTGCGCGGGCGCCGACATCTCCACCCTCCAGGGATCGCCGCGGCAGGCCCAGGAACTGGCCGTGGCAGCCGAGGAGGCGCTGGCCGCCTTCCCCAAGCCGACGCTGGCCGCGGTCCGCGGGCACTGCGTGGGCGGCGGGGCGCAGCTGGCCGCCGCCTGCGACCTGCGGTTCGCCGAGGAGGGCGCGCTGTTCGGGGTGACCCCGGCGAACCTGGGCATCGTCTACCCGGCGTCCGCCACCCGGCGGCTGGTGTCCCTGGTGGGGCCGGCCACCGCCAAGTACCTGCTGTTCTCCGGCGAGCTGATCGACACCGACCGGGCGCTGCGCACCGGCCTCGTGGACGAGGTGCTGCCCGAGGGCGAACTCGGCAAGCGGGTCGCGGAGTTCACCCGGGTGCTGACCGCCAAGTCGCTGCTGACTCAGGCGGCGGCGAAGGAGTTCGCGGACGGCCGTACGGACCGCGACGGCCACTGGGCGGAGCGGGCGCGCGCGAGCGGCGACACCGCCGAGGGGGTCGCCGCGTTCCTGGAGCGCAGGCAGCCGCGTTTCACCTGGACCACGTCCGGGTGAGGCGGCACCGGGCATGATCTCCGCCGTCCGGGTACCCGGAGGCCAGTCGACGTACGGGATCGACGCAAAGACCGACGGAAAGACCGACGGAAAGGGGCATCTCGTGTTTCGTGCTCTCGCGGACGTCCTCCGCCAGATCGGCGGCGCGCTGGCGACCGTGGTGACACTGCCGTTCCGGGCCGTGGCCCGGCTCCTCGGCGGTGCCTCCGGCTCCGGCCGGCGCGGGGCGCGCCGGGTCTGACCCGCCCTGGTCCCCGAGTGTCGGTGTCACCTGCCACAATTGCCGCGCAACCCGAAGTGGAGAAGGCGGTACGGCACGTGACGACACCCGGGTCCCTCCAAGCAGGGTCCATCGAAGGCAGGATCGCCGAGGAACTCGGCGTACGGGAGCGGCAGGTCAAGGCGGCCGTGGAGCTGCTGGACGGCGGTTCGACGGTGCCCTTCATCGCCCGCTACCGCAAGGAAGCGACCGAGATGCTCGACGACGCGCAGCTGCGCACGCTCGAGGAGCGGCTGCGCTATCTGCGGGAGCTGGAGGAGCGGCGGACCGCGATCCTGGAGTCGGTGCGCGAGCAGGGCAAGCTCACCGAGGAACTGGAAGCCCGTATCCGGGCCGCCGAGACCAAGGCGCGCCTGGAGGACATTTACCTGCCGTTCAAGCCCAAGCGGCGCACCAAGGCGCAGATCGCCCGGGAGGCGGGCCTGGAGCCGCTGGCCGAAGGGCTGCTCACGGACCCGACCGTGGAGCCCCTGGCCGCGGCCGCCGCGTTCGTGGACGCCGACAAGGGCGTGGCCGATCCGCAGGCCGCCCTCGACGGGGCGCGGGCGATCCTCACCGAGCGGTTCGGTGAGGACGCCGACCTGATCGGTGAGCTGCGCGAGCGGATGTGGACGCGCGGGCGGCTGGCCGCCAAGGTGCGCGAGGGCAAGGAGGAGGCGGGCGCGAAGTTCGCCGACTACTTCGACTTCGCCGAGCCGTTCACCGCGCTCCCCTCGCACCGGATCCTCGCGATGCTGCGCGGCGAGAAGGAAGAGGTCCTCGATCTCGTCCTGGAGCCGGAGGAGCCGACCGAGGGCCCCTCGTCGTTCGAGGGGACGATCGCCCACCGCTTCGGCATCGCCGACCGGGGCCGCCCCGCCGACAAGTGGCTGCTGGACACCGTCCGCTGGGCGTGGCGCACCCGGGTGCTGGTCCACCTCGGCATCGACCTCAGGCTGCGGCTGCGCACGGCCGCGGAGGACGAGGCGGTGAAGGTGTTCGCGGCGAACCTGCGGGACCTGCTGCTGGCCGCCCCGGCGGGCACCCGCGCGACGCTCGGCCTCGACCCCGGTTTCCGTACGGGGGTGAAGGTGGCCGTCGTCGACGCCACCGGCAAGGTCGTCGCCACCGACACGATCTACCCGCACGTCCCGCAGAACCGCTGGGACGAGGCGATCGCCAAGCTGGCCCGGCTGGCGAAGGAGCACGCGGTCGAACTGGTCGCCATCGGCAACGGCACGGCGTCCCGCGAGACCGACAAGCTCGCCGCCGAGCTGATCACCAAGCACCCCGAGCTGAAGCTCACCAAGGTGATGGTGTCCGAGGCGGGCGCCTCGGTGTACTCCGCCTCCGCCTTCGCCTCCCAGGAGCTGCCCGGCCTGGACGTGTCGCTGCGCGGCGCGGTGTCCATCGCGCGGCGGCTCCAGGACCCGCTGGCCGAGCTGGTGAAGATCGACCCCAAGTCGATCGGCGTCGGCCAGTACCAGCACGACCTGTCCGAGGTGAAGCTGTCGCGCTCGCTGGACGCGGTGGTGGAGGACTGTGTGAACGGCGTCGGTGTCGACGTCAACACCGCCTCCGCGCCGCTGCTCGCGCGGGTGTCCGGGATCTCCTCCGGGCTCGCCGAGAACATCGTGGCGCACCGGGACACCAACGGGCCGTTCCGGTCCCGCTCGGAGCTGAAGAAGGTGGCACGGCTGGGTCCGAAGGCGTACGAGCAGTGCGCGGGCTTCCTGCGCATCCGCGACGGCGTCGACCCGCTGGACGCCTCCAGCGTCCACCCCGAGGCCTACCCGGTGGTGCGGCGGATGGTGAAGACCGCCGGTCAGGAGGTCGCCGGACTGATCGGCAACACCGGTGTGCTGCGCTCGCTCCGGCCGCAGGACTTCGTGGACGAGACGTTCGGTCTGCCGACGGTCACCGACATCCTCAAGGAGCTGGAGAAGCCGGGCCGTGACCCGCGGCCCGCGTTCAAGACGGCGGTGTTCAAGGAGGGCGTCGAGAAGATCTCGGACCTCGCCTCCGGGATGGTCCTGGAGGGCGTCGTGACGAACGTCGCCGCGTTCGGGGCCTTCGTCGACGTCGGTGTCCACCAGGACGGTCTGGTGCATGTCTCCGCGATGTCGAGGACGTTCGTGAAGGACCCGCGTGACGTGGTCAAGCCCGGCGACATCGTCAAGGTGAAGGTCCTCGACGTCGACATCCCGCGCAAGCGGATCTCGCTGACGCTGCGGCTGGACGACGAGGCCGCCCCGCAGGGCCAGCAGTCCGGCGGCTCGGGCGGGCGCCAGCAGCGCGGCGGACGTCCGCCGCAGCAGCGGCAGGGCCGTGGCGGGGGCGGCGGTGGTGGCGGCCGTCAGGCTCCGGCTCCCGCCAACAGCGCCATGGCGGACGCGTTGCGCCGGGCGGGTCTGGTCGACCCGAAGAACGGCCGCCGCTGACGCAGACCGGGGCGGCGGTTGCGCCGGATGCAGCAGCAGCGGCGGCCGGGGCGCGCGAGGACGGACGAAGCTGGACGCCCGTCCACGTCCCGCTCACGGAGAGCCGATGCACATCCGTACCGCAGCCGCCCGCCGTCGTGTCCCGCCGGGCCCCCTGGGGGTGATCGCGCTGGTGGCGGTCTGTCTCGCGCCCCTCACCCCGGCCGCCGCAGCACCGCCCGGACCGCCCGCCGACACCGCTCCCGACCTGCGGGCCAAGCTCGAGGCGCTGGTCCGGGCGCCCGGCGGCCCGCCCGGGGTCATCGCCGTACTGCGCGACGGCGACCACACCGAGGTGGTCCGCGCGGGCGTCGCGGAGCTGGGCACCGACCGGGCGCCGCAGACCCACGACCACATGCGGATCGCCAGCGCGGCGAAGGCGTTCAGCGGCGCGGTCGCGCTCTCCCTGGTCAACATGGGCGACCTGCGCCTGGACGACACCATCGGCTCCCGGCTGCCCCGGCTGCCGCGCGCCTGGCACGCGGTGACGCTGCGCCAGCTGCTGCACCACACCAGCGGGCTGCCGGACTACACCCAGAGTCCCGAGTTCGCCGAGATCGTGCGGGCCGACCCCCGGCACCGCTTCGACTCCCGCCGCCTGCTCGACTTCGTCGCCGGGGAACCGCTGGCCTTCCGGCCCGGCAGCCGCTACCAGTACTCCAACTCCGACAACATCGCCGTGGCGCTGATGGCGGAGGCGGTCACCCGCACCCCGTACGAACGGCTGCTGGACGAGCTGGTCTACCGGCACCTGGGGCTGCGCGGGACCAGTCTGCCGCAGGGCTACCGGATGCCGGAGCCGTATCTGCACGGCTACGACGTCAGCCCGCCCGAGCCGCCCGAGGACGTCAGTGAGGCGCTGAGCATGTCGGGGGTGTGGGCGTCCGGCGGCATCGTCTCCACGCCCGGCGACCTGACCCGCTTCATCCGCGGCTACGCCGGGGGCGCGCTCTACGACGACCGGGTCGTGCGGGAGCAGCGCCGCTGGGTGGACGGCGCGTCCCAGCCCGCCGGGCCGGGCCGCAACTCCGTCGGCCTCGGCATCTTCCGCTACGCCACCCGGTGCGGCACGGTGCTGGGGCACACCGGGAACATGCCCGGCTACACCCAGCTGATGGCGGCGACTCCGGACGGGCGCCGGTCCCTGACCTTCTCCTCCACCACTCAGATCAACGAGACCCTCAAGCCCGAGCTGCTGCGGGAGATGCGCGCCGTGCAGGAGGACTTCGTCTGCGCCCTGCTGCGCGGGAAGGGCTAGCGCTCGGTCACCTTGCCGTCCGCGACCTCCAGGCGGCGGGTGACGTGGACGGCGTCCAGCATGCGGCGGTCATGGGTGACCAGGAGCAGGGTGCCGGTGTAGGCGTCGAGCGCCGACTCCAGTTGCTCGATGGCGGGCAGGTCGAGGTGGTTGGTCGGCTCGTCGAGGACGAGCAGGTTGACGCCGCGTCCCTGGAGGAGGGCGAGCGCGGCGCGGGTGCGCTCGCCCGGGGAGAGGGTGGCGGCGGGGCGCAGGACGTGGTCCGCCTTCAGGCCGAACTTGGCCAGCAGGGTGCGGATCTCGGCCGGTTCGGTGTCCGGGACGGCCGCGTGGAAGGCGTCGAGCAGCTGCTCCGGGCCGTGGAACAGCTTGCGTGCCTGGTCGACCTCGCCCAGCCGCACGCCGGAGCCGAGCGCGGCGTGCCCCGCGTCCAGCGGGATGCGGCCGAGCAGGGCGCCCAGCAGGGTGGACTTGCCCGCGCCGTTGGCGCCGGTCACCGCGACCCGGTCGGCCCAGTCGATCTGGAGGGAGACCGGGCCGAGGACGAAGCCGCCGCGGTGGACCTCGGCGTCGCGCAGGGTCGCCACGACAGCGCCCGAGCGCGGGGCGGAGGCGATCTCCATGCGCAGCTCCCACTCCTTGCGCGGCTCGTCGACGACCTCGAGGCGTTCGATCATGCGCTGGGTCTGCCGGGCCTTCGCGGCCTGCTTCTCGCTGGCCTCGCTGCGGAACTTGCGGCCGATCTTGTCGTTGTCGGAGCCCGCCTTGCGCCGGGCGTTCTTGACGCCCTTGTCCATCCAGGCCCGCTGGGTCTGCGCCCGCTCCTGGAGGGCGGCCTTCTTGTCGGCGTACTCCTCGTAGTCCTCGCGGGCGTGCCTGCGGGCGACCTCGCGCTCCTCCAGATAGGCGGTGTAGCCGCCGCCGTAGAGGTTGATCCGCTGCTGGGCGAGGTCGAGTTCGAGGACCTTGGTGACGGTGCGGGTGAGGAACTCGCGGTCGTGGCTGACGACGACGGTGCCCGCGCGCAGGCCGGTGACGAAGCGCTCCAGGCGTTCCAGGCCGTCGAGGTCGAGGTCGTTGGTGGGCTCGTCGAGCAGGAAGACGTCGTAGCGGGAGAGCAGCAGGGAGGCGAGTGAGGCGCGGGCGGCCTGGCCGCCGGAGAGGGAGGTCATCGGCTGGTCGAGGCCGACGGCGAGCCCAAGGGAGTCGGCGGTCTCCTCGGCGCGCTCGTCGAGGTCGGCGCCACCGAGGCCGAGCCAGCGCTCCAGGCTCGTCGCGTACGCGTCGTCGGCGCCCGGTGCCCCGTCGACCAGGGCCTGGGTGGCCTCGTCCATGGCCCGCTGGGCGGCGGTGACGCCGGTACGGCGGCCGAGGAACGCCCGTACGGTCTCGCCGGGCCGCCGCTCCGGCTCCTGCGGGAGGTGGCCGACGGTGGCGGTCGGCGGGGAGAGCCGCAGCTCGCCCTCTTCGGGCGCGGACAGTCCGGCGAGCATGCGCAGCAGCGTGGACTTGCCCGCGCCGTTGGCGCCGACCAGCCCGACCACGTCGCCGGGCGCGACGACGAGGTCGAGGCCGGAGAAGAGGGAGCGGTCACCGTGACCGGCGGCGAGATTCTTGGCGACGAGGGTGGCAGTCATCAGGCGGGGAATTCTAGTGGGCGCTGATGGCGGTCCTCAGTGGGCCACCGCCGTCACCAGCACGCTGCCCGTCGTCCGCGCGACCACGTACGACTGTCCCTTGACGGCCTTCGCGTCCAGCGGGAGACGGTGGTGGCCCGGTTCGAGGACGTCGTCGAGGAGTTCGTGGGTGTGGGTGCGGTAGAGGCGGTCGAGGCGGTACGCGGTCAGGCGGACCCGGCACGGCGAGGTGACCTCGATGTCCGCCGCGCCGTCGGTGACGGACAGGGCGGTGAGGCGGCGCCGCTCGCGCGGGCCGCGGTCGAGGGCGTGTTCGATCTGGGCGACCAGCAGCGGCACGATCGGGGCGAGACCGTCGACGTAGGCCACCTCGACCCCGGCCCGTTCGAAGGCGCGGCGTACGGCGGTACGTTCCTGCTCGCCGATGGCGCGGCCGAAGGCGACGGCGCCGTAGCCGCGCAGTTCGTCGGCGGGGACGTGCTCGGCGTCGCGGGTGAAGTCGGCGCCGATGCCGATGGTGCGCAGGGCGGCGGCGAGCCTGGCGAGGACGGCGACGCGGGCGCCGATCAGCAGGACGCGGCGGCGGGGCGCGGGGCCCTGGTCGGCCACGGCGTCCGGGCGGTCGAGCAGCGCGCCGAGCGCCGACCGGTAGGCGCCGCCCTCGAAGCGGAACGGCCCTATGCCGTGGTAGCCGTTGAGCCGGAGGTCGACCTCGTCCTCGGTCTGCCAGGCGAAGTCCCGCCAGACGTAGTCGTCGTTGATCCGCTCGATGACGGCGGTGACCGCGCCGCACGCCAGGTCGGCGCACTCGGGACAGCCGTAGATGACGTAGCGGCCGCCGGGCAGCGGGGCGTCGGCCTCCAGCAGCAGGCCCCGGACCTGGGCGGTGAAGATCGCGGGCGGGACGTCGGAGGCGAGCGGGGAGACGGCGTCCAGGTCGGAGAGCCGGTGCAGCAGCGGGCGTCCGTCGACGATGAAGTCCACGAAGTCCCGGTGGACCTGGTAGCCGCCGTCCGCGAGGACGGCACCGGCCCGCATCGCCGGGGCCAGGCCGAAGTTCGCGTACGCGGCAGACATGCTGTGAGTATCCCCGGGGCGGGGGCGCCCTGAGCGCGGCATGACACATTCCGCTACGGTCCCGGCGTGCAGAGTGACACGAGGGACGACGTGGTCGTCGTGGGTGGCGGGGTCATCGGGCTGACGACCGCGGTGGTGCTGGCGGAGCGCGGGCGCCGGGTGCGGCTGTGGACGCGGGACCCGGTCGAGCGGACCACCTCGGCGGTTGCCGGGGCGCTGTGGTGGCCGTACCGGATCCAGCCGGTGGCGCGGGCGCGGGCCTGGGCGCTGCGCTCGCTGGACGTGTACACGGCGCTGGCCGAGCGGCCCGCCTCGACCGGCGTACGGATGGTCGAAGGGGTACTGGGCGAGACCGGGCTGGACGAGGTCGGCGGCTGGGCGACGGCCCGGCTGCCGGGGCTACGGGCCGCGACGGCCGGGGAGTACACCGGGGCGGGGCTGTGGGCGCGGCTCCCGCTCATCGACATGTCGACCCATCTGCCCTGGCTGCGGGACCGGTTGCTGGCGGCGGGCGGCACCGTGGAGCACCGTACGGTGTCCGCGCTCGCCGACGTGGCGGCGCCGGTGGTGGTCAACTGCACGGGCCTGGGCGCCCGTGCGCTCGTCCCGGACGAGACGGTGCGTCCGGTGCGCGGGCAGCTCGTGGTGGTGACCGACCCCGGCATCCGCACCTGGCTCGTCTCCACGGACGCCTCCGGCGCGATGGCGTACCTGTTCCCGCAGCCGGGCCGGCTGATCCTCGGCGGTACGGCGGAGGAGGACGTCTGGTCGCAGGCGCCCGACCCCGCCGTCGCGGAGGCGATCGTACGGCGCTGCGCCGCCCTGCGCCCGGAGATCGCCGGGGCCCGGGTGCTGGAGCACCGGGTGGGCCTGCGCCCGGCCCGGGAGTCGGTACGCCTGGAACGGGAGTACCTGCCCGACGGGCGCCCGCTCGTCCACAACTACGGCCACGGGGGCGCCGGGATCACCGTGGCGTGGGGGTGCGCGGAGGAGGCGGCGGGGTTGGTGGGGAGCGGGGCGGGATAGCCGGTCCGTCGGCATCCCGGCCGGTCCGGGTCAGCGGATGTTGTCCGTCGAGGGGGCGGTGGGCGACGTGGGGGCGATCGGTTCGCCGACCAGGCGTCCGGCGAGTTCCGAGGCCAGCTCGGAGACGTACACCCGCAGTTCCGCCTCGGCGGCGGCGCGCTCGGACTCGATGCGGGCGGCGGCCTGCGCGAGCATGCCGTCCCGTTCGCGTACGCCGTCGGCGCGGGCGGCGGCGATCAGGGCGGCGCCCTCGCGCTCGGCGCGGTGCCGGATGCGGGCCGCCTCGTGGCGGGCCTCGGCGAGCACGGCGCGCGCCTCGTCCCGTTTCTCCTCGGCCCGGGCCCGCACCTCCTCGGCCCGGTCGGCGGCCCCCTGTGTCATCTCCTCCCGCTGCTCCAGCACGGCACGCGCCCGCCGCAGCAGCCGCACCAGCGCCAGATAGCAGAGACCGAACAGCACCAGCCCGACCACCAGGTCCGGGATGAACGGGTTCAACGGCCCGATCCGCACGGGGAGCAACTCCATGCCGCTCCCCTACCCGCTGGCCCTCCCCCGGCATCCCAGATGCCCCCGTTCAGTCCCCGTGGTCGTACACGGTCACGGATGTGCCGCGCGCGACCAGCCGCTCGACGACCAGGGGTTCGACACGGGACCACTTGCCGCCCGCCAGACCGCACCCGATGCGCGGCATGTGCACCGACGCGTCGAGCGCGGCGGCGTGCCCGGCCAGATGCCCCAGCGCGGTACCGATGGCCTCGTAGCGCACGGGGGCGCCCTTGCTGCCCGTGCGGATGCCGCGCTGCCCGATCATGTTGGCCACCCAGACGTACGGCTCCACCCGCACGACCTGCACCGCCCCCAGGGCGAAGTCGTTGGCGGCGCGGCCACGGTGCCAGGCGCGGTAGGCGGCCTCCGGCTGGGGCCAGCGGCGGGACAGGGCGACGACGAAGCCCTTGCCCCAGCCGCCGATGTCGTTGCAGACATGGGCGATGATCCTGGCGCCCTTCACCGAGGGTGCCGTCGCGTCGCCCCGGAGGTAGGTGATCCCCGTCATGGCACCACCGTAGGCGGCCCCACTGACAACGGACGGGTTTCACAGTTCTGGTGAGACAGCGATACTGCTTCACATGGACAGGCACGTCGAGGAGCTGACGCTGACCGTGGACGAGCTGGCCGCGCAGGCCGGGGTCACGGTGCGCACGGTGCGGTTCTACAGCACCAGGGGGCTGCTGCCGCCCCCGGTGATCGGGCCGCGCAGGGTGGGGCAGTACGGGCGTGCGCATCTGGCGCGGCTGGAACTCATCGAGGAGTTGCAGCGGCAGGGCATGACGCTGGCCGGGATCGAGCGGTACCTCCAGCAATTGCCGCCGGACCTCAGCGCGCACGATCTGGCGATCCAGCGGGCCGTGGTCGCCTCGTGGGCGCCGGACTCCGAGGAACTGGTGACGCGCGAGGAGCTTCAGCGGCGGTCGGGGCGGGCGCTCGACGACGACGAGGTGGAGCGGCTGGTGGCGATGGACGTGGTGCGGTCCGGGCCGGACGGCTACCACGTCGACCTCGGGGTGCTGCGGCTCGGGGTGCGGCTGCTGGACGTGCCGCTCTCCCAGGAGGCGATCCTCGCGGCGCGCAAGGTTCTCACCGAACACTCGCGCGCCGCGGCTCAGGACCTGGCCCGGCTCTTCCTCGACGAGGTGTCGGAGCGCGACACCCGCGATGTGCGGTCGCTGTCGGCGCACATGCACCCGCTGGTGGTGCAGGCGCTGCTGACGACGTTCCAGCGGTCGCTGCGGGAGGAGCTGGGCGAGGTGCTCACCCGGTCAGACGCGGGGTGAGTCGCTGAACGACTCGCCCTTCTCCGCCTTCTCGACCAGCAGCGCGGGCGGGGCGAACCGCTCGCCGTAGCGGTCGGCGAGTTCACGCGCGCGTGCCACGAAGCCTGGCAGGGCACCGTCGTAGCCGTTGATGTACTGGAGCACGCCGCCGGTCCAGCCGGGGAAGCCGATGCCGAAGATGGAGCCGATGTTGGCGTCGGCGACCGACGTCAGCACGCCCTCCTCCAGCAGCCGGACCGTGTCCAGGGCCTCGGAGAACAGCATGCGTTCCTGCATGTCCCGGAACGGGATCTCGTGGCCCGGCTTGGTGAAGTGCTCCCGCAGCCCCGGCCACAGGCCCGCCCGCCTGCCGTCGTCGCCGTAGTCGTAGAAGCCCGCTCCCCCGCTGCGGCCGGGCCGGCCGAACTCGTCGATCATGCGGTCGATGACGGCCTCGGCGGGGTGCTCCCGCCAGGTGCCGCCCGCCTCCTCGACGGCCCGCCTGGTCTCGTTGCGGATCTTGCGGGGCAGGGTCAGGGTCAGCTCGTCCATCAGGGAGAGGACCTTGGCCGGGTAGCCCGCCTGGGCCGCCGCCTGTTCGACCGACGCGGGCTCGACGCCCTCGCCGACCATGGCCACGCCCTCGTTGATGAAGTGGCCGATGACGCGGGAGGTGAAGAACCCGCGCGAGTCGTTGACGACGATCGGCGTCTTCTTGATCTGCCGGACCAGGTCGAAGGCGCGCGCGAGGGCCTCGTCCCCGGTCCGTTCGCCCTTGATGATCTCGACGAGGGGCATCTTGTCGACGGGTGAGAAGAAGTGCAGCCCGATGAAGTCGGCCTGCCGCTCCACGCCCTCGGCGAGGGCGCTGATGGGCAGGGTGGAGGTGTTGGAGCACAGCAGGGCGTCGGGCTCGACGACGTGCTCGATCTCCTGGAACACCTTGTGCTTGAGCGCCGGGTCCTCGAAGACCGCCTCGATCACCGCGTCGCAGCCCGCGAGGTCGGCCGCCTCGGCGGTGGGCGTGATGCGGGCGAGCAGCGCGTCGGCCTTCTCCCGCGTCGTACGGCCCCGGGAGACCGCCTTGGCGCACAGCTTCTCGGAGTAGCCCTTGCCCTTGACGGCCGCCTCGAGGGAGACGTCCTTCAGGACGACGTCGATGCCCGCGCGGGCGCACGAGTAGGCGATCCCGGCGCCCATCATCCCGGCGCCGAGCACGGCCACCTTCCGCACCTGGCGGGGTGCGACGTCCTTGGGCCGGTTGGCGCCGGAGTTGACGGCCTGGAGGTCGAAGAAGAACGCCTGGATCATGTTCTTGGCGGTCTGGCCGGCGGCCAGTTCCACGAAGTAGCGGGCCTCGATGACCTGGGCGGTCTCGAAGTCGACCTGGGCGCCCTCGACGGCGGCGGCGAGGATGTTGCGGGGCGCCGGGTAGGGGGCGCCGTTCGTCTGCTTGCGCAGGTTGGCCGGGAACGCGGGCAGGTTGGCCGCGAACTTCGGGTTGGCCGGGGTGCCGCCGGGGATGCGGTAGCCGGGCCTGTCCCAGGGCTGCTGGGAGGCCGGGTTGGCGTCGATGAAGGCGCGGGCGCGCGCGAGCATCTCCTCGGGCGTGTCCACGACCTCGTCGACGAGGCCGTTCTCCAGGGCGCGCCGGGGGCTGTACTGGGTGCCCTGGAGGAGGACCTTCAGCAGGGCGTCGGCGATGCCGAGCATCCGGACGGTGCGGACGACGCCGCCGCCTCCGGGGAGCAGGCCGAGGGTGACCTCGGGGCAGCCGATCTTGGAGCCGGGGGCGTCGAGGGCGACGCGGTGGTGGCAGGCGAGGGCGATCTCGTAGCCGCCGCCGAGGGCCGCGCCGTTGAGGGCGGCGACGACCGGGACGCCGAGGGTCTCGATGCGGCGCAGGTTCCGCTTGACGGCGAGGCCCGCGTCGTAGATGTCCTGCGCGGTCTCGGGGGTGACGCGGATCAGGTCGCGCAGGTCGCCGCCCGCGAAGAAGGTCTTCTTGGCGGAGGCGAGGATGACGCCGCGGACGGTGTCCTTCTCCGCCTCAAGGCGGTCGGCGACGGCGGCGAGCGAGGCGTGGAACGCCCGGTTCATGGTGTTCGCGGACTGGGCGGGGTCGTCGAGGACGAGGGTGACGACGCCGGTGTCGTCCTGTTCCCAGCGGATGGTGGTGCGCTCGGTGGTCATCAGGTGTGCTCCAGAAGAATCCGTCGGGAGGGGGTCAGACGCGCTCGACGATGGTGGCGATGCCCATGCCGCCGCCCACGCACAGCGTCGCGAGGCCGTACTGCTTGTCCCGGCGCTCCAGTTCGTCGACGAGGGTGCCGAGGATCATCGCGCCGGTGGCGCCGAGGGGGTGGCCAAGCGCGATGGCGCCGCCGTTGACGTTGACCTTGTCCAGGGACAGGCCCATGTCCTTCACGAAGCGCAGCACGACCGCGGCGAAGGCCTCGTTGATCTCGACGAGGTCGATGTCGTCGATGGTCAGCCCGGCGCGGGAGAGGGCCTTGCGGGTGGCGGGGGCGGGGCCGGTGAGCATGATGGTGGGCTCGGAGCCGGAGACGGCGGCGGAGACGATGCGGGCGCGCGGGGTGAGTCCGTGGCGCTCGCCGACCTCCCGGGAGCCGATGGCGACGAGGGAGGCGCCGTCGACGATGCCGGAGGAGTTGCCCGCGTGGTGGACGTGGTCGATCTTCTCCACCCAGTGGTACTTCTGGAGCGCCACCGCGTCGAAGCCCCCGAGGTCGCCGATGTCGGCGAAGGACGGCTTGAGGCCCGCGAGCGAGTCGGCGGTGGTGCCGGGGCGCATGTGCTCGTCGTGGTCGAGGACGACGAAGCCGTTGCGGTCCTTGACGGGGACGACGGAGCGCTCGAAGCGGCCCTCCTTCCAGGCGGTGGCCGCGCGCTCCTGCGACAGGGCGGCGTACTCGTCGACGTCGCGGCGCGAGAAGCCCTCGATGGTGGCGATCAGGTCGGCGCCGATGCCCTGCGGCACGAAGTCCACGGCCAGGTTGGTCATCGGGTCGTTGAACCAGGCGCCGCCGTCGGCGCCCATCGGGACCCGGGACATCGACTCCACGCCGCCCGCGAGGACGAGGTCCTCCCAGCCGGAGCGGACCTTGGCGGCGGCCAGGTTGACGGCTTCCAGGCCCGAGGCACAGAAGCGGTTCTCCTGGACGCCCGCGACCGTGTCCGGCAGTCCGGCGACGATGGCGGCGGTCCGGGCGATGTCGGAGCCCTGGTCGCCGACGGGGCCGACGACGCCGAGGACGATGTCGTCGACGGCGGCCGGGTCGAGGCCGGGGAAGCGGGCGCGGATCTCGTGGATGAGCCCGACGACCAGGTCGATGGGCTTGGTGCCGTGCAGGGCGCCGGTGGCCTTGCCGCGTCCGCGCGGGGTGCGGATCGCGTCGTACACAAACGCTTCGGAGGTCACGAAGAGGCCTTTCGCTGAGGGTTGCGGGGCTGGTCGGTGCTCGGTCGCGGACCGGTGAGCTGCGGGACGTCCCAGTCCCGGGCCACGGTGGCGGTGTCGGCGCCGGGCAGGGCGGGGGCGCCGCGGACGGCGGTAGGGGTCGCGGAGAAGCGGGGGGCGGGGGCGGGCTGGGTGATGCCGCCGTGGTCGGTGAAGGTGGCGCGGGCGGCGAGGTGCGGGTGGTGGGGGGCCTCGCGCAGGGAGAGTACGGGCGCCACGCAGGCGTCGGAGCCGTCGAAGACGGCCGTCCACTCGTCCCGGGTGCGGCTCTTGAAGCGGGCGGCGACCGCCACGCGCAGTTCTCCCCAGCGGGCCGGGTCGTGGCGGGCGGGTGCCAGCTCGGGGAGGCCGAGCAGGGTCATGAACTCGTCGTAGAACTGCTGCTCCAGGGCGCCGACGGCGATGTGGCGGCCGTCGGCGGTCTCGTAGGTGCCGTAGAAGGGGCAGCCGCCGTCGAGGAGGTTGGCGCCGCGCCGGTCCTGCCAGGCGTCGGCCGCCAGCATGGCGTGGATCATCGCGGAGAGGTGGGCGGTGCCGTCAACGATCGCGGCGTCGACGACCTGGCCGGTGCCGGTGACGCGGGCGTGCTGGAGGGCGGCGAGGACACCGACGACGAGGTAGAGGGAGCCGCCCGCGTAGTCGCCGAGGAGGTTGGCGGGGACGGCGGGGGGCCGGTCCGGGTCTCCGATCAGGTGGAGGGCGCCGGTGATGGCGATGTAGCCGATGTCGTGCCCGGCGCGGTCCGCGAGGGGCCCGCTCTGCCCCCAGCCGGTCATCCGGCCGTAGACGAGGGCGGGGTTGCGGGCGTGGCAGGCCTCGGGGCCGACGCCGAGGCGTTCGGCGACGCCGGGGCGGTAGCCCTCGACGAGGACGTCCGCGCGGGCGGCGAGGTCCAGGACGCGGGCGGGACCGTCCGGGTCCTTCAGGTCGACGACCACCGAGCGTTTGCCGCGGTTGGTGAGGTCGTGGGCGGGGTCGATGCCGAGCCCCTGGCCGCCCGGACGGTCGACGCGCACGACGTCGGCGCCCAGGTCGGCGAGGAGCATCGCGGCGAACGGGCCGGGCCCGATCCCCGCCAGTTCGACGACGCGCACACCGCTGAGCGGTCCGTGCGGTGCTGTCCTGTCCGCTGCCATGGGCCGCCCCCAGGGGTCGTGACACAATTGATGTAACACCGATGATGCTATGAACGTGTTCCGGGCGGCACAAGCCCTCAGCGAGCAAGCGCTTGGCCACCTTACGCATCACACGGAGACCCGACGGGCGGGCTCGGCGTCGGACCGCCGCACCCTTCACGCTAGCCTCGGCCCCCGACAGCGGCGCGTGAGGCGAAACCGAGGTGTGTCATGAGCAGGCCGAACAAGGCGGACCGTCCCTACGACATCGTGCTCTTCGGGGCCACCGGTTTCGTGGGCACGCTCACCGCGCAGTACCTCGCCGCGCGCGCCCCCGGGAACCTGCGCTGGGCGGTCGCGGGCCGCAGTGAGCGCGGGCTCGTGGAGCTGCGGGAGCGGCTGCCGGGGGGCGCGGAGGTGGGGATGCTGCGGGCGGACGTCTCCGACCCGGCGTCGCTGCGGAAACTCGCCACGCACGCGCGCGTGCTGGCCACCACCGTCGGGCCCTACGCCCTGCACGGCGACGACCTGGTCGCCGCGTGCGCGGACACCGGCACCGACTACCTCGACCTCACGGGTGAGCCGGAGTTCGTCGACCTGACGTACGTCCGCCATGACGCACGCGCGCGTGAGACGGGCGCACGGCTGCTGCACGCGTGCGGCTTCGACTCCGTCCCGCACGACCTGGGCGTCTACTTCACCGTCCGGCAGCTGCCGGAGGACGTGCCGCTGACCGTGGACGGCTATGTGTCGGTGGACGCCGCCTTCTCCGGCGGCACGTTCGCCTCCGCGCTGGGCCAGTTCTCACGCGGGCGGCACCTGGCGGCCGCGGCCCGGGACCGGCGGCGGCACGAGCCGCGGCTGGTGGGGCGCCGCGCGGTCGCGACGCCGGGCGCGCCGCGGTTCGCCGGGGAGGTCGGCGCGTGGGCGCTGCCGCTGCCCACCCTCGACCCGCAGATCGTGCGCGCCTCGGCCCGGGCCCTGCGGCGCTACGGCCCCGACTTCCGCTACCGCCACTACGCCGCCGTACGGCACCTGCCCGTCGCGGTGGGCGGGGTGGCGGCCGTGGGCGCGCTGGTCGCGGCGGCCCAGCTGCCGCCCGCGCGGCGCTGGCTGTCCGGGCGGCTCAAGCCGGGCGAGGGGCCCAGCGCGCAGCAGCGGGCCCGGAGCTGGTTCTCGGTCCGGTTCGTCGGCGAGGGCGGCGGGCGGCGCGTCTACACCGAGGTCTCCGGCGGCGATCCCGGCTACGACGAGACGGCGAAGATGTTCGCCGAGGCCGCGCTGTCGCTGGCCCTGGACGAGCTGCCGCCCACCGCCGGACAGGTCACCACGGCGACGGCCATGGGCGACGCCCTCACCGAACGGCTGCGCCGCGCGGGGATCGTCTTCCGTCTGGCGGCGACTCGCTGAGCGCCCGCCCCGGGGTGCCTCACAGCGGCCAGCTCACCAGCGTGTAGATCATCCCGCCGATCCAGCCGACGCCCGCCAGCACGGCCAGGACCAGACCGAGCACCACGGCCCGCTCGACGGGGCGGTGCGGGTCGGAGAGGGGCGCGGGGTCACGGAGCGTCGTCATGGTCCGGCGGGCCGTCATGGCCCGGTGCGTCGTCGTGGCGCGGTGCGTCGTCGTGGCGCGGTGCGTCGTCGTGGCGCGGTGCGTCGTCATGGGCCCACCCTGCCGGGTGGGGCCGGACCCCGGGCATCCGTACTCGTACTCAGGTACCGGCCGCGCGTACTCAGCCGGAGACCGTCTCACGCAGTGCCCGGCGGCACAGGGCGTCGGCGCGGCGGGTGGTCTCCGGGAGGCGGTAGCGCGGGGTGAGCCGCAGGACGTGGGCGCAGGCCGTGTCCAGGGCGACCCGGTGGCCGACGGACACGAAGACGGGCTTCACGCCGTCCTGGGTGCGCAGGGCGCGCCCGACCTCCTCGGCACCGTCGAGCAGGGGGGACGACGACCCGCGCGGGCGGCCCGGTTCGGCGTGGGCGAAGGTGAAGGGGTTCTTGGCGACGCCGATCGTCGGCAGTCCGGTGAGCACGCCGAGGTGGCTGGCGAGGCCGAAGCGGCGCGGGTGCGCGAGACCGTAGCCGTCGCAGACGACGAGGCCCGGCGGGCAGGGCAGCGCGTCGAGGGCGGCCAGCACGGTGGGGATCTCACGGAAGGCCAGCAGCCCCGGCACGTACGGGAAGGAGATCCGCCCCACCGCGGTGGCCTCCGCGACGACGTCGAGGCTCGCGGCGTCCAGCACGACGGCCGCCGCCGCGACGACGTCCCGCTCGTCGTCGTAGGCGACGTCCACGCCGGTCACCCGGCCGGTTGCGGGCGGTGGCCCCGGCTCGTCGTGGACCACCCGCTCGCGCAACTCGTCCTGCACGGCGCGGGCCTGTTCCTCGGTCGCGGGCCAGCCCGCCGGTACGCGTACGGTCGTCATGGTGGTGACGAGCGTACGACGTGCCCCGCGCGGGAGTGTCCTCACTTGCCGCCGAGGGCCCGCTGCAACTGCTGCTTGTTCATGTCGGAACGGCCGTGGACGCCCCGCCGCTTGGCCTCCTCGTAGAGCTGGTCGTAGGTCGGGCCCTGGGAGCCCTTGCCGGACCGCTGGCCGCCGCGCTTGCCGGACGACATGTCCTGCGTGGAGGTGCGGCTCGCGGTCTTCGACTCGCC
The DNA here is from genome assembly GCF_018070565.1 of Streptomyces sp. B93. Taxonomy (GTDB): domain Bacteria; phylum Actinomycetota; class Actinomycetes; order Streptomycetales; family Streptomycetaceae; genus Streptomyces. The sequence goes on from NZ_JAGPXL010000054.1 coordinate 37,435, forward strand.
GGAGCGGGCCCGTTCCTTGTTGACGGTCCGTGCCGCGATCTCCTTGGCGCGCCCCGGGCTCTCGCCCCGGTCCCGCGCGCTCTCCTTGATGTGCTCGTACTGGCGTTCCCGCTTGGAGCTGGAACCGCGTGGCATGTCCGCTCACTTCCTCTCGGGTGCGCGGACCGGGTACCCACGTCGGCGCCACGGACCACACTCCCGGGATTGAGGACGGTGACGGAGGTCACTCGCCAGGGGTGCACGGATTGAGGGATTCCGTCGTCTCTTCCCATGTGGGTCCTCGCCCGGCAGTCCCGGCGTCCCGCCGTCCAGTCGTCCCGCTGTCCAGTCGTCCCGCCGTCACAAGGGAGCAAGGCGTTGTCCACCGTCATCGAGCAGCCAGTGGAAGCCCGCCTCGTTGCCGCGGCACCCCGGATGCCGAACATCCCCGCCACCCTGCGCTACGACCGCAGCGACCCGTTCGCCGTCCGCATGACCTTCCCGGCGCAGGCCACCCTTGAGGGCGTGGAGGTGTGCTGGACCTTCGCCCGTGAACTGCTGGCGGCCGGTCTGCACGACGCCGAGGGCCACGGCGACGTCCGCGTGCGGCCCTACGGGTTCGACCGCACGGTCCTGGAGTTCCACGCCCCGGAGGGCACGGCCGTGGTGCATCTGCACTCCGAGGACGTGCGCCGCTTCCTGGCGGCCGCCGGGGAGCTGGTTCCCCTCGGTCTGGAGCACCTCCAGCTCGACCTGGACCACGACCTGGCCGAGCTGATGCGGGACGCCCGCTAGCGGCGCCCGGTGCGTTAAATGCGTTGACGGCTCTCCGCGCCGTCCGTACCGTCTGACACGTCCTGTTGCCGTCGATTGGAGAAGGACGTTGCTCCTCTGAGGTCCTGAGACACCGCGCCGCCCGTCTGTGGTGTGCGCCGCGTGCGACCTCGGCGTACGAGCCGTCCGACCCGTCTCCCGGGCACAGGGCTTCTTCATGCCCACGGCCCTTTTCGTCCCCTGCCGGTCGCAGGTGTCTCGACACGCGTTTGCCCCTGATCGTTCCCGAGCAACCGCGGAGGCCCCCATGTCTGCTTCCCTCACCTGTACGTCCCTGTCCTTCGTCTGGCCCGACGGCACCGCCGTCTTCGAGGGCCTCGACGCCGCCTTCGGCCCCGGCCGCACCGGCCTGGTCGGCGTCAACGGGTCCGGAAAATCGACCCTGTTGAAGCTGATGGCCGGTGAACTGGCCCCCACCGACGGCGCCGTACGCCGCGCGGGCGAGGTCGGTTACCTCCCGCAGAACGTCACGCTCGACACCGGCCTGCGGGTCGACGAGGCGCTCGGCATCGCCGCCCGGCGGGCCGCGCTGCACGCCATCGAGGCGGGTGACGCGGCGGAGGAGCACTTCGAGACCCTCGGCGACGACTGGGACGTCGAGGAACGCGCCCTCGCCACCCTCGGCGAGCTGGGCCTCGGCCATGTCGGCCTGGACCGCACGGTCGGCGAGGTCTCCGGCGGCGAGTCGGTGCTGCTGCGGCTGGCGTCGCTGCTGCTGCGCCGACCGGAAATCCTCCTGCTCGACGAGCCCACCAACAACCTCGACGTGTACGCCCGCAGACGGCTGTACGCGGCGGTGGCGTCCTGGCCGGGCGTGCTGGTCGTGGTCAGCCACGACCGGGAACTGCTCGACCTGGCCGACCAGATCGCCGACCTGCGCTCCGGCGAGATCACCTGGTACGGCGGCAACTACTCGGCGTACGAGGAGGCGCTCGCCGTGGAGCAGGAGGCGGCCGAGCGGATGGTGCGGGTCGCCGAGGCGGATCTGCGCAAGCAGAAACGCGAACTGGTGGACGCCCAGGTCAAGTTGGCCCGGCGCAAGCGGTACGGGCAGAAGATGTTCGAGCAGAAGCGTGAGCCGAAGATCGTCATGGGGGCCCGCAAGCGTGCCGCCCAGGTCTCCGCGGGCAAGCACCGCATCATGCACGAGGAGAAGCTCGCCGATGCCAGGGAACGCCTCGACGAGGCGGCCGAGGCGGTGCGGGACGACGACGAGATCCGTGTCGACCTGCCGTTCACGGCCGTGCCGCCGGGCCGGTCGGTGCTGACCCTGCGGGAGCTGGAACTGGCGTACGGCGCGCGCGTGGAGGGCGGGCTCGATCTGCACGGTCCGGAGCGGATCGCGCTGACCGGGCGCAACGGCGCGGGCAAGACGACGCTGCTGCGGACGATCGCCGGGGAGCTACCGCCGGTGGCGGGCGAGGCGACGGCGCACGTCCCGCTGCGGTTCCTGCCGCAGCGGCTGGACGTCCTGGACGACGAGCTGAGCGTCGCCGAGAACGTGGCCCGGTTCGCGCCGGGCGCCACCAACAACCGGATCCGGGCGCGGCTGGCCCGCTTCCTGTTCCGCGGTGCCCGCGCCGACCAGCGGGTGGCCACGCTCTCCGGCGGTGAGCGCTTCCGGGCGGCCCTGGCCGCGCTGATGCTGGCGGAACCGGCGCCGCAGCTGCTGATGCTGGACGAGCCGACGAACAACCTGGACATGGCGAGCGTGCGACAGCTCACCTCGGCCCTGGAGTCGTACGAGGGGGCGCTGATCGTGGCCAGTCACGACCTGCCGTTCCTGGAGTCCATCGGCATCACCCGCTGGCTGCTGCTGGACGGCACGCTCACGCCGACCACGCCGGAGGCCCTGGTGGGAGAGCGGTGACGGGAGGGAAGGTGATGTGAAGCGGGGCGCGCCGCCTTCGAGGAGGGGCTCGGATGGGGTACGCCGGTGACAGACCGCCGGTTTCCGGCCATGCGCCGGTGACCTCGCCCGACCCTGTGGAGGAGACCACGTGCCCAGCAAGAAGGCCCTCGTCCGCCGCCCCGGTCCGCGTCTGGCCGAGGGCCTGGTGACGCACGTCGAACGGGCGGCGGTCGAGGTGGAGCTGGCGGTGCGGCAGTGGGAGGCGTACGGGGAGGCACTGCGCGCACACGGCTGGGAGACCGTCGAGGTCGATCCGGCCGACGACTGCCCGGACGCCGTGTTCGTGGAGGACACGGTGGTCATGTACCGCAACGTGGCCCTGATCGCCCGCCCCGGCGCCGAGTCCCGCCGCGACGAGACCGCCGGGGTGGAGGAGGTGGTGGCGGGCCTGGGCTGCTCGGTCAACTGGATCTGGGAGCCGGGCACCCTGGACGGCGGCGATGTGCTGAAGATCGGCGACACCGTCTACGTCGGCCGCGGCGGCCGCACCAACGCGGCCGGGGTGCAGCAGTTGCGCGCCGCTTTCGAGCCACTGGGCGCCCGGGTGGTCAGCGTGCCGGTGAGCAAGGTGCTGCACCTGAAGTCGGCGGTCACGGCGCTGCCGGACGGGACGGTCGTCGGCCACATCCCGCTGATGGACATGCCGTCGCTGTTCGGGCGGTTCCTGCCGGTGCCAGAGGAGTCCGGCGCCCATGTCGTGCTGCTCGGCGGCGCGAAGCTGCTGATGGCGGCGAGCGCGCCGAAGACGGCGGAGCTGTTCACGGACCTCGGGTACGAGCCCGTGGCTGTGGACATCAGCGAGTTCGAGAAGCTGGAGGGCTGTGTGACATGCCTCTCAGTGCGGCTGCGTGAGCTGTACGCCTGACGCGTGACGGGATCACTCCCAAGGCCCCGGGACCTGGGCGTCCCGGGGCCTTTGCGGCATTCCGAGACTGGCGTGATCTGCGCTCTTTACAGCGTCCTTAACCTACGGCTTCGTAACCTACGGCTTCGTAGCCTACGATCCCGTAGGTTTCCGGCAACCCGCTCGCCGGAACCCTCGTATTGTTTCCGCTCTGCATCACGTCCCCCTGGAGTACCCGTGACGATCACCTCCCCCCATCTCGGCAGCCCGTCCGTGTGGACCGACGCCAAGCTGCTGTACGCACTGGAGGAAGTGGTCGAGAAGGAGTTGAACCGGCATCTGAAGATCGCCAAGGACTGGATGCCGCACGAGTACGTCCCCTGGAGCGACGCCCGCAACTTCCCCGGCCTCTTCGAGGACGGCGAGGCCTGGTCCAAGGAGCAGTCCCAGGTCACCGAGATCGGCCGGATCGCCCTGGTGGTCAACCTTCTCACCGAGGACAACCTCCCCAGCTACCACCACGAGATCGCCACCCTGTTCGGCCGGGACGGCGCCTGGGGCACCTGGGTGCACCGCTGGACCGCCGAGGAGGGCAGGCACGGCATCGTCATGCGGGACTACCTGCTCGCCTCCCGCGCGGTCGACCCGGACAAACTGGAGGAGTTCCGGATGGCGCACATGAGCGAGGGCTTCGAGCACGACCACCGGCACTCGATGCTGCACTCGGTCGCCTACGTCGCCTTCCAGGAGCTGGCCACCCGGATCTCCCACCGCAACACCGGACACCAGTCCGGCGACCCGGTCTGCGACCGCATGCTGGCCCGTATCGCGACCGACGAGAACCTGCACATGGTCTTCTACCGCAACCTGCTCAAGGCTGCGTTCGAGATCGCCCCCGACCTCACCATGCAGGCCGTCCGTGATGTCGTCGTCGACTTCCGCATGCCCGGCCACGGCATCCCCGGCTTCGAGCGCGCCGCCGCCCAGATGGCCATCGGCGAGGTCTACAACCTGCGCATCCACCACGACGACGTGCTCCAGCCGGTGCTGCGCTTCCTGAAGGTCATGGAGATCGACGGGCTCGGCCCCGAGGGGCGGCAGGCCCAGGAGGAGCTGGGGCTGTACATGGGCGGCCTGGACGCCGAGGCCGCCAAGTTCGACGAGCGGCTGGCGGCCCGCAAGGCGCGGATGGCCGCCCGCGCGAGCGCCTGATCCGGGGCCGCGGCTGATCGCGGGGCCGCGTCAGTGGGGCGTGCTCCGCAGACGCAGGCGTTCCTTCTCCGAGAGGCCGCCCCACACGCCGAAGCGCTCGTCGTGGGCGAGCGCGTAGTCGAGACAGGCCGCGCGCATCTCGCACATGCCGCAGATGCGCTTGGCCTCACGCACCGAGCTGCCCGGCTCGGGGAAGAAGAAGTCGGCCCCGGTCTGCGCGCACAGCGCCTGGTCCCATGCGATACCGGCCGGGCCGATTGTTTCGGAGTGCATGGCCAAAAGCGTGCCGGAGGGCGAAAAACGTTCGCTCAACGTCCGATCAACGCCGTCGCCCAGGGCCTCCGGCCGCACCGATGATCCCGCCCCGGCCCGCCCCGCGCACGGCGGCGCGCGGGGCGGGCCTCGGGAGCGGGCGCCGGCGGGCGGTGCGAGACTCGGACAGTGCAGGCAGCGGGTCCCGTACGAGGAGGTCGGGCATGCTCACCACCCGTTTCACAGGCGGCGCGCCGAACTGGCTCGACATCGGCACACCCGACATCGACGGCGCCGTCGACTTCTACCGCGCGCTCTTCGGCTGGCGGTTCCGGTCGGCGGGGCCCGAGGCCGGGGGCTACGGCTTCTTCGAGCTGGACGGCGACACCGTAGCGGCCGGTACGCAGACCGCTCCGGAGCGGGGCCCGTCGTCCTGGACGGTGTACTTCCACAGCCCCGACGCGGATGCCACCGCCGAGGCCGCCGTACGGGCGCACGGCAGCGTGCTCACCCCGCCGACGGACGTGCTGGACCGGGGCCGCACGGCGATCCTCGGCGACCGCTCGGGCGTGCCGTTCGGCGTCTGGCAGCCGGGGGAGGTCAAGGGCCTGGACCTCTTCGAGGCCCCGGGCGCGCTGTGCTGGCTGGAGCTGTACACCGCGGACATCGCGGCGGCCGCCGGGTTCTTCCACACCGTCCTCGGCTGGGAGACCTCGTCGATCACCTTCCCGGGCGGCATCTACACCTGCGTCAACCCCACCGGTGCCGGGGAGGACGCCCTGTTCGGCGGTCTGGTCCCGCTCCCCGACGACCCCGTGGAGGCGGGGTCTCCCGCGTACTGGCTGCCGTACTTCGAGGTCACCGACCCGGACGCCACGGCCGCCCGTACCCGGGAGCTGGGCGGCACGGTCCGCTCGGAGCCCGTCGACCTGCCGGACGTCGGCCGGACGGCCAGGCTGGCGGACCCGTACGGCGCCCGGTTCGCCGTCCTGAGGAGCGCCCGGCCGGCGGCCTGACCGCACCTGGACCGCCGCGCCCGCCCGTCAACTCCGGTGGTACGAAGCCCCGGTCGCACGCAACCCCGGTGGTACGCACACCGGCGACTCGGGCGTGACGACCCCTCACACCTCCCTTCCTACGCTGCTGTCCGTACCGGAGCGAAGCGGTCGAAGGGAATCTCAATGATCGTGTCAAGCCGTCTGCGTGAGCGGCGGGGCGGAGGTGAACAGCCTCTTGTCACGCAGCATCGCCCACAGCACGTCGACCCGGCGACGGGCAAGCGACAGCAGAGCCTGGG
>NZ_JAGPXL010000055.1 GCF_018070565.1 Streptomyces sp. B93
CCCGCCCCCTCCGCCCCGCCCCCTCCGCTCACGCCAGCACCCGAGCCAGCGCGAACCCGTCGTACCCCTTGGCCCCCACCGTCTGGATCGCCGTACCGTCCAGCCGCGGATGCGCGCCGATGAGTTCGATGGCGGCGCGGCTGCCGCGGACGTCGGGTTCGCCGCTGTCGCCGTCGGCGACGCGGCCGCCGCGGACGACGTTGTCGATGACGATCAGGCTGCCCGCGCTGGTCAGCTTGAGGGCCCACTCCACGTAGTGCGCGTTGTTGGCCTTGTCGGCGTCGACGAACACCAGGTCGAAGGGGGGCGGGTTCTCGTCGGCGAGCTGGGGCAGCGACTCCAGCGCGGGGCCGACGCGCACCTCCACGATCCTGTCGAGGCCCGCGCGGGCGATGTTGCGGGTGGCGACCTCGGCGTGCCGGGCGCTGTACTCCAGCGAGATCAGCCGGCCGTCGGAGGGCAGGGCGCGGGCCAGCCAGATGGTGCTGTAGCCGCCGAGGGTGCCGATCTCGAGGACGGTCCGGGCGCCCTGGACGCGGGCCAGCAGGTGCAGGAGCTTGCCCTGGGTGGGGGTGACGCTGACGGGCGGCAGTCCGGCGGCCTCGCTGTCGCGCAGGGCCGCCTGGAGCGCCTCGTCGTCGGGGGAGAGGTGGCCGGTGAAGTACGCGTCGACGGCGTCCCAGGTCTGCGACTCGTTCATACGGTGTGTCTCCAGTATGCCTAATTAGAAATGCTAACTAGTCCCTCTAACGAGTGTAGGGGCAGGTGATCCGGAACGCTTCGAGTGGAAGCAACCCGGTCCCGGCCGCACTATCGTCTTCGGGACGAAGGAAGGTCGGACGTCAGGTGAAACGGGGATGGCCTGCGTCTCCCTCCGGGGGTGGTGCGAGCCTCATAGAGTTCGGGGGTTCGTGAAGGGATCGATCCCGTGCGCCGCGCGTGCGGGACGGACGGGGTGGGAGGGCCGACGAGGCGTGGCGAACGTGGAACACAGCGGGAGACCGCCGGAGCCGCTCGGAGCGACGGCTGTGGGCGCTGCCGGGGCACGGCTGCGGCTGGCCCGCGCGGGTCTGTGGCTGGTCGCCGCGGTCCTGGCCGTGCGGCAGATCGCCGTCGTCCTCAGCACGCCCCGTGGTGAGCGGCTGACCGATCTGGAGACCTGGGTCGGCCCCCATGGCGTCCTGCACGTCACCGGCTCGCTGTACGACTCCACCCGCTTCACCGGCACGCCCTTCGCGGGGCTCGTGCTCAAACCCCTCACCCGTTCGGCGGAACAGGCCCTCGGCTGGGGCTGGACCTTCGGCACGCTGCTGCTGGTCGCCGCGCTCGGCCTGGTCGCCGCCCGCGCGCTGCCGCAGCCGGTGAGCCGTCGCACCTCGCTGTTCGCGGCGCCCGTGGCGATCTGTCTGCTGATGCTGTCGCTGCCCGTGCGCAACGCGTTCTGGCTCGGCCAGACCAGCATCATCCCGGTGCTGCTCGTCCTCCTGGGCTGCTTCGCCGTGCGCGGTCAGCGGGCCAGCGGCGCGCTGATCGGGGTGGCCGCCGCGCTCCAGCCGACCGTGCTGCTCTTCGCGGCCCTGCTGTGGTTCACCGGACGGCGCCGGGCGGCCGCCTCGCTCGGTGCGACCTTCGCCGCCTGTACGGCGCTGGCGTGGGCGGTGCTCCCGCAGGACTCGTACACCTACTGGGTCCACCACCTGGCGGGTGTCGGTCTCGGCGGCCGGGCCGACGCGCTCGCCAACCAGTCCCTGCACGGGGCGCTGCTGCGGCTCGGGCTGTCGGGGCCGCTGGAGATCGCGCTCTTCCTGGTCCTCGGGGCGGGCGTCGCGGCGCTCGCGCTGCGCCGGGCCGTCCGCTACGCCCATGACGGCCAGCTCCTCCTCGCGGTCGCCGTCACCGGCTGTGCCGCGATCCTCGTCGCGCCCACGGCGTGGCAGCACCAGCTGCTGTGGGTGCTGCTCGCGGTGGTCGGCCGGGTCGGCAGACGGGCCGCCGACCGGCTCGTCTGGCCGGTCGCGGTCGTCCTGGTGATGACGCTGCCGGCGAAGATGCTGCTGCCGAACATGGCGGCGCTGTACCCGCTGCGCGACAACATCGTGCTGCTCGCCGCGCTGCTGGCCGCCACCACCGTGCCCTTCCTGCTGCGCACCTCCCCGTACTACCGCGACCCGATCCCCACCGAGTACGCCCCGCCGGTCCCCACCCGCTGGCGGCACATTCCCCTGCTGCCCTTCCTGCACCGCGTCCTGGCCCGTCCGAACCTCCTCCTGGAAGCGCTGCTCATACGGGTCACGTACGCCGCCTACTCCCAGGTCCGCCTCGCGGCCACGGGCGGCACCATCTCCGGGGGCCGGGAGCGGGCCGAGGCGCACGGTGAGCAGATCCTCGGCTGGGAACGCGCGATCGGCCTCGACATCGAGCACGCGGTCAACCACGCCGTGGTGAAGGTGGACTGGCTGCGCTCCTTCTTCGACTTCTACTACACGTCGTTCCACTTCGTGGTCCCGCTGACGGTCCTCGGCGTCCTGTACTGGCGGCGCCCCGTCGACTACCGCTGGGCCCGCTCGACGCTCGGCCTGACCACCCTGCTGGCCCTGATCGGCTTCTGGCTCTACCCGCTCGCCCCGCCCCGCCTGATGCCGAACCTCGGCATCATCGACACCGTCCACGGCGTGCAGGACTTCAGCAAGCCCGACTACGGCACCCTGACCGCCCTCACCAACCAGTACGCGGCGATGCCGTCGCTCCACTTCGGCTGGTCCCTGTGGTGCGGGGTGATCATCGCGGTCGTCGCCCCGAAGCTGTGGATGAAGGCCCTCGGCTTCCTCCATCCCTTCTTCACCTGCGCCGCGATCGTCGCCACCGGCAACCACTGGGTCCTCGACGCGGTGGGCGGCGCCCTGGCGGTCGGCGCGGGCTTCGCCCTGGCCTACGCCCTCCAGGGCCCCCGCGCCCGCCCCGCCCCCCGGGGCGGCGACGGCAGGAACGACGGCCCGGCATCGGCGTCGACGGAGGGCCGGTACGTGGCGGCGGAGTGAGGGGTGTGGGCGGAGGCGGCTCGTCCGGTTCGCTCCAGGTCGAGGTAAACGTGACCGATCGGTGACCGATCATGGCCGAGCCTGGGGTAAGCCCTTTCGTGTACGGCGCACTTTCGACGTCCGACGGGCCACCACAGGCCCTGACCTTCCTTGTCGTAAGGACGTCCCGCGACGCCCGCCCGCCGCGCGGGCCGGCTGCTGTGCTGGAGCCTGACCGCAGGCATGCTCACCGCCGCAGCCGACCTCCTGCTGACGCCGACCCCGTCCTGGTGGTCGAAGACCTGGCTTCTGCCCTGGTACGCCGCCTGCCTCGCGGCCCTCGGCTGGGCCTTGGCGCGGGCCCGTGAGAAGCGTGCGGCGCCGGGCGTGGTGGAGTGGGACCGGGCCGCCTGACCGGGAACCGCCGCGCACGCCAGTGGGCCGCGGCTCCCGTGTCGGTGAAGGCTAGAGCCGCTGGATGATCGTGCCGGTGGCCAGGCCGCCGCCCGCGCACATCGTGATCAGGGCGAACTCCTTGTCGGTGCGTTCCAGTTCGTGGAGGGCGGTGGTGACCAGGCGGGCTCCGGTGGCGCCCACCGGGTGGCCGAGGGCGATCGCGCCGCCGTTGACGTTGACCTTCTCCAGGTCCTGGTCGAAGACGCGGGCCCAGCTCAGTACGACGGAGGCGAAGGCCTCGTTGATCTCGACGAGGTCGATGTCCCGCAGGGACATGCCCGCCTTGCCGAGGACCGCGCGGGTGGCGTCGACGGGCCCGTCGAGGTGGAAGTGCGGGTCGGCGCCGACCAGGGCCTGGGCGACGATCCGTGCCCTGGGCCGCAGTTTGAGGGCGCGGGTCATGCGCTTGGAGGCCCACAGCAGCGCGGCGGAGCCGTCGGAGATCTGGGAGGAGTTGCCCGCGGTGTGGACCGCCGTCGGCATGATGGGCTTCAGGCCGGCCAGCGCCTCCGGTGAGGTGTCGCGCAGGCCCTCGTCGCGGTCGACCAGGCGCCACATGCCCTGACCCGCGTACTGCTCCTCCTCGGTGGTGGGGACCTGCACGGCGAAGGTCTCCCGTTTGAAGCGCTCCTCGGACCAGGCGTGCGCGGCGCGCCGCTGGGAGAGCAGTCCGAGGGCGTCGACGTTCTCCCGGGTGAGGCCGCGGTGCCGGGCGATGCGCTCGGCGGCCTGGAACTGGTTGGGCAGGTCGACGTTCCACTCGTCGGGGAAGGGCTTGCCGGGGCCGTGCTTGGAGCCGGAGCCCAGCGGGACCCGGGACATGGACTCCACGCCGCACGAGATGCCGACGTCGATGACGCCCGCCGCGATCATGTTGGCCACCATGTGGCCGGCCTGCTGGGAGGACCCGCACTGGCAGTCGACCGTCGTCGCGGCGGTCTCGTAGGGCAGGCCCATGGCGAGCCAGGCCGTGCGGGCGGGGTTCATGGACTGTTCGCCCGCGTGGGTCACGGTGCCGCCGACGATCTGCTCGACGCAGTCGGCGGGGATGCCGGTGCGGCCGAGGAGTTCGCGGTAGGTCTCGCCCAGGAGGTAGGCGGGGTGGAGGTTGGCGAGCGCGCCACCGCGCTTGCCGATGGGGGTGCGGACGGCTTCGACGATGACGGGTTCGGCGGCCATGGGGATGGTCCTCTCGTCAGAACCAGCGACTAGCGGTAACCGGCAGTAACTAGTACGTGTTCTAGTTCTGCCCTGCAGTCTGCTGACGCCGTGTCCGTTACCGCAAGGGTCTTGCAGTCTGCGGTGTCCCTCACTACCTTCACGGCAACTTCTGATGGACCGTCAGATGGCTGGAGTGAGCTGCCCATGCCCTGCCCGGCGCTGCCCGACGGATTCGACTTCACCGACCCCGACCTGCTCCACCACCGTGTGCCGCTGCCGGAGTTCGCGGAGCTGCGCCGGGCGGAACCGGTCCACTGGGTCCCGCAGCGCGCGGGCCTGGCCGGGTTCCAGGACGAGGGCTACTGGGCCGTCACCCGGCACGCCGACGTCCGGCACGTGTCCACCCACCCGGAGATCTTCTCCTCCACCCTCAACACCGCGATCATCCGCTTCAACGAGCACATCGAGCGCGACGCCATCGACGCCCAGCGGCTGATCCTGCTCAACATGGACCCGCCCGAGCACACCCGGGTGCGGCAGATCGTGCAACGGGTGTTCACCCCGCGCTCCATCCGGGCGCTGGAGGACCGGCTGCGCACGCGGGCGCACGCCATCGTGGAACGGGCCCGTGCCCAGGCCCGCCCGTTCGACTTCGTCACCGAGGTCGCCTGCGAACTGCCGCTCCAGGCCATCGCCGAGCTGATCGGGATACCGCAGGACGACCGGGCGAAGATCTTCGAGTGGTCGAACCGGATGATCGCCTACGACGATCCCGAGTACGCCATCACCGAGGAGGTCGGCCAGGAGTCCGCCACCGAACTGATCGCCTACGCCATGAACATGGCCGCCGACCGCAAGCGGTGCCCGGCGCGGGACATCGTGACCACGCTGGTGGCGGCGGAGGACGAGGGCAGCCTCGGCTCCGACGAGTTCGGGTTCTTCGTGCTGATGCTGGCCGTGGCGGGGAACGAGACCACCCGCAACGCCATCACCCACGGCATGCACGCCTTCCTCACCCACCCCGGACAGTGGGACCTCTACCGCAGGGAGCGCCCGGCGACCACGGCGGAGGAGATCGTGCGGTGGGCCACCCCCGTGGTCTCCTTCCAGCGCACCGCCACCCAGGACACCGAACTCGGCGGCAAGCGCATCGCCGAGGGCGACCGGGTCGGCCTCTTCTACGCCTCCGCCAACCACGACCCCGAGGTCTTCGACGACCCCGGCGCCTTCGACATCACCCGCGATCCCAACCCGCACCTCGGCTTCGGCGGCGGCGGACCGCACTACTGCCTCGGCAAGTCCCTGGCGGTGCTGGAGATCGACCTCATCTTCAACGCCCTCGCCGACGCGATGCCGGGCCTGGCCCTCGCCGGGGAGCCGCGGCGGCTGCGGTCGGCCTGGATCAACGGGGTGAAGGAGCTGCGGGTCAGTGCGTGACGCGTACGGGCAAGGGTGAAGGCGGCGGCCCGGGGATCGGGGGCCGCCGCCTTCGTATCAAGGGGTCGCGCGGTGCGCGGGTGCCGGTCAGTACCAGCCGTTGGCCTGCCAGAAGTCCCAGGCGCCGGCCGGGCTGCCGTAGCGGTCGTTCATGTAGTTCAGACCCCACTTGATCTGGGTCTTGGCGTTGGTCTTCCAGTCGGACCCGGCCGAGGCCATCTTCGAGCCCGGCAGGGCCTGGACCAGACCGTAGGCGCCGGACGACGGGTTGGTGGCGTCGACGTCCCAGCCGCTCTCGTGCTGGACGATCTTGCTGAACGCGTTGTACTGCGCGGAGTCCGGGATCATCTGCTTCGCGATCGCCTTGGCGTCGGCGGCCGAGGAGGTGGTCGCAGCGTGGGCCGGAGCCGCGGTCAGCGCCATACCGGCGGTGGCGGCGGCGACGGCGAGACCGGTGACGGCCTTCTTCGGGCTGGCGATGCGACGGATGAAGGTGGCGGGCACAGTGAACCTTTTCTTCGGGGACGTGGGAGTCGCGGGGCGTGCCGTGACCACGCGGTGCGTGGCGGGGACATGCGTCGGCGCCGGGTCCGTGTGGGCACCTCGGCGCCGTGCGACGTCATCCAGAGAAGCAGGCCGGACCGGGGTCCGCAATGACCCCTTTTACTAGTTGTGGTCGCATTCAAGCGAATCGCCCCGTGTGTGACGTGGCTCTCAAACCCCAGGTCAGCGCGAGTAATGTCGGGAGCATGCCGCTCCGGATCGGCTACTAGGGCCGATCGTTGGTGATCTGGGTCATGTGGGGTGGTTCACGCGGTGACTAACCGGCCGCGTACGAGTCCTCACCCAGCGGGTGCGTCGAATGTGACCGGGGTCTCGAAAGCGGCCCGCCGCGTCGCCCGGCGCAGCGCGCGCAGCACCGCCGGGCCGAGCGTGAGCGTCAGTACGACGGTGACGCAGGCGCGTCCCAGGTCCCAGCCCAGCGAGGTCGCCAGGCAGTAGGCGACGAAGCGGGCCAGGTTGGTGGCCACCCCGGCCTCGGCGTCGAAGGCGATGCTGGAGGCGTTGGTGTCCATGAAGGTCCAGCCCGCCAGGTTCATCACCGTGCCGTAGGCGAACGCGGCCAGGAAGCCGTAGGCCGCGAGCAGCGCCAGCTCCGCCCGGCCGCGCAGCCGGTCGGGGCCCGGCAGCAGACCCGCGCCCATCGTGAACCAGCCCATCGACAGCATCTGGAACGGCAGCCACGGCCCCACCCCGCCGGTGAGCAGCGCCGACGCGAACATCGTCACCGCGCCCAGCACGAAGCCGAAGCCGGGCCCCAGCACCCGGCCGCTCAGCACCATCAGGAAGAACATCGGCTCGATGCCCGCCGTCCCGGCGCCGATCGGCCGCAGCGCCGCCCCCGTCGCGGCCAGCACGCCGAGCATGGCGACCGCCTTGGGGCCGAGCCCCGACTCGGCGATGGTGGCCGCCACCACGGCGACCAGCAGCACCAGCAGGCCCGCGAAGAACCACGGCGCGTCCTTGGCGTGCGCCGCGACCTGGGACTCCGGCGGCACCAGGAACGGCCAGCCCACCGCCGCCACCCCGACCGCGCTGACCAGCACCAGCGCGGCCAGCGAACGCGGCCCCAGCCGCACGGCACGCGCCTGCCGCGCCGACGTGACCGGTGTGACCGGTGTGACCGGTGTCGCCCGTGTCATCGCAGCGCCTCCCTGACCTGCCCGACCGTGAGCCACCGCAGCGGCGCCAGGATCTTGGTGACCTGCGGGGCGAAGGACGGTGAGGAGACCACCACCTCCGCGGTCGGCCCGTCGGCGATCACCTCGCCCTCGGCGAGCAGCACCACCCGGTGCGCGATCTCCGCCGCCAGCTCCACGTCGTGCGTGGCCAGCACCAGCGCGTGCCCCTCGGCCGCCAGCTCGCGCACCACCTCGACCAGGCGGGCCTTCGCCGCGTAGTCCAGGCCCCGGGTCGGCTCGTCGAGGAGCAGCAGCGGCGGCCGGGCGGTGAGGACGACGGCCAGCGCGAGGGCGAGCCGCTGCCCCTCCGACAGGTCACGCGGGTGCGTGCCGTCGGTCACCCCGGGCAGCAGCCGCGTCACCAGCGCCCGGCAGGTCCCCGGCGCGGCGCCCGCGTCCTCGTCGGCCGCCCGGCACTCGGCGGCGACGGTGTCGGCGTACAGCAGATCGCGCGGCTCCTGCGGCACCAGGCCGACCCGGCGTACGAGGTCGGGGGGCGGCGTCCGGTGCGGGGTGACCCCGCCGACGCGCACCGTGCCGGAGGCCGGTTCGACCAGCCCCACCAGGGCGGACAGCAAGGTCGACTTGCCCGCGCCGTTGCGGCCCATCAGGGCGATCGTCTCCCCGGGCGCGACCTTCAGCCCGACCCCGCGCAGGGCGTCGATCCGTTCCCGGCGGACGGCGAGACCACGGACCTCCGCGATGGGCGCGCCGCCTTGGGCCGGGACGGCGCCGCCCGGGGTGCGCCTGCGCAGGGCACGGCGCAGGACGGAGGGGCGGCGGGCGGCGCGGGCGGCTACGGCGCCGCTGGGTCCGCCGCTGGGCACGCCCTCGCGGGGCGGGGTGTTTCCGCTGCGGTCCGGGCGGTCGTCGTGGCCGTGGGCGGGGCGCGCGTCCGCCGGGCGGGTGCCCTGGCCGGGACCGCCGGAGTTCCGGGGCGCGTCGTGGGTGTGGGCGGGGCGCTGCCCGGTGAGGCCGGGTGCGAAGCCTTCGGTGTTCGGGCGGTCGTAGCCCGGCTCCCTGCCCGCCAGCCGGTCGCGCAGCCCCGTCGCGCGGCGGCGGGCGTCGCGGACCGTCAGGGGGAGCGGGGACCAGCCCGCCAGGCGGCCCAGGTCCACCACCGGGGGGAAGACGGGGGAGACGGCCATCACGTCGGCCGGGGTGCCGAGGACCGGCGCGGCGCCCGGCGCGGGGAGCAGGACGACGTGGTCCGCGTACTGGACGACGCGTTCCAGCCGGTGCTCGGCCATCAGGACCGTCGTACCGAGGTCGTGGACGAGCCGCTGGAGCACGGCGAGGACCTCCTCGGCGGCGGCCGGGTCGAGGGCCGAGGTCGGCTCGTCGAGGACCAGCACCCGTGGGTGCGGGGTGAGCACCGAGCCGATGGCCACCCGCTGCCGCTGCCCCCCGGACAGCGTGGCGATCGGCCGGTCCCGCAGGTCGGCCAGGCCCAGCAGGTCGAGGGTCTCCTCCACCCGGCGCCGCATCACGTCCGGGGCGAGACCCAGCGACTCCATGCCGTAGGCGAGTTCCTCCTCCACGGTGTCCGTCACGAAGTGGGCCAGCGGATCCTGCCCGACCGTGCCGACCACGTCGGCGAGTTCGCGCGGCTTGTGGGTGCGGGTGTCGCGGCCCGCGACGGTGACCCGGCCGCGCAGGGTGCCGCCGGTGAAGTGCGGGACGAGACCGCTGACCGCGCCCAGCACGGTCGACTTGCCGACCCCGGAAGGGCCCACCAGCAGGACGAGTTCACCCTCGGGGACCGCGAAGTCGACGCCGCGGACGGTGGGTTCGGCGGCACCGTCGTAGGTGACGGTCACGTCCTCGAAGCGGATCACGACGGCTCCTTGCTGGCGGGCACCGCGTCCGGTGCGGGGGTGACGAAGGCCGGGAGCAGACCGAGCAGGACGGCCGCGGCGGGCCACAGCGGCAGTTCGGGGGTGACCAGCGGGACCACCCCGGGCCGCAGCGCCGCCGGGTCCCGGCTCACGGCCAGCGCCAGCAGCGCGGCGACGGCGGCGCCGGAACCGGCGACCAGCCACGCCCGCGCGCCCCACGGGTCCGGCCGGTACCGGGTGCGCGGGGTGCGCCTGCCGCCGAGCCACAGCCCGGCGAGCGCGGCGGCGACCCCGGCCAGCAGCACCGGCAGCCCGTAGCCGCCGCCCGCCGCGGTCAGTACGCCGTACAGTCCCGCGCACACCCCGAGCAGCCCGGTGAGCGTCAGCGCCGCCGTCGTACGGCGGACCGCGTCGGGGACGGCGGCGGTACGGCCGTATCCGCGGGCGTCCATCGCGGCGGCCAGGGCGACCGAGCGTTCCAGGGCGCCCTCCAGCACCGGCAGTCCGACCTGGAGCAGCCCCCGCACCCCGCGGTCCGGGCGGCCCCGCAGCCGCCGTGCCGCCCGCAGCCGCTGGACGTCCGCGATCAGGTTCGGCGCGAAGGTGAGGGCGACGACCACCGCGACGCCCGTCTCGTACAGCGCGCCCGGCAGTGACTTCAGCAGCCGGGTCGGGCTGGCCAGCGCGTTCGCGGCGCCGACGCAGATCAGCAGGGTGGCCAGGCTCAGCCCGTCGTACAGGGCGAACAGCACGCCCTCCGCGGTCACCCGGCCGCCCAGCCGGATGCCCTGCGCCCAGTCGGGGAGGGGGACTTCGGGGAGGGTGACCAGGACGTGCGTGCCGGGGATGGGGGAGCCGAGGACCACCGCGAACATCAGCCGGATCAGCAGCACCGCGAGCGCCAGCTTGACGAAGGCGCCGTAGGAGCGGGCCCACGGGGTGTGCGGGCGGCGGGCCGCGACGACGTACGCGGAGACGGCGACGAGCAGGGTGAGCAGCAGCGGGTTGGTGGTGCGGGTGGCCGCGGTGCCGAGGGAGAGGGACCACAGCCACCACGCGCCGGGGTGGACGGAGGTGCGGTCACGCACGGCGGCGGGCCTGCCATACGGCCGCCGCCGCGAGCACGGCCACGACACCCGCACCCGCGAGGAGGCCCAGCGACGGGCCGCCGCTCCCGCCGTCCTCGTCCCCCTCGCCGGAGTCCTGGGCCTCCGCCACCGCTACCTGCTCCCCACAGCCCCGCTCCGGATACCCCGCGATCGCGCACAGCAGCGCGTTGGTGTCGTACCGCAGCGGTTTCGCCACCACGGCGAGGGCCTCGGCGGTGCTGGCGTCCGGGGGGACGCTCGCGCAGGCGGTGCGCGCGGCGGGCGGGGTCTCGCCGGAAGGGGCGTCGGCGCGGGTGCCGAAGTCCAGCACGAGGGCGATCCGCTTGCGGCCGTCCCGCTGGGGCGTCGCGGCGCAGATCGTCGCGAAGTCCGCCGTGCCGCGCGGCCGGGTCGCGTCCGCGGAGTCCTCGCTCACGGCGAACCGGAACCCCTGGACGTCACCGTCGGACGGGCGGGCGGTGGACGGCCCCTGGGTGGCGTACGTCCACCGGTCGCCCTCGCGCTCCCAGAACGACCAGTAGCGGTAGCCCGCGGCGCCCGCCGGACCCGCCGCCGTCAGGGCGGCCAGCAGCGCGGCGAGCAGGAGCGCGGGCAGGGCGGCGGCACGGCGGCGGGACCTCACGGCTGCGACTGGCCCTTCTTGCGGCCGCTGAGCAGGAAGCCGATGCCGATACCGGCGACCAGGAAGACACCGACCGTCCACAGCACGCCGAAGCCGGAGTCGTCGTCCTTGTCGGTTTCCCCAGTCTCTTCGGCAGCCACGTCCTCCGCGTCCGACTCGGGCGCCGGACCGGTCGCGTTGAGACGCTTCACCAGGTCGTCGCCGCTGCCGTCGAAGTCCCGTACGTCGAACCCGGCCGCGTCGGCGGCGAGGATCAGCTGCGCGTAGGCGGCGGGGCCGGACTGCTTGGCCCAGCCCTGGTAGTGCTCGCCGAGCCAGCGCATCGCGTCGGCGGCCTCGGCGCCGTGCCCGGCGGTGGCGAGGGCGAGGACGGCGTCGGCGGTGTTGCCGTAGTCGGGCTGGTCCTCGGCGCCCGGCAGGGCGGACATCAGGTGGCCGTCCTTCGCGAGGGCGTCGGCGAGGTGGGCGGCGCCGTTGTGGGCGGCCTGCTCGGGGCCGGTGGCCTTCGCGCAGGCGAGGTCGGCGTCGGTGGCCTTCGGGGAGGCGCCGGTCAGGCCCTTGCCGAGGGCGCCGATGACGGCCGCGGCGGTGGCGTCGTCGTTGGCGGCGAGCTTGCCCTTCTCGTCGGGCTGGTAGGCGAAGGCACCGCCGCCGTCCTGCCCGCAGGGTATGGAGAGGTCCAGCAGGGCGTCGTACGGCGACTTGCCGCCCTTGCGCACCTCGCCGGGCTTCTCGCCCACGGCGGCGAGCGCGCCGATGACGACGGAGGTGGAGTTGGCGTCGCTGGGGCCGCCGGGGGTGTAGCCCCAGCCGCCGTCCTCGTTCTGGGCGGACTTCAGCCAGTCGACGGCCTTGGCTGTCACGGCGTCGTGCCCGCCGAGCGCCGCGAGGGCCTGGACGGCGGCGGCCGTGTTGTTGGTGTCGACGGCGGTCTTGGCGTCGCAGGCGGCGCCCGGGTCGGCGCGGAAGGGCGCGAACGCGCCGCTGTCGCACTGCTGCCCCGTCAGCCAGTCGACGGCCGCCGCGGCGGGGGTGACGCCCACGGTGTCCTGGGCGAGCAGCGCCAGCGACTGCCGCCAGACGCCGTCGTAGGCGGGGTCGTTGGTGCCGTAGAGGGCGGCGGGCAGGGAGGCGGACGGCGACGGGTCGGCGGCGTGGGCGGCCGGGGTCGCGGCGGCGCCGATCACGGCGACGGCGGCCAGGGCCGCTGCGCTGCGGCGGATGTTCATGATCGGCGGGGGCCTCTCTGTGCTGCTCGGGCAGCCGGGCAGCAGGGGGCACCCCCGGCGGCTCGGCTCCGTATGCCTCGACGGTGCCGCGCACCGGCGGGCTGCCGGTGCGCCTGAGCCGGTCACGTTGCCGTACGGGGCATTCCGGCTCACCACCGGTGCGGTGGTTCACGGTTGCGGGTCAGCGCCGGAATTGCACCGGCTTCCCCCCGTACGGTGTGATGACGACCGGCCCATGCTACCGGGCCGTAAGCCCGCCTCCGAGGGCGAGGGGCCGCCTATACGGCGACGTACGTCACCGGCTCGCTCCCCGCGACCGCCTCGGCGCGCCCCCGCTTCACCAGGTGCCGCAGATGGGCCTCGGCCTCCGCGACGGCGATCGTGCGGGAGGGGTGGGGGAGTTGGGGCCAGGGACGGTTCCAGGTCATGCGGGTGGCGAGCTGCCAGGGGGTGAGCGGGGTGGTGAGCAGCGCGAGCAGGTCGGTGAGGCGGTGCTCGTGGTGGTCGAGGAGGTCCCGGACGCGTTCCGGGGCGCCGGTGAAGGGGCGCTGGTGGGCGGGGAGGATCTCGGCGGGGGCGAGGCGGGCGACGCGTTCGAGGGAGCCGAGGTAGTCGCCGAGGGGGTCGGTGACGGTGGTGTCGTCGGGGTCCTCGTAGAGGCCGATGTGCGGGGTGATCTCCGGCAGCAGGTGGTCGCCGGAGAAGAGGCGCCCGTGGCCGGGGAGCCGTCCCGGGTGCTCCTCCTCCAGGTGCAGACAGACGTGGCCGGGGGTGTGTCCCGGCGTCCAGACGGCGCGCAGGCGGCGGCCGGGGAGGGGCAGGAGTTCGCCGGGGGTGATGTCCCGGTCGGGCAGCGCGGGGGCGAGGCCGGGGAGGGTGCGCGGGGTGCGGGCGGTGCGCAGGGGGGTGACGTGGTCGTCCGGGGCTCCGGCGGCGGTGAGCTTGGCGGCCATGTAGGAGAGCCAGCGTTCGGGGCGGGCGGCACGGGTGCGGCGTACGACGGCGGCGTCCGCCTCGTGCATGGCGAGCCACGCCCCCGACGCCTCCCGCACCCGGCCGGACAGCCCGTGGTGGTCGGGGTGGTGGTGGGTGATGACCACGCCGTGGATCTCGTCCGGCGCGGTGCCGCAGGCGGCCAGGCCTTCGGTGAGGGCGTCCCAGGAGGCGGGGTCGTCCCAGCCGGTGTCGATCAGGACGGGGCCGCGGTCGGTGTCGACGACGTGGACGAGGGTGTGGCCGAGGGGGTTGTCCGGGATGGGGACCTTCAGGGACCGTACGCCGCCGCCGTGGTCGTGCGCTTGCGCCATGGGCTCCCCAATCGCCGTGTCGCGTGGGCGTGACCGCCCCTGTCGCGTGGGCGGGTCCGTCCGGTCACTATAACTAGAACACGTTCCCGCCGGGGGTGCGCGAGCCGTGGACTGTGCCGGGCGGAGCTGCTATCAGTGCCAGTGACCGATAAATCTGATGGGCCGTCAGGGGTGGGCTGCGCATGACCCAGGTCACGGAGCACGGACAGCTGTTCATCGGCGGGGAGTTGACCGACCCCCTGGGCGAGGACGTCATCGAGGTGGTCTCCCCGCACACCGAGGAGGTCATCGGCCGGGTCCCGCACGCGTCGGCGGCGGACGTGGACCGGGCGGTCGCGGCGGCGCGCCGGGCGTTCGACGAGGGACCGTGGCCGCGGCTGCGCCTCGAGGAGCGGATCGCGGTCGTCACCCGGATCAAGGACGGCATCGCCGCCCGGCACGAGGAGATCGCCCGCGTGATCTCGTCCGAGAACGGGTCGCCGTACTCCTGGAGCGTCCTCGCGCAGGCGCTGGGCGCGATGATGGTGTGGGACGCGGCGATCACGGTCGCCCGTGACTACGTGTACGAGGAGGGACGGGACGGAGTCCTCGGCCGCATCCTCGTCCGCCGTGAACCGGTCGGGGTGGTCGCGGCGGTCGTCCCCTGGAACGTGCCGCAGTTCGTGGCGGCGGCCAAGCTCGCCCCGGCGCTGCTCACCGGCTGCACGGTCGTGCTGAAGCCGTCCCCCGAGTCACCCCTGGACGCCTACCTCCTCGGCGAGATCGCGCGGGAGGCGGGGCTGCCCGAGGGCGTGCTGTCCATCCTCCCGGCGGACCGCGAGGTCAGCGAGTACCTGGTCGGGCACCCCGGCGTCGACAAGGTCTCCTTCACCGGCTCGGTGGCGGCCGGGAAGCGGGTCATGGAGGTGGCCGCGCGGAACCTGACCCGGGTGACGCTGGAACTGGGCGGCAAGTCGGCGGCGGTGGTGCTGCCGGACGCGGACGTCGAGGCGACGGTGGCGGGCGTGGTCCCGGCGGCGTGGATGAACAACGGCCAGGCGTGCGTCGCGCAGACGCGCATCCTGCTCCCGCGCTCCCGCTACGACGAGTTCGCCGACGCCTTCGTCGCGGCGGCGGGTGCGCTGGTCGTGGGCGACCCGCTGGACCCGGCGACACAGGTGGGCCCGCTGGTCGCGCGGCGCCAGCAGCAGCGCAGCCTCGACTACATCCGCATCGGCCAGGAGGAGGGCGCCAAGATCCTCACCGGCGGCGGGCGCCCGCCGGGCCTGGAGCGGGGCTGGTACGTGGAGCCCACCCTCTTCGGCGGCGTCGACAACGCCATGCGGATCGCCCGCGAGGAGATCTTCGGCCCGGTGATCTGCCTGCTGCCCTACGGCGACGAGGCCGAGGCCGTGCGGATCGCCAACGACTCCGAGTACGGGCTGAGCGGCAGCGTGTGGACGGCCGACACCGGGCGCGGCATCGAGGTCGCCCGGCGGGTCCGCACCGGCACCTACTCCGTCAACACCTTCAGCCTCGACATGCTCGGCCCGTTCGGCGGCTACAAGAACAGCGGCCTCGGCCGGGAGTTCGGGCCCGAGGGGTACGGCGCCTACGTCGAGCACAAGATGATCCACCTGCCCGCCGGGTACACCGGGGCGGCCGGGTGATGGGCGACCGCTGGCGGGTGGCGGTCGACCGCTCCCTGTGCATCGGCTCCGCCCAGTGCGTCCACCACGCCCCGCGCGCCTTCCGCCTCGACACCGGCCGCCAGTCCCGACCCGTCGACCCGGTCGCCGACGCGGCCGAGGAGATCCTCACGGCGGCGGAGAACTGTCCGGTGGAGGCCATCACCATCGAACTGCTGGGCAGCGGGGAGGCGGTTTTCCCGCCGGAGGACTAGCGAACGGCAGGCCGACCGATTTATCCTATTTACCAGGTCTACGAGACGAGTGAGGGAGTTCGACCGGAGTAGCCGACTCTGGCGTGAGACCAAAGCAGTACGGGTTTCCGCTGGTGCCGACGTCGACGGTCGGGCTGAGAGGCCGGAAGGACGTACGACCGAGAGGTGTACGCCCGGAAGGCGACCCCCAGCAACCTGATCCGGACAATACCGGCGAAGGGAACCCGCCTCGTAGGCCGTTCACGTGTGTGCGAGGGCTCCGTCAGGTCGATGCGGGCGGCTCCGTCAGGTCGATCAGCCGGCACACCATCTCGATGTCGATCCTGACCTGCGCGATCGAGGCGCGGCCGGAGAGCCAGGTGGTCAGCGCCGAGTGCCAGGTGTGCTCGATGACGCGGACGGCGGAGAGCTGCTCGGGGGTGGGCGGGGCGGTCAGGCCCATCGCCTCCAGGATGATCGCCGTGGTCTGGCGGGAGACCTGGTCGACCTCCGGGCTCACACTGCGGTCGGCGAAGGTCAGCGCCCTGACCATCGCGTCGGCCAGGTGCGGCTCGCGCTGGAGGGCGCGGAAGGCGCGCATCAGGGTCTCCGCGACCCGCTCGGCCGCCGTCTCGCCCGCCGGGGGCTTCTTGCGCAGGGTGCCGTGCATGTGGTCGAGCTGGTCCTGCATGGTCGCGACCAGCAGGTGGATCTTGGAGGGGAAGTAGCGGTACAGCGTGCCCAGCGCCACCTGGGAGGACTCCGCGACCTCCCGCATCTGCACCGCGTCGAACCCGCCCCGGCTGGCCAGCTGCGCGCACGCGCGCAGGATGCGGCGCCGCCGGGCCGCCTGCCGCTCGGTGAGCGGCGGCCCGTCCAGGCGCGCGCCGCCCGCATCCACCTTGGCCACCTTCTCCACCTTGCCCACTCTGTCCGCCTTGCCGGGTGCGTCAGGGGTCGCGGCCGTGGCGCGAATCACCTGATCCACTGGTTACAGCACCCCTACCTGCCGGTAGATTCGGAGGCTCCGAACGATCAAGTCTGAAACTTGTTCTAGGTTAGCGTCCCGGCGTAGTCTCGCGGGACAGTGCAGGCAGAAGGGGGCCCAGAGTGACCGCTGAGGCCAGTCAGGCGGGTCCCCGTCAGGATCTCGCCGCCGACGGCTTGCGACCGCTCCGCATCGCACTCCTCACCTACAAGGGAAACCCGTTCTGCGGCGGCCAGGGCGTCTACGTCCGCCATCTCTCCCGCGAACTGGTCCGCCTCGGCCACCAGGTCGAGGTCATCGGCGCCCAGCCGTACCCCGTCCTCGACGAGGGCCACGACGGACTGAGCCTCACCGAACTCCCCAGCCTCGACCTCTACCGCCAGCCCGACCCGTTCCGCACCCCGGGCCGCGGCGAGTACCGCGACTGGATCGACGCGCTGGAAGTCGGCACGATGTGGACCGGGGGCTTCCCCGAGCCCCTCACCTTCTCGCTGCGCGCCCGCCGCCATCTGCGGGCCCGCCGCGGCGACTTCGACGTCGTCCACGACAACCAGACCCTCGGCTACGGCCTGCTGGGCGACATCGGCGCCCCGCTGGTCACCACCGTCCACCACCCCATCACCGTGGACCGGCAGTTGGAACTGGACGCCGCCACGAGCCGCAGACGGCGGTGGTCGGTGCGGCGCTGGTACGCCTTCACCCGGATGCAGAAGCGCGTCGCCCGTCGGCTGCCCTCCGTGCTCACCGTCTCCGGCACCTCCCGCACCGAGATCGTCGAACACCTCGGCGTCCGTGAGGACCGCGTCCACGTCGTCCACATCGGCGCCGACACCGACCTGTTCTCGCCCGACCCTTCGGTGCCGCAGGTGCCCGGCCGGATCGTCACCACCTCCAGCGCCGACGTACCGCTCAAGGGCCTGGTCTTCCTCGTCGAGGCGCTGGCGAAGGTCCGCACCGAGCACCCCGAAGCCCACCTCGTCGTCGTCGGCAAGAAGCCCGAGAAGGGCCCGGTCGCCAGGACCATCGAGCGCTACGGCCTCGAAGGCGCCGTCGACTTCGTCAAGGGCATCTCCGACGCCGAACTCGTCGACCTGGTGCGCTCCGCGCAGATCGCCTGCGTGCCGTCCCTGTACGAGGGCTTCTCCCTCCCCGCCGCCGAGGCCATGGCCACCGGCACACCGCTGCTCGCCACGACCGGCGGCGCCATCCCGGAGGTCGCCGGACCCGACGGCGAGACCTGCCTCGCGGCGCCCCCCGGCGACGCGGGCGCCCTGGCCGCCGGGCTGAGCCGCCTCCTCGGCGACCCCGGCCTGCGCACCCGCCTCGGTGCGGCGGGCCGTGCCCGCGTGCTGCGCCACTTCACCTGGGCCCGCGCGGCGGAGGGCACGGTCGCCCACTACCGCGAGGCCATCGCCCGGGCAACGGCCACCCCGACCGCTCCTGCCGGAGCGACGTCCACCGGGACCCTCACCTCCGCGGGCGCGACCCACGCGGAGGCGACGGCCGCCCCCGGCGAGGCCACCGCCCCCGCCGTGTCGTCCACCCCCACCGCTTCCCCCCGTGTCACCGGCGTCTATCCCGAAAGCAGGGCCTCGTGCTGACCGTCGACTTCTCCCGGTTCCCGCTTGCCCCGGGGGACCGTGTCCTGGACCTCGGCTGTGGAGCGGGGCGGCACGCGTTCGAGTGCTACCGGCGCGGCGCGCACGTCGTGGCGCTGGACCAGAACGGCGAGGAGATCCGCGAGGTCGCCAAGTGGTTCGCGGCGATGAAGGAGGCCGGTGAGGCGCCCGCCGGGGCCACCGCCACCGCCATGGAGGGCGACGCGCTCGCGCTGCCCTTCCCCGACGAGTCCTTCGACGTCGTCATCATCTCCGAGGTGATGGAGCACATCCCCGACGACAAGGGCGTCCTCGCCGAGATGGTCCGGGTGCTCAAGCCGGGCGGCCGCATCGCCGTCACCGTGCCCCGGTACGGCCCCGAGAAGGTCTGCTGGACCCTCTCCGACGCCTACCACGAGGTCGAGGGCGGGCACATCCGCATCTACCGGGCCGACGAGCTGCTGGCGAAGATGCGCGAGGCGGGCCTCAGGCCCTACGGCACCCACCACGCCCACGCCCTGCACTCCCCGTACTGGTGGCTCAAGTGCGCGTTCGGCGTCGACAACGACAAGGCGCTGCCGGTGCGGGCGTACCACAAGCTGCTGGTCTGGGACATCATGAAGAAGCCCCTGGCCACCCGGGTCGCCGAGCAGGCGCTCAACCCGCTGATCGGCAAGAGCTTCGTCGCCTACGCGACCAAGCCGCACCTGCCGCGGGTGCCCGAGGCGGACGCCAAGTGACCACCCCCCGCACCGACCACCTCGTCCTGCCCGGCGTGCTCACCGCCGACGAGGCCGCCGCGACCGTACGCGGACTGCTCGCGGTGCAGCGCGCGGACGGCGCCATACCGTGGTTCCGGGGGCACCACCTCGACCCCTGGGACCACACCGAGGCCGCCATGGCCCTGGACGCGGCCGGTGAGCACGAGGCCGCCGAGCGGGCCTACGAGTGGCTGCGCCGCCACCAGAACGCCGACGGCTCCTGGTACGCCGCCTACGCCGACGGGGACCCGGACGCCGTCACCGACCGGGGGCGCGAGACCAACTTCGTCGCCTATGTCGCCGTGGGCGTCTGGCACCACTACCTCGCCACCGGCGACGACGCCTTCCTGGACCGCATGTGGCCCACCGTCCACGCGGCCGTCGAGTTCGTGCTCGCCCTCCAGCAGCCGGACGGCCGGATCGGCTGGCGGCGCGAGGACGACGGCACCGCGACCGCCGACGCCCTGCTGACCGGCTGCTCCTCCGTCCACCACGCCCTGCGCTGCGCCCTCGCCATCGCCGAGCAGCGTGAAGAGGCCCAGCCCGACTGGGAGTTGGCGCTCGGCACGCTGCGGCACGCGATCCGGCGGCACCCGGAGCGGTTCCTCGACAAGTCCCGCTACTCCATGGACTGGTACTACCCCGTCCTCGGCGGCGCGCTGACGGGCGCCGAGGCGAAGGCGCGGCTCGAGGAGGGCTGGGACCGTTTCGTCGTGCCCGGCGCCGGGGTGCGCTGCGTGGTCCCCAACCCGTGGGTGACCGGCGGCGAGTCGGCCGAACTCGCCCTCACCCTGTGGGCGGTGGGCGAGTCCGACCGCGCGCTGGAGATCCTCCAGTCCATCCAGCACCTGCGGGACGCGGAGTCCGGCCTGTACTGGACGGGCCTCGTCTTCGACGACCGGGTGATCTGGCCCGAGGAGCTGACGTCCTGGACGGCGGGGTCGCTGCTGCTCGCCGTGGCCGCGCTCGGCGGCGACGAGGCCACCTGCGCGGTCTTCGGCGGCGACCACCTGCCGCGCGGACTGGACGACGTGGAGACGGACTGCTGCTGACCGCCGCGGGGCGGCGGCCCGGTCAGTGCCTGCGGTACATCCGGCCCGCGACCGCGTGGCCGATGAACAGGTAGACCACCGCTGCCAGGCCGTAGCCGCACACCACCCGCGCCCACTCCTCGTCGAAGGTGAACAGGTCGTGCGACCAGCCCGCGAGCCAGCGGGCGGCGTCGTGGACGAACTGCACGAAGCCGTTCGCGCGGTTGGCGTCCAGCAGGTACATCAGGATCCACAGGCCGAGAATCAGGGCCATGACATCGGCCACGATCGCGATGACCCGGCCTGCCTGCGGTGAACCGGTGCGATAAGGGGACATGCCCTCCGGGTAGCCCACGGCCGCCCGACGAAACCCGGCGGCCCGGCCGTCCGCCGTTCTCCCGCGCTCCGAACGGGGCCAACTCCTCCGTCAGTTGGCGTTCGGCGTGGTCGCCGCTGATCCTGCCCTGCGCCGGGTCCCGGCTCAGAGGGCGAGTTCGGCGAGCACCCGCAGGGAGTGCGGGTCGGGCGACACGGCCAGCAGGTCCGTCACCGGTCCCGCCCGCCACTCCGCCAGCCGCTCCGCGACACGCTCGCGCGGCCCGACGAGGGAGATCTCGTCCGCGAAGGCGTCCGGCACGGCACGCACCGCGTCCTCCCGCCGTCCCGCGAGGAACAGCTCCCGCACCCGCCCGGCCTCCTCCTCGTACCCCATCCGGGCCATGAGGTCGGCGTGGAAGTTCCGCCTGGCGTGCCCCATGCCGCCGATGTAGAAGCCGAGCATCGCCTTCACCGGCCACAGCCCCTCGGCGACGTCGGCGCACACCTTCACCCGGGCCATGGGCGCGACGAGGAACCCCTCGGGCGCCTCCGCGAGCGCCTTCGCGTACATCCCGGACCGCCGCGGCGACCAGTACAGCGGCAGCCACCCGTCGGCGATCCGGGCGGTCTGCGCGATGTTCTTCGGCCCCTCGGCGCCGAGCAGCACGGGCAGTTCGGACCGGAGGGGATGGGTGATGGGCTTCAGCGCCTTCCCGAGCCCGGAGGCGTCGTCGTTCCGGTACGGCAGTGCGTGGTACCGCCCGTCGAGCGTGACCGGCGCCGCACGCCGCAGCACCTGCCGTACGACGTCGACGTACTCCCGGGTCGCGGTCAGCGGCGACTTGGGGAACGGCCGCCCGTACCAGCCCTCCACCACCTGCGGCCCCGACAGTCCGAGGCCGAGCAGCATCCGCCCGCCGGAGAGGTGGTCGAGGGTGAGGGCGTGCATGGCGGTGGTGGTCGGTGACCGGGCCGCCATCTGCGCCACCGCAGTCCCCAGTCTGATCGTGGAGGTGTGGGCGGCGATCCAGGTGAGCGGTGTGAACGCGTCGGAGCCCCAGGACTCGGCCGTCCACACGGAGTCGTAGCCGAGCCGCTCGGCCTCCCGCGCCAGCGCGAGGTGACCGGGATCGGGGCCACGGCCCCAGTAACCGAGCGCGAGCCCCAGCCGCATGGCGCCTCCTGACGGTCCGTCAATCATGGTGGGCCGGGCGACTGTACGCCAACGGCCCCCCACCCGGAAGGGCGAGGGGCCGTACGTCCGTCGGCGACCGCTGGGGTCAGCCGCGCTGGATACCGCTGGTGTCCTGGAGGACACCCCGGCGGCCGTCCTGCGTCTGGGCGACCAGGGCCGGACCGCGCTGCTCGACGGCCAGGTACCAGGTGCCCGGCGCCAGTTCGGCGATGGTGGTCTGGGAACCGTCCTCCGCGAACAGCGGACGCGGCACCGGCACGGCGAACCAGAACGGCGAGAAGTCGCTCGCGGGCGCCTGCGGCGCGGGAGCCCCCGGCTGGCCGCCGAACGGCTGCCCGGGCTGACCCGGCTGACCCGGACCCGGCTGGCCGGGGCCCGGCTGGCCGCCGTACGGCTGCTGCGGCTGCTGGGCGCCCGGGTAGCCGTAACCACCGGACGGCTGACCGCCGTAGGGCTGCGGGGTGGCCGGACGCGGGGCGCCGAGGAGGGCGGCCTTCAGCGCCGGGACCAGCGGGGTGGCGACCGCCACCACGGCCATGACCAGGGTGGCGATCAGCGCCAGGATCAGGCCGGTGCCCGCGTCGGGGCCGTCCCCGCCGCCCTCGAAGTTGTCGGCGCCACCCGCCGGGTCGAAGATGTTGCCGAGCGCGCTCCACGCGGCGAACACCGTGAGGGCGATGCCGAACTGCGCCATGTCGAGCCCCGCGACCTTCGGCGCCTGCGGCAGTCCCCGGGCGACGACGATGAGCGCGGCGCCGATGATCCCCGCGAGCACGACCCCGAGCAGGACCGGCCCGCTGCTCCAGAGGCTGGGAACGTCCAGGCTGTCGGGGGCCCCGTCGATCGAGTAGAGATCGAGGAACGACGCGATGAACAGCAATACCGCTGCTCCGATCACCACGCCGTCGCCTCTAGTGAGGGAGCGGATATTCACTTCAGGTCCTTCGTCAGTCGTCTCGTCGTCAGGTGGAGGCGTCGCTGACACCATGTCGCCGTGCGGCCGTGGTGTGAAGCGCGGGGGTGGCCCCACATCGTAGGGCCGACACTATCGTCCGCCCCTGGAGCCTGTCCGCCGGGATCAGCGCGCTGATCATCACCCGCGCAGGAAACTCACGATTCCCTCAGAGATCCCTTGCGCCGCCTTCTGCCGCCAGGCCCCGCTGGTCAGCAGCGCCGCGTCCTTGGTATCGCGCATGTTGCCGCACTCGATGAACACCTTGGGAACCGTTGACAGATTGAGACCGCCGAGATCGCCGCGCGTGACCAGACCGGTGCCGTTCCCGACGTAGTTGGAGGGCGCGCTGCCGGTGACGCGCACGAAGCTGCCCGCGATGCGCTCACCCAGCTCCCGGGACGGCGCGACGATGTCCCGGGTGTCCGCGGCGCCCTGGCTCACCGCCGCCGGGAGGATCACATGGAACCCGCGGTTCCCGGCCCCCGACCCGTCCGCGTGCACCGACACCACCGCGTCCGCCTTCGCCGCGTTCCCGATCCGCGCCCGCTCGTCGATGCACGGCCCGAACGCCCGGTCCTCGTCCTGCGTCAACTCGACGGTGGCGCCCTGCGCCTGGAGCAGCTCCCGCAACCGCCGGGAGACGTCCAGCGTGAACCGTGCCTCGATGTAACCGTCGTTGGTGGACGTCCCGGTGGTGTCGCACTCCTTGCGCCCGGTGCCGATGTCCACCGTGCGGTTGATCTCGGAGGTGTGCTGGAAGTTGCCGGGGTTGTGGCCCGGGTCGATGACGACGACCTTGCCGCTGAGGGGACCGGAGGCGGGAGAGGTGGCGGACGCCTCGGGGCCCGGGACCTTCCGGTCGTCGGAGGGCGAGGGAGCGGAGGGCGAGGGAGCGGCGGGGGAGGAGGCGGCACGCGAGGTCGCCTCCGCGGGCGTCCGCACGGCCGACGACGACACCGCCGCACCGCCCGCACCCCCGGACCCGCCCACCGCCTCGTACACCACCCACCCGAGCAGCGCCCCCGGCACCAGCGCCGCGACCGCCACGGTCAGCGGTCGGCGCAGCCGGGAGCGGCGGGTGTGGGGCGGTTCGAAGCCGGGGCCGGTGTAGGACACGGCGAACACCTTACGGGCCCGCAGGGCCGGGAGGGCTCAGCGGGCAGGTGAGCGCGCACCCGCCCCCCGTTCAGATCCCGGCCCCCGTCCGCTGCAGCACCCGCAGGGACCCCGTCGCCGAGACCTCGGTGAAGGCGCCGGAGGCCAGGGCGCGGAGGTAGACGCGGTACGGGGCCTGGCCGGTGAACTCGTCGGCGGGGTGGGGGAAGACGTCGTGGATGACGAGGAGGCCGCCGTCGGCGATGTGCGGGGCCCAGCCCTCGTAGTCGGCGGTGGCGTGTTCGTCGGTGTGGCCGCCGTCGATGAAGACGAGGGCGAGGGGGCTGCCCCAGATCCGCGCCACCTGGGGGGAGCGGCCGACCAGGGCGACGACGTGCTCCTCCAGGCCCGCCCGGTGCAGGGTGCGGCGGAAGGTGGGCAGGGTGTCCATCAGGCCGGTCTCGGGGTCAACGGTGGAGGGGTCGTGGTACTCCCAGCCGGGCTGCTGCTCCTCGCTGCCGCGGTGGTGGTCGACCGTGAGCGCGGTCACGTCGGCGGCGCGGGCCGCGTCCGCGAGCAGGACGGTGGAGCGGCCGCAGTAGGTGCCGACCTCCAGCAGCGGCAGCCCGAGCCGTGCCGCCTCCCCGGCCGCCGCGTACAGCGCGAGTCCCTCGTCCACGGGCATGAAGCCCTTCGCCGCCTCGAACGCGGCGAGGATCTCGGGCTTGGGTGCCGCGGTCATGGGGCCCCTTTCGGTCGTACGGGTGCTCGTGCGTGTGCGCCGGTCGACGTGCCCGGGCGCCCCACATGCTGCCGTACCCCCTGCCGGGCGGGCGACAGGGGGTACGGGCGGGCGGGGACGTCAGCGCACCGGTGCCGTGGCCCCGGCCTCGGTGGCGCGGGCCAGGTTGGCGTCCTCCTCGCTGCTCGCGCGGAGCTGGAGGCCGGTGGCCGGGCGGGTGCGGGGCAGGAACAGGGCGAGCACGATGCCGACGACGACCGCGGCGGTGGCGATCAGGAAGGAGACACGGAAGCCGTGCATGGTCGGGACGGCGACACCGCCGACGTCGTTGGCGGTGCTGGCCAGCACCATGCCGATGACGGCGCTGGACACCGACGTACCGATGGACCGCATGAGGGCGTTGAGGCCGTTGGCCGCGCCGGTCTCGGAGGGCGGTACGGCGGACATGATCAGGGCGGGGAGGGAGGAGTAGGCGAGGCCGATGCCCGCGCCGACGACGACCGAGGTGACGACGGTCTGCCAGGCGGCGCTCATCAGGCCGAGGCCGCCCGCGTAGCCGAGGCCGATGACCAGCAGGCCGGTGATGAGGGTGGCGCGGGGGCCGTAGCGGGCGGACATCCGGGCGTAGACCGGCGCGGTGAACATCATGGTCAGGCCCAGCGGGGCCACGCTCAGGCCCGCGACGACCATCGACTGGCCGAGGCCGTAGCCGGTGGCGGTGGGCAGCTGGAGGAGCTGCGGCAGGACCAGGGAGATGACGTAGAAGGAGACCCCGACCATGATCGACGCGAGGTTGGTGAGGAGGACCTCGCGGCGGGCGGTGGTGCGCAGGTCGACCAGGGGGGCCTTGCGGCGCAGTTCCATCAGGCCCCACAGGACGAGGACGACCACGGCCGCGCCGAACATGCCGAGCGTGACGGGGGACGACCAGCCCCAGTCGCTGCCCTTGGTGACGGGGAGCAGCAGCAGGACCAGGCCCGCGGAGAGGCCGAGGGCGCCGGGGAGGTCGAAGCCGCCCGGTGCGCGGACCGGGGACTCCGGTACGACGAGGAGGGTGAGGGCGATGGAGAGGACGCCGAGGCCGGCGGCGCCGTAGAAGAGGGCGTGCCAGTCGGCGTGCTGGGCGACGAGCGCGGCGCCGGGGAGGGCGAGTCCGCCGCCGACGCCGATGGAGGAACTCATCAGGCCCATCGCGGAGCCGAGGCGTTCGGCGGGCAGCGTGTCGCGCATCAGGCCGATGCCGAGCGGGATGGCGCCCATGGCGAAGCCCTGGAGGGTACGCCCGACGATCATGGTCAGCAGGTCGCTGGTGACCGCGCTGACCAGGGCGCCCACCACCATCACCGCGAGGCTGGCGACGAGCATGCGCCGCTTGCCGTAGAGGTCGCCGAGGCGGCCCATGATCGGGGTGGCGACGGCGCCGGACAGGAGAGTGGACGTCAGCACCCAGGTGGCGTTGCTGGGGGCGGTGTCGAGAAGCTGCGGCAGGTCCTTGATGACCGGCACGAGCAGGGTCTGCATCACCGCGACGGCGATGCCCGCGAACGCGAGCACCGGGACGACGGCCGGGTTCGCTCTCGGGGCGGGCCGGTCGTCTTTCGTCGTACGGGGCATTGAGGATGACCTTCCACGTCGGATACGTGGAATCTGAACTCCGTGTGCCGGGGCAACTATTCCGTTCCGGGGTAAAGCGGAGGTAAGAACCTCCCCCGGGCACCGCCGTACTCAGCCCCCTCGGCGGCACCCTCCGTTACAGCCACCCCTGGCTGCGGGCCTCCCTCAGCGCCTCCGCCCGGTTGCGGGTGCCCGTCTTGCCGATCGCGGCGGAGAGGTAGTTGCGGACCGTGGACTCCGACAGGTGGAGGCGGGTCGCGATGTCGGCGACGGTCGCGCCGTCGGCGGACGCCGTCAGGACGTCGCGCTCGCGTGCCGTGAGCGGGCTGGGCCCGGCGCTGAGCGCGGCCGCGGCGAGCGCCGGGTCGACCACCGTCTCGCCGGTCAGCACCCGGCGGATCGCGGCGGCCAGTTCCTCCACCGGACCGTCCTTGACGAGGAAGCCCGCGGCTCCGGCCTCCATGGCCCGGCGCAGATAGCCCGGGCGGCCGAAGGTGGTGAGGATCAGCACCCGGCAGTCCGGTACCTGCTCGCCCAGTTCTGCGGCGGCGTCCAGGCCGCTGCCGCCCGGCAGTTCGATGTCGAGGAGGGCGACGTCGGGGCGGTGCAGCAGGGCGGCGTCCACGATCGTGTCCCCGGCCGCCACCTGCGCCACCACCTCGATGTCCGGTTCCATCCCGAGCAGCAGGGCCAGCGCCCCGCGCAGCATCTGCTGGTCCTCGGCGAGCAGCACCCGGATGGATCTGGCGGGGCGGTGGTCGCGGGGCATCTCGTTCACGGCCCAAGCGTAGGCGTGGCGCACCCCGACGGCAGGCCGGAGACGGTGGGCGCCGTGCAGGGGGCCGGTGCGTCGGTGGGCGCCGTGCGGGAGTCCGGTGCGTCGGTGGGCGCCGCGCAGGGGTCCCGTACGCCCGTGTGCGCCGTGCGGGCGCCCAGTACGTCGGTGGGCGTCGGCAGTTCCGCGGTCACGGTGAAGCCGCCGTGGGCGCCGGGGCGGGCGGTGAGGCTTCCGCCCGCCGCCGTGAGGCGTTCCGTCAGGCCGGTCAGGCCGTTGCCCGTGCGGCCGCCGCCCGGCGGGGAGGTCCCGGGGCCGTCGTCGGTGACCGTCAGCCGTGCTCGCTCCGGCCCGCCGTGCACCGCGATCTCGCAGCGCGTCGCGCCACCGCCGTGCCGTACGACATTGGTGACCGCCTCGCGCACCACCCAGCCGAGCAGGGCCTCCGTCGGGGGCGGCAGGGGCTGGCCCGAGCGGTGGACGACGGGTTCGACGTCCGCCGCGGTCAGGGCGGAGCGGGCGCGGGTCAGCTCGGTGTCGAGGCTGCCCCGCCGGTAGCCGGTGACGGCCTCGCGGATCTCGGTCAGGGCCTGGCGGCCGACGGACTCGATGTCGTTGATCTGGCCGAGGGCCGCCTCGGGGGCCGAGGGCGCGAGCCGCCGGGCGGCCTCCGCCTTCACGACGATCACGGAGAGGGTGTGGCCGAGGAGGTCGTGCAGATCGCGGGAGAAGCGCAGGCGCTCCTTCTCCACCGCGCGCCGGGCGAGTTCCTCGCGGGCGGCGCGGAGTTCGCCGACCGTCTCGGCGAGGGAGAGGATCGCCGCCGTCACCATGGTGGACAGGAAGGTGCCGTAGGCGATTCCTATGGCGTCCCAGCCGCTCCGGAACGCGGCGACGGTCGCGGCGACGGCGGTCAGGCCGAGGCCCGCGGGTGCGAGTCCCGGGCCCCGCAGGACGGCGCCGACGGCGAGCCCGAGCAGCGGGAAGAAGGTCAGCCAGCTGCCGCCGTAGCCGAGCGCCAGCCCACAGGTGACCAGGCCCATCACCGCCAGCGCCAGCCGGGTCGGCAGCGACTGGCGCAGCTCCTTCACGAACGCCCGCCACACGACGTAGATGTAGAGGGAGTTGAAGATCAGCAGGCCGGTGATGCCGACCCAGGGGTTGGGTGTCCGCCCCTGCACGAGGTTGGCGACGGCCCCCATGCCCATCAGCAGCCACGGGAGGAGGGAGAAGGCGGTGGGCGGCGGGACCGTGGTGCCCGCGGGCGGTGTCCTGGTCATGGATCGACGGTACGGAGCGGGGGCGGGGGTCCGGCAGAGGCGGTTGTACGGAGCTGGGCGGGACAAATGTCCCGGTCCCGTCGGGTAACGGCGGCGCACCTGACATACCGTCAGGAGACTTCCCAAGTCCCGCTGGCTGGGCTATACAGAGGATCGCTGGACTGGAACGCGTTCTAGAACCGGGCGGGTTCCGCGGTCCCGAAGACGACCTCGGCGCGGCCGACGGTGCGGACGGCCGCGCCGGGGTCTTCGCCACCGTCATGTCAGGAGCCCCATGCCCATCGACGCAGCCAAGGCCCTCGCCGCCGGGCCCCGGACCGGCGAGATCTCCTGGACCCCCAAGGACGTCCTGCTCTACCACCTCGGCATCGGCGCGGGCCTGCCCGCCACCGACCCCGACGAGCTGCGCTACACCCTGGAGTCCCGGCTGCACGTCCTGCCGAGCTTCGCCACCGTCGCGGGCTCCGGCGCCCCCGGCGTGATCAGCGGACTGTCCATGCCCGGCATCGAGGTCGACCTCGCCCGCGTCCTGCACGGCGGCCAGGTCCTGACCCTGCACCGCCCGATCCCGGCCACCGGCACGGCCACCGCCACCTCGCGCGTCGCCGCCGTGTACGACAAGGTCAAGGCCGCCGTGCTGGTGCTGCGCACCGAGGCCGCCGACGCCGACGGGCCGCTGTGGACCAACGACGCCGAGATCTTCCTCCGGGGCGAGGGCGGCTTCGGCGGCGACCGCGGACCGTCCGCCCGCGCCGAGGCCCCGGCCGGACCCCCGGAGCGCACCGTCGAACGGACCGTCCGCGAGGACCAGGCCCTCCTCTACCGCCTCTCCGGCGACTGGAACCCGCTGCACGCCGACCCGGAGTTCGCCAAGGTCGCCGGGTTCGAACGGCCCATTCTGCACGGACTGTGCACGTACGGCATGACCCTGAAGACGGTCGTCGACACCCTGCTCGGCGGCGATGTGACCCGGGTGACGGCGTACCGGACACGGTTCGCCGGGGTGGTGTACCCGGGCGAGACCCTGCGCCTCCGGATGTGGCGGCCGTCCGGCGGCACGGTCCGGGTCGCCGTGAGTGCCGTCGACCGGGACGACGCGCCCGTCCTCGCCGACACCGTCGTGGAGCACGTCTGATCACCCGTCCGACCCTTGAGGGGAGCCGCACCATGCGCGCAGCCGTACTGCACGAGACCGGTCAGGAGAAGCTGGAGGTCCTCGACGACGTCGAGGCGGCGGGCTTCGGCCCCGGACGGGTGCGGATCCGGGTGCGGGCGACCGGCCTGTGCCACTCGGACCTGTCGGCGATGAGCGGCGTACTGCCGCAGCCCGCGCCGTTCGTACCCGGCCACGAGGGCGCCGGTGACGTCGTAGAGGTCGGGGAGGGGGTCGGGAACCTGAAGCCCGGCGACCGGGTCGTGGTGTGCTGGCTCCCCGCCTGCGGCGCCTGCCCCGCCTGCAAGCGCGGCCAGACCCAGCTCTGCCTCGCCGGGTTCATGAACGCGGGCACCCCCAACTTCCGGCGCCCCACCGGCGACGTGTTCGGCTTCGCCGGGACCGGCACCTTCGCCGAGGAGGTCGTCGTGGACGCCGGATGCGCGGTGCCCGTACCCGACGACGTGCCCTACGACATCGCCGCGCTGATCGGCTGTGGGGTGACGACCGGGCTCGGCGCCGCCCTCAACACCGCCGACGTGGAGGCCGGTTCGTCCGTCGCCGTCATCGGCTGCGGGGGCGTCGGCATCTCCGTCGTCCAGGGGGCGCGGCTCAAGGGCGCCGCCGAGATCGTCGCCGTGGACCCGGTCGCCTCCCGCCGCGAGGCCGCCCTCCGCTTCGGCGCGACACGGGCCGTGGCCCCCGACGAACTGCCCGACACCAGGCAGCGGCTCACCGCGGGCGAGGGCTTCGACTACGTCTTCGAGGTCGTCGGCCGCTCCACCACCGCCCGCACCGCCTACGAGAACACCCGGCGCGGCGGCACCCTGGTCGTCGTCGGCGCGGGCGCCATGGACGACTTCCTCCAGCTGAACATGTTCGAGCTGTTCTTCGACGAGAAGCGCATCCTGCCGTCCCTGTACGGCGGCGGCGACGTCCTGCGCTCCTACGAGCGGACCATCGCGCTGTGGCGCGCCGGACGCGTCGACCTCGCCGGACTGATCACCCACCGGGTGCCGCTCGCCGACGTCAACGAGGCCCTCGACCAGATGCGCACGGGGACCGCGCTGCGCACGTCGATCGAGATCTGAGGAGACGGGGACACGGTTGTCATGACGCTGCCACTTCAAGGGCGCACCGCGATCGTCACCGGCGCCGGGCGCGGGCTCGGCCGGGCCGAGGCCCTCGAACTCGCCCGGCTCGGCGCCGCCGTCGTCGTCAACGACCTCGGGCAGCCCGGCCGCGACGGCACCGGCACGTCCTCCGCCCGCCCGGCCGAGGAGGTCGCCGCCGAGATCCGCGCCACGGGCGGCACGGCGCTCGCCCACAGCGGCGACGTCGCCGACTTCCGGCAGGCCGCCGAACTCGTCGGCCTCGCGGTACGGGAGTTCGGCGGGCTCGACGTCCTCGTCAACAGCGCGGGCATCCTGCGCGACCGCATGGTCTTCTCCATGACCGAGGACGAGTGGGACGCGGTGATACGGGTCCACCTCAAGGGACATTTCAACACCACCCGTTTCGCCGCCGCGCACTGGCGGGAGCGCGCCAAGGCGGGTGGGGGAGCGACGTACGGGAGGATCGTGAACACCTCCTCGGAGGCGTTCCTCGCCGGTTCGGCCGGGCAGCCCAACTACGCCGCCGCCAAGGGCGGGATCATCGGGCTGACCACCTCCACCGCGCACGCCCTCGCCAAGTACGGGGTCACGGCCAACGCCATCTGCCCGCGCGCCCGGACGCGGATGACGGCGGACGTCTTCCCGGGCGCCGCCGACCCGGGCGACGGCCTCGATCCGCTCGCCCCCGAGCATGTCGCCCCGCTGGTCGGCTATCTGGCCTCGCCCGCCGCCGGACGCGTCAACGGGCAGGTGCTGGTGGTGCACGGCGGCATGGTCGCCGTCGTCGAACGGCCCCGGGTGCGGGCCCGGTTCGACAGCAAGCAGGACACCTTCACCTACGGGGAACTGGACGCCGTACTCACTCCGCACTTCGCGGAACGGGCGGACGGGGAGGGCTTCGCGGCGGTGGAGGTGCTGGGGCTGCGGAGGGAGTGAAGGGGGTGAAGGGGAGGGACGGGGGGCGACAGGGGCGCCAAGTGCTCCATGGGGCGCCAGGGAGCGCCAGGAGGCACCAGGGAGCGACACGAACGAGGCGGCCCCGCTCACCCACGAGGGGCGAGCGGGGCCGCGACTCCGTTCCGGGAAGGCGTACCTGACGTGCCGTCAGGCAGCCGCCGACTCGGTCTGCTGCTCCACCGGCTTGCGGTGCCGACCGCGCGGAGCCGCCTCGGCGTCGTGCGTCGAAAGCGGGCCCCGGTGCTTGCCGTGGCCGTTGGGCTCCTGGCTGTCGGGCAGCGGCTGGGACGTGCTGGCGTCGCTCATCGGAAGAAATTCACCCCGTCAACATGATCTTTCCTACAGCCGGGCGAGTTTAACCGGCGCACCACGGGCCATATCCAGGCGGCCACGCCAACCGCCACTACTTCGTTACAAGACGGGCGAGGGGCGCTTCGCCGAGGGGGACGGGGCGGGCCGCGACCGGTTCCGGAGAGTCCGGTTCCGACGGCTGCGCGTCCCCGCCCGACCCCTCCGGGACGGGTGCGGAAACAGGCGGGGACACCGGCGGACAGACGCTCGCCGTCACCACCCCGCACGGCACCTCGTCCGTGGCGTACGGCAGCCGCAGCACCCCGTCCGCCGTCCACAGTCCGGCCCCCGCAAGCCACCCTTCGGGCGCGCCCACATGCCGCATCCGCCGGTCGGCGGGCCGCCACACCACCACCCAGCTGCCCTCCGGACCGTCCACCCGCAGCGCCACCGCACAGCTCTCCGGCGTCAGCACCTGCCCCGGCTGGATCGCGAACGGCGTCACCGCGCGGTCCGGCAGCCGCAGACACTCCGGGAACCGCACCGGCAGCGTG
This sequence comes from Streptomyces sp. B93, assembly GCF_018070565.1. Lineage (GTDB taxonomy): Bacteria > Actinomycetota > Actinomycetes > Streptomycetales > Streptomycetaceae > Streptomyces. Next base: position 32,202 of record NZ_JAGPXL010000055.1, read on the forward strand.
CTCCCCAGCACCCCCCAGCCCAGCCGGGCATGCCCGGGGGAGGGCGCGTCGGAGCGGATCAGCAGCAGTCCGCTGTCGGCGTCGGCGAGCAGCAGCCGGTCGTCGCTGTCGTCGGCGATCTGGAGCAGCGGTGACATCTCGCCCCCGCGCTCCAGGTCCACCACGACCGTCTTGGTCCGCCCGTCCGCCTCCCGGTCCAGGGCCAGCATCCGCCCCGTACGGTCCAGCCACACCCCGCCCGAACAGCGCCCCGGCACCTCGGCGACGTGCTCCGGCCCGAACGTGCCCCCCGCCACCAGCCACACCGCGCTGGAGTGCGGCCCCACCGCGAGGGCGTACGCCCGTTCGCCGCCCGGCGCCGGGGGCAGCAGCCGCAGCCGGGTGCCGGGGTCCGGGCACTCGATGGCGCCGAGCGGCAGCTCACCGGTGCCGGGGCCGGTCGGGTACAGCAGGGAGAAATGATTCCGTCCGTCCGCGAAGCGCCGGATGAGCACCCGTCCGTCGCCCATCGGCTGCACCTCGGTACCGGGCTCCTCCGGCTGGTTGCCGGGCAGCGGTACGGCGTACGGCTCGGGCCCGTCCAGCGTCCAGCGCTCCGGGAACCAGGAGTCGCCGCTGCGGGCGAGACGGGCGGCGTAGCAGCCGTCCACCGTGAGCACCCACCCGGCGCGCGGAACCGACGCGTCCGCGTCCTCGTCCCCCGCCTCGGTGGCTTCGATCGCACAGGCCGTCATCGTTCGGTCACCTCCGGCCACGAAGCTAGTTTTCGTACGCACAGGCGGGGAACCAGCAGGCACCGGCTTCACACATAAGGGTGGCCGCGCAACGATTCGCCTGAGGGAACAGGGGCGAATGTGCTGAGTGGGGACGGGCGGCCGGTGCGCGTCCCGTCGGCGGTTCAGCCCCCGGGAGCGGGCAGGTAGCCTTTCCCCGTGCCCCGTCTGTCAGAAGTCATCGCCGCGCTGGAGAGCCTGTGGCCCGCCGAGCGGGCCGAGTCCTGGGACGCGGTCGGCACCGTCGTGGGCGACCCCGACCAGGAGGTCGGCCGGGTCCTGTTCGCCGTCGACCCGGTCCAGGAGATCGTCGACGAGGCGGTGAAGCTGGACGCCGGCCTGCTGGTCACCCACCACCCCCTCTACCTCCGCGGTACGACGACGGTGGCGGCCTCGCACTTCAAGGGCCGGGTCGTGCACACCCTGATCAAGAACGACATCGCCCTGCACGTCGCCCACACCAACGCCGACACCGCCGACCCCGGAGTCAGCGACGCGCTCGCCGGAGCCCTCGACCTGAGGGTCGTACGGCCCCTGGTGCCGGACGCCACGGACCCCGAGGGCCGCCGCGGCCTCGGCCGGATCTGCGAACTCGACCACCCGATGACCGTCCGCGAGTTCGCCGCCCGCGCCGCCGAACGGCTGCCCGCCACCGCGCAGGGCATCCGCGTCGCGGGCGACGCCGAGGCGCTCGTCCGCACGGTCGCCGTGAGCGGCGGCTCCGGCGACAGCCTCTTCGACGCCGTACGCGCCGCCGGGGTCGACGCCTTCCTCACCGCGGACCTGCGCCACCACCCGGTGTCGGAGTTCATCGCGGACCGCGCCCACAGCCCCCTCGCGCTGCTCGACGCGGCGCACTGGGCCACCGAATGGCCCTGGTGCGAGCAGGCCGCCGCCCAGCTCGACGAGATCTCCGACCGCCACGGCTGGGACCTGCGCGTCCATGTCTCCAAGACGGTGACCGACCCCTGGACCAGCCACTCCCCTTCACTTTCACCTGGAGCCCCCAACTGAACGCCGCGCCCGCCGACCAGATCCGACTCCTCGACGTCCAGGCCCTCGACGTCCGCCTCCAGCAGCTGGCGCACAAGCGGAAGTCCCTGCCCGAGCACGCCGAGATCGAGTCGCTGACCAAGGACCAGACCCAGCTGCGCGACCTGCTCGTGGCCGCGCAGACCGAGGAGAGCGACTGCGCCCGCGAGCAGACCAAGGCCGAGCAGGACGTCGACCAGGTCCGCCAGCGCGCCGCCCGCGACCAGCAGCGCCTCGACTCCGGAGCCGTCTCCTCACCGAAGGACCTGGAGAACCTCCAGCGCGAGATCGCCTCGCTCGCCAAGCGCCAGGGCGACCTGGAGGACGTGGTCCTGGAGGTCATGGAGCGCCGGGAGTCCGCGCAGGAGCGGGTGGAGGAACTGACCGAGCGGGTCTCCTCCGTCCAGTCGAAGATCGACGACGCGACCGCGCGCCGCGACGCCGCGGTCGAGGAGATCGACGGTGAGGTGGCGACGGTGACGAAGGAGCGCGAGGTCATCGCGGGCGCCGTCCCGGCCGATCTGCTCAAGCTCTACGACAAGCTGCGCGAGCAGCAGGGCGGCATCGGCGCGGCCCGCCTCTACCAGCGCACCTGCCAGGGCTGCCGCCAGGAGCTGGCCATCACCGACATCAACGAGATCCGCGCCGCGGCCCCCGACAAGGTGGTTCGCTGCGAGAACTGCCGCCGGATCCTGGTGCGTACGGCGGATTCGGGTCTGTAGGGAGCTTCGGAGGTGCGGGAGTTCATCGTCGAGGCGGACGGCGGGTCACGGGGCAACCCCGGACCCGCGGGCTACGGCGCGCTGGTGATCGACGCGGCGACGGGTGAGACCCTGGCGGAGGCCGCCGAGTACCTCGGCACGGTCACCAACAACGTCGCGGAGTACCGCGGTCTGCTGGCGGGCCTGCTCGCGGCGCGGGAAGCGGACCCGGCCGCGAGCGTCCACGTCCGGATGGACTCCAAGCTGGTCGTCGAGCAGATGTCGGGCCGCTGGAAGATCAAACACGCCGACCTGAAGCCGCTGGCGGCTCAGGCGGCGCGGGTGTTCCCGCCGGGGCGGGTGACGTACGAGTGGATCCCGCGGGAGCAGAACAAGCGGGCGGACCGGCTGGCGAACGGGGCGATGGACGCGGGGGCCGGCGGCAAGGCCGCGGCCGATACGCGGGCGGCGCGGGCGGTGGCGGGAGCCGAGACGGCGACCGATGAGACGACTGCCGCTCGGACGGTTACGGCCGCCACCGTCGGCTGGGGAGCGGCCGCCGACATGGGCGCCCCGGCCACCTTCGTCCTCCTCCGCCACGGCGAGACCCCCCTCACCCCCCAGAAGCGGTTCTCCGGAAGCGGCGGCACGGACCCGTCCCTGTCGGACGTGGGCCGTGACCAGGCCGAACGGGCGGCGGCCCTGCTGGCCCGGCGCGGCACGATCCAGGCGGTCGTCTCCTCCCCGCTGGCCCGCACCCGCGAGACGGCCGCGATCGTCGCCGCCCGCCTGAACCTGGACGTCACGGTGGAGGACGGCCTGCGCGAGACCGACTTCGGCGCCTGGGAGGGCCTGACCTTCGCCGAGGTCCGCGACCGCCACCCGGACGACCTGAACGCGTGGCTGGCCTCACCGGACGTGGCCCCCACGGGCGGCGGCGAGAGCTTCACCGCCACGGCCGCCCGTATCGCGGCCACCCGCGACAAGCTGATCGCGGCGTACGCGGGCCGCACGGCCTTGCTGGTCACCCATGTGACCCCGATCAAGACCCTGATCCGCCTGGCCCTGAACGCCCCGCCCGAATCCCTCTTCCGCATGGAACTGTCAGCGGCATCCCTGTCGGCGGTGGCGTACTACGCGGACGGCAACGCGAGCGTCCGCCTCCTCAACGACACCTCGCACCTACGGCCCTGAGCCCGGCCGCCGCACGGGCCAACGCCTCGACCCGCCCCCAGTCCCGCGCCGCCACGGCATCGGCCGGAAGCATCCAGCTGCCGCCGACGCAGGCGACATTGGGCAGCGCGAGATACGCGGACGCGGAGTCGGCGCCGATCCCCCCGGTGGGACAGAAACGAACCTGCGGCAAGGGCCCGTAGAGCGACCGCAGATAAGCGGTCCCACCCGCCGCCTCCGCCGGAAAGAACTTCATCTCCCGCACCCCGCGCTCCAGCAGCCCGACGACCTCCGACGCGGTGGAAACCCCGGGCAGGAACGGCACCCCGGCCCCCCGCATGGCATCGACCAGCACATCCGTCCACCCCGGACTGACGAGAAACCGCGCCCCGGCACCGACGGCGAGGTCGACCTGCCCGGGGGTGAGCAGGGTCCCTGCCCCCACGACGGCACCCGGCACGCCGTCGGCGATGGCCCGTATCGCCTCCGGCGCGGCCGGTGTCCGCAGGGTCACCTCGATCGCGGGCAGCCCCCCGGCGACCAGCGCCCGCGCCAGGGGCACGGCATCGGCGGGATCGTCCAGGACGACGACGGGGAGGACGGGGGCGAGGTCAAGGACGGAGGCCATGGGGTCATGCTGTCGAGGGGTGGCAGCAAGCGCAACGAGCGTTGCGGAGGATGCAACGACCTCAGTGAACCTCGTCCACGAGCACGTCCACCCGCCAGGCGGTCCCACCCTTCGCGGGCTCGGCGACCTCGACCTGATACCCGAGATCACGCAACGCGTCGACAAGCTCGGCGGGCCCACCCGGCTCAGCCCCCGCCGCCACCAGACTCCGCACGATCCGCCCCTTGGTCGCCTTGTTGAAGTGGCTGACGACCTTCCGGGTCGGCGCGTGCAGCACCCGCACGGTCGCCGTCCGCGCGGCGACCTCACCCTTCGGCTTCCAGGCGGCGGCGTAGGCGGCGGACCGCAGATCGAGCACGAGCCCGTCCCCCGCGGCGTCCGGCAGAACGTCGGCCATGGCCGCCCGCCAGTGCGAGGCGAGCGCCCCCAGCCCCGGCAGTTTGACCCCCATGGAACACCGGTACGACGGAATCCGGTCCCCGACCCGCACGGCACCCCAGAGCCCGGAGAAGATCAACAGCTCCCGCGCGGCCCGCTGCGCGGCAGCGGCATCGAGCGTGCCGAGGTCGAGGGCGTCGTAGAGGACGCCGGTGTAGATCTCACCGGCGGGCCGGGCGGGGGCGTCGTACAGCCGGCCGTTCTTGGCGACTTCCGCCCGCAGCCCCACGCTCAGCCCGAGCACGTCACGGGCCTTCTCCTCATCCCCCCGGCACAGCTCCACCAACTCCCCGAGCACCGCCTCCCGAGCCGCCCCCAGCTCCGGCAACGACAGCGACTCCAACTTCAGCGGCGCGCCGGGCCCACCAGCGGGAGCCTTGCCTTCGGACGGGGGGAGCAGGACGAGCACGGGGTCTCCTTGTCCAGGGGTTTCGGATGTCGGGGGACCCGGCCAGGGTACGGCGTGGCACTCCCACGTCCCACGATCGAGGGAACGGTTGCCGAACGGGCCGGGGGTGATCCACTGGACGGCCAGTCTGGCGAGCATCCGAGGAGAGAGGGCGCCGTGGCGAGGACGATGGACGGGTACTCACAGAAGTTGCTGCGGGACTGGTTCGTGGAACTGGAGACCCCGCCGGGCTTCCGGGCGGAACTCATTGAGGGGGAACTTCTCCTGAACCCGCTGCCGATCGGAAAGCACGAGCACTGCATCAGCGGGACCCTGAGCCAGATCTACCGGAACTCCCGCGCCGACATGATGTTCTCCGGCAGCAAGGGCCTGACCCTGGGGAACGCGGACGGCCTCCCGCAGGACCACGTCATCCCGGACGGCACGTTCGTCACCAGGGCTGACCGGCTCTTCCGGGGAGCGCCCCCCTGGATGCCCTGCGAGGGCGTCCACATGGTGATGGAGGTGACGGGGTTCAGACCCTCGGCCGACCGCGAGATCAAACGCCGCTGCTATGCCCGCGGCGGCATCCCCCTCTACCTCCTGATCGACCGGGAGACGAGGCAGAGCACCCTCTTCCGCGATCCGCAGAACGACGACTACCGCGACCACGACACCCGCCCCTTCGGCACACCGCTCCCGCTCCCCACCCCCTTCGAATTCGAACTGGACACATCGGACTTCCTCTGATGCCCTGATCCCTGTGACCAGGGGGTGGGCGCGGTGAGCGGGCGAGAGAAGGCACTGTGGACGAGGGCCCGCCTGGGCCACGACGGCCCACCCCTGGACCTTCTGACCGCCCGCTTCGACCGCCACGTCTACGCCCCGCACGCGCACGACGAGTTCACGGTCGGCGTGACGGTCGGCGGCCTGGAGGTCATCGCCTACCGGGGCGGACGCATCCAGTCGGGCCCGGGCTCCATCGTCGTACTGGAACCGGGAGAGACCCACACGGGCGGCCCCGCGGCCCCCGAGGGCTACTCCTACCGAGCCCTGTACGCGGCCCCGGCCCTCCTCACGGAAGGCACCCTGGACGGCGACACCCTCCCGCACTTCCGCGACCCGGTCCTGACCGACCCGGAACTGGCCACGGCACTCCGTCTCACGCACACCGAACTCAGCGCCTGCCCCGACCCCCTGGAAGCGGAATCCCGCCTCCCCTGGCTGCTCACGGCACTGGCCCGCCGCCACTCCACGGCCCGCGCGACGGACGACAGGATCCCCGGCGCGAAGGCCATAGCCCACGCGGTACGCGACCGCCTGGCGGACGACGTCACGTCCCCACCCTCCCTGTCAGCCCTGGCGGCAGACCTCGGCCTCTCCTCCCGCTACCAACTGCTCCGCGCCTTCCGTACGACGATGGGGCTGCCGCCGTACGCCTGGCTGGCCCAGCACCGGGTGCACCGGGCACGCGCCCTGCTGGAGGGCGGCCTGCGCCCGGCTGAAGCGGCGACCCTGGTGGGCTTCGCGGACCAGGCGCACCTCACACGCTGGTTCCGGAGGGTGCTGGGGGTCACCCCGGCGGCGTACCGCAACAGCGTTCAAGACAGCGGGGGCTGAGGCGGCCGACACTCACCGCATGACTGCACGCGGCTGGTTCCTCTTCTCCCTGATGGGAGTGATCTGGGGCATCCCCTATCTGTTGATCAAGGTGGCGGTGGACGAGGTGTCCCCGTCGACGGTGGTGTTCACGCGCTGCGCGCTGGGCGCGGCACTGCTCCTCCCCTTCGCGCTGAGGCAGGGGGGACTGGGCGGCACCGTCCGCTCCCACTGGAAACCGATGCTGGCCTTCGCGGTGATCGAGATCATCGGCCCTTGGTGGACCCTGACGGACGCGGAACGCCACCTCTCCAGCTCGACGGCCGGACTGCTGATCGCGGGCGTCCCGATCGTCGGCGTGGTCCTGGCCCGCTTCTTCGGCGAGACGGAACGCCTGGGCCCCCGCCGCGTGACCGGCCTTGCCCTGGGCCTGTCGGGCGTCGCGTTCCTCACGGTCCCGCACCTCACCGGCGGCGACGCCCGCTCCCTCGCGGAGGTCCTGCTGACGGTGGTGGGCTACGCCACGGCACCCTTGATCGCGGCCCGCCACCTCCGAGACGTCCCGTCCCTCCACCTGACGGCCCCCTGCCTGGCACTGGCGGCGCTGGTGTACGCCCCGGCGGCGGCGCTGACGGCCCCGTCCACCCTCCCCTCCACGGAGGTCCTGCTGTCGCTGCTCGCCCTGGGGGTGGTCTGCACGGCGGTGGCGTTCGTCGCCTTCCTGGAGCTGATCAAGGAGGCGGGCCCGACGCGGGCGACGGTCATCACGTACGTGAACCCGGCGGTGGCGGTGGCGGCGGGGGCCGTCTTCCTGGACGAGCACCTCACGACCACGATCGCCGTGGCCTTCGCCCTGATTCTTGCGGGCTCGGTCCTCGCCACGGCCGCGGCGCCGCGCCGCCCCACCCGCCCGGTACCATGGTCGACACGGCAGACGAGCCGGGCGGACGGCCGCGTGGAATCCCCCTGACGGGGACTCCCCGAGGAACGTCCGGGCTCCACAGGGCAGGGTGGTGGCTAACGGCCACCCGGGGTGACCCGCGGGACAGTGCCACAGAAAGCAAACCGCCGGGGACCTCGGTCCTCGGTAAGGGTGAAACGGTGGTGTAAGAGACCACCAGTGCCCAGGGCGACCTGGGCAGCTAGGTAAACCCCACCCGGAGCAAGGTCAAGAGGAAACACTCCGGTGTTTCTGCGCGGACGCTCGAGGGCTGCCCGCCCGAGTCCGCGGGTAGACCGCACGAGGCCGGTGGCAACACCGGCCCTAGATGGATGGCCGTCACCCCGACGACCGCGAGGTCCCGGGGCACAGAACCCGGCGTACAGCCCGACTCGTCTGCCAGCAAGGCTCTGACCTGGTCTTATGGCCTGGTCGGGGCCTTTTGCCGTGCCTCGGCACATCCCGCTCCTACCTGCGAGTTCCCTGGAGTTCCCGCGCAAGTGTGCACGCGTTGTGCACTGGGGCCGGGTGTCGGGCGGTGGGTTCGATGAGCGAGTTCACCGAGTCGCCGGAGGGAGCTGGCGGCAGCCGGGCCTCGACCTTGATGCGTGGATCCGGCCCCTGTGCGCCCTGGTTGTTGCCGGGGTCGCCGCGTATGCCTCATACGTTCACCAGCGGGAGTTCGCGCTGCAGGGCGGAGCGGATGAAGTGAGTGCCTCACTGTGGCCGCTGTCCGTGGATGGCCTCTTGCTCCTGGCCACGGTCGGCCTGCTGAAGCCCTCGGCGGGCCGCACCCGCCGGGCCCGAGGCGCGATGTGGTCGGCCTTCCTGCTGGGGATCGCAGTCTCGCTCGCTGCGAATATCGCGGCGGCACCGGCATTGGCGTGGCAGCCGGTACTGGTCGCCGGGTGGCCTCCGGTGGCGTTGCTGCTGTCGGTGGAACTTCTGATGCACCGGCCGGTTGATCGGACGGATGACCCGGTGGGCCAGGAGGGAGAGGTCCGCAGACGGGTGAAGGGCAAGCGACGGCAGCGGGGCGAGGACCCGTTGCTAGTCCGAGCCCAGATGATTGACGCCCGGCATCGGGAACTGCACCAGCGGCCGGTCTCTGCTGAGTCGATACGCAAGGAACTGCGGATTGGCGCCAAACGATCGAGACAGCTGGTGACGGCCGTGCGCGCCAGGCACAAGGGCAATGCTGGAGGTTGAGTGCCCGCCTGTGGCGGGCCTGCCGCTCGTCGGCCTGGCATGCCCGTGGACAGAGGCTTCTGCGGAGCCGGCGCTCTTCCAGCCTGGGGCAGTCGTGGGGCGGAGCTTCTCGTGCCTGGCCGGTACGGGCCGCCAGGTAGGTCTCGCTTCCCAGGCGCGACCCTTGGCCCCTCACGGGACCACCACTCAGTGCAATTGATCACCGCTCAGGCAAAAAGTTGCCCAAGTCGACGTTTGCCCCTTGGAGTTGGAGCGTCTCGAGCGGCGTCTGCTCCTTGCAGTAGGAACGGGACGAAGAGGTAGAGGTGGTCATGGCTTGGGTGACTAGTCACCTGTAGTTGCTCGTGTGGTGCTTGAGGACCGCCCTCTCGAGCAACGCCAGGTAGCCGGGAACGGTCGCCTCCATTAACCGACCCATTCCTCATTCTGAGAGTAGGTGGACACGTAGTGAGGACCCGTGCAATGGCATCAGTTGAGGTGCGTCTGGCTTCACTGTTGATCACGGCAGCGCTGACTCTGGTAACCGTGTCGTGCACGAGCGATGACTCTGGCGGCGGCTCGGTTCCGATTGGATCTCAGACGAGTGGGCCTGCTGAGCATCAGCGGCAGGGAGGAGTGGCCGCACCACTGGCTGTTCTCACTGGACAGGCGGGTCTGACTCTGGCCATCACTTCGGCCGAGAGAGAGGGCCTTGACCCTTGATCCTGGACACACGAGACACTGGATCCTGAGGATCTGAGAACGGACATCTCGTGGTCATGAAGAACTATCCGCCACAGTTCAAAGCGGACGCGGTCGCGCTGTACCAGTCGC
>NZ_JAGPXL010000056.1 GCF_018070565.1 Streptomyces sp. B93
CATCCATCCCCCCACCTCGACTCCCCGCCCCCAGGTCTCCCGCCCCGCCCCGCAACCCGCCGTCCGGTACCCGGGCCGGGAATGCTGGGGGCGTCCCCTGGTGCCCGGTTCCGGTCGTACGGGTGAGGCTCAAGGTCGCCAACATCCCGAGGACCACCGGCGAAAGGGCCGCCCGATGACCGCACCCGTGGACGCGAAGCCCCCGACTCCAGGACTCACCGAGGGCGAGCGGGACTACGTCAACCGCGTCGCCGAGCACTACCGCGACACCGACAACATGGCCTGGGAGCACGGCTTCCTGATCGGCTGGCTGATGATCTGCGACCCCGTGGAGCAGTCGGCCGGCCAGCTGTGCGAGGCGCTCGGCGTGCGCCGGGAGTCCGTCGACCACATCGACGCGCTCCTCGTGCCGCCGGGCGTGCTCACCCGCAAGGACCTGCCCGACGGCGAGTACGCGCTGGCGATGAGCCTCGACGTCTGGCCCAAGACCGTGCAGCACGCGATGCTCGCCGTGCCCTCCTTCCACTCGGTGATGGAGCACGGCCTGAAGGTCCTCGAGGGCGAGCCCGAGGAACGCCGTCGCCGCCTGCTGAACATGGAGCGCTTCTTCCGGTACCTCGGCGAGGAACTGCCCGCCGTCTTCGACCGGTACGAGCCCCCGGCACCCCTGAAATGACCCGCCCCCCGACTCACCGAAGGACAGCCATGAGCGAGAGCACCGCACGGACCGGCACCACCATCGACCGGATCGAGCAGACCGACCAGCCGCCCCCCACCCCCGGCCTGACCGAGGCCGAACGCGGCTTCGTCCACAAGGTCGCCGAGCACTACCGCAACACCGACAACATGGCCTGGAACTACGGCTACGTCTTCGGCTACCTGATGATCTGCACCCCGGTCCAGCAGCGCGCCAGCCAGATCATCGAGGCCCTCGGCGTGACCCGGGAGGACGTCGAGCGCGTGTCGCAGCTCCTCGTCACCCCCGGCGTCTTCGAACGCCGCGACGAGCCCGGCGACGACGACTTCCTGATGTGGCTGCCCGACGGCAACTGGCCCAAGGCCGTGCGCTACTCCCTCGTCAACATGCCCAGGTTCCACGAGGTCCTCAGGCGGGGCCTGGAGGTCCTGGCGGACGCCCCGCCGGAGCGCCGCGAACGGATCGCCACCCTGGAGCACCTCTACCGCCACCTCGCCGTGGAGATCCCCGCGGTCTTCGACCGGTACGAGACCGCCACGGCCAAGTAGGAGCCGGATACCCACCCATGGACCAGGACGGCGCCTTCGCCCCCACACTCACCACCGCCCGCCGGGTGCGGCCCGAGCACCTGGGGTCCGCCGCGTTCCGGCGCGACCACCGCGTGCGCTACGCGTACGTCGCCGGATCGATGTTCAAGGCGACGGCCTCCCAGGACATGGTCGTCCGCATGGCCCGGGCTGGACTGCTCGCCTACTTCGGCACCGGCGGACTGCGCCCGGAACGCGTCGAGTCGGTCATCCGCGCCCTCGACGCCACCCTCGGCGCCGACCGCTCGTACGGCATGAACCTGCTGTCCTCACCCGGCTCGCCCCGCAAGGAAGAGGACCTGGTCGACCTGCTGCTGGCCCGCCGGGTGCGGCGGGTGGAGGCGGCGGCGTTCATCCGGATGTCGCCCGCCCTGGTCCGCTACCGGATCACCGGCCTGACCCGCACCCCGGACGGCCGCGTCCACATCCCCCACAAGGTGCTCGGCAAGGTGTCCCGGCCCGAGACGGCCGAGGCCTACCTCAGCCCGCCCCCGGAGGGTGTGGTACGGGACCTGCTGCGCGCGGGCCGGGTCACCGCCGAGGAGGCGGAGCTGGCCGCCCGTGTCCCGATGGCCGACGACCTGTGCGTCGAGGCCGACTCGGGCGGCCACACCGACCAACGGCCCCTGATCACCCTGCTGCCGGACATGGCCGCACTGCGCGACCGGGTCGCCGCGGAGCGCTTCGCGGGCGCCGCGGCGGTCCGGGTCGGCGTGGCGGGCGGCATCGGCACCCCCGAGGCCGTCGCCGCCGCCTTCATGCTGAACGCGGACTTCGTGCTGACCGGCAGCATCAACCAGTGCACCGTCGAGGCCGGCACCAGCGACGCGGCCAAGGACATGCTCCAGCAGGCGGGCGTGCAGGACACCGCCATCGTGCCCGCCGGGGACATGCTGGAGATCGGCGCCAAGGCACAGGTGCTGCGCAAGGGACTGCTCTTCCCGACCCGCGCCAACAAGCTCTACGAACTCACCCTGCGCCTGAACTCACTGGACGAACTGGACGACCGGACCGCCCGGCAGATCCAGGACAAGTACTTCCACCGCACCTTCGACGAGGTGTGGCACGAGACCGCGGAGCACCTCGCCCGCACCGACCCCGACCAGCTCGCCGCCGCCGAACGCGACCCCAAGCTGCGGATGATCCTCACCTTCAAGTGGTACTTCGTGCACTCCGCCCGGCTCGCGATGAGCGGCGCCCCCGAACAGCGCGTCGACTACCAGATCCCCTGCGGTCCGTCCCTGGGCGCCCTCAACAGCCTGCTGCGCGGCACCCCGCGCGAGAACTGGCGCGCCCGGCACGTCGACGACCTCGCCGAACTCCTCATGGACGGCGCCGCCCGGCTGTGGCAGCGCCGCCTGGAGGAGACCGCCGCCCGCCACCATGACGCCGTACCGGAAGGAACGATCCTGTGACCGACGTCCGGCACGGGCGTCGCCACGCCCCGCTGCTCTACCTGCTCGGCTGCCTGGTGTTCTCCACCGGCGCCTACCTCTTCATCCACTCCGACCTGGGCACCGACCCCCTGGACGTGTTCGCGCTCGGCCTCAAGGAGCACATCACCATCACGGTCGGCCTCGCCCAGGCGGGCGTGGCGGTGGTCTGCCTCGGCCTGTCCGCCCTGTGGAACCGCCGACGGCCGCTGCTCGCGCCCCTGTTCACCTTCTTCTTCTGCGGCAGCGTCATCGACCTGCTGATGTGGACGGAGCCCGCGGGCCGCCTCGGCGCCGACGGGCCGGTGCTGCTCGCCCCGGCGACCCTGCTGTGCGCCTACGGCTCCGCGCTGATCATCATGGGCGGCTTCGGCATCCGCCCCATCGACGTGCTCGCCATCACCATGACCCGCAAGTGGCACTGGCCGTTCTGGGCGACCAAGGGGCTCATCGAGGTCGCGCTGATGACGACCGGGCTGCTGCTCGGCGGCCCCGTCGGCGTCGGCACCGTCTGCTTCCTCGTCGGCGTCGACGTGCTCATCCAGCCCCTGCTCCAGCTCAACGTGCGCTACCTCAGGCTCCCCAACCTCGGGCTGCCCGAACACACCCCCCGCCCCGCCGACGCCACCTAGGGCGCGTCCGGCACGGCCCAGCCCCCACAGAGAGGTCCAAGTGACGGTCATCCATGTCTTCCCCGGCCAGGGCGCACACCACGTGGGCATGGGACGGCAGCTCTTCGAGAGCTACCCGCACCTCGTCCGGCAGGCCGACGCGGTCCTCGGGTACTCCATCGAGGAGCTGTGCCTCACCGGCCCGGAGCAGCGCCTGTCCGACACGCGCTACACCCAGTGCGCCATGTACGTGGTCGGCGCGCTCTCCTACGTCGACCAGGTCCGAGCCTCGGGACGGCTGCCGGACTTCGTCGCCGGGCACAGCCTCGGCGAGTACGTCGCCCTGTTCGCGGCCGGTGCCTTCGACTTCGTCACCGGGCTGGAACTCGTCGCCGAGCGCGCCGCCGCGATGGCCGAGGCGGGCCCCGGCGCCATGGCCGCGGTCCTCGGCATCACCGCGGACCGGGTCCGGGAGATCCTCGCCCGCGGCGGCGCGCCCGACGTCGACATCGCCAACCTCAACGCCCCCGAACAGACCGTCGTCTCCGGCCCGCCCGAGGCGATCGCCGAGGCCATGACGCTGCTCGGCAAGGAGACCAGGGCCGTCGTCCCGCTGAAGGTCAGCGGCGCCTTCCACTCCCGCACGATGGCCCCGGCCGCCGCCCGCTTCGAACGCTTCCTGCGCGGCCACCGGTTCGCACCGCTGCGCATCCCCGTCGTCTCCAACGCCACGGCCCGTCCCTACGACGACACCGAGACCGCCGCGCTCCTGGTCCGCCAGCTGACCAGCCCCGTGCGGTGGACGGAGTCGGTGCGGTACCTCCTCGACCAGCCGGAGCCCGAGTTCCACGAGCTGGGGCCCGGCCAGGTGCTCACCGGGCTGATCGCCCAGATCCGCGCCGGGCGCCCCGCCCTCACCGCCGTGTCGAACTGACCCCGGAAGGGCTGACCCGGAAGGACTCAAGGCAATGCCATCCACCTCAGCGAGCCGGTTCCGTGTGACCGACGCGGACGTCGAGGCGTTCGGGCGGGCCAGCGGGGACCACAGCCCCCTGCACATGGACGACGCCTACGCCCGCCGTACGTCCTTCGGGCAGCGGGTCGTGCACGGTGCCCTGGGGGTGCTGCACGCCCTCGCCGCGCTGCCCGCCCCGTCGGACGGCCGCGTGCCCGTCGCCCTGCGCGCCCGCTTCCACGCCCCCCTGTTCACCGGCCAGGACTACACCGCCACCGTCGAACCCGACGCGCCCCGGACCACCGTCCGGGTCCTGGACGGCACCCGTCCGCTCCTCGACCTCGACCTCGACCTCGGCACCCGGCCCCCGGGCACCCTGCCCGGCACCGTCGCACACCGTCGCACCGAGGCCGCCGACCGCCCCCTCCGCGCCCTCACCGAGGGCGGCCTGGACGCCGCCTACGACCCGGACGAGGCCGTCTACGCCCGGCTCCTCGACAGCACCGGCGCGGCCACCGCCGGGGTCACCGTCGAACTGGCCGCGCTGCTCGGCTGGGCCAGCTACCTGGTCGGCATGGAGGCACCCGGCCGCAGCGCGCTCGCCGCCGGGTACACCGTCCGCCTGGACACCGACGACACCTCGGACACCCCCGGCGCGGAAGCCCGTATCACCGCCGTGGACCACCGCTTCGGCCGCGTCGAGCTGACCGGCCGCGTCACCGGCACCGGACTCACCGGCACCGTCGAGGCCGAGGCGCTGGTGCGCGAGGAGGTGCCCGCACCCGAACCGCACCGCGTCCGTCGGCTGCTGGGCGGCACCGGCACCGCCCTCACCGGACAGGTGGCCCTCGTCGTCGGCGCCAGCCGGGGCCTCGGAGCGGCCCTCGCCCAGGCCCTCGTCCTCCAGGGCGCCACCGTCTACGGCGGCTTCCACCGCAGCCGGGCGGAGGCCGAGGCGGTGCGCCAGGGCCTCGGCGCCGCCGCCGACCGGCTGCACCTGGTGCAGGGCGACTGGTCCGACCCGCGCTGGTGCGCCGAGGCGCGCGAACGCCTCCTGCGCGAACAGGGACGGCTCGACGTCCTGGTGCTCACCGCCTGCCCGCCCGTCACCGCCCTCGGTCTCGACCCCGCCGCCGCCGACCGGGTCGACGCCTACGTCCTGGACAGCCTGGCCCTCGTCCGCGGCCCCCTGTCGTGCTTCGCCGAGGACCTCTCCGGCACCGGAGGCCGCGTCCTCGCGCTCTCCTCGCAGTGGGTGACCGAACCGCCCGCGGGCCGCGCCCACTACGTCGCCGCCAAGTCCGCCGTCGAGGGCCTGGTCCGCGGCGCCGCCGTCGAGTACCCCTCGGTACGGTTCCTGCTGGCCCGCCCGCCCCGGCTCGCCACCTCCCTGTCCGGGGGCATCGCCGGACAGGACGCGGGCGCCCCCGTCGAACCGGTCGCCGCCGCGCTGGTGCGCCGTATCGGCGACCCGGACCTGGAACCGGGCCGGGCGCACATCGTGGACACCTTCGACCACGACGAGCCCCCGGAGCGTGCCGACGGGCCCGCACTGGTCGTCGCCGCCACCTTCACCACCGACCCGCTGCTGCCCGCCCTCACCCACTGGAACGAGCGCCTCGGACTCGGTCTGCGCCTCGAACTCGCCCCGTACGGGCAGGTGTTCCAGGAACTGCTGGACCCGGCGAGCGCCTTCCACCGCAACACCGGCGGCTGCAACGCCGTCCTGCTGCGCCTGGAGGACTGGCTGGCGGGCGACAGCGGCCCCGCCGCCACCGCCGCCGACTTCGTCGCCGCCGTCGAGACCTACGTCCGTCAGGGCGGCGCCCAGCTGATCGTGCACCTCTGCCCGCCCGCGCCCGGCGCCGACGCCGAGCGCCGCCGCGTCCTCGACGAGGCCACCGACGTCGTCACCCGGGGGCTGGCCGGGCTGCGCGGGGTGCACCTGGGCGGCGGCGAGCGGTGGGGCGGCGGCTTCGAGACCGACGACCACCACGACCGCGCCCGGCTCACCCACGCCCACATCCCCTACACCGACCCCGCCTTCACCGCCGTGGGGACGGCGCTGGCGCGCGCCGCGCACAGCCTGCTCGCGCCGCCGTTCAAGGTGCTCGTCCTCGACTGCGACAACACCCTGTGGCGGGGCGTGGTCGGCGAGGACGGCCCGGACGGCATCGCCCTCGACGCCGCCCACCTGGCGCTCCAGGAGTGGGCGCTCAGCCTGCGCGAGCGCGGCATCCTGCTCTGCCTCGCCAGCAAGAACGACGAGGACACCGTCCTCGAGGCGTTCCGGCGCCGCACCGAGATGCCCCTGCGCCAGGAGCACCTGGCGGCCTGGCGGATCGGCTGGGACCCCAAGCCGGACTCCCTGGTCGCCCTGGCCCGCGAACTCGGCCTCGGCCTCGACAGCTTCGTCTTCCTCGACGACAACCCGGTCGAGATCGCCGCCGTGCGCGCCGCCTGCCCGCAGGTCCTCGCGCTCACCTTCCCCGCGGATGGGCCCGAGCGGCTGCCCGGGATGCTGGAGCGGATCTGGGCGTTCGACCGCCCCGAGGTCACCGCGGAGGACCGGGGCCGCGCCGCCGACTACACGGCCCGCCGCCACCGCGACCGGCTCCGCGAGACCGCGCTCACCTTCGCCGACTTCATCGCGGGCCTCGGCCTCGTCGTCGACGTCCGCCCCGCCGACGGGGCGGACCTGCCCCGCGTCTCCCAGCTCACCCAGCGCACCAACCAGTTCAACACCACGACCGTCCGCCGCACCGAGGCGGAACTGCGCGCCCTGCTCGCCGCCGAGGACGAGGACGTACGGTGCTGGGTCGCCGAGGTCCGGGACCGGTTCGGCGACTACGGCATCGTCGCCGCCGCCCTGACCCGGCGCGGCCACGGCGCCGACACCGTCGTGGTCGACACCTTCCTGATGAGCTGCCGGGTCCTGGGCCGGGGCGCCGAGCACGCCCTGCTGAGCCACCTCGGCAAGGCCGCGCGCGACGACGGCGCCGCGTACCTCGAAGCCGTCTGGCTGCCCACGCCCCGCAACGAACCGGCCCGGCTCTTCCTGGAGTCCGTAGCCGCCGCACCCGGCACCCCGCGCGACGACGGCGGTGTGGTCCACCGCATGCCGGTCGCGCACGCGGCGGCCGTCGCCTTCCGCCCCGAGGAGCACCAGGCCCCCGACACCCGCGCCGAACGGAACGACCCGCGCACCGCCCCCGCCGACCCGGCCCGGCTCGCCGCGCTGACCGAACTCGCCGAGGAAATCCACGATCTGACGGCGCTTCACGCACGGGTGCGGCGGGAACCAAAGCCGACGGCGGGCGCGCCCGCCCCGGCCCGCGGCAACCACCTGGACGCCGTACGCGCCCTCGTCCGCGAGACCTTCACCAGCACCCTCGCCCGCCCCCAGGTCCCCGTCACCCCGGAAACCAGCTTCGAGGCGCTGCGGCTGACCTCGCTCGACATCGTCAACCTCACGGTGGCGCTGGAGAAGCGCCTCGGCCGTGAGCTGCCGACGACGCTGCTGTTCGAGCACCGCACGATCGACGGCCTCGCCCGCACCCTCGCCGACGCGCCCGAGGAGGCGGCGGCCCCCGCCCCCGCCGTCGCAGCGCCGCGCGCCGCCGACCGGCGCGAACCCGTCGCGGTGATCGGCCTCGCCGGGCGCTACCCGCAGGCCGCCGGCGTCGACGAGCTGTGGGAACTCCTCACCCAGGGCCGCAGCGCGGTGCGGGAGCTGTCCGCCGAGCGCTGGGAGCACAGCCGCCACCTCGCCGTGGACGGCGGCCCCGACACCACCTACTCCGCCTGGGCCGCGCTCCTCGACGACGTCGACCGGTTCGACGCGCAGTTCTTCGGCATCGCACCCCGCGAGGCCGAGACCATGGACCCGCAGCAGCGGCTCTTCCTCGAAGTCGCCCACGAGGCCGTCGAGGACGCCGGACACACCCGCGCCAGCCTCGGCCCGCACGTCGGCGTCTACGTCGGCGTCATGGCCAACGACTACGCGGCACTGAGCCGTTCCGCGGCCGTCACCGGGCACGGCCCCTTCCCGTACGCCGAGAACTACCAGATCGCCAACCGGGTCTCGTACTTCTACGACTTCACCGGACCCAGCCTCGCCGTGGACACCGCCTGCTCCGCCTCCGCCGTCGCCGTGCACCTCGCCTGCGAGGCGATCCGCCGGGGCGAGATCACGGCGGCCGTCGCCGGAGGCGTCAACCTCGTCCTGCACCCCGCCCGGCACATCCAGTACGCGCAGATGGGCATGTTGTCCCGGGACGGCCGGTGCCGCCCCTTCGGCGAGGGTGCCGACGGGTTCGTCATGGGCGAGGGAGTCGGCGCCGTCCTGCTCAAACCGCTGTCGAAGGCGCTCGCCGACGGCGACCACGTGCACGGCGTCATCAGGGGCAGCTGGACCAACTCCGGCGGCCGCACCAGCGGCTTCACCGTGCCCAACCCGCGGGCGCAGGCCGACCTGGTCTCCCGCGCCCTCGCCGACGCCGACGTCCCGGCGCGCACCGTCAGCTACGTCGAGGCGCACGGCAGTGGCACCGAACTCGGCGACCCCATCGAGATCCGCGGCCTGACCACGGCCTTCGGCGGGGAGAGCGCCGACGCCTGGTGCGCCGTCGGCAGCGTCAAGTCCGCCATCGGCCACCTGGAACCGGCCGCCGGGATCGCCGGGCTCACCAAGGTGCTGCTCCAGCTGCGCCACCGCACCCTGGCACCCACCCTGCACGCCGAGACCCTCAACCCGCGCATCGACTTCGACCGCACCCCGTTCCGGGTGCAGCGCGAACCGGCCGACTGGCGACGCCCGGTGGGCCCCGACGGCCCGCTGCCGCTGCGCGCCGGAGTCAGCTCCTTCGGGGCGGGCGGCGTCAACGCCCACCTGGTCGTCGAGGAGGCCCCCGAGGAGGCCTCCGGGTCGGCCACCCCCGAACCGGCCGGCGACGGCCCCGAGCTGATCGTGATGAGCGCCGCCGACCCCGAACGGCTGCGCGCCTACGCCCGCCGACTCCACACCCATGTGACGTCAGGGCCCGGCCGCACCGCCCGCCTCGCGGACATCGCGCACACCCTGCGCGTCGGCCGCGAACCCCTCACCCACCGGGCCGCGTTCACGGCGTACGACCGCACCGAACTGGCCGAACGCCTCGCCGCCCTCGCCGGTCCCGACGAGGCCCCCGGCATCGCGTACGGCCGCGCCGACGGCGCCGCCTCCCTCGCCGACGTGTTCCCCGAGGGCGAGGAGACCGCCGACTTCCTGGCCCGGCTCGTCGCGGGAGGCGAACCGGGCCGCGTCGGACGGCTCTGGACACGCGGCGCCGCCGTCGACTGGCGGACCCTGTTCGCGCACACCGAGGGGCGCCGGGTGCCGCTGCCGCCGCGGCCCTTCCGGGCCACCCGGTACTGGCTGGAGGGCACCCACCTCGGGATCACCGCGCCGACGCCCGTGCCGGAACACCGGGCCGCGCCGGAGTGGTACCTGCGCGCCGCCTGGCGCCCCGCCCCCCTGCCCGCCCCGGCGCGCCCCGACCGCTCACGCGTGCTGGCGCTCACCGGGGGCGGCTGGCGGCCCGACGACCCGGCCGTCACCGTCGCCGGGAGCGAGGAGGAGGTGCTGCGCGCCGTCGCCGAAGCCGCCCCCGGCACCCGGACGACCGTCCTGGACGGCCGCCGTCTCGACCCCGACGCGCTCGGCGACGACCCGCTGCGGCTGCCCACCGCCCTCGCCAGGGCCTGCGCCACGCACGGCGTCCCCGTCACCTACGCCGGGCTGTGCCTGCCCGCCGCCGTCGACCCCCTGGGCGCCGCCGTGCCCGGTCTGACCCGCTCCGCCGAGCAGGAGATCCCCGGCTTCCGCGGCGTACGCGTGGAGGCGGCCGACCTGCCCGGCACCGTGCGGCTGCTGGCCGCGGCCGAGGGCCCCGGCGCGGAGGTGCGGTTCGCCGACGGGCGGTACTGGACGCGCGTACTGGAGCCCGTGGCACTCCCAGCGCCCGATGCCGCGCCGTGGCGGGAGCGGGGCGTCTACCTCGTCACCGGCGGCGCCGGGGGAGTGGGCCGCATCCTGGCCGAGCGGCTCGCCCGCAGCCACCACGCCCGGCTGGTCCTCCTCGGCCGCGGCCCGGCCGGGGACGACACCGGCCGACTGGTCCGCCGTATCGAGGCAGCGGGCGGACGGGCGCTGTACGTCAGCGCCGACGTCAGCGACCGTGCCGCCCTCGCCGCGGCCGTCGCCGCCGGGGAGGAACGCTTCGGCCCGCTCAACGGCGTCCTGCACGCCGCGGGCGTCGTCGAGGACGCCGCGCTGCGCGACAAGTCCGACGCGTCCACGGCCCGCGTCCTCGCCCCCAAGACCACCGGCACCCGACTGCTCGACGAGGTCACCGCCGACCGTGAGCTGGACTTCTTCTGTCTGATGTCGTCCGTGAGCGGCACCCTCGGCAACGCCGGGCAGAGCGACTACGCCGCCGCCAACCGGTACCTCGACGCCTTCGCGCTGTGGCGCGCCGCCCGGGTCACCGCGGGCGAACGCCACGGCCGTACCGTCTCGGTGGCCTGGCCGCACTGGCGCGACGGCGGCATGCGGGCACCGGCCGCCGCCCTCGCCCTCGCCGAGACCACCACCGGGCTGCGGCCCATGGACACCGGGGCCGGCCTGCGCGCCCTGGACACGGTCCTCACGGGCGAACCCGGGTGCACGGTCGTCGGGGTCGGCGACCGGGACCGCTTCATCGCCGCGTTCGCCGGTACGCCCCCCACGCCCCCGACGGCACCTCCCCCCGCCCCGGCGGCGGCACGGCCCCTGCACGACACCCTCCTCGACCTCGCCGCCGACCTGCTGAAGGCGCCCCGCGACGAGATCGACGCCGACACCGAGTGGGGGGCGTTCGGCTTCAACTCCGTGCTGTTCACCCAGTTCTGCCAGCGCATCAACACCACCTTCGGCACCGCCCTCACCCCCGTCGTCTTCTACGAGCACCCCACCCTCGCCCGGCTGACGGCCGCGCTCGCCGCGCACGAGGCGGTGCGACCGGCCCCGATGGAACCGCCCACCGCCGAGGAACCGGCACCCGCACCGGCCGGACCCGAACCCGTCGCCGTCGTCGGCATGGCCGGACGCTTCCCCGGCGCCCCCGACCTGGAGACCTACTTCGAGCGGCTGCTCGCGGGCCACGACGCCGTCACCGAGGTCGACCCCGCCCGCTGGGACTGGCGGGCCTCGGCCGCGGGGGAGCACTGCCGCTACGGCGGCTTCCTCGACGACATCGACGCCTTCGACGCCGAGTTCTTCGGGATCTCACCGCGCGAGGCCCGCACCATGGACCCGCAGCAGCGGCTCTTCCTGGAGACCGCCTGGTCCGCCCTGGAACACGCCGGACACGACCCGCGCTCCCTGTCCGGCACCCGCACCGGCGTCTTCGCCGGGGTGACCCTGCACGACTGGCTCGACGTGCTCCGCGACAGCGACGAACCCCCCGCGGCGCACACCGTCACCGGCAATGTGCACAGCATCGTCCCCAACCGGGTCTCCCACCTGCTCGACCTGCGTGGCCCCAGCGAGGCCATCGACACCGCCTGCTCCAGCTCGCTGGCCGCCGTGCACCGGGCGGTGCTCGCGCTGCGGTCCGGCGAATGCGACCTCGCCCTCGCCGGAGGCGTCAACGCGCTCCTCTCCGTGGAGGTGTACGAGTCCCTCGCCAAGGCCGGGATGCTGTCGCCCACCGGCCACTGCCACACCTTCGGTGACGCCGCCGACGGCTATGTGCGCGGCGAGGGCGTCGGCGCCGTCGTCCTCAAACGCCTGTCCGCCGCCCTCGCCGACGGCGACACCGTGCACGGGGTGATCCTCGGCACCGCCGTCAACCACGGCGGGCGGGGCCACTCGCTGACCGCGCCGCAGCCCTCCGCCCAGGCCGACGTGGTCGTCGAGGCGGTCACCGCGGCGGGCGTACCGGCGGACACCATCACCTTCGTCGAGACCCACGGCACCGGCACCGAACTGGGCGACCCCATCGAGGTGAGCGGCCTCAAGGAGGCCTTCGACCGGCTCGGCGCCGCCGACGGCCCCACCGGCGGCTGCGCCCTCGGCGCGGTCAAGGCCAACATCGGCCACCTGGAGTCGGCCGCCGGCATCGCCTCCCTGCTGAAGGTGCTGCTCGCCATGCGCTACCGCACCCTGCCGCCCAACCTGCACGGCGACCCCCCGAACCGCCATCTCGACCTCACCGACGGCCCCTTCCGGCTGCTCGACACGGCCGAGCCCTGGAAGCCCCCGGCCGGTGCCGACGGCACCGCGCCGCCGCTGCGGGCGGGCGTCAGCTCCTTCGGGTTCGGCGGCTCCAACGCCCATGTGGTCCTGGAGGAACCGCCGTTGACACCGGACCCCGCCATCGAGGAGCCCACCCGGCAGGCCGTCACCCTGTCCGCCCGCGACCCGGAACGCCTGCGCGCCTACGCCCGGCGGCTGCGGGACACCCTCGCCGCCCCCGACGGCGCCGACCTGCCCGCCCTCGCCGACCTGGCGTACACCACCCAGACCGGCCGCCCGCACCTGGCCAGCCGGGTGGCGCTGGTCGCCGAGTCCGTCGACGGACTCCGCGACGGTCTCGACCGGTTCCTGGAGGCGGGTAACGGGCCGGGCGTGCACACGGGAAGCGGCCGCTCCGCGCGCCGGTCCGCCAGCACGGACACGGACACGGACACGGACGCGCTGGCCGCCGCCTGGGCCGCCGGGGACACCGTCGACTGGGCCGGGGCGCACACCGGCCGCCCCCGGCGCCGGGTGCCCCTGCCCACCTACCCGTTCGACCACACCCGCCGCCACGGCCCCGACCGGCCCACCGCGCCCGCCAGGACCGAGGGCGGCCACCATCATCCGGTCCTCGTCGAACGCCGGTGGGTCCCGCTGCCCACCACACCCCGCGCCCCGCAGCGCCGCCTCACCTGCCTGCTGGTCCTGCGCGGCCCCGAGGGCCTCGGCCTGATCGGCGCCCTGCCCGACGGCGTCGACTGGATCGTGCTGCGGGAACGCGACGGCCTGCCCCGGCTGCTGCCGCCCGGGGACGAGTACGAGATCGACCACGACGACCACGCCGACGGCGAGCGGGTCGCCGCCGCGCTGCTGGCCCGGCACCCCCAGGTGGACGCCGTACTCGACCTCGTCGACCTCGCGGGCCCGGACGAGCCCGGCAGCGAGGACACCGGCCTCGGACACGAGGCGGGCCGGGTCGCCCTGTTGCAGGCCCTGGTGCGGCACACCACCGGCGCCCCGGGCACCAGAGGCGCGGACCTGGCCGTCGTACACGTCACCCGCTGCCTGGCCGACCACCACAACCCACGGCCCGGGACCAGGGGCGCCCGGATCGCGGCGCTCGTCCGCGCCGTCGGCGGCGAGTACACGGCCGTCCGCGCCACCACCCTCGACCTCGACGACGGCACCGGACCCGCCGACGCCCTGCCGCTGGCCCTGCGGGAGATCGACACCGCGGGCGAGGAACCCGAGGTGTGCGTGCGCGGCCAGATCCGGCACGCGCCCCGGCTCACCGACCTGCCCGGCGCACCCGAACAGCCCCCTGCACTGGGCACGTTCGGCGGCTTCACCGTGCACCCCGACCGCGTCTACGTCATCACCGGCGGCACCGGCGGCCTGGGCGCAGCCCTCGCCCGGGAACTGTTCGCACGCGGCGCCCGCCGGTTCGCCGTGACCGGCCGCCGCCCCCTGCCCCCGGTCGAGGAGTGGACGGCGGACCGTGCCGCCCGCGACCTCCCCAACGGCATCGCCGACCTGGTCGAGCTGCGGGACCAGGGCGCCCGGATCGCCGCGTACGGCGGACCCCTCACCGACCGGGCGGCCCTCAAGGCGTTCCTCGACGGCGTGCGCGCCGCACTCGGCCCGATCGCGGCCGTCGTGCACTGCGCGGGCTCCGTCGACCAGCGCAACCCCGTCTTCCTCCGCAAGACCTGGCCGGACATCGCCCGGACCTGGGAACCCAAGGGCGAGGGACTCGTCGTGCTCGACGCCCTCCTCGCCGCCGACGAACCCGACTTCGTGGTCCTGTACTCCTCCCTCTCCGCCGCCCTGCCCTCCCTCTCCACCGGCCTGTCCGACTACGGCAGCGCCAACGCCTACCTCGACGCCTTCGCCGCCCGCGCCGCACGCCGCGGCTCCCGCACCCGCCACCTCTCCGTCGCCTGGGGCGGCTGGTCCGGCATCGGCATGGGCGAGGTCCGCAGCCCCCGCTACACCGAACAGGGCTTCGCCTCGCTCACCCCGGCCGAGGGCATCGGCCTGCTCGAACAGGCGCTGCGCCGCGACCTCGGGCCGACGGTCGTCGCCGTGGCCCGCGACACGGCCCCCGCCACCGCTGCCGCTGCCGCCGAACCGGAGCCGGCCGTGACCGTGGCGGAGCCCCGCGGCGAACTGCTGCCGCTGGTCGTCGACGCCGTACGCGACCTCATCGCCGACGAGGTGCTGCTGCCCCGCGAACGCGTCACCCCCGACATCCACTTCAGCGACCTCGGCGTCGACTCCATCCTGCTCGCCGGGGTCGTCACCAAGCTGGAGGCCCTCACCGGCGAGCCCGTGACCCCGTCCGCCGTCCTGGAGTACCCCACGGCCGCCGCACTCGGCGCCCATCTGCTCCAGGAGCACCCGCGTGGTGTCGCCGCGTGGGCGGCCGACCGGCCGCCGACCACGACGGCGCGGGGCGGCGGCGAGACCCGGACCCTGGCGGCACCGGGCCACAGCGAACCCGCCCCCCGGCCGCGCCACGAGGCCCCGGGCCGGGAACCCACCGGCTCCACCGCCCTCGCCGTCATCGGCATGGCCAGCCGCTTCCCCGGCGCCCCCACCACCGACGCCTTCTGGGAACTGCTGCGCACCGGCCGGGACGCCGTACGGGAGATCCCCGCCAGCCGCTGGGACAAGACCCGCCTCTACGCGCCGACCACCGCCCCCGGCCGCTCGACCAGCAAGTGGGGCGGCTTCATCGACGGCATCGAGGAGTACGACCCCGCGTACTTCGGCATCCCCGAGGCCGACGCCGCCCATGTCGACCCCGTGATCCGGCTCGTCCTGGAGTGCGCGGAACAGACCTTCAGGGACGCCGGGTACGAGCGCCACGAGCTGGCCGGACGCCGCGTCGGGGTCTTCGCGGGCGCGGGCACCACCGACTACGGCCTGCGCGTCCCCGAGCCCCGCCGCGCCACCGTCACCGGCCTCAACCCCAACTTCATCGGCGCCCGCATCGCCCACGTCTACGACTTCAGCGGACCCAACATGGTCGTCGACACCGCCTGCTCGTCCTCCCTGACCGCCCTCTACCTGGCCCGGCAGGCGCTGCTGACCGGCGAGTGCGAACTCGCCCTGGTCGCCGGGGCGGACCTGCTGCTCGACCAGACGCCCTACCTCAAGCTCAGCGCCGCCGAGGCACTCTCACCCACCGGACGCTGCCGGGTCTTCGACAAGCACGCCGACGGGTTCGTGCCCGGGGAGGGCGCCGGGGCGGTGCTGCTCAAACCGCTCGCCGCCGCACTCGCCGACGGCGACCGCGTGCACGCCGTCCTGGAGAGCGTGGCCATGAACAACGACGGCCGCACCATGGGCCTGACCACCCCCAACCCGGACGCCCAGGAACGGGTCGTCCGCGACGCGCTGCGGCTGGCCGACGCCGACCCCGGGACCGTGTCCTACGTCGAGGCGCACGGCACCGGCACGATGATCGGTGACCCGATGGAACTCCGCGCCCTCACCCGGGCGTTCGGCGGCGACACCGACAGCCCCGGCTTCTGCGCGATCGGCAGCGTGAAGTCCAACATCGGCCATCTGCTGATGGCGTCCGGCATGGCGGGCCTGCACAAGGTCGTCCTCGCCCTGCGCCACCGCCGGCTGCCGCCGACCCTGCACTGCGACACCCCCAACCCCCGCTTCGCCTTCGGCACCTCGCCCTTCCGCCCGAACACCGAACTGCGCGACTGGATCCCCCGGGGCGGCGGCACCCGCCGCGCGGGCCTCAGCTCCTTCGGGTTCGGCGGCACCAACTGCCACGCGATCCTGCGCGAGCCGTACGCCGACGAGCGCGGCGCCACGGTCCGTACGGCGCTGCCGCCCGCCGACTTCCAGCGGGCCCGGCACTGGATCGACGCGGCGCCCGTGACGTCCGCGGCCCCCGCCGGTCCGACCGGACCGTCCGCCGGTGCGGCCACCGCGTCCGCCGGTCCGAGCACCACGCCCGCCGCCATCGACCCCACCGTGAACGGCCGCCGCTACCTGGAGCTGGCCGAGGACGACGAGCCCGCCCCCACCGCACCGCACCGCGTCCCCGCACACCGGCCCTTACTCCCGCTGGAGGAGCTGTCATGACCGCACCCCACCGACCCCCGGCCGTCGAGGCCGACGTCGCCGCCGTAGAAGGCCGTCGGCTCCGCTCGGTCGTGACGGCGGGGGACGAGATCGTCCGCGGCCACCTCGTCCACGACGTGCCGGTGCTGCCCGGCGTCTTCCACCTCGACCTGACCCTCCGCCTGCTGCGCCGCGCCGGCATCGACCCGGCCACCGCCGAGCTGCGCCGCTGCCTGTTCATCGCGCCCGTCGTCGCCACCGCGGAGATGGACAAGGAACTGCGGATCGTCGTCGGCGAGCGCACCGGACCCGACACCGTCCCGGTGCACGTGGAGAGCCGCCCCCTCATCGGCGGCAACCCCGTCGACGACACCTGGGAGCGCAACTTCCAGGCCGAGGTCCGGCTCGGCCTGCCCGTGGAGAACCCGGCCCTCGACCTGACGGACCTGACCGGCCCCGCCGCCGAGGAGGGCGACGCCGAGGAGCTGTACGCCTTCGCCCGCCAGCTCTCCATCCACCACCGGGACTTCATGAAGGTCAGCGGGCGCCTGCGGACCCGGCCGGGCGGCGCGCTCGCCGAGATCTCGCTCGGTGACGCCGCGGCGGCCTACCTCGACCACTTCCACATCCACCCCGTCGTGCTCGACTTCTCCACCCTGGTGCCGTTCCTGCACTTCGGGCGCGACCAACGGGCCGCGCTGACCCGGCCGTTCATCCCCATCTTCATCCGGTCCTTCCGGGCCGCCGGGTCCTCCGCCCGGGACAGCAGGGTGTACGTGCCCGCCCTCTCCCAGCGCATGGCCGACGGCGACACCGTGACCGGCGACATCACCATCTGCGGCGCCGACGGCCGCGTCATCGCCTCCATGACCGGCTTCACCTGCAAACGGGTGCGGTCGGCCGAGCACATCACCAAGTTCGCCGGGGCGGTGCCCGCGCGCACCGTCTCCCCGTTCGCGCCGGAGCCCGAGCCCGCCGCGCCCAAGGCGGAGCCGCCCGCGCCCGCGGGCCCGGTCACCTCCCTCGACCAGATCATCACCGAGCTGGTGACGGAGATCCTCGGCGACGACGACGGCGTGGAACAGGACCGTGGCTTCTACGACCTGGGCCTGACCTCCGTCAACCTGCTCGCCATCGCGGGCAAGCTGGAGAAGCGCCTCGGGCAGGAGCTGTACCCCACGCTGCTGTTCGAGTACCCGACCGTGCGGAAGCTGGCGGCCTACCTCCGCGAGGAGGGCATGGAGCCGGGCCCCGCCGCGGCCGAACCCCAGCCCGGCACCGAGACCGAGCCACAGCCCGAACCCCCGGCGCCCGCTCCCACGCCCGTGGCCCGGGTGGTCGGCGCACCGGAACCCGCCGCCACCACCACCGACGACGACATCGCCATCGTCGGCCTCGCCGGACGCTACCCCCGCGCCGCCGACGTGGACCGCTTCTGGGAAGTGCTGCGCGACGGCCAGGACTGCGTCACCGAGATCCCGCAGGAACGCTGGGACTACCGCGACTACTTCGAGCCGCGCCGTGGCACCACCGGACGCTCGTACAGCAAGTGGGGGGCCTTCCTCGACGGCGTCGACCGCTTCGACCCGCTGTTCTTCAACATCTCCCCGCGCCAGGCCGAACTGATGGACCCGCACGAACGGCTCTTCCTGGAGACCGCCTGGGAGACCATCGAGGACGCCGGTCACACCCCGGAGACCCTGGGCGCCGCCACCGGCGCCAAGGTCGGCGTGTTCGTGGGCGTGATGTGGAACGACTACCAGCTCTACGGCCTCGAGTCGGTGCAGCACGGCGCCCCGCAGGTCGTCGCCTCCACCTCCTCGCTGATCCCCAACCGCGTCGCCTACACCTTCGACTTCCAGGGCCCGAGCGTGGCGATGGACACCGCCTGCTCCTCCTCCCTGTTCACCCTTCACATGGCGTGCGAGTCGATCCGCCGGGGCGAGTGCCGGGCCGCCGTCGCGGGCGGCGTCAACCTGTCCCTGCACCCGTACAAGTACCTGCGCCTCGCCGACAGCAACCTGCTCTCCACCGACGGCCGCTGCCGCGTCTTCGGACGCGGCGCCGACGGCTACGTCCCCGGGGAGGGCGTCGGCGCCGTCCTCGTCCGCCCGCTCGCCGACGCGATCGCCGCGGGCGACCAGATCTACGGCGTGATCCGCGGCTCGGCCGCCCAGCACGGCGGACGCACCAGCGGCTTCGCCGTCCCCAGCCCCGACGCGCAGGCCCGGGTCGTCACGGAGGTCCTGGAGAAGTCCCAGGTGCCGCCCGAGACCATCACCTACATCGAGGCGCACGGCGGCGGCACCACCCTCGGCGACCAGATAGAGATCGCCGCCCTGGCGAAGGCGTTCCGCCGCTACACCCGCGAGCAGGGCTTCTGCGCCATCGGCTCGCTGAAGTCCAACGTCGGCCACCTGGAGGGCGCCGCGGGCATCGCCTCCCTCACCAAGGTGCTGCTGTCGCTGCGCCACCGGCTGATCGTGCCCTCCCTGCACACCGACGAGCTGAACCCCGAGATCCCCTTCTCCAGCACACCCTTCTACGTCGCCCGCCGCACCGAAGCCTGGGAGCGGGTCACCGACCCGCGCACCGGCGAACCGGCCCCGCGCCGTGCCGCGCTGAGCAGCTTCGGCTTCGGCGGCGCCAACGCCCATGTACTGGTCGAGGAGTACCTGCCGGAACCGGCCGCCGTCACGGGCGGCCCCGCGCGCAGCGGTCCGCGCACCGTCGACCCGTACGTCGTCCCGCTGTCCGGACGCGACGACAGCAGGCTGCGGGACCAGGCCCGACGACTGCTGGACCATCTGCGCGCCCACCCCCAGCTCCGTATCGAGGACATCGTCCTCACCCTCGGCGCGGGCCGCCGGGCCATGGAGTCACGGCTCGCCCTCGCGGCACGCGACACCGGGGAACTCGCCCGCGCCCTCGACGACTTCCTCGCCGACCGGGACGGCACCGCGCGCCGCTGGTCCGGCCGGGCCAAGCACGCGCCCGCCCCCGAGGGCACGAACGCCCCCCTGACCACCGAGTCGGTCGCCGAACGCTGGGTGCGCGGCCATGACGTGCCCTGGCAGGACACCGTGCCGTCCACGGCGCGCCGGATCTCCCTGCCCACCTACGCCTTCGCCCGGCAGCGCTGCTGGGTCCCCGGCCTCGGCGGCACGGCGGCCAGGGCGGTACCGCCCGGCTCGGTGCCCACGCCGGCCGCCCCGTCCCCGGAACCCGTGGCGCCGCCCGAGCCGGAGCCCGTACCCGTGCCCGTGCCCGTCACGACACCGGAGCCACTGCCCCCACTCGACGGGCGCACCCTGCTCTACCGCCCCGTGTGGACACCGCGCCCCATCGCGGGTGACCCCGTCACCGGCACCCTGCTGGTCTTCGACACCTCCGCCGACCGCGTCGCCGCACTGCGCTCCCGGCACGGCCGCGTGGTGTGGGTGCGCCCCGGCGCGGAGTACGCCCGGCTCTCCCCGGACGACTACGACATCGCGCCCGACAGCGCCGAGGACCACCGCACCCTGCTGGCGTCGCTGCGCGCGGACCGCGTCACGCCCTCGGCCGTGCTGCACCTGTGGCAGCTGGACGGCCCGGCCCCCGCCGACGGACCGCTGGACGGCCTCGACGCCGCCCTCGTCCCCGTCCTGCTGTTCTGCCAGGCCTCGATGGTCGGCCTGGACCGTACGCTGCCCGTCGTCCTCGCCTTCGACGGCGACCGCGACCTGCCCCCGGGGGCCTCGGTCGGCGGCTTCGCCCGCAGCGTACGCCTGGAACAGCCCAAGCTCGCCGTCAAGGTCGTCGACGTCCGCGGCCACCGCGGCACCGCCGAACTCGCCGCCCTGCTCCTCGCCGAGACCGCGAGCCCCGACGACATCGAGGTCCGCCACACCGGCGCCACCCGCGCCGTCCTGTCCTTCACCCGCAGCCGCCCCCCGGCCGCCGTCGGCACCCCGCTCGCCCGCACCGGCGGCGTCTACCTGATCAGCGGCGGCACCGGTGGCCTCGGCCTGCACGTGGCCCGGCACATGGCGGCACGGGCGAAGGTCTCCCTCGTCCTGTTCGGCCGC
Organism: Streptomyces sp. B93; assembly: GCF_018070565.1. Classification (GTDB taxonomy): domain Bacteria; phylum Actinomycetota; class Actinomycetes; order Streptomycetales; family Streptomycetaceae; genus Streptomyces. The sequence goes on from NZ_JAGPXL010000056.1 coordinate 20,700, forward strand.
TCCGCGCCGGGCCCCGACCAGCAGGCCGCCGTCGAGGAGATCCGGCGCGCGGGCAGCGACGCCGTGTACCTCCAGGCCGACACGGTGAGCCCGGCCGACATGGCGCGGGTCGTCGAGGAGGCCCGGTCCCGCTTCGGACCGCTGACCGGGGTGATCCACTCGGCGGGCGTCACCGAGGACGGGCTGCTCATCACCAAACCGCTGGACTCCGTACGCCGGGTGCTCGCGCCGAAGCTCGCGGGCACCCGCGCCCTCGACCTGGCCACCCGGGGCGAGGACCTGGACTACTTCGTCCTCTTCTCGTCCGCCTCCGCCGTCCTCGGCAGCGTCGGCGCCGCCGACTACACCACCGGCAACCGCTTCCTCGACGCCTACGCCGAGTGGCGCGAGACGCTGCGCGCCCGGGGTGAGGTCCGTGGCCGCACCCTGTCCGTCAACTGGCCGATGTGGCGCGACGGCGGGATGCGCATCCACCCCGACGTGGAGCAGGACGTGCTGGTGCGGGCGGGTCTGGAACCGATGGACACCGCCGAGGGCCTCGCCGCCTTCCACGCCGCGCTCGCCCTCGACGAGCCGCAACTCGTCGTGCTCCAGGGAGATCCGGCCCGGCTGGAGGCACGGATGAGATCGGTGGTCGAGAACCTCGGCGAGGAACCGCCCGCTGCCGCCCCCGCCGAGGCCACGGGGCCGGACCCCGACACCCTCGTACGGGAACTGCGGGAGGTCGTCGCGGACGTCCTGGGGCTCCCCCAGAGTGAACTGGACGTGGACGACGAACTCTCCGACTACGGCCTGGACTCCGTCGCCGCGATGCGCGCCCTCACCGGCCTTGAGGAGAAGTACGGCGTACCGATCCCGCCGTCGCTGCTCCTGCGCCACCGCACGATCAAGGCGCTCGCCGGGCACCTCGCGACCGACGTGCTGCGGGACGCGCCCGCGCCCGTGCCCGTGCCCGTGTCGGCGGCGCGGGTGACGCCGGAGACGCCGGTGAGCACGGCCGCCCCCGTCGCCGCGTCGCCCTCCACGGGCGGCGGTCGCGTCGCCGTCGTCGCCGCGGCCTGCCGCTTCCCCGGCTCGCCCAGCCTGGAGGGCTTCTGGGACAACCTGGTGCAGGGCCGTGACTGCGTGGGCCCGGCGCCGGACGGGCGCTGGCCCGGGGAGTGGCTGCGGCACGCGGGCGCCGATGTCGTCGCCGCCGCGCGCTGGGGCGGCTTCATCGACGGCGTCGACCAGTTCGACGCCGCCCGCTTCGGCATCGACGACGAAGAGGCCCGCTGGATGGACCCGCAGCAGCGGATCTGCCTGGAGGTCGCCCAGGAACTCCTCGACCGCGCCGGTTACCGGCGCACCGAGCTGGCGGGCAGCGCGACCGGCGTGTTCCTCGGCGTCGGCCCCAACGACTACACCCGGCGCGGCTTCCTCGCCGGACTGCCGACCCCGCCCCGGCTGCTCGCCGACTCGCTGCCGAACATGGCGGGCGCGGCCCTCTCCCACGCCTTCGACCTGCGCGGCCCGAGCCTCGCCGTGGACACCGCCTGCTCGTCCTCGCTGGTCGCGCTGCACCGGGCCGTGCAGAGCCTGCTGGCGGGGGAGTGCGAGGTGGCGATCGCCGGGGGAGTGGAACTGCTGCTCGACCCGTTCGTGTACGTGGGTCTGGACCGTGCGGGTGCGCTGTCCAAGGACGGCAGGTCCCGTGTCTTCGACCGGGACGCGGCCGGGTTCGTGCCGGGCGAGGGCGCGGGCCTGGTGCTGCTGAAGGAGGAGGGGCGGGCGCTGCGTGACGGCGACACCGTCCTCGCGACCGTCGTCGGCTCCGCCGTCAACAACGACGGCCGTACCGTCGGCCCGACCACCCCGAGCCACGAGGCCCAGACCGAGGTCATCCGTGCCGCACTGCGCGCGGGCGGCGTCGACCCCGCGACCGTCGGCTATCTGGAGGCGCACGGCTCCGCGAGCGGCTTCGGCGACCCGATCGAGATCTCCGCCGCCGCCGAGGCCTACCAGGCCGAGGGCCGGACCCGCCCGGTCGGGGTCGGCTCGGTGAAGACCAACATCGGCGCGCTGCTGCACGCCGGAGGCGTCGCCTCCCTGATCAAGGTGGTGCTGGGACTGCACCACGGCCGTCTGGTGCCGACCCTGCACTGCGCCGAGCCGCACCCGCGGATCCGGTTCGAGCGGACTCCGTTCCGGCCGGTGCTGACCGGCGGCGACTGGCCGCGCGAGGGCACCGCGCCGCGCCGCGCGGGTGTCTCCTCGTTCGGCTTCGGCGGTACCAACGCGCACGTCGTGCTGGAGGAGGCCCCGCCCGGCCACCGCCCGTCCCGCACCCCGCTGCCGGTGACGGCGTTCGAACGCAGGCGCCACTGGCTGGACGCCCCGAACCCGAACCCGGAGCCCGGCCCCGCGCGCCCCGTCGCCGACGACGCCCTGCTGCCCGCCGTGACCCGGCGCGTCGCCGCCGCCGTGGCCGCGCTGCTGCCCGGCCCGGCGGGGACCGACCCGAGCGAGCTGAACGGCCACAACTTCATGGAACTCGGCCTCGGTTCGGCGACGCTGATCGAGCTGAACGCGGCCCTCGACGAGGAGTTCCGGGTCGCCGTACCGCCCACCGCGCTGTTCCGGCACCCGAACGTGCCGGACCTGTCCCGCTACCTCGTCGACGAGTACGAGGCCGAGCTGACCCGCTGGCGTGCCGCCCACAACGGCACCGTACGGACCACTGACTCGCCCAGCGGCAACGGCGGTTCCGCCCGCCGCCGGGAGCCCGCCGTCGCGGGACGCGCACCGGCCCGACGGCCGGAGGCCGGCTCCGAGGAGGACGACACAGCCACCGGGCCGGCCGTACCCCGCGATGACGACATCGCCGTCATCGGCATCGGCGGCCGCTTCCCCGGCGCCGACGGCCCGGACGCGCTCTGGGCCCGGCTGGCGGCGGGCGACGACCTGGTCACCCCGGTGCCCGCGAGCCGCTGGGACCACGGCCGCCACTACGACCCCACCGGCACCGTCCCCGGCACCACGGACTGCCGCCACGGCGCCTTCCTGGACGCCATCGACACCTTCGACGCGGCGTTCTTCCGCATCCTGCCCAGCGAGGCCGAGAGCATGGACCCGCAGCTGAGACTGCTGCTCGAAGTCCTCTACGCCACGGCCGAGGACGCGGGCGTCACGCCCGTCCTGCGCGGCTCGAACACGGGCGTCTACGTCGGCCAGTGCTTCCAGGACTACGACAACGAGATGATCGCCCGGGGCCGTACGGTCGGGGTGCACGACCCGATCGGCGCCGCGATGTCGATGACCGCCAACCGGCCGTCGTTCTACTTCGACCTCAGCGGCCCGAGCCTGACCGTCGACACCGCCTGCTCCTCCTCGCTGACCGCGCTCCACCTGGCCGTGGAGTCACTGCGCCGCGGCGAGTGCGCGATGGCCTTCGCGGCCGGGACCAACCTCATCGCCAGCCCCCGCCACTACCTCAAGCTCTCCGCCATCGGGGCGCTGTCACCCGGCGGGCGCTGCTACAGCTTCGACTCCCGCGCCGACGGCTACGTCCCCGGCGAGGCGGTCGCCGCCGTCCTGCTCAAACCGCTCGGCCGGGCCCTCGCCGACGGCGACCCCGTGCACGCCGTCATCAAGTCCGTCGCCGTCAACCACGGCGGACACGCCAGCTCGGCCACCGCGCCCAACCAGGCCCGCCAGGAGGCGCTGCTGCGGCGCGCCTGGCGGGAGGCGGGCATCGACCCGGCGACCCTCACCTACCTGGAGGCACACGGCACCGGCACCCGGCTCGGCGACCCCATCGAGGTCGACGCCGTCAAGAACGCCCTGCGCGACAGCGGCAGCGAGGGTGAGCCGCACCTCGTGCTCGGCAGCGCCAAGTCCCACCTCGGGCACACCGAGGGCGCCGCGGGCCTGGTGGGCGTCGTCAAGACCGTGCTGTCCATGCGGCACGGGCTGATCCCGGCGATGCCGTCGTTCGACGAGCCGAACCCGTACTGCCGCCTCGACGAGGGCCCGCTGCACGTCAACCGGGAACCCGTGCCCTGGAACCCGCCGCCCGGCGTGCCGCGCCGCGCGGGCGTCAGCTCCTTCGGCTTCGGCGGCTCCTACGCCCATGTCGTCCTGGAGGAGCCACCGGTACGGCAGGCGGCACGCCCCGCCGACGGCCCCCTGGTGTTCCCGCTCTCCGCCCGGACCCCGGACCGGCTGCGCGCCCTGGCACGGCGGTACCTGGACGCCCTCGGCCCCGGCTGCGGCCTGCCCACCTCCCGGATCGCGGCCACCCTGCAGCACGGCCGCGAGGCCGCCGCCGTACGCGCCGCGGTGATCGCCGACGACCGCGCCGGACTGGTCCGCGGCCTCGAAGCCCTGCTTGCGGACGGCGGGACGGACGGCGCGGGCCGGGTGTACGACATGACGGGCGGCGCCGCCGACGACCTGACCGGCCTCGCCCGACGCTGGACCGACGGCGGGACGGTCGACTGGCCGACCGGCCCCGACGGCCGCCCGGAACCCCGCGTCCCGCTGCCCACCTACCCGTTCGAACCCCAGCGCTTCTGGCTGCGCGAACCCCCGGCCGTCCCCCAGCCGCCGACGCCACCGGCCGACGCCCCCCGAGCCCCCGCCGAACCCCTCGCCGCCGCACTGGCCGCCCAGGTCGCCGAGAGCGGCTACTCCGGCGCACGCATCCTCGACGCCCTGGTCGAGTTCAGCGACCTGGGACGCGCGCTCGCCGCCTCCGTACTGCGCGAGCACACCGGCCGCGGCAGGTACGGCGCCGACGAACGCCTCGCCGACCGGACGGAGATCGCCCCGGGGCACGAGCACTTCACCGAGTTCCTGGAGCGCGCCCTGCGCACCTGCGAGCCGCCCACCGACGGGGAGGCGGCCGAACGGGCCCGCCTGACCGCCCGGCTGCGTGAACTCGCCCGGGCCGTACCGGAGATAGAACCCCACATCGACCTGGTCGTGTCCTGGTCCGGCCAGCTCCCCGACGTCCTCGCCGACCGGGTGAACCCGCTGGAGCTGTACTTCCCCGACGACGGCGACGACCAGGGCATCGCCCGCGTCTACGGCAACACCGGCATCGCCAACCACTTCAACGACCTGATCGCCCGCGCCGTCGCGACACACCTGGGCGCACAGCACGCCCGCCGCCCCGGCGAGCCGCTGCGGGTCCTGGAGATCGGCGCGGGCTCCGGCGCCACCACCGAGCGCGTCCTGCGCCGGCTCGACGCCCTCGGCCTGCCCGAGGACGCCGTGACCTACTACTTCACCGACGTGTCGCCCGCGTTCTTCCGCATCGCCCGCAAACGCCTTGCCGGAGTCCGTACGGCGGTGCGGTACGCGGCGTTCGACCTGGAGGCGGACCCGGCCGGGCAGGGCTTCGAACCCGGCTTCTTCGACGCCGTGGTAGCCACCAACGTCGTCCATGTCACCCGGGTCGTCGCCGACTCGGTCGCCCGGATCCGCCGACTGCTCACCGACGGCGGCCTGTTCGCGCTCAACGAGCTGACCCGGGCCCTGGACTACCTGACCCTGATGTTCGGCATGGTGCCCGGCTGGAAGCCGCCGCAGGACGGACGGCTGCCCGGCTCCCCGCTGCTGGACGCGGCGGGCTGGCGGCGCGTGCTGGCCGCAGGCGGCTTCGAACCGGTGTGGGTGTTCGGCGCCGACGACGTCGACGAGTCCGAGGCCGACCAGTGCGTGCTGGTGGGCCGGGCGGCCCCGGGCACGTCCGGCACGGACGTCGCGGCGCTGGAACGTCCGGCGGCGTCACCCGCAGAGCCCGCCCCCACCGCGCCTCCCGCTCCCGTCGCGGAGGACACGCCCACGGCCCTGGCACGCCATCTGCGCCAGGAGTTCGCGGAGTTCCTGTCCATCCCGGCGGAGACCGTCGACGACACCACCCCCTTCGCGACGTACGGTCTCGACTCCCTCGGGGCCATCCAGCTCGTCCGCAGCATGGAGGGCACGTTCGGGGCGCTGCCGAAGGTGCTGCTGTACGAGTGCCGGACGGTGGCGGAACTGGCCGCCTACCTGCTGGAGAACACACCCGCCGCCTGTGAGGCGGTGACGGCGACGATGACCACCTCACCGGCCCCCGCACCGGCCCCCTCACCAGCCCCCGAGGAGCAGGAGCGGCCTGCCCCAACGAATCCCGCACCCGCCCCTGACGACCCCGTGGCCATCGTCGGCATGGCCGGGATCTTCCCGGGCGCCCCCGACTGCGACACCCTGTGGCGGCGGCTGCGCGAGGGCGCCGACCTCGTCACCGAGATCCCGCCGGACCGCTTCGACTGGCGGCCCGTCTACGGCGACCCGCAACGCGAAGCCGGGAAGACCGACACCCGCTGGGGCGCCTTCATCGACGGCGTCGACGAGTTCGACGCGGAGTTCTTCGGCATCTCCCCGCTGGAGGCCGGGCTCATGGACCCCCAGCAGCGGCTGCTGCTGCACTGCGCCTGGTGGGCCCTGGAGGACGCGGGGCACCGCCCGGGCGGCCTCAAGGGCACCGACACCGGCGTCTTCGTCGGCGCCACCTCGCACGACTACGACGAGCACCTCATCCGCATCGGCCGGGACCGCGAGGCGCACGCCAGCCTCGGCGTCGGCCACTGCATCCTGTCCAACCGGATCTCCTACCAACTGGGCCTGCACGGCCCGAGCGAGACCGTGGACACCGCCTGCTCCAGCTCGCTGAGCGCACTGCACCGGGCCGTCCGCGCCATCCAGGACGGAGAGTGCGGCGCGGCGATCGTCGGCGGCGTCCACCTCAACCTGGGCGCCCGCCTCTTCGTGGCGCTCGGCCAGCTCGGCGTCATGTCGCCGGACGGCGTGTGCCGCCCGTTCGACAGCGCGGCGAACGGCATGGTGCGCGGCGAGGGCGTGGGCGCCCTGTACCTCAAGCCGCTGTCCCGGGCGCTGGCCGACGGCGACACCGTGCACGGCGTGGTCCGGGGCAGCGGTGTGGGCCACGGCGGCCGGGTCACCTCGATGACCGTGCCCAACCCGGTCGCCCAGGCCGAGCTGATCGCGGCCGTCCACCGGCGGGCCGGTGTGGACCCGCGTACCGTCACCTACATCGAGGCGCACGGCACCGCCACCCACGTCGGCGACCCCATCGAGGTCCGTGCGCTGCGCAAGGCCTACGCCGACCTCCTGGGCCGCCCCGAGAACGAACCGGTGACGCCCTGGTGCGGTCTGGGCAGCGTCAAGTCCAACGTCGGACACCTGGAGGCCGCCGCCGGACTCATCGGCACCGTGAAGACCCTGCTCGCCATGCGCCACGGCGAGCTCCCGCCGAGCATCAACTTCCACGCGCCGAACCCGCTGCTGGAGCTGGAGGGCAGCCCGTTCGAGGTGGTCGCCGAGCGCCGCCCGTGGCCCCGGCTCACCGACGGCACCGGTACGGAGATCCCGCGCCGGGCGGGCGTCACCTCGCTCGGCTTCGGCGGCACCAACGCCCATGTGGTGCTGGAGGAGTTCATCCCGCCGCCGCGCCCGCCGCGGCCGGACACCGGCGGCCCCCGCCTGATCGTCCTCTCCGCCCGCACCGAGCCCGCGCTGCGCGCCACGGCCGCCCGGCTCGCCGCCCGGCTGACGGCCCGCCGTACGGACGGCGAGCCCGACCTGCCGCTCGACGACCTGGCGTTCACCCTGCGGGCGGGCCGGGACCCGATGCCGTGGCGGCTCGCCGTGCTGGCCGCCGACACCGGCGAACTCCTGGACCGGCTGCGCTCCTGCGCGGACGGCGCCTTCGACCGCCCCGGGGTCCTGCACGGCGAGGCGACCGGACGCCCCGCGTCCGGCCCGCCGCCCACGACGGACGACCCCCGGGCGCTGGCCCGGCACTGGGTGGCGGGCGGCGACCTGCCCGACCGGCACCCGGACGGCACGGACCCGGCACCCCGCCGGGTCCCCCTGCCCGGCTACCCGTTCGAGCCCACCCGCCACTGGGCCGACGAGCCACCGGGTGCCACGGCCCCCGCGTCGCCGGACGACGACGAGGAACTGCTGCAACTGCTCAACGACCTGCGCGACGGTGCCAGGTCGGTCGAAGAGGTCGACGACATGCTCGTGCTCGGGGACGGGGGCCATCGATGAGAACCGGTCTGCAAGACGCCAAACGAGAGATCCTGGCACGGGTGAGCCGCGGCGAGCTGGACGCCCGGCAGGCCGCGGCGCTGCTGCGCCGCCTCACCGCCGAGGAGCCGGCCACCGTCTGGTACGAGGCCACCTGGACGCCGCCCGCACCCGTCCCGCACACCGGTCCCGCCGACCCCCGCGTCCTCGTCCTGCGCCCGGGCGCAGGCCCTCAGGCCCCGGACGGCCAGGGCCGGTTCGTGGTCCCGGCGGACGCCCCCGTCGACTGGCGCGGGGCCTGGCGCGCGGTCGGCGGTGGCGCCGGGGTCGTGTTCGACGTCCGCGAGGCGTCCGGCGCCGCCGCGCTCGACGCCGCGTTCGCGTTGCTGAGAACGGTCGTCGAGGACGACTCCCGGCAGCCGGTCGCGCTCGCCGTGCTCACGGCCGGACCCGGGCAGCGGGTGACGGCCGACGCCCTGGGCGGGCTGTGCCAGATCGCCGCCCAGGAGGACCGCCGCGTCCACGCCGTCGCCGTACACAGCGCCGATGCCGCCGGGGACGGCGGCGGCCGTACACCGCTGGAACTCGCCGCCGCCGAACTGTCCCTGCCGGCCCCGGGCTCCCGCCAGGTCCGCCACGGACCCGGCGGGCGCGCCACCAGGACGCTCACCCCCCTGGAGCCCGCCGCCGGCCGGCCGTGGCGCGACGGCGGCGTCCACCTGGTCACCGGCGGCGCGGGCGGCCTCGGCGCCCATGTCGCCCTGCTCCTCGCCCGGCGGCACGCGGCGCGGCTGGTCCTGCTCGGCCGCTCCGCGCCGACGGAGCGCGTCGAACGGCTCCTCGACCGGCTGCGCGAGGCGGGCGGCGCCGCCGTGTACGTCCAGGGTGACGTCACCCGGCACGCCGACGTGGAGCGTGCCGTGGCGCGGGCCCACGAGGAGTTCGGGCCGCTGACCGGCGTACTGCACGCGGCGGGCGTCAACGAGGATGCCTACCTGGTCAACAAGGAACCGGAGACGGTACGCCGGGTGCTCGCGCCGAAGATCACCGGCGCCGCCGTCCTGGACGAGGTCACCGCGGCCGAGCCGCTGGAGTCGTTCGTGCTGCTCTCCTCCGTCGCCGCCTACACGGGCGGCCCCGGACAGAGCGACTACGCCGCCGCCAACCGCGCCCTCGGCGCCCTCGCCGCCGCCCGCGCGCAGGCCGCCGGCCGGCGCGGCACCACCGTAGCGCTCGCGCTGCCGCTGACCGAGGGCGGCGGCATGGACCTCAGCGAGCGGGACAAGCGGGCCGTCCACGACCTCCAGGGCATGACGGCGCTGCCCGCCGACGCCCTCCTGGACACCATCGCCGCCGCCCTCGCGACGGGACGGCCCGAGGTGTACGCGGTCCACGGCGACGCCGACCGGGTCCGCGCCTACGTGACACGGCACCTGGCCGAACGGACGGAGGAGACCCGGCAGGAGCCTGCCGGCGGCGACTTCGCCCCGGCCGTCGAGCGGTACCTGCTCGCCCTCGTCGGCGACATCCTCCGGCTGCCCGAGGGCCGGCTCCGCGCCGACCAGGAACTGTCCACCGTCGGCGTGGACTCCGTCCTCATCAAGAAGATCCACACCGTCCTGGAGGACCGCCTGGGCCCGCTGCCCGCCACCCTCCTCTTCGAGTACCGCACCGTCGGCGAACTCGCCCACCACCTCGCCGCCGAGCACACCGGCACCCTGCGCGCCCTCCTCGCCCCGGGCACGACCACCGTGGCCCGCACCGCCGAGCCCGACCGCCCGCGCGGCACCCCGGCGGCGGCACCCACCGACGAACCCATCGCCGTCATCGGCGTCGCCGGACGCTACCCCGGCGGCCGTGACCTCGACGCCTTCTGGCGCACCCTGCGCGACGGCGAGGACGCCGTCACCGAGGTCCCGGCCGACCGCTGGGACCACTCCCGCTACTACGTCCCCGGCGAGCGCGGCGCGGGCACGGTGTACGCCAAGTGGGGCGGGTTCATCGAGGACGCCGACCGGTTCGACGCCCGCTACTTCAACATCTCGCCCCGCGACGCCGAGCGCGCCGACCCCACCGAACGGGTCTTCCTCGAGGTGGCCTGGTCGGCGCTGGAGGACGCGGGCTACTCACGACGGCTGCTGCACGAGCGCACCCGGCGCGGCGAGCAGCACGCCGTGGGCGTGTTCGTCGGCGCCACCGCCACCTCGTACAAGCTGATCGGCGCCGAGGAGTGGGGCCGCGGCCACCGGGTCATCGCCCTGTCGATGGACTTCTCCATCGCCAACCGGCTCTCCTACCTCCTCGACGCGCACGGCCCCAGCCTCGTCGTCGACACCGCCTGCTCGTCCTCGCTGACCGCGCTGCACCTGGCCGTGGAGTCGCTGCGGCGCGGCGAGTGCGCGATGGCCATCGCCGGGGGCGCGCACATCCAGACCCACCCCATCAAGTACGGCGTGCTCGCGGACATGCGGCTGCTGTCCACCGACGGCCGCTGCCGGGCGTTCGGCGCGGGCGGCGACGGGTTCGTGCCCAGCGAGGGCGCGGGCGCGCTGATCCTCAAGCCGCTGTCGGCGGCCCGCGCCGACGGCGACCACATCCACGGCGTCATCCTCGCCACCAGCCTCAACCACGGCGGCCGCACCAACGGCTACACCGTGCCCTCGCCCCGCTCCCACGCCCAGGTCATCTCGGCCGCCCTGCGCGACGCCGGGGTCACCGCCGACACCATCGGCTACGTCGAGGCGCACGGCACCGGCACCGCGCTCGGCGACCCCATCGAGATCGAGGGACTGCGGCGGGCCTTCGCCGAGCACACCGACCGCGTCGGCTACTGCGCGATCGGCTCCGCCAAGTCCAACATCGGGCACGCCGAGTCGGCGGCGGGCGTCGCGGGCATCACCAAGGTGCTGCTCCAGTTCGCCCACCGGCGGCTCGCGCCCACCCTGCACGCCGACGAACCCAACCCGAAGATCGACTTCTCGACGTCGCCGTTCGTCCTGCAACGCGGCCTCGCCGCCTGGGAGCGGCTGCGCCCGGACCTCCCGCGCCGCGCCGCCGTCAGCTCCTTCGGCGCGGGCGGCGCCAACGGCCATGTGATCCTGGAGGAACCCCCGGACACCCCCCACCCCGACCCGGTGGCCGGGCCGGACACCGAACAGCTGGTCGTCCTGTCCGCGAAGACGGACGAACGCCTCCGCGAAGTCGTACGACGGCTGCACCGGCACCTGGAATCCGGCCCCGCGCCCGCCCTGCGCGACCTCGCCCACACCCTGGCCACCGGCCGCGACGAACTCGACAGCAGACTCGCCGTCACCGCCCGCACCCCGGCCGAACTCCACGACCGGCTGGGCGAGTTCCTCACCACCGGCGCCGCCCCGGGCCTGGTCACCGGACGCGTCGACCCCACCGCCGAGCCCCCCGCCGACCCGGCCCGCACCCGCGCACTGCTCGCCGCCCGCGACCTCGGCACGCTCGCCCGGCTGTGGACCCGCGGCGCCACCGTCGACTGGACCGGCGCCCACGACGGCGCCCGGCGCGTGCCTCTGCCCACGTACCCGTTCGCCGGCGACCGGCACTGGGTCGCCACCACCCCGCCCCTCGCGCCCGGCGCCGGACGCCCCGGACCGCTCCACCGTGTCGTACCGACCCTCGAGGGACTGGTCCACGAGGCCGACCTCGCCCGGGACGACCGGATCGTGGCCGACCACGTCGTCCAGGGGCGCGCCCTGCTCGCCGGAGTGGTCCAGCTCCAGCTGGCCGTCGCCGCCGTTGAAGGGCTGGAACGCGGCGGGGTACGGGAGATCACCGACGTACGGTGGCGGACGCCCGTCGAGATACCCGACGGCGGCACCACGGTCCGCGTCGCCCTCACCGCCGCCGCGGACGGCGCGCTCGACTACACGATCGGCGTCCGCGACGGACGGCCCTGCTCCACCGGCACCCTCCATCCCGGCCCCGACCCCGCCGAACGGCCCCCAGCCCTCGACCTCGACGCCATCCGCGCCCGCTGCGCCACCCGCCACGACGGCCCCGCCTTCTACACCGACCGCGCCGAGCACGCCGGCCTCGCCTACGGCCCCCTCTTCCGGCGGCTCGCGGCCGTCCACAGCGGCCCCGGCGGCGAGGCCCTGGGCGAGCTGACACCGGCGCCCGGCACGGCCGCACCCGACTGGGCGGTGGACGCGGGCACCCTGGACGGCGCCCTGCACGCCCTGCACGGCGTGCTCCCCGAACCGGCCGAAGGCACCGCGCCGTTCCTCCCGGCGTCCGTGGCCCGCGTGGCACTGACCGGCCGCCTCGCCGACGCCCGCCATGTGCACGTGCGGCTCCTGGACCACGACCCCGAACGCGGCACGGCCCGCGCCGACGTGACACTGACGGACCCCCACGGCGTACCGGTAGCGGCCTTCCACGACCTGCGCGCGGCCCGCCCCACGGCCCACCCCGAGCCCACCGCCACCCGGTCCGGGACCGTCGCCGCACGCGCCGTGGCGACGGCCGTCCGGGAGGAGACCGGCACCGCTCGTGCGGGGGCAACTGGCGTCCGCGCCGACACTGCCGCCGCCCGCGCCGGGACCGTCGCCGCCCGGTCCGGGACCGTCGCCGCACGCGCCGTGGCGACGGCCGTCCGGGAGGAGACCACCACCGACCGTGCGGGGGCATCTGGCGTCCGTGCGGAGACAACCGCCACCCGCGCCGAGGCGCCCGCGGCCCGCGCCGACACCGCCGCCGCCCGCGCCGACGCGACCCCCGCACGCCCCGGGACCCCCGCCGTGCGTCACCTGCGCACCGCCTGGGAGGTCCTGGACACCCCCACCCCCGCACCGGCCCCGCACACCGGCCACACCCTGATCCTCACCACCGCCCGTGACCTCGGCCTCGGTCAGGCGCTGGCCGCACGCTCGCCCCGCGCCCGGGTGCTGCGCCTCGACACGGCGGACGCGTACCGGCATGTGGGCCCCGCCGTCGAGGCGCTGGACGACGACAGCGTGCTGTACTTCCTCGGCGGGATCGACGACCGCCGCTACGGCAGCCACGACCTCGCCCACCTCGACACCGCCCTCGACCAGGGCTGCCTCGCCCTGTACCGGCTCGCGGGACGGCTCGCCGCCCGGCGCCCGGAAGGACTGCGGCTGACCGTCGTCACCAGCGACAGCCAGCAGACCGACGAGGGTGTCCCGGCCCGCAACCCGTACGCCGCGGCGCTGGTCGGACTCGCCAAGTCCCTCGCCCGTGAGCTGCCGTCCGTCTCCGTGAGCTGTCTCGACCTGGACCGCCGCGCCCTGGCCCATGGCGGCACCGAACTGGACCGGCTCGCCGCCGCCGTACTGGCCGAACCCGGTGCCCTCCCCGTCCGGGAGGTCGCCCTGCGCGGCCGGATCCGCCTCGGCAAGACGCTGCGCCCCGTCACCCTTCCCGACGTCCCCGACGCCGGGCTGCCGCTGCGGCACGGCGGCACCTACCTGCTGGTCGGCGGCGCGGGCGGCCTGGGGCGGGCGGTGGCCCGGTACCTCGCCCGCGCCTACGCCGCCCGCCTCGTCCTCGTCGGCCGCCGCCCCCTCGCCGAGCTGCCCGGCACCCTGCTGTCCGACCTGCGCGACGCGGGCGGCGAGGCCGTCTACGAGCAGGCCGACATCACCGACCGCGACGCCGTCGGCGCGCTGCTCACCCGCGTCCGCGCCCGCTTCGGCGCCGTCAACGGCGCCGTGCACGCCGCCTTCACCCTCGCCGACGGCCTGCTGCACCGCATGGACGAGGCGACCTTCCGCGCCGCCCTGCACGCCAAGACCCATGGCACCGTCGTCCTCGCCGAGGCCCTGGCGGGCGAACCGCTCGACTTCCTCGCGCTGTTCTCGTCCGCCGTCTCCCACCGCGCCAACGCCGGACAGGGCAACTACAGCGCGGCCTCCACCTTCCAGGACGCCTACGCCCACCACCTGGCCGCCCGCACCCGGCTCCCCGTCAAGCTCCTCAACTGGGGCCTGTGGAGCGACAGCGGCTCCGTCGCCACCGAGGACTACCGGCGCCGGGTGGCCCGCCTCGGTGTGGCCGGGCTCACCGACGAGGAGGGCATCGAGGCGTTCCGCCGGGTGCTGGGCGCGCCGCTCACCCAGGCCACCGTCCTGAAGACCACCGGCGACCAGCCCCTCGAAGGCGTCAGCGACACCCCCGCCGACGCCCTCGACGCCCCCGGCGACGGACAGGCGGTACGGGAGGCCGTGGCGGGCGCCACCGAGGCCCGGCGCGACTCCTGCGTACCGCCCGGCTACCTCGCCCGACTGGACGACCTCGCCCGCCGGGAGGTCCTCGCCGCCCTCCACCGGATGGGCGCCCCCCGCTCCGCAGACGCCGCCCGCATCCCGTCCGCCCTCGCGGCCGACCTGGGCGTCGACCCCGGCCAACGGCGCCTCTTCGAGGCCCTGCTCGACATGCTGCGCGGCCCCGGCCTCCTCCGGGACGACGACGGCCGCCTCAGCTTCCCCACCGACCCGTACCCCCCGACCGACGCCGACGACCGCACCCGGCTGACCGAGCGGCTCGTCGCCGACCACCCGCACTGCGCGCCCACCGTGGACCTGATCGCCGACTGCGCGGCGGCCCTGCCCGACGTCCTCACCGGCCGCCGCCGCGGCCTGGAGGTCCTCTTCCCCGGCGGCTCCCAGCACCGCATCGCCGCCCTCTACCACGACGACCCGCGCTCCCGGCACTTCAACGCCATGTGCACCGCCGCGGTCGTGCGCCGGGTGACGGAGCTGCGCCGTCGCCAACCCGGCCGCCCCGTCAGCGTCCTGGAGATCGGCGCGGGCACCGGCGGCACCACCCGCCCCCTCCTCGCCGCCCTCCAGGAGTGCGAGGGCGGAGCACCCGCCTACGTCTGCACCGACATCTCACCCGCCCTCGTCCGCCAGACCGCCGAACGCCTCGGCGCCGACCACCCCGAGGCCGTCTTCCGCACCCTCGACATCGCCGCGGACCCCGCCGAACAGGGCTTCGCCGGGGAGCGGTACGACATCGTCGTCGCCGCCAACGTCCTGCACGCCACCGGCGACATCCGCGCCACCCTCCGCCACGTCGCCTCCCTGATGCGCCCCGGCGCCCTGCTCGCCGTCACCGAGTCGACCGCCGTCCTGGACGCCGTCACCCTCGTCTTCGGCCTCACCGACGGCTGGTGGCTGTACGGCGACGGCGCGCTGCGGCTGCCGTACTCCCCGCTGTTCGCCGCCGACGACTGGGGCGCGCTCCTTGCCGAGGCCGGGCTGCGCGGCATACGGGCGCTGTCCGCCACCGGCGACGCCGACGCGGACGCCGACCAGAGCCTCGTACTCGCCGAACGCGGCACCATCCGCCCCCAGGGCGCCCACCCGGAAACCGGAGCCGACCCGGCACCGGAGCCGGAACCCGCGCCCGCCACCGCCGTAACGGAGGCCCCGACCATGCCGGTCGACCAGGACCACGACGGCCGCACCTGGCTCGTCGACCGCCTGCGCACCCGCTTCGCCGCGAGCCTCAAGCTCGACGCGGCCGAACTGGAGACCCACACACCGCTGCTGGACTACGGCGTCGACTCGCTGGTGGTCATGGAGGCCACCGAGGCGCTGGGCAAGGACCTCGGACAGCGCGTCGTCCTCGACGAGCCGCTCACCGGCCTCACCCTCACCGAGGCGGCGGACCTGCTGCTCGCCAAGGGCGTCACCGTGCCCGCGCCCGCCGCCCCGGTCGTACGGCCGACGCCGGACCGGCCCCGGCCGGAACCGTCCGACGAGGTCCCCGTCGCCGTCGTCGGTATCGCCGGGCGCTACCCGGGCGCCGACGACCTGTGGACCTTCTGGGACAACCTGCGCGACGGACGGCGCGCCATCGGCGAGATCCCCGCCGACCGCTGGCACGCCGAAGGACAGGGCGGTGCCGGGGTCCGCTGGGGCGCCTTCCTCACCGACGTCGACCGCTTCGACCCGCTGCTGTTCCGCATCTCGCCCCGCGAGGCCGCCGCCATGGACCCCCAGGAGCGGCAGCTCCTCCAGACGGCCTGGACCGCACTGGAGGACGCGGGAACGACCAGGGCCCGTCTGGAGACCGACGCCGTCCACGCGTCCGGGGCCGGGGTCGGCGTCTTCACCGGCGCCATGCACACCCCCTACCAGGCGCTGGCGGCCGACCGCCGCGCCCTGGGCGAGCGGCCCGACGCCCGCTCCGCGCACTGGTCGCTCGCCAACCGCCTCTCCCACTGCTTCGGCTTCTCCGGGCCGAGCGTCGCCGTGGACACCGCCTGCTCGTCCTCGCTCACCGCCCTCCACCTGGCCTGCGAGTCCCTGCGCCGGGGCGACTGCGGCGCCGCCGTGGTCGGCGGCGTCAACCTGATCCTGCACCCCGCCCACCACGAGGAACTGGCCCGCGCCCGGATGCTCTCCGACGACGGCCACGCCCGCGCCTTCGACCGGGACGGCGGCGGCATGGTCACCGGCGAGGGCGTCGGCGTCGTCGTCCTCAAACCGCTGCCCGAGGCGCTGCGCGCGGGCGACCGCGTACACGCCCTGATCGTCGGCTCCGCCGTCAACCACACCGCGGGCGACGACACCTACACCACCCCCGACGCCGGAGCGCAGGCCGCGCTGCTGCGCCGCGCCCTGCACCGGGCCCACCTCGGCCCGGACGACATCCAGTACGTCGAGGCCGCCGCGACCGGCGCCCCGGTGGGCGACGCGGTCGAGGCCGAGGCGCTGCGCGAGGTCTTCGCCGCCCGGGACGCCGGGCGCGGGCCCGTCCGCGTCGGCTCCCTCAAGCCCGGCATCGGCCACCTGGAAGCCGCGTCCGGCATGGCCCAGCTCACCAAGGTGCTGCTCCAGTTCCGGGCCGGACAGCTCGCCCCGACCCTCGACGTCACCACACCCGTCCCCGCGTTCTCGGCGGACGGCTCCCCGCTCGCCCTCGTGCGCCGGGCCGAGCCCTGGGAGCCGACGGGCCACGCGGTCGTCAGCTCCTTCGGGGTCGGCGGCGCCAACGCCCAGCTGATCGTGGCGGCCCCGCCGCCGCCCGCCGAGGTCGCCCAGGACACCGACGGGCCGCTGCTCGTCCCGCTCAGCGCCCGCAGGCCCGCCGAACTGGCCCGGCTCGCGGCCCGCTTGCGGGACTTCCTGCGCGGGCCCGGCGCCGACGCGGCTCTCGCGGACGTGGCCCACACCCTGCGGGTGGGGCGCGAACCGCTGCGGACACGGGCGGTGCTGGTCGTGCGTGACGTGCGCGAACTGGCCCACGGGCTGGGCACGTTGGCGAACGGCGGCGCGGCGCCCGCTCCCGACCTCGCCGCGCTGCCGCCCGCGTGGGCCGCCGCCGCCCGGCGCTGGACGGACGGCGAGGCCGTGGACTGGCGGGAACTCGACGGCACCGGCCGGGTGATCTCCCTGCCGGGGTACCCGTTCGCCCGCGACCGGCACTGGCTGCCGGAGGCCGAGCCCGAGCCCGTGCCTCAGGCTGAGGCCCAGCCCGCGCCGATCAGGCCCCCGGTGTCTGAAGCCGCGCACGTCGTCGCCCCCACAGACGACGTCTACGACATCGTCGCCGCCGCCATCAGCGGCGTCCTCGGTCTGCCCACCGAGGAGGTCGGCCCCGAGGAGCACCTGAGCGACTTCGGCTTCGACTCCGTGACCATCACCGAACTCGCGTCGGTGCTCAGCGACCGGCTCGGCATGGGCGTCCTCGCCCCCGAGCTGTACGCGCACACCGACGTCGCCTCGCTCGTGGCGGCCCTGGCCGCACGGGCGCCGGTGCCGCCGCCGCCCGCACCGGCAACCGCCGACACCGCCCCGGCGCCGCCCGCCGCGGAACCGGCCGACGAGCCCATCGCCGTCGTCGGTATGGCGGGCCGTTTCCCGGGATCCCCGGACCTCGACGCCTACTGGGCGAACCTGGTCGCGGGCCGGGACCTGGTCGACGACGTGCCGCAGGACCGCTTCGACTGGCGGGACATCCACGGCGACCCGGCCGAGGACCCGCAGCGGGTGCCGTCGCGCTGGGGCGGGTTCCTGGACGGCGTGGACCGCTTCGACGCGGACTTCTTCCGGATCTCCCCCCGCGAGGCCCGCACGATGGACCCGCAGCACCGGCTGTTCCTCCAGGCGGTCTGGCACGCCATCGAGGACGCGGGCCACGACCCGGCCTCCCTCGAAGGCAGCCGGACCGGCGTGTTCGTCGGCGTCGGCTCCTCCGAGTACGCGCAGTTGCTGATCGGCCGCGGCGTGGAGATCGACGGGCAGGCCGCCACCGGCAACGCGCACAGCGTCCTGGCCAACCGGGTCTCCTTCCTGCTCGGACTGCACGGCCCCAGCGAACCCGTCGACACCGCCTGCTCCAGCTCGCTGACCGCCGTGCACCGGGCCGTGCAGGCCATCCGCGCGGGGGAGTGCGAGGCCGCCGTGGCGGGCGGGGTGAACGTCATCCTGTCCCCGACCGGCTACCTCGCCTTCGGCAAGTCCGGGATGCTCTCGCCCGACGGCCGCTGCAAGACCTTCGACCACCGCGCCGACGGCTATGTGCGCGGTGAGGGCGTCGCCGCCGTGCTCCTCAAGCCACTCGGCCGTGCCCTCGCCGACGGCGACCACGTCCACGCCCTCATCCGGGGCACCGCCGTCAACCACGGAGGCCGCGCCAACTCCCTGACCGCGCCCAACCCGCAGGCGCAGACCGACGTTATCGTGCGCGCCCACCGCGCCGCCGGCGTCACCGCCGACACCGTCACCTACGTCGAGGCCCACGGCACCGGCACCGCGCTGGGCGACCCGATCGAGGTGAACGGCCTCGTCGACGCCTTCCGCGAACTGGGCGCCGACGGCCGCACCGGCTACTGCGCCCTCGGCAGCGTCAAGACCAACGTCGGGCACCTGGAGACCGCGGCCGGGATCGCGGGTCTGATCAAGGTGATCAAGGCGCTCCAGCACCGCACCCTGCCGCCCTCCCTGCACCTGCGACGCGTCAACCCGCTCATCGACCTCACCACCACCCCGTTCCGCCTCGTCGACGAGCGGGCTCTCTCGGACGTCGTCGGTGGCCCTTAAGGCACCGGTCCCCACGACCTCGGCGATCAGCTCGCCGATCCGCTCCTCGACCACCGGGGCCTTGCCGTCGTTGACCAGGTCGACCTTCACCTGGCTGACGTCCA
>NZ_JAGPXL010000057.1 GCF_018070565.1 Streptomyces sp. B93
CTCCCCCTCCCCCCCCATTCACAAGGAACTCCCGTGACCAGACTCAGCGTCGAGATGCTGGCAGCGGACCCCGTCGAGCCGATCACTTCGGCCGGACATGCCCAGCTGGGCATCGCCGTCCTGGCGGGCATCGCCGTCATCGTTCTGCTCATCACCAAGTTCAAGCTCCACGCGTTCCTCGCGCTGACCATCGGGTCGCTGGCGCTCGGCGCGTTCGCGGGCGCACCGCTCGACAAGGTCATCGCCAGCTTCACGACCGGCCTCGGCGCCACGGTCGCGGGCGTGGGCGTGCTGATCGCGCTCGGCGCGATCCTCGGCAAGATGCTCGCCGACTCCGGCGGCGCCGACCAGGTCGTCGACACGATCCTCGCCAAGGCGAGCGGCCGTGCCATGCCCTGGGCGATGGTGCTGATCGCCTCGGTGATCGGTCTGCCGCTGTTCTTCGAGGTCGGCGTCGTCCTGCTGATCCCGGTCGTGCTGATGGTCGCCAAGCGCGGCAACTACTCCCTGATGCGGATCGGCATCCCGGCCCTGGCGGGCCTGTCCGTGATGCACGGCCTGGTGCCCCCGCACCCCGGCCCGCTGGTCGCGATCGACGCGGTCGGCGCGGACCTGGGTGTGACGCTGGCGCTCGGTGTCCTCGTGGCCATACCGACGGTGATCATCGCCGGTCCGGTCTTCGCCCGGTACGCCGCCCGTTGGGTGGACGTCCCCGCGCCCGACAAGATGATTCCGCAGCGCGCGTCGGAGGAGCTGGAGAAGCGTCCCGGCTTCGGCGCCACGCTGATCACGATCATGCTGCCGGTCATCCTGATGCTGTCCAAGGCGCTCGTCGACATCGTGATCGACGACCCGGAGAACAGCGTGCAGCGGGTCTTCGACGTCGTCGGCTCCCCGATGATCGCCCTGCTCGCCGCGGTGCTGCTCGGCATCTTCACGCTGCTGCGGCCCGCCGGGTTCAGCAAGGAACGCGTCTCCGGCCTCGTCGAGAAGGGGCTCGCGCCGATCGCGGGCATCCTGCTGATCGTCGGCGCGGGCGGTGGCTTCAAGCAGACGCTGATCGACTCCGGTGTCGGTCAGATGGTGCTGGAGATCTCCGAGGACTGGTCGATCCCGGCGCTGCTGCTGGCCTGGCTGATCGCGGTGGCGATCCGGCTGGCGACCGGTTCGGCGACCGTGGCCACCGTCTCGGCGGCCGGTCTGGTCGCGCCGCTCGCGGCCGACATGTCGACCACGCACGCCGCGCTGCTGGTGCTGGCGATCGGCGCGGGCTCGCTGTTCTTCAGCCATGTCAACGACGCCGGTTTCTGGCTGGTGAAGGAGTACTTCGGCCTGAGCGTCGGCCAGACCATCAAGACCTGGTCGGTGATGGAGACGATCATCTCGGTGGTCGCGGGCGGGTTCGTCCTCCTGTTGTCGTTGATCATCTAGCGGCACCGAGTACGGCCCATGGGAGCGGCTCACCTTCGGGTGGGCCGCTCCCGTCGTGTCAGGGCCGCCACAGGGTGTGCTCGCGCTCGGCCCACTCCCGGCTCACCGCGCCGGTGCGCAGGCCGCGCCGCGCCTCCGGGTCGGCGAGGGCCATGCCGATGTGACCGGCGATGACGACGCCCATGGTGAGGGCCAGCCAGTCGTGGACGAAGGTGGCGCTGGTGCGCCAGACCAGCGGGGTGAGGTGGGTGAACCACATCAGCAGGCCGGTGCCGAGCATGACCAGCGTGGCACCGGCGAGCCAGGCGGCGTAGATCTTCTGTCCGGCGTTGAACTTGCCCGCGGGCCGGGCGTCGGCGCGCTGGTCGCGGCGCAGGACCGCGCGCAGCCAGGCCCCGTCGTGGTGTCCGAAGCGGTTCAGCAGGCGCAGGTCGGACCGGAAGGCGCGGGAGGCCAGGCCCGCCAGGACGGGCGCGGGCAGGGCGAGCCCGGACCACTCGTGCAGCGTCACCACCAGGGCGCGGCGGCCGACGAGCTGGGCGAGCTGGGGGACGTAGAGGCAGGCCGCGGTGGCGATGCAGACGCCCATCAGGGCGGCGGTCGTGCGGTGCACCCAGCGCTCGGCGGGGGTGAAGCGGCGGACGCGGGCGGCGGGCGCGGTGAGGGTGTCAGCCGGTGGGCTCATCGTCCCGTCCGTTCGAGCGGCCGACCCAGGCGTCGATGTCGTAGCCACGTTCCTCCCAGTACCCGGGGCGGACCTCGTCGGTGAGGGTGATGCCGGAGAGCCACTTGGCGGACTTGTAGAAGTACATGGGCGCCACGTAGAGGCGTACGGGGCCGCCGTGGGCGTGGCCGAGGTCCTCGTCCCGCATGCGCAGGGCGACCAGGACGTCGGCGCGGCGGGCCTGGTCGAGGGTGAGGCTCTCGGAGTAGGTGCCGTCGAAGCAGGTGAAGCGTACGGCGCGGGCCTCGGGCCGTACGCCCGCGGCGTCCAGGAGGCGGGACAGGCGTACGCCCTCGAAGGGAGTGTCGGGCACCCGCCAGCCGGTCACGCACTGCACGTCGCGGACCACGCGGGTCTGCGGCAGGGCCCGGAGGCCGGCGAGGGTGTGGGTGGCGGGCCGGTCGACGAGGCCGTCCACGGTGAGGCGGTAGCCGGTGGCGTCCTTGCGGGGCACGGAGGAGGCGACCGAGTAGTAGCGGAAGCCGCCGCCGTTGGGGAGCAGGCCGGTCAGGCCGGTGGGGTCCTTGTCGGCGGCGGTGCCGAGGAAGGACTCCAGGCCGCGTTGGAGGGTGGGCGCGGTGAGGACGCCGAGGGCGCCCACGCCGAGGGTGCCGAGCAGGACACGGCGGCCGACGGGGGTGCCGCGGCTCTCGGGCTGTTCGGGGTACGCCCGTTCGTCGGGGCCGACCCGTTCGTCGTCGGGGTTCACCCGTTCATTCGAGCACCCGCGGCCCCGGCCGGGCCAGGGGTCGCGGGTGCCCGTCAGTGTTCCGTAAGCACTCCCGGGGTTCAGTCGGGGGTGTCGGCCGCCTTCTCCAGCTGGAACGCCTCGTTGCCGAGCCCGATCCGGGCGTGCACCTCGGGCTTGCGGGAGCGCAGCAGCGCGCCCTGTGCCAGGCCCGCGACGAGGGCGAGGCCGATGACGGACGGGAGCAGCCAGCTGAGCGCGGAGCCGGAGCCCGCGCCGATCAGGACGTCGAAGTCCTTGACGGTGTAGCCGATGATGAACAGCAGGCCGGCGAGGGCGAGTCCGGAGGCGGCCAGTCGCCACAGCTGGGCGCCCGCGGCGCCGCGCCGGACGAAGAAGACGATCACCGAGGCGGAGGCGACGGCCATCAGGACGGCGACGCCCAGCGCGCCCAGGTTGCCCATCCAGGTGAAGAGCCGCAGCACGGGTGCGGTGGGGTCGCCGACCGGACCGTCGTCGGTGAGCGCGAAGGCGGCGACGACCACGACGGAGATCGCCGTCTGGAGCAGGGAGCCGGTGCCGGGGGCGCCGCTGGCGCTGCTGGTGCGGCCGAACGCGGCGGGCAGCAGGCCCTCGCGGCCCATGGCGAAGGCGTAGCGGGCGACGACGTTGTGGAAGCTGAGCATGGCCGCGAACATGCCGGTGACGAAGAGGACGTGCAGGACGTCGGTGAAGGTCTCGCCGAGCAGGTCGCCGGTGAGGAAGAACAGCAGTCCGGCGCTCTGTTCCTGGGAGGTGCCGACGATGGCGGCGGGGCCGGTGGCGACGGTGAGCGCCCAGCAGCTGATGGTGTAGAAGACGGCGATGCCGCCGATGGCGAGGAACATCACCCGGGGCACCAGGACGTGCGGGCGGCTGGTCTCCTCGGCGTAGACGGGGGCCTGTTCGAAGCCGAGGAAGGCGGCGACGCAGAAGCAGAGGGCGGTGCCGATGCCCGCGCCGGTGAGGGTGTCGGGGTTGAAGGCGTGCAGGGACAGGCCTTCGGGGCCGGGGTCGGAGAGGGCGGCGACGTCGAAGATGACGACGAGGACGACCTCGATGAGCAGCAGGACGCCCAGCACGCGCGCGTTGAGGTCGATCTTCAGCCAGCCGAGGGCGCCGACGGCGAGGGCGGCCAGCAGCGCCGGTATCCACCAGGCGAGTTCGGTGTCGAGGTAGGTGGCGAAGAGTCCGGAGACCTCGAAGCCGAAGATGCCGAAGATGCCGACCTGGAGGGCGCTGTAGGCGACCAGCGCGACCAGGGCGGCGCCGGCGCCGGCGGTGCCGCCGAGGCCGCGGGAGATGTACGCGTAGAAGGCGCCCGCGTTGTGGACGTGGCGGCTCATCTCGGCGTAGCCGACGCTGAAGAGGGCGAGTACGGCGGCGAGGATGACGAACAGCAGCGGCTGTCCGACGATGCCCATCACCCCGAAGGTCGTGGGCATGACACCCGCGACGACCATCAGCGGGGCGGTCGCCGCGAGGACCGACAGCAGCAGCCCCGCGGTGCCGAGCCGGTCGGCCCGCAGGGCGCGGTCCTGGCCCTTGAAGGTGCTGATGGCGGAGCCGTCGGCGGTCGGTCTGCTCTTGCTCGAACTGCCCGTCGTCATGGGAGGTCGGTCCTTTCGGGAGGCGGCTGTCGGGGCTGCGGGTGGACGTTCCTTGCGCGTGCGGGCTCAGGCCGTGCCGAGCGCCCGGTCGCGGGCGGCCCGGAAGGCGGCGTACGGATCTCGGTCGGGGTAGGACCAGGGCTGCGGCGTGGGGTGGTCGCCGATGCGGTGGAACAGGGCGGCGGCCTCGGCGCCCCGGTCCTCGCAGACCTTGGCGTGGGCGAGGTAGTTGAGGTCGACCAGGCGGCGGGGGTGGCCCTCGTGCTCCCACTCCAGCCACCAGTCGAAGGCGGCCTTCATCACCTGGCGGGCGCGGCGGCCCGTCCAGTGCTCGGAGGCGGCCGGGTCGGCGGGTTCGAACCCGGCCGCGGCGAGCACGCGGTAGCGCTCGGCGTGCGCGACGACCGGGAGGATCGCCAGCGGGGAGTCGGCGGGGGCCTGTTCGGCGGCCCAGGCGGCGAAGTCGTAGGCCTCGTGCAGCGGGTCGGGCCCGGCGTCGGCGCGGCGCTCGGCGAGCCGGGCGACCAGCAGGTGGTGGGCGTGGTGGTGGTCGGGGTAGCGGGCGCGGACCTGCTCGAAGACCCGGACGACGGCGTCCTGGGTGCCGAGGGCGCGCTCCAGCAGGAGCAGGCCGAGCAGCGGGGTGGGGTCGGCGGGAACGAGGGCGGCGGCGGTCCGGCAGGCCTCGCGGGCGCGGTCCGGCTTCTCCTTGCCGCGCAGGGCGCGTTCGGCCTGAGCGACGGCGAGCAGCACGGAAGCGTCTGTGGAGTCGGGTTCGGCGAGCAGCCACTCGCGGGTCCAGGCCGCGGTGTGCTGTTCCTGCGCGAGGACGGTGACGCGGTGGCCGCGGCGGTCCCAGTCGTCACCGGTGCGGGCCAGCAGGATGCGGGTGGGCTGCCACCGGCCCTGGGCGAGCGCGGCGCGGGCGGCGCCCAGTTCGGCGTCGTCGAGTGCCGCGTCGAAGGCCTGGGCCGCGCGTCTGCGGCCGCGGCCGAGGGGCGGGGGTGGGGGCACCTCGGGACTACCTCGGGACTCTTGCTTGTTGGCCTGCTCGGGCGACGGCGGGAGCCGGACGGTCACCGGCGAGCCATCGGTCGATCACGCACAGCCAACCCCCACCCAAGGCCCAGCGTCAAGTGCCGTCGAGACATGACACGCGTCAACTCCCGTGTGAGCAGGGGCAGTTGATCAAGCCTTGAACCACTCCTGCTTGGATGGGGCCATGACCCCTGCTGACGAGATCCTCGACGTCGTCGACGAACACGACCAAGTCGTCGGACAACTGCCGCGCGGCGAGGTGTACGCCGACGGCCTGCGGCACCGCTGCGTTTTCGTCCTGGCCCGGGACGCCGAGGGCCGGATCTTCGTGCACCGTCGCACCGCGACCAAGATGGTCTACCCCTCCCTCCACGACATGTTCGTCGGCGGGGTGGTGGGCGCGGGCGAGGCCTACGACGACGCGGCGCTGCGGGAGGCGGAGGAGGAGCTGGGCGTCAGCGGGCTGCCCCGCCCCGAGTTCCTGTTCAAGTTCCTCTACGACGACGGCGCCGGGCACAGCTGGTGGTCGGCGGTGTACGAGGTCCGCTGCGCGGTGCCGGTCCACCCGCAGGAGGAGGAGGTCGCCTGGCACGCCTTCCTGCCGGAGGAGGAGCTTGAGCGGCGCCTCGGTGAGTGGGAGTGGGTGCCCGACGGCGTGGCGGCGTACCGGCTGCTGCGGGAGCGCCGTACGGGGTGAGCGCCGTACGGACTTGACGGTCGCGGTCGGCGCCGGGCGGCCGTGGGATCCGTCGGGCGGACGGGCCCGGGTAGGGTCCTGCGCGTGATCGAATTCGTGCGGAACGTCCGGCTGTGGTTCGCGCCCGAGCGGATCCGGGACGAGGGCGAGACGCCCGACTACCGGTTCTCCCTGGCGAACGAGCGTACGTTCCTCGCCTGGCTGCGGACCTCGCTGGCGCTGATCGGCGGCGGGTTCGCGGTGGACCAGTTCCTGCCGGACCTGAACCGGGGCTGGCGGATCGGTCTGGCGCTGGCGCTGCTCGCCTCGGGTGTGCTGTGCGCGCTGCGCGCGGTCAACCACTGGCTGCGCTGCGAGCGGGCCATGCGCCGGGGCGAGGACCTGCCGGTGTCCCGGTTCCCGGCGCTGCTGAGCGTGGTGGTGGCGGTGGTGGCGCTCGCCATGGTCGTCATCGTGCTCGTGGGGTGGGGCGGGTGAGCACGGCCGCCGGCGACGACCGTGACCCCGGCCTCCAGCCGGAGCGGACCAGGCTCGCCTGGCGGCGTACGACGCTGACGGGCCTCGTCGTCACCGTGCTGGCCGTACGCGCCTCGCTGCACGGCGGCACGACCACCACCGGCGCCGTCGCCGCCGCGCTCTGCCTGACGCTGTGGCTGGGCTTCCTGGCACTCGCCCACCGGCGCATCCGCGCCCTCTCCGCGACCGCACGTCCGGCTCCGCTCGGGGCCCGGCAAGCCGCCGCGGCGACGCTGTGCACGGTCGGGCTGGCGGTGTGCGCGGTGGCATTGGTGGTGTGATATGGGTGGGCGGTCCGGGGGTACGCGCGGGTGTCCGGTCCTGTTCAGAGCAGGCCCGAGGGTGGTTGGTCCCAGTCCACCGTGACCACGAGCTTGCCCCGGGTGCGGCCCTTCTGGCTGTGGCGGTGGGCTTCGGCCGCCTGTTCCAAGGGGTACGTCCGCTCCACGTGGACGGAGATCGCTCCCTGTTCGGCGAGTTCGGTCAGGTGCAGCAGGTCCCCGGCGTCGGGGCGTACGAAGTGGTACCGGCCGCCGTAGTCGACGACCTCCGGGTCGGCGATGGAGATCAGACGGCCCTCGGGGGCGAGCAGGTTGGCGGACACCTTCGTGGTCTCGCCGCCGATGGTGTCGAAGGCCGCGTCCACGCCCTCGGGCGCGAGACCGCGCACCCGCTCGGCGAGGCCCTCGCCGTAGGTCACCGGCTCCCCGCCCAGCGAGCGCACGAAGTCGTGGTTGGACTCGCTCGCGGTGCCGATCACCCGGGCGCCGAGATGGCGGCCGAGCTGGACGGCGAGGGACCGACGCCCCCGGCCGCGGCGTGCACGAGGATGGTCTCGCCGCGCTTGACCTCCAGTCGCCCGACGAGCACCTGGTAGGCGGTGAGGCCGGTCAGCGGCAGCCCGGCGGCCTCCTCGTGGGTGAGGTTGCGGGGCTTGCGGGCGAGGGTGCGCACGGGGGCGGCGACGTACTCGGCGAGGGTGCCGCGGGAGAGGAAGTCCTCGCGGACGTAGCCGATGACCTCGTCGCCGACGCCGAACTCGGTGACGGCCACGCCCGGCCGCACCACCACCCCGGACACGTCCCAGCCGGGGACCACCGGGAACACGGCGTCGAGCGCGCCGTCCAGGTACCCCTCGCGGCACTTCCAGTCGACCGGGTTGACGCCCGCCGCCCGCACCTTCACCAGTACGGAGTCCGGGCCGACCTTCGGCTCGGGAAGCTCACCGAGTCCGAGCACCTCGGGGCCGCCGTACCGGCTGTAGCTGATCGCCTTCATGCCACCGACCCTCCGGGGTACCCGGACACCCCGCAACCGGGATGACCTGATACGCGCCATTCGCGTGGCGGCCCGGCCGGACCCGGAACAGGATCGTCCTGACCGCATCCGCACCGAAGGTGAGCACCATGACCACGATGCAGCATCAGGAGCACGCCGCCCACCCGCACGCCCACGGCCCCGACTGCGGGCACCCCGAGGTCCCGCACGGCGACCACGTCGACTACGCGCACGACGGCCATCTGCACCGCGAGCACGGCGGCCACTGGGACGAGTGCGAGCCCGCCGGGCACACCGCCCACGGCGGCCACGAGCACCGGCACGGCGAGGGCTGCGGGCACACGCGTGTGCGCCACGGCGACCACGACGACTACCTCCACGACGGCCACCGGCACGCCGAGCACGAGGGCCACTGGGACGATCACTGATCACGGGGCTCCCGCGCCACCGGGACCCGCACCGACGGCTCCCCGCCCTCCCGGCGGGGAGCCGTCGTACGCCCGTGGCACCGATCACGTTGGCCCCCGCCTCTGGACGGCATACCGACCGGTCGGCATCATGGTCGGGTCCCGTTCACGCGCCCGTAGGAGAGACGATGAGTTCCGACCACCCGCCAGGCCTCGACCCCGACCGGCTGCGCGGCCTGCTCGACCGTGAGCGGCCCGGGCTGGTGCACGGCCCCCTGACCGGCCGGCTGATCGAGGGCGGACGGTCGAACCTCACCTACGAGATCACCGACGGCACCGGCCGCTGGGTGGTCCGGCGCCCCCCGCTCGGCCATGTGCTGGCCACCGCGCACGACATGAGGCGCGAGCACCGGGTGATCAGCGCCCTGCACCCCACCGACGTACCGGTGCCGCGACCGGTGCTGCTGTGCGAGGACGAGGAGGTGCTGGGAGCGCCGTTCTACGTGATGGAGTTCGTCGAGGGCACCCCGTACCGCACCGCCGGGCAGCTCGCCCCGATCGGCCCCGAGCGCACCCGCGCGGTGGCGCTGTCGCTGGTGGACACCCTGGTCGACCTGCACGCCGTGGACCCCGCCGACGTGGGCCTCGGCGACTTCGGCCGCCCGGAGGGCTTCCTGGACCGGCAGCTGCGCCGCTGGGGCAAGCAGCTGGACGCCTCCCGCAACCGCGACCTGCCCGGCATCGACGAACTGCACGCCACCCTCGGCCGCGAGCTGCCCCGCTCCCCCGCCCCGGCCGTCGTGCACGGCGACTACCGCCTCGACAACGTGCTGATCGGCTCCGACGACCGCATCAGGGCGATCCTCGACTGGGAGATGTCCACCCTGGGCGACCCGCTCACCGACCTCGGCCTGCTGGTGATGTACAGCATGCCGCTCGGCATGCCCGACTCCCCCGTCTCCACCACCGCCGAGGCGCCCGGCCACCCCCGGCCCGCCGAGCTGATCGAGCGGTACGCCGCCCGCTCGGGGCGCGATGTCTCCGAGGTCTCCTGGTACACGGCGTTCGCCTGGTTCAAGCTCGCCGTGATCCTGGAGGGCATCCACTACCGCTACACCCTGGGCCAGACGGTCGGCCGCGGCTTCGACCGCATCGGCGACCTGGTCCCGGTCTTCATCGAGCACGGCCTGACGACTCTGACCCGCAAGCAGGAAGGCTGACCGCCCATGGACTTCGCGTTCGACGCGCACACCGAGGAACTGCGCGCCAAGCTGCTCGCCTTCATGGACGAGTACGTCTACCCCGCCGAGGCGGTCGCCCATGAGGAGCGCGCCCGGCTGGCGTCGCCGTGGGAGACCCCGCCGGTGGTGGAGGAGCTGAAGGCCGAGGCGAAGCGGCAGGGACTGTGGAACCTCTTCCTGCCGGACGCCGAGTACGGCGCCGGGCTGACGAACCTCCAGTACGCGCCGCTCGCCGAGATCACCGGCCGCTCCCCGCAGCTGGCGCCGACCGCGACCAACTGCGCCGCGCCGGACACCGGGAACATGGAGGTGCTGGCCCAGTTCGGGAACGACGAGCAGAGGAAGCGGTGGCTGGAGCCGCTGCTCGCCGGTGAGATCCGCTCGGCGTTCGCGATGACCGAGCCGGAGGTGGCCTCCTCGGACGCCACCAACATCACCACGCACATCCGGCGCGACGGCGACGAGTACGTCATCAACGGCCGCAAGTGGTACATCTCCGGGGCGATGGACCCGCGCTGCGAGATCTTCATCGTGATGGGCAAGACGGACCCGGACGGGCCGGACATCCGCCGTCAGCAGTCCATGGTGCTGGTCCCGCGCGATACGCCGGGCGTCCGGGTGGTGCGGGCGATGCAGGTGTTCGGCTACGAGGACCACTACCACGGCGGCCACGCCGAGGTGGTCTTCGAGGACGCGCGCGTGCCGGTGTCGAACCTGATCGGCGAGGAGGGCGGCGGCTTCGCCATCGCGCAGGCCCGGCTCGGCCCCGGCCGCATCCACCACTGCATGCGGCTGATCGGCATGGCCGAGCGGGCGATCGAGCTGATGTGCCGCCGGGCCGTCTCCCGGACCGCGTTCGGCAAGGCGCTCGCCCAGCAGGGCGTGGTGCAGAACTGGATCGCGGACGCCCGGGTGGCCGTGGAGCAGTTGCGGCTGCTGGTGCTGAAGACGGCCTGGATGATGGACACGGTCGGCAACCGCGGCGCCCACACCGAGATCCAGGCCATCAAGATCGCCACGCCGCGCACGGTCGTCTCCATCCTGGACCGGGCGATCCAGCTGCACGGCGCGGGCGGTGTCAGCCAGGACTTCCCGCTGGCGGAGCTGTACGCGGGCGCGCGCACGCTGATGCTCGCGGACGGGCCCGACGAGGTGCACCAGCGGTCGCTGGCGCGGCGGGAGCTGAAGAAGTACCTGTGAGCGGCATGTGCGAGGGGCGGCACGCCGTGGCGGCCGCCCCTTGCACATCGTTGTCATCGGTCACGGCCGCAGGGCGCGCAGCAGCAGATCGGCCAGGTGGTCGGCGACCTGCTGGGGGCTGAGCGGGCCGTCGGGCCGGTACCAGGTCGACAAGTGGTGGACGGACCCGAAGTGGTAGTCGACGACGAGGTCGGCCGGGGTCTCCTTGGTGAAGACGCCCGCCTCCTGGCCCTCCTCGATGAGCGCGCGGAACCGTTCGTGGTAGCGCCGCCGCTCGGCGCGCACCTGCTTGTTCTTCTCCGGGCTCAGATGGTGCATGGAGCGGAAGAAGATCGACGCGTCGTCCAGGTTCTCGATGGTGGTGACGACCACGTCGGCGGCGGCGGCCCGGACCCGCTTCTCCACGGGCTCGTCGGCGTCGGCGAAGGCGTCCAGGCGCACCTGCTGGAGGCGCAGCACGCGCGCGTACACCTCGTGCAGCAGATCGTCCTTGGACCCGAAGTAGTGGTACAGCGCCCCCTTGGTGACGCCCGCCGCCTCGACGATCTCCTGCACCGAGGTCCGGTCGTAGCCCTGCTCGGCGAAGAGCCGGGTGGCGGCGGCGAGGAGCCGTTGCGGAACAGGGGCTCCTTCTCCGGTTGTCCTGGGCACTGCCGCCACCTGCCTTTCCATGTGGTCCTACTGACTTACTCGTGAACGCGAACGCAGTTCCCGACGGAGGATCTTCCCACTCGCCGTCTTCGGCAAGTCGGGCAGGACCTCGACCTGCCTCGGGTACTTGTAGGCGGCCAGTCTCTCCTCGCAGTACGCGGCCAGCTCATCGGGGTCCGCGACCGCACCGGGGCGCAGGCTGACGTAGGCCTTGACGGTCTCGCCGCGGTAGCCGTCGGGCACCCCGACGACGGCCGCCTCACGGACCGCCGGGTGGGTGTAGAGCACGTCCTCGACCTCGCGCGGCCAGACCTTGAAGCCGGAGGCGTTGATCATGTCCTTCTTGCGGTCGACGACGTAGAGCCAGCCCTGCGGGTCCATGAAGCCGATGTCGCCGGTGCGCAGCTCCCCGTCCGGGAAGGTCTCGGCGCTGGCGTCGGGCCGCCGCCAGTAGCCGGGCACGACCTGCGGCCCGCGCACGACGATCTCGCCCTGCTCCCCGAACGGCACGTCGGCGCCCTGCTCGTCGACGATGCGTACGACGGTGTCGGGCCCCGGCACGCCCACCGCGAGCGTCCCGGACACCGGGTCGACGGGCGCCTCACGTCCGGGCGGGACGGCGGCGCAGGGCGCGGTGCACTCGGTCAGCCCGTACCCGTTGCGGATGTACGGCCCGAACCCGGCGCGGAACTTCTCCACCAGGGCGGGCGGCAGCGGGGCGCCCCCGGAGGAGATGACCTCGAAGGAGGCGAAGTGGTCCGGGGTGACGTCGGGGTGGGCGGCCAGCGCCATGAAGGCGGTGGAGGGGCCCACGGTGTAGTGCGGCCGGTGCCGGGCGAAGGCGTCCAGGACGACGCCCGCCTCGAAGCGGTACGCCAGCACCAGTGTGCCCGCGCTGTTCAGGCAGGCGCCCAGCTGGCAGACCATGCCGGTGATGTGGAACAGCGGCGCCAGCGCGAAGTAGACGGGCGGTTCGGGCAGTTCGAGCCCGGTCCGCTGGCGCTCGGCGTTGTGCATGATGTTGCCGTGCGTGTTGGTGGCCCCCTTGGGGGCGCCGCTGGTGCCGGAGGTGTAGCTGATCAGCGCGATGTCGTCGGGGCCGAGGTCCCGCTCCGGCGGCGCCGGGTGTCCGGCCCGCGCGACCTCGGTGAGGTCGTCGGCGTCGGCCGCCCGCGGCAGCCGCTCGAACCCGAGCACCCGCGCGTCACCGTCGGTCTGGAAGTCCAGCTCGCACGCGGTGAGGACGACGCGCACCGGCGAGTCGGCGGCGGTCTCGCGCAGATACGACTCCCAGGCCCGGTCGGAGCAGATCAGCGCGGCCACGTCACCGTCCCGCAGGACGTGGGCGACCTCCCCCGCCTTGTACATCGGGTTGACCGGCACGACGATCGCGCCCGCCTTCCAGGCGCCCAGCACGGCGAGCACGAACTGCGGGGAGTTCTGGAGCAGCACGGCGACCCGGTCCCCGCGCCGAAGGCCGCGCTCGGCGAGGTGCCCGGCCACGGAGTCGCTCAGCTCGTCCGCCTCGCGGTAGCCGAGCCGCCCGTCGAAGTAGGCGAGGAAGGTCCGCTCGGGCGCCTCCCACACCACCCGGCGCAGGGCGTGCACCAGGGTGTCGTCGGGGTGCACCGGGGCCCGCTGGGCGTCGTTGAGCAGGGCGAGCCAGGGCCGGTCGGCGTACCGGACGCCCCCGTCGGCCGGGCCGCTCACCGCTCGGCCTCCCAGGTGCGCTGGATGCGGTTCATGCCGCCCAGCCAGCGCTCGGGTTCGGCGGCCCGCGCCCGGTAGAACTCGCCGACCTCGGGGTGCGGCAGGATCAGGAAGCGGTCTTCCGCCATCCCCTCGAAGAGGGCGTCGGCGACAGCCTCCGGCTCGATCGCGGTCGGCGCCAGTACCAGGTCGCCCGCGCTGCCGGTCCCGGCCAGCATGTCGGTGCGCACGCCCTGCGGGCAGATCGCGTGGACCTTGACGCCGCGGTGGCGGTAGGTCAGCGACAGCCACTCGGCGAAGGCGTACGCGCCGTGCTTGGTGACGCTGTAGGGCGCGGCGCCGATCATGGTGAGCAGTCCGGCGGCCGAGACGGTGGACACGAACCGTCCCTCGCCGCGCTCCAGCCAGTCGGGCAGCAGCGCGTGCGCCGCCCGCACATGGGCCATCACGTTGACGTCCCAGGCGAGCGCCCACACGCTCTCGTCGGCCGCCTCGGAGCCTCCGGAGGCGACCCCGGCGTTGGCGCAGTACACGTCGACGGTGCCGCCGAGCGCGTCGCGGGCCTCCTCGACGATCGCGGACGCGTCACCGGGCACGGCGGTCCCGCCGACCTCCTCGGCGACCGCCTTGGCCTTGTCGGCGTCGAGGTCGTTGACCACGACCCGGGCCCCCTCGGCGGCGAACCGCCGCGCCAGCGCGGCCCCGATCCCACCGCCCGCTCCGGTGACGACGACTCCGGCACCCCGCACGGCATCCACCATTCGCTCTCCTCCAACGTGACCGGTCCCGACCCCGAGGCCGTCAGACTAACCAGTCGGTATGTTCAAAAGGAAGAGCTGTGCAGCGCCCCTCAGGGGCGCGGGGAACGGCGCGAACACCCCCCACCGGCCCGCACCCTGCCACACTCCCTGCGGGAGCACTCCACCATCACCGGAGGTCACCGCATGAAGCTGTCCAGACGCGCCCTGCTGGCCACCGCGACCATCGCGGCAACAACCGCGGCCGCACCGGCCGGGGCCACGCGCGGGAGGTTCCGCACCGGCTTCGAGAACCTGGCCGCCGCCGACTACGAGCCCCTCAAGGGGCAGACCGTCGGTATCGTCACCAACCCCACCGGCATCACCCGGGACGTCCGCCACATCGTCGACGTGATGCACGCCGACCCCCACGTCGACCTCAGGGCGGTCTTCGGCCCGGAGCACGGCTTCCGCGGCACCGCCCAGGCGGGCGGCTCCGAGGGCCGCTACGACGACCCGGCGACCGGCCTGCCGGTCTACGACACGTACCTCAAGAGCGGCCAGCCCCTCGCCGACGTCTTCACCGCGTCCGGCGTGGACACCGTCGTCTTCGACATCCAGGACGTGGGCGCCCGCTTCTACACGTACATCTGGACCCTGTACGACTGCATGGAGGCCGCCGCCCGCGCGGGCAAGCGGTTCGTGGTGCTCGACCGTCCGAACCCGGTCGGGGGACGCTCCGCCGAGGGCCCGGTGCTGCACCGGGAGTTCGCCACCTTCGTCGGCCGGGAGCCGATCGCGCAGGCGCACGGGATGACGGTCGCCGAGCTGGCGCTGCTGTTCAACGGGGAGTTCCTCCAGACCCCGGTGCCGCTGGAGACGGTCAGGATGACCGGCTGGCGGCGCTCGGACCTCTATGACGCCTCGGGGCTGCCCTGGGTGCCGCCGAGCCCGAACATGCCCACCCCGGACACCGCCCTGGTCTACTCGGGCACCTGTCTGTTCGAGGGCACCAACCTCTCCGAGGGGCGCGGTACGACCAGGCCGTTCGAGCTGCTGGGCGCGGAGAGCGTGGACGGCCGCTGGGCGGCGGCGGTGAACGCACTCGGGCTGCCGGGCGCGCACTTCCGGGAGGCGTACTTCGCGCCGACGTTCTCCAAGTTCCAGGGCAAGACGGTCGGCGGGGTGCAGGTGCACGTGCACGACCGGGCGGCGTACGACCCGGTGCGCACCGGGATCGCCCTGCTGGTGACGGCCAGGCGGGTGTGGAGCGGCTTCGCCTGGCGGTCGGACAACTGGATCGACAAGCTCACCGGCTCCACGCTGGTGCGCACGATGATCGACGCGGGCGCCGACACCGACGAGGTGGTGGCGGGCTGGCAGGAGGAGCTGGCGGCGTTCCGGAGGGTGCGCCGGGAGTACCTCCTCTACCGCTGATCCTCCCGGACCTCACCGCTGACCCGTCCGGCCTCCCGCGCGTATGGCCAACCGGCTCCTCCCGCAGGACGATGCACCGCACCCGGCCCCGGGGACGAGGAGGTGCCGTCATGGCGGATCCGGCGATGAGTGTGACGCCTTACTGGGAGCTGACCTTCGACGCCGACGGGGACCCGGACGGCCGGCGCCGGGACCGGCTGTTCGCCGGGGTGGCGGCGTCGAAGGTGCGGGACCTGGTGGTCTTCGCGCACGGCTGGAACAACGACCGTTCGACGGCGACACGGCTCTACAGCGGCTTCTTCGCGCCGATGCCGTCGCTCGCGCGGGAGGCCCCGGTCGGGTACGTGGGTGTGGTGTGGCCGTCGATGCGGTTCTCGGACGAGCCGATCCCCGACTTCCCGCGGCCGGCCGCCGCCGGGGAGCCGGGGCGCCCGGCGCTCGACAAGGCCACCCGCCGGGCCTTGTCGGAGACGTTCCCGGAGCGGGCGACGGTGGTGGACCGGCTGGCGGAGCTGCTGGAGGGGCAGTCCCGCGACGAGGACGCGCTGGAGGAGTTCGGACGGCTGGCCCGGCTGCTGGTGATGGCGGACCCGCCGACGGCGTCCGTGGCGGACGTCGAGACGGACGCCCCGGCCTCCTCCGGGCCCGGCATGCTCACCGCCCCCGCCGCCGAGGTGTGCGAGGAGTTCGCGGCGACGCTCGCCCGGCTGGAGGCGCCGCGGGGGCAGGGGCCCTCCCTGTCCCTGCCGAACCCGTGGGACGGCGCCCACGAGTTGCTGCGGCAGGCGACGTACCACGCGATGAAACGGCGGGCCGGGACCGTCGGTGAGCGGGGCCTCGGACGGCTGCTCGGGCAGCTCGCCGAGGCGGCGCCCGGGGTGCGGGTGCACCTGGTGGGGCACAGCTTCGGGGCGCGGCTGGTGTCGTTCGCGCTGCGCGGGCTGCCCGCCGGGGTGGACACGGTGAAGTCGGTGACGCTGCTCCAGGGGGCGTTCTCGCACTACGCGTTCGCGGCCCGGCTGCCGCACGACACGCGCGCGAGGGGCGCGCTGGCGGGCGTGCAGGACCGGGTCGACGGGCCGGTGGTGTGCTGTCACTCCCGGCACGACTCGGCGCTCGGCACCTTCTATCCGATGGCCTCCCGCACGGCGGGCGACGACCGGGGCCTCACCGGCTTCGACGTCGGCCGGGTGCTGGGGGCCAGGTGGGGCGCCCTGGGCTACGGCGGGATCAAGGCGGTGCCGGGCACGCGCGCGTGGTCGCTCGCGCGGGCGCTGGAGCGGCGGCTGCCCACGTCGGGCTGTGTGAACGTGGACGCGGCGGCCGTGGTCCGGCGCGGCGGCCCGCCGTCCGGGGCGCACAGCGACATCGTGCACCGGGAGCTGGCCCGGCTGGTGCTGGCGGCGGGCCGCGTCGGATGACGGCCCGCCGCCGCACTCACCTCACCGGTGCGAGGTGAACTCCACGACCTGCTGGTACGTGGGCCTGTTCTGCCAGCTGATCTTCGCCTGGGTGATGCCGCCGAGCGCCTGGTGGACGATCGCGTCGGCACACCACTGGTCACCGGCCGAGCAGTGCTCGTCGCCGGGGTAGACCTGGGCGGCGGTCCGGCCCGCCGCCTGCTTCAGGGTGCTGATCAGGGTGTCCCGGCAGGCGCCGAGGCTGCCGTCGCCGCAGTAGGTGCGGGCCAGCGGGCCGCGTACCTGGTCTCCGAGGACGGCCCGGATGTCCTTGTCGACATAGCTCCACCAGCCGTACTGGAAGGAGCTTCCGGCGTGGGCGCCGGTCGGGCCGTGCGCGGCCGACGGGGACTCGTCGACGGGCAGGTTGGCGGTCAGGGCGCCGAACAGCTCGCTGCCGAGGCCGGGTTCGAACTCGGCCTTCACCAGCAGCGGCCACCAGGCGTCCAGGATGCGGATGGCGTCCGCGTGGGCGTACCGCTTGGACCCGGCGGAGGTCTCCGTGCGCTTGGACCCGGAGGTCACCCACGCGGAGAGCTTCTGCACGGCGTCCGCGGCGGCCGGGTCCGTCACCGGCGCGCTGTTGATCACCCGTAGCAGCTTCGGTACGACGTCCTCCGCCCGCAGGTCGGCGAGTCCGGCCTCCGCCATCGCCTTCACCAGCGCGGCCCGGGTCACTCCGCCCTGGGCGACGAGCCGTTTCACGCGGTCGTCCAGCAGGTTGCCGCGGTGCACCGAGCCGTTGCCCCAGGGGGCGACCGTGTACTCCTTGGCCTGCGCGTTGTTCCAGGAGATGTAGTAGTCCTGGTCCATGGAGCTGGGGTGCGCGGACGGCGGGGTGTAGGAGGCGGTGTTGGTCTCCGGCGTCCAGTTGCGCCACTCGTACGCGGGCCGCGCCCACGCCGGGAACTCGGCGTCGACGCCGGTCGCGCGGTCCGGGTTGTCGCCGCTGTTGTAGTACGCGGTGTGCTCGGAGTCGGCGTAGAACCAGTTGAAGGTGAAGTTGATGTGCTGGGTGGCCCGTTGGAAGTCGGCGGGGCCCTTGACGTAGTCCGGGTCGTTCAGCATCTGGAAGCCGATGATCGAGTCGGCCTCGTGCAGGAACGAGGAGCGCAGGGAGGTGTAGGCGACCTTCTTGCCGCCGACGGTGGCGCGGTACTCGACGGGGCCGTACTTGGTGCGCCAGACCCGCATCGT
The DNA here is from genome assembly GCF_018070565.1 of Streptomyces sp. B93. Lineage (GTDB taxonomy): Bacteria > Actinomycetota > Actinomycetes > Streptomycetales > Streptomycetaceae > Streptomyces. The sequence continues at coordinate 18,062 of NZ_JAGPXL010000057.1, forward strand.
GTAGGAACCGGCGGCGGTGCCGTCGGCGACGGTCGGCTTCCAGGCGTTCTTCTGCTCGACCTTCTCCATCGGGGTGCAGGTGCCGCGGTACAGGTAGTGGTAGTCGTCCTGGCAGAGTTCGACGGCGTAGGTGTCGATGATGTCCTGGCCGGAGGTGGTGGCGCTCCAGGCGTAGTCCTGGCCTCGGCCGAGTTCGACGTAGAAGCTCAGGCCCGCGAAGGAGGCGCCGCGGGCGCTGATGCCGGGGCCCTGGATCTCCTGGAGCATCAGCAGCTGTGGCGCGAAGTAGCCGGTCTGCGGGCCGAACACGGCGATGGGGTGGCCGCCGGCGGTGTGCTCTCCGCTGACGACGAGGGCGTTGGACATGCCGCGCTTGGCCGAGGTGACCGCCCGTGCGGCGGCGTCGTTCGAGGCACCGGCGGCGGAACTGCCGGCGGCGGCGCCCGTACGGTCGTACACGAGCGGTTCGCGGGTCACCGAGCCGGGGTCGGGCAGTGCCCTGCCCTGGGGGTCGGCGGGCCGGGTGGCGTACGGGAAGCTGCCGTCCTGGACGGTGAGGACCGCCTCGGGGTCGTTGCGCATCCGGAAGGACTCCCAGACCCGGGTGCCCTCCTCGACGCCGTACTTGGACTGGGCGGCCAGCAGGGAGAGCGCGTTGTTGACCTCGCCGCCGCCCCCGGAGCCGAAGAGGGCGCCGATGACGGAGGCCAGCGCGACCAGGTCGGTGGGCTTGAAGTGCTCGATGGTCCCGGCGTTGGTGATGGAGTCCTTGTGGCCGGTGAGGACGTACTCGCCGGGGAAGTAGCGGCCGGAGTCGGAGGCGTCTATGTAGGCGTTGATGCCGTCGACATAGGCCTTCACATCGGCCAGGGCCTGCTGTCCGCGCTCGCCGTTCTTGGCGGCGGCGCTGTCGATCTGCGCCTGGAGTTCGGCCTCGGTGTAGGGGGCGTGCCGCCAGAACTCCTGTTCAAGGCCCTGGTTGGAGGGCGCACCGCCGGCGAAGGAGGTCAGCCGGCCGCGGCCGACGTGGCGGAAGACGTCCATCAGCCAGAGCCGGTCCTGCGCGGCGGCGTATCCGGCGCCGAACTCGGTGCCGTAGCGGGTGGTGCCCGTGATATGCGGTATGCCGGTCTTCTTGTCGCGGACGATCGTCACGTCGGAGCGGCCCGCCGGGCGCAGGGTGGACTCGACCTGGTCGGCGGGGACGCCGAACGAGGCGTCGTTGAAGAAGGAGCTGAGCGTGGCGTCGGTGAGCCCGGGATAGCCGGTGGCCAGGTTGGCGTAGGGGCCGAGCTGGTCCGCGGCGTGCGCGGGACGGCTGCCGAAGACCTGGTGGAGCAGGATCTGGGCAAGCGTGGCGTTGCCGTTCTGGCCGGGCGGCAGGATGTCGGAACACTGCTTGCCGCAGTGGTCGACGGCGGCCGTGACCTGCGCGGGGGCGGGTTCGGCCGCCGTCGCCCGGGAGAGCGGGGACAGCAGACCGGTCATGAGGACGCATACGAACGCGGTCTTCAGGAACCCGTGGAAGCCGCGGGGAGTTCTCAGTCTGTCGAGCGCGTTGCGTGGGGTGCGCCGAGGCATGGCACCTCCTGACGGACGTGGGGTGGGGCCGGACGTTACCGCCGGTTATCCCCGCGATTGAAGATGAACATGCGTCACTTTTCGCGGTGACGGCAGCCGTGTCGCGGCGGTCACCGGGAATCGGATGGACCGGAAGGGAGCCGAATCGGTTGTCGATACGTCTACTCGACGACGTCCGTACGACGACGCCGAAGTGACCGAAGTACAGGTGCAGGTGCGACGGAGGTGCAAGGCGATGGCCGGTTTCCGGAGTCTGGCGAGACAGGTACGCGACCCACGGTGCGATCTGGCGCTGCGCCGCTACTCACTGCGCAAGTGCCTTGAGCGTTTCGCCCCTTACGGCCACAGGGCGACCTGGGACCATCTCTGCTCCCGGGCCGGGTTCGGCCCCGAGGACCGTTCTCCCGACCCGGCGCGGCTCGTGGCCGCACTGGAGGAACTGGAGGAGGCGCGCGCGGTGTGGCTGGCCTACGAGGTCGAGTTCGCCGAGCGCCGCAGGAAGGAGAAGCACGACGGACTGCGCAGCCCCGGCAGCGTGGACGACTGGCACCGCATGACCTGGGGCGGCTTCGGGGTCGCCTGGTGCGACGACCCGCGGCGGCACCCCCGGGAGCCGCTGGCGGAGGTGCTGCGTCGTCTGATCGCCGCCCTGGAGCGTGAGCCCGGCTCGGCCTGCCCCGTGTGCGGCGGAGTCCGGCTGGTGTGGAAGTACGACCTGGACCACGAACCGTCCTCGGGCCCCGTCTGCACGGACTGCGGAATCCTGGTCCCGCGCCCCGTGCTCACCGGCGAGGCGTTGACGAACGCCAGGCGCGGGCGCCTGCTGGTGTCGGCTTGACGGGGGTCGTAGGTACGGCCTGACGGGGGCGACCGGCGGACCCACGGGGGACGGACGCGCCCCGCTGACCGAGCGGGGCGGCTGGGGACCCACGGGGGACGCGCCCCGCGGACCGAGCGGGGCGGCTGGGGAGCCACGGGGGACGCCGCACCCCTCAGGGTGCGGAACGTGGTGGGGTTCGCAGGGGGGATGCCGCGCCCCCACCGCGGGGCGTGCGGCCCGCCGCGGTCGGCGGACGGGCCCTGACGGGTACCCGGCACACCGCCCGAAGTCCGTCCTTCCCGTCATGTGAGCGCGCACCGCAGGCCCGGACCACTTGGGCACGGCCCATACGCCCCGGACACGGGCCAGCACGAGCGGGCACGCTGAATTCACGTCAGATTGCCGGACGCCGATTTCCGGCCAGCACCGCGCGCGGCGTGTGATGCACCCGCCCATCCCGCCCCGGGGGGCGACCGCCGCCCCCACGAGCCCACCGGGCGCCATGGCCTGGGACCCCCCGGGGCGGCCGGGCCGCACGCTGTCCGGCCGGTCGACGGACGCCTGTCGCCGGCGGTCGCCGCGGAGAGGAGTCCTCGCCCTTTTCGTGCGGCCGGAGGGCCGGATCGCCACCGGGCCGGGGCTGTGAGAACGGCGGGAATGGTAGCGGTGGGCGCCGCTTGACCCGCGTCCGGCGTTCCGGAGGAGTGGATGAGGGCACCTGGCCGGGGGCGCGGGGAGCGTTCCGGCTGTCGCGTCGGCAGCCGCGAAGACGGTGGGGGTGACCATGGTTCGGGTTCTCGTGGTGCACGACGAGGGGTTACTGCGGTCCGCTCTCGTCCAGTTGCTGGGGACCGGGGACGGCCTGGAGGTCTCGTCGCTCTCCCCCCGGGCCGACGTACCGGATCACGACGCGTGGCAGACGGACGTCTGCGTGGTCGACGAGCGCTGTCTGAAGGGTCCCGAGGCGGAGCCCGGGGCTCCGTTGCGCGCCCGTTGGGGCGACCGCCTCGTCGTCCTCACCACGCCGGAACGGCCAGGCGTGCTGCGCAGGGCGTTCGAAGGCGGCGCGCTCGGCCTCGTCGACAAGGACGCCTCGGCCGAGCGTCTGATCAACGCGGTCCACACGGTCGCCAAGGGGGAACGTTTCCTCGACGAGCCGCTCACGCTGGCCCTGCTCGAAGGGGCGGAGATGCCGCTGACCAGCCGTGAGCTGAGTGTGCTGTCCCTGGCCGCCCGCGGGGCCTCCGTCGCCGAGATCGCGGGCCGTCTGCACCTGTCCCGGGGGACCGTCCGCAACTACATGGCCACCGCGATCCGGAAGGTGGGGGCACGCAACCGGGTCCACGCGATCCGCATCGTGCAGGACGCCGGATGGACCTGACCGTGGTCGGCGACGGCCGCGTCGCGCCGCGGGTTCAACGGGCGGCGGGGCCGCGCGGCCGGTCGTTCCAGTAGCCCATCAGATCACGGTAGAGGCGGGAACGAGCCAGCATCTCCGCGTGCGTGCCGCACATGGCACGCGCTCCGTCCAGCACCAGGACCCGGTCCGCCCGAACCGCGGACGACAGCCGGTGGGCCACCACGAGCAGGGTGCCCGGCCGCCGTCCGAGGGCTTCCTCCGCCCGTGCCTCCGACGCCGGGTCCAGATGACAGGTGGCCTCGTCCAGCAGCAGCAGCGGCGCGGAGGACAGACAGGCCCGCGCCAGCGCGATGAGCTGCCGCTCGCCCGGGGAGAGGACGTCCGGGCGCACCGGAGCGTCCAGTCCGCCCAGCCGGTCGAGGAGCGGGCGCAGGCCGAAGGCCCGGACGGCGGCCTCGACGTCGGGCCGGGCGGCGTCCGGGCGCAGATAGGTGAGGTTCTCGCCCATGGTGCCGGTGAAGACGTACGCCTCCTGCGGGACCAGTACCCGTACGCCGGCCAGTTCGGCCGCGGAGAGGCCGGTGACCGGCCGGCCCGCGACCCGCACCTCGCCGCCGCTCGGCGGCAGTGTCCCGGCGACGAGCCGGGTGAGCGTCGACTTGCCGATGCCGCTCGGTCCGACGACGGCGAGCCGCTCCCCCGGCTCGACGCGCAGGTCGAGCGAGTCGAGAACGGGCTCCGCGCGCCCGCCGTAGGACAGCGTCACGCCCCGCAGCTCCACCGCCGCGGGACCCGTCGCCCCTCCGGCCGCCGAAGACGAACCGGCCGTGGAGCGGCCCGGTACCGGCGCCGCCCCGCACCGCTCCGCCGCGGCGGCGGTACCGGCCGGGCGGCCGGACGTCCGCCCCGCGCCGCCCTGGGCGGGTGGGGTGGCGATGCGGTCCAGGACGACGAGGAGGCGGGCGCCCGCCGTGGCCAGTGCCGTCATCAGGGTGTGCAGGGCGGGGAGCAGCGACTGGACGAGATAGGTGAAGGCCCCCAGCAGCGCTCCCGCCGTCACGCCCCGGTCGCGCAGCCAGGGCACGGCCAGCAGGAGGGCGAGCACGGGCAGTTGGCCGGAGACGCCGAGAGCGGCGGTGCGTACGGCGGCCCAGCGGGCCAGCGCGCGGGAGGTGCGGGCGGCGGCGTCCACGAGTTCCGTGGCCTGCCGCGCGGCCTCGGGTCCGGTCCCGCAGGCGGTGAGGTCACGCAGTGCCGCGCGGGTCCGTACGGCGTGGTCACCGAGTTCCTCGGCGGCGGCGAGGGCGCGCCGCTGGGCCGCGGCCATGGGCCGCAGCGTCACCAGGAACAGCGCCAGGCCCGCCGTGAGCGGCGGCAGCACCACGACGAGCAGCGCCGGGTGCAGGGACAGCAGCCCCACGAGGGCCCCGACGGCGGTGAAGGCGAAGGAGCGCAGGGTGAGCACGAGCCCGGCGAAGCTGTCCCGGGCGATCTCCACCTGGTTGGTCAGCCGGGAGACCGCCGCGCGGTCCGCCTCTCCGGGGCGGGCCAGGGCCTGGGCCAGGGACCGGCCGACCGCGCGCCGTACGAGTCCGTCGCGCAGCGGCTCCGTCAGATCCGCCAGCCCGGTGAACACGCCTCGGATCATGGGGGCGCCGAGCAGTACGCCGACGGCGGCGACGCCGAGCCAGAGCAGCCCCCGGCGGCTGTCCCCGGCCAGGAACCCCTGGTCGACGGCGTGGGCGACGCCGTAGCCGACCAGGAAGGCCTGGCCGGACTCCGCCAGCGACCAGAGCGCGAGCCGTGCCAGGGTCCCTTTCCGGCGGGCGAGGAAGCGGCGGGCGGGGGGTGCGACCCGGCGCAGCGCTCCGGACCCGGTGTCCGGGAGCCGCGCGGGGCCGGTGCCGTCGGCGCGGGAGGTCGCGCTCGGCGTCATGTCCGGGTCCCGGTGGGCAGCGGGCCGTGTTCCCCGCCCGGCGCCGGCTCCGTTCCGGCGGCGCCGAACACGGCGCGGTAGGGCGCCCGTCGCCACAGTTCGTGGTGCGGCGCGACCGCCCGCACCCGGCCGTCCTCCAGCCAGATCACCAGGTCCGCGCGGGCCGCGGCGGAGGGGCGGTGGGCGACGACCAGGCGGGTGCCGGGCCGCACCGAGCGGCGCAGCGCGCTGTCCACGGCGTGTTCGGTGGCGGTGTCCAGACTGGAGGTCGCGTCGTCCATCACCAGGAGACGTCCGGCGTGCGCGAAGGCCCGGGCCAGGCCGAGGCGCTGGTACTCGCCCCCGGAGAGCGGGGCCGAGGTCAGCGGGGTGTCGTAGCCGCGGGGCAGCCGTCGTACGAAGGAGTCGGCGCCCGCGGCGCGCACGGCCCGCCGTATCTGCTCCGGGGTCGGCGACCGGGGCCCGGCGGCGACGGCCTCGGCGACGGTGCCCTCGCCGAGCACGGGGCGTTCGAAGGCGAAGGCGACCTCGGTGCGCAACGCCTCGTGGGTCAGCCGGTCGAGGGGGACGCCGTCGAGCAGCACCTGCCCCTCGTCGGGGTCGGTCAGCCGCCCCGCGACGGCCGCCAGCACGGACTTGCCCGCGCCGCTGCGGCCGACGACCGCGGCGGTACTGCCGCCGGGCACCCGCACCCCGTCGGCGCGCAGCACCGTGCGCCCGTCGCGGCGCACCCGTACGCCGCGCAGTTCGAGGTCCCCGGGTCCGTTCGGGGGCAGGCTCAGCGTGCCGTGGGCCAGGGCGGGCAGTCGCTCCAGCGCACGGGTGCGTTCCCGTGCCCGGCGCCCGCGCACGACCGCGGCCAGGGACGTCGCGGCGCCGCCGATCCCGGCGGTGAGCTGTGCGTAGCGGCACGCGGCGAGCAGGCCCCCCACGCTCAGGGCGCCCGCCGCGAGGCGCAGTCCGCCCACGGCCGTCGCGGCCAGGGTCAACAGCGGCATGAGTACTCCACCCCTGGCCAGCGCCCGTCCGTGCAGCAGCCACATCCGCCTGCCCAGGGCGGCGAGGTGCGGCAGTGGTGCGAGCACCCGGGCCCGTTCCCGCGGCCCCGTCCCGGCCGCGGCGATCGTCGCGGCGCCGCCCAGGGCCTCCAGCAGCCGGGTGGCGATCTGCGCCTGCGCCCGCTGGTAGGCGGCCACCGACGCGCCGGTGTCCCGGGCGAACGCGCGCAGGAGCAGGGCCAGGGCGGGCAGTCCGGCCAGGACGCACGCGGCCACCCAGAGGTCGACCAGCGCGAGGGCGGCGAGCGCGCCGACGGGTGTGACGAACGAGGCCGCCAGCGCGGCGCGGGCCGCTGGGGTCCCGCCCGCGTCGGTGGCGTTCAGGGTGATCCGGGTTCCCACGTCACCGGGCGGGTAGGGCAGGGCGCGCTCGGGGACGCCGCGCAGCAGTCCGGCGTAGGCGCCGGTGCGGATGGCGGCGGTCCAGGCGGCGGTGCAGTGGCCGGTGAGCAGGGCGGTGAGGCTGTCGAGCAGCAGTTCCCCGAGGAGGAGGACGGCGCTCAGGAGGAGCCAGGGTCCCGCGTGGCCGTCGCGCAGCAGCAGGTCAAGGGTGTGGCCGAGGACCAGCGGCTGGGCCACGGTGGCCGCGGACGCGGCCGTCGAGCACAGCAGGACCAGCAGTTCGGGGATGCGTCCGGGCCCCGCCGGGTCCGTCCACCCCGTTTCCACGGGTGTCTGCCGCGGCCCGGTCCCCACCGTCGTCACCAGCCGTGTCCTTCCGTGCGTGTCTGCCGCGCCGGAGAACCGGCGCGGCGCCCCGGGCGTGGCCCGGGGCGCCGGGGGCCGAGGGTACGACCCGGTGCGGGGCCGCTCGGCGTCAGTTGCAGGTGGTGACGCTGAGGCTGCTGTCGCCGCACAGGAGCAGGCTGGCGCGGCTGCCGGACTCGACGTCGCCCATCGCCTCTTCCTTCGGGGTCTCCATCGACTGCAGGTCGAGCAGGTTCATGACACTTTCCCTTCGTTCGGCAACGGTTTCTTTCTCAACGGCCCCGGTTGGGACCGGCTCTTGGGCCGCTGCCCGGCGGGCAGCGGCGGGAGGAACGGCAGCCCGGCGGGCGGGTCGCCGTACAGGGAGGCCACGGCCAGCAGACAGCCCGCGGTACCGGTGGACAGGTCCATCGACAGCCGCATCATCTGCTCACCGGGGTAGGCGAGGTGGCCCTGGTAGGACAGGGCGTGCCAGGACAGCGCGTCGAGCTGCCGCCGGACGTTGTCCGGACCGGTGCCGGGGCCGGTGGCCGCGGTACGGCCGAGGAAGAGCAGCATCCCGGACACCCCGCGGAAGAGGCCGGGCTGCGCGTAGAACATCGCCTGCGCCGCCGCCACGATCTCCTCCCGCGCCCGCGCGAACTCCTCGTCGTCGCGGTGCGCGAGATAGTCGTCCAGCACCATGCCGATGCCCACGCTGCCCGCTCCCAGGTAGGGCATGGTGCGCCAGCCCTCGTCGACCTGCAGCGCGCCGCCCGCGCCCCGCACACAGCGGGCCAGGTCCTGGCGCAGCGCGTCGCCGGCGAGATCCAGCAAGCCGGTGTCGCCGGTGCGTTCGTACAGCCGCAGGAAGAGCAACGCGTGCCCCGCGGCGCCGTGCAGCAGCCCGGCGCGAGGCGGCCGCGTCGGCCGTCCGCTGCCGGCCGCCGGACCACGGGCGGTCAGTTCGGCGCAGCGCAGGGCCGCCGAGCCGAGCGCGTCGTCACCGGTCGCGGCGGCCAGCGAGTCCAGCGCCAGGCCGAGGCCCGCGGTGCCGCTGTGCAGGTCCGTGGAGAGACGGTCGAAGGGCTGGTCGAGCAGGAGCCCGACGAGGTCGAGCGCGCGGTCGCGGTGGCCGAGGTACTCCAGCGTCCAGGCGATCCCCGCGACTCCGTCGTGGAAACCGGGCGGCATGCCGGACGGCGGCTCCCGCGTCCGGTCCAGCAGCCACGCCACCTCGTCCTCGGCGCAGCCCGCCCCGCTCGCGGCCAGTGCGTACAGCACGCCGGCCGCACCGTGGCCGAACGCCAGTCCCGCCCCGGCCGTGGCGAACTGCGCGATGTCGCCGGGGAAGAGCCGGTCGGCCCGCGCCGGGGTCGCCGACGCGTGCAGGGCGGCGGCCATGGACTCCCGGCTGCGCGGCCAGTCCCCCGGCCCCACCGGAACCACCGGAGCCGCGCTCCCGGCCGCCGGCCGCCCCGCCGGGACGTCCGTCAGGCCGTCGGTGATCTCCTTGACCGCCGCGTCGAGCAGGGCCCGGTCCACCGGGAACTGCTCCACCACCACATCGGCGAGATGCGCCGCCTTGCGCCTGTCCAGGGCGAACAGGCTGGTCAGCGGGAGGAACAGGGCGAGCCGCAGACAGGCCAGCGCATAGCGGTCCACCGCGGTTCCCCGGCGGCCGGGCGGAGCGACGAACGCCGGGTTGGCGACGGTCTGCCGACCGGGTTCGCCGACCGGGTGGGCCGCCTCGAAGTCGAGCAGGACGACGCTGCCGTCGTCGCGGACCATGATGTTGAACAGGTGCAGGTCGTTGAAGACGATCCCGCGGGCGTGGACGTCCATGACGGCGCGTTCCACCCGCGCGTGGATGTCGAGCGCCCAGTCGGTGTACTCGGCGAGCCGCCGCTCGCCCGGGTCGGCCTCGATGAGCGGATGGCGGCGGGCGAAGAACGTGTTGAGCGGTTTGCCGTCGATGTGTTCGAGGACGAGGAAGTGGTGGTCGCCGACGACGAAGTGACCGAGCACCTCGGGCGTGCAGTCGAGCCCCGACAACCGCTCCAGCGCCCGGCGTTCGCGCTCCAGCCGGGTCACCGCGTCGGCACCGTCGGCGGCGAGCCCCGCGTACGGCCGGGCCTCCTTCAGCACCACCCGCGCCCCGCTGCTGGTGTCACGGCCGAGGTAGACACCTCCGCCGTTGGAGAAGTGCAGCGCGGACTCGACGGTGTACGGCAGGCCCTCCAGGGTCACCGCGGCGCGGGCCCGGAGGTGCGGGCGCAGGAACGCGGGCAAGGTCACCCAGGACGGCGGTTGGAAGACCGGGCCGCGCCGGTCGGGCACGAGCGTGCCGTCCGGGCCGGTCACGGCGGGCCGCAGCTCACCGTCGTCGTCGAAGCACTCACGGCGGGTGAAACCGCCGTAGCGGACGTGCACGGGGCCGTCGGCGATCCGCAGGTCACTCAGGATGAGCGGTCCCGGTTCCCCGTCGAGCAGTTCGGCCAGCTCGCCGGTGAGACGTTCGAAGTCCGCCTCGTCGGCGGGGTACACGGTGATGAACTTGCCGCTGCCCGCGCGGTCGGCGTACTTGGCGTTGCGCTGGTGCAGCAGGTAGCGGCTGGGCACGAACTTGAACGCCGTGCCGTGGTCGAGGCAGTGCCGCCGCACACGCTCCAGCACCGACTCGGCGTTGTCGAGACAGGCGGAGACGTGGATCTTCCAGCCCTGGTCGGGCAGGTGAGCGTCGACGGGGCGCAGCGCCAGCCAGTCGCCGCTCTCGTGCCGCTGCCAGCCCTCCGGTACCGGGAGCGAGGCGGCGGCGTACCGGGACCGCCCGGCGGCGGCACCTGGTGCGACGTGGTGCGGAGCCTCGTAGAAGTGCGGGTCCGCGTCGCAGTACACGGCGTAGCCCTTGTTCACGTGTGCTCCCTTGGGCCGGTGGGGTGACGACACAGACGCTGTCACGGGGCACGGCCCCGGGGACAGTCACCGCTGTCACGACTCCGGTGTGCGGAACTCACGCGTAACTTGTGCCCTCCGCCCGGCGGGCGGGAGCGGAGGGCCGCCTACTTCCCGGTCCGGTGACGCGGCCGGTCGCCGTGCTCGACGAGGAGGCGGGAACCGGTGCCCCGGCGTTCGCCGTAGACGTCGTCCGGGTTGGACAGGACGCAGGTGTCCAACGAAAGACACCCGCACCCGATGCAGTCGGTGAGATGGTCGCGCAGCCGGTTGAGCTGCTGGATACGCTCGTCGAGTTCGGACCGCCACGCCTCCGACAGCCGCGCCCAGTCCTCCCGCGTAGGCGTGCGCCCCTCGGGCAGCTCCGCGAGCGCCTCACGGATCGTGGCCAGCGGGATGCCGACCCGCTGCGCGGCCCTCACGAACGCGACCCGGCGCAGGGCGTCACGCGAGTAGCGCCGTTGGTTGCCCGCCGTCCGGCGGCTGCTGATCAGGCCCTTGGACTCGTAGAAGTGCAGGGCGGAGACGGCCGCGCCGCTGCGGGCGGCGAGTTGGCCGACGGTCAGCTCATGGATCTTCTCTGGAATCTGCGGCACTCCTCCGACCCTACCCGTCCGTTGACAGGTGCCCGGATCCCGACCATGCTAAGCAGTCGCTTAGATGAGAGTTCTCTGGAGGCCGGGACATGGCACAGCCGAAGATCTTCGCTTCGACCGACGAGCTGAAGGCCGCGGTGGGCGAGCAGCTGGGGTACACCGACTGGCTGGAGGTCGACCAGAAGCGGATCGACCTGTTCGCGGAGGCGACCGGCGACCACCAGTGGATCCACGTGGACCCGGAGAAGGCCGCGGGAGGCCCCTTCGGGACGACGATCGCGCACGGCTATCTGACGCTCTCCCTGCTGCCCCTGTTCGGCCCGCAGCTGATCCAGGTCGAGGGCGTGAGGATGGGCGTCAACTACGGCACCAACAAGGTCCGTTTCCCCGCCCCCGTCCCGGTCGGCTCCCGGCTGCGCGCCACCGCGACGATCAGCGGCGTCGACGACGTGGCGGGCGGCGTGCAGGTCACCGTCGCCTTCACCGTGGAGCGCGAGGGCGGCGACAAGCCGGTGTGCGTCGCGGAGTCGGTGTCCCGCTACTACCTGTGAGCCGGTACGACGGGTGACCCGGGCCCACCCGTCACCCGGGTCCAGCCGCCACCCGGGCCTAGCCCCGGTCCTGCTTGGCCCCCACCATCCGCAGCACGAGGTCGGCGTAGAGCGCGCCGACCTCCTCGGGTGTCCGGGGGCCGTCCAGGCTGAACCAGCGGGCGACGTCGATGCACAGGGAGAGCACGGCCAGCGTGGTGCCCTTGACGTCGAGCACGTCGAACTCGCCCGAGCGCACGCCCTCCTCGATAATCCCGCGCACCTCCGCGTCGACCCGGCGGCGCAGCGCGAGGATCTCGGCGCGGGCGTCGGGGCCGAGGGAGTCGAGTTCGTACTGCACCACCCGGGCGGTGGTGCGTCCCCCGGCGTGCCAGCGGACGAAGGAGCTGACGGCGTCGGCGAGCCGTTCGGTGGGGCCGCCCTCGCCGCGCGCCGCGGTCCGCAGGATGTCCAGGGCCTTCTCGTGGCCGATCCTGCTGATGCGGTGCAGCAGCTCTTCCTTGGTCTTGTAGTGGATGTAGAGCGCCGCCGGGCTCATCCCCGCCCGGCCCGCGATGTCCCGGGTGGTCGTGGCGTGGTACCCGCGCTCGGCGAAGGCCTCCACGGCGGCGATCAGCAGCCGCCGGGCCGCGTCCGGGGTGACCTCGCCCCACGGCTGTGCCTCGCCGCCGGCCGTCTCCTCCGCCGTAGTCATCGCTCACTCGCCCCTCTCGTTCCGGGCCCCCACCATACCGCCGCTGGTGAGCGGTCGCTTAGTGGGGCGGCCGGGCAGGGTGCGGCCACGGCTCAGAGCTTCTCGAAGGGGTCGTGCTCGGCGAGCAGCTTCTCCAGGCGGGCCTGGTCGACCCGGCTGACGATCTGCCCGGCCTCCTGGCGGTCCCGGACCACCTTGGCGAGGGTGAAGGCGGAGGTGACGAGGTACAGGACGGCGATCCCGAGGAAGCCGCGCACCCAGGCGTCGGCCTTCAGGTTGTAGATGCCGATGGCGGTGGCCAGGAGGGCGAGGCCGAAGGACGCGACGGCCTGGCCGTAGAAGGCGGCCGTGCTCTGCTGCTTGACGGGTGTCTCACTCATGCGCACCAGGATCGGCGGACGTGGCGGGCGCCACATCCGCGCGGATACTCAGCCCGGTACTCAGAACGCCGACACCCCGGTCAACGCCCGCCCGATCACCAGCTTCTGGATCTGGCTGGTGCCCTCGTAGAGGGTCATCACACGGGCGTCACGCAGCAGCTTGCCCGCCGGGTACTCGTCGATGTAGCCGTAGCCGCCGAAGACCTGGAGGGCGTTGTTGGCGGCGCGCACGGCGGCCTCGGAGGCGAACAGCTTGGCCTTGGACGCCTCGGTGGTGAAGGGCAGCCCCCGGTCGATCAGGTCGGCGACCCGCCAGGTGAGCAGCCGCGCGGCGTCCACGTCCACGGCGATGTCGCTGATCAGCTCCTGGACCAGCTGGTGGTGGGCGATGGTCTTCCCGAACTGCTCGCGCTCCCCCGCGTACTTGACGGCCGCGTCCAGCGCGGCCTGCGCTATGCCGACACAGCCCGCCGCGACCGACATCCGGCCCTTGGCGAGCGCCGACATGGCGACCGAGAAGCCCTTGCCCTCGGGCGCGAGCATGGCGGAGGCGGGCACCCGGACGTCCTCGAGGACGAGTTCGGCGGTGGCCTGGCCGCGCAGGCCGAGCTTGCCGTGGATGGTGCGGCGGGTCAGGCCGGGGGTGTCGGTGGGGACCAGGAAGGCGGAGACGCCCTTGTGGCCGGGGGCGTCGGTGGAGCGGGCGAAGAGCAGGACGACATCGGCCCAGGTGCCGTTGGTGATGAACATCTTGGTGCCGTTGATGACGTAGTCGTCGCCGTCGCGGACCGCGCGGGTGGCCAGGTTCCCGGCGTCGGAGCCGGTGCCGGGCTCGGTGAGGCCGAAGCAGCCGACGTACTCACCGGAGGTGAGGCCGGGCAGCCAGCGGCGCTTGTGCTCCTCGCTCCCCCAGGCGGCGACGGTCTTGGCGACCAGGCCGAGGGAGACGGAGACGATGCCGCGCACGGAGGAGTCGCCCCGCCCCAGCTCCTCGGTGACCAGGCAGTACGCGAGGTGGTCGCCGCCCGAACCGCCGTACTCCTCGTCGATGGTCAGCCCCAGGAAGCCGACCTCGCCGAGCTTCTTGACCACGGAGCGGTCGACCTCCTCGGCGCGGTCCCAGGCGACGACATGGGGGGCGATCTCGCGCTCCACGAAGTCCCGGGCCAGTCGCCGGACGGCGGTCTGCTCCTCGCTCAGCTCCAGGTCCATGCCGAGTCACCTCACACGAGAAATCACACGAGAAATAAGACGAGAAATAAGACGCGAACAGCACACGAGAACAGAAAATTAGCACTGCTAGTTAACTTGCGCAGCCCTACTATGTGCGCCATGGCCCGACCGCGCAAGCCCCTGCTCAGCACCGACCGGATCGTCGACACGGCCCGGGAACTCGTGGACGCCGAGGGTCTGGCGGCCGTCTCCACCCGCCGTCTCGCCGCCGAACTGGGGGTGAGCGGGCCGTCCCTCTACAACCACTTCCGCACCAAGGACGAGATCCTGGAGGCGGTCGCCGACTCGGTGAGCGCCCAGGTCGACCTGTCGATGTTCGAGGACGGCCGGGACTGGCGGACCGCGCTGCACGACTGGGCGCTGTCCTACCGGGCCGCCCTGCGCGACCACCCGAACATCGTCCCCGTGCTCGCCCGCGGCCCCGGCCGCCGCCCCGCCGCGCTGCGCCTGGCCGACGCCGTCTACGGCGCGATGGTCGAGGCGGGCTGGCCGCCGGCACAGGCCACCTCCATCGGGGCGCTGATGCGGTACTTCATCATGGGCTCGGCGCTCGGCTCCTTCGCCGGGGGCTTCGTGGACGACGCCAGCGCCTACGACCCGGCCGACTACCCGCACCTCGGCCAGGCCCACCGGCTCGCCGAGCGGCAGGAGAAGGTCGACGAGCGGGCCTTCGAGACCGGCCTCACGGCGCTGCTGGACGGGCTGGCACAGCACTACGCGCGGCTCGCGCAGGCCGCCTCGGGCTGTGAACGCTCGGGCTGAACGCTTCGGGCAGGCACGCTTCGGCGGCTGCCGAAACGTGCCTGCCGCATGCTGGGAGCCATGACCACCAGGGACGTACGCGCACCGGGCCTCGCCGCGCTCGCCGGGCTGCTCGCCGACGAGACCCGGGCCGCCTGTCTGCTGGCGCTGCTCGACGGGCGGGCCTGGACCGCCGGGGAACTGGCCCGGCACGCGCGCGTGGCCCCGTCCACGCTGAGCGAGCACCTCGGCAAGCTGATCGCGGGCGGACTGCTCACCGAGGAACGCCAGGGGCGGCACCGGTACGTACGGCTGGCCGGCGCGCGCGTGGCGCAACTCGTCGAGGAACTCGCCGCCCAGGTCGCGCCGGAGTCCGTGGCGCCGCCGCGCACCCTGCGGGAGTCCAGCGCCGGGTCGGCGATGGCCCGGGGCCGCACCTGCTACGACCATCTCGCCGGGCGGCTCGGCATCGTGGTCACCGACGCGCTCACCACGCGCGGGCTGCTCGTCCAGGACACCGGGTTCGCGCTCACGGAGGCGGGCCTCGGGTGGTTCGACGCCACCGGCATCGCCCTCGACCGCCGCGGCCGCCGCCCACTGGCCCGCGCCTGCCTCGACTGGACCGAGCGCCGCCCCCACCTCGCGGGCGCCGCGGGCGCGGCCCTGTGCGGGCACGCGCTCGACGCCGGGTGGTGCGTACGGGTCGGCTCCGAGCGCGCGGTGAAGGTGACGGCGGCCGGTGAGCGGGCCCTCGGCGAGCTGCTGGGCCTGGAGCCGTCCGCGCTGCGCTGAGCCGTCGTCGTACCCGTCCGAAAACCGCGAGCCCTCCGCCGCCCTCCTCCCTAACCTCTGGAGCATGATGCACACCGCCCCGTCCCGGCCCTCCCGCGCCCGGCTCCTCGCCACCGGCGCCGCCGTGGTCACCGTCGTCCTGTGGGCCTCCGCCTTCGTCTCCATCCGCAGCGCGGGCGAGATGTACTCGCCGGGCGCGCTGGCACTGGGGCGGCTGCTGGCCGGGGCGCTGGTGCTCGGGGCGATCTGTCTGGTCCGGCGGGAGGGGCTGCCGCCGCGGACCGCCTGGCGTGGGATCGCGATATCCGGCGTGCTGTGGTTCGGCTTCTACAGCGTGGCCCTGAACTGGGGCGAACAGCAGGTGGACGCGGGCACCGCCGCCCTGGTGGTGAACATTGGCCCCCTGCTGATCGCGCTGCTCGGCACCCGGCTGCTCGGCGACCCGATGCCGCCGCGGCTGCTGGCAGGCATGGCGGTGTCGTTCGCGGGCGCGGTGACGGTGGGGCTGTCGATGTCGGGCGAGGGCGGCGCCTCAGTGCTCGGCGTGGTGCTGTGCCTGCTCGCCGCGATCGCCTACGCGGGCGGTGTGGTCGCCCAGAAGCCCACGCTGGGGCGGGCCAGCGCGCTCCAGGTGACGACGTACGGCTGTCTGGTCGGCGCCGTGTGCTGTCTGCCGTTCGCCGGGCAACTGGTCCGGGAGACGGCCGACGCCCCGGTCACGGCCACGCTGAACATGGTCTACCTGGGCGTCTTCCCGCTCGCGCTCGCCTTCACGACCTGGGCGTACGCCCTCGCCCGCACGACGGCCAGCCGCATGGGCGCGACGACATACGCGGTGCCCGCACTGGTCGTCCTGATGTCGTGGCTGGCGCTGGGCGAGGTGCCGGGGGCACTGACGCTGGTGGGCGGCGCGCTGTGCCTGGCGGGAGTGGCGGTCTCACGATCCCGACAGCGGATCAGCACCCCCAGGGGCGCGGGGCCGCAGACACATGCGGCTCCGCCGCGGGGCGCGCCCGGCCACGACGAACCCGCAGCCGAACAACGACGCACCACCCCCACACACTCCTGACCGGTCAGAACAGCACCAACGCCCGCCCGCCCTTCCCCGCGACCATGTTCTCGAACGCCGCCGGAATCCCGTCCAACGCGATCCGCTCGGTGACCAGCGCGCTGAGATCGAACCGCCCCCCACGGATGTGCTCCCCGATGACCGGCAGGTCCCGGGCCGGGTCGGAGTCCCCGTAGACGCACCCCGTCAGGGTGCGCCCCCAGTGGAAGATCTCCAGCGCGTTGAAGGTGACCTGCTGGTCCTTGCCGCCGATGCCCACGACCGTGGTGCGGCCACCGCGCCGGGTGGACTCCCAGGCCGCGCGGATGGTGACCGCACGCCCCACGCACTCCACGGCGACGTCGACGCCCTGCTTGCCGGTGAGCGCGCGGATCTGACGGGGCGTGGTGTCGGAGGCGACGACGTAGTCGGTCGCGCCCGCGGCGCGGGCCAGTTCCTCCTTCTCCGGGGAGACGTCGACCGCGACGATCTTCGACGCCCCCGCGATCCGCGCGGCCTGGAGCGCGGCGAGCCCGACCCCGCCGACCCCGAACACGGCGACCGTCTCGCCGGGCCGCACCCGCGCCGAGTTGTGGACGGCCCCGTACCCGGTGAGCACCGCGCAGCCCAGCAGCGCCGCGTCGGTCAGCTCAACCCCGGCCGGGGCGGGCAGCGCACAGCTGACGGGGATCACCGTCTCCTCGGCGAACGCGGCGACGTTCAGCCCGGGATGCAGTGCGGCGCCGTCGGAGGCACGGCGGGCGTGCACGTTGGCCGCACCGCTGAGGGCGTGGGCGCACAGCCACACCTCGCCGCGCGCGCAGGCCGGGCAGCCGCCGCAGGACGGCGCCCAGTTGAGGACGACGGTGTCGCCGGGGGCGTACTCGGTGACGCCCTCCCCCACGGCGGTCACCGTGCCCGCGCCCTCATGGCCGAGGACGGCCGGGAGCGGCACGCTCAGGGTGCCGTTGGACAGGGACAGGTCGGAGTGGCAGACCCCGGCGGCGGCGAGCCGGACCCGGAGCTGCCCGGGGCCAGGGTCGGGCAGCTCGATCCCGGTGATCTCCAGTGGGGCTCCGACGGCGGGCACGACGGCGGCGCGGACAACCATGGTTTACGCAACTCTCCTGTGGACGGCGTACGGCAACGGGGCTGGGGCGGGTCGCGAAAGTCCCCTCGTCCGCCCGGAGGGCGGGCCGAGCGGCGTCCGGTGCGTGCTCTCGGCGTGCCGGGCGTCGGGCGGCAGGCGGGACTTTCGCAACACGCCCTAGAACTGGAGGGACTTGGTCTGGAGGTACTCGGTGAGGCCGTGCACGCCGAGTTCGCGGCCGACGCCGGACTGCTTGTAGCCGCCGAACGGCGCGAGCGGGTTGAACCGGCCGCCGTTGATGTCGACCTGCCCGGTGTCCATCCGCAGCGCGAAGGCCACCGCCTCCGCCTCGTCGCCCGCCCAGACGGCGCCCGCGAGGCCGTACACCGTGCCGTTGGCGATGCGCAGGGCGTCCTCCTCGTCCTCGTAGCGCAGGATCGACAAGACGGGGCCGAAGATCTCCTCCTGGGCGATGGTCATGTCCTCGGTGACGTCGGCGAAGACGGTCGGGCTGACGTAGTAGCCCTGCTCGCGCGGTGCCTCCGGGCCGCCCGCGACCAGCCGGGCTCCCTCGGCGACGCCCTTCTCGATGTAGCCGCGCACCCGTTCCTGCTGCTTGGCGTTGACGACGGGGCCGATCCGGTCGCCGTACTTGGCGGCGGCCTGCGCGGCCAGCTCCACGGCCTCGTCGTACTGGTCGCGGTGGACCAGCATCCGGGTCCAGGCGCTGCACGTCTGGCCGGAGTTGGACATGACGTTGGCGACGCCGACGTTGACGGCCTTGGCCAGGTCGGCGCTGGGCAGGATGACGTTGGCGGACTTGCCGCCCAGTTCGAGGGCGACCCGCTTGACGGCCGCCGCGGCGACGGCGCCGATGCGGCGGCCGACGGCGGTGGAGCCGGTGAAGGAGACCAGGTCGACGTCCGGGTGCTCGGCGAGGGCCTGGCCCGCGACTGGGCCGAGGCCGGTGACGAGGTTGAAGACCCCGGCCGGGACGCCCGCCTCGTGCACGGCCTCCGCGAAGAGCTGGGCGACCAGCGGGGTGTCCTCGGCGGGCTTGAGGACGACCGTGCAGCCCGCGGCGAGCGCCGGGGCGACCTTGGCGACGATCTGGTGCAGGGGGTAGTTCCAGGGGGTGATCGCCGCGACCACGCCGACCGGTTCCTGGCGGACGGTGGAGTTGCCGACCTTCTCCTCGTAGGAGTACGTCGCCGCCAGCTCGGCGTAGGAGCCCGCGACGGCGATGGGGGCGCCCGCGTGGACGCTCTGCGCGAACTTCAGCGGCGCGCCGAGTTCGGCGCTCACCGTCTCGGCGATCTCCTCCTTGCGGGCGACCAGGACGTCCCGCAGGGCGGTCAGTCGGGCGGCGCGCTCGGCGGGCGGGGTGGCGGCCCAGCCGGGGAAGGCGGCGCGGGCGGCGCGTACGGCGGTGTCGACGTCCAGGGCGGTGCCCGCGGGGACCTGGCCGATCACCTGCTCGTCGGCCGGGTTCACGACGTCGATGGTGTCGCGCCCCTCGGCGGGGCGCCAGGCGCCGTCGATGTACATGCCGTCATGTGCCTTCATCGTGTTCCCCTCCGGGCGGGCCTCGTCGTCCGGACCCCAAACTAGCGCCGTTAGTTTTCCGGCACCAGGGGCATCCGCCATGGCACGGCTCACCCTGCCCGAGCGGCCCGGGTCTCACTCCTCCAGGTCGGGCAGCCGGGCCGGGGCGGGGCAGATGCGTTCACCGTGCTGGTCGAAGACGAACAGGTGGGCGAGGTCGACGAGGAGGGGGACCTGCATCCCGTGCCGCAGGCCGATGTCGGGCGTGGTGCGGACGATGAGGTCACCGGGCAGCCGGGGCTCGGCGGCGGCCGGGGCCTCCCCCTGACCCGGGCGGTCCAGGACGCCCACGGGCCCGCCGCGCGCGGCGCCCGCCGGTCCGCCCCGCAGGGCGCCCGCCCGCTCCCGCAGCCGGTCCAGCACCGTCCCGGCCTCCCGGCGGCGGCGCCGCGCGGGCCGGGCGGCCGGGCGCGGGGCCTCCAGGTCGGGTACGACGGCGGACTGCGAGCCGGTGTTGAAGTGCACGAGCACCTCGTGGCCCTGGAACTCGACGTGCTCCACGAGCCCGTGCAACGGCACCTCACCCGGCCGGGCGGATGAGGGCTTGCCGATGCGTACGGCCTCCGAGCGCAGGCCGACGATGACCTCACGGCCCTGCTGGACCCGGAGCAGCTGGTGGTCGAGGGAGAGCGGTTCGGGAAGGCGCAGGTACTGCCTGCCGAGGCTGATGGTCATCGCCCCGCCCATCGGCGCCCGGACCAGCCCGCGCAGCAGATTGATCCGCGGGGTGCCGATGAAGGCCGCGACGAAGACGTTGACGGGCAGCGCGTAGACCTCGCGCGGGGTGCCCACCTGCTGGAGGACGCCGCCGCGCAGCACGGCGACGCGGTCGCCGAGGGACATCGCCTCGGACTGGTCGTGGGTGACGTAGACCGTGGTGACGCCCAGGTCCCGGGTGAGCCGGAAGATCTCGGCGCGCAGGTGGTTGCGGAGCTTGGCGTCGAGGTTGGACAGCGGTTCGTCCATCAGGAAGGCGGAGGGGTGGCGGGCGATGGCCCGACCCATCGCGACCCGCTGGCGTTCGCCACCGGAGAGCTGGGCGGGGAGGCGGTCGAGCAGGTCCTGGATGCCCAGCATCCGGGCGGTGGCGTCGACCTGCGGACGGGGGTCGGCGCCCGGGGACTCGATGCGCAGCGGGAAGCCGATGTTGTCGCGGCTGGTCATGTTCGGGTAGAGGGCGAAGTTCTGGAACACCATCGCCATGTCCCGCCCGGACGGCGGCAGTTCGTTGGCGTACGCGCCGTCGAGCAGCAGCTCGCCCTCGTCGATCTCCTCCAGCCCGGCGATCATGCGCAGGACGGTGGACTTGCCGCAGCCCGAGGGGCCGAGCAGGACGAGGAACTCGCCGGGCGGGATGTCCAGCGACAGCCGGTCCACCACGCGGACGCCTCGCGTGTAGGACTTGCTCACATCGTGCAGGGAGATGGCGCGTGTCATGAGGGTGCCCCCGGGGGCTCACTGGTGCGCTGGTGCGGGTGAGTCACGGAAGTTAACGGAATGTGTGCGGCCGAGGGAAGACACCGGTCGGTATCGGTGCCCGTGGTCCGAGTGCTGAGCGGGCCCCGTCCATTTGGCGAGAAACCGGATGGCCAGATTCAGCGCGTCCGGGCGCCGCGTCCGGGCTCGCGGACCTCCGTGAGATGGGCGAAGACGACCACGTTGCCGCTGTAGCCGGTCCGCGGCCGGTAGGTGCCCCCGCAGGTGATCAGCCGCAACTCGGGGCGGCCCCGGAAGCCGTACACCTCGTCGTTGGGGAAGTCGTCCTTCTCGTACGACTTCACCGCGTCGACGCCGTATACGGCCGTCCGCCCGTCCGCGCGCCGGAACTCGACGCGGCTGCCCCGCTTCAGTTCGCCGAGCCCGGCGAAGACGGCCGGTCCCGACATGGTGTCCAGGTGGCCCACCACGACCGCCGTGCCCTGCTCACCGGGTGACGGCCCGCCCTCGTACCAGCCCGCCAGGTCCGCCTTCTCCTCCGGCGGCGCGGTGAGCCGGCCCTCCTGGTCGAGGCGGAGGTTCATGACGGGGGCGTCGACGCCGATGTAGGGGACCAGGAGCCGGGTGGCGCGGGAGCGGGGCAGGGGGCGCAGG
>NZ_JAGPXL010000058.1 GCF_018070565.1 Streptomyces sp. B93
GTATCAACATATCTGGCGTTGACTTTTGGCACGCTGTTGAGTTCTCAAGGAACGGTCGCTTCCTTCGTACTCACCCTCTCGGGCTTTCCTCCGGGCGCTTCCCTTCGGTCTTGCGTTTCCGACTCTACCAGATCCTTTTCTCGATCCGATTTCCTCGGCGCTTTCCAGGTGTTCGCTTTCGCGTTTCCCTTTCCGGCGGCTCCGACTTTATCAGAAGTTCTGAGTCGGAATTTCCAGCCCGCCCCGGCGAACGTTCCCCGGTGCACGAGGCAGCCGGGTTCCCAGGTGGGTGGAGCCGTAAACGTACTGGAGCGGGGCGCCCCGATGCAAATCGAGGTGCCCCGCTCCGGAGTTGGCGCTCAGACCTCCACGACGACCGGCAGGATCATCGGGCGGCGGCGGTAGGTGTCGGAGACCCACTTGCCCAGCGTGCGGCGGACCAGCTGCTGGAGTTGGTGGGGTTCGACGATGCCGTCCTGGGCCGAGCGTTCCAAGGCCTCGGTGATCTTTGGGATCACGGCCTCGAACGCCGAGTCCTCGATACCGGAGCCGCGGGCCTGGACATGGGGCCCGGCGTTGATCTTGCCGGTGGTGGAGTCGATGACCACGAAGACCGAGATGATGCCCTCGTCGCCGAGGATCTTGCGGTCCTTGAGCGCCGGTTCGCCGACGTCACCGACGGACAGGCCGTCGACGTAGACGTAACCCGCCTGGACCTTGCCCGAGATCTTCGCCTTGCCCTCGACGAGGTCGACGGCGATGCCGTCCTCGGCGATGACGATGCGGTCGTGGGGTACGCCGGTCATGGCGCCCAGTTCGGCGTTGGCGCGGAGGTGGCGCCATTCGCCGTGGACCGGCATCAGGTTCTTCGGGCGGCAGATGTTGTAGAAGTACAGCAGTTCGCCTGCGGAGGCGTGGCCGGATACGTGCACCTTGGCGTTGCCCTTGTGGACGACGTTGGCGCCCCAGCGGGTGAGGCCGTTGATCACGCGGTAGACCGCGTTCTCGTTGCCGGGGATCAGGGACGACGCCAGGATCACCGTGTCACCCTCGACGATGCGGATCTGGTGGTCCCGGTTGGCCATGCGGGACAGCGCCGCCATCGGTTCGCCCTGGGAGCCGGTGCAGACCAGGACGACCTCGTGGTCGGGCAGGTCGTCGAGGGTCTTGACGTCGACGACGAGGCCCGGCGGGACCTTCAGGTAGCCCAGGTCGCGGGCGATCCCCATGTTGCGGACCATGGAGCGGCCGACGAAGGCGACCCGGCGGCCGTACTCGTGGGCGGCGTCGAGGATCTGCTGGATCCGGTGGACGTGGCTGGCGAAGCTCGCCACGATGATCCGCTTGCGGGCGGTCGCGAAGACCTGGCGCAGGACTCCCGAGATGTCGCGCTCGTGCGGCGTGAAGCCGGGGACCTCGGCGTTCGTGGAGTCGGACAGGAGGAGGTCGATGCCCTCCTCGCTGAGCCGGGCGAACGCGTGCAGGTCGGTCAGGCGGTTGTCCAGCGGAAGCTGGTCCATCTTGAAGTCGCCGGTGTGGACGACCATGCCCGCGGGGGTGCGGATGGCGACGGCCAGCGCGTCCGGGATGGAGTGGTTGACCGCGACGAACTCGCAGTCGAAGGGGCCGATGCGCTCGCGGTGGCCCTCGGCGACCTCAAGGGTGTACGGGCGGATGCGGTGTTCCTGGAGCTTGGCCTCGATGAGGGCGAGGGTCAGCTTGGAGCCGATCAGGGGGATGTCCGGCTTCTCCCGGAGGAGGAAGGGGACGCCGCCGATGTGGTCCTCGTGGCCGTGGGTGAGGACGATGCCCTCGATGTCGTCGAGGCGGTCCCGGATGGACGAGAAGTCCGGCAGGATCAGGTCGATTCCGGGCTGCTCCTCCTCGGGGAAGAGCACTCCGCAGTCGACGATCAGCAGGCGGCCGCCGTACTCGAAGACCGTCATGTTCCGGCCGATTTCACCGAGGCCGCCGAGCGGGGTGACGCGGAGGCCGCCTTCGGTGAGCGGCGGGGGCGGGCCCAGTTCAGGATGCGGATGACTCAAAAGACTCTCCTCACCACGCGCGCCACGTACCGGTCGGGCACGTGGCGCGCGTGACGTTCGTGCAGAAGCAGTTGTCGTGTGGGTGCAGGCACCGGTGCCTGCCTATTCAGTTGTGAAGTCCGTGCCCGCGTCGCCGCGGGCGAAGTCTGTTGTCAGATCTGTACCCCGCCCGCGGCAAGATCGATCTTGAGCTGGTCGATCTCCTGTGCGGTGAGTTCCACCATGGGCGCGCGCAGGGGGCCGCCGGGCAGGCCCCGGAGGGCGAGGGCGGCCTTGGTGGTCATGACGCCCTGGGTGCGGAACATGCCGGTGTAGACCGGGAGCAGCTTCTGGTGGATCTCGGTGGCCTTCTGCACGTCGCCGGACGTGTAGGCGTCGACGAGGGTGCGCAGCTCGGGGGTGACGACATGGCCGACGACCGAGACGAAGCCGACCGCGCCCACGGAGAGCAGCGGCAGGTTCAGCATGTCGTCGCCGGAGTACCAGGCGAGGCCGGAGCGGGCGATGGCCCAGCTGGCGCGCCCGAGGTCGCCCTTGGCGTCCTTGTTGGCGACGATCCGGGGGTGCTCGGCCAGCCGGACGAGTGTCTCGGTGTTGATCGGGACGCCGCTGCGGCCGGGGATGTCGTAGAGCATGACCGGCAGCTCGGTGGCGTCGGCGATGGCCGTGAAGTGCCGGTAGAGGCCTTCCTGCGGGGGCTTGTTGTAGTACGGCGTGACGACCAGCAGGCCGTGCGCGCCGGTGTGGGCGGCGGCGTGGGCCAGCTCGATGCTGTGCCGGGTGTCGTTGGTTCCGACTCCGGCGACGATGTGGGCGCGGTCGCCGACGGCCTCCAGTACCGCCCGCAGCAGGTCCGATTTCTCCGCGTCGCTGGTGGTGGGCGACTCGCCGGTGGTGCCGTTGATGATCAGGCCGTCGTTGCCTGCGTCCACCAGGTGGGTGGCGAGCCGCTGCGCGCCGTCGAGGTCAAGTGCGCCGTCCGCCGTGAAGGGCGTGACCATGGCGGTGAGGACCCGCCCGAAGGGGGTCTGCGGAGTGGAGGTCGGAGCCATGGGTTACACGCTACTCGTTGCTCATCCGTGGGTCTGCCCTCGGGGGGCGGGAAAAGTCAGGACAAAGGGTGAGCCCGGCACTGCCTGCTCGGGGGTTCAAGCAGTGCCGGACCCGTTTGATCAGGCTAGATGAACTTCTCTAAATGCCGCAATACGGACACTTCGTGAGGCTGAACCGCACATGCGTCCCAGCCGGTGAAACGGGTGTGCGCTACGGCGCCACGCGCCCGTTCGCGTTGAAGGCGGCGTGGGTGAGCGGCATGAGCCTCGCCCACTCCGCCTCCATCTTCTCGCCGACCATCTCGATCTCCCGCTGCGGGAAGGACGGCACCTTGGCCAGTTCGTGCTGGGTGCGCAGACCGAGGAAGTGCATCAGCGAGCGGGCGTTGCAGGTGGCGTACATGGAGGAGAACAGGCCGACCGGGAGGACGGCCCGGGCGACCTCCCGGGCGACGCCCTCCGCGAGCAGCTTCTGGTAGGCGGAGTAGGCCTGTTGGTAGGAGTCCTCCAGGACGTGGCGGACCGTCGCGTGCTGCGACGGGGTGCCCTCGACGAAGACGTACTTGCCGGGCCGTCCCTCCTGAACGAGCTTCCTGGACTCGTCCGGCGTGTAGAAGACCGGCTGGAGCTCCCGGTACCGCCCCGACTCCTCGTTGTACGACCACCCCACACGGTGCCGCATGAACTCCCGGAACACGAAGATCGGGGCACTGATGAAGAAGGTCATCGAGTTGTGTTCGAAGGGGCTGCCGTGCCGGTCCCGCATCAGGTAGTTGATGAGGCCCTTGGACCGCTCGGGGTCCTTCTTCAGCTCGTCCAGCGACTGGTCACCGAGAGTCGACACCCGGGCGGCGAACAGGACGTCGGCGTCCGACGCACTGGACTTCACCAGCTCGACCGTTACATCGCTGCGCGTTTCAACATCACTGTGTGTAGTCGGGGTCCGGTCTTCGGGGGCGGTCACAGAGGTCCTTCCGATCGCATCTGGAGTGCGCGCCCACTTTACGGTCCTCCCTCCGGCGTGAGATACGCACCTCTCTGTGAAGAATCCGGGAGAACTGGGCACTTCCCCGGCCACTCGCTCGTCTGTGCCTATGACAGACACTTCCGTCGCACCTGTGAGAGGAGCGGTACCTCCGATGTTCCGTCGGCGTGAGCCCGTCCCGTTCGCCTTTCTCGCCGAGGCCGACCGGTTTCGCAGCAATGTGGCGCCACCGCCGCGGCGGCGGGCGACCGGCGGGCAGATAGCCGGGCGCTGGCTGCTGGGCCTCACGATCGTCGCGGCGCTCGTGGGCTCCCTGGTGCTCGGCATGCCCGCGCTGGAGATCGACCAGTCGGCCACGGGGACCCAGCAGTCCCAGGCGACGGACGGGCGCTGAGCCTCCGCTGACTCGTACGGACCCCCGCGGGTGGTGGGCATGGACATGGGTCGATAACCTCACCGGGCACAGCCCATGGATGGAACGAGTGAGGACCAGCCGTGCCCCTGCCCTTCCTGACGGCCGACCGCGCCTTCGACACCGCGGACGACGTCGCGTTGCCGTTCGACGACCGCGAGCGCTGGCGGCGCCCGTACCGACCCGGCCCCTGGCGGGTGGGAGCGGCCGCGCTCGTGCTGCTGCTCGCCTCGTACGTGCTCTTCGCCGGGGTGATCATCGCCCTGACCGACACCGTCTCCGCCGCCGGCACTGTCTTCGGCATCGCCCTCGCGATGATCGTCGCGGCGCTGCGGATGCTGCGCATGGGTGTGTGGGTGAGCGCGCGGGGACTGCGTCGGGTGGGTTTCCTGGTCACGCGTACGGTGCCGTGGGACCGGGTGGTCTCGGTGCGGACGGTGCAGCAGCCGGTGCGCTGGCTCGGTCTGCCGCGCACGGTGCAGGGCCAGGCACTGCTGCTGGTCCGCCGGGACCGGACCTCCGAGGGCATGCCGCCGCTGCTGACCACGCACAACGCCGACTTCCTGGCCCGGTCGGAGTCCTTCGACCGGGCGGCGGACTCGGTGGAGGCGTGGGCCGAGGAGTACCGGCGGGGCTGACACGCCACCTGTATTCGAAAGGGCCGCCCGCGGCGACGCGGGGGGCCCTTTCGTTGGGGTCGTCGTGGTCAGACCTCGACGGGTCTGCCGTCGTGGAGGGCGATGGCACGCTGCATCGCCTTGCGGGCGCGCGGGGTGTCTCGGGCGTCGTGGTAGGCGACGGCGAGGCGGAACCAGGTGCGCCAGTCGTCGGGGGCGTCCTCCGTCTCGGCCTTGCGGCGGGCGAAGACCTCGTCGGCCGAGTCGCGGTCGATCCGGCCGCTGGGCAGGCGCCGCAACTCGTCGACAGGCAGCCCGCCCTCGGCCTCTAGTTCGGCGGCGAGCTGGTTGGCCCGGCGGACGAACTGGGTGTTCTTCCACAGGAACCACAGCCCGATCACCGGCAGGATCAGCACCGCGATGCCGAAGGTGACGGTGATCAGTGTGCCGGTCCTGATGAGCAGCACGCCGCGGCTGCCGACCAGGGCGAAGTAGAAGACCAGGACGGCGGCCGTGACGATGTAGGTGATCTTCGCGCGCATCTGTGGGTGTCCCGGGCTCAGTCGAGGTCCAGGAAGTGTTCCAGGCCGAAGGTGAGGCCCGGAGTGGTCACGACCCGGCGGGCGCCCAGCAGGATGCCCGGCATGAAGCTGCTGTGGTGGAGGGAGTCATGGCGGATGGTGAGGGTCTCGCCCTCGCCGCCGAGCAGGATCTCCTGGTGGGCGAGGAGGCCGCGCAGCCGGACGGCGTGCACGGGGACCCCGTCCACGTTCGCGCCGCGGGCGCCGTCCAGGGCCGTCACCGTGGCGTCCGGCGCCGGGGCGCTGCCCGCCTTGGCGCGGGCCGCGGCGATGAGCTGGGCGGTGCGGGTGGCGGTGCCGCTGGGGGCGTCGACCTTGTTGGGGTGGTGCAGCTCGACGACCTCGACGGACTCGAACCAGGGCGCCGCGAGCTGGGCGAACCTCATGGTCAGTACGGCGCCGATGGAGAAGTTGGGGGCGATGAGCACGCCCGTCTCCGGGGACTGGGCCAGCCAGCCCTTGAGCTGCGCGAGGCGGTCGTCGGTCCAGCCGGTCGTACCGACGACGGCGTGGATGCCGTGCCGGACGCAGAAGTCGAGGTTGCCCATCACCGAGGCCGGTGTGGTCAGTTCGACGGCGACCTGGGCGCCGGTCTCGGCCAGCGTCTCCAGCTTGTCGCCCCGGCCGAGGGCGGCCACCAGCTCCATGTCCTCGGCGGCCTCGACCGCCCGTACCGCCTCGGACCCGATACGGCCCTGGGCGCCGAGGACCGCCACGCGCAGCTTGCTCATGTTGTTGCTTCCTTACGGGAGGAACGGGACGTACGGGAGGGTCAGGCGACGGCGTCGTGCAGCCGGGACGCCTGGCGGTCCTTCAGCGGGCCGATGACCGACAGGGACGGCCTGCGGCCCAGGATGTCGCGGGCCACCGAGCGCACGTCGTCCGGTGTGACCGAGGCTATCCGGGACAGCATGTCGTCGACGGACATCTGCTCGCCCCAGCACAGCTCGCTCTTGCCGATACGGTTCATCAGCGCGCCGGTGTCCTCCAGACCGAGGACGGTGGAGCCGCGCAGCTGGCCGATCGCGCGGTCGATCTCCTCGTCGGTGAGACCGTGCTCGGCGACCTGGTCGAGTTCGTCGCGGCAGATCTTCAGCACGTCGTGGACCTGGGAGGGGCGGCAGCCCGCGTAGACGCCGAAGAGGCCGCAGTCGGCGAAGCCCGAGGTGTACGAGTACACGCTGTAGGCCATGCCACGCTTCTCCCGGACCTCCTGGAAGAGCCGGGAGGACATGCCGCCGCCGAGGGCGGTGTTCAGCACGCCGAGCGCCCAGCGGCGGTCGTCGGTGCGGGACAGGCCGGGCATGCCGAGGACGACATGGGCCTGCTCGGTCTTGCGGCCGATCAGCTCGACGCGCCCCGCGGTGCGGATGGCGCGGCTGCCCGCGCGCGGCGCGACCGGCGTGGCGGCGGGGTCCTTGACGGCGCCCGCCTTCTCGAAGGCCGCGCGGACCTGCCGTACGACCTTGTTGTGGTCGATGTTGCCCGCGCAGGCGACCACCAGGTGGGTGGGGTCGTAGTGCTTCTCGTAGAAGCGGCGGATGCGGTCGGCGGTGAGGGCGTTGACGGTGTCGACCGTGCCGAGGACGGGGCGGCCCAGGGGGTTGTCGCCGAACATCGTGTGCGCGAAGAGGTCGTGCACGCAGTCGCCGGGGTCGTCCTCGGTCATCGCGATCTCCTCGAGGATGGCGCCGCGTTCGACGTCGACGTCCTCCTCCAGGATGAGCGAGCCGGTGAGCATGTCGCAGACGACGTCGATGGCGAGCGGCAGGTCGGTGTCGAGCACGCGCGCGTAGTAGCACGTGTACTCCTTGGCCGTGAACGCGTTCATCTCGCCGCCCACGGCGTCCAGCGCCGAGGAGATGTCGAGGGCGCTGCGGCGGCTGGTGCCCTTGAACAGGAGGTGTTCCAGGTAGTGCGTGGCGCCGCCGAGCGCCGGGGTCTCGTCGCGGGAGCCGACGTGGGCCCAGATGCCGAAGGTCGCGGAGCGCACGGACGGCAGGGTCTCGGTGACGACGCGCAGGCCACCGGGGAGGGTGGTCTTGCGGACGGTGCCGATGCCGTTCTCGCCCTTGATGAGGGTTTGGGTACGGGCGACGGCCCGCGCCTCCGAGGAGGGGCGGGCCGTCGCCTTGGAGCCACGGGACGTCACTTGTCGGCGTCGTCCTTCTTGTCGTCCGAGGAAGCGTCTTCCTCGCCCTCGATCACGGGGATGAGGGAGAGCTTGCCGCGGGAGTCGATCTCGGCGATCTCGACCTGGACCTTCTGGCCCACGCCGAGCACGTCCTCGACGTTCTCCACGCGCTTGCCGCCGGCCAGCTTGCGGATCTGCGAGATGTGCAGCAGGCCGTCCTTGCCGGGGAGCAGGGAGACGAAGGCGCCGAAGGTGGTCGTCTTCACGACCGTGCCCAGGTAGCGCTCGCCGACCTCCGGCATGGTCGGGTTGGCGATCGAGTTGATCGTCGTACGGGCGGCCTCGGCGGAGGGGCCGTCGGCGGCACCGATGTAGATGGTGCCGTCGTCCTCGATGGTGATCTCGGCGCCGGTGTCCTCCTGGATCTGGTTGATCATCTTGCCCTTGGGGCCGATGACCTCGCCGATCTTGTCGACCGGGATCTTCACGGTGATGATCCGCGGCGCGTTGGGGGACATCTCGTCGGGCCGGTCGATGGCCTCCATCATCACGTCGAGGATGTGGAGACGCGCGTCGCGGGCCTGCTTGAGGGCGGCACCCAGGACGGAGGCCGGGATGCCGTCGAGCTTGGTGTCGAGCTGGAGGGCGGTCACGAACTCCTTGGTGCCGGCGACCTTGAAGTCCATGTCGCCGAAGGCGTCCTCCGCACCGAGGATGTCGGTGAGGGTGACGTAGTGCGTCTCGCCCTCGATCTCCTGGGAGATCAGGCCCATGGCGATACCGGCGACGGGGGCCTTCAGCGGCACACCGGCGTTCAGCAGCGACATGGTGGAGGCGCAGACCGAGCCCATGGACGTCGAGCCGTTGGAGCTGAGCGCCTCGGACACCTGACGGATCGCGTAGGGGAACTCCTCGCGGGTCGGCAGGACCGGCACCAGGGCGCGCTCGGCGAGGGCGCCGTGGCCGATCTCGCGGCGCTTCGGGGAGCCGACGCGGCCGGTCTCGCCGGTGGAGTACGGCGGGAAGTTGTAGTTGTGCATGTAGCGCTTGCGGGTCACCGGGGAGAGGGTGTCCAGCTGCTGCTCCATGCGGAGCATGTTGAGGGTGGTGACGCCCAGGATCTGGGTCTCGCCACGCTCGAACACGGCGGAGCCGTGGACCCGCGGGATGGCCTCGACCTCGGCGGCGAGGGTACGGATGTCCGTCAGCCCCCGGCCGTCGATGCGCTTCTTCTCCTTGATCACGCGCTCGCGGACCAGGGTCTTGGTCAGCGAACGGTAGGCGGCGGAGATCTCCTTCTCGCGGCCCTCGAACTCCGGCAGGAGCTTCTCGGCGGCGAGCGCCTTGACGCGGTCCAGCTCGGCCTCGCGCTCCTGCTTGCCCGCGATGGTCAGCGCGGAGGCCAGCTCCGGGCGGACGGCGGCCGTCAGGGCCTCGAGGACGTCGTCCTGGTAGTCCAGGAAGATCGGGAACTCGGCGGTCGGCTTGGCGGCCTTCGCGGCGAGGTCGGCCTGCGCCTTGCACAGGACCTTGATGAAGGGCTTCGCGGCGTCCAGACCGGCGGCGACGACCTCCTCGGTGGGGGCCTCGGCGCCGCCCTCGACCAGCTTGATGGTCTTCTCGGTGGCCTCGGCCTCGACCATCATGATCGCGACGTCGCCGTCCTCCAGGGTGCGGCCCGCGACGACCATGTCGAAGACGGCGTCCTCCAGCTCGCTGTGGGTCGGGAACGCCACCCACTGGCCGCGGATCAGCGCGACGCGGACGCCGCCGATCGGGCCGGAGAAGGGCAGACCGGCGAGCTGCGTGGACGCGGAGGCGGCGTTGATCGCCACGACGTCGTACAGGTGGTCGGGGTTGAGCGCCATGATCGTCGCCACGACCTGGATCTCGTTGCGCAGGCCCTTCTTGAAGGACGGGCGCAGCGGGCGGTCGATCAGGCGGCAGGTGAGGATGGCGTCCTCGGAGGGGCGGCCCTCACGGCGGAAGAAGGAACCGGGGATCTTCCCGGCCGCGTACATCCGCTCCTCGACGTCGACCGTCAGCGGGAAGAAGTCGAGCTGGTCCTTGGGGTTCTTGGAGGCGGTGGTGGCCGACAGCACCATGGTGTCGTCGTCCAGGTACGCCACGGCGGAACCGGCGGCCTGCTTGGCCAGGCGGCCCGTCTCGAAGCGGATGGTGCGGGTGCCGAAGGAGCCGTTGTCGATGACGGCCTCGGCGTAGTGGGTCTCGTTCTCCACTAGCGTTTTCTCCGTTACTTGTCGTCTTTTGTCCCTCGCTGCCCGTGCGGCAGGGGGACGGTGGCGGAGAAGCGCCGCTCCTGGTGCAAGCCGGTCTTCGATCGAAGCACCCGGGGGTTTCGTCGTCCCGGGGGCCACTACCGAGGACCGGCGGCGGCGAGATGCGCTTCTCCTCGTCGGTGCGTGGCGGTCATACCCCGTACGGGTACGCCGTATCACGCTGTGTGTACGTATTGCGTTGTGCTACCACACTACAAAGCAGCAGTGACAGTGCGCACGTACAGCAAAAGGAGCGGCCCCCGAACTGCGGGAACCGCTCCCCTCACGCTGTCTTACTTGGCGCCCGCCGCACCGCGGCGGATGCCGAGGCGGTCGACCAGCGCACGGAAGCGCTGGATGTCCTTCTTGGCGAGGTACTGGAGCAGGCGACGACGCTGACCGACCAGGATCAGCAGGCCCCGGCGGGAGTGGTGGTCGTGCTTGTGGGTCTTGAGGTGCTCGGTCAGGTCGGAGATCCGACGGGACAGCAGAGCGACCTGGACCTCGGGGGAGCCGGTGTCACCCTCCTTGGTACCGAACTCGGAGATGATCTGCTTCTTCGTGGCGGCGTCGAGCGACACGCGTACTCCTCAATAGTCTGAAAAAGGCCACCGAGTGCCCCCGGTCTGCGTCTCGGGGGAGCTTCCATGACTCGGAAGGCGAGGATCCGATGGGCGCGGCCTCCAGGACACAGGGCTCCGGGGGTGCGTACACATACGGCCGTCACCCAGAGTACCAGCAGGTGAACCCCACCCGTTACGCGGTGCCCGGAACGGGCCGGGGGGTACGTGCGCGACCACTAGGGTGACCGTTTGGACTGTACGTGCGTCTGGAAGGGGTCGCCCAGCGATGGCGGAGACGGAAGCCGAGATCAAGGCACGCAAGGAGCGGGAGCGGGACGAGCTGTACGCGCTCGACATCTCCGGCGTCGAGTGGCACTGCGCGCCGGGCACCGAGGAGCACGAGGAGCGCGTCGAGATCGCCTATCTGCCCGAGGGTGCCGTGGCCATGCGGTCGTCGCTCGACCCGGACACCGTGCTGCGGTACACCGAGGCGGAGTGGCGGGCCTTCGTGCTGGGCGCGCGGGACGGTGAGTTCGACCTGGAGCCGATGCCGGGCAGCGGCGGGGCGGACGCGGACTGAGCGTCGTACCGACGAGTGACGTGAGGGGGTGCACGCGCGCGTGCACCCCCTCTTCACGTCAGCCCGTCATGGACCGCACCGCCGCGTACACGTCGAAGACGGCGAGCGCCAGAGGCACGAGTGTCAGCAGGACGAAGCCCTCGGCGATCTCCAGGAAGCGGCCCCAGAACGGGGTGAGCCCGCTGCGGGACGCCATCAGGCCGATCGCGGTGATGAGGGCCGCGGCCGCCGCGATCGCCGCGACCAGCCAGATCGTGCGGATGTCGAGGTCGGCGCGGTCCCCCGCCAGGGCGTCACGCACCAGCGCGTGCGGCGGGTTGAGCGCCAGGCCGAGGCCGAGCGCGACGAGGGAACCGAGACCGGCGGCGAGGACGGTGGCGACCTGCGCGGTGTAGCGGAACAGCTGGGCGCGCATCAGCAGGGCGATCCCGGTGGCGAGGGCGAGCAGCTGCGCCCACAGGTCGTCGGTGAAGCCGAGGACGAGTGCCGAGCCGACCGCGAGCAGGGAGCAGCCGCCGACGAGGCCGACGAGGAGTTCGTGGCCGCGCCGGGCCTGGGCCTCGATGCGTTCGGCGTCCACCGGCTCGGGGGGCTCGGGGTCGGCGCCGTAGACGCTGCGCGGGGTGGTGTCCGGGGCCTCGAAGCCGATGGGCAGCCGGGCGAAGCGCATGGACATGCCCGGCAGGAAGGCCAGGGCGCCGATCGCGACGGGCGCGCACAGGGCGGCGATCTCGGCCGGGGTCCAGTGCCTGAGAAGTGCCACGAAGGTGGCGGTCAGGGCGAGGCCCGAGGCGGTGGCGAACGCGACGAACGGGCCGTCGCCGCGCGGTGAGCACAGGGTAAGGACCACCGAGGCCACCAGGACCGCCGCGCAGGCGAGCAGGAACTGGAGCTTGCCGATGCCCTGCCCCTCGGACAGGGACAGCAGGCCGGAACCGGCGACCCCGACGTTGGGCAGGGCGCCCAGGCCCAGTGCGACGGCCGACGCGCGGTCGTCGTAGACGCGGGCGCGGACACAGGCGAGGACGACGAGGAGCACTCCGGCGACGCCCGCGAGGATGCCGGGCACGCTGTGCATGTCGTGGCGCGGGTCGGCGGTCCAGGCGACGAAGGCGAGCAGTGCGGGCAGGACGCCGCCGCCGATCAGACCGGCGGCGCGGGTGAGATCGCCGTGCCACAGGGAGCGGTCGCGGGTGACGGCGGAGGCGACCGCGTCGGAGACGTCGTCGAAGACGGCGGGCGGGAGCGACTCGGAGAACGGGCGCAGGGTGAGGAGTTCACCGTCGAGGATGCGCTGCGCCGCGAAGGAGCGGGAGCTGTCCAGGACGGTGCCGTCGCGGCGGACGAGGTGGTAGCCGACCGGGGCGCCCTCGGCGGCGGTCTGCCGGGAGAGCCTGAGGATCTCCGGGTAGACGTCGGCGACGGGTACGTCGTCGGGCAGCGCCACGTCGATGCGGCTGTCGGGCGCGACGATGGTGACCCGGCAGAAGCCGAGCCCGGCGGTCGCCGGACCGGTCGTGGTCGGGGCGGGGCGGGCCGCCTGGCCCGGTCCCTGACCCGGTGCTGGTCCCTGCCCCTGTCCCGGTCCGCCGGTGGCGGTGGCCGCCGTGGAGGCCGTGGTGCTCACCTGCTTCTCCCCCTCAGTGCTGCGGTGTCCTCGGTGGTGCCTGTGCGGCCGCGTCGTGCTCCGTGCGCTCCTCCGGTACGGCCGCGTTGTGAAGGTTCCGCGGCCGTTTCCCGGCGCCGGTCGCCGGAAGCGGCGGACGAGCGGCCCTCCGGCCGTACCGGGTGTTCCGCACCGCGCCACATCTCACGGAATGTCCCGGATCTCCGGCCGGGTTCACGTGTGCTCACGCGAACATCCGGCACCCTACCGCCCGCCGGTGTGTGGTGGGATCAGTAGGATCACGCGGCGGCCCACGTCCGCCTGACACGGGGTGGCGGACGGAAACGGCGCGGGCCGACAAGGGAATTGGTGAGCAGTGAGCCAGATCGTCGTGAAGCGCCCGCCGCGGGCGCTGCCGCCGGAGGTGCCCACGGGCGACGTCGTCGTACAGCCGCCGCCCGAACTGCCACGGGGTCACCAGGACAGCGTCCTCATGCAGTTGCTGCCGACGCTCGGCATGGGCGGCTCGGTCGTCTTCTTCTTCACGAGCGGTCAGCCGTTCATGCGCATCATGGGCATGATCATGATCGCGTCGACGATCGCCATGTCCATCGCGATGGTGATCCGCTTCCGCCGCGGCTCCCAGGGCCAACTCGCCGATCTGCGCCGCGACTACCTGAGCTATCTGTCCCAGGCCCGCCGTGTCACCCAGGACACGGCACGCGCCCAGCGTGACGCCCAGTACTACCTGCACCCCTCCCCCGAGCAGCTGTGGGCGCTGGTCGCCGAGGGCAGCCGGGTCTGGGAACGGCGGCCGGGCGACGAGGACTTCGCACAGGTGCGCATCGGGCTCGGCCCGCAGGCCCTCGCCACCGCGCTGATCGCCCCCGAGACCGGACCCGTCGAGCAGCTGGAACCGCTCACCGCGAGCGCGATGCAGCGCTTCCTCGCCGCCCACTCCACGCTGGACGACCTGCCGATGGCGGTGTCGCTGCGCGCCTTCTACCACGTCACCCTCAGCGGCGAACCGGAGTCCGTACGGTCCTCCGCGCGCGCCCTGACCGGTTCGCTGGCCGCGCTGCACTCCCCCGAGGACCTGATCGTCGCCGTCGCGGCGGGCCGGGAGGCGCTGCCCCACTGGGAGTGGGCCAAGTGGCTGCCACATGTGCAGCTGCCCGGGGTCACGGACGGCGCCGGGTCGCGCAGGCTGATCGGCGCCGACCCGCGCGAACTGGAGGACCTGCTGGCCTCCCGGCTGACCGGCCGCCCCCGCTTCCACCCCAACGCCGCGCCGCTGCCGGACACCGCGCACATCGTCGTCGTACTCGATGGGGTGTCGCTGCCGCCGGAGTCGATGCTGGCGAGCCCGGAGGGCTTGCAGGGGGTGACCGTCCTGGAGATCGTCCAGGGGGAGCAGGCCGGGGTGCGCGGTGATCTGTCGATCGCCGTACGGCCGCGGTCGCTGCACCTGGAGTCGGCGCACGGGGTCGTCTACGAGGGGACTCCGGACGTCCTGTCGCAGGAGTCGGCGGAGGCGCTGGCCCGGCAGCTCGCGCCGCTGCGGATGGCGTCGGGCGGGGACGACGACGAACCGCTGCTGGCGAACCTGGAGTTCACGGACCTGCTGAACCTGGGTGACGCCGCGTCCATCGACACCCGGCGCACCTGGCGGCCGCGTTCGCAGGCGGAACGGCTGCGGGTGCCGATCGGCGTCGGTGAGGACGGCCGTCCGGTGATGCTCGACATCAAGGAGGCCGCGCAGGAGGGCATGGGCCCGCACGGTCTGTGCGTCGGAGCCACCGGTTCCGGCAAGTCCGAACTGCTGCGCACGCTGGTGCTCGGCCTCGCGGTCACCCACTCCTCCGAGACCCTGAACTTCGTCCTCGCCGACTTCAAGGGCGGCGCCACCTTCGCCGGGATGGCGCAGATGCCGCACGTGGCGGCCGTGATCACCAACCTGGCCGACGACCTCACCCTCGTCGACCGCATGGGCGACTCCATCCGCGGCGAGCTGAACCGCCGCCAGGAGATGCTGCGCGACGCGGGCAACTACGCCAACATCCACGACTACGAGAAGGCGCGCGCGGCGGGCGCGCCGCTGCAACCGATTCCGTCGCTGCTCCTCGTCATCGACGAGTTCAGCGAACTGCTGACGGCGAAGCCCGATTTCATCGACATGTTCGTGCAGATCGGCCGTATCGGCCGGTCGCTGGGCGTGCACCTGCTGCTGGCCTCGCAGCGCCTCGAGGAGGGCCGGCTGCGCGGTCTGGAGACGTACCTGTCGTACCGGATCGGTCTGCGGACGTTCTCCGCGGCCGAGTCCCGGGCGGCGCTGGGCGTGCCGGACGCCTACGAGCTGCCGAACGTGCCCGGCTCGGGCTTCCTGAAGTTCGGCACGGACGAGATGGTGCGGTTCAAGGCGGCGTACGTCTCGGGGGTGTACCGCTCCGGCGCGCAGCGGTCGGCGTCCCCGGGCGGTCCGCTGCCGGTGGACCGGCGGCCGGTGCTGTTCACGGCGGCGGAGGTGCCGGTGACGTTCGTTCCGCAGCAGCCGACGCGGCCGACGGGGTCGGACGAGGTGGACGACGCGCTCGCCGACACGGTGCTGGACGTCGTCGTACGCCGTCTGGAGGCCCAGGGTCCGGCGGCGCACCAGGTGTGGCTGCCGCCGCTGGACAGCCCGCCGTCGCTGGACGCGCTGCTGCCGGGCCTCACGGCCGTGCAGGGCCGGGGCCTGACCCAGCCCGGCTACGAGGGCGCCGGACGCCTCGTCGTCCCCGTCGGCATCGTCGACAAGCCGTTCGAGCAGCGCCGCGATCCGCTCTGGGTGGACTTCTCGGGCGCGGCGGGCCATATGCAGGTCCTGGGCGGCCCGCAGTCCGGCAAGTCGACCCTGCTGCGCTCGCTGATCTGCTCCTTCGCGCTCACCCACACCCCCCACGAGGTGCAGTTCTACGGCCTCGACTTCGGCGGTGGCGGCATGGCGGCGGTCGCCGGACTGCCGCACGTCGGCGGCATCGCGTCCCGGCTGGACCCGGAGAAGGTGCGCCGTACGGTCGCGGAGGTGTACGGCGTCCTGACGCGCCGCGAGGAGTACTTCCGGGCCTCGGGCATCTCCTCGATCGCCGACTTCCGCGCCCGGCGCGCCCGCGGTGACATCTCCGTCACCGACCAGCCGTGGGGCGACGTCTTCCTGGTCATCGACGGCTGGGCCACCTTCCGCGCCGACTACGAGGCGCTGGACCAGGTCGTCCTGGACATCGCGGCGCGCGGTCTCGGCTACGGCGTCCACCTGGTCATCTCGGCGTCCCGCTCGATGGAGGTGCGCGCCGCCCTCAAGGACAACCTGCTGAACCGTCTCGAGCTGCGGCTCGGCGACACGATGGACTCCGAGCTGGACCGCAAGGTCGCCGCCAACGTCCCCACGGGGGTGCCCGGCCGCGGCCAGTCCCCGCAGAAGCTGCACTTCATGGCGGCCGTGCCGCGCATCGACGGCCTCACCTCCGACACGGACCTGTCGGAGGCGACGGCGGCGCTGTCGACGGAGGTCACCCGGCACTGGCAGGCGCCCGGGGCGCCCGAGGTCCGGCTGCTGCCGCGCGAGTTCCCCGCGGAACAGTTGCCTCCTGGCGACCGTTTCCCGCGTCAGGGTGTCGCGTTCGCCCTCGACGAGAACAACCTCGAACCGGTCTTCGTCGACTTCGACCAGGACCCGTTCTTCCTCGTCTTCGGCGAGAGCGAGTCCGGCAAGTCGAACCTGCTGCGACTACTCATCAAGCAGCTCACCCAGCGCTACTCCGGCGACGAGTGCAAGCTGTTCGTCGTCGACAACCGCCGCTCCCTGCTCGGCGTCACCCCCGACACCCACCTCGCCGAGTACATCCCCATGTCCAACGCCATGGAGCACCACATGGTCGCCCTGGCCGACCTCATGAAACGCCGGACGCCGACCGCGGACGTGACGGCCCGGCAGCTCCGGGACCGCAGCTGGTGGCAGGGGCCGGCCGTGTACGTCGTCATCGACGACTTCGACCTGGTGTCGACGTCCAGCGGGAACCCACTCAGCGGACTGACCGAGCTGCTCCCCTTCGCCCGCGACGTGGGCGTCCGCTTCATCATCGCCCGCTCGACAGCGGGCGCGAGCCGCGCCTCCTACGAGGCCTTCATGCAGCGGATCAAGGAGCTGGGCGCGCAGGGTGTCGTCCTTGCGGGTGACCCGACCGAGGGCGACGTCCTGGGCGGCGTACGGCCCCGGCCGATGCCCGCGGGGCGGGGCGTGTTCGTCTCCCGGCGCAGGGGGAGGCCGTTGGTGCAGGTGGGGAGGGTGGCGGAGGAGGTGGGGTGAGGGGCGGGGACCGGCATCCGGAGTTTCCCGGCTCCTCGCGCCCTCGCCGAACTCCTCCCCCCGTCGGCGGCATGACGAGAAAGGGCGCACCACGATCCCTCGTGGCGCGGGTGCGCGGTCGACTGCTGGTATGACCGAGTCCGGCTGACGATCGTTTGGTACGCGTCTGTGCGTCGGCCGGACCGGAGATCGCGGAGGGGGCGGACCTTTCATGGCATGGGACGAGTGGGAGCGACTGAAGGCGGAGGCAGCCGCGGATCGGCCCACCGGCATGCGGCTCAACCAACTGCCGGTGGAGGGTGGCGAGTCCTCCGCACCTGGAGATCCGGCCAAGTACGGCGACCTGAACGTGAACCAGCGCGACCTCGCCAAGATCGGGAAGAACGCGTTCGACCTGTACAACGACCTGTGGGACCAGGCACGCCAGGCGGTCCCCAGCAGCGAGAAGGCGGCCCGGACCCTCACCTCCAGAGGACTGGCGCTGGGCAGTGCCCTCCAGCATGTCGCGACCCGCTGGGACGAGCAGCTGTCGTCCCTCATGGACGCCTGCGCGCACATCTCCAACCACATGACGGTCACCAAGCGGCTGCACGCGGAGGACGATCACTACATCCGTCGGCAGATGAGCAGCATCGATGTCCTCGACGCGGGCTTCGACGAACGGGTCGGTCGACCCGGGCCGAGGAACGAGATCTACGGCGGCCCCGGCGGGAAGCAGGACACGCGCTGATGGATCTCACGGATCTGAGGGACGCGGACTTCAGCCTCCTGAGCGACGCCGTCGACGACTGGTCGAAGGTCGTCGCCAATCTCGAGGACCTGAAGACAGCCGCCGAGACGGGTTTGCGGGGCGCTGCGAGCAAGGCCCACTGGGCGGGGGTCAACGCCTCCGTGTCCAAGGAGTTCATCGGCAAGACGGCGGGTGAGTTCGTGGACGCCCACAGTCAGGCCAGAAGCATCCATCTGATCCTCAAGGACACCCGGGACGAACTGGTCGAGTACCAGCGGCAGATGGCAGACGCCATCGAGCGTGGCCGACTCAGGAACCTCACGGTGATCGGCTACGAAGGTGGCTTCACCGTCACGACGAACGTCCCGCCGGAGGATCGCGCCCGCCAGGACCAGGACAACAAGGCCGACATCACGGCACTGCGCGACGAGATCCAGGGAATCCTGGACAAGGCCACCGAGAGCGACTCCTCCGCGAGCACGGTCCTCAAAGCCATCGCCGACCAGAGCGAACTGGGGTTCTCCGACGTCGACTACAAGGACCGGGACTCCGCCGCAGAGGCGATCGAGCGCGCCGACCAACTGGCGGGGCTCGTGAAG
Organism: Streptomyces sp. B93; assembly: GCF_018070565.1. Lineage (GTDB taxonomy): Bacteria > Actinomycetota > Actinomycetes > Streptomycetales > Streptomycetaceae > Streptomyces. The sequence continues at coordinate 18,529 of NZ_JAGPXL010000058.1, forward strand.
AAGGACCCCGAGGACCTGACACCTCGGGAGTTCGACCGCCTCGCCGCCGGTCTGAAGAACTACGCCGGGGACGAACTGTTCGCCGAGCGTTTCGCGACCCGGTTGGGTGCCGACGGGGCGCTGAGCCTCTGGGCCGGCATCAATGACCCACAGCTGGGACGGGAACTGAACCGCAAGCGCGGCGACGCGTACGACGAACTCCAGAAGCAACCTGGGCCTCACCCTCGCCACCGCCTCGCAGAGCGACTCGGCGGCCATGGCCGACTGGCGGAACCGGATGGTCGACATGGTGGACAAGCCGGTCGGCCGTGGCAACGGTTTTCCGCTCGGCGGCCAGGTGCTGAGCAACCTGATGCGCTGGGGCGACTATGACGATGCCTTCCTCGTCCGGTACGGCGACAAGCTGATCGCGACGGAGAAGAAGTACACCGGCAACGGAGAACACGGGGCTTGGGGGCGCCTGGGTTCCGACCCTCTCCTCAACCGCACGGGCAGTGACTCCGGCTGGGATCCCATGACCGGATATCTCAAGGCTCTGTCGAACAGTCCGGACGCGGCGACCACGTTCTTCAACGAGGAGTTCATCAACAAGAACGATGACAACAACCCCTTCGAGCGGGACACCGACGGCAACGGCAGGGACGGGAAGGTTTCGCTCAGTAACTTCCAGTACCTGTTCGAAGAGCGCGACTGGCCACGCGATTTCACGAGCGACGGTAAGGAGAGCGTCGCTGGCCGCAATACGCTGGCGCTGGCGTTGGAGGCCGCGACGACTGGGCATGCGGCTGGGGAGTTGTCCACCGCGGACACTCCACCGCACAGCAAGGGACAGGCCAGACTGATGGAGAGCCTGGTGTCATCGATCGCGGATGATCCCGAGCGATTGACCGAACACGGGTACATGACCGACAGCATCGGCCAGATTGCATCCGAGTATCTGCCCGACATGAATCGAGCCATGAGCGATGTGGAGCGAGAACCGGGCTCGGAAAAGTGGCGGGACATTGAGAAGCTGTACCCGATCGCCGGGGCCGAGGCCAAGCTGAACCACTCCGAAGTGACGAAACTCCTCTTCACCATCGGCCAGAACGAAGAAGGATACGCGGCCGTGGAGGTGGGACAGAAGGCATATATGGGCAAACTAATGGATCACCATCTGAACCCGGATCTGCCCACGCATCTCCGGGTATCGGAAGACGCCAATCTCCTCGTACGACAAATCGCCACCCGGTCCGGCGAAGTGTCCGGAACGCTGGGACTGGGGGTACAGGAAGCCATTGGGAGCCAGGCTTCGGACAGGGACAAGCAGTTCGAGCACGCCGTCGCTCAGCGCAAGAACTGGATCTCTGGAGGGATTGGCACCGCCACTGGCGTGGGCTTGTCTTTCGTCGCCACGCCTTGGGTGGGTGCGGCCGTGGGTGGCAGCGCCGGAACGGCGACGAGCGTGATCTTGGAGGCCGTCTTCAAAGACGCGGAAGGACGTGCCATGAGTGACGCACAAGCGACTGGGGGGCGCTTCTGGGCTGAGGGCCTGGAGCGCAACATCAGCATCGCCGAGGACGCAGCCCGCACCGCGGCACGGGAATACGGATCACCCGACTCAACCGACATCGGGATGACGGCACATGAATCCGCAAGACAAGGTTACCTCAATGCACGCACAATCCTTGAGGGTCAAGCACCTGGAAGTCTTACAGATTACTGATCGATCCTGGCTCGGCAGAGAGAGAAGAAATGACCTGTCTCAGAGCGATCTCACGACCTACGCGTGCGCGTCTCGCGATCTCATTGGCAATTTTCACCCTTGCGTTCACGGCCTGCACCGAAGATGAAGAAAGACGGGACTACGCGCTACCCGACACGCTTTGTGGAACACCCATCGCACCCGAAAGCATTTCACCTTTCCTTCCACCCGGGCAGGATGCGAGGGTGAGGGAGAAACATTATTCAAGTACCCAATTGTGTGACATCATCATCGATGACGTGGTAGCCATGTCCGCGAAACTGGAGTGGCTGGGCCAGGAACGTACGGTCGGTCGATACGCAGCCGAACTGGCACAGGAACCACTCACCCACTCGGCCATGGGCGGCCAGTTTTTTTACTCAGGAAGTGAGGCGTTCGGAAGAGCCGAGGGGTGCTCCGACTCTGAACAACAGCTGTACACGTCCATCCAGACCTGGACGTCGGACCATCACGACCCCGATGCCATGAAGCACCTCATCATCGACTACACGGAAGAGGTGGAGAAGTCGACTGACTGCACCAGGTGAGTGCGAATTGTTACTCAGTGTCCGTGACGCCGGAGTTATCGTCACGCTCTCCGAGATGTCAGGCATCGGGCGCAGGGCCCACCCAGCCCCTGGATTCTTGAGAACTGGTTCAGTTGTTAACCTGGCCGGTGCACGCCAAGAACGCGGATCGGGGGCCGGTGTCATGACAGAGCCATTGGGAACCGACGGCACGGCCAGGCAGTCGGTGGGGATGCAACTGAACCAGTACCCGGCCGATCCGGGCGGCTCACCTAGTGGCCCCGGTCTGGGTGGGACCCCGGACTTCGGGTCCAGTCCGGCTCAGAAGAAGGCCGCCGCCAGAGCCATCGAGGAGCACATCGAGCCTGACACCAAGAAGGCCGGTGACGTGGCGGACGAGGAGACGGGTGCCGCGGTCAAGGCGTTCGCCGCGAAGGACGGGCACGGCTGGGTCACCTCCGGCGCGCTGAAGAAGGCGCACGAAACGTGGGGTGAGCAGGTGCAGGGCCTGATGAACCGGCTGGGGTCCGAGAAAGCGGCCCTGCGCAACACGAACACGCTGTTCCAGAACACCGACTTCGGCGTCGGGCTCGGTGTGCGCAAGTCGTCCAGTCTCGACGGGTTCTGAGCCGTCAGTCCTTTGCCCTTCACCGTTCCAGTCAGCGCGCACAACGGGGACCCATGCCGACGTACCACGAAATCATGACGACCGACCTGGCCACGCTCACCACGGCGGCCGACGCCTGGGACGACATGGCCAAGGAGTTCCAGAAGCAGGAGACCGCCTACAAGCGGGATGTGCACGGCATATCCATGGGCGGGCTGTGGCTGGGACTGAGCGCGAACGCGGCCAACCGGCGGTTCGACGTCACCCTCAAGGAATACCAGAACGCCCAGGTCGAGGCGAAGGCGATCGCCTCGCTCCTGCGTGACGCCCACACCCAGTTCGTCGATCTGAAGGGCAAGCTGAAGACGGCGCGGCAGGAGGCCATCGACGCCGGGATGGCCGTGTCCGAGCAGGGCCGGGTCTCCTTCGACACCGCGCGGCTCAGCGAGGGTACGCGCACCGCCTATCACCACGACCCCGATTACCAGGACAGCGTGCGCAAGAGCGTCAGTTCCTGGCAGGACCGCATCGATCAGCTCGTCAAAGACATCACCGACGCGGACAAGGGTGTGGAGATCGCCTTCGAGGCGGTGGTGGTCGATTCCGACGTCAGCGACGGCACGATCAACGGCTTCAACGGGCAGGCCCAGGGCGACATCGAGAAGTACGAGGCCGAGAACGCCGAGGACATCGCGACCCGGCTCGCGGACGGCAAGAAGGTCTCCGCGGCCGAACTCGCGGAACTGGACCGCGCCTTCCGCGACAACTCCGACAACAAGGTGTTCAGTCAGAGCCTGCTGACGGGGCTCGGTCCCGACGGCACCATCAAGCTCACCAACGAGCTGAACCAACTCGCGTACGACGACGACAAGAAGAACAAGGCGCAGTACCTGGAACTCCAGGGCGGCCTCGCCGACACCGTCGCGAAGGCCACCCAGGTGCCGGGTTCGGTCACCGACGCGCCTCCGGGATCACAGAAGTTCAAGGACTGGCTCGCCAGCGATGACGGCAGGTTCTACCGGCAGTGGACGGAGAGTCTGGACAAGTACGGCACCAAGAACTACGGGTCGAACACGCAGCCGCTCTACGGCTATCAGTCGTTCGTCAGCATGATGCAGCACAGCAATGTGAAGTACGACGACCAGTTCCTCTACGAACTGGGCGACGACCTGATAGCTGCCGAGAAGAAGCAACCCAGCATCTACACCGAATGGGGCGCCGGACACGACGGCATCCGTGCCGACGCTCTCGACGGGCTCCTCGGCGTCATGAGCAAGAACCCCGACGCGGCCACCGCCTTCTTCGATCCCGCGGGCAACGGCTCCGGCACCGACCACGTCGGCAACGACCACCTCAAGTACCTGCTCCACGAACGTGAGTGGCCGCAGCACAGCACGGTCGCCGGACCGACGATCGTGACCATGGACGACCCCCTCAACCGCACCGGCCTCGGCGCGGCGCTGGAGGCCGCCACTACCGGCCGGGAACCCAACTCCGCCGGAGCCGAATTCGGCCACCACACGGAGGCGCAGACGCGGGTGATGCAAGAGACCATCACCCAGCTGGACAAGGACGGCAAGGGCGACTCGATCCCGCAGAACCTGAAGGTGCCGCTCGGACGGGCCCTCGCCGACTACACCGTCGACACCCACGCCATCCTCAGCGGCACCGAGCCGAGCAGCCCTCAGGGGCTCTCCGGCATCAACGCCAACGGAGACGAGTCGAGCATCGCCAACAGCAAGCACAGCCTGCTGCGTGTGATGCGCGGCGTGTCCGACGCGGCGTACGGAACGACCCCCGACGGCGAGCCCGTTCTCGTCTACGACATGCTGTACGAGAACCAGAAGCTGTATTCGGCGGAGTACCTGGCCGGGGCCAGGGACGCCCCGGCCGACCAGCAGGGCAACGTCGTCGGCGACTGGGACAACAGGGCCCGCCACGTCGGCGAGGTGTACGGCTCGATGACCGCGATCGGCTCCGACATGATCCTCGACGACCGGGACACCAAGATCGGCACGCTCAACGACCAGATGCGCTACACGTACCACGGTGTCGGCGGCCTCTTCACCCAGATACCCGTGGTCGGCGACCCGGTCCAGCGCATGGTCGACGCGGCTACCTACGAGTACTCCAAGGATGTGACGGCCGAAGCCGAGGACGTGGCCCGGTCCCAGGACAGCACGGCCACCTCCTCCGGCATCGGGGGCACGAACGCGCTCCTCGACGCCTGGGGAGGCCAGCAGGGCATCAGCGGTAGCGAGGCGCACGACCACGCCAAGGGCGAGGCCAAGCAGAGCTTCATCACCGGGCGCGAGGACGCGTACTCGGCACTGCGTACGAGGAAGTGACATGACGAGCGGAAGCGGCCGGGCCGGCCTCGGACGGAAGATCATCGCGCCCGCCCTGGCGGTCGTCCTGCTGGCCGTGGGTGCACACCTGTGGTGGAACACGAACCTCTTGGGGCGTGACGACTTGTGCGGAGGGCTGGTGTCCGCCGAGTCGGCCGAGGGCGTCTTCTCGCAGGCCGGTCGTGTCTCCGATCGGGACGGTTTGGACGAGCAGGCGGGTGATCGGCTCGCTTTCTCCTGTGTCGTGGAGACGTCGTCCTTTCTCCCCGGGGCGGATGACGAGTACCTGAGGATCGTGGGGACCCGTGAGCGGGGGGACTTCCCGTTCACCGACGGTGGCCGGTGGCCCAGCCCGGTCAGGATGTCGTTCTTCTCCGGTGGCGCCACCGGAGCGATCGGCGCCTACCACAGCTGGGTTCTGCTGCCCGACGCCTGTACGACGGCCAAGGGGCCCGCCATCATCGAGGGTTACGTCCCCGAGGGCTCGGACCCCGTGCGGGTCGCCCGGCTGCTGACCGGCATCGCGGGCAGGGCGGCCGAACGGGCGGACTGCGCGGGAGGGCGGCCACTCACCGCGCCCGATGCGCTGCCCGCCGTACCGGAACCCCGCCCGGTCGAGGGCGGCGCGGTGTGTGGGCTCGACGGACTGGACTTTCCGGGGCCCGAGGGGTCGTCCGGGGTGCGGGAGGCCGTGCAGGACCGTGCCGAAACCGTCTGGTCGTGCGAGGTCGAGCGCTACGCCACCTACGTCGTGACCCGGGAGCCTCGCATCGTCGCGGGCATCCGCTCCTCGCCGGGTTACGAGCGGCAGCCGGCGGTGGCCGGGCACCAGGTGTCCGGCTTCGACGCACGGCATGTGGTCGCCGACTGTGCCGGTACCCCGACCTATTTCTCCATGGAGGTCGGGCACGACTACCTCACGGCCCGCGAAGGGTCCGACGCTCCGCGCGCCGAGGACCTGTTCGAGAACTTCGTCGACGTCGCCGGTGCGCGGTTCGGCTGCACCGCCCCCTGACCCCGAGAACACTGAGGACACCACACGTGACACACGCACGACACCGGCTCGCGACCGCGGCTGCCCTCGCCGCGGCGACGGCCCTGCTGGCGGGCTGCCAGAGTGACGGCGACAGCGGTGACGGCGGTACGGCGGCACTGAGTCTGAGCGGACTGACCGAGACCGCGGAGGGCGTTCCCGAGGACGGGGCGGACGCGTGCCCGTTGCCGTACGACATGGCTGCGGCGGCGAAGGCGGCCGGAATTGAGGGGGAGGTCGGTCCCGGGTCGGTGCGGCCGGACGAGGACACGCCCGTCGCCACGGGGGAGGGTGGGAAGCGTGCCGAGTCCGAGGAGCCGCTGGGGCAGAATCCCGGTGCGCTGGTGAGCTGTACCTTCCACATCGGTCAGGACGACGTGCAGGTGCACACGATCGCTACCAGCAAGCCCAGCGCGGTGCTCATCCTGGCACCGGTGGCCTTGTCCCTGACCTGGTCGGGCACCGATGACGTAGTCCCTTACGTCGAGAAGGTCGCCGCCTCGGAGACGGGTGAGGTGGTCGTCGCCGACAGCGGAAACGTCGCTGCGGTGCGGCTGGAGCTGGACGGGGAAGGAGACGCGGCCCTGCTGGTCGGTGCGGGGGAGGCCGGGGACACGTCGTTGGGGCGGGAGCAGGTCGGTGCGCTGACCGAGGCGCTTGCGGGGCAGGTGCAGTAGGCGGGCCGTACGGTGGTTCGCCGTACGGCAGTGGGGTGGACACCTCCCGCGCGTGTCCACCCCGTGCGTCGTGTCGCCGTCCTGACGACATGAAGTAGCCGACTACATGAAGTAGCTGGCGCCCTTCAGGTCGCCGCCGCGGTAGTCGCCGCCCGCGAGCTGGACGCGCTGGGAGATGTTGACCAGGGCCTGGTGGATGCCCGTGGCGTGGCGGTCCCATTCCTTGGACTTCTTGGTGAACTCCTCGTACGCCTCGCCGCCCCAGCCCGCGGCCGCGTCGAGCACGGCCTTCTTCAGGGCCTCGAGGTCCTCCTCGAGCTTCTTGGCCTGGTCGCCGAGTTCGGTGGCGAGGGCGTCCATGGTGCCGTAGGTGACGGCGAGTTCGTCGTAGTGGGCTCCGGACATGTTCTTCCTCGATTCTGTGCGGGTCGGCAGGTGGTGGTCGGTCGGTGACCCGTCGGCTCAGTAGCTGCTGAGGGCCGAGGTCTTGCCGCCGAGGTCCTCCACGGAGATCTTGGTGATGTCGGCGTCGATCTGGCCCTCGAGGTTCTGCTTGTCCTTGCGGTTGAGGTCGATGCCCTGGAGGAAGTCGTCGAGCATGCGGCCGATCGCGGCCATGTGGCCGTTGATCTCCGTCTGCTTCTTGTCGAAGGCGAGGGCGCCCTGGCCCGTCCAGCTCTTCTCGATCATGTCGATCGTGCCCTGGAGGCGGGCGAGGGACTGCCGGATCGAGTCGTACCGGTCGATGACGTTCGTCTGGAGCTTCTGTACCTGGGCCTCGTAGAGCTTGCGGCCGTCAGCCATTTCGGCGGTCCCTTTCGTGTGGGCGGTGGTGGGGTGTTGCTGGGTGGTTCACCGCGGGTGGTGGGTGGTCGGGTGGGGCTGGCCTTATGCGTTTCGGCGGTTGCGGAGCACGGCGAAGGCGCCGCCGCCGATGGCCAGTACGGCCGCGGCGGCTCCGAGGGTCACCCAGAGGGTGGTGTTGCCGGACTCCCCCGGCTCGGGCCCGGCGGCGGAGGTCTGGCCTCCGGAGCCTTCCTTCGAGGGTTCGGGGGAGGGGGACGTGGATGCCGTCACCGGCTTGCCCGACTCGTCCAGGACACCTGTGGCGTTCTCCCTCGCCAGGGGGTCGGTGTCCGCCGGTACGGGCTTGTAGTCGCTGTCCTCGAGCACCTTGCGGGGGCGGATCAGGCCGTAGCCGAGGTACGTGCTCGGGTCGTCCCTCGCCCAGTCGCGTCCCGCGGTGTCGATGAGGCTGCCGAGGACCTGGTTGGCGGTCCAGTCGGGGTGGGCGGACCAGATGAGGGCGGCGGAGGCGGAGGCGATGGCGGTGGCCTGACTTGTGCCCGAACCGGAGCAGTACGAACGGAACGTCGCGTCGCACCAGGAGGGGATGTCGAGGCCGGGGGATGCCAGGTCGACGTAATTGCCGTATTCCGAGAACTTACCGACCTTCCCCGACTCGTCGGACGCGGCGATACCGACGACGTAGGGATAGGAAGCAGGGAAGCCGATGAAGTTCTTGCCCTCGGCATCGTTGCCTGTGCCAGCGAACAGCAGCTTGCCCTTGTCGTGGGCGTATTTCACCGCCTCGCGGACGCCGGGGAGATCGAGGTTGCCACCGAAGGACATATTAATGATCTTGGCGTCACTGTCAGCGATGGCCCGGATCACTGAAGCGTCGTCAGGCGCCTTCGCCCGCTCGGCCTTGTCTTCGAGGCCCTTCAGCGCGATGCGGTACGGAACGATCTCCGCGTCGGGGGCGAGACCCTTCAGTGTGCCTTTGGCGCCGCTTCCCGCGATCAGCTCCGCCATGGTGGTGCCGTGGCCCGTGTAATCCTCAGTGGCCTTGTAGGCGAGGTCCTTCGGCACGCCCTCCGTGGTCACCCGCCCCTGCAAAGACGCCGCGTCGGCATTCACGCCCGTGTCGACCACGGCGACCTTGACACCCTTGCCAGTGCTGGCCTTCCACATCTCGTCGGCCTTCATCGCCGATAGGTACCACTGCTGTGACTGGACATCAGCGGCAACCGCGCCGGGAGCCAGGCCGGTCGACACGACGGACGCGGCGCCAAGTGCTGCGCACAGTGCCGCTCCCCTTCTCGCAAATCGCCCTGCTAGCGTGCTCGGCCTGAGGCGTCGCCTGATCCCTGACATCATGCTGTGCTTCGTCCTCGCTTCTGTCCTGTCAGTCGGTCATCGGCGCGCCGTCACGTCGCTCATCGCGCCGTGAACGAGTCGATCCGGACCGTTGGTTGCCCGCAGCACCGCCATTCCTGGTGTCTGGGGCGCGGCCGGTCGGGGCGCCGATCACCCCGCCGGAGCCACCGGTGGCGCGACGGGGGGGCGGGCGCGTGCTCGATGAGGCGGGAGGTGCGCCGATCACCCCGCGCTGGCCGGGCCGCTGGGCGGTGAGGTTGGCCTCCCGGGTGCCCTCGGCGCCGACGACCGTGCCGCGCGGTAGCTTGGCTGCTCGGCTGCCGCTGGGGGTGGCCCCTGTGACGGGACGACCGCCGACAACCCCGTTGGAGGGCCGCCCACCACCACTGCCGCCGACGGGCGGCGTGCCCATGACGCCCCTCGGCCCTGAGGCGGCGCCGTTGACGGGCCTGGGTCCCGCTCCCGTCGGTAGGGGCTTCCCGCCAACGATGCCGCGCTGCATGGGAGCTGCTCCGCGGGTGCCCGTGGGACCGGGCGTGACAGGACGTCCCGGCTGTCCCGTGGGGACCATGGGACCAGTTCCACGACCGCCCGCCTGTACGGGGGGTGTGGCGCGGCCCACCGGGCCCGTAGGTCCGATCCCGGGACGCCCCGTCTGGCCGGTAGCGGTGGGGGGCACCGTGGGCCGGCCCTGAGCCGTGGGGGGCACCCTCGGCACGTTGGTACCGCCGGGGCGCTTGGCGCGCCCTGGGATTGCCTTGACGGCGGGCGGGGTCGCACCGGGGACCACCGTGGGCAGGGGCCCCGGTGGCGTGGCGGGCGCGGTCGTCGGCGGCGGGGTAACCGTGACGGGCTTCAGGGTTTCCTGCGGCTGCAGCGTTCCCACACTGTCGATCTGCGTTCCGACTGGCTGCCTCGGCGTAGTAGTCGGCTCGTCGATGTTCCTCGGCGGTGCTAGTTCCGTGCCCGGCAGTTCCGTCCCCGGGTGTTGTCGCTCGGCGCCCACCGCTGCGGAGGTCTGCTGTGGGGTCACCGACCCGCTCATCGGATCGAGTGACGCGTAGATAGGGCTCCGCTCGGGAGGTGCGTAGGTGGGCGCCGGCGCCGGCACCCCCACATCCGGCATCTTCGGGAAAACCGGTTCCTCCGCCGCGCCCATCGCGCCCGCTGACACCGTGTAGAAGGACGCCAGGCGGTACATCTGGTTGATGGCCTCCTGGCGGTTGGCCTCGGCCTTCAGGGCCGCTGTGTAGTCCTCGTTGGAGTCGACGCGCTTGGCCTCGGGGATGTCGTCGACGGACTTGCGGTCGGTGCGGGTGTCGCGTGGGGGCATGGACTTGCGGACGGAGGCGAGGCCGGAGCCCGCGGCGATGACCTGGGTGCCGATGACGTCGGCGTAGTCGGCGATGCCCTGGGCGGTCTTGATGAGGCTGTCGCCCCAGTCGGCGAAGGCGGTGTGGGCCTCGCCCTCCCAGTCGATGCGGCCGAGGTTCTGGGCGAGTTCGTCGGCGGCTTCCTTGATGGCGTCGCGGGCGTCGACGAGGGCCGTGCCCGCTGTCTCCAGGAGTTCGGGGTTGGCGGACTCGACAATGTCGATCATGTCGTTGAGGTCGTAGCCCTCGAAGTTCGTCGAGCCGAAGTGGATGCCCCGGGTGGAGCCGAACGGACTGAACAGGCGGGTCATGTTCATGACCGCGTCCAGCGTGCCGTTCTGGTTCTGCGCCTCCTGGTACTCCTCCTGGTGGCGCTCCTGGGTGTTCTTGTCGCCGTCGCCGCTCATCAGTACCCCGCGTCCGTGTGGTCGGCCCGGTTCTCACGCTTGGTGCGCTCGTTCAGCATCTCTTCACGCGCCTGGTTGACCTCGGCCCGGATCTCGTGGAACCGGTAACGCTGTTCGTCCTCGAGGTTGTCGAAGGTGACGTCCACACCGTGCACCGCGATCTGCATGGCCTCCAGTTGGAGGCCCAGTGACTTGGAGAGTGCGGTGATGCGTTCGTGTACGCGCTCGTACTCCAGGTGCAGGCCCTTGCCCTCCGGGAACGCGCCGCTGCCGAAGGCGGTCTCCGGCAGGCTGTGGGTGCCGACGTTGGACGCGCCGCCCGCCGATTTCTCGAAGGCGGCGAGCAGATCGTCGACGCGCTTCTTGAACGTCGACAACGCCATCACGCCCCGGCGCACGTCCGCCGCCGACGCTCCGCCGCCCATGTCCGCAGGAAGCACGAAGCCATCCCTCCCCGTATCCCCGTTACCCCGTACCGCGGCCGGTTCCCGCGTGGGCCGCCCCGGCGGGCCGCCCGGCAGGTCACGCCTCGGGGGCGTTCAGAACCGCGATCGCAACCACTCTAGTGACTCACACCGACAGTCCCAACTGCCATATGCAGTCGCAGTGCTGCCAACCGGCCGGTCCTCGTTCCCTCTTCACTGGACGGTTCAGGCGCCACCTGGGTTCCGGAGGCTCCGGCGGTCGTCGAGCGGCGTTCATCACATTGCAGCGTGGCCATTGCGAACATCCCCCGACGGGAGCCCGGACCGGGCCCGTCTGCGCGCGTCCCTGATCGCCACGGCCGCCCCGCCCAGGCCCGCCACCAGGATCGCCGCGCCGACCGCCACGTACGTCCCGAGGCGGGCGTTGCGTTCGTCGGGGGTCTCGCCGAGCGGGATCGCGGCCGCCGCGGGGGCCCGCGCCTCGCCCAGGCCCTCCTCGGGGGCCGGGGACTCGATCGGCTCGTCGTCCTCCGTCAGCGCGCGCACCGGGTCGACCACGCCCCAGCCGACCAGACGGTCGTGCCCGGCGATGGTGCGCTCCGCGGTCTGCTCGATCTGGGCGACGATCTGACGTTGCGTCCAGGTGGGGTTCTTGGCCTTGATGAGCGCGGCCACGCCCGCGACGTACGGCGCCGAGAAGCTCGTGCCGTTGTCGGAGCAGTGGCCTCCGCGCGGGACCGTGGAGATCATGTCCACGCCTGGCGCCGCCACGTCGACGAAGTCGCCGGACTGGGAGAACGACGCCCGTTCGTTGTTGCGGTCGGAGGCGGCCACCGCCAGAACGCCCTCGTACGACGCCGGGTAGGTCTTCTTGACGTTGCCGCCCAGGCCGTCGTTGCCCGCCGACGCCACGACGACGATCTCCTCGGCCAGCGCCTCGTCCACCGCCGCCTCCAGGTCCGGGTCCGGTTCCACGGCCTCCGAGGTGTCCTGGGAGATGTTGATGACGTCCGCCTCCTCCCCGATGGCGTGCCGGATCGCCTCCGCGAGCGTCTCGGTGTTGCCGTTGCCTTCCGCGTCGTTCTGCTGGATGGGAATGATGGTCGCCTCGGGGGCCAGGCCCACGAAGCCGGTGTCCTTCGCGGGGCGGGCCGCGATGATGCCGGCGACCTTGGTGCCGTGGCCGACCGTGTCCGTGGTGCCGTTCTCGTTGCCCCGCTCCACGGGGTCGCCGTTCTCGTCCTTGAGGCCCTTGGGCAGGAGGTTGCGGCCGCTCTTGACGTCCACGGCGTCCTTCAGCTGCGGGTTCTTCACGTCGACGCCGGTGTCGATGACCGCGACGCGCACGCCCTCGCCCTTGGACTGGCTCCACAGTTCGTCCAGGAGGACGCGTTGCAGGGACCAGGGGCGGCCCGGGTAGTTGGCGTTGGGGTACTCGCACTGGCCGGAGAAGTCGTCCCCGTCCGCCGCGAGGGCCGGGGGTGTCAGGATCACCGGCGCCGTCAAGAAGGCGACGGCCAGCGTCAGCACGCGCGCGTGTCGTCCCATCGTCGCGGCTCCCCTACGAACCCTGCGGCTGGCGTGCCGCCGCGGTCGACAGGCGCGGACCCGTCGGGAGGAACGCCGACCAGGCCGCCGGGACCGGTGCCGGGTCCACGTCGGCGTAACCGAGGCGTGACTGCGCCTGCTGGGCCTCCTGCTCCAACTGCTTGCGCTCCTCGGCCGACATGCCGATCCCGGCGTCGTCGGTGGCGCTGTCGGCGTTGGACTGGAGGACGTAACGCAGACCGGTGTCGGTGACCAGGAAGACGGGGCCGTTCTTGGTCGCGCTGCCCTTGAACTGGCGGTAGAGCTGGCCCGAGCCCGGGGTGACGTACGCGCTGGAGGAACCGGCGGGCAGGTCGGCGGGGAAGTCGGTGCCCGCCCAGGTGCTGAGGGTGGTGGTGCCGTCGGCGCTCACGCCGCGCAGGACCGTACAGACCGTGTTGCGCTTGCCCTTGGCGTCCGACGCCTCGTTGACCGCCTCGGGGGTGCCGGTCGGCCAGCGGTGCCCGGTGCCGAAGGGCTCGCCGGGGACGATCGCGCCGGGGCTCGTCTCCAGGGCCTGACCGGCCTGTCCGACCTGGGCCAGGTCCTTGCTGAACAGCAGCAGTTGGGCGACGAAGGCGGAGACGGGGGCGACCCGCCCGGGCAGTACGACGTAGTACTGCTCCTTGTTGTTGTCGAAGGCCTTGAGGACCGTGCCGACCCTGTCGGCCTCGGCGTCGAGCTGGCCGGGGGCGTTCGCGGGCTCGCCGGGGGTGCCCTCGATCTCCGGGAAGGTGATCGGGTCGCCCTGGTGGAGGGTGGCCAGCCACTCGGCCGAGACCCGCTGCGGCTCACGGCCGGACCCTACGACCGTACGCAGCAGCAGTTCGAGGTCGTCACCGGTGTCGATCTTGTCGACCTGGTACGCCGTGCCGCCCGGGTCCACGATGAAGCGGTTGCCATCGGAGTCGGTGACGTAGAGCAGTTCGCCGCCGGTCAGCTTCCGCCTGCCCTCGGTGAGGTCCTTCTCGCGGTCGGCGAGGACCAGCGCGGCCTTCTGGATGGACCGGCCGCCCGCGCCCGGGCGTTCGCAGACGGCCCACCGCTTGGCGGCGCCCGCCTCCTCGGCCGACGGCAGCCGGTCGGGGGCGTACGGGATGCCGATGGTGACACCGTGCGGGATCTTGCCGTTGTCCAGCAGTGATTCGCTGACGGTGACGACATCGCCCTTGCCCGGGGCGAGGAGCAGCTTGGCGGACGCCATGTTGAGCACGGGGTGCAGCTGGACCTCGTCGCCGGTCTTCAGGACGACGTACCGCGTCGTCGACTTGCTGGCGATGATCACCTTCTCGTTGGGGGTGTCCCAGCCCGACGGCGCGGTCGGCTTGAACATGCCCCAGGCCCCGAACACGGCCATGATGATCACGCCGATGATGAGCCCGGGCACGACACCGCGCAGCGGGCGCGGCGCGCCCTCCTCCGAACCGTGCGGGGAGGAGAGGACGAAGGCCGCGAGCAGGCGGCGCTTCGCGAAGGTGTAGGCGTTGAGCTGGTCCCGCCGAGATGCCATGGGTGCGCTTCTCTCCCCGTTTTCCGCGTCGTCCGCCCGTTTCCCGCCCGCGTTCCGGCAGGTCGGCGCCGGGACTCCCCGTCCCCCGCCCGCCGTTGTCAGACCGGCCCCCTACTATGCCTGGTGTCGGGAGTGGGCTGGGGAGCGGGTAGGGTGCCTGGGCCCTCACGGGCCCGGTGCGGCGCTGGATCTCCAGCGGGTTCCGGTGAGTTGTGAGTGAAATGGGGGGATGGAGTGATGGCTTCCGCGACGCGGACCTCAGGGCGTGGCCGGAACCGGTCGCGCGGCTCCGCCGAGCCCGCCGCACCGGCGGCGGGGCAGCCGTCCACCGGGCTGCCCGCCCCGCGCGGCGGCCTCCATCTCAGAACGCGCCCGGGACAGCCCGGCAGGCCCGGCTCGTTCCGGCTGCAACGGATCGTCCTGGTCGAACTGGCCGCCGCCCTCGTCCTCGTGGGCTGGGTGATCGGCACCCTCGCGCTGGTTCCCGCCGCCGTCGTCGCCATCGTCCTGGTCCTGCTGGCCTTCGTACGACGCCGGGGCCGCTCCCTGCCCGACTGGATCGCCACGGCACGCGCGCTGCGTGCCCGGCGCAGGCGCGCGGCGGACCTGGTGGTGCCGCCCGGCACCGAACCGGGCCTGGCCCCCGCCGTGGAGTGCGACCCCAGCCTGCGCACCTACGCCTACGGCGGCCGGGAGCGGCGCCCCGTCGGGCTCATCGGGGACGGCACCTTCGTCACGGCTGTGGTGCAGGTGGAGGCCGACGCCACCGCCCTGCGCGCCGAGCGCGGCAGACGGCCGCTGCCGCTGGCCCTGGTGCGCGACGCCCTCGAAGTGGACGGCATCCGCTTGGAGTCGGCGCAGGTCGTGCTGCACACCCAGCCCGCGCCCGCGCTGCATCTGCCGCGCCAGTCGGTGGCCGTCACCAACTACGCGCCGTTGCAGGAACAGACCGGCGCCCCGGCGGTGCGCATCACCTGGATCGCGCTGAAGCTCGACCCGGAGCTGTGCCCGGAGGCCGTGGCGGCGCGCGGGGGAGGTCTGCTGGGCGCCCAGAAGTGCGTGGTGCGGACCGCGGACCATCTCGCCAGTCGGCTCACCGGCACCGGGTTCCGGGCCACCGTCCTCGACGAGGAGGAACTGACCGCCGCCATCGCCACCTCCGCCTGCGCCAACCCGCTGGTGACGGCCGAGGCCGGACGCGCCGACCGGCAGGAGCGGCGCACCGAGGAGTCCAGCCGCAGTTGGCGCTGCGACAACCGCAGACACACCACGTACTGGATCCGCAGATGGCCCCAGCTCGGCGGCGGCCGAGGGCCTTCGCTGCCCCAGTTCGCCGCGCTGGTCACGGCGGTACCGGCGCTCGCGACCACCATCAGTCTCACCCTCGCGCGCGACGACCGGCAGGAGATGTCGCTCCGTGGCCATCTGCGGGTCACCGGGCGCAGCGCCGAGGAACTGACCGCGGCCCGGCGCGCCCTGGAGGCCGCCGCCCGCACGGCGGGTGCGGCCCTCGCCCGGCTGGACCGGGAGCAACTGCCGGGCGTCCTCGCCACGTTGCCCCTGGGAGGTGTTCGGTGACGGCCATGACCACGCGGACCGCCGACGGGCCGGGCAGCGGCTACGGCGCCGGGTACGGCACACCGGGAGGCGCCCGGCGTCCCGCCGCCCCCGGCGGCGACGGCGACTCGGTGGCCCGCCGGGCGGCCGGCCTGCTGCGCACCGGCTTCGGGCTGCTCGGCCCGCGCCACGGACGGCACGTCCTGTCCGCCGAGGACCTGGACACGCTGGCGCTGCCCATCGGGGACGACGGCGTCGTCATCGGGGTGGACGCCGAGGGACAGCCCGCCGTGCTGGGGCTCAACCGGCCCACACCGTACGACGTCGTGCTCATCGGCGGACTGTGGACGGCGCAGGTGCTGGCGCTGCGGGCCGCGGCGACCGGCGCGCGGGTGGCCGTGGAGACGGGCCGGGCACAGGCCTGGACGCAGATGGTGCACGCCATGGGCGGCGGGCAGAACGGGCTCGCGGTCTACGACGTCGGGCGGGTGCCCCCGCAGGGCGCCTCCGCCGGTACACCGGTGCTGGTGGTGCGGGACTGCGGGATGCGGCCGCCGCGCGGGCGGGTGACGTCCGGGCCCTGGCAGTCGGTGCTGACGCTGCTGCCCTATCTCAGCCCGGTCGCCCCCCGGTTGATACGGCAGGCGCGGCTCGTCGGCGTGCAGCGGATATCCCCCGACGAGGCCGGGGAACTGGGCCGCACGATGGCGCTGCCGCGGGCCGACATGGACTCCCTGCCCACCCTCGCCGACGGCGTCACCCTGTGGTGCGCCGACCGGGACCGGCAGTACGTGATGACCCAGCCGACCGACGCGGAGGTCGGGTTGCTGGGTACGCCGCGCCGGATGGACTGAAGCGAGGGGCGTACGGCGGCAATTGAGCCGTAGGTTCCCTTTCGGGCCTTCTGTCTCACGGGACTTCGGGTGGTCTGCAGCCCTATGTCCCAAGTGCCGAGGAGTGCCGGCCGCACTGTTGGGCAGGCTGTGACCGGGCGGACGTGCACCGAGCGGTGGACGGGCCTGCCGGGGTGCCGGTGGTGGTGATTAGGCTGGGTCCGGGCGCGACGCCAGAACCCGTGGACCGGGCGTCGGCGTCCTTGGGGGAGCCGGGATCGGACGACCGTGAACACGGACGCCCTCAAGCGACCCCGGTACGGCCTCGGTGACAACCTCGGTACGACCTCGGACAGTTTCGAACGACTTCGGATGACAAGAATGGTCGCCCCGGCACGGCACGCGGGTGTTCGACCACACCAGGAGGAATTGTGAGCAGCGATCGGGACGGGATCCGCGGGGGCTGGGCGACGCCCGGCGATGACCAGCCCGACGCGGAGTCCTCCGTCGAGGCGACGGGCGAGTTCACCATCGACTACGCCCCGCCCGCCTGGTACACGCAGAACGCCTCGGGAGGCGGCGAGCCCAACGGCGCCGCCGCGGGGGCGGGCGCGGGCGCGGGGGCGCCCCTCACTCCGCCCCCCGCACCTCCGATGGGACCTCCGGTCGCCGTGCCCAAGTTGCCGGTGGGGAGCGGGTTCGAGCCGCAGCCTGCCGAGGGGGGTGGGGCCGGGGATGTTCCTGCGAGCGAGTCCTCGGCGCCGGTGGCGGCTCCGGTTGCGCCCGTTGCGTCGGTGGATGCGGTTGACCCCGGCGTTCAGGGGGGCGGCAGCGAGGGGGCCGGGAGCGTCGATGCACCCGACAGCTCCGGTAGCCCCGGTGCCCCCGGTGTACCCGACGACGCCGGGAACGGGGATCTGGAGAGCGGCGCGACCATGCGGTTCTCCGCCGTCGCCCTGAAGCGGGAGATCGAGGAGCGGACGGCGGAGGCGGAGGCCGGGCCTGAGGCACCTGAGGCTGAGGTGGCTGCCGACGAAGCCGGTGAGGCGGAGGGCACGGACGGGGCATCGGTCGAGGAGACCGACGGTGACGTACCCGACGCGGCTGCGGATGCGGAAAGCAGTGAGCCGGACGATGCCGAGGTCGTCAACGAGGCCGAGGACGATGCCGAGGTCGCTGGTGACGTCGTAGCCCCGGAGGACGGTGCTCCAGCGGACGCCGTACCGGGTGACGCCGTCCCGCCCGACGCGGGGGCGGAACCTGAGGACAGTGCGCCGCAGGACAGTGCTCCCCAGGACACGCCGCCCGGCTGGACTTCCCCGCCGCTGCCGCAGGGCGGGGTGCCGCCGCTGCCCCCGTCGTACCAGCCCGCGGCCCCGGCACCGGCGGCACAGTGGCCCGCGCAGCCGGAGGCCCCGGCGCCCGCGCCCACGCCACCGCAGCCGCAGCCGCAGCCGCAGCCGCAGCCGCAACTCCAGCCGACCGCGGCACAACCCGGTCAGCCCGTGCCGCCCCCCGCGCCCCCGCAGCAGCCGCAGCAGTCCCAGCCGCCCTTCCAGCCGCAGGCACCACAACCCGCCCCCGCGGCGTGGCCCGCGCAGCCTCCGGCCCCCGAGCCGACCCAGGCACCGGCACCGGCTCCGGCACCGGCCCCGCCGCATCCCCAACCCCCGCCCGGCGGCTACGGCTTCCCCCAGCAGGGCGGCGCCCCGGCAACGCCCCCCGCGGCACCCCCCGCCGCCCCCGCCCCCCAGCCCGGCTACGGCTTCCCGCAACCTCAGCCCTACCCCCAGGCGCCCCCGCCCCACCAGCAGAACGCCTACGGCTACCCGCACCCCTCCCCGCAGCAGGGGCAGCAGCAGGTCGCGCCCCAACTGCCGCAGAAGCAGCCCGAGCCCTCGGCGCCACAGGTTCAGCCGCAGCACCCGCACCCCCAGCAGCCGCCCGTCGACCCCCGGGCCGGTGCCGCCTGGCCGCAGCCCATGCAGCACGACCAGCGGCAGCCGACCAACCCCGGTGCCGCGCCGCTCGGTTACACGGCGGCGGTGGAGCTGTCCTCGGACCGGCTGCTCAACAACAAGAAGCAGAAGGCGAAGAGCGGCCGACCCGCCGCCGCGTCCTCCCGCTTCAAGCTGGGCGGCAAGAAGGAGGAGGCCGAGCGGCTGCGGAAGCTGGAGCTGATCCGTACGCCGGTGCTGTCCTGCTACCGCATCGCCGTCATCAGCCTCAAGGGCGGTGTCGGCAAGACCACGACGACCACGGCCCTCGGCTCCACCCTCGCCAGCGAGCGGCAGGACAAGATCCTCGCGATCGACGCCAACCCGGACGCCGGCACTCTCGGCCGCCGGGTGCGCCGCGAGACCGGGGCGACCATCCGTGACCTCGTCCAGGCGATCCCGTACCTGAACTCGTACATGGACATCCGACGGTTCACCTCGCAGGCGTCGTCGGGGTTGGAGATCATCGCCAACGACGTCGACCCGGCCGTCTCGACGACCTTCAACGACGAGGACTACCGGCGCGCGATCGACGTGCTCGGCAAGCAGTACCCGGTCATCCTCACCGACTCCGGCACCGGTCTGCTCTACAGCGCCATGCGCGGGGTGCTCGACCTCGCCGACCAGTTGATCATCATCTCGACGCCGTCGGTGGACGGGGCGAGCAGCGCCAGTACGACGCTGGACTGGCTGTCGGCGCACGGGTACGCGGACCTCGTCTCGCGCTCCCTGACCGTCATCTCCGGTGTCCGCGAGACCGGCAAGATGATCAAGGTCGATGACATCGTGGCGCACTTCCAGACGCGCTGCCGGGGTGTGGTCGTCGTCCCCTTCGACGAGCACCTGGCGGCGGGCGCGGAGGTCGACCTCGACATGATGCGGCCGAAGGTGCGGGAGGCGTACTTCAACCTCGCCGCGCTGGTCGCCGAGGACTTCGTCCGCCACCAGCAGTCGCACGGGCTGTGGACGTCCGACGGCAACCCGCCCCCGGTCGCGGCCCCACCGCTCCCGGGCCAGCCCTTCCCCGGCCAGCCGATGCCGGGCCAACCGATGCCGGGCCAGCCCATGCCGGGCGCTCAACCGATGCCAGGCCAACCGATGCCGGGGCAGCCCATGCCCGGTGGTCAGCCCACACCCCCCGGCCAGCCCCCCATGCCGGGCCAGTACGCACCGGGCCAGCCGCCCCAGCCCTACCCTGCCCAGCCCTACCCGCAGCAGCCCGGCCACCCCCAGCCCTACCCGCAACAGCAGCCGGGGCAGCCGTACCCGCACCCGCAGCCGGACGGCACCCAGCCCTCTCAGCAGCCCCCGCAGCAGCAGTAGAAGACCAGAGACCAAGAAGAAGCGGCCGGGGCCCACCCGGCCCCGGCCGCTTCCCCCACACCCCAACCCCAACAACGCGGCAGCCCCCAGCGCCCCG
>NZ_JAGPXL010000059.1 GCF_018070565.1 Streptomyces sp. B93
GGCCACCCGTCTTTCCGGGCCGTCCGCTCGCTTCTCACCCGGGCTGGAGCGGGCCGGGGTCAAGGGTGGCCCGCAGGGCCATCGCCGAAGGCGACGCGGAGCGATAGCGGAGCGCCCTTGAGGCCGGGTCGTGGAAGCACGACACTGGCGAAGAAGCGGGCGGCCCCCACGGCAACCCATCCCTCCCACGGCCCCTGAACCCACGGAATTCAACCCGAACTTGTGCCCACCCCACCTCTAGTAAGCGCTTGCCATCGCACGGTACGGTCCCGCCCATGAGCCGTGCCAGACGCACCAGCCATCTCACCTGCCTAGCCCTCACCGCAACCATCGCCCTCGGCACCGCACCGACCCCCAACCCCGCCCACGCCCAAGCTCCCGCCCGACCTCCCGCCCTCGGCATCGACCACTGCACCCCCACCGCCTGCCACTTCGACGTCCCGTCCGGCGCCTACGACGTCAAGGTGGTGCTCGGCGGGGACTCGGCGTCCAGTACGAGCGTCGGTGGGGAGACCCGGCGGGCGCTGCTGCCCGAGACGGCCGTACCGGCGGGGGAGCGCGTCGCACGGGCCTTCACCGTGGACGTGCGTACCCCTGAGGGTGAGCCCACCGGGGCTGACGGCACCCCGGGGCTCGACCTGGTGTTCGGAGGTGCCGCGCCCGCGCTCGCCGACATCCGGGTCACCCCGGCCCGTCGCCATACCCGGCAGATCCTCCTCGTCGGCGACTCCACCGTCTGCGACCAGCCCGGCGACCCCTACTACGGCTGGGGGCAGCAGTTGCCGCAGTTCCTCCGCAAGGGGCTGTCCGTCGCCAATCACGCCGACTCCGGTGAGAGCACCGTCAGTTATCTCGCCGACCCCCGGCTGTGGGACACCGTACGGCCGCTGATCCGGCCCGGTGACCTCGTCCTGGTCCAGCTCGCGCACAACGACAAGACCACCGACGAGCCGACCTACCGCGCCAACCTCGAGGCCCTGGTCGCGGGGGTGCGGGAACAGGGCGGGGAGCCCGTCCTCGTCACCCCGGTCGTGCGGCGGTGGTTCAACGCCGACGGCACCCTGAACAACGGCACCGCCCTCCTCGTCAACGGGCTCGGTGTCGACCACCCGGCGGTCATCCGCTCGGTCGCCGCCGCCGAGGACGTCCCGCTGATCGACCTGACGGCGCGGACGAAGGAGGTCGTCGAGGCGCTCGGTGTCGAGGGCTCCAAGTCCCTCTACCTCTACGACGAAAAGCGCGACAACACCCACACCTCCCGGCACGGCGCCACCGTCTACGCGGCCCTCGTCCGCGACGAACTCCTCGCCCGCCGACTGGTGCCCCCGGGCCTGGTACGGGTGGGATGAACCCCTGGGGCGCCCCGACCGGAACCGGGGCGTCCCAGGCCCCCGCTGGAAGGACCCCGCCCATGGAACTGCCTCCCGACGACGGCACCCACAACCCCCACACCCTCAGCCCTCTTACCGGCTTCACCCGCGCCCACTGGGAGGCCGCCGCCGACGCCCTGCTCGCCGCCGTCGGGCCGTACACCACCGAGGACCGTGCCCTCTACCACCTCCCCGGCGACCGCACCAGCTGGTCCGGCCACCTCTCCGACGGCCTGGAGGGCTACGCCCGTACGCTGCTGCTGGCCGCCTTCCGTGGGGACGAGAAGGTCCTCGAACGGTACGCGGACGGGCTGGCCGCGGGGGTGTCCGGCGTCTGGCCCCGCATCGAGGACCGCGGCCAGCCGCTCGTCGAGGCCGCGTCCATCGCCCTGGCCCTGCGGCTCACCCGACCCCTGCTGTGGGACCGCCTGCCCGACACGGTGCGGCAGCGCGCCGCGGACTGGCTCGGCGACGCGCTCACCGCCGAACCCTGGCCCTGCAACTGGGAGTTGTTCCCGGTGACCGTCGGCGGATTCCTGTCCGAGGTCGGCCATCGACCGGAGGCCGCACGCGCCGCCGTCGAACGCGGGTTGGAACGCCTCGAGCGGTGGTACGTCGGCGACGGCTGGTACACCGACGGCGACGGACGCAAGTTCGACTACTACAACGGCTGGGCCCTGCACCTCTACCCCGTCCTGCACGCCTGGCTCGAGGACGACCCCCGCCTCCTCGACCACTACGGCCCCCGTCTCTCCCGTCATCTCGCGGACTACTCCCGGCTGTTCGGCGGCGACGGCGCCCCCGTGCGCCAGGGCCGTTCCCTCACCTACCGTTTCGCCACCGCCGCCCCCCTGTGGCTGGGCGCGCTCACCGGCCACACCCCCCTGTCGCCCGGCGAGACCCGGCGCCTGGCGTCCGGCGCGCTCCGGCACTTCCTCGACCGGGGCGCCGTCGACGAGCGCGGCCTGCTCACCCTCGGCTGGCACGGCCCCGACGACTCCGTCCTCCAGGGCTACTCCGGCCCCGCCTCCCCGTACTGGGCCAGCAAGGGCTTCCTCGGCCTGCTGCTGCCCCCGGAGCACGAGGTCTGGACGGCCGTCGAGGAACCCGGACCGGCGGAGCGCGCCGACGCGGTCACGCCGCTCGCCGCACCCAACTGGCTGCTCCAGTCGACCCGTTCGGACGGGCTCGTCCGCCTCCACAACCACGGCAGCGAGGACACCCGCTACGACCCGTACTACACGCGCCTCGCCTACTCGACCACCACGGCGCCCTCACCGTCGTACGACAACAGCCTGCTCGTCGGTGGCGACGGGAGCCGTACCGGGATCGAGCCGCTCGGGGTGGGGGACGGGTGGGTGGCCTCCCGGCACCGGGCGGGGGGCGGGGTGCGGGTGGTGAGCCTGGTCGTGGTGCGGGGCGCCGTGGAGGTGCGGGCGTTCTGGGTGAGCGGGGCGGCCGAGGGGACGGTGGTGCGGGCGACGGGGTGGGCCGTGGGAGAGGAAGGCGCGGCGTCCCCGCGGGCCGAGATCCGGGCGGTGGTCGGGCTGGACGATTCCCTCACCGGAGTCACCGGAGTCACCGGAGGCACCGAAGGCACTGGGGCCACTGAGGCCACCGGGATCACTGGGGCCATTGGAGCCACTGAGGTCACCGGGGTCCTAGAGGACGCGGCGGCGCTCTTCGTGGTGCTCGTGCGGCTGACCGGTGAGCCGGATCCGCTGCCGTTGGGGAAGCTGGTGGGGGTGACGGTGGACGAGGGGCCGGAGTTGGGTGTGCGGTGGCTCGGCGGCCCCGCCGTCCGGTTCCGGTTCTCCACCGGGCCCGGTGGGCCCACCGTCCGGCCCCTTCCCGTCCAGCCCCTCTCCCTTCCCGCCGAGGAAGGTTCGGCCGGTACCGAAGTGCCGGGCGCCTAGCGTTCGGGGCATGACTGGTCCGACCGCCTTCGCCGCACTCCACCGTCCCGGCGACCCGCTGCTGCTGCCCACCGCCTGGGACCACGCCTCCGCCCGGCTGCTGGCCGCCCAGGGATTCCCGGCCGTCGGCACCACCAGCCTCGGTGTCGCTGCGGGCGCCGGGCTGCCGGACGGTACGGGGGCCACTCGGGAGGAGACCCTGCGGCTCGCCCTCCGGCTCGGCTCCGGCCCCTTCCTGCTCTCCGTCGACGCGGAGGACGGCTTCGGCGACGACCCCGCCGAGGTCGCCGCGTTCGCCCGTGAGCTGTGGGCGGTGGGCGCCGTGGGGATCAACCTGGAGGACGGGCTGCTGCCCGCGCCCCGGCACGCCGAGAAGATCGCCGCCGTGAAGGACGCGGCGCCGGGGCTGTTCGTCAACGCCCGCACCGACACCCACTGGACCGGAGCCGGCGACAGTGGCGACAGCCGCGCCCGCTACGACGAGACCCTCACCCGCCTCCACGCCTACCGGGACGCGGGTGCCGACGGTGTCTTCGTGCCGGGGCTGACCGATCCCGCCCTCGTCGCGGCGCTGGTGCGGGACCTCGGCGGCCTTCCCCTCAACGTCCTGTACTCGCCCGCCGGGCCCACCGTCGCCGAGCTCACCGCCCTCGGTGTGTGCCGGATCAGCCTCGGGTCCCTTCTCTACCGGCGCGCCCTGGGTGCCGCCGCCGAGGCGCTTGCGCAGGTCCGCGCGGGGCGGGTACCGGCGGGCACCACACCGTCGTACGCCGATGTGCGGGCGTTGAGCGGTGGCTGAGACCTGTGCCACTGCCAGATGGGGGCGATCCTGGTAGCGTTGACGCTTTCGCGGGTATCAGACCCTTTGGACTCGTCACCGGCGAAGGGCCGAGCACCGATGAGCATGGACACCCCCTCGGACCGGCGGCTCGCGTCCGCCGTCGTGGTGGACGGCACGGGCCGGGTGCTGCTGGTGCGCCGCAGTGAGCGGGAGCGTTTCCTGCCCCGGGTGTGGGGCGTGCCCTGCGGGAAGCTGGAGCCCGGTGAGAGCGCCGCGGACGGTGCGCTGCGGGAGCTGAAGGAGGAGACGGGGCTGCTCGGCGAGGTCGTCCGCAAGGTCGGCGAGTCGTCCTTCGTCAGCGACTACCGGGGCCAAGAGATCAAGAACTGGCAGGAGAACTTCCTGGTCAGGCCGATCACCTGGCAGGTCGCCCTGCCCGAGCCGGACCAGGCGTACGCCTGGCTGGCGCCGGCCGAGCTGTCCGGCGTCGACATCGACGACTACAACCTGGACGTCGTCCGTCAGGCACTCACCCGGCCCTGAGCAGTTCCGCCAGCCCGGTCAGCGCCTCAAGGTAGTCCGGCACTCCCATCGGGACCTTGGCCACCGCGCCCGGATGCGGGCCCGCCGCCGTGAACACGTCCGTGTGGCGCCGCCGTTCGGCGCCCGTCTCCAGGAACAGCGTCACCGTGGGCTCCCGAGTGTCGCACCAGGCCCGGTGCAGGGTGTGTGCGGGCAGGGCGTAGGCGCTGCCCGCCGCGAACCGGGCCGTGTGCGTCAGCCGCAGCCGCGCCGGACCGGCGGGCGACAGCCGCCAGTGCGCGGACTCCTCCGCCAGGGACTCCTGGTAGCGGTCGGTACGGAGGCCGCCGTCGCCGTCGGTCTCGTACAGCTCCATCGCCAGCCGCCCGCGCACCACACAGGACGCCAGCGGGGAGCGGTGGTTGTGGATGTCCTCCTTGCCGAGGGCGCCCCGGCCCGGGTGCCACAGGTGGGCGCGGAGCATGTGGCGCGGGCCGCCGTCGATCAGGAGCAGCTTGTCGAAGCCAAGGACGTGGCGGTACGAGAGGTTCGCGAGGCCCGCCGGGTCGTCGTCCTCTCCGGAGGCGATCTCGGTGATCAGGTCCAGCAGCCGTTCGGGGCGGCCGAGTTCGGCGACCACGTCACGGGCTGCGACCGCCAGCTCGTGCTCGGGCAGTTCCGCGTCCAGTGTCTCCGTCAGCAGCCGCCGGGCCGCCAGGACGTGCCGACCACCCATGTGGTCTTCCTCCAACTCCGGGCCGCGCGGGCCCAGTTCAGTGATGGTGGGGAACGGCCGGTCGATCCGGCTGGTACATCCATACGGCATGCGCGCGCAGCGCCGAAAGGCCTTGGTACGTCATCCACATCGGGCGCCGCAGCTCGGTGCTGTCGCCCCGGCCCCAGATCCAGATGCCGTCGGTCTGCCCGGCCCACACCGCGCTGATCGCGCCGTCCAGCCGCTCCCGCCACTCCGGCATGAGCCCGTCCCGGCGGGCGGCCTCCAGCGCGCCCGGGGTGAGCAGGGCGCGGGCCACCCAGGAGGCGGTGAAGTGCCGTACGTTCAGCACCTCGTGGCGTGCGGGGTCGTCGGTGCGGGGGCGGCGTACCTCCTCGCGCAGGTTCTCCAGGTCCAGGCAGCTGTGGTGGGGCGCGTCGCGGCAGGCCAGCAGCCAGCGGACGCCGTCCTCGCGGGCGGCGCGGGCGGCGGCGCTCTCGCCGAGCACCCGGGCGGCCCGGTCCAGGGCGATCACCGCGAGCGCGGTGTGCAGGGGTGACGGGGGGCCGTAGGGCGGGCCGAGGCGGTAGCTCCAGCAGCGCAGGTGGTCACGGCGGTCGTCGCTGATCGCGCCGTCGGCCAGGGCCTCGTGCAGCCGGGGGACGATCTCGTGGTCGGGTGCGGCGCGCAGCAGGCCGCGCAGCACGGTCGTCACGACGTGGGTGGACTCCCGTCCCGGCCGGTCCAGTTGCCGGGTGAAGGCGCCGGTGCAGCGGTCCACCTCGGCGGCGAGCAGTTCGCGGGAGGCCCCGGCGCGGGCGAGTGCGCCCAGTACCAGCGCGGTGACCTCGGGGCGGGCCTCGGCGCCCTGCGACCGCGCCGACCAGCCGCCGCCGGGCAGCCGCAGCCGCCACAGGGTCTCGACCAGGTCGCCGGTGCTGAGCCGGCCGTCGGGCATGCCGAGGTCGAGCATGGTGTGCAGCCCGTATGCGGTGCCGACGGGGGTGGGGCGGTGCACGGCGGGGTCGGGTGTGGCCGGGGTGGGCCGGCCGGGTTCGCCGAGGGAGTGGGACCAGCCGGTCAGCCGGCCCGCGTCCGGGTCGTCGACCACCGACACCTGGGCGACGAGGGTCTCGTAGGCGGCGGCGAACACCTCGGGCAGCGGGCCCGGGCCCGGCGCGAGGGCGCCCGTGCCGAGGGCGGCGGGATCGTGCGGCCCGGCGGTGGCAGAGGCGGCGGAGGCGCGGGCGCGCAGCAGGGCCGCGGCCAGCCAGGCCGCCACTCCGGTGCCCACTCCGCTGACACCGGCGACCAGATAGCGGGCGGCCTCACCGCCGAGGGAGTCCGGCAGTACGCCGAAGAGGAACTGGAACACTGCGTACCCGGCGGCGAGGCAGCCGAGGCCGCCGAGCCAGCCGACGAACCGCGCGGGTGGTGAGCCCCCGGCGTCCGGTCCGGTGGGCGGGGCGGGGTCGGGGGTGCGCAACGGGCCGCGTCCGAGCCGCTGTTGGGTCAAGGCGCGCTCCCTCCCCCGTGGTGGCCCCCGAGTGTCGGCACGCGGGGCTGGATGAAGATCCCAGTCTAGGGAACCGGCCCCGACTCGTCGTTCGTACCGCTGTTTTCGCCCTCCCACACCGAGCCCTCACGCCTGGCCCCCACCGAGCCCTCCCACACCGCGCCGCTCACTTCCGTCACCGAGGTGTCTCGCGCGGCCAGTGCTCCAGCGCCGTGTGCAGGGCGTCGACGGCCTTGTCCCAGGAGGCCTGTACGTCGCGGGAGTGCGCGAAGGCTCCGGCGGCCTCCAGGACGCAGTAGCCGTGGAAGGTGCTGCGCAGCAGGCGGACGGCGTCGGTGAGGTCGGGTTCGTGGAGGTCGTAGGCGCGGAGCATGCCGTAGGTGACGTCGGTGGTGCGGCGCAGGGCGGGGGAGTCGGTGGTCAGCTCCGGGTCGATGCGGATCTGGGTGGCGGCGTAGCGGCCGGGGTGGGTGAGCGCGTACGTGCGGTAGGCGGTGGCGAAGGCGGTCAGCGCGTCCTTGCCCGCGCGGCCGGCGACCGCCGCCGCGATGGCGTCGATCAGTTCGGCCCCGGCGAACAGCGCGAGCCGGGTGCGCAGCTCGCGCAGTCCGCTCACGTGGGAGTACAGGCTGGCGTCCTTGACGCCGAAGCGGCGGGCGAGCGCGGACAGGGTGACGTGCTCGAAGCCGACCTCGTCGGCGAGGTCGGCGGCGGCCGCGACGAGGCGGTCGGCGGTGATGCCCGCGCGGGCCATGGGCGACCACCTCCTCCACCGTTGCGCCGACCGACTTCGGCGGCAGCCTAGTCGAGCCGGGAGGGGCGGCCGGGACGGAAGTCAACTGCCCTTTATATCAAGGGGAGTTGGGGAAGCTGTGGAGGATGGTTCGAGCGTCCGTGTCGGGGACGTCTGGTGCTCACCACCGGGTCGTTCAAAATTCACCTTCCGCCCTGATCCTCCTCACGCGGCGCAGTGAGCGCCGCAGCAGGCAGCCGCGCATGGCAGCGGCATCCAGGAGGCACATTTCATGGGTCACGGTCACGGCCACGGACACGGCCACCACCACGGACACCACCACGATCACGATCACGGGCACTCGACGGCCCCCCTGCCCGCCGCCTTCGACACCTCCGTGCCGGACGAGGCCCTCTCCCCCGAGCAGCAGTCGCGCCGCTCGCTGCTGCGCCGCGCCGGGCTCCTCGGCGCGGGCCTCGCGGCCACCAGCGTGGTCGGCTCGGCCGCCGCCCCCGCCTACGCCACGGCCGCCTCCTCCGGCAGCCGCAAGAAGAACGGATTCCTGTGGCTGGCCGGTGACCACCACATCCACACCCAGTACAGCAGCGACGGCAAGTACCGCGTCGTCGACCAGGTCCGCCAGGGCGCCCGCTACGGCATGGACTGGCTGGTCATCACCGACCACGGCAGCACCACGCACGCCAGGATCGGTGTCGACAAGGTCAACCCCGACATCCAGCAGGCCCGCGCCGCCT
Organism: Streptomyces sp. B93; assembly: GCF_018070565.1. Lineage (GTDB taxonomy): Bacteria > Actinomycetota > Actinomycetes > Streptomycetales > Streptomycetaceae > Streptomyces. Next base: position 8,309 of record NZ_JAGPXL010000059.1, read on the forward strand.
ACGAGGACACCCTCGTCTTCCAGGGCCTGGAGTGGAACATCCCCGCCGCCGAGCACGGCACGGTCTTCGTGCACCCCGGCAAGAACGAGGTCTCCGTCCTCAAGCAGTTCGAGACCGACTACGACGGCAGCGTCAAGGGCGCCTCCGACTCCACCCCCGCCAACGAGGCCCTCGCCATCGCGGGCCTGAACTTCCTCGCGGAGCAGGTGCGGCGGCGCAAGGTCAAGGACGCGCTCATGCTCGCCAACCACCCGGCGCGGCGCGGTGTCGACTCCCCGCACGAGATCCGCGGCTGGCGCGACGCCACCGGCGCCGACCGGCAGATCGCCGTCGGCTTCGAGGGCGCCCCCGGCCACCAGGCGGGCGGCCTGCCCGCCCCGCTCGGCCCCGGCCGGGCCCGCGGCATCTACGACAACAACCCCAGCGCCAACTCCTTCGCGGGCTACCCGCCGGAGTCCTACCGCACCTGGGGCGGCTTCGACTGGATGACCGCCACCGTCGGCGGCCTGTGGGACAGCCTCCTCGCCGAGGGCAAGCCCTGGTGGATCACCGCGAACTCGGACTCGCACCAGAACTACGGCGACACCACCATGCGCGGCCCGAACAGCGACTTCAACGCCAACGGCAAGTACGAGGACCCGGTCTACGCCGGTCAGATCGACCTCGCCCAGGCCGACTACTGGCCCGGCTACTACAGCCGTACCCACGTCGGCTCCGACGGCTTCTCCTACGCCGCCGTCATGGACGGCATCCGCGCGGGCCGCATCTGGGTCGACCACGGCCAGCTGCTCAGCGCCCTCGACGTCCGGGTCTCCGGCGGCAGCCGCTGGGCCACCCTGGGCGGCGCCCTGCACGTCAAGAAGGGCACCAAGGTCACCCTGACCGTCGACGTGGCGCTCGCGGGCGGCCCCAACTGGGCGGGCTTCGTGCCCCGGCTGGCCCGCGTCGACGTCATCCAGGGCGATGTCACCGGCGAGGTCTCCGACAAGGACACCTTCACCGCGCCGACCGCCAGGGTCGTCCGGTCGTACGAGGTCAACAAGTCCACCGGCACGGTCCGCCTCACCTACGACCTCGGCAAGGTCGACCGTCCCGTCTACGTCCGGCTGCGCGGCACCGACGGCAAGCGCGGCGCGGTCGGCGCGATGGGCGCGGCCGTGGACCCGGCGGGCCCCGCCCTCGATGTCGTCGGTGACGCCGACCCGTGGCAGGACCTGTGGTTCTACACCAACCCGGTGTGGGTCCTCCCGTCGTGACGACCTCCTACGCCCTCACCGCCGACGCCGGTCTGAGGGACCTGCGCGCGGCCGACCATCTCCTCCAGGCGCTCGCCGCCGGACTCGCCCTCCCCGAGGGCACGTTCGGCTGCACCCATCTGGTGCGGGACGACCGGCCGCGCGTGGTGGTGTCCTTCGTGTTGCCGTCGGGCGCCCTGCTGGGCCCGGTGCGGGAACGGCTCACGGCCGAGGGGCATGACGTGACGGAAGGTGTTCCGGACGCGTCCGGCCGGGCGGTCGTCTATCCGGGTGCCCGGGACCTCACCGGCACGCTGACCGTCGCGGACGTGCTGGCCCGGTCCGCGATCGACCGGGTGACGGTCCTGGGCGCGGCCGGGGAACCGGAGCCGTCCGCCCGTCTTGTGACCCGTGACCATGTGCGCCCGCAGTGGCAGGGCGGTGATCTCGTCCTCACCGCGATGCCCGCGATCGGCGGCACCCTCGTCCCCTTCGAGGTGCCGGAACCGACGCCGTGCTGCGCGGACCACTGAGGGCCCGGGAACGAGCCAGGCCATCGCGCGACTCCCCCCGGTGAACGGGCAGTTGAACCGGGGGGAGCGCGCAATGGCCTGATCCCTGACTGCCGTGAAGCGGCGTCCGGAAGGGGCCCCCGCGGCAGGTGACGGTGAGATTATCAGAGCGGTACGCGGGGGTGTCCGGACAGTGACCGGTCAGCCCCGCGTCGAGAAGACGAACGAGAACTCGGCCGGGCGGGCGTGCAGGTGGTACTGGGGCAGGGCGCCCGGTCCGCAGGACTGGGAGCCGATGCCCATCTGGCCGTGGTCCAGGTTGACCCACACCTTGTCGCCGGGGGTCAGGTCCGTCAGGTGGGCGGCGGCTTCCAGTTGTTCCGTCGTCCAGCGGCGGGCCGTGAACCAGAACGCCGGATCGCCGTCGATGCGCAGACCGCCCAGCTCCACCCAGTGGACGTCGGCGCGGGCGCCGTTCTCCTGGGGGCGGACGTAGGGGGTCTGGAGGTCGTCGACGGAGGCGGTCCAGCGGGCCGACCGGGAGGCGGACCGGGTGTCGGGGTAGGCCTCGCCGGGGCCGCCGCCGAACCAGCGGACGCGGCCGGCCCGGGGGAGGGCGAGGCGGACGCCGAGCCGGGGGAGCGGGAGGGTCCAGTCGCCCTCCGGGACGACGGAGACCGTCAGTTTCAGGCGTTCGCCGTCCGACGCCCAGCGGTAGGCCGTCGCGAGGCCCACCTCGGCTCCGGCGGGTGCCACCCGGGTGCGCACGGTGAGGCCGGTCCCGTCCGGCTCCACGGCGTCCACCCGGTGCCGCATCCGGTGCAGGCCCAGCTTGCGCCAGAGGGGGCCGAGGCGGGCGTCGGGCTGCCAGGGGGCGCCCTCGTCGTTGTCGGTGGGGGCCCGCCACACGTCCAGCCGGGGGCCGGTGACCTCCAGGTCGCCGAGGGCGAGCAGGGTGCCGGTGCGGGCGTCGAAGGTGGCCGGGCCCAGGTGGATGCCGTCGGAGGCGGAGGTGGGGGCGGTGCTCGGGGTGAGGGCCGGGGGGCGGTGCGGGGTCACGGGGAGCTGGGTCCAGGCCACCACATGGTCCCTCGGGGCCCAGGGGGCGTCCTGGGCGAGCAGGGCGCGGATCGTCCAGCGGGCCTCCGGGCCCTCGGCGGCGGGCGGTTCGGGGAGTTTCAGCTCCGCCGACTCGCCCGGGGTGAGGGCCGGGACCGACAGGGTGCCCGTCGCCGCCGTCTCGCCCTCGACGTCGTACGACCAGGTGAAGGTCAGCGCCGACAGGTCGGCGAAGTCGTGGGCGTTGGTGATCCGTACCGAGCCGTCCCTGCCCTGGCCCTCGATGCGGACCGGTTCGATCACCTTCCGGTACTCCAGCAGGCCCGGTGACGGGGTCCGGTCGGGGAAGAGCAGGCCGTCGCAGACGAAGTTGCCGTCGTGCAGTTCCTCGCCGAAGTCGCCGCCGTAGGCGAAGCCCAGCTCCGGGTGCCGGATGCCGTGGTCGATCCACTCCCAGACGAAACCGCCCTGGAGACGGTCGTACCGCTCGAAGAGGCGCTGGTAGTCGGCGAGTCCGCCGGGGCCGTTGCCCATGGCGTGGCCGTACTCGCAGAGGACGAGGGGGAGTCGGCGGCGCTTGCGGGTGCCGCCGTCGAGGGAGCGGCCGATGCGCTCGACCTCCGCGTGCGGGGGGTACATCCGGGAGTACACGTCGGTGTCGCGGCAGTCGACGTCACCCTCGTAGTGGACCAGCCGGGAGGCGTCCCGGGCGTGGATCCACTCGGCCATCGCGGTGAGGCCGCGGCCGGTGCCCGCCTCGTTGCCGAGCGACCAGACGACGACCGAGGGGTGGTTCTTGTCCCGTTCCACCATGCGGGCGGCGCGGTCCAGCAGGGCCGGGGTCCAGCGGTCGTCGTCGACCGGGTTGTCCCGCCAGGACTGCTCGGTGAAGCCGTGGGTCTCCAGGTCGCACTCGTCGATCACCCACAGGCCGTACTCGTCGCACAGGTCGAGGAAGGCCGGGTGCGGCGGGTAGTGGGAGGTGCGGACGGCGTTGATGTTGTGCCGCTTCATCAGCAGCACGTCCTGGCGCATGGTCTCCAGGTCCAGGGCGCGGCCGTGCTCGGGGTGCCACTCGTGACGGTTGACGCCCTTGAAGAGGAGCGGCCTGCCGTTGACCTTGATCAGGCCGTCCTCGAGGGCGACCGTGCGGAAGCCGATGCGCAGCGGCACCCGCTCACCCGGCGTGGCGAGGACACCGTCGTACAGCGTCGGGGTCTCCGCGGTCCAGGGGTCGACCGGTACGGTCGCCGTCGCGCCGGTGGCGATGTCGATGTCCAGCGCGGGCACCGTGATCCGGCCCGCGACCCCGGAGTCCACGCACAGCGTGCCCTCGCCCGTGCGGTGGTCGTAGGAGGCGTGCACGAAGAAGTCGGTGACGCTGCCCTCGGGGCGGTGCAGCAGGGTGACGTCACGGAAGATGCCCGGCAGCCACCACTGGTCCTGGTCCTCCAGGTAGGAGCCCGCCGACCACTGGTGGACCCGGACGGCGAGGACGTTCCCGGTGGGCCGCAGCAGCTCGCCGACCGCGAACTCGTGCGGCAGCCGCGAGCCGGTGAACCAGCCCAGCTCCGTGCCGTTGAGCCACACCCGGGCGCAGGACTCGACCCCGTCGAAGCGCAGCAGGGCGCCGCCCTCGGACAGCCTGGGCCAGTCCTTCGGCAGGTCGAAGACGCGCACGTGGTCGCCGGTCGGGTTCTCGGTGGGGACGTGCGGGGGGTCCACCGGGAAGGGGTAGAGGTGGTTGGTGTAGACGGGGGAGCCGAAGGCGCCGTCGCCCTGGAGGACCCAGTGGCCGGGGACGGTCACCTCCGCCCAGTCGCGGGTGTCGTGTCCGGGCGCCGCGAAGGCGTCGTCGTGCGCGTCGGCCGTCGCCGAGCGGCGCAGGCGCCAGGTGCCGTTGAGGGAGAGGGACTTCGCGTCGGACGCCGGGTACCAGGCGCGCGGCGGCAGGACGCCCGCGCCGGGGGTGACGTCCGTGACGTAGGCGGTGGTGCGCAAAGACATCGGTCTCCTTGGTCAGCCCTTGATGCCGGTCTGTGCGATGCCCTGGACCAGCCAGCGCTGGAGGAAGAGGAACACGAACACCAGGGGCAGGATGGAAATGGCGGTGGCCATGAAGATCAGATGGAAGTTGACGGTCTGGTTGGTCATGTACGAGGAGAGCGCCACCTGCACCGTCCAGGCCTGCTCGTCCTGGCCGATGACCAGCGGCCATAGGAAGGCGTTCCAGCCGCTGATGAAGGTGATGGTGGCGATGGCGGCGAAGAAGTTCAGCGAGTTGGGCACGACGACGCGCCAGTACGCGCCCCAGTAGCCGAGTCCGTCCACGCGCGCCGCCTCCTCCAGTTCCTTGGGGAATCCCAGGAAGTACTGCCGGAAGAGGAAGCAGGTGAAACCGCTGAACAGCCCCGGAATGACCAGTCCGCGCAGACTGGACACCCATCCGAGTGACGACACCAGCACGAAGCTCGGTACGAAGGTGACCGCGGTCGGCACCATCAGGGTCACCAGGACGGCGTAGAAGATCTTGTCGGCGTGCCGGTAGGGGATGCGGGCCAGGCCGTATCCGGCGAGGGAGCACACCAGCAGGGTCCCGAGCGTGTGCAGGACGCCGACGACCGCGGAGTTCCACAGGGAGCGGGCGAAGGGGACCGTCGGGTCGTCGAACAGTTCGGTGACGTTGCCCCACTGGATGTCCGTGGGGAAGAACCGCCACTCCTCGCCGGTGATCTCGGCGTCCGTGGACAGGGCGTTGCGGACGATCAGGTAGAAGGGGACCAGGAAGAGGAACGCGGCGATGCCGGTGGCGAGGTACAGGCCGGTGCTGGTGGTCGCCCGTCTGGTGTTCACTTGGCCTCCTCACCCCTCCCGAAGCCCATGAGCCTGCCCTGGAACAGGGTGACGACGCAGATCAGCAGGGTCAGGATCATCGCGCCCGCGCTGCCCGCGCCGTAGTCCTGGTTCTCGCCCAGCGCGGTGTAGTACAGCTCGACCAGTGGCGGGCGGCCCCAGGTGGTCTTGGCGAGCAGGTTGAAGAACTCGTCGAAGGCCTGGTAGGCGGCGACGAGCAGCAGCAGAACCACGGCCGTGGAGGTGGCGCGCAGCTGGGGCAGCGTGACATGGCGGAAGGTCTGCCAGCCGGGTCTGGCGCCGTCGAGCGCGGCGGCCTCGTACAGCTCGCGCGGGATGTTCTGCAGGGCGGCCAGGAACAGGATCATGTAGAAGCCGGACTGGAGCCACAGCCGTACGGTGACGATGACCAGCCAGTACCAGGGCGGGTTGGGATCGGCGAGCCAGGCGATGCCGTCGACGCCGAACCAGCCGAGCACGGTGTTGGCCAGGCCGAAGCGGACCCCGCTGAACACGGACATCTTCCAGATCAGCGAGGCGGCGACGAAGCTGACCGCCGTCGGCAGGAAGAACACCGACCGGAAGAACGCCCGCATGAAGCGGATGCGGTTCACCAGCAGCGCGAGCCCCAGGGAGAGCGCCCAGGTGACGGGGACGACGATCGCGGCGAAGACGGTGAAGGTGACCAGGGCGTCGGTGAAGCGGTCGTTCGTCAGCATGTGCCGGTAGTTGTCGAAGCCGACGAACGTGCTCGGGGTGACCGTGTAGCGCGCCTCGAAGAAGGACAGGTACGCGCTCCAGCCGATCGGGACATAGACGAAGATCACGAGCCCGGTGAGGAACGGGCCGGTGAACAGCCAGAAGTTGAGGGTGCGGCCACGGATCATGGTCGGGGTCCGTCCTAGTCGGCCTATCCGAACAGCTTCTTCAGCTCCCGGCCGACGGTCCGGTCCGCCTTGTCGAGGGCCGCCTCGGGGTCCCCGCCCTTGCGGACCGCGTCGGCGACGACGCCCTCCAGGGCGACGATCATCGCCTGGGTCCAGGCCGGGTTGTCGAAGTGCCCGAACTCGTTGAACAGCCGTACGCCCTCGGCCGCCAGGCCCGTCTTCAGCTTCTCGGCGGACTCGGCGAGGGAGGTGCGCGGCGGGATGTGGAAGCCGTACGACAGGGCCCAGTCCTCCTGGTGCTCCTTCTGGTCGATCCACAGCCACTTGACGTACTCCTTGGCCTCGTCGATGTGTCTCGACTTCGCGTTGACGAACATCGACCAGCCGCCGTTGACCACCGCGGGCTTCCCGCCGTCCGCGGACGCGGGGAAGGGGATGATGCCGACGTCGTCGCCGAGGGCCTCCTGGATCACCGGCATCGCCCACATCCCGCACCACTGGATGGCGACCAGGCCCTGGGTGATCGCGGAGGGGTCCCACCAGTCGGCGGGCGCGTCCAGCAGCAGGTGCCCGGCCTCGAACATGGAGCGCAGCTTCGTCAGGCCCTCGGCGACCGCGTCCGTGTGGTAGGCGATCTCGTTTCCGTCGGTGAGGGTGTCGGCGCCCGTGGACCAGATCAGCGGGTTCATCACCGGGGTGACCGAGTTGCCGAGGAAGACGCCCTTGACCTTGTCGGTGGTGAGCTTGGCCGCGGCCTCGACCAGTTCGTCCAGGGTGGCGGGGGGTTCGATGCCCGCGTCCGCGAGCAGGGACTTGCGGTAGTAGAAGAACTGCGGGTCGTCGATCATACGGACGCCCCAGATCCTCCCGTCGATGGTGTGCGAGGCGATGTCCGCCTGGTTGAAGTCGTCCTTGACCGGTTCGACCAGTTCGGTCAGATCGGCGACCTGGCCGCTCCTGACGAGCTGTATCTGGGGGTGGAACTCGAAGACGTCGGGGGCGGTGTCGGTGAGCAGCGCGGAGAACAGCTTGCTCTCGAAGTTGGTGCCGGTGATCCACTGGGTACGGACGGTGGCCTTGCCGTAGTCCTTGGCGTACCGCTTGATGGCCTGCTCGGTGCCCGCCTCGCCGTAGGCGTGGAAGTACTGCACGAGGTTCGGGCCCGACCCGGAGCCGCCGCCCCGTCCGTTGTCGCCGCCGCAGGCGGCCAGCGCCCCCGCGGCGGTCAGGCCCAGGGTGGCGCGCAGTACGGATCGGCGGTCCCAGTTGGTGTTGCTGCTCAGTGCCGACATGGCGACGTCCTTGTCTCGAGTGCGGCTGCGGCTCTCACTGACCCCGTGACTCGTTCGGCTTGCGGTGCGGGACGTTAACCTTCGGCCAATACTTCGGCAAGGGGTTGGACGAAGTGCGTGCGAAATGTTGCGCGGTGTTCGGGATGCCGGACGAGCCGGATGAGCCGGACGAGCCGGATGAGCCGGACGCGGGGCGTCAGGCGGGCGGTGCGGTACGGCTCCGGGCGGGGGCGGGGGCAGGGGCAGGGGCGGGGGTGCGTCGCGTGGCGGCGGCGCCGCGCTGTCCGGCCGACTGGAGCGTGCCCTCCAGCGCGAAGGTCGCCGCGCCCAGGCACACCGGGTCGGTGGGGATCGGGGAGAGCACGATCTCGGTGGCGGCCAGCGGACGCCGCAGGGCGTGCCGGGCGACGGCCTCGCGCACCTCGGCGAGCAGCGGTTCCCCGAGGGTGGCCGCGACCCAGCTGCTGAGCACCACGACCTCGGGGTTGAGCAGATTGACCAGGTCGGCGATCCCGGCGCCGAGATAGCGCGCGGTGTCCCGCAGCACCCGTACGGCCAGGGGGTCGCCCGCGGCGACGCCCCGGGCCAGCGCGTCGACGGTGGCGGTCTGGTCCTCGGGGTGCAACAGGGCGCTGTCCGGGCTCAGTTCGCGCAGGTGCCGCATGATGCCGGGCGCGCCGACGTACGTCTCCACACAGCCGTGGTTGCCGCAGTGGCACGGCCGCCCGTCGAGCACCAGGGTGGTGTGCCCCCACTCGCCCGCGCTGTTGCTCACCCCGCGGTGCACCCCGCCGCCCAGCACCAGCCCGGCGCCCACTCCGGTGCCGAGGTTGACCACCACGGCGTCGCTGCGCCCGCGCGCCGCCCCGAACCACAGCTCGGCCACCGCGCAGGCGCGCAGCGGGTTGTCCAGGTGGAGCGGGTAGGCGATGTGCTCGGCGAGCAGACCGAGCAGCGGCACGTCGCGCCAGTGGTCCCAGTTCGGCGCGTACTCGGAGACGCCGGTGGCCCGGTCCACCTGCCCCGGCATGCTCACCCCGACGCCCAGCACCCGGGCCGCCTCGACCCCGGCCTGCGCGACCACCGAGCCGACGGCGGCGGCGACCTTGCCGACCAGCCGCTCGGGGCGGCTCTCGCCGGGGCGGACGTCGTCCTCGGTGCGGGCCAGCACGTTCAGCGCCAGGTCGAACAGTTCGACATGGACGTACGTCTCCGCGATGTCCACGCCGATCAACGCGCCCCCCGACGCGTTGACGGCGACGAGCCCCCGCGGACGGCCGCCCGCCGAGTCCTCGAAGCCCACCTCGGTGATCATGCCCAGGTCGAGCAGCTCACCGACGAGCGTGGCGACGGTGGCCAGGCTCAGTCCGGTGGCGGCGGCCAGCTCCTGCCGGGAGGTGGGGGAGGAGGCGATGATCTGGCGCAGCACCCCGTAGCGGTTGGCGGTGCGGATGTCCCGTGATGTGCGCACGGTGGGGAGGCTATGGGGTGCGGCGGGCTTTCCACAAGGGATGTGCGAAGGGGTGCGGCAAGTCCGTCCGGTGTCCGGGTGCCTTCCGTCAGCCGCCGAGCACGTCCCGTACGAACGCGTTGGCGAACTTCCCGGCCGGGTCCAGCTCGGCGGCCAGCGCCCGGAAGTCGCCCAGCCGGGGGTACCGCTCGCGCAGGGCGTGCGCCGGGGTGGTGAACACCTTCCCCCAGTGCGGCCGTGCCTCGAAGCCGTCCAGCGCCGCCTCCAGACGCCGCACCACGGGCAGTACGGCCGCCGTGTCCTCGATCCAGGTGAAGTGCGCGGCGACCGTGTCCCGTCCGTACGCCGGGCTCAGCCACTGCCCGTCGGCGGCGACCGCGCGGATCTCGCAGGTCTGGAGCACCGGGGCGACCGTGTCCCGGATGCCGTCCAGCGCCGTCAGCATGTCGACGGCGTACCGGCGCGGCAGCAGGTACTCCGACTGGAGCTCCGCCCCGCTGCTCGGCGTGAACTCCGCCCGGAAGTGCGGCAGCCGCTCGTGCCAGGGCCCCGGCACCCCGAACTGCTCGGTGCAGTTGACGGCGGGCATGCCCGGCACGGGGTGCATCTTCTCCGTCGCGGGGGCGGCGAAGGGGAAGTCCGGCAGCGGCTGGTCGCTGCGCCGCTTGAGCCACACCTGCCGGAACCCCGGCTCCCGCCAGTCGGTGAACAGGCTCACGCTGTACGCCGCCGACATCACCGTCTCGAACGCCGCCGGGTCGAGCCCGGTGAGCGGCAGCTCGGTGAAGACGTGCTGCTCCACCTCGTAGGCGGGCTCCAGGTCGAGGGTGAGCGCCGTGACCACGCCGAGTGCGCCGAGGGCGGTGACCGCGCCGCCGAAGCGCTCCTCCCCGCGCTCGACCGTCACCGTCGTACCGTCGCCGGTGACCAGCTCCACCGCCCGCACCGGCGCCGCGAGGGGGCCGTTGCCGACGCCCGAGCCATGGGTGCCGGTCGCGACGGACCCGGCGACGGAGATGTGCGGGAGGGAGGCCATGTTGGGCAGGGCGAGGCCGTGGGCGTGCACCGCACGGGCCAGCTCGGCGTACCGGACGCCGCCCGAGACCCGTACCGTACGGGCGGCCGTGTCGACGTCGACCGCCGGCGGCAGGGCGTCCAGGGAGAGCAGTACGCCGTCCGGGCCCGGGTCGGCGATGACGTTGAAGGAGTGCCCGCTGCCCAGCACCCGCACCCGGGCGCCGTCCGCGACGAGGGAGCGCAGCGCGTCCAGGGAGCGCGGGCGGTGCAGCTCCTTGGCGGTGTAGGTGATGTTGCCCGCCCAGTTGGTCACGGTCTCGGTCATGCGGGGCCCCTCCCCGGGAGAAACGGTGTGCGGGGCCATCACATCACTGCCGCCGCCGGCACCGGTGCCAGGGTCGGCCCGCCGCGGCCGGGCGTACCGGCCGGTCGGCGGGGGCCCGACGGGCCCGTGACCCTCGTCCGGGACCCCGGATGCACGACCCCGGCGCCCGGGGGCATACCGTGAGGAGTCGAACGTCGCCGCAGGGAGGAGATCACGGGATGGGCAGCCGCACCGCGCTGGTCGAGGATCTGATGGAGCGCTTCCCGCATGTGCCGCGGGAAGCGGTCTTCAAGGAGGACCTGCTCCGCGGCGGTGTCGCGTTCGACGCGTCCGCGCTCAGCGACAACGAGAGCGGCGAGGTCAAGCCGAAGTCGTACTTCATCTTCTCCTTCGACCACGGCACCCTGCCCGAGCTGGGCGAGGCCGCGCTGCGCCGCCCGCCGGAGGAGATCATCCTCACCGGCGGCCCCTACGACCTGCGCCGCACCGTCGTCTCCGTCCGGGTGAACCCGTCCTCGCCCTACCGCGTCGCCGCGAACGACGACGGCGTCCTCGGCCTCTACCTGGACGGCAGGCGCATCGCCGACGTCGGCGTGCCCCCGATGCCGGAGTACTACCGGCACACCCTCTCCAACGGGAAGTCCGTCATGGAGGTGGCCCCGACCATCCAGTGGGGCTACCTGATCTACCTGACCGTCTTCCGGGTCTGCCAGTACTTCGGCGCCAAGGAGGAGTGCCAGTACTGCGACATCAACCACAACTGGCGCCAGCACAAGGCCGCCGGACGCCCGTACACCGGGGTCAAGGACGTCGAGGAGGTCCTGGAGGCCCTGGAGATCATCGACCGGTACGACACCGCGAAGGCCTCCACCGCCTACACCCTCACCGGCGGCGCCATCACCAAGACCGTCTCCGGCCGCGACGAGGCCGACTTCTACGGCCACTACGCCAAGGCCATCGAGGAGCGCTTCCCCGGCCGCTGGATCGGCAAGGTCGTCGCCCAGGCCCTGCCCCGCGACGACGTCCAGCGGTTCAAGGACTACGGCGTGCAGATCTACCACCCCAACTACGAGGTGTGGGACGAGTACCTGTTCAAGATGTACTGCCCCGGCAAGGAGCGGTACGTCGGCCGCGACGAGTGGCACCGGCGCATCCTCGACTCCGCCGACGTCTTCGGCGCGCGCAACGTGATCCCCAACTTCGTGGCGGGTGTGGAGATGGCGGAGCCCTTCGGCTTCAAGACGGTCGACGAGGCCATCGCCTCCACCACCGAGGGCCTGCGCTTCTTCATGTCGCACGGCATCACGCCCCGCTTCACCACCTGGTGCCCCGAGCCCACCACCCCGCTCGGCAAGGCCAACCCGCAGGGCGCGCCGCTGGAGTACCACATCCGGCTGCTGGAGGCCTACCGGCAGACCATGGAGGACTTCGGCCTCTCCTCGCCCCCCGGCTACGGCCCGCCCGGCCCCGGCCGTGCCGTGTTCTCCGTCAGCTCCTTCATGGACAGCCTGCCCGCGCGGGAGCCGGTGGAGGCCTGACGCGGCCCCGCGGGGCGCATTTGAAGAGGCGGCTTGTCAGTTGTGCGGAACCCGTGAAAGGCTCGGAGCCTTCCCCGAGGTGCCCCACAACTCCCCGTGTTCCCTCGGCGAGTTGGCCTCTCATGCGGATGCAGGAGACCCATGCCCGACCTGCCGACCCCGAAGGACGCCGCCGAGGCCGCGCTGTTCTCCGAGTGCTGGGACACGGTCCTGTCCTACGCCGATCTGTGCGCCGCCTCCCCCGAAGCGGCCCACCGGCTCGCCACCGAGGCCTTCACGGAGGGCATACGGGAGGCCCGTGCCGCCACCGACGGCACGGGCCCCGCGCGGGGCACCGGCCGACGCGCGGCCCGGCTGCCCCGCATACCCCAGCTCCTCACCGCCGTACGCACCACCGCCGCCGCCTGGGAGGAACAGGGCCAGGGCCACCTGCTCGCCCCCGAGCTGCGGCTCTGGCTCACCTCCGAACACGCCGCCCGCCACACCGGCCCGCCCCTGGGCCGCCCGCTCGCCCTGCGCACCCTGCGGGACATGCAGCCCGCCGACGCCGAACTGCTGTGGCTGGCCGAGGTGGAGGCGCTGCCGCTGACCGTGGTCGCCCGCCGCCTGCGCCTCGACCCGGCCGCCGTCGGCGCCGAACTCGCCGAGGCGCGCGCCCTGTTCCGCGACCGCTGCCTGCGCAACCACCTCGACACCCAGCTGCCCGTGCGGTGCCGCGGCTACGCCCGGATGCTCGACGCCCTCACCCGCGGCCCCGGCGCCGCCGAGATCCCCGACGACCTCTCCCACCACCTGGCCCGCTGTGTGCGCTGCTCCGAGGCCGCCGCCTGTCTGCGGCCGCACGGCGGCGGACTGCCCGCCGCCCTCGCGGGCGGGGTGATCGGCTGGGGCGGCCTCGCCTATCTGGAGCGCCGCCGCCGCGCCGCCGACGTCCGGCTCGGCGCCGCGCATCCCGCGCCCGCCGACCCGGAACCCCCGCGCGACGGCGCGCACAGGACACGCGTGCTGCGCAACGGCCTCCTCGTCGCCGCCGTCCTCGTCTCCGCGCTGGCCCTCGCCGTCTCCCTGATGCCCGGCGGCGGCTCCACCGACGACGCCACCGCCGACCCCGGCGACGGCCGCCCGGTCGCCGACCCCCGACCCTCGCTGCCGTCCAAGGTGCCGCCACCGACGTCCAGCGCACCGCCCGACCGCGAGCCGACCCCGACGCCCACGACGACCCGGCCCACACCGCCCCCCACCCGCACGACGAGCGCCCCCGCCCCCGAACCCCAGGGCACCGCCAGCTCCGCCCCCACCACCCCGCCCGCCGCCCACCCCGGCCCCGGCCCCGGCAGCGGCGCGACCACGTCCTGCGTCGTCGACTACGACCTGGCGAACCAGTGGCCCGACGGCTTCCAGGCCACCGTCAAGGTCACCACCGCCCACGCCCTCGACGGCTGGCAGCTGACCTGGACCTTCCGCGACGGCCAGCGCGTCAACCAGATGTGGGACGCGGGCTTCACCCAGACCGGCGCCCACGTCACCGCCACCGCCGCCCACTACAACCGCACCGTCGCCGCCGACGCCACCCTCACCCTCGGCTTCCTCGCCTCCTGGCGCGGGACGAACTCACCGGCGTACGACTTCGAACTGAACGGCAAGAGCTGCGTGACCGCGTGACCGCGTGACCGCGTGACCGCGTGACCGCGTGAGCGGAAAATCCGGTTGACGGGGTGGTACGGCCGCCGACTACTGTGATGGCCACGAGCACGCCGCGATCCACGGTGTGCCGGGGACCGAGAGGGACGAGGAGGTGTCGACCGATGGCTGTCTTTGCGATGGGCGCTGCCCGCATCCAGGAATCCGTCAAGTCCACCTCCGTGGCCACCGGCTGACACTCCCTTTCTCCGGCGCGCGATCGGGCGCGCCCACCGCCGGGGCCGCCCCTTGTGAAGGGTCTCCCGTTGAATTCCATCTCCGCTTTCTCCGCGCTCGCCCCCTACGGCTGGGACGAGACGTGGGAAGAGCAGTTCGCTCCCTACGGCGCTCAGGGGCTGGTGCCCGGGCGGGTGCTGCGTGTGGACCGCGGGCAGTGCGACGTCGTCACCGCCGACGGCGTGCTGCGGGCGGACACCGCCTTCGTCACCCCCAACGACCCGCTGCGGGTCGTGTGCACCGGTGACTGGGCCGTCGTCGAACCCGAGGGCGGCAACCCCCGCTACGTACGGACGTATCTGCCGCGCCGTACCGCCTTCGTGCGCTCCACCTCCTCCAAGCGGTCCGAGGGGCAGGTCCTCGCCGCGAACGTCGACCATGTGATCGTCGCGGTGTCGCTGGCCGTCGAACTCGATCTCGCCCGCGTCGAGCGCTTCCTCGCGCTGGCCTGGGAGTCCGGGGCGCGGCCCGTGGTCGTGCTGACCAAGGCCGACCTCGTGCCCGACGCCACCACGCTGGCGTATCTCGTCCAGGACGTGGAGACCAGCGCGCCCGGTGTGCCCGTGCTGACCGTCAGCGCGCTGCACGGCGAGGGGCTTGACGTCCTCGTGGCGCTGGTGTCCGGTGGGACGTCCGTGCTGCTCGGGCAGTCCGGCGCGGGCAAGTCCACGCTCGCCAACGCGCTGCTCGGGGAGGACGTCATGGAGGTGCAGACCATCCGTGACGTCGACGGCAAGGGGCGGCACACCACCACCACCCGTAACCTCCTCGCCCTGCCGGGTGGCGGTGTGCTCATCGACACGCCGGGGCTGCGGGGCGTCGGGCTGTGGGACGCCGGGAGCGGCGTCGGGCAGGTCTTCGCCGAGATCGAGGAGCTGGCCCGCGACTGCCGCTTCCACGACTGCGCCCACCACACCGAGCCCGGGTGCGCCGTCCTCGCCGCCATCGACTCCGGTGACCTGCCGGTACGGCGGCTGGAGAGCTACCGCAAGCTGCTGCGGGAGAACCAGTACATCGTCGCCAAGACCGACGCCCGGCTGCGCGCCGAGATCCGCAAGGACTGGAAGCGCAAGGGCGCGGAGGGCCGGGCGGCCGGGGAGGCGAAGAGGGGAGGGCGGCGCTAGCGGCAGCGCCATGTCCGTTTTCCGCTAGCGGCGGGGCCGCGCACGGCCGACACTGGATCCCGTGATGGACGAGGACACCAGGTACGAGGCCGTGCGCAGCCGGGACGGCCGGTTCGACGGGGAGTTCTTCTTCGGGGTCACGACCACCGGGATCTACTGCCGTCCGAGCTGCCCGGCCGTGACACCCCGGCGGCACAACGTGCGGTTCTTCACCACGGCCGCCGCCGCCCAGGGCTCCGGCTTCCGGGCCTGTCGGCGGTGCCGACCGGACGCCGTGCCCGGGTCCGCCGAGTGGAACACGCGGGCCGACGTGGTGGGCCGGGCGATGCGGCTGATCGGCGACGGTGTCGTCGACCGGGAGGGCGTCGCCGGGCTCGCCGACCGGCTCGGCTACAGCGCCCGGCAGGTGCAGCGGCAGCTCACCGCCGAGCTGGGCGCCGGACCCGTCGCCCTGGCCCGCGCCCAGCGCGCGCACACCGCGCGGACGCTGCTCCAGACCACCGAGCTGCCGGTCACCCAGATCGCGTTCGCCTCCGGCTTCGCGAGCGTGCGGCAGTTCAACGACACCGTCCGCGAGGTGTACGCCCGCACCCCCAGCGACCTGCGCGCCGCCGCGCCGGGACGCTCCCGCGCCCGGCGCGGCGGCACCCCGGCCGCGGGGATCCCGCTGCGGCTCGCCCACCGCGGCCCCTACCAGGCAGGACCCGTCTTCGACCTGCTGGCCCACGAAGCCGTCCCCGGCGTCGAGGAGGTCAGCGGCACCCCCGGCCGCCGTACCTACCGGCGCACCCTCAGACTGCCGTACGGCACCGCCATCGCCGCCGTCGACGAACGCCCCGGCAACCGCGGGCGGTCCTCGGGCGCCCACCCGGGCGGCTGGCTGGACGCCCGGCTGCACCTCACCGACCCGCGCGACCTGACCACCGCCGTCCAGCGGCTGCGGCGGCTCTTCGACCTCGACGCCGACCCGTACGCCGTGGACGAGCGGCTCGCCGCCGACCCCCGGCTCGCCCCGCTCGTCGCCGCCCGCCCCGGACTGCGCTCACCCGGCGCCGCCGACCCGGAGGAACTGGCCGTACGGGCGGTGACCGGGCGCGCGGAGGCCGAGCGGCTGGTGCGGCGGTACGGCAAGGCGCTCGACGCGCCCTGCGGCACCCTCACCCACCTGTTCCCCGAACCCGCCGTCCTCGCCGAGGCCGAGCCGCACGGCACCCTGGGCGCGCTCACCGCCGCCCTCGCCGACGGCGCCGTACGGCTGGACCCGGGCGCCGACCGGGACGACGCCGAGGCGGCCCTGCGCGCCCTGCCCGGCCTGGACGGCACCACCGTCGCCGCGATCCGCACCCGTGCGCTCGGCGACCCCGACGTCGCGCCGCCCGGCGCCGACATCCCGGAGGGCTGGCGGCCCTGGCGGTCGTACGGCGTACGACACCTGCGATGCGCGGGAGAGCTGGAGCGATGATGACGAGTGTGCGGTGGACGACCGTGGAGAGCCCCCTCGGCGCGCTCCTGCTCACCGCCGACCCGACGACCGGCGCGCTGACCTCGCTGTCCGTGCCCGGGCAGAAGGGCGGGCGGACCGTGCAGGACGGCTGGCGGCGCGACCCCGGCCCGTTCCGCGACGTCGAGCGGCAGCTCGCCGCCTACTTCGCGGGCGAACGCAAGGAGTTCCGACTGCCGCTCAGCACCGCGGGCACCGAGTTCCGCGAGAGGGTGTGGGCCGCCCTCGACGACGTTCCGTACGGGGCGACCACGACCTACGGCGAGATCGCCGCCCGGATCGGCGCCCCGCGCGCCGCCGTACGGGCCGTGGGCGGCGCGATCGGCGCCAACCCGCTGCTGATCGTCCGCCCCTGTCACCGGGTGATCGGCGCCGACGGCTCCCTCACCGGGTACGCGGGCGGCCTCGAACGCAAGACGCGGCTGCTCGGACTGGAAGGCGCCCTCGGTGCCGGGGGCATGGTCAGCCCTGTCAGCCCTGTCAGCCCTGTCAGCCCTGTCGGCCCCGTCAGCTCCAGAGCACCGCGCCCAGCCATGCGCCCATGATCAGCAGACAGGTGAACAGCTCCACCAGCACGCTCCAGCCGCCCGAGCGCATCGCCGTACGCAGCGCCGCCCGCGCCTCACCGTGGCGGCCCAGACGCAGCCGCTCGGCGAGGTAGATACCGCCCACGAAGCCCGGGATCGCGCCCAGCACCGGGATCACGAAGAAGCCGAGCAGCGCGCCGCCGCCGGCGTACGCGGCCATCCTGCGGTCGGCGCCGCTCTCCCGCAGCCGTCTCGGAGGCAGCGCCCAGCGCACCACCTGGCACAGCAACAACGCGACCGTGGCGCCGACGAGCACGAACCAGGACACCGGCTGCGGGTCCTTCAGCGCCCACCACATCACCGCGGCCCACACCAGCCACGAGCCGGGGACCCCGGGCACCAGCACCCCGCACAGTCCGAACAGAATGATCAGCCCGGCCAGCAGGAGCTCCCACACTCCCATCTGCCCAGGGTGCCGGAGCCGATCGAGATCCGCAGGTCGTGGGCCCACCGGCCCCGGGTCACCTCACGTCGCCGGGCGGTTCTCCCGTGGGGGGGGAGCCGCCCGGCGGCCGTCGGTCCGCCCCTCCGCCCCGGAATTTCCGGATGTCCCGTTTTCCCACGGCCGTCGCGGTGGACAATTAGGGGCATGAGCCAGCAGGGGGGAAGGCCCACCGGTCACTCCGACGACTGGTGGGGGCAGTTGTACGACGACGCGGTCGAGGACACCGGGCCCACGGCCGTGCCCGACTCTCTCGACGACCGGTTCGCCTCCGCGTCCGGGGCGGTGGGGGAGGCGCGGGAGGCAGGGGCGGCGGGGGCGGCCTTACCCGGGCAGCGGGTGCCGGGTACGTCCTCAGCGTCCTCCGCGCCGTCCGCGCCGTCCGCGCCGTCCGCGCCGTCCGCGCCGTCCGCGCCGGTCGGTCCGGGTACGCCGAGTGCGCCGAGTGGGCCCACCGCCGTGACGACCGGGCGGCCCGCGCCCATGTCGCCGCCGGAACCCCCGGCCCCTCCGCGGCCCGCGCCCCTCCCCGTCGTCCCGGCGTCCGCCGCCGTGACCGCCTACGTCGGGTCCGGACCGCCCACCTACGAACCCGAGCCCACCGCGCTGCCGCCCGCCGACCCGGACGACCTCGACGAGCTGGTCGCCGACACCGTGCTGGACGGCGCCCGCTACGGCGCCGGCACCCTGCGGGCCGTGTCGATGCGCGGGGACTCCGCCCGGTACCGGGGCGACCCCCGCCGCGACGCCCTGCTCACCGCCCGCTTCGGTACCGGGGAGCAGGCGCTGGTGCTGGTGGCGATGGCGACCGGCGCCCGTGCCACCCCCGGGGCGCACCGCGCCGCGGCCGAGGTCTGCCGGTGGATCGGCGGGGCCGTCGGCCGCAGCCACGCCCGGCTCGCCGAGGACATCAGGGCGGGCCGCCGCGGCGACCTGAAGTCGGGGCTGCACCGCCTCACCGACCGCAGCCTCGGCAGACTCCGCGCCGGAGCCGCCGAACGGGGACTCCAGCCCGAGGAGTACGCGGCCACCCTGCGCTGTCTCCTGCTGACCGCCGACCCCGGCTGCCGTACCCGGGTCTTCTTCGGTGTCGGGCCGGGCGGACTGTTCCGGCTGCGGGACGGCGTGTGGCAGGACCTGGAGCCGCCGGGCGCCGATGTCACCGGTGAACCGGTCGTCGGCTTCGGCTCGCCGCCCGGCGAGACCCCCGAGGGCGACCGGCTCACCATGGACCTGGGCATACCGAGGCCACCGAGCCCGTACGAACCCGCCCCCGCACCGCCCCGCGAACCGTTCCGCTTCCGTGCCTCCGTCGCCCGGCCGGGTGACACCCTGCTGATGTGCACCGCCGGTCTGGCCGAGCCGCTGCGCGGGGAGCCGGACCTCTCGGCCCATCTGACCGGGCGCTGGTCGGCGCCCGAGCCGCCCGGCATCGCCGAGTTCCTCGCCGACACGCAGGTCAGGGTCAAGGGCTACTCCGACGACCGTACGGCCGCGGCCGTTTGGGAGGCGTAACCGGCGCGAGTGTGGATTGATGGATCCATGGCCAAACAGAACGTCGCCGAGCAGTTCGTCGACATCCTCGCCCGCGCCGGAGTCAAACGCCTGTACGGCGTCGTCGGGGACAGCCTCAACCCGGTGGTGGACGCCATCCGCCGCAACTCCGCCATCGACTGGATCCACGTACGGCACGAGGAGACCGCCGCCTTCGCCGCCGGGGCGGAGGCCCAGATCACCGGGAAGCTGACCGCCTGCGCCGGGTCCTGCGGTCCCGGCAACCTCCATCTCATCAACGGCCTGTACGACGCCCACCGTTCCATGGCCCCCGTGCTCGCCCTCGCCTCGCACATCCCGTCCAGCGAGATCGGGCTCGGCTACTTCCAGGAGACCCACCCCGACCAGCTGTTCCGTGAGTGCAGCCACTACAGCGAGCTGATCTCCAGCCCCAAGCAGATGCCCCGGCTGGTGCAGACCGCCATCCAGAACGCCGTCGGGCGCAGTGGTGTCAGCGTGGTCTCGCTGCCCGGTGACATCGCCTCGCAGCCCGCGCCCGAGAAGGCCGCCGAGACCGCCCTCGTCACCTCCCGGCCCACCGTCCGGCCCGGCGACGCCGAGATCGACCGGCTCGTCGAGCTGATCGACCGGGCGGACAAGGTGACCCTGTTCTGCGGCAGCGGCACGGCGGGCGCGCACGCGGAGGTCATGGAGTTCGCCGGAAAGGTCAAGTCGCCGGTGGGGCACGCACTGCGGGGGAAGGAGTGGATCCAGTACGACAATCCCTTCGACGTCGGGATGAGCGGGCTGCTCGGTTACGGGGCCGCCTACGAGGCCACCCATGAATGCGATCTGCTGATCCTGCTGGGCACCGATTTCCCGTACAACGCCTTCCTGCCCGACGACGTGACCATCGCGCAGATCGACGTACGGCCCGAACACCTCGGCCGCCGGTCGAAACTCGACCTCGCCGTGTGGGGGGACGTGAAGGAGACATTGCGCTGTCTCATCCCCCGGGTGAAGGAGAAGCGGAACCGGCGTTTCCTCGACAAGATGCTGAAGCGGCACGCGGACGCGCTGGAAGGGGTCGTCAAGGCGTACACCCGGAAGGTCGACAAACACATTCCCATTCATCCCGAGTACGTCGCCTCGGTGCTCGACGAGGTCGCCGACGACGACGCCGTGTTCACGGTGGACACCGGGATGTGCAATGTGTGGGCCGCGCGGTACGTCTCGCCCAACGGGCGGCGCAGGATCATCGGTTCGTTCTCGCACGGCTCGATGGCGAACGCGCTGCCCATGGCGATCGGCGCGCAGTTCACCGACCGGCGGCGGCAGGTCGTCTCGATGTCCGGGGACGGCGGCTTCTCGATGCTGATGGGGGACTTCCTGACGCTGGTGCAGTACGACCTGCCGGTGAAGGTCGTGCTGTTCAACAACTCCTCGCTGGGAATGGTCGAGTTGGAGATGCTCGTCGCCGGGCTGCCCTCGTACGGCACCACCAACAAGAACCCCGACTTCGCCGCCGTCGCCCGCGCCTGCGGTGCCTACGGGGTGCGGGTGGAGAAGCCCAAGCAGCTCGCCGGGGCGCTGAGGGGGGCGTTCAAGCACAAGGGGCCCGCGCTGGTCGATGTCGTGACCGACCCCAACGCCCTGTCCATTCCGCCTCGGATCAGCGCGGAGATGGTGACCGGGTTCGCGCTCTCCGCCTCGAAGATCGTGCTGGACGGCGGGGTGGGGCGGATGCTTCAGATGGCGCGGTCCAATTTGCGGAACGTGCCGCGGCCTTAGCGGTGTCGGTGCCGGCTGGCCCTTGTGCCGGGGCTTGCTTGCGTTTGCGTGGGTGCTTGCTGGCCTTTGCATTTCGGCCAGTTTTGGCTCGCCTTCGCCGTTGACGGCTCCGCAGGACTGGGGGCGTACCAGCGGGGCATGTCTTCCGTGAACGTGTTCGAGCAGGAGGGAAACCGACATCGGCACGCGGGCGGGGGACATGAAGAGGCAGGTACGAGGGGGCGGTCCCATGGCGATCGGGGCCCCTTCGGCGCGGACGGCAGGGACCAGGACAGCGGGGGCGGGGACGCCAGGGGGAGACGGGGAGGCCGGGGTCGACGGCGTGGAGTCGCGGTTGCGGCGCAGGCTGGGGCGGGCCGATCTACGGGCCGTGCCCGAGGCCCGGCGGGCCTTGCGGGAGCTGCTGCGGGACTGGGGCGGCCGGTCGTCCGGGCGGGCCGACGTCGCCGAACTGCTCACCAGCGAACTCGTCACCAACGCGCTGGTCCACACCGACCGGGACGCGGTGCTGACCGCCGTCGTGGGGAAGCGGGGGCTGCGGGTGGAGGTGCGGGACTTCGCCGCACGGCCGCCGCGGCCGTGTCCGGCCGACGCGGGTGACGGCACGCACGGGCGGGGGCTCGTGCTGGTGCAGGCGCTCGCCGACGCGTGGGGAGTGCGGGTCCACGGGGTGGGCAAGGCCGTGTGGTTCGAGCTGGGGGTTGAGGGCTGACGGTTGAGGGCTGACGGTTGAGGGCTGAGGGGGCCGGGGGGTGAGTGACCCGAACGGCCAAGGGGTGGGGCCCGACCCGGAAGGTCGTGGTCCCACCCCTTGGGTGTGTGCGGCAGTTGGCCGTCAGCCGAACTGCTGTTCAAGGTCCTTCAGCTTGCGCTCCAGGGAGTCGAGGCGCGGCAGGGCCATTGTGTCGTCCTCCGCGGTGAGGTCGACCTGCACCTTGTCAGAGCCGCTGCGCACGGGCTGGAGCGACGGGCGGGCGCGCACCGGGAGCTGTTCGGGCGTCGGGGACGCGGATATGGCAGGCTCCGCGGTGGGCCGGTCGGCGCGCTCCACCGTGGGCAGCTCGACCTGACGGCCGCCGCCCCGGCCGACGAAGCCGCGGTGGCCCCGGCTGATCGCCTTCAGCTGGGCGCGCTCCAGGCGCTGCTGGTCCCGGCGGCGCATCCGGGTCTCCTCCTTCTGGCGCTTGTCCTCGCGGACCTCCTCGACGGCCTCGTCCAGGCTGCGCACACCCTCCAGCAGCATCAGCGACCAGGCCTTGTAGGTCTCGCGGGGCGCCCGCAGCCAGCGCACTATCCGGATCTGCGGCAGGGGGCGCGGCACCAGGCCCTGCTCGCGCAGCGCGGCGCGGCGGGTCTGCTTCAGGGCGCGGTCGAAGAGCACGGCGGCGGACAGGGACATGCCCGCGAAGAAGTGCGGGGCACCGGCGTGACCGGCGCCCCTGGGGGCGTGCACCCAGTTGAACCAGGCCGCGGCGAACGCGAACGTCCACACGAGGATGCGGGAGCCGAGCGCGGCGTCACCGTGGCTGGCCTCGCGGACCGCGAGCACGGAGCAGAACATCGCCGCGCCGTCCAGGCCGAAGGGGACCAGGTACTGCCAGCCGCCGGTCAGGCCGAGGTTCTGTTCGCCGAAGCCGACCAGGCCGTGGAAGGAGAGCGCGGCCGCCACCGCGGCGCAGCAGAAGAGGAGGACGTAGGAAACGGTGCCGTAGATGGCCTCCTTGCGTCTGCGGCGCTCCTCCGCACGCTCCCACGAGTCGTCCGCGCTCGCCTCCTTGGCCGCGGAGCGCTTGCCGCGCGCGAGCACCGCCACCGCCGTCAGCATGCCCAGGAGCAGTACGGCGCCCGGAAGCAGCCAGTTCAGCGATATGTCGGTCAGTCTCATCTGGGGTCCCTTGCAACTGGGATAGGGCGTAACGCCCGCCATGGTGGCCCAAACCCAACGCGCCTCAGGGGGTTTCGGGGCAAGAGGCCGCCAAGGTGGGGGAGAGGGGAGCCCAGGGCGGCGTTCTGCTCGAACTGCCGCTTGAGGGGCGGGAGTTGAGTTCGAATAAGACTACCCGTACGGATGGTTCTCCGGAAAGTTCCGGGGGCGCGTGAGGAAATTGTGAATCGGCTGTAACCGTACGGGGGTCACGCTCGGGGGGTCTCGAGGGTGATCTTACGGGGTGTGGGGGGTCGTTGGCGTTGACAGCGTGTCAGGCAGCCGCTTCCGCGGTGAGCTTGGCGATGCGGGCCGACTCGCAGGTGCGCGGGCAGGTCGCGCAGGTGTCCTCCGGGAGCACCGTGTAGAACATGCAGCAGCTCGCCCGGTCGCGGGTGGTGAGGGGCCTGCCGTCCGGGGTGCTCACTTCGCGGAAGGACGGGGTGCCCACGTACGGCCTCGTCGTGCCCGGGAGGAGCGCCTCCAGTTCGCGTATGCCTCGTTCCTCCTCGCCGAGGAGCTGGGCGACGTACCAGAGCCCCTCGACGATGTCGTCCGTGACCATGCCCCACAGGGCGCGGCCACGGCGGCGCATGCGCGGGCCGAAGGCGGCGAGGAGCGGTTCGAGGTGTTCGGCTACGGCGGCGCGGACCTCGGAGCGCAGGGTCTCCTCGTCCGGGACCACGCGGGCGCCGGGGAGCGCCGCGGCCGGGTCGTCCGGGAGGCAGGCGAAGGAGGTGGGGTGCGTGGTGGGGTGGATGGCCATGCGGCCCGCCTCGCGGTCGTACGAGATGTGCGTCACGGGGTAGCGGGGGACGCGGCGGTGCAGGAACCACGGGACGGTGATCAGCAGGCAGGCGGGCCAGATGTAGCGGTGCAGACCGAAGCTGGCCACCACGTCGGGGCGGGCCCTGCGGCCGTAGTCGCGGAGGGTCTGGGCGTCGTCCCAGGCGAGGAAGGCGTCCAGGGCGGGGCCCGCGGCGGCGAGGTCGGCGGCGGTGAGCCAGCCGTCACCGGTGGGGGGTGGGGTGCCGGGGGGTAGCTCCGTGATGGTCAGGTAGGGGTAGACCTCGGTGAGGCGGGTGTATGCGTCCGTGACCGCCGACTGGGGTGCGGGCATGCTTGACCACCGATTCACGTCTGCTTGAAGGCAAGGCTTACCTTACCCGAGGTGGGCGGAGTTTGAACTGTCCGGGTGTGCGCCTAAGGTGCTTGACGGGTGAGTAACAAGCCGTCGTTAATACCCCAAGTGCCGATAAGCCGGAGTCATGCCGGGATCATGCCTGAGGAGGACCTGTGGAGGAGGGTGTGCGGGTCGTTGGGCGGGTGCCGGAGCAGGGGCGCGGGCGGGGGCGTGGGGTCGGCGCGGAGGGGATGGACCAGGGGGTTCGGGGGGAGCACACGCACGGTGAGGTGCCGGCTGCCCGGGCGGTGGTGCGGCGGGCGTCCGTGCGGGGGCAGGTGCTCGACGCGTTGCGGCATGCGCTGGTGTCCGGGGAGCTGAGGCCCGGGGAGGTGTATTCGGCGCCGGTGCTGGGGGAGCGGTTCGGGGTGTCGGCGACGCCGGTGCGGGAGGCGATGCAGCGGTTGGCGGTGGAGGGGGCCGTCGAGGTGGTGCCGAACCGGGGGTTCCGGGTGGTGCGGCGGGGGGAGCGGGAGCTGGCGGAGCTGGCGGAGGTGCGGGCGCTGATCGAGGTGCCGGTGGTGTTGCGGCTGGCTCGGACGGTGCCGGGGGAGCGGTGGGGGGAGTTGCGGCCGCTGGCGGAGGCGACGGTGCGGGCGGCGGCGTCGGGGTGCCGGGCGACGTACGCGGAGGCGGATCGGGCGTTTCACCGGGGGGTGCTGAGCCTGGCGGGGAACGGGGAGCTGGTGCGGATCGCGGAGGACCTTTATCGGCGGGCTCAGTGGCCGCTGGTGGGTGGGGTCGGCGCGGATCTGCTCGCTGACGCGGCGGAGCATGTGGCGCTGCTGGACGCGGTGGTCGCGGGGGAGCTGGATGTGGTGCGGGGGGTGGTGGGGGAGCACTTCGCGGGGGTGTGACGGATGCCTGCGGCGGCCTGTGTCCGTCCGGTGGGTGGCTTGCGTGGCGCTGTCCGCCGGGGGGTGGGTCGGGGCCGCGCCGGGGGGTGTCCCGCCTCGGAACCGCGCGGGC
>NZ_JAGPXL010000006.1 GCF_018070565.1 Streptomyces sp. B93
GGCGGGGGCGGGACGTGCGGGCGGTTGCCGCCGCGGCCCGGGGCGTGGTGCCCGCCGCCGTGGCTGTGGTGCGGCTTGGGTGCGGGCAGCCGGCCGCCGCGGCGGGACTCGATCAGGGCGACCGCCTTGCCGGGCAGCCACGCCGACGCCGTACCGCTGTCGTCGGAGCCGGAGCCGAACAGGTGCGGGGCGAGCTGCGCCTGGAGGTCGGCGGGGGTGGGGCGGGCTCCGGCGTCCATCTGCATGCAGGACTCGATCAGCGGGCGCAGCTCGTCGGGCAGGCCCTCCAGGTCGGGGCCCTCGCGCAGCAGCATGAAGACCGTCTCGACCGGGTTGGCGCCGTGGAAGGGCGGGTGGCCGGTGGCGGCGAAGACGAGGGTGGAGCCGAGCGAGAAGACGTCGGAGGCGCCCGTGACGCTGCGGGAGTCCTTCGCCTGCTCGGGTGACATGTACGCGGGGGTGCCGACGGCGACGTTCGTCATCGTCAGCCGGGTGTTGGAGACCCCGGAGGCGATACCGAAGTCGATCACCCGGGGGCCGTCCTCGACGACGAGGACGTTGGAGGGCTTCAGGTCGCGGTGGACGAGCCCGGCGCCGTGGATGGACTGCAGGGCCTCGGCGACGCCCGCCGCCAGCCAGCGCACCGCCTGGGCGGGCAGCGGGCCGCAGTCGTTCACTATCTCCTCGAGGGAGGGCGCGGGCACGTAGGCGGTGGCCAGCCACGGCACGGCGGCGCGCGGGTCGGCGTCGACGACGGCGGCCGTGTAGAAGCCGGAGACCGCGCGGGCCGCCTCCACCTCGCGGGTGAAGCGGACCCGGAACAGCTGGTCCTCGGCGAGTTCGGTGCGGACCGTCTTGATCGCCACGCGCCGCCCGGACGCCGAGCGCGCGAGATAGACCAGCCCCATGCCGCCGGCCCCCAGCCGTCCCAGCACCTCGAACGGCCCGATACGCCGCGGATCGTGCTGCGTCAGCTGATCCACCACTTGCCTGCCACCTCCCCGTACGAGCCGCGTCTCCCACATATGTACGCGACCTCGTCACATATGTACGCGACCCTGTGCAGCGTCTCACCACCGCACCGCCATGGCGGCACGCACCCCGATTCTTCCTGTCCGGAGCGCAGGTTGCGAACCCGGTGAGGAATGGGGTGTCTTCCTATATAAGTTACAAAAGCCGCAGCTCAGCGCTTCGGATCCGGTTCCGTGACCGGTTCCGGCGCCTCATTCTGCCCCGCTTCGGGGGCCCGCTCCTGCCCGGCCCCCCGATCCTCGTACCGCTCCCGATCCGCGTACCGCTCCCGGTCCCGGCCACTGTCCCGGTTCCCGTCCCGGCCCCACTCACGCTCCAGCACCGCGAACGACGCCCCCTGGTCGTCGCTGGCCACGCCCACCGTGCCGTAGGAGGTGACGAAGGGGTCGACCTGCACGCGTCCGCCCAGCCGGGCCACCTCCGCCAGCGCCGCCGCGCAGTCCTCCACCTGGAAGTGGACGAGGAAGTGCGGTGGCATCTCGGCGGGGAAGACCTCGGTGAGCGGTGCGCGGCCGAAGTCGGGCTCGGCGTCCGGGCCGAACAGGGCGTCGTGGAAGAGACCGCCGTAGAAGGCGTTGGCGGCGGCGGTGTCGCGGGCGTACAGCTGGGCCCAGCCGAAGGTGCCGGGCTGGTGCCGGCGGCCGAAGCCGTCGTGCGTGCCCGGCTGCCACAGGCCGAAGACGGCGCCGTCGGGGTCGGTGGCGAGGGCGGCCGTGCCCAGGTCGCCGAGCGGCATCGGGTGGGTGACGATCTGCCCGCCCGCGGCGTGGATGCGCCGGGTCAGGGCGCCGGCGTCGGGGGTGGCGAAGTACACCGTCCACACGGTGGGCAGCCTGCCGTCCGCCTTGTGCGCGAGCGCGGCGACGGGGTCGCCCTCGGCGTAGGCCCATACCGTGCCGCCGTAGGACTCCTCGAAGGACCACCCGAAGAGCCCACCGTAGAACCGTTTGCCCGCCTCCAGGTCGGCGAGCTGCGCGTCCACCCAGCAGGGGGCGCCCTCCGGGTACCTTTCCGGCTCCGGGTCCGGATACGTCTCTTCGGCGTCAGATGCCCTGTTTTCGGCCATGCGATCAAGGTAACGGGGCCGCGCGCACCCCGCCTACCAGGCGCACCACCGCCAAACAGCCCGTGCACCCCATTTGCACTCGGCCGAATCGCGCTCAGATCACCCCTCGGTAAGCTGACGGCATGACAGGACAAGTGCGTACCGTCGACGGCCGCGTGGCCGGTCGGCGTGGGCAGGCGACGCGGCAGAAGCTGCTCGACTGCCTCAGCGAGATGCTCAGCTCCTCTCCGTACCGCGACGTCAAAGTCATCGACGTCGCCCGCAAGGCGGGGACTTCGCCCGCCACCTTCTACCAGTACTTCCCGGACGTCGAGGGCGCCGTCCTGGAGATCGCCGAGCAAATGGCCGCCGAGGGCGCCGGTTTGACCGAGGTCGTCGAGGGGCGCAGCTGGGTCGGCAAGGCGGGGTGGCAGACCGCGCAGGAACTGGTCGACGGTTTCCTGGAGTTCTGGCGGAAGAACGACGCCATCCTGCGCGTCGTGGACCTCGGTGCCGCCGAGGGCGACAAACGCTTCTACAAGCTCCGGATGAAGATCCTCAACTCGGTGAACAACTCCCTCGCGGACGCGGTCGCGGAGTTGCAGTCCAAGGGGCGGGTCGACAAGGACGTGAACCCGGCCGCGATCGCCGGTTCGCTCGTCGCGATGCTCGCGGCGGTGGCGTCGCACCAGAAGGGTTTCACGTCCTGGGGCGTCAAGCAGGCCGAGCTGAAGCCGAACCTGGCGCTGTTGGTGTACCTCGGTATCACCGGCAGGAAGCCCACCAAGTAGTCCGCCGGTCGGCGGCGGTCGGCGCGGTCATCGAGTCCTGTCCAGCAGGCGGTGGTCCACCCGGGTGGGCCACGGCCTGCCGCGCTCACCGCCGGACGATCCGGAAGATCCTGATCTCCCGCTCCACCCGTTCCTGGTACGCCGCGTACGGCGGCCAGAAGTCCACCAGCGCCCGCCAGGCCGCGGCCCGCTCCTCCCCCGTCAGCAGCCGTGCGGTCACCGCGATGTCCTGCCCCTTCCAGTTGATCCCGGCGTCCGGGCGGGCCAGGAGGTTGCCGGTCCAGGCGGGGTGACCGGGCCGGCCGAAGTTGGAGCCGACAAGAATCCAGCCGTCCTCGTCAGGGTCGGGCATGCACGCGAGCGGCGTACGCCGTGGCAGCCCGCTCCTCGCCCCCGTGGAGGTGAGGACGACCCCCGGCAACAGCAACGCGCTGAGCAGCACCTTTCCCCGGGTGAGCCGGTGCACGCCCCGGTCCAGGGCGGGGATGACGTACGGCGCGAGGCGCGCGAACCCCCGGGTGGCGGACACCCGCTGCACGAGCCGTACCACGGCCTTCCTCACCTGGCCTCCTCGAAGAGTCTCACCCGTTCGGCGGCATGCGCCCGCAGCCGGTGCACCGGCCCGAAGAGCAGCTCGTCACCGGCGGCGCGCTTGAAGTACAGGTGCGCCTGGTGCTCCCAGGTGAAACCGAGGCCGCCGTGCAGCTGGATGCCCTCGGCGGTGGCGGTGCGCAGCGCCTGGAGCGCCTGGGCCAGCGCGAGGGCGCCGACCCGCTCGCCGTGAGGGCCGTGGGGGCCCGCCCAGGCGGCGTAGTAGGCGGCCGAGCGGGCCGCCTGGAGCTGGACGTGGACGTCGGCCAGTCGGTGCTTGACCGCCTGGAAGGAACCGATGGGGCGCCCGAACTGCTCGCGCCGCCGGACGTGTTCGACCGTCAGCTCCAGCACCCGGTCGGCGGCGCCCACGGCCTCCGCGGCGAGGACGGCGGCGGCGGTGTCGCCGACGGCGGCGAGGGCGGTGAGTACGGCGCGGGTTTCCTCGCCGAGCATGTCGGCCGTGGCATCCCGCAGTTGGACCCGGGCCTGGGGGCGGGTCGCGTCGAGCGCGGTCTGCCGTGCCCGGACCACCCCGGGCGCGTCCGCGTCGACGAGGAACAGCCGGACGCGCGACCGGGCGAACCCGCCGGTGTGGGCGGCGACGAGGAGCAGTCCGGCGCTGTGCCCGTCGAGAACCTGGTCGGCCTGCCCGTAAAGGCGCCACTCCCCGTCCGTCCGCCGCGCCTGTACGCCCCCGGCGCGTCCGCCGCCCGCCCAGTCGCCGCCGTTGTCGCCGGTGAGGGCGAGGGCGGTGGCGAGGGCGGGGCCGGGTACCGCGAGGGCGGCGGTGAGGGCGCCGGAGGCGAGGCGCGGCAGCAGTTCGGCGCGCTGGGCGTCGGTGCCGAGGGCGTGCACGAGGGGTGCGGTGAGGACGGCGGTGGCGAGCAGGGGTGAGGGGGCGAGGACCCGGCCGGTCTCCTCGCAGGCGAGGGCCAGCTCGGTCGACGTACCGCCGATGCCGCCGTAGGCCTCGGGGAGGGCGAGTCCGGGCAGGCCGAGCTGTTCGGCGAGGGCGGCCCAGAGGGCGGGGTCGTGTCCGGCCGGGGTGTCGACGGCGGCCCGCACGTCCTGCGGCCCGCACCGCTCCGCCAGCAGTGCGCGCAGGGCGCGGCGGATGTCCTGCTGCTCGGGGGTGAGACGGGCGTCCATGGAGGACTCCTGGGGCGGGGACGGTTATATCTGACGGCCCGTCATATTAGGTGTGGCGGGTCGGGTTTCCCAGGGTCCGGGCGAGAGCAATCCCGCACTACCTGATGTACCGTCAGATTCATGACCGCCGCCAGGACAACAGCCGCCCGGCGAGACGTGGCCGTCGTGGGGGTCTCCCTCGCCGACTGTGGTCGTGTCGACGACGCCACCCCGTACACCCTGCACGCCCAGGCAGCCCGCCGTGCGCTCGCCGACGCGGGGCTCGACCGCGCTCTCGTGGACGGCCTCGCGTCCACCGGCACCGGCACCCTCGCGCCCGTCGAGATCGCCGACCATCTGGGGCTGCGCCCCACCTGGGTCGACTCCACCTCCGTGGGCGGCGCCACCTGGGAGGTCATGGCCGCGCACGCCGCCGACGCCATCGCGGCGGGGCACGCCAACGCCGTCCTGCTGGTCTACGGCTCCACGGCCCGCGCGGACGTGAAGGCGGGCCGCCGCGGGGCGACGTACGACTTCGGCGGGCGCGGTCCGGCGCAGTTCGAGGTGCCGTACGGCCACACACTGATCGCGAAGTACGCGATGGCGGCCCGCCGCCACATGATCGAGTACGGCACGACGGTGGAGCAGTTGGCGCGGGTGGCGGTGGACACCCGGGCGAACGCCGCGCTGAACCCGGAGGCGATGTTCCGCACCCCCGTCACCGTCGACGACGTCCTGTCCGGGCCGCCGGTCGCCGAGCCGTTCACCAGGCTGCACTGCTGTCTGCGCTCGGACGGCGGCGCCGCCGTGCTGCTGGCGGCCGAGGAGTACGTACGGGACTGCCGCACCCGGCCGGTGTGGGTGCTCGGCACCGGTGAGCACGTCTCGCACGCGGCGCTGTCCTCCTGGCCCGACCTCACCGTGTCCCCGGCCGCGGTGAGCGGGCCGCTCGCCTTCCAGCGGGCCGGGGTGCGGCCCGCCGAGATCGACTTCGCGGAGATCTACGACGCGTTCACCTACATGACCCTGGTGACGCTGGAGGACCTGGGGTTCTGCGGGAAGGGCGAGGGCGGGGCGTTCGTCGGGGAGGGACGACTGCGGGTGCGCGGCGGGCAACTGCCGGTGAACACCGACGGGGGCGGGCTCTCCGCCCAGCATCCCGGGATGCGCGGGCTGTTCCTGCTGGTGGAGGCGGTACGGCAGCTGCGCGGCGAGGCCGGGGAGCGGCAGGTGCGGCGCGCCGGGGGCGGGCTGCCGCGGCTGGCGGTGGCCTCCGGGACCGGTGGCTGGTTCTGTTCGTCGGGGACGGTGGTGCTGGGCGCCGGGTGACCGAACCGGGAACACCGTCCCGCGCGGGGCGCGTTGTCGTGAAACGTAGGCACGCCCGCCGCCGCTGTCGAAGGAGACCGCCATGGCCCTGACCCGCGAAGAGCGTGAACTCTTCCTCGCCGAGCCGCACATCGCCGCCTTCTCGGTCGACGCGGGGCCGGGACGCGCCCCGCTCACCGTGCCGATCTGGTACCAGTACGCGCCCGGCGGCGACCCCTGGGTCCTCACCGGCCTCGACTCCCGCAAGAACCAGCTGGTCAGCGCGGCGGGCCGGTTCTCCCTGATGGTCGACCGGACCGAGCCCACCATCCGGTACGTGTCGGTCGAGGGGCCGGTCGTCGACACCGTCCCCGCCACCCGGGAACTGCTCCGGGAGATCTCCGCCCGCTACCTGCCCGCCGAGAAGGTCGACGACTACGTGGACTTCTCCTGGAAGAACCACGGCGAGATGGTCGTGCTCCACATGCGCCCCGAGCACTGGGTGTCCTCGGACCTCGGCACGGTCTGAGCGCTCCCGGCCCCCACAATCGGGGCATGGGAACCGATGCTCATCGTCTCGACCAGCTGCTGAGGTCCCTGCGGGTGTGGGACCCACAGGTCACCGAACTGCCCGCCTTCGACCCGGCCGCCGCGCCCGCCGACCCCCTCGACCTGTTCACCGCCTGGTTCGCGGACGCGGTGGCCGCCGGACAGACCGAGCCGCACACCCCGTCCCTGGCCACCTCGGACGAGGCGGGCCTGCCGGACGTGCGGACGGTGATGCTGCACGGCGCCGACGCCGACGGCTGGTCCTTCGCGACCCACGCCACCAGCCGCAAGGGCCGCCAGCTCACCGCCCGCCCGTACGCCGCGCTCGGCTTCTACTGGGCCGTCCTGGGCCGCCAGGTCCGCGTCCGGGGGCGGGTCACCGCCGCGCCCGCCACGGAGAGCGCCGCCGATCTGCACGCCCGCTCCACGGGCGCCCTGGCGGCGGCCCTCACCGGCCACCAGAGCGAGGTCCTGCCGTCGTACGACGCCCTGGACCGGGCCTCCCGGGCCGCCTGGGAACGCGCCGAACGCGAACCGGACGCGCCCGTCCCGACCTGGACGCTGTACCGGGTGCGGGCGCAGGAGGTGGAGTTCTTCCAGGGGGACGCACGGCGGCGGCATGTCCGGCTGCGGTATCGGCGGGAGGGGGACGAGGGCGGGGGTGGCTGGGTGCGGGAGTTGTTGTGGCCCTGAGGGCGGGGGCGGACAGACGGGTGCTCCCGGGAGGCGCCGGTCAGATGGCGGGGGGCGGGTCCGTGGCGAGCCGGGCGTGCAGGTGGACGTCGCGGAAGGCGTCCCGGTCGTCCGCCTCCAGCATCGCGCCGCGCAGTGTCCCCTCGTACGGGAAGCCGCACCGCTCGGCGATCCGGCAGGACGCGTCGTGGCCGAGGGCGTGGCCCAGTTCCAGGCGGTGCAGGCCCAGGTCGGTGAGGGCCCATTGGGCGGCCAGGGCGAGGGCGCGGGTGGCGACGCGGTGGCCGCGGGCCTCGGGGAGAATCCAGTAGCCGACCCGGGCGACGCTCATGACGTGGTCGATCTCGTTGACGCCGACGTGGCCCAGCGTCGCACCCGTCGCGGCGTCCGTGATCCGGAAGGAGGCGCCGGTGCCGTCGGTCTCGTGCCGCTGCTTGACGCGCAGTGAGGCGCGGGCGTCGTCGAGGTCGGTGACCGGTGTCAGGGGCGTGTTCCAGCGCCGGAACTCCCGGTCGGCCAGCCCGCGCAGCCAGTCCGCCGCGTCGGCGTCGGCGTTCGCGTCCCAGTGGGACAGCCGCAGGCCGTGGCCGTGCAGGTCGGGGAGGGGCGGGTGGCCGGTGGGGGCGACTATGTGGTGAGCCATCCGGCCATTGAAACGCGTCGGCGGCGCGGGTTCACGTCGATTCCGCGCGGCGCGCGGGAACGGGGCGAGGCCGGAACACGGGGATACCGTCCCGGAACGCGACCGTCAGTTCCGTCCCGGCCCGCAGGTCCGCCGGTGCGCTGTCGACGATCTCCGTCGCCATCCGGGGGCCCTCCGCGAGGTCGACGACGGCGGCGACGTACGGGGTGCGGGTGCTGAACGGTGGCAGGTCGTTGCGGTGGACGACGGACCAGGTGTGGAGCGTGGCCAGGCCACTGGCTTCCTGCCAGGTCACGTCGTCGCTCCAGCAGTGCGGGCAGAACTCCCGGGGGTAGTGGTGCGCCCGGCCGCACGCCCCGCAGCGCCGCAGCAGCAGCCGTCCGTCCGCCGCCGCCGTCCAGTAGGCGCGGGTGAAGGCGTCGGCCTCCGGGAGGTCGTACCGCGTCGTCGCCGTGCTCTGGTGCGGCGGTCTCACAGGAACCATCCCAGCGCGCTGTCGAGGGACCAGGTCTGCCAGGACATGCCGAAGAACGCGACGGCCGAGATCAGCGCCATCATCAGGTTCTGCCCCTGCTCGGCCATGTCGTGGATCATGAGGGTGAGGTAGATCAGGTTCAGCAGCAGCCCGCCGAGCAGGGCGACCGGGGTGAGGAAGCCGCTGACCAGGCCGAGGCCCAGCGCGAGTTCGGCGTGGACCACGGTGTACGCCATCACCCTGGGCCGGGGTGCCACCAGCCGCTGGTAGCCCGAGCGCACCGCCCGCCACCGGTGCCGGTCGGCTATCTCCCCCGCCCAGGCGATGCCGCTGCCCCGCTGGAACCACGCCGTGCGGTCCTTGTGCCGCCAGCTCTCCAGCCACCACAGACCGAGCCCGATACGCAGGACGGCGAGCCATTCGGCGCCGGTGAGCCAGATGGTGTCCATGGATGATGTCTATAGCTGACATGGCGTCAGATGGCCAGCTCTCCCGCCGCTCCCTGGGTCGGCACCTGAAGGGCGCCCGAAGATCCCATCCGCACAACCCCCACACACCCGTGATCAATCCGCAACCAATTCCGGTCTTGACCGAGACCCAACAACACGGCATGGGATTACGCTCGCGCCCATGGCCGACTCCACCGCACCCCACCCCACCGACCGCCCCGTGTACGTCATCGGCGGCGGGCCGGGCGGGCTCTCCGCCGCGTACGCGCTGCGCGCCCAGGGCATACGCGCGGTCGTCCTGGAGAAGACCGACGGCGTGGGCGCGTCCTGGCGCGGCCACTACGACCGCCTCCGCCTGCACACCACCCGCAGGGGCTCCGCGCTGCCCGGACTGCCGATGCCGCGCCGCTTCGGCCGCTGGGTCTCCCGCGACGACGTCGTCCGCTACCTGGAGAAGTACGCCGAGCGCCACGAGCTGGAGATCGTCACCGGCGTCGAGGTGTCCCGCGTCGACCGGGCGCCCGACGGCACCGGCTGGCTGCTGCACGCCACCGGCGGCCGGGAGCTGACCGGCGGCGCGGTGGTCGTCGCCACCGGCTACAACCACACGCCCCGCGTCCCCGACTGGCCCGGCCGCGACTCCTTCACCGGCGAGTTCCTGCACGCCGCGCACTACCGCAACGCCGAGCCGTACGCGGACCGGGACGTGCTCGTCGTCGGGGTCGGCAACACCGGTGCGGAGATCGCCGTCGACCTGGTCGAGGGCGGGGCGTCCCGGGTGCGGCTGGCCGTCCGCACGGCGCCGCACATCGTCCGCCGCTCCACCGCCGGATGGCCCGCCCAGTACACCGGCGTCCTCGTCCGGCGGCTCCCGGTCGGCCTGGTGGACCGGATGGCCCGGCCGCTGGCCAGGGTGTCGCTGCCCGACCTGTCCGAGCACGGTCTGCCCCGGCCCGACACCGGCCTGTACAGCAGGGTCCGCGAGGGCGCGGTGCCGGTGCAGGACGTCGGCCTCATCGACGCGGTGCGCGCCGGGCGGGTCGAGGTGGTGGCCGCTGTGGAGGGGTTCGAGGACGGCAAGGTCGTCCTCGCCGACGGCGACCGGGTCGCCCCGGACGCGGTCATCGCGGCCACCGGCTATGTCCGCGGCTTGGAGGGGCTGGTCGGTCACCTCGACGTCCTGGACGACCGCGGCCGGCCGGTCGTCCGGGGCGCGCGCACCCCGGGCAACGCCCCCGGCCTGTACTTCACCGGCTTCACCAACCCCATCAGCGGCATGCTCCGCGAGCTGGCCATCGACGCGGAGAAGATCGCGAAGGCGGTCGCCCGGCGGATGGACGGCAAGGTGTCGCGCGTCGTCGGCTGAACGGGCCGGCCCGCCCGGGTGGGCCCTGTAGGTCATCGCTCTCCCCCTTCGCTCGTGATTTGGCCGTCGCACGACGGTTCCTGACCCTCCGTCAGTTCAGTAATCTGAGATAACTGACAGAGCGTCAGTTATTGCCATGGCTGCGTCGCCGGCTGGCCGTCGCTGGCGGTTGTCGGCTGTTGTTGGCTGTTGTTGGCTGTCACACAGGAGCGGGCGGACCGATGCTTGGATCAACCCACGGCACCCTCACCACCGACTCCCGCCGGGCCCGGGTCATCGCCTGCGGGGAGCGTCACCCCGGCGCCGCCGTCCACGGCCGGACGGCCGACGTCGGCGACCTCGACGTCAGCGGCCGACCGCTCCACGCCGACGTGCCCGATCTGGACCGCCTCTTCCGCCCCGAGTCCGTCGCCGTGATCGGCGCCTCGGACGCCGAGGGGCGGCCGGGCACCGGCGTCACCCGGCAACTCCTCGACTGGGCTGGGCGGGTGGGCGCCCGGCTGCACCCCGTGCACCCCTCCCGTGACTCCGTCTTCGGCATTCCCTGTCTCCCTTCCGTCTCCGAGCTGCCCGGACCGGTCGACCTGGCCGTACTGCTGGTCGCCGATCCCCTTCCCGTGGTCGAGGAACTCGCCGAGGCCAAGGCGAGGTTCGCGGTGGTCTTCGCCTCCGGGTTCGCGGAGACGGGCACGGAGGGCGCCGCCGCGCAGGCCCGGCTCACCGCCGCCGTGGAGCGGTCCGGGATGCGGCTGCTCGGACCGAACACCAACCTCAACGCCTTCGAGCGCTTCCGCACCGACCTCAGCGGCCCGGCGATCGCCCTGATCACCCAGTCCGGACACCAGGGCCGCCCCGTCTTCGCCCTCCAGGAGCTGGGCGTACGCCTCTCCCACTGGGCCCCGACCGGCAACGAGGCCGACCTGGAGACCGCCGACTTCCTCTCCTACTTCGCCGAGCGGCCCGAGGTCGGCGCCGTCGCCGCCTACATCGAGGGCCTGAAGGACGGCCGCGCCTTCCTGCTGGCCGCCGACCGCGCCGCCCGCCGCGGGGTGCCCGTCGTCGCGGTCAAGGTCGGCCGCACCGAGACCGGTTCACGCACCGCCGCTTCCCACACCGGCAAGCTGACCGGCGCGGACGCGGTGGTGGACGCGGCGATGCGGCAGTACGGCGTGATCCGCGTCGACGGCCTCGACGAACTCCAGGACACGGCGGCGCTGCTGGCCAGGGCCCGCCCGCCCCGGGCCGACGGGGTCGCCGTCTATTCGATCTCCGGCGGCACCGGCGCCCACGTCGCCGACCTGGCCACGGCGGCGGGCCTTGAGCTGCCGACGCTCTCGGCGGGCAAGCAGGCCGAGCTGCACCAGTGGATACCCGGCTATCTGAGCGTGGCCAACCCGGTCGACAACGGCGGGCATCCGGTGGGCGACCACCGGGGCCGGAAGATCATCGACGCGCTGCTCGCCGACCCGGCCGTCGGGGTGCTGATCTGCCCGGTCACCGGGCCCTTCCCCCCGCTCAGCGACCGGCTCGTGCGGGACCTGGTCGACGCGGCAGAGGAGACCGACAAGCTGGTGTGCGTGGTGTGGGGGTCGCCGGTCGGCACCGAGGGCGCCTACCGCGAGGTCCTGCTCGGCTCGTCCCGGGTGGCCACCTTCCGTACCGTCGCCAACTGCCTCACGGCCGTCCGCGCCTACCTCGGCCACCACCGCTTCGTGCGCGACTACCGCTCCCCCTTCGACGAGGCCCCCCGCTCCCCCTCGCCCTCCTACCGCAAGGCGCGCGAGCTGATGCGCCCGGGACAGCAGCTCAGCGAGCACGCGGCGAAGCAACTGCTGCGCGCCTACGGCATACGGGTGCCGCGCGAACAGCTCGTGACCAGCGCGGCGGCGGCCGTGCGCGCGGCGGGGCTGGTGGGCTACCCGGTGGTGATGAAGGCGTCCGGGGCGCGTCTCGCGCACAAGACCGAGCTGGGGCTGGTGAAGGTCGGGCTGACCTCCGCCGCCCAGGTCCGCGATGCCTACCGGGAACTGACGGACATCGCCCGCCGCGAGGACGTGCCGCTGGACGGGGTGCTGGTCTGCCAGATGGTCGAGCAGGGCGTGGAGATGGTCGTCGGCGTCACCCATGACGACCTCTTCGGGCCGACCGTGACGGCCGGGCTGGGCGGAGTGCTGGTGGAGGTGTTGCGGGACACGGCCGTGTGCGTGCCGCCCTTCGGGGAGGAGCAGGTCCGTGCGGCGCTCGGCCGGCTGCGTGGCCGCGCCCTCCTCGACGGGGTGCGCGGGCGGCCCCCCGCCGATCTGGAGGCGCTCGTGGAGGTCGTCCTGCGGGTCCAGCGCATGGCCCTGGAGCTGGGCGACGACCTCGCGGAACTCGACATCAACCCGCTGGTGGTGCTGCCCAGGGGCCAGGGCGCCGTGGCGCTGGACGCGCTGGCGGTGTGCCAGTGAAACGAGCATGCGCATGAACACGCCTAACTCCCCCCGTAGTTCGCCAAACACAGCGGACTCCGCATATCGCCCCACTCGCCCCACTTGTTCTAATGGGCCCGAGTCGGAAAATTCCGCTGAGTCATTGGTACAGCACACCACTGACAATCACGTCTCCCGCATTACCCTCAACCGCCCCGAAGCCCTCAACGCTCTCACCCCTGACCTGCGTGAACGCCTGATCCAGCTGCTGTCCGACGCCTCCGCCGACCCCACCGTGCGCGCCGTCGTGCTCACCGGGACCGGCCGTGGCTTCTGCGCGGGGGCGGATCTGCGGGGCGGGGCCGGCGCCGGGCCCCGTGTCGCCGGTGACGTCTCCCGCACGCTCCGTCTGGGCGCCCAGCGCCTGG
Organism: Streptomyces sp. B93; assembly: GCF_018070565.1. Taxonomy (GTDB): domain Bacteria; phylum Actinomycetota; class Actinomycetes; order Streptomycetales; family Streptomycetaceae; genus Streptomyces. The sequence goes on from NZ_JAGPXL010000006.1 coordinate 12,913, forward strand.
TCGCGGCCGTCCTCGACTGTGAGAAGCCGGTGATCGCGGCGGTGAACGGCACGGCGGCGGGCCTGGGCGCGCATCTGGCGCTCGCCTGCGATCTGGTCCTGGCCGCGGAATCGGCCCGTTTCATCGAGGTGTTCGTGCGCCGCGGTCTGGTCCCCGACGGCGGCGGCGCCTACCTGCTGCCCCGCCTGATCGGCCCGCACCGCGCCAAGGAGCTGATGTTCTTCGGCGACGCCCTCACCGCCGCGGACGCCGCCCGCCTGGGCCTGGTCAACCGGGTCGTCCCCGACGCCGACCTCACCGACACCACCCACGACTGGGCCACCCGCCTGGCCACCGCCCCCACCCGCGCCCTCACCCTCACCAAACAGCTCGTCAACGCCTCCCTCGACACCGACCGCGCCACCGCGTTCGCCGCCGAGGCCGCCGCCCAGGAGATCAACATGACGACGGCAGACGCCCACGAGGGCCTCACGGCGTTCGCGGAACGCCGGAGCCCACACTTCGAGGGCCGCTGACCTGCTCCGGCGGCTCGTACTCCTTGATCAGCCCACCGCCAGGGCCAGCACGGTGGCGACGAAGGCGAGCAAGGCCAGCTCCGCCGAGCTGAGCAGGGCCACGCCCCACAGGGCGAGGGCGCTCCTGGGTGCCGTGCAGGTGCCGGAGCGTACGCCCGGCCCCCGCACCGTCGGCCGCGCACCCCTTCCTATCTGACGGGGTGTCAGTTCTAATGGGGAGTGTGATGGGACAAGCAGGAACGGCCGCAGCCGCCGTCCGCTATCTGAGGGGCGTTCCGCAGCCGCCGCGAGCCCACCTGCGTGCGGTGCGCGACGACGAACGGGCCGAGCGGCCCCCGGTCGACCAGGGCGAGTTCCGGCGTGTCCTCGGGAGCTTCGCGACCGGTGTGACCGTTGTGACGGCACCGGCCGTCACCGAAGGCGAAGCCCCCGCCGGTTTCGCCTGTCAGTCGTTCGCCTCCCTGTCCCTGGACCCGCCGTTGGTGGTGTTCATGGTGGGCCGTACGTCGGCGACCTGGCCGCGGATCGCGCGCGCGGGCGTCTTCTGTGTGAACGTCCTGGCGGCGCACCAGGGCGAGCTGTGCCGGGCCTTCGCGGTGAGCGGTGCCGACAAGTTCGCGGGGGTGGCGTACGACGCGGCGCCGGTCTCCGGGTCGCCCCGGCTCGCGGGCGCCCTGGCCTGGGTCGACTGCGCGGTCCACGCCGTGCACCCCGGCGGCGATCACCTCATCGTCGTGGGCCGGGTGACCGCCCTCGGCGCCCCCGGCCCCGACGGGCCGCCCCTCCTGTTCCACCGGGGCACCTTCAGACGGCCACCGCCATAGGCGCCCGGCGCCGGATCACCAGCGCCATCAGCGCGGCCACCGCGCACAGCGCGCCGGAGGCGTACCAGACCACGTCGTACTCCCCGAACACGTCCCGCGCGACCCCGCCGAGCCAGGCGACCAGCGCGGCGCCGACCTGGTGGGAGGCGAGGACCCAGCCGAAGACGATCGCGGAGTCCTCGCCGTAGTGCTCGCGGCACAGGGCCATGGTCGGCGGGACGGTGGCGACCCAGTCGAGGCCGTAGAAGACGATGAAGAAGACCATCGGGGGGTGCACGCTCGGCGCGAGCAGGATGGGCAGGAAGAGCAGGGAGATGCCGCGCAGGGCGTAGTAGGCGGCGAGCAGGCGGCGGGCGTCGAAGCGGTCGGTGAACCAGCCGGAGGCGATCGTGCCGACCACGTCGAAGACGCCGATGACGGCGAGCAGCGAGGCCGCGGCGGTGATGGGCATGCCGTGGTCGTGCGCGGCGGGCACGAAGTGGGTCTGGATCAGGCCGTTGGTGGAGGCGCCGCAGATCGCGAAGGTGCCCGCGAGGAGCCAGAAGGGGCCGGTGCGCGCCGCGGACAGCAGGACGTTCACGGTGCGTCGGGCGGCGCCCGTCACGGGCGGCGGCTTGGGCACGAACCCCGTCGCGCCGTACGGCTTCTGTCCGATGTCGGCCGGGTGGTCCCGCAGCAGCAGCCAGACGAAGGGCACGACCGCGAGGGCGGCGAGCGACACCGTCACGGCGGCGGGGCGCCAGTCGTGGGTCTCGACGATCCAGGACAGCAGCGGCAGGAAGATCAGCTGGCCGGAGGCGGAGGCGGCGGTGAGGATGCCGGTGACCAGGCCGCGGCGTTCGGTGAACCAGCGGTTGGTGACGGTGGCGGCGAAGGCCAGCGCCATCGAGCCGCTGCCGAGGCCGACCAGCAGGCCCCAGCAGAGCATCAGCTGCCAGGCCGAGGTCATCCACACGGTGGCGCCGGAGCCGACCGCGATCACGGTCAGCGCGACGGCGACGACGCGCCGGATGCCGAAACGGTCCATCAGCGCGGCGGCGAAGGGCGCGGTCAGCCCGTACAGGGCCAGGTTGACCGAGACGGCCGCGCCGATGGTGCCGCGTGACCAGCCGAACTCCTGGTGCAGCGGGTCGATCAGCAGTCCGGGCAGGGAGCGGAAGGCGGCGGCGCCGATGATCGTCACGAAGGTGACGGCGGCGACGAACCACGCCCAGTGGACGCGGGGGGTCTTCGGCTTCTCGCCGTCCTGTGCGCTCACGGCGGCTGCATCGGTTGTCTGGGTCACGTCACCCAGCTTCGGTCCCGTGATCGCCCGGATCGAGTGGCCCGGAGGACAGCATTCGTTAGAATCGGGCCATGAATACGGTCGGCCAGACCCGCGCGAGCGCCCCGCACCGCGTCGTCGTCCTCGCCCTCGACGGCCTGCTCCCCTTCGAGCTGGGCATCCCGCACCGCATCTTCGGCCGCCCCCGGGACGCCGCGGGCCGCCCCCTGTACGAGGTCGTCACCTGCTCCGTCCGGCCGCCCGGCCCGGTCGAGACCGACGCCGACTTCAGCATCCACGTCGCCCACGGCCCCGAGGCCCTGGCCACCGCCGACACGGTCGTCGTCCCGGCGTCGTACGAACTCGGCCCGGTCTACGAGGACGGCGTGCTGACGCCCGAACTGGCCGCCGCCCTCGCCCTCGTCCGCCCCGGCACCCGCCTCGCCTCCATCTGCACCGGCGTGTACGTCCTGGCCGCCGCGGGCCACCTGGACGGCCGCCCGGCGACCACGCACTGGGCGGACGCCGACCGCTTCCAGCGGCTCTTCCCGAAGGTGCGGGTCGACCCGGGCGTGCTGTTCGTCGACGACGGCGACGTGTTCACCTCGGCGGGCGTCGCGGCCGGGATCGACCTGTGCCTGCACATCGTGCGCCGCGACCACGGCGCCGTGGTCGCCAACGACGTGGCCCGCCGTACGGTCGTACCGCCGCACCGGGACGGCGGTCAGGCGCAGTACATCGCGCGCCCGGTGCCCGATCCGCAGTCCGCCACGACGACCTCGGCGCGCGCGTGGGCGCTGGGCCGCCTGGGCGAGCCGATCCAGCTGCGGGACATGGCCGCGCGGGAGTCGATGTCGGTGCGCACCTTCACCCGCCGCTTCCGTGAGGAGACCGGCGTCAGCCCCGGCCAGTGGCTCACCCAGCAGCGCGTGGAACGGGCGCGGCACCTGCTGGAGTCCACCGACCTGTCCGTCGACCAGGTGGCCCACGAGGCCGGTTTCGGCACGGCCCAGTCGATGCGCCAGCACCTCCAGGCGGCGCTGGGCGTCACCCCCACGGCGTACCGGCGCACGTTCCGCGCGGGCGGCGGCCCGAGCATGACGACAGCCGTCAGAACGTGACCACCGCGCGGGCCACCCGACCCGCCCGCGCGTCCGTCACCGCCTTCTCGAAGTCGGCGACCGGGTACGTGCGGGTCACCAGCTCGTCCAGCAGCAGCCGCCCCTGCCGGTACAGGCCGGCGTAGAGGGCGATGTCGTGCTGGGGCCGTGCGGAGCCGTAGCGGCAGCCCAGGACGGACTTGTCGAGGTACAGGGAGGAGACCCGGAAGGACGCCTCCGCGTCGGCGGGCGGCACGCCCAGCAGGACCGCCTGCCCGTGCCGGTCGAGGAGGTCGACGGCCTGCCGGATCAGCTCGGTGCGGCCCACGCACTCGAAGGCGTGGTCGGCGCCCGTGGGCAGGATGTCCCGCACGCCGTCCGTGGAGCTGAGGAAGTGGGTGGCGCCGAAGGCGCGGGCGGTGGCCTCCTTCGCCGGGTTGCTGTCGACGGCGACGACGGTGAGGGCCCCGGCCAGCCGCGCGCCCTGGAGGACGTTGAGCCCGATCCCGCCGGTGCCGATCACCACCACGCTGTCGCCGCGTTCGACGCGCGCCCGGTTCAGCACGGCCCCGACGCCGGTCAGCACCCCGCAGCCGATCAGCGCGGCGGAGGTCAGGGGGATGTCGTCGGGGACGCGCACCGCCTGTACGGCCCGTACGACGGTCCGTTCCGCGAACGCCGAGTTGGACGCGAACTGGTACACCGGCCGCCCCGCGCGCGTGAACGGCCTGCCCGGCCGCCCGATGGCCCTGCGGCACATCGTCGGCCGCCCCCGGTCGCAGTCGCCGCAGGTGCCGCAGTTGGCGAGCGTGGACAGCGCCACGTGGTCGCCGGGCCGCACATGGGTGACCCCGGCGCCGACCGCGTCCACGACGCCCGCGCCCTCGTGGCCCAGCACCACCGGCACCGGGAACGGGATCGTGCCGTCCACCACCGACAGGTCGCTGTGGCACAGCCCCGCCGCCGCGATCGCGACCCGCACCTCGCCGGGCCCCGGGTCGCGCACCTCCAGGTCGTCCACGACCCGGACGACCCGCTCACCGTCGTAGAGCACTCCTCGCATCACACGGCCCCCTTGGGCTCCCTGGGCAGACCGAGCACCCGCTCGGCGATGATCGTGCGCTGGACCTGGTCGGAACCGCCGTAGACGGTGTCCGCGCGGGAGAACAGGAACAGGTGCTGCGCCTCGTCCAGTTCGTACGGCGCTGACGGCGACCAGTCGGCGGGTCCCGCGCTCCCGGCCGCGCCCCGGACCCGCACCGCCAGCTCCCCGAGCCGCTGGTGCCAGCCGCCCCACAGCAGCTTGGCCACGCTCGGCGCCCCGGCGTCGGGCGCACCGCCCAGCGTCCGCAGCGCGTTCCACCGCATCACCCGCAGCTCCGCCCAGAGTCGTACGAGCTGTTCGCGTACGACGGGATCGTCGGCGGCGCCGGTCCGTACGGCCGTGCTCACCACGCGGGCCAACTCGGCGGCGAAGCCGACCTGCTGGGCGAGGGTGGACACACCGCGTTCGAAGCCGAGCAGGCTCATCGCGACCCGCCAGCCCGCGCCCTCGCCGCCGACGACGTGCTCCACGCGCGCGTGGGCGCCGTCGAAGAAGACCTCGTTGAAGTCGCTGGTGCCGGTCAGCTGGCGGATCGGGCGGACCTCGATCCGGCCGGGCTGGTCCATGTCGACGAGGAGGAAGCTCAGCCCGTGGTGGCGGTGCGAGCCGGGTTCGGTGCGGGCCAGGACGAAGCACCAGTCGGCCTCGTGGGCGAGGGAGGTCCAGATCTTCTGCCCGGTGATCCGGTAACCGCCGTCCCGCGCGGGTTCGGCGCGCGTCCGCACCGCCGCGAGATCGGAGCCCGCACCGGGTTCGCTGTATCCCTGGCACCACAGTTCGTCGCCGGCGGCGACCGGCGGCAGGAAGCGTGCCTTCTGCTCGTCGGTGCCGTGTGCGATCAGGGTGGGCGCGAGCAGCTTCTCCCCGATGTGCCCGGACCGCGGGGGCGCGTCCGAGCGGACGTACTCCTCGGCCCAGGCGACCTGTTGGGTGAGGCTGGCGGTCCGGTTCCCGTACCCGCCCTCACCCCACCCGAGCCCGATCCACCCGGCCTTCCCGAGCGTACGTTCCCAGGCCCGCCGGTCCCCCGCCCCGTCGACATGCTCAGCGAGCCACGCCCGCACTTCGGCACGGAACTCCTCGTCCTCAGCGGAAAACCCGAAGTCCACGAGGCCCACCTCTCATCGCCGCGCAGGACCAACCCACCTCAGGGGCGCGGGGAACTGCGCGACCAGCCACGACACACCCGCACCCGCACCCGCACCCGCACCCGCACCCGCCAGACAACGGAACGCCCCCCATCCCTAGGCACCCGGCCCCAGCAAAGGCATCGGATCCACCCCCACCGTCCCCGGCAGGAACTCCGCGATCCGCTCCGGCGTCCACCCCTCACCGCCCGCATACGCGGCCCGCAACTCCCGGGGCTGCGCCCACACCGCGATCTTCGGCCCGGCGACGGTGTAGACCTGCCCGGTGACGGAGATCGCGCGGTCGGACAGCAGGTACACCACGAGCGGGGCGACATCCTCCGGCTCACCGATCTCCGCCAGTTCCACGGGCACCTTCGCCGACATCCGCGTACGCGCCACCGGCGCGACCGCGTTCGCGGTCACGCCGTACTTGTGCAGCCCGAGCGCCGCGCTCCGCACCAGCGAGATGACACCCCCCTTCGCGGCGCTGTAGTTGGCCTGCGAGACGGAGCCCTGGTGGTTGCCGCTGGTGAAGCCGATGAGGGTGCCGGAGCGCTGGGCCCGCATCACCGCGGACGCCGCCCGGAACACGGTGAACGTGCCCTTGAGGTGCGTGGCGACGACGGAGTCCCACTCGTCCTCGGTCATGTTGAACAGCATCCGTTCCCGCAGGATCCCGGCGACGCAGACGGCCCCGTCGAGGCGTCCGTAGGCCTGAAGTGCCGCGTCGACGACGCGCTGTCCGCCCGCCATCGTGGAGACGTCGTCGGCGACGGCGACCGCGTCCCCTCCGGCGGCCTGTATCTCCTTGACGACGGCGGCGGCGACATCGCTGCTGGGCGCGGCCCCGTCGACGGACACGCCGTGGTCGGCGACGACGACCCGCGCGCCCTCGGCGGCGGCAGCGAGCGCCACCGCCCGGCCGATCCCGCGTCCGGCGCCCGTCACGGCGACGGCCTTGCCTGCCAGGAAGCTCCCCACGCCCGGCCCCTTCCCGCGCTATCTGACGGTCCGTTAGGTTTGCTACTCAGGATTCTACGACCCGTCAGATACTCGGAGACAAGCCCCGGGGAGGCACCGATGTCACTGCCGGACGCGTTCCACGAGATCGCGGGGCGGGTGAACAACTGGGGACGCTGGGGCGCCGACGACGAGCGGGGCACCCTGAACCTGATCACCGACGCGGTGGTGCGTGAGGCCGCGGCCGAGGTGCGCACGGGGCGGCGGGTGCCGCTCGCGCTGCCACTGGAGCAGGACGGGGTGCAGACCGGGATGATCCCGGGGCGGGTCAACCCCCTGCACACGATGGTGCAGATCAATCAGGAGCTGTTCGGTCCGGGCACGGTGGCGTGCAGCGACGACGCGGTGACGATGGGCCTCCAGGCGGCGACCCACTGGGACGCGCTGACGCATGTCTCGCACTCGGGCAGGCTCTACAACGGCCGCCCGGCGGACAGCGTCACCGCGCACGGCGGCGCCGGGTTCGGCGGGATCGACAAGGCGGGGCCCGTGGTCTCGCGCGGGGTGCTCCTCGATGTGGCACGCGCGCGTGGCGTCGAACGGCTCGACGGCGGCCACGCGGTGACGCCGGAGGACCTGGAGGCGGCGGAGGAGTTCGCGGGGGTGCGGGTGCGCGCCGGGGACATCGTGCTCGTAAGGACGGGGCAGGTGCGGGTGCTTCTCGCCGGGGACAGGCAGGGGTACGGGTTCCCGTCGCCGGGGCTGTCGGTGCGGACGCCGGAGTGGTTCCACGCGCGTGATGTGGCGGCGGTCGCCAACGACACGCTGACCTTCGAGATCTTCCCGCCGGAGATCGAGGATCTGTGGCTGGGCGTGCACGCGCTGGATCTGGTGGAGATGGGGATGCTCCAGGGCCAGAACTGGAATCTCGAGGAGTTGTCCACAGCCTGTGGAGAAACGGGGCGCCACACGTTCCTGCTGTCGGCGATGCCCGAACCGTTCACGGGGGCGACGGGGACTCCGGTGGCACCGGTCGCGGTGCTGTAGACGGGAGGTGGGCTCCGGTGGCGGCGCGGCTCACCCGCCCCGAGCACGGCGTGCGCGCCGCCATCCGGCTCGGCGTATCCACCCCGTCGTTCCCCTTGGCCCTGAGGGAACAGACGCCGAATCACGACCCACACTCGTCGAGGGCTCCCGTCACCGGAACCCTCGTCGTCCCCTCGCGGCGAATCGCTGCCCCCAAGCGTGATCAAACGGACACGACTCGTCAACACCCGTCCGGGGTTTAATTACTTACGGCCTGATCGCAGCGCACGCGCACAGGAGCACACCCGGGCGCACAGCGTCATACCGCCTCGTAGGCCAGCCCTTCGTACCCCTGGTACGTCGGCAGTGCGCCGCCCATGCAGGCCGCCGCACGGTCCGCGGCCGCGGAGCAGCGGTCCAGTTCGCACCAGATGCGTTTGCCCGCGCCCTCGGGGGACCAGCCCCAGCGGTCGGCCAGCCCGTCGACGAGCGCGAGGCCCCGCCCACCGGTCGCCTCGCCGTCGACCCAGCGGGGCACCGGGGCACGGGTGCTGGCGTCGGCGACCTCCAGGCGGACGGTGGCCGTCTCGGCGGTCTTCTCGGGCAGCGACAGCCGCAGCACGGCCGGACAGCCGGTGTGCACCACGGCGTTGGTGACCAGTTCGGAGACGAGCAGGATCAGGGTCTCGGCGAGCGGCTCGTCGACCTCTATGCCCGAGCCCGCGAGCCGCGAACGGGCCCACCGTCGGGCGCGCCCCACTTCAGCGGGGTCGGGCCGGATCTCCAGCTGCACTTGAAGCACCTGCACCGCTCACACCATCCGAACCGATGGACACCGAGGCTCACGCCTCACGAGGGCCACGATCGTAGCCATTTTCCGCATGACCAGAACAACGACCAGAGCAAGGGTCACGGAACGTGAATTCCTTGTGGGCCAGCATGGTTGACGTACCGTCACGGCAACAAGCGCTTCGGGCATATTCCAGCGCGAAGGAGTACCCGTGCGGGATACTGTGCGACGCCCGCCCCGGGCAGTCGAACAGGCAGGGGGCACAGGGCCCTTCTGGTCACCATCGGCGCGCCTGGCGCCCGGAACCACTCGCATCCCACACAAGGTACCGGAGCGGACGCGTGACTCCAGGACGTGACGAGTCACGCCTAGGACACAAGCCGATATCAACGCTCCGTGATAGCGGTATGCCACAATCCGCGACATTAAAAGGCCGCTTTCCGGAAAACCGCAGACCAACGCCGTTCAATCCGCTCTCGTCAGGATCTCTCGAGCAGATCACGAGCAAGCAGTTCCTCACATTCCGTAACGAATTCCCTACGGTGTGTCCGCACCCAGGCGCGTTTTAGATGCAGATGCACCTCCGCCTCCCAGGTGAAGCCCATGCCGCCGTGGACCTGGAGGCAGTCGCGGGCGCCGCGCACCGCCGCCTCGTCGGCGAGCAGCCGGGCGGCGGCGATGTCGACGGGGTCGGCGGTGACCGCCGCCGCGTACACCGCCGCGCGGGCCACCTCCACCCGCACCAGCATCCCGGCGCACAGCTGCTGCACGGCCTGGAAGGCCCCGATCGGCCGGCCGAACTGCTCACGGGTCCGGGCGTGTTCCGCGGCCAGCTCACACGTCCGCCCCGCCGACCCGAGCTGTTCGGCGGCGCTGAGCAGGGACGCCTCGTGCGCTGCGGCGTCCAGGGGGGCCGCCCGCGGCTCCGGCACCCGGTGCAGCGGTGTGAGCGGGTCGACGGAGCGCAGCGCGACGGCTCCGGCCGCCTCGCCCCGTACGACGTCGGCCTGCGCCAGCCACTCCACGAGCGGCCCGTCGACGTGCGCCACGACGGCTGAACCGTCGGCCGCGCCCGGCACGGTGGCGGCGGCGAGGTGGGTGGCGATCAGCGGTCCCGGCAGCAGCGCCCGCCCCGCCTCCTCGAACGCCAGTACCGCTTCGGGGAGTCCGAGTCCGGCACCGCCGCGCTCCTCGGGCAGCCGCAGCGCGAAGAGGCCCGCCGCGCCCAGCCGCCGCCACAGCGCCCGGTCGAGCCGCCCCGGCCGGGCGACGGCGGCCCGCAGCGCGGCGCCGTCGAAACGGCGGGCCAGCAGCCCCCGTACGCCCTCGCGCAGCGCCCGCTGATCGTCGGTGAGCCGGAAGCGCACGTCAGCGTCCCTTCGGCAGGCCGAGGAGGCGCTCGGCGACGATGGTGTGCTGGATCTGCGAGGTACCGGCCGCGATGGTGTACGACAGCGACGACAGCCGGTCGGCGGTCCAGGGTCGGCCGAGGTCCAGGGAGTCGGGGCCGAGGACGTCGGCGGCGGTGTCGTAGAGGTCCTGCCGCGCGTGCGAGTACCTCAGTTTGAAGACCGAACCCGCGGCGCCCGGCACGCCCGCGCCCGTCGCCGCGGCCTCGCTGACGTGCCACTGCGTCAGCCGCCACAGCGCCCGGAACTCGGCGTTCAGCGCGCCGAGGCGGCGGCGCAGCGCGGGGTCGTCCCAGCGGCCGTTGCGGTGTGCCTCGCGCGCGAGTTCGCGAAGGACCCGTCGGCAGGCCACCACCTCGCCGGCGAACGCGGTGCCGCGCTCGAAGGAGAGCGTCACCAGGGTGACCCGCCAGCCGTCGTGCTCTGCGCCGACCCGGTGGGCGACGGGCACCCGCACCTCGTCGAGGAACACCTGCGCGAACTCCGTCGATCCGGCGAGGGTGCGCAGCGGCCGTACGGTCACGCCGGGGGTGTCCATGCGCAGCGCGAGCCAGGTGATGCCGCGGTGCTTGGGGGCGGTGGGGTCGGTGCGGACGAGGAGTTCGCACCAGTCGGCGACCTCCGCGTGCGAGGTCCAGATCTTGGACCCGCTGACCACGTAGTCGTCGCCGTCCCGCCACGCGCGCGTGCGCAGTGCCGCGAGGTCGCTCCCGGCGTCGGGTTCGCTGAAGCCCTGGCACCAGACCTCCTCCCCGCGCAGGATCGGCGGCAGCCAGCGCGCGCGTTGCTCCGCGGTGCCCTCGGCGGCGATGGTCGGTCCGGCGTGCAGCAGTCCGACGAAGTTGGCGCCGACGTAGGGGGCGCCCGCCTCCTCGGTCTCCTCCAGGTAGATCAGCCGCACGGTCGGCGGGGCGTCCCAGTGGACGTCGGCGTAGCCGGCGTCGTGGAGCGTGCGCTGCCAGCCGAGGTCGTAGGCGCGCCGCCCCGGCCAGTCGTCCGGGGACGGCTTGGGCGGCAGGGTGGGCAGCGTCTTGGCCAGCCACTCCCGCAGCCGGGCGCGGAACTCGGCCTCCTCGGGGGTGTCGGTCAGGTCCATCGGCGGGCGGTGTCCCGGTCGAGGTCCAGGCCGAGCATGCGGATGGCGTTGCCGCGCATCAGCTTGTAGACGGTCTCGTCGTCGAGGCCCTTCACATGGTCGAGGGCGACCTCCTTGGTGTGCGGGAAGGTCGAGTCGACGTGCGGGTAGTCGGTCTCGAAGGTGGCGTTGTCGCGGCCGACGACGTCGATCGAGGCGACTCCGTGCCGGTCGCGGAAGAAGCAGCAGTAGATCTGCCGGTAGTAGTACGTCGACGGGGGCTCGGGGACGGTGTCGCGGACGCCGCCCCAGGCGCGGTGTTCCGCCCAGACGTCGTCGGCGCGTTCGAGGGCGTAGGGGATCCAGCCCATCTGGCCTTCGGAGTAGGCGAGCTTGAGGCGGGGGTAGCGGACCAGGACGCCGCTGAAGAGGAAGTCCATCATCGAGGCCATCGCGTTGTTGAACGAGAGGGAGGCCTGGACGGCGGGCGGCGCGTCGGGGGAGGCGGCGGGCATCTGGGAGCTGGACCCGATGTGCATGTTGACGACCGTGCCGGTGTCCTCGCAGACGGCGAAGAACGGGTCCCAGTGGCCGGAGTGGATGGACGGCAGTCCCAGGTGGGTGGGGATCTCGGAGAAGGTCACCGCGCGCACCCCGCGGGCGGCGTTGCGCCGGATCTCGGCGACGGCCAGGTCCACGTCCCACAGCGGGATGAGGCACAGGGGGATGAGGCGTCCGCCGCTGTCGCCGCACCACTCCTCGACCATCCAGTCGTTGTAGGCGCGCACGCAGGCCAGCGCGACCTCCTTGTCGTGCGCCTCGGCGAAGGTCTGGCCGCAGAAGCGCGGGAAGGAGGGGAAGCACAGGGAGGCCTCGACGTGGTTGAGGTCCATGTCGGCGAGGCGGGCCCCGGGGTCCCAGCAGCCGCGGCGCATCTGCTCGCGCGTGATGCCCTCCAGGGTCATCTCGTCGCGGTCGAAGCCGACGGCGGCGATGTTGCGCTTGTACGGGAACATCAGGTCCTCGTAGATCCACCAGTCGGTGGGCGGACCGTCGGGGTCCATGGTGATGCGGTACCTGCCGCCGACGTAGGCGAGTTCGCCGATCCCGGCGGTCAGCGGCTGGGGGCCGCGGTCCCGGTACTTCGCGGGCAGCCAGGTCTCGAAGAGGTGGGCGGGCTCGATCACATGGTCGTCGACGCTGATGATGCGGGGCAGTTCCGTCATGGGTCCCCTCCGCCGGACGGTACGTACCTGACGGTACTTATCTGATGGATCGTCAGCTAGCATGTCACCTGACGGTCCGTCAGCCAAGGCCGGCGCCGAGCAGGAGGTCCCCGTGAACGAGACCCCGCACTCGCTGAGTTCGTCCCGCACCATGTGGGAACTGCTCGACCGCCGCGCACGCCTGAGCCCCGACCGACCGCTCTTCTTCCAGGACGACCGGAGTCTGACCTCCGGGGCGCTACGCGCGCGTGCCGAGCGGGTGGCGGCGGGGCTGTACGGCATGGGCGTGCGCCCCGGCACGGTGGTCGCCTGGCAGCTGCCCACCCGGATCGAGACGGCCGTGCTGTCCTTCGCGCTGGCCCGCCTGGGCGCCGTACAGAGCCCGCTCATCCCGTTCCTGCGGGACCGCGAGGTCGGCTTCGCGCTGCGCGAGTCGGGCGCCGGGTTCTTCGCCGTACCGGGCGAGTGGCGCGGCTTCGACCACACCGCGATGGCACGGCGACTGGGCGCCAAGGGAGTCTTCGAGGCGTACGACGCCCTCCCGGACGGCGACCCCGCCGTGCTGCCCGCGCCGCCCGACGACGGGACGGCGGTGCGCTGGATCTACTGGACCTCCGGCACCACCTCCGACCCCAAGGGCGTGCTGCACACCGACCGCTCCCTGATCGCCGGCGGCTCCTGCCTCGCGCACGCCCTGCGCCCGAGCGCCGGGGACGTCGGCTCGATCGCCTTCCCCTACGCGCACATCGGCGGCCCCGACTACACGGTGATGCTGCTGCTGTACGGGTTCCCCGCGGTGCTGTTCGAGCAGTTCGCGCTGCCGGAGGCGCTGGCGGCGTACCGCGCGCGCGGGGTGACGATCGCGGGCGGCTCGACGGCGTTCTACACGATGTTCCTCACCGAGCAGCGCAAGCAGCCCGGCCGCAAGCTGATCCCCTCGCTGCGGCTGCTCGCGGGCGGTGGCGCGCCGAAGCCGCCGGGGGTGTACCACGCCGTCGTCCGTGAGATGGACGTGCAGCTCACCCATGGCTACGGCATGACCGAGGTGCCGATGATCACGATGGGGGCGCCGGACGACACCCCGGAGAACCTCGCGACGACCGAGGGCCGCCCCCCGCGCGGGATGGAGGTCCGCGTCGTGGACGGGGAGGTGCGGTTGCGCGGGGAGGCCGTGTGCCGGGGCTATCTGGACCCGGAGCAGACAGCGGAGGCCTTCGACGAGGAGGGGTTCCTGCGCAGCGGCGACCTGGGTCACCTCACCGGCAGCGGGCATCTGGTCCTCACCGGGCGGCTGAAGGACGTCATCATCCGCAAGGGGGAGAACATCTCCGCCAAGGAGATCGAGGAACTGCTGCACCGGCACCCCGGGGTCGGTGACGTGGCGGTGATCGGGCTGCCCGACGCCGGGCGCGGGGAGCTGGTGTGCGCGGTGGTCGAACAGCCGCCGGGGGCGCCGGCGCTGACGCTGGCGGCGGTGACGTCGTACCTGCGCGCGGAAGGGCTGTCCGTGCACAAGCTGCCGGAGCGGCTGGAGGTGGTGGACGCCCTCCCGCGCAACGAGACGCTGCGGAAGGTGCTCAAGTACAAGCTGCGGGAGCGCTATGCGGACCCTGCCCCGTCCGCACGGGCGGTCACTCGGGAACCGTGAAGTAGCGGGCGAAAGCGGGCACGATCTCCGCCTCCCCCACCTTGCCGTCACCGTCGGTGTCGAGGGCCGCCGCGACCGGCCGCGCGATGTCCTCGGGCACCCCGAGCGCGGTGAGCGCGCGTGTGACGTCCGTCACGGTCGCCGCGCCGTCGCCGTCCCCGTCGGCGACGTCGACGGCCGCCTGCAGGAAGGGGCGGGCGATCTCGGCGAACCGTTCGGGGTTGTCCCGCAGCCGCTTGACGGCACCGCCCACGAACTCGTCCCGGGTGATGCGCTGGTCACCGTCCCGGTCCGCTATCCCCGCCATGCCCTGCCAGAACGCCTCCGCGCCGCCGTACAACGCCTGCCCCTTGTCGGAGCGGGCCGCCGTGCCGAACTCCGCGAGCAGCGCCTTGGCCGCGCCGCTGAAGTCCTCCCGGTCGATGTAGCCGTTGCCGTTCTGGTCGAAGGTCGCGAAACGGGCCGCGATCCTGCGCTCGTACTCGCTGCTGGGCATGTGCTCTCAGGCCGCCTAACGTCGTCGCATGTCAGATGGGGTGCGTCTGGCAGGGAGCGTACGACGGCGGGGGCACCCACGGCTCGGGAAACCCACGGTTGTGCCAAGACCGGGGGAACTTCGGTACAACGGCGTGGCACAGCCGGGCGCGCTCAGGCCGACAACGGCCGGGACTCCTCGGTGACGGCCGAACTGAGGTCGGCGTGCACGTCGAAGAGCCTGCGCACCCCGAGGGCACCCAGCACCCGGTTCACATGGGAGCCGTCGACCGCGCCCTCCGCCGGGAGTATCAGCCGCAGCCGGCCCTGGCAGGACCGCATCAGACGGCGGGACGCGATGAGCACACCGACCCCGCTGGAGTCGCAGAAGAACACCTCGGACAGGTCGAGGACGAGGCTGTGGCGGCCCTCGGCCACCGCGTCGTGCACCCGCTGCCTCAGCACCGGCGACGTCACCAGGTCCAGCTCGCCCGACACATGGAGCACGGCCCAGGGGCCCTGCTCGCCGCCGGTCACATTGAACGCCACCACCACGCCCTTCGCTCGTCGGACCGCGCCACCGGTACCGGAAGCAGCTCCTACGCTTGCTGCCTGCGCGGCTGCCCACCGGCCGTTCCCTGAAACTCCGCAGGAGAAACGGATACCGATCGGTAAAGGCTTGTTTCAGTCGGCTTTGATCCTGTTCGATCGAGTTCGGACAAGACGGCACCATGTCTGATCAGGCGAAGGGTGGGTAGGCACGACAGAAGCCGAAAGGCGTACCAAAGGTCCACTATCACCAGCGGGCTGTCAGGGGGCGCACCTTGCCATAAAGGGGCGTGCGTTGTCGGACGTGCCGACTACATTTCGACAGGACACCGGCCGCAGGCTGGACACAGGGACGGAGCCAGGGGAGGGGGCCGCATGGTGGCGCACCAGGACACACCGCCCCGCTGGGACCGCAAGATGCAACAGCGGCTCGCCCGCGGCGAGGCCGCCGCGCTCGGCGAGCTGTACGACCGCTTCGCCTCCCTGGTGCACGGCCTCGCCCACCGCGTCCTCGGCGACGAACGCGCCGCCGACGGCGTCACCCGCGAGGTCTTCGCCCACCTCTGGGAACACCCCGACGCCTACGACCCCAAGCAGGGCCCGCTGCGCTCCTGGGTCGCCGCCCTGACCCACCGCATCGCCGTCCAGCGGCTGCGCGCCACCGAGACCGCCGCGCTGGAGGAGGGGTCCGGCACCTCCGAGGAACTGGAGCACAAGGTCCGCCACGCCTCCGTCGCCGCCCGCGCCGACTACATCGCCCAGTCCATGCCCGCCCCGTTGCGCGCCGCCCTGGACCTCGCCTACTTCCAGCGCCGGGACTACCGTCAGACCGCCGCCGACCTCGGCGTCACCGAGGACGAGGCCCGCCGCCGCCTCCGCCTCGGCCTGCAACTCCTGTCCACCGCCCACGACACCACGGCCCCCGGCGCACCGCCCGGGTCGCCCGGGTACGGGGGTGCGGTGTGACCGAGCCGAACCGCTACGGGGCGTACGACGGGGACGAGGAACAGGGCAGGGAGGAACAGGGCAGGAAGGAACAAGACGGGGAGCGGCAAGACGGGGAGGAAAAGGACGTATCGGCCGGTGGTGGGCCGGAGGGACCGGGCGGACCGGACGGCCCCGGCACCCCCGACGGCCGCACCCCCTCCCCCGGCGACGACCCGCCCCCGCCCCGCATCCCCCTCCCCCGCGCCTCCGTCGAGGACACGGGGCTGCCGCTGCCCGCCCTCGCGGACCTGCCGGCCGAGGCGGTGACCCCGGCCCCGCTGACCCTGCCGCACCCGATACTCAAGTCGCTGCTGGGCGCCTGGGCGCTCGCCGCCTGCTCGGCGGAGGAGACCGCCGCCGTCGAGGAACACCTCGGCGACTGCGGAAGCTGCGCCGAGGAGGCGCTGCGGCTGCGGGAGGCCGTGGGCCTGCTGCACCCCGCGGAGAGCCTCGACCTCGACCCGGCGCTGCGCAACCGCGTCCTCCGGTCCTGCCTGGACCGACGCCCACCGCGCATCCCGGTCCCCGGCTGGGCCATGCCGTACGACGCCGAGACCGCCCGGCTCGACGCGCTGCTCCAGGACTTCGGCGACTCCGAGTGGCACGCCCCGGTACGGCTGCGGTGGTTCACCGGCACCGAGGCCACCAGCCGCCGTACGACCGTCGCCGGGGTGATCGCGCACCTCATGGCCGTCGACGGGCTGATCGCGCTCGCCCTCGGACTCGACGACCCGCTCGGTGACCTCACCGCCGACCCGGGCACGCCCACCGCGCGCACCGACGCCTACTGGCGCACCTCGCACTTCCCGCCCACCCGGTCGGTGCGGGCGCCCTGGCGGGAGCAGAGCCATGACATCGTGCGGACGGTCGCGTTCACCGGCGGCAGCGGGTCCGGCGGTCTCGCGGTGTCCTACGGCGCCTTCGAGCTGCCGCTGCGGGACGCGATGACCGACCGGGCCTTCGAGTGCTGGGTGCACGCCGAGGACATCGCGGAGGCCGTGGACTATCCGTACACGCCACCGTCACCGCGTCATCTGCACCACATGATCGACCTCGCCGCCCGCCTGCTGCCCGACGCGCTCGCCGCGCGGCGCCGGGCCGGTCTCGCGTCCCCCGCGCCGACGCCGCACCTGGTGGCCGCCGGCCGTCCGGGGCGCAGTCTGCGGCTGGAGATCGAGGGTTCGGGCGGCGGCGAGTGGCTGATCCCGCTGGACTCCCCTGCGGCGGTGGGCTCCGCCGACCACGAGGTGGCCCATGTCGCCCTCGACGGCGTCGAGTTCTGCCGCCTGGCCGCGGGCCGCGTCCCCCCGCAGGAGGCGGCGGCCGGTCAGCTCGGGGACCGGGCGGCGATCAGGGACGTCCTGTTCGCGGCGGCCTCCCTGAGCCGCCTGTGAGCGGCAGTCGCTAGGCGAACACGACCGTCCGCCGCCCGTTCAACAGAATCCGTCGCTCCGCATGCCACTTCACGGCCCGCGCCAGCGCCTGGCACTCCACGTCCCGCCCGATCCCGACGAGCTGCTCGGGCGTGACGTCGTGCCCCACCCGCTCGACCTCCTGCTCGATGATCGGCCCCTCGTCGAGGTCGGCCGTCACATAGTGCGCCGTCGCACCGATCAGCTTCACGCCCCGCGCATGCGCCTGGTGGTACGGCTTGGCGCCCTTGAAGCTCGGCAGGAAGGAGTGGTGGATGTTGATGATCCGCCCGCTGAGCTGCTTGCACAGGTCGTCGGAGAGCACCTGCATGTAGCGCGCGAGCACGACCAGTTCGACGTCCGCCTCCCGGACGACGTCCAGCAGCCGCGCCTCCGCCTCCGCCTTGGTGTCCTTCGTCACCGGAATGTGGTGGAAGGGAATGTTGTACGAGCCCACCAGCTCGGCGAAGTCCGTGTGGTTGGAGACCACTGCCGCGATCTCCACCGGCAGCGCGCCGATCCGGGCGCGGAACAGCAGGTCGTTCAGGCAGTGCCCGAACTTGCTGACCATCAGCAGGACCCGCATCCTCTCCTCGGCCCGGTGGATCTGCCAGTCCATCTGGAAGGAGTCACCGATCGCCGCGAAGCTGGCCCGGAGCTTGTCCACCGTCACGGGGGCGTCGGCGGAGAAGTGGACCCGCATGAAGAACAGTCCCGTGTCGTGGTCACCGAACTGCTGACTGTCCTCGATGTTGCAGCCGGTCATGAACAGGTAGCTGGACACGGCGTGCACGATGCCCTGCTTGTCGGGGCAGGACAGGATGAGGACGTACTGGTCGGCCGGGGCCTCGGCGCGGGCGGACTGCTCGTTCATGCAGCACAGGGTTTCACACCCGGCCCGGCGCCGGGCAGTCGTCCCGCTACGCGGACCGGGTCAGGATGCGCAGCACCTCGAGGGTGCGCGGCGGGGTGTCCGGGTCCTCGCCGTCGCTCATCGCCATCCGTACGTGCGCGTCCCGTGCCGCCCGGACCGCCTCGGGCCACGCCTGGTGCTCGACGTAGGAGGCGACCGGCGCGTCCGGCCCGACCTGGTGCATGATCCGCAGCACCCGCAGCACGGCGGTGTCGACGAGGGCCGCCTCCTGCGAGTCACGGAAGATCGTGCCGACGTACTTCTCGGCGGACCAGTGGTCCAGCCAGGTGTCCTCGACCAGCCGGTACACGGCGTCGGTCACGTCACCGTAGCCGTCGACGCCGGCCAGCCAGACGTCCCGCTGGAACACCGGATCGGAGAGCATGTGCAGCGCGGAGCGCACATTGCTGCGCCAGCGCCACCACGGCATGTCGTTGAGTGGCATGCCGCCCATGGTGGATGAGCGACGGCCGCGACGGGAAGAGTTCTCCGAACCTTGCACGGTCATCGATCGTACGTTCCCCGTCCCACCGGTCTCACCGGCCCCTGCTGTTCACCTCGACGTCACCACCCGTTGACCGACAGTCACTCGCAGGTTGGCTGTGTGGCGGAAGTGTGCGGAGACATGACCGGCAGGCCACGCATCCGCAGCACTTTCCGCCCCACAGCCCCCAAGCCCGTCAGAGCAGCCGTCCGCGGTGCGGGAGCACTGGTGGCGTGTGCGTCGCTCGCCGTCGGCTGCGGGGTCGTCCCCGGGGTCACGGGGGGCTCCGGGGACGACTCGATCACCGTCATGACCTGGGCCCCGACGGACACCAGCGCCACCAACAAACCCGGCATGCCCGCGCTCGCGCAGGCCTACGCGCGCTGGATCAACAGCAACGGCGGCATCAACGGCCGCAAGCTGAAGGTCCTGCTCTGCAACGACCACAACGACGGCCTGGCCGCCGCCAAGTGCGCCCGCCGCGCCGTCAACGAGGACGTCGTCGCCGTCCTCGGCTCCTACAGCCAGCACGCCGACTCCTTCCTCCCCGTCCTGGAGGGCGCCGGGATCCCCTACATAGGCGGCTACGGCATCACGAACGCCGAGTTCACCAGCCCGCTGTCCTACCCGGTCAACGGCGGCCAGCCGGTGCTGCTCGCCGGGCTCGGCAAGGCGCTCGCGGCCGACTGCGGGCCGGTCGCGCTGGTACGGCCCGACACCATCGCGGGCGACGAACTGCCCGCCATGCTCAACTCCGGGCTGGAGGCGGGCGGTCACGAGCGCGCCCTGGACATCCGGGCGGCGGAGGACGCCACCGAGTACTCCACACAGGCCGAGCAGGCCCTGCGCCGGGCCACGGAGGGCACCGCCGACACCGACGGCACCGCGCTCGGCGACCGGACCGAGGAAGCCGACAAGGGGTGTGTGGTGCCCGCGCTCGGCGACCGCACCAGCACCTTCATGGACTCCTTCCGGCGCTCCCGCGCCGACTTCCCCGAGGTGCGCACCGGGACCGTCCTGGGCAGCGCCGACCAGTCGATCATCGACGCCTCCGGCGGGCGGTCGGGGCCGTACGAGGGGGCGTACGTCACCGGCTGGTACCCGGTGGCCGGCGACAAGCGGTGGGATGCCATGAAGAAGGTGATCAGCGAGCAGGCCTTCGCCGACAACCGCATCGACGCCGCGGACGCCGGGACGCAGACCACCTGGATCGCGTACACCGTCTTCAAGGCCGTCGTCGAGGACCTCGGCGACGGGGAGGTGTCCGCGGACACGGTACGGCGGAAGCTGGACAGCGGGTTCAAGATCAGCACGGGCGGCCTGACGCCGACCCTGCGCTGGCGGTTCCAGGACCGGCTCGCCTCGGTCGGCTTCCCCCGGCTCGTCAACGCCGACGTGACCCTCCAGGTCGTACGGGACGGGCGGCTGGAGGCGGCCCGCGAGGGGTTCACCGATGTGACCGAGACCCTTCAGGGCGCCGAGGTCAACTGAACCGGCGCCCCGCGCGGGGTCACAGCTGCGTCGGCTGCCGCTCGGTGAGGCCGTACGTCTTCGCGATCGAGTTCCACAGCCCTGCGGCCTTGGCCTTCTGCTCGCTGGCGACACCGCTCTGGGCGTTGCCCGCCGCGGTCTGGCCGGTGCTCTTGGCCTGGCCCTTGCGGCACAGCTTCTTGTTGCCCGCCACCTGGTCGGCCCAGGCCGCGTAGTGGTTGTCCGCCGACGCGGACGCCTTCCACGCCTCGGTGAGCGCGGTGGTCAGCTCACCGTGCTGGGGCAGCTGGTCCACGGACAGCCCGGACAGGCTGGTGATCAGCCCGTTGCGCTGCTCGGCGGCGTCCCTGAGGTCCTTCGCCGCCTGCGAGAGGTTGGTGCAGGCCTTCACATCGCCGACCGCCTTGATCACGGCGGCCCGGCTGTTCCCGCTGTCCGCCAGCAGCTTGTCCAGCTCTACGGCCTGCTGCTCGGCCAGGTCGACGGTCGGGGACGGCGACGCGGAGGTCTCCTGGGGGGCGGGCGCCGTCGCCGACACGGTCTTGGAGTCGTCGCCCTGCTCACCCCCACCGCCGCCGAGCAGCGCGCCCGCGCCGACGCCGACGACCGCGATGGCGACACCCACGGCGGCGAACAACGGCACCCGCGATCCGGTACGGCCCCGGCCGCCGCCGTCGTCGTCCCGTGCGGCACGCCGCCCACGGCCGCCGCCCGGCGGGTCGTAGGAGGACTGCGTGGCGTAGGGGGCGGGCGGCTCCTCGAAGCGGGGCATCTGCTGGGTCGCCCCGGCGGGTCCGTCGCCGCCCGGGTCGCTGCGGAAGAGGCCCGCGAACTCGGCGGGCGGCTGCCGGTCGTCCACCGGCTGCCCGTACGGCGCTCCGGCGGCCACCGGCGGTATGTACTGGGTGGCCTCGGCGTCAGGGCCTCCGGCGGGCGGCATCGGGCCGGGGCCGGACTGGTGGCCGTGGCCGGGGTGGCCGTGCGCGGGCTGACCGTGCGCGGGCTGCTGGACGCGGCCCAGGTAGTGCGTGGTCTCGGCGGGCGGCGGCGCGGCATGGGCGCCGCCCTGCGGCCCCGCGGGCATCTCCGGCGGCAGCGCGCCCGGCCCGACCGGCGGCAGGTACTGGGTCGCGCCCTCGTCGACGCCGTGCGGCCCGCCGTGGCCGGGGCCGGGGGCCGGGGGTATGTGGGGTATGTACTGGGTGGCGCCGTCGTCGGTGGTCGGCAGCGGGCCGCCGGGGGCGCCAGGGGTGCCGTGGTCGACCGGGGGCAGGTACTGGGTGGCCTGGTCGACCTGGCCGTACGGCGGTGCGGGCGGTGCCTCCGGCGGGAGCGCGCCGGGGTGCGCGCCCCACTGGTCGGCGGGCGGCGCCTGGTGGGCGGGCGGGGCCTGGTCCGCGGGTGGCGCCTGGTGGGTGGGCGGGGTGCCCCAGCCGTCGCCCTGGGCGGGCGCGCCCCAGCCGTCGCCCGGTGCCGGGGACGGCGGCTGCTGCGGCCCCCAGGACCCGCCCCAGGCCTGTCCTGCGGGCGGGGCGGTGTGCTGCGGGCCGCCGGGCCCTGCCGTCGTACCCGGCAGCAGCGGTTCGCCACCGTCGGAGGGCAGCACGATGCCTTCGTGCGCGTGTCGCGCCGAGGGCTCCTCGCCCTGTCCACTCTGCGTCACCGGGACTCCTACGAATGGGGGACCTTCGGAATCGTCGGCTCACGCTACCGGGTCCGCCAAGTCCGGTGCCACGCAGGACAGAACCGGGGCCTCCTTCCCTGTGACCGCCACAACAAACCAGGGTGCCGGCGTCAGCCGCCCGTCAGGCCGCCGCCTGCAACTCCAGCCGTGCCCCGAACTCCCGCACGACCGGCTCCTCCCGGTACGGCTCCAGCCGCTGCTGGAGATCCTCCAGATACTCGGCGCCCCGGTTGGAGCGCAGGGTTTCGAGCAGTTCGACGGCCTTCAGCCCGGTGGCGCAGGCCTGCTCGATCTCGCGCTGCTGCACCTGCGCGGTGGCGAGCAGGACATAACCGATCGCCCGTCGACGGGCGCGGCTCTCTGGATGCCCGGACAGCGACTCCTGCGCGTACCGCGCCGCCGACGCCGCGTGTCCGAGGTCACGGTGGCAGTGCGCCAACTCGTCGGCCAGGTAGGCCTCGTCGAAGTGCGCGATCCACGCGGGATCGTCCCCGGAGGCGCCGTCGGCCTGCTCCATCGCGCTCACCGCCCGCCCGGTCGCCGTCTGGGCGGACCGCGCGTCCCCGAGGAGGGCGTGCCCGCGGGCCTCGGCGGCGTGGAACATCGCCTCCGCGCGCGGGGTCACCCGCCCGCGTGCCCCTTCCTGTGCGGCCCGCGCGAGCTGCGCGATCTCGCGCGGGTTGCCGAGCTGGGCGGCGAGGTGGCTCATGGACGCGGCCAGTACGTAGCCGCCGTACCCGCGGTCCCCGGCCGCCTGCGCCAGCCGCAGCGCCTGGATGTAGTAGCGCTGGGCGAGCCCCGGCTGGCCGGTGTCGACCGCCATGTACCCGGCGAGTTCGGTCAGTCGGGCCACCGCGGCGAAGAGATCCCGCCCCACGGACTCCCGGTAGGACCCGGCGAGCAGCCCGGAGACGACGCTGTTGAGGTAGTGCACGACGACGGGACGCACATGCCCGCTGCCGTACTGGTGGTCGAGGTCGACCAGCGCCTGGGTCATCGCGCGGACCGCCGCCACGTCGGAGGGGCCCACCCGGGGGCCCGCCGCGCGGGACACCTGGGAGTCCGGCGCGGAGATCAGCCAGTCGCGGCTCGGTTCGACGAGCGCGGACGCGGCGACGGAGGAGCCGGACAGGAAGTCCCGGCGTCCCACGTCACTGCGCCACAGCTCGCAGACCTGCTCGATGGCTCCCAGTACCGTCGGCGAGAACTGGAGGCCGACGCCGGACGCGAGGTTCTTGCCGTTGGCCATGCCGATCTCGTCGATCGTGACCGTACGGCCGAGTTTGCGTCCCAGCGCCTCGGCGATGATCGCCGGGGCCCGGCCGCGTGGCTGCTGACCGCGCAGCCACCGGGCCACGGACGTCTTGTCGTAACGCAGGTCGAGTCCGTGCTCGGCGCCGCACATGTTGACCCGGCGGGCCAGTCCGGCGTTCGAGCAACCCGCTTCCTGGATGAGCGCCTGCAACCGTTCGTTCGGCTGCCGTGCGACGAGAGGCCTTGCGGCCATGGCGTAACCCCCTGTGGCTGCGGTGCCTGCCCGCACACCGAGTTGTCGTGTCTTCCGGAGCCGGAACCTCGGTGGCACGGCCTGCGCCGAGCACCGGGGAATTCCGGCCGTGAAGATCAATGCCCAGTGGACATACCGAAAATGCGAGGCTTGCGAGGATTGCCGGAGTGCGGTCGGTGTCGCCCCCTCACCCACGACCCGTGCCGTCCCCCCACGTGGCTACCCAGCTCCCACCACGGATCCTCCCGCGCGCCCCCGTACATGCACCCGTGCGCCCCGGACCCGGAGCCGGTGCTCCTCCCCCGCGCGCGGTCCGGCCGTAACCCGAGGTGGGCGCGGGAGTTGTGTTGAGCGTGGAAGAGACGATCCCGGCCACCGAAGCCGCCCAGATTCCCAAGCAGCGCGGCGAATCGCTGCTGGAGACCGCCGTCCGATACGCCGAGGACCGCCACTGGGACGTGTTCCCCGGCACCTGGCTGGAAGCGGTCGACGGCGCCCAGCTCTGCTCCTGTGGCAACGCCCTCTGCGACGCGCCGGGGGCGCACCCCACGCGCCCCGACTGGGCGACCCAGGCGACGGGCAGTGCGACGGTCGCGCGGCGGATGTGGCAGAAGCAGCCGAACGCCTCGATCCTGCTGCCGACGGGACGTACCTTCGACGCGATCTCCGTGCCGGAGACGGCCGGGTTCCTGGCACTCGCGCGGATGGAGCGGATGGAGCTGACGCTGGGGCCGGTGACGCTCACCCCGGACCGGCGGATGCGGTTCTTCGTGCTGCCGGGGGCCGCGGTGAAGGTGCCGGAACTGGTGCGGAAACTGGGGTGGCCGGTGTCGTCGCTCGATCTGGTCGCGCTCGGTGAGGGGGCGTACGTGGCCGCGCCGCCGACGCGGTTCGGGTCGCGGGGGGCGGTGCAGTGGGTCTGTCGGCCGACGCCCGCGAATCGGTGGTTGCCGGATGCCGAGGAGTTGATCTCGCCGCTCGCGTACGCGTGTGGGCGGGATCGGTGACGGTGCCTTCTCGTCTGCCTGGTTGATCTTTTGGGGGCGGGTGCGGGTCGTGGGTGGTCGGTCGCACGGTTCCCCGCGCCCCTGAGCGGCGTCCGGTCACCGTAGGGTTCAGGCATGACCGGATCTGGTGTGGTGGCTGTTCGGGTGCGGGGGCTCTGGAAGCGTTTCGGGGAGCAGGTCGCCGTCGGGGGGATCGATCTCGATCTGCCCGCCGGGCGGTTCATCGGGCTGGTCGGGCCCAACGGGGCGGGGAAGACCACCACCCTGTCGATGGTGACCGGGCTGCTGCGGCCCGATCAGGGCACCGTCGAGGTGGTCGGGCACGACGTGTGGCGCGATCCCGTCGAGGTGAAGGCGCGGATCGGGGTGCTGCCGGAGGGGCTGCGGCTGTTCGAGCGGCTGTCGGGGCGGGAACTGCTGGCGTACACCGGCCGGTTGCGGGGCCTGCCCGGTGCCGAGGTCGACAGGCGGGCCGCCCAGCTCCTCGACGTGCTCGACCTGGCCGGGGCCCAGCACAAGCTGGTCGTCGACTACTCCACCGGCATGCGCAAAAAAATCGGGCTCGCCGCCGCCCTGCTGCACAACCCCGAAGTGCTCTTCCTCGACGAGCCGTTCGAGGGCGTCGACCCCGTGTCCGCGCAGACCATCCGCGGGGTGCTGGAGCGCTACACCGCCTCCGGAGCCACCGTCGTCTTCTCCTCCCATGTGATGGAGCTGGTGGAGTCCCTGTGCGACTGGGTGGCCGTACTCGCCGCCGGACGCATCCGCGCCACCGGGACGCTCGCCGAGGTCCGCGGCGACGCCGCCACCCTCCAGCAGTCGTTCCTCGAACTCGTCGGCGCCGGTGGCCGGGAGGCCGCCCACGACCTCGACTGGCTGGGCGGCGGCGCCCGATGACCGACGTCACCGCCACCTTCGTACGGCTGAAGCTGTCCCTGCTGCGCAACGGGCTGCGGCAGTCCGCCGGGCGGCGGGCCGCTTACATCGCGTCCGCGGTGCTCGCGCTGCTGTTCGCCGCGCTCCAGTTGCTCGGGCTCGTGCTGCTGCGGGGGCACGAGCACGCCGCGTCCGTCGTCCTGCCGCTGACCGCGCTGCTGGCGCTCGGGTGGGCGGTGATGCCGCTGTTCTTCCCCAGCGGCGACGAGACCCTCGACCCCACCCGGCTGGTGATGCTGCCGCTGCGGGCCGGGCCGCTGGTGCGGGCGCTGCTCGCGGCCTCGCTGGTCGGGATCGGGCCGCTGTTCACGCTCTGTCTGGTCCTCGGCTCGGTGATCGCCCTCGCGCACGGCGGGGCCGGGTACGCCACCGCCGTGGTCGCCGTGCCGCTGACGCTGCTCGTGTGCGTGGCGCTCGCGCGTGCCGTCGCCGCCGCCAACGTGCGGCTGCTGACCAGCCGCAAGGGCCGCGATCTGGCGGTGCTGAGCGGGCTGGTCATCGCGGTCGGCGCGCAGGTCGTCAACTTCGGTGCGCAGCGGTTGGGCGAGGCGGGGCTGGGGCAGCTCGACCCGGTCGCCGACGTGCTGCGCTGGGTGCCGCCCGCGTCCGCGATCGGCGCGGTCGACTCGATGGGAGAGGGCGCGTACGGGGCCGGGCTGCTGCAACTGGCGCTGAGCGTCGGCGCGCTGGCGCTGCTGATCGCCGTCTGGGCGCGCCATCTGGACCGGCTGATGACCTCCCCGGACGGTTCGACGCTCCAGGCCGCCGGTGACGGGGCCGCGCGGGAGCGGACCGGGGCGGGCGGGCCGGCGCGGCTGCTGCCCGGCGGGCGCACCGGCACCGTCATGGAGCGCAGCCTGCGCTATGTGTGGCGGGACCCGAAGACGAAGGCGGCCTGGGTGACCTCGCTGGCGATCGGGCTGATCGTGCCGGTGTTCAACGCCTTGCAGGGCACCGGGTCGATCTACTTCGCCTGCTTCGCCGCCGGGATGCTCGGCATCCTGATGTACAACCAGTTCGGGCAGGACACCTCCGCCTTCTGGATGGTCGCGATGACCATCTCCTCCACGCGTGACGCCTACGTCGAACTACGCGCGCGTGCCCTCGCCCTGCTCGTGATCACCTTGCCGTACGCCACCCTCGTCACCGTCCTGACCACGGCCATGCTCGGCGACTGGGCCAGCCTGCCGGAGGTGCTGGGGCTGTCGTTCGCGCTGCTCGGCGCGATGCTGGCGACCGGGGCGTGGGCGTCGGCGCGGTTCCCGTACTCCATTCCGCAGGAGGGCTACAAGAACGTGGCTCCCGGGCAGTCCGGGCTCGCCGCGTTCGCGATCTTCGGCGGGATGGTCGCGGCGGCCCTGCTGTGCCTGCCGGTGATCGTCGCCGCGATCTGGCTGCACACCAGCGCGGGCGGCGAGGACTGGACCTGGCTGCTGCTGCCCGGCGGTACGGCGTACGGGGCGGCGATCACGGTCGCGGGGCTGCGGCTCGCGGCGCCCCGGACGGCGGCGCGGCTGCCGGAGATCCTGGCCGCGGTGAGCAAGGGCTGACGTAAGCGATTAACTCCCCTCGTACCGGGTTCGGTTGTGCACCACCGGCCTACCATCGAGGTCCACCGACGCGTAGGGGGCGGGCGTGGTCAGATGGTTCGGCAAGTCCGGGGGGACGGGCTCATCCGGCAGGTCGGGGTCACCCGGTGGGTCGGGGGCATCCGGCGGGCCGGGGGCCTTCGGTCCGGCCGGGCAGGCCTCCGGCGATCCGCTGCACGACGCCGACGGGTTGCGGCTGGCGTACGGCCGCACCGGTGACCCCGCCCTCCTGAACCGGGCCCTGCTGGCGGCCGACCGAGCCCGCAAGGAGTACCCGGCCGACGATCCGCGGCACGCGTCGGCACTGTCCGCGCTGTGCATGCTGTACCGGCTGCGCTGGGAACGCGAACGCGACCGCGCCCTGCTGGACCGCTCCCTGCGCTACGGGCGGCAGGCCGTCGACGCCTCACCGCCCGGCGACCCCGAACTGGGCCGCCACATGTCCTCCCTGGCGACCTCCCTCCAGGAGGCCTTCGAGCACGGCGGAGGGCAGCAGGACATCGACGAGGCCATCGCCCTGTACCGCTCCTGCCTCGACATCATCCCCGCGGACGACCCCGAGCGCGCCGGACAGCGGTCCAACCTCGCCAACTCGCTGCTGCGGCGCGCCCAGAGGTACCCCGACGTCGCCACCCTCGAAGAGGCCCTCACCCACGCGCGTGCCGCACTGTACGACACTCCGCAGGGGGACCCGATGCACCCGGTGCGCCTGGTCAACCTCGGCGGGGTGCTGCTGGGGCTGGTGCAGAGCGGGCAGCTGCGGTACATCGGGCCCGCGCAGGAGATGTACGAGCAGGCACTGAACGAGTTCCCGCGTGCGCACCCGGCGCGCGGCCAGGTCAAGGGGGCCGTGCAGCGAATCCGGCGGCTGCGGCGGGACCTGGGGATCTGAGTCCGCGTGGAACTCGTCCTCGCGGTCAGGGACTTCGCCGGGCCCGACCGGTGGCGGTGGGAGCTGACCGGGCCGGACGGGCGGCTGCTCGCCGGGCATGAGGTGCGGCTCGACCGGAACAGCCCGCAGTACGAGGCGTTCCGCGACCTCGCCGGGCAGCTGCGCCGGAACGCACCGCCCGACGAACGGGTGGCGCGGGAGCGGCAGATCGTACGGGAGACCGGCGACTGGATCGGCGCACGGGTCCTCGGGCCGGTGACCGGGGCGCTGCTCGCGGCGGCGCCGGCGGTGGTCCGGGTGGTGGCGCCCCCACAGGCGCGCGGGTTGCTGCACGCGCCGCTGGAGCTGGCCCACGCGGGCGGCCGGCCGCTGGCCGTGCAGGACGTCACGCTGGTGACACAGGTCGCCGGGGCGGCCCAGCCGCCGCCCGCGCGGGAGGCGGGACGGCCGGTGCGGGTGCTGGCGCTGTTCAGCCTGCCGGAGGGCAGCCGGGCGTTGAACCTGCGGCGCGAACGGGTCGCCCTGACCCGGCTGTTCGACGGGTCCGGGCGCGCGGTGGAGGTCCGCACGCTGCAGTACGGCGTCACGCGCGAGCGGCTCCGGGCGCTGCTGGCCCGGCCGCACGGCTGGGACGTGCTGCACGTCTCCGGGCACGGCACACCGGGCCGGCTCCTCCTGGAGGACGACGCCGGGCGGCCGGACCTGGTGGGGGCCACGGAACTCGCGGAGTTGCTGGCGGGGGCCCGCGGGGTGTCGCTGGTGACGCTGTCGGCCTGCTGGTCGGGGGCGGGCCCGGTGCCGGACGCGGGCGGCACCGAGACGGTCGGGACGCTCGCCGGGGAGCTGACCGGGCGGCTGGGGTGCGCGGTGCTGGCGATGCGGTACCCGGTGGCCGACGACTTCGCCATCGCCCTCGCCGAGCGGCTGTACCGGCTGCTGCTCATCGAGGGGCGGACGCTGCCGCGTGCGCTGGCCGGGGCGCTGCGGGGCCTCGGGGAGCCGGCGCCCGACCGGTCGGGTCTGGAGGCGGCGACTCCGGCCCTCTTCGGGGAGCTGGCGGTGGGGTTGCGGTTGGAGGCACCGGAAGGGGGCGCCGGGGCGGGGGACGGGGCGGGCGCGGCGGGGTCGGCGGCCCTGGGCGAGCGTTTCGTCGGGCGGGTCGGTGTGCTCGCGCGGGCCGGTGCCGCTCTCGCGCCGCGCGGTGGGCTGTGCGGAGTGGTGCTCGTCGGGATGCCCGGCGTCGGTAAGACGGCGTGCGCGCGCGAGCTGGTGGCCACGCATGAGCACGCCTTCGACGGGGTGGTGTGGTGCACGGTGCCCGAGCGGGGCGGGGCGGACGCGCGGGGGGTGCTGGTGGAGCTGGCGGTGGGGCTGGAGCGGGTGGTGCCGGGGGTGGGGTGTGTGGGGTTGCTGGACCCGGGCGCATCTGGCGCCTCTGGGGCCCCTGGCGCCTCTGACGCCCCTGATGGCCCTGATGGCCCTGATGGCCCTGATGGCCCTGACGCCCCTGATGGCCGCCGTGGCCCCTCAGTTCCCGGTGACCGCGAGGGCCCCTATGAACCCGGTGGCCCCGACGCTCCCAAGGACCCCGCTGACCCCGACGACCGCGTCGGCCCCGCCCGCCCGGACGCCCTCGGTGACCACGCCGTCCTCGGTGACCCCAGTGACCACAATGACGCCAATAACCGCGCCCGCCCCGACACCCTCGCTGGCCCCGACACCCTCACTCACCCCAATAACCCCAGTGACCGCGATCGCCCCGACCACCCCAGTGCCCCCGGTGACCACGCCGCCCTCGGTGACCCCAGTGACCACAGTGACCCCAATAACCGCGCCCGCTCCGGCCCCCTCACTGACCCCGACACCCTCACTCACGCCAATAACCCCAGTGACCGCGATCGCCCCGACCGCCCCAGTGCCCCCGGTGACCGCGACGACCCCGACGACCCCGACCGCCCCGACCGCCCCGACCGCCCCGACCGCCCCGACGACGCGAACGGCGGGCGGTTCGGGGAGTTCGTCGAGGCTGTCGTGGGGTGTCTGGAGCGGCGGCGGTTGCTGGTCGTCGTGGACGGGGTCGACGCGCTGCTCGACGCGGGCGGCGGCTGGCGGGACGCGCGGTGGGGGCCGCTGCTGGCCGCGCTGTCGGCGCACGGCGGGCCCGGGCGGCTGGTGCTGACCGGACGGGTGCGGCCGCCGGGCCCGGGGCCGGGCCTGGCCACGGTGCCGGTGGACCTGCTGACGCCGGACGAGTCGGGGCTGCTGGTGCGTGAGCTGCCGCACCTCGCGCGGCTCGCGCGAGGACTGCTCCCTGGAGCGAGCCCGGCCGCCGCGCGGCGCTACCTCAGCGGCGTACTGGACGTCACCCGGGGCCACCCCGGGCTGCTGGAGCTGGCGGACGCGCAGGCGGCCGACCCGGCGCGGCTCGCGGAGCTGCTGGGGGCGGCCGGGCGGGCGAGGTCGCTGGGCGGCGGGCTCCCCGAGACGTTCCCCGGCGCGGGGCACGGCAGCGACGACGACCGGCTGCGTGTGCGGGCCGCCTGGACGGACGCGATCACCGACGGGCTGCCGCCCGCCCACCGCGACCTGTTCCACTTCCTGTGCTGTCTGGAGGAGCCCGACCGCACCCGGCCCGCCGTCGACCACAACTGGCCCGATCTGCGGGCCCGGCGCGGCCACCACGCCGACTCCCCCGACGCCGCGGTCGGCACCGGGCTCGACGCGCTGGCGGCGTGCGGGCTGCTGACCCCGCGGCCCGGACCGGCGGACGGGCAGCCGTCGTACGACATCCAGTCCGCCGTCGCCGCGCGGGGGCGGGCACGGGCCGGGCAGGCGTTCCGGGAGCTGGTGGACACCCGGATGTCCGCCTACTGGGTGCGGGTGTTCGAGCTGGCGTGGCAGCGGGAGGGCACCGACGCCGAGGGTGCCCGGCTGGCCGGTCCGCTGCTCGCGCGGGCGGGGCTGTCCGCGGCGCCGTACCTGATCCGGACGCGGCTGTGGGAGGGCGCCGAGGCGATGCTCCAGGCGGTACTGCGGCGGGACGACAGCGCGCCGACACGCGCGCGTGTGCTGCCCGTGCTGCGGCAGCTCGCCGCGCTCGCCGCCACCGACGAGGGCGCCCCGCCGCCCGTGAACGCGCTCGGCGAGGTGCTGTGGGCGACCGACCCGCGGCGGGCCGAACGGCAGACCCGCGCGGCGCTCGCCGCCGCCCGCGCCCGGGGCGACCACGCGGCGGCGGCCCGGGCGGCGGGGTCCCTGGCGGGGCTCTGTCTGCGCACCGGCCGCCTCGACGAGGCGCTCGCCCTCGCGGACGCCGAGATCGAGCACGCGCGCGTGGCCGGTCTCGGCGCGTGGACCCGGCTGCTCGCCGAGGTGCACCGGCTGCATGTGCTGGTGGAACGGGGGGAGGGCGCCCGGGTCCTCGACGAGGCGGCGGTCCTGCTGGGCCGTATGCGGGCCACGCCGCGGGAGCTGGTGCCCGGCGAGGGGGTGATGTGGTGGGAGGTGTGGGAGGAGCTGTGCGACACCGCCCAGCGGGCCGCGATCGGCGGCGGGGCGTGGCCGCGGGCGCTGGAGTACAACGCGGAGCTGTGTGCGGCCAAGGCGGGGCGGGGCGCGCCGTCCGCCGATCTCGCGCGGGCCCGCTTCCCGGCGTACATGCCGCTGCTGCGCCTGGGCCGTACGGGCGAGGCGCTGGCGGTGCTGGAGGAGTGCCGGGAGGTCTTCGAGGCCGCCGGTGACGATCTGCACCTCGGTGAGGTGTTCGGGGCGTTCGCCAACGTGGAGGACGCGCGGGGCCGGGGCGCTGCCGCGCTCGCGCGGGGGCGGGACTGTCTGCGGTACGCCTACCGCGCGGGTGTGCCCGCGACGATCGCCGTCAGCCACGCCAACTTCGGCACGTACCTGCGCTCCCACGCGGGTGACGCGGCGGGGGCGGTCGCCCATCACCTGGCCGGGGCGCTGCTCGGTGTCCTCACGGGCGGGCGGACCGTGGACGCGCTCGGCGCGGTCGTGGGTGACCTGCGGGAGCTGGGGCCGTCGGCCGACCTGCCCGACGGCCCGCGCGAGCTGTGCGCGCGGGTCGCGGGGGTGCCCGGGGTGGCCCTGGACCGGCTGCTCGAAGGGCTGGAGCCCGAGCCGGGCCGGGTGCGCGAGGTGCTGGCGGCGCTGGTGCGCCGGGCGCGGGACGAGGCGGGCGCCGCGGCCGCCGGGGCGGGTGTCGCGGAGGCGGCGTGGGGGATCGTGTGGGAGCCCGCGCTCGCGGCGCTGGTGTCGGCGGCACGCGGCAACACGGCGGCGAAGGTGAAGCTGCGTCAGCACCTGGACCGGTACGAGGCGATGGCGCCGGTGTTCGCGCCGCTGGCCGGGGTGGTGCGACGGCTGCTGGCGGGTGAGCACGACCCGGGCGCGGCGGCCGGTCTCGGCCCGCTGGACGCGCCGGTCGCCGCGCGGGCGTCGGCCGCGCTGCGCGGCGAGGTCGAGGTGCCGGTCGCCCTGTGGCCCGCGCTGCATCTGAGCCTGGCCCTGGGCAACTTCGTCGGCGCGGCGGCGGGCGACCCCGGCACCGCGCAGGTCACCCGGGAGCAGCTGGCCGCCCTGCGCGCCGACCCCGCGTTCGCGCCGCTGGCGCCCGTGCTCACCGAGATCCTCGACGGCAGCCGTGACCCGGGGCTCGTGGACCGGCCGCGGGAGCCGGTGCAGCGGGCGGTGGTGGCGACGGTGCTGCACTACCTGGACGGCGTGGGGGGAAGGGTGGGCTGAGAAGGTGGCGGTGCGACGGGAGGGGGGCGGCATGGAGCAGGAGCCGCGGGTCAACGACGTACGGATCGGCCCGGACGGGGAGCTGGAGTTCTACGACGGGGCCGAGTGGGTGCCGTATCCGGATCTGCCTGACGAGGCCGGACCACCGAGTGCCCTGTGGCGCCCCGGTGACGTGTCGTGACCTCGCCCGCGCCCGGACCGGAAGCCGGTGCCCCGTCGTCCGAACCGGGAGCCGCTGTCCCGGTCCTGCCGTTCGACGCGCTGCCGTCGCCGCTGGACGCCGTGCCCGAGCTGCGGGCGGCGGCGCGCTGGATGATCGGCGCGTTCGGGGCGGTCGGCGCGGCGCTGATCGGCGGGGGCCCGCTGGTCGCCGTCGGCAAGGTGGACGGGCTCGGGGAGGCGGCGGTCGCCGGGGCGGCGCTGCTGGTGGCGCTGGCCGGGGTGAGCCTGGCGGTGTGGCAGGTCAGCCGGGTGCTGGTGCCGCCGGTGACGACGACGGCCACGCTGTCCGACCCGGTGGTGCGCGGGCTGCGGGAGCTGGTCGACGCCTCCCCCGCCGACTTCTTCGGCGCCGTCGCGGACGGCGTCGACGACCTGCTGCGGCACCGCGCCGTCGCCGCGAACGTCCAGCGGGCCCTGACCGCCGAGACGGACCCCGGGCGCCGGGAACTGCTCCGCCGTCATCTGGGGCGCGCCCGCGCCAACGTGGCCCGCACCGACCCGTATGTGCGCTGGCTGCTCGCCATGGCGCACGTCTGGCAGATCCGCGCCGCCCTGCACACCGCGCGCCGCTGGTGCCTGCTCGCGGTGCTGCTGGTGGCGGTGGGGGCGGTGGGGTTCCTGACGGTCACCGGGAAATGAGGACCCCGGGGAGATCCGGATCACCTACGGTTCGGGCATGACCGTTCGGAGCACGACACAGAGCGAGCCGATAGCCGGACTGCGCGTCGAACCCGTCGTCGGGGAGACGATGCTGGAGCAGTGGCGGCGCGTCCACAACGTGATCGTGCCGCCCGCCGCGATGTCGCTCGACGAGGCCCGCGAGCGCGCCGCGCGCTACCGGCTGGAGAACGCCTACCTCGGCGACGTGCTCGTGGGCTGCTCGACCGTACGGCCGCCCGCGACCGCCGAGGACGGCACGGCGAACGCGGCGACGGTCATCGCGCGCGTGCTGCCCGCCCACCGCCGCCGGGGCATCGGCACGGCCCTGTACGAGCGGGGCGTGGCCCACGCGCGCGTGCTGGGCGCCGAGGTGATCGACACGGTCGTCCTGGCGGCCAACGCCGACGGACTGCGGTTCGCCGAGGCGCGCGGGTTCACCGAGGTCGAGCGGTACGTGCTGCCCGGGGAGAGCGACGAGTGGGTCGATCTGCGACAGGCTCATGACAGCCAGTGACCGATGTGGTCCTGGACATTTCCGCGGTGCAACGATTCTCCGCAATCTTTGCGGGAACCATATGTGGGCTGCATCACGTTCAAGTTGAATGATTGCCAGTGAGTGAACCGACACGACCTACGTGCGGACGCGCAGCGTGCAGGGGGTCCAGGTGAGTGCTTCCCGGCGTAGTGGGACCACGGACGAGCTGGGGCCCGACGAGCCCGAGCGCGACGGTGCCGATCTCCTCGCCGCCCTGCTGGACGGCATGGACGCCGCCCTGTGCGCCTTCGACGCGGACGGGGTGGTCACCCACTGGAACCGCGAGGCGGAGCGGATCCTCGGCTGGAGCGCCGCCGAGGCCGTGGGGCGACGCGGTCTGACCGGGTGGGCGGTGCGCAGCGCCGACGCCGGGGAGGTCGAGACGCGGCTGTTGTCCGCGATGCACGCCCCGGGCCGCCAGGTGCATGAGTTCGCGCTGGTCACCAAGGACGGCGGCCGGGTCCTCGTCCGCACCCAGTCGGCCGCCGTGCGCGGCCCGGACGGCAAGCCCGCGGGCGTGTACTGCGCCTTCAGCGAGGTGCACGCGCAGATCGACCTGGAGCGGTCCATCGCGCTGAGCGAGGCCCTGTTCGAGGACGCCAGCTGGGGCGTCGTCCTCGTCGACGCCGATCTGCGGCCCGCCGTCGTCAACGCGCACGCGGCCCGCGCGCTGGGCATCGGCCGTACGGCGGTGCTGGGGCGGCCCCTCGGGGACCTGCTCGCGCAGGGCGTGGAGGAGCTGGAGAGCGCGCTCACCCATGTGCTGGCCGAGGGGGCGCCGCCCGCGCCCGCCGAGATCTGGGTGAGCGTGCGCACCCCCGAGGGCGACCGGCGGCGCTGCTGGCGCTGCGGGTTCGTGCGGCTGGCGTCGCCGCTCGCGGAGGAACCGGTGCCGCTCGGCGTCGGGTGGCTGTTCCAGGACGTGACCGAGGCCAAACAGAGCGAGCAGGAAGGGTCGCTGCTGCGGTTCCGCACCAACCAGCTGCACCGGGCCGCGCGGGCCGCCGCCGAGTGCGAGGACCCCGCGGAGGCGGCCACCGTCCATCTGGACTTCGCGCTCGCCGGATTCGCCGACCACGCGCTGATCGACAAGGTCGCGGGCGGCCCGCTGTCCGACTCCCGCCCGGCCGGTCCGCTCCGGCTGGTGCGGTTCGCCGCCACCCCCTCCGGCGCGCCCGGACCGAGCCTCGCCGCCGGGGCCGCCGGACTGCCCGTGCGCTACGGCGACGGCCACCCCGCCCTCCAGTGCGTGGAGCGTGCCGGGACGGTCCGGGCCGGGGTCGGCACGGTCCCGCCCGAGCAGGCACGCGCGTGGGCGACGGCCCGGCAGTGGCCCCCGGAGACCGTGCACGCCCTGTGCGCGGTGCTGCGCAGCCGGGGCCGCACGCTCGGCGTCGTGTCGTTCCTGCGCGGCGCCGGACGCACCCAGTTCGAACGCACCGACCTCGCCTACGCCGAGGACGTGGCCGCCCGGATCGCGGCGGCCCTCGACCTGGCGACGGCGGTGGGACGTGGCGGGGAGGGGCACGGGGCGCAGGGGTAGCCGCCCCACGCCGTCGGAAGCGGAGCCCCCCGCCGACGGGCAGGTCAGCGGCGGTAGAAGATCCGGTCCCCGTACTGCTCGAAGACGCGGCTGTTCCAGTCGAGGCCGCCGTCGACGTTGCCCGAGCGGAGCAGCGGGGGCTCGATCCCGCGCGCGGCGAGGGTGGCGGCGGTGTCGGCCATGACGGCCTGGAGGAGGGCCGAGGTGACGACCGTGGAGGCGGGCGCGAACGGGGCGGGGACGGTGTCGAGGGTGAGTTCCGCGTCACCGACCGCGATCTTCGAGTCGAGGACGATGTCGCAGTGGTCCTTCAGGAAGGTGCCCGACACGTGCCGCGACGTGGTCTGCTCGGCGTACGCCACCGACGTCACGCCGATCACCTTCACGCCGAGGGCGCGGGCGTGCAGGGCCATCTCCACGGGCAGCGCGTTGCGGCCGGACAGCGAGACGATCACCAGGACGTCGCCCGTGCGCAGCGGCGAGCTGTCCAGGACGGCGCTCGCGAGGCCGTCGACCCGCTCCAGCGCGGAGCCGAGCGTGGCGGGCATCACGTCGACGCCCACGACGCCGGGCGCGGCGAGCAGGTTCATCAGGGCGAGGCCGCCCGCCCGGTACACGACGTCCTGCGCGGCGAGGGAGGAGTGCCCCGCGCCGAACGCGAACAGCCGTCCGCCCGCGGCGACGGTGTCGGCGAGCAGCGCGCCCGCGGCGGCGATGGACGCGGCCTCCTCGTCGCGGACGCGGTGCAGCAGGCCGATCGCGGCGTCGAAGAACTGGTCGGCCGGCGTGCTGTCGCCCATGCGGTGCCCCTTCGCTGTGGATGTGTCGCGGATCACGGTGCGGTCTGGACCAGTGCCGTGTCAATACGGAGTCAAGGTGCCCCGCCCGCCCCGCGCGACCGGGCGGGCCGAACCCCGCAACCCCCGCGTTTCGGCGGCGCGGCACGGTTGTCAGCGCTATGCGTCAGAATTGAATCCAGGGCCAGCGCACGCGCCGCAAGGCCGTAAGCCTTCGGCAGATCTCATCGAGGGGCACGTATGTCCGGACTGATCGACACGACGGAGATGTATCTCCGCACCATCCTCGAGCTTGAGGAGGAAGGTGTGGTCCCCATGCGCGCCCGGATCGCCGAGCGGCTCGACCAGAGCGGGCCGACGGTCAGCCAGACGGTGGCGCGGATGGAGCGCGACGGTCTGGTCTCCGTTGCCCCCGACCGGCATCTGGAGCTGACCGACGAGGGCCGTCGGCTGGCCACGCGCGTGATGCGCAAGCACCGCCTCGCCGAGTGCCTGCTGGTCGACGTGATCGGCCTGGAGTGGGAGCAGGTGCACGCGGAGGCCTGCCGCTGGGAGCACGTGATGAGCGAGGCGGTGGAGCGCCGCGTGCTGGAGCTGCTGCGCCACCCGACCGAGTCGCCGTACGGCAACCCGATCCCGGGCCTGGAGGAGCTGGGCGAGAAGGACGGCGCCGACCCGTTCCTCGACGAGGGCATGGTGTCGCTGGCCGACCTGGACCCGGGTCTGGAGGGCAAGACGGTCGTGGTGCGCCGGATCGGCGAGCCGATCCAGACGGACGCCCAGCTGATGTACACGCTGCGGCGGGCGGGCGTGCAGCCCGGCTCGGTGGTGAGCGTGACGGAGTCGGCGGGCGGGGTGCTGGTGGGCTCCGGCGGCGAGGCGGCCGAGCTGGAGTCGGACGTCGCCTCGCACGTGTTCGTGGCCAAGCGCTGACGCCGTAGGTCGCTTCCTTGGCGGTCCGTCAGCGGCCGTGCGGAAAACAGGATTTGGTCTTCCGAAGCGCAGCGCTGGAGCGGTTCGCGTGCCAGGCTGTGGCATGGGGCATATGACCGGGCATATGACTCAAGGGGGTGGGCGGATGGGCCACGGACGAGTGGAGGGCCCCGGCGCCGTGCGGCGCCGGGGCCTGTCCTCCCCTGTGCTGACCCGGAGCCCCGAGCTCTCAGGGTCATTCCCCTCGGACCGGTTTCCCCGAGCGGTCCGCCTCCCGCTGAAGATCTCCCCTCGGCGGCGGAGATCATTCCTTGAGCGGCGTCACTCGAACGAGGGGTGTTGGCTGGCGGGAACCCAATCTCGAATAGCAGTTCGATAGCCTGCGGGGGCAGCGCGCACGGACGGGGGGCGGCGCGGGCAGGCGCGAGCAGGAACGCGCGAACGACAGCGCACACGGCAGCGCACGACAGCGGTCCGAGCGGAGCTTGGGGGTGCCAGAACCAATGGTGCGGCGCATCGACGTGACCGGGGCGACCGGCGTACGCCTCGCGGCCTGGGAGTTCGGCGACCCTCCGAAGCCCGACCCGAACACCGACGGCAACCACCGCTCCCCCGGCGTGCTGTTACTCCACGGCCTGATGGGACGCGCCTCGCACTGGGTGTCCACGGCCCGCTGGCTGTCGGCGCGCCACCGCGCCGTCGCCCTCGACCAGCGCGGCCACGGACAGAGCGAGAAGCCCCCACAGGCCTCCTACACCCGCGAGGCCTACGTGGAGGACGCCGAGGCCGCCCTGGAACAGCTCGGCCTCGCCCCCGCCGTCCTCGTCGGCCACGCCATGGGCGCCCTGACCGCCTGGCAGCTCGCCGCCAAACGCCCCGACCTGGTCCGCGGCCTGATCATCAGCGACATGCGCGCCTCCGCCCTCGGCGCCGCCTCCCAGCGGGAGTGGGAGGACTGGTTCCGCGCCTGGCCCGTCCCCTTCGCCACCCTCGCCGACGTACGCAAGTGGTTCGGCGAGGACGACCCCTGGGTGGAGCGCCCCAGTCCGGCCCGCGGCGCGTTCTACGCCGAGGTGATGCACGAGTGCGAGGACGGCTGGCGCCCCGTCTTCGAGCCCGCCCAGATGCTGAGGTCCCGCGAGACCTGGGTCTACGACGCCCACTGGGAGGAGCTGGCCCAGGTCAGGTGCCCCACCCTGGTCGTCCGCGGCCTCGACGGAGAGCTGGGCCGCGCGGAGGCCCAGGAGATGGTCCGCGTCCTCCCGCACGGCGAGTACGCCGAGGTCGCCGACGCCGGACACCTCGTCCACTACGACCAGCCCGAGGCGTGGCGGGCGGCCGTCGAACCGTTCCTGAACGGCGTGCTCACCCGCTGACGGAGGGGAGCCACCGGCCGCTTCCCAAAAAAACGGTTGATGCGGGGCGGGAGTGGTTCTTAGGGTGGCGGTACACGAGAAGGGAGGTGGTTCGGCAGATGTATGAATACCGGACGCGTGAGGTGGCTGCGGGCTAGCGGCCCGTCACCACATCCAGTGCGGTGCCGGACCCGTGCGTGAAAGACGCGCACAGCCGGCCCAATCCCAGCAGTCACCCGACCCGCGAGTCGCCGGTACGTCCGGCCGGCTCCTCCACGGAGGAACCAGACTCGCGGGTCGTCTGCGTCCAGGGCCTCAGCGGCTGATGTCCTCGTAGCCCTCGATCTCGCGCGGGTCGCGCGAGGGGGGACCGACATAGCGGGCCGAGGGGCGCACCAGGCGGCCGGTGCGCTTCTGCTCCAGGATGTGCGCCGACCAGCCCGCCGTACGGGCGCAGGTGAACATGGACGTGAACATGTGCGCCGGGACCTCCGCGAAGTCCAGGACGATCGCCGCCCAGAACTCCACGTTGGTCGCCAGCACCCGGTCCGGGCGGCGGCTGTGCAGCTCCGCCAGGGCCGCCTTCTCCAGGGCCTCGGCGACCTCGAACCGCGGCGCACCCAGTTCCCGCGCGGTGCGGCGCAGCACCCGCGCGCGCGGGTCCTCGGCACGGTAGACGCGGTGGCCGAAGCCCATCAGCCGCTCACCCTTGTCGAGGGTCCGCCGGACGTACGCCTCCGCGTCGCCGGTGCGCTCGATCTCCTCGATCATGCCGAGGACCCGGGACGGGGCACCGCCGTGCAGCGGGCCCGACATGGCGCCGACGGCGCCGGAGAGCGCCGCCGCCACGTCCGCGCCGGTCGAGGCGATCACGCGGGCCGTGAAGGTGGAGGCGTTCATGCCGTGCTCGGCGGCGGACGTCCAGTAGGCGTCGACGGCCGCGACGTGCCGGGGGTCGGGCTCGCCCCGCCAGCGGATCATGAAGCGTTCGACGACGGAGTGGGCCTTGTCGATCTCCCGCTGCGGGACCATCGGCCGCCCCTGGCCGCGCGCCGACTGGGCGACGTAGGACAGGGCCATCACGGCGGCGCGGGCGAGGTCGTCGCGGGCCTGCTCGGCATCGATGTCGAGGAGCGGTTTCAGCCCCCACACCGGGGCCAGCATGGCGAGCGCGGACTGGACGTCGACGCGGATGTCACCGGAGTGGACGGGGATCGGGAACGGCTCGGCGGGCGGCAGTCCGGGGTTGAAGGCACCGTCGACCAGCAGGCCCCAGACGTTGCCGAACGAGACATGGCCGACGAGGTCCTCGATGTCGACGCCGCGGTACCTGAGGGCTCCGCCCTCCTTGTCCGGTTCGGCGATCTCCGTCTCGAAAGCGACGACTCCCTCGAGTCCGGGTACGAAGTCGGACATCAGGCGGCTCCTCGTGATGTGTGCGACGGATGGGGTTGGCGGCAAGCAGGCGGGCGTGTGGCGGGGGAAAGGTGCCCGGCGCCCTGAGATCCACGGCCCTGTGCGGCACGGCTCGCGGTCCCGGACGTCATTCCTGTGATGCCCCGTGCGGCTGCACGATATCCCTGAGTGCCACTTCTGGGGAGAGTTCGCGGCACTCAGTGCCAGGCGGGTGACGAAGGACACCGTCGCCCACCCGCCGCCGCGGATACGGCAAGATGACCGAGTGACCGACGCAGCCGCCGCCCTGCCCGCCGACGACGCCCCCCACCCCGCCGCGATGCGCAAGCAGTACCGGGCCGAGGGCCTCGCCGAGAAGGACCTGGCCGCCACGCCCGTGGCGCAGTTCGCGCGCTGGTTCCAGCAGGCCGCGACCGAGGGCCGCCTGTTCGAGCCCAACGCGATGGTCGTCGCCACCGCCGACGCCGAGGGGCGGCCCAGCTCCCGCACGGTGCTGCTGAAGCACTTCGACGAACAGGGCTTCGTCTTCTACACCAACTACGACTCCCGCAAGGCCCGCGACCTCGCCGCGAACCCGTACGTGTCGCTGCTGTTCCCCTGGCACCCCATGGCCCGCCAGGTCATCGTCACCGGCGTGGCCCGCCGCACCGGCCGCGACGAGACCGCCGCGTACTTCCGCACCCGCCCGCACGGCTCCCAGCTCGGCGCCTGGGCCAGCGCCCAGTCCACGGTGATCACCACCCGCGCGGAACTGGACGCCTCCTACGCCGAGCTGGCCGCCCGCTACCCGGAGGGCGAGCAGGTACCGGTGCCGCCGCACTGGGGCGGCTTCCGGGTGGCGCCGGAGACGGTGGAGTTCTGGCAGGGCCGCGAGAACCGGCTCCACGACCGGCTCCGCTACGTCACCCAGCCGGACGGCAGCTGGCGAGTCGAGCGACTGGCGCCGTAAACGCTTACGTCAGCGTCTCCTCCAGCAGCGCCGCCCACTGCGCCACCACCCGCTCCCGGCGCTGCCCGTCGTCGGTGAGGAGGTTGGCCAGGCCCAGGCCGCGGGCCATGTCCAGCAGGCCCTGCACGGTCTCCCGGACGCCGGGGCGGGACTCGTCGGCGCCCAGCAGCTCCACGGCGATGCGATGCGTCTCCCGGCCCACGCGGGCCTCCAGCTCGGTCACCCGGGGCCGTAGCTGCTCCTCGTCGGACGCGGCGACCCACAGGTGCAGGGCGGCGCGGAAGAGGGGGCCGGTGTAGAGGTCGACGAGGGCGGCGACGACGGCCCGCCGGTCGGCCCCGGCGCCCCGCGGGCCCTGCGGGAACAGGGCGCGCAGGGCCTGGGAGCGTTCCTCGGCGACGTACTCGACGGCGGCCGTGAACAGGTCCTCGCGGGTCGGGAAGTGGTGCTGGGCCGCGCCCCGGGAGACCCCGGCGCGCATCGCGACGACGGCGACCGTGGAGCCCGCCCAGCCGTGTTCGGCGAGGCAGGCCACGGCGGCTTCCAGCAGGCGCTGCCGGGTGGCCCGGCTGCGGTCCTGCTTGGGCATGCGGTCGGCCCGCTCGCCGCGTTGTCCGGCACCTCCGGCGCGCTCGGCCGTGCTCACACCAACCATTCCGGATCCCGTCGTTCGAGGAAGGCCGTCATCCCCTCGCGGGCCTGCGCGGAGGAGAACAGCCTGGCCGAGAGCGCGGTCAGATCCGCCGCGTCCCGGTCGAAGGCCTCCAGCACCCTAGCCGTGAGCAGCCGTTTCGTCTCGGCGAGGGCCCCGGGGGCGGAGCGGCGCAGCCCGTCGAGGACGGGTTCGAGTACGGCGTCGACGTCCTCCCCCGCCGCCGTCAGCAGCCCGATCCGGGCCGCCTCCACGGCGTCGAAGCGCTCGCCGGTGAGGTAGTAGCGGGCGAGGGCGCGCGGGTCGGTGCGCGGCAACAGGGGCAGCGAGATGACGGCGGGCGCCACCCCGATCCGCACCTCCGTGAACGCGAAGCCGGCCGCGTGGGAGGCTGCGGCGATGTCGCAGGCGGCCAGCAGGCCCAGGCCGCCCGCGCGGACGTGTCCGGTGACCCGCGCGACCACCGGCTTCGGCAGCTCGACGAGCTGGCGGAGCAGCCCGACCAGGGCGTCCGGGTGCGGCGGGTCCCGCAGGTCGGCACCGGCGCAGAAGGTGTTGCCGGTGTGGGTGAGGACGACCGCGCGCACGTCGTCGTCCTTGCCGCACTCGGTGAGCGCGGTGGTGAGCGCGTCGACGAGCGCGGCGGACAGGGCGTTGCGGGTGTCCGGCGAGTCGAGGCTGACCCACTCCACGCCACGCGCGCGTGCACGGCCGATCAGGGACGTCACCTGGCCTCCCGGAGCTGACGGCGCAGGATCTTCCCGGAGACGGCGCGGGGCACACCGTCGATGAAGACGACCTCGCGGACGCGTTTGTAGGGGGCGACGCGTTCGGCGACGTACATCATGACCTCGCCCTCGGAGAGGTCCGGCGCGGACGGCTGGCGGACGACGAAGGCGCGCGGGACCTCGTTGCCCTCGTCGTTGTAGACGCCGATGACGGCGGCGTCGGCGATGCCGGGGTGGGTGAGCAGCAGGGCCTCCAGTTCGGCGGGGGCCACCTGGAAGCCCTTGTACTTGATGAGTTCCTTCACCCGGTCGACGACGAACAGCCACCCTCCCCCACTCTCGGCTTCGCTCGAGCGGGAGGTGCCCCCATCGTCGACGTACCCGACGTCACCGGTGTGCAGCCAGCCGTCCTCGTCGATCATCGACGCGGTGGCGTCGGGGCGGCCGAGGTAGCCCTTCATCACCTGGGGCCCGCGGATGAGGATCTCGCCGCTCTCTCCCGGCCCGAGGTCCTTGCCGGGGTCGTCGAGGGAGACGACACGCATCTCGGTGCCCGCGATCAGCTTGCCGACGGTACCGGGCGGGGCC
Organism: Streptomyces sp. B93; assembly: GCF_018070565.1. Taxonomy (GTDB): domain Bacteria; phylum Actinomycetota; class Actinomycetes; order Streptomycetales; family Streptomycetaceae; genus Streptomyces. Next base: position 56,049 of record NZ_JAGPXL010000006.1, read on the forward strand.
TCGCGCATGGCGTCCAGGGGGACGACATGGGTGCCCGGGGACAGTTCCGTCATGCCGTAGGCCTGGCCCACGGGCGGCAGGCGGAGCCGCTGGGAGCAGGCCGCGGCGAGGGCCGCGTCCAGTGGGGCGGCGGCGCTGATGACGTACTTCAGGGACGACAGGTCGTACTCAGATACCGCCGGGTGCTTGGCGAGGGCGAGCACGATCGGCGGGGCCACGTACAGGGCGGTGATGCGGTGGTTCTGGATCGCCGCGAGGAACTGCTCCAGGTCGAAGCGGGGCAGCACGACGACGGTGGCGCCGTTGCGCAGCGGCGCGTTCATCAGGGCGGTGAGGCCGTAGATGTGGAAGAACGGCAGCACCGCGAGGACGCGTTCGCCCGGGCCGGTGCCGATGCTGGGCTCCAGCTGGGCGAGGTTGGTGGCGATCTGCCGGTGGGTGAGCATCACGCCCTTGGGTGTGCCGGTCGTGCCGGACGAGTACGGCAGCGCGGCGACGTCCTCGGCCGGGTCGATGCCGACGCTCGGCTCGGGCGCCGTCGAGGCGAGCATGTCGATCAGGGAGCGGTGGCCGGGCGCGCTGTCGCAGACGAAGATCTCCTCCACCCCGCCCGCGAGTTCGGCGGCCCGCCGCGCGGTCTCCAGCAGCGGCGAGACGGTGACGATCCAGCGGGCGGCCGAGTCGCCGAGCTGCTTGGCGAACTCCTCGGCGGTGGCCAGCGGGTGCACGGTGGTGACCGAGGCACCCGCGCGGGTGGCCGCGTAGAAGGCGGTGGGGAAGGCGATCGTGTTGGGGCTGTGCAGGGCGAGCACATCGCCCTTGCGGACGCCCGCGTCGGCGAGCGCGGCGGCGACGCGCCGGTGGAAGCGGTCCAGCTGCTCGTAGGTGAGAGTGGTTCCGTCGGTGCCGTCGACGAGCGCGGGGAGGTCCCCGAACTCGGCGGCGCGGCCGAGGACCGCCTCGTGGATGGGGAGTTCTACGGGTGGGACGTCTGCGTACTCGCTGCGGAACATGGGTTCCTCCTCGCACGACGCTGTGCCGGACGGATGACGTCGGACGGACGACGTCAGTAGGACTTCGGCAGGCCGAGGGTCTGGTGGGAGACGTAGTTGAGAATCATCTCCCGGCTCACCGGAGCAATACGAGCCACGCGCGCCGCCGTTATCAACGAGGCGAGCCCGAACTCGCGCGTGAGGCCGTTCCCGCCGAGGGTGTGCACGGCCTGGTCGACCGCCTTCACATTGGCCTCCGCGGCGGCGTACTTCGCCATGTTCGCGGCCTCCCCCGCGCCGACGTCGTCGCCCGCGTCGTACAGGTACGCCGCCTTCTGCATCATCAGCCGCGCGAGTTCCAGGTCGATGTGCGCCTGTGCGAGGGGGTGGGCGATGGCCTGGTGGGCGCCGATGGGCGCCTTCCACACGGTGCGTTCCCGGGCGTACTCGATGGCCCGCGCGAGCGCGTAGCGGCCCATGCCGATCGCGAACGCGGCCGTCATGATCCGCTCCGGGTTGAGGCCCGCGAACAGCTGGAGCAGGCCCGCGTCCTCGTCCCCGACGAGCGCCTGAGGGGGCAGTCGTACGTCGTCCAGGACCAGCTCGAACTGCTTCTCGGCGGCGTTCAGCTCCATGTCGATCCTGCTGCGCTGGAAGCCGGGTGCGTCGCGCGGGACGATGAACAGGCAGGGCTTGAGGTTGCCGGTGCGGGCGTCCTCGGTGCGGCCGACGATGAGGGTGGCGTCCGCGATGTCGACTCCGGAGACGAAGACCTTGCGGCCGGTGAGCAGCCAGTCGGCGCCGTCGCGGCGGGCGGTGGTGGTGATGCGGTGGGAGTTGGAGCCCGCGTCGGGCTCGGTGATGCCGAACGCCATGGTGCGGGTGCCGTCCGCCAGGGCGGGGAGCCACTCCTGTTTCTGGGCGTCCGTGCCGAAGCGGGCGATCACCGTGCCGCAGATGGCCGGGGAGACGACGAGCATGAGCAGGGGGCAGCCCGCGGCGCCCAGCTCCTCGAGGACGATGGAGAGTTCGGTGATGCCGCCGCCTCCGCCGCCGTATGCCTCCGGCAGGTTGACGCCGAGGTAGCCGAGTTTGCCTGCGTCGGACCAGAGTTGTTCGCGGTCGTGGTTGCGGCCGTGGCGTCTGCCCAGTTGGGCGACCGCGGATCGGAGAGCCTTGTGTTCTTCGGTCTCGATGAGGGTGGTCACTGTTGTCCTCCGGGTGCGGGTGGTGGGTGGCTGGTCGCGCAGTTCCCCGCGCCCCTAAGGGGCGTCGCTGTCGACGACCGCCAAGAGGGTGCCGACCCGCACTTGCTGGCCCGGGGCGGCGTTCAGGGCGCTGAGCGTGCCGGTGGTCGGGGCCTTGATCTCGTGTTGCATCTTCATCGCCTCCAGCCAGAGCAGGGGCTGTCCGGCCTCCACCCGGGCGCCTGCCGCCAGGCCCTCCGCCACGCGGACGACCGTGCCCGGCATGGGGGCCAGGAGGGAGCCCGGGGCGTGCTGTTGCGTCGGGTCGGGGAAGCGGGGCAGAGCCGCGAGGCGGGTGGTGTTGACGTACACCTGGTCGCCGTAGCGTGTGACCTCGTACTTGCGGCGTACGCCGTCCACTTCCAGGACGACGAGGCCCCCGTCGGCGTGCACGACCCGCACCCCGTCCGCCTCGAAGCCGCCCGCGCGGGTGTGCCGGTACTGGACCTCTCGCTTCTCGCCCGCCACCGCGTAGCGCTTGGTCTGGGGCTGGGAGGGCAGGTTGCGCCAGCCGCCGAAGGGGGAGCGGGCGTGGGCGTCGGCCAGGGCGGCGGCGAGGGGGGCGTGGGGGTCGGGGACCGGGTCGGTCAGGTCGTCGAGGTGGCGGTCGTAGAAGCCCGTGTCCATGTGGGCGGACGTGAACTCCTCGTGGCGCAGGGAGCGGATCAGCAGGTCGCGGTTGGTGACGGGGCCGTGGATCGTGGCCCGTTCGAGGGCGTCGGCGAGTTTGCGGACGGCTTCGGCGCGGGTGGGGGCGTGGGCGACGGCCTTGGCGAGCATGGGGTCGTAGTGGACGCCGATGTCGTCGCCGTCGGTGTAGCCGGTGTCCAGGCGGACGCCGGCCGGGACGGTGAGGCGGTGCAGGGTGCCGGTCTGCGGGGCCCAGCCGTGGGCGGGGTCCTCGGCGTAGAGGCGGGCCTCGACGGCGTGGCCACGCGCGCGTGGCGGGTCGGCTTCCAGGGCCTCGCCCTCCGCGACGCGGATCTGGGCCGCCACCAGGTCGATGCCGAAGACGGCCTCGGTGACGGGGTGTTCGACCTGGAGACGGGTGTTCATCTCCAGGAAGTGCGGCCGGCCGTCGGCGACGAGGAACTCGACGGTTCCGGCGCCGGTGTAGTCGACGGCGCGGGCGGCGCGTACGGCGGTGTCGTGCAGCTCGGCCGTCAGCGCCTCGGTGAGGCCGGGGGCGGGGGCCTCCTCGATCACCTTCTGGTGGCGGCGCTGGAGGGAGCAGTCGCGGGTGCCGAGCGCCCACACCGTGCCGTGGGTGTCGGCGAGGATCTGCACCTCGATGTGGCGGCCGTCCTCGATGTACGGCTCGGTGAACACCTCGTCGTCCCCGAACGCGGCCAGTGCCTCCGCGCGGGCGGCCGTCAGTTCGGCGTCGAGGTCGGCGAGGCGGCGTACGACACGCATGCCGCGCCCGCCGCCGCCCGCCGCCGCCTTCACCAGCACCGGCAGGTCGGCCTCGGTGACCTCGTGCAGCGGCGCCAGGCCCAGGAGCTGTTTGGCGCGCGTCTTGGACGCCATCGCCTCGATCGCCTCCGGCGGCGGGCCGATCCAGGTCAGGCCCGCGTCGCGGACCGCGCGGGCGAAGTCGGCGTTCTCGGAGAGGAAGCCGTAGCCGGGGTGTACGGCGTCGGCGCCGGCGGCGAGGGCTGCCTTCACGATCAGGTCGCCGCGCAGGTAGGTGTCGGCGGGCGTCGCGCCCGGCAGCCGTACCGTCGTGTCGGCCACGCGCGCGTGGAGGGCGTTCTCGTCCGGGTCGGAGTGCACGGCGACCGTCCGGACACCCAACTCACGGCAGGTGCGGAAGACCCGGCAGGCGATCTCGCCCCGGTTGGCGACGAGCAGACTCGAAATCACAGGGTTCCCTCACATCCGGAAGACGCCGAAGCCGCCCCGTACGCCCTCGTAGGGCGCGGTGTGCACGGCGGACAGGCACAGGCCGAGAACGGTGCGGGTGTCGCGGGGGTCGATGACGCCGTCGTCGTAGAGCCGCCCGGACAGGAACATCGGCAGCGACTCGGACTCGATCTGCTGCTCGACCATCGCGCGCAGGGCGGCGTCGGCCTCGTCGTCGTAGGGCTGGCCCTTGGCCGCCGCCGACTGCCGGGCCACGATCGACAGGACGCCCGCGAGCTGCTGGGGGCCCATCACGGCGGACTTGGCGCTGGGCCAGGCGAACAGGAAGCGCGGGTCGTAGGCCCGGCCGCACATGCCGTAGTGCCCGGCGCCGTACGACGCCCCCATGAGGACCGACAGGTGGGGGACCCGGCTGTTGCTCACCGCGTTGATCATCATCGAGCCGTGCTTGATGATGCCGCCCTGCTCGTACTCCTTGCCGACCATGTAGCCGGTGGTGTTGTGGAGGAAGACCAGCGGGATGTCACGCTGGTTGGCAAGCTGGATGAACTGGGCGGCCTTCTGGGACTCCTCGCTGAAGAGGACCCCCTGGGCGTTGGCGAGCACACCGACGGGGTAGCCGTGCAGCTGCGCCCAGCCGGTGACCAGGCTGGTGCCGTAGAGGGGCTTGAACTCGTCGAAGTCGGAGGCGTCGACGACGCGGGCGATGACCTCGCGCGGGTCGAAGGGGGTCCTGAGGTCGCCGGGGACGATCCCCAGGAGTTCGTCCGGGTCGTACTTCGGGGGGACGGCGGGGCCCGGGTCCGGGTACGCCTTGCGGTGGCTGAGGCGGGCGACGACCCGGCGTGCCTGGCGCAGGGCGTCGGGTTCGTCGACGGCGAAGTAGTCGGCGAGGCCCGACACGCGCGCGTGCATCCCGGCGCCGCCCAGGGACTCGTCGTCGCTCTCCTCACCGGTCGCCATCTTCACCAGCGGCGGACCGCCGAGGAAGACCTTGGCGCGCTCCTTGACCATGATCACGTGGTCGGACATGCCGGGGATGTAGGCGCCGCCCGCCGTCGAGTTGCCGAAGACGACGGCGACGGTGGGGATTCCGGCGGCGGACAGCCGGGTGATGTCCCGGAAGATCGCCCCGCCGGGGATGAAGATCTCCTTCTGGGAGGGCAGGTCGGCGCCGCCGGACTCCACCAGGCTGATGCAGGGCAGCCGGTTGGCCAGCGCGATGTCGTTGGCGCGCAGCGCCTTCTTCAGGCTCCACGGGTTGCTCGCGCCGCCGCGCACGGTCGGGTCGTTGGCGGTGATCAGGCACTCCACGCCCTCGACCACCCCGATCCCGGTGACCAGCGAGGCGCCGACGGTGTAGTCACTGCCCCAGCCGGCGAGCGGGGACAGTTCCAGGAACGGGGTGTCCGGGTCGAGGAGCAGCTCGATGCGCTCCCGCGCGAGCAGTTTGCCGCGCCCGCGGTGCCGTTCGACGTACTTCTCACCGCCGCCCGCGAGTGCCTTGGCGTGCTCGGTGCCGAGTTCCGCGAGCTTGGCGAGCATGGCCTCGCGGTGGGCGGCGTAGTCGGCGCCGCCGGTGTCCAAAGAGGTCTGAAGAACCGTCACAGCAAGGTCTCCGGGATGTCGAGACGGCGGGAGCGCAGCCATTCGCCGAGCGCCTTGGCCTGCGGGTCGAAGCGGTGCTGGGCCGCGACGCCCGCGCCGAGGACGCCCTCGACGACGAAGTTGAGGGCACGGAGGTTCGGCAGGGTGTGCCGTACGACGGTCAGGTCCGCGGTCTCCGGGAGCAGTTCCCGGAACCGGTCGACGGTGAGGGTGTGGGCGAGCCACCGCCAGGCCTCCTCCGTCCGCGCCCACACGCCGACGTTGGCGTCCCCGCCCTTGTCACCGCTGCGGGCGCCCGCGACCAGACCGAGCGGGGCCCGGCGGGTGGGCCCTCCTTCGGGCACGGCTTCCGTGGGCGGCTCGGGCAGGGGCTCCAGTGCGCGCGTGTCGCGGGCCGGGGGCACGGCGGTCCGCCGCCCGTCGGGGAGGACCGCCACATGGTCCACGGCGCCCTGCTCGACGTAGGCCGCCTCGAACACCCCGTACGGGCTGCCCTTGCCGGGCGGGGCCGTCACGTGGAAGCCGGGATAGCTGGCGAGGGCCAGCTCGATCGCGGCGCCGCTGAAGGCGCGGCCCACCGCCTCCTGGTCGGGGTCGCGCACCACGAGCCGGAGCAGGGCGCTCGCGGTCTCCTCGGTGGCCGCGTCGGGGCGGTCGGTGCGGGCCAGCTCCCAGCGGACCTCGGCGGGCGGCCGTTTGGCCAGCGCCTGGGTCATCTGGGCGCGCACCAGCGCCGCCTTCGCCTCGATGTCGAGGCCGGTGAGGACGAAGACGACCTCGTTGCGGTAGCCGCCGAGCCGGGTGCGGCCGACCTTGAGCGTCGGGGGCGGGGCCTCCCCGCGCACGCCCTCGATCCGTACCCGGTCGGGGCCGTCCTGGGTGAGGCGGACGGTGTCGAGGCGGGCGGTGACGTCGGGGCCCGCGTACCGGGCGCCGCCCGTCTCGTACAGGAGCTGCGCGGTGACCGTGCCGACGTCGACGAGGCCGCCCGTGCCGGGATGCTTGGTGATCACGCAGGTGCCGTCGGCGTGGATCTCGGCGAGCGGGAAGCCGGGGTGCGTCAGCCCGTGCTTCACGCCTTGAAAAAAGGCGTAGTTGCCGCCTGTGACCTGGGTCCCGCACTCCAGTACGTGCCCGGCGACGACCGCGCCCGCGAGCCGGTCGTACTCCGTCGGCGCCCAGCCGAAGTGCGCGGCGGCCGGTCCGGTGACCAGTGCGGCGTCCGTGACGCGCCCGGTGACGACGATGTCCGCGCCGGCGTCCAGACAGGCCGCGATCCCGAATCCGCCCAGGTAGGCGTGGGCGGTGAGGCTCCCCGGGTAGGAGGCGGTGAGGTCGTCGCCCTCGACGTGCGCGACCCGCACCGGGATGCCGAGCCGGTCCGCCAGCTGCCGTACCGCGTCCGCGAGGCCCGCCGGGTTCAGCCCGCCCGCGTTGGCGACGATCTTCACGCCGCGCTGGTGGGCGAGGCCCAGGCACTCCTCCAGCTGCCGCAGGAAGGTGCGCGCGTACCCGGCGGAAGGGTCCTTCAGCCGGTCCCGGCCGAGGATCAGCATGGTCAGCTCGGCGAGGTAGTCACCGGTGAGGACGTCCAGCTCACCGCCGGTGAGCATCTCGTGCAGGGCGTCGAAGCGGTCGCCGTAGAAGCCGGAGGCGTTGCCGATGCGCAGGGTCACGGCGCGTCCCCCTTGGCGGCGCGTCCGGCGCCGGGCGGGCCCGCGAAGGCCTGGGCGATGTCCAGCCAGCGGTCGGCGTCGGCTCCCTCGGCCCGCACGGCGAGGTCGGCGCGGTGGGCACGCTGGGTGACCAGCAGGCAGAAGTCGAGTGCGGGGCCGGTGACGCGCTGGGCCGCGTCCTCGGGGCCGTACAGCCAGGTCTCCCCGGACGGTGCGGTGAGTTCGACGCGGAACGGGTCGGCGGGCGGGGTGCGGCCGTGGGTGTGGAAGGCGAAGTCGCGGGTCCGCACCCCGATCCAGGCCACGTGCCGCAGCCGGTCGGTGGGCTCCCGTGCGACACCCAGCGCGTCCGCGACGTCCAGGCCGTGCGCCCAGGTCTCCATGAGGCGGGCGGTCGCCATCGAGGCGGCGGACATGGGCGGCCCGTACCAGGGGAAACGGGCGCCGGACGGCGCGTCCCGCAGCGCCTCATCGAGCGCCGCGCGCCCCTCGCGCCACCGCGCCAGCAGTGCGGCGGGGGCGAGCCGGGCGCCTTCCTCGGCGCCCTCGTCGACGAAGCCGTCCGGGGCGGCGAGGGCCTGTTCGACCAGTTTCGCGAAGCCGTCCGCGTCCGTGACGGCGGTCAGGGCAGCCTGGTCGGTCCAGGCGAGGTGGGCGATCTGGTGGGCCACGGTCCAGCCCGGCGCGGGCGTCTCCCGCCGCCACTCCGGCTCGCTCAACTCCGCCACGAGGGCGTCGAGTTCCTCACTCTCCCTGCGCAGATCGTCGATCACGGGCGTGGGATCGGACACGGCTGGCTCCCCTCGGGCACGGCGGCGTGAGGGGGAGCATGGCAGCGGGGGCAGAAACAATCAAGCATGCTTGCATGAATTGACGGGCCACCTGGAAAAGGGGGTGCCGCGGGCCGCGCCGCCTGCCTACCATCGAGGCATGACCTGGCGACATTGATCTTCCAGCACCGCCTCCCGAGGGCCGCCTTCGGAGCCGTATCCCCGGCAACCGAATCGACCCCCTGGGAAGGCCCGATGACCATTTCACCCGCCCGCGCGCCCGGGACCGGCCGCAGCGGTGACGTACGGCGGCTGACACGCCCGCTGTACTGCTACGCGTTCCTCGACGAACTCGTCCTGCTCTACCCGGTGTACGCACTGCTGTTCGCCGACAGCGGCATGTCCGGCTGGCAGATCGCCTCACTGTTCGCCCTCTGGTCGCTGACCTCCGTCGTCCTGGAGGTGCCGTCCGGCGCCTGGGCCGACGCCGTGTCCCGGCGACTGCTGCTCTGGGTCGGCCCGCTGATCACCGCCGCCGGCTACGCCCTGTGGATTCTCACCCCCTCCTACCTGGCCTTCGCCGCCGGTTTCGTCCTCTGGGGCATCAAGGGCGCCCTCGGCTCCGGAGCCCTGGAGGCGCTGGTCTACGAGGAACTCGACCGGGTCGGCGCGTCCGGCCGTTACGCCCGTGTCATGGGCCGCGTGCACTCCCTCGGCATGCTCGGCGTCGTCGCGGCGATGGGCCTCGCGGGGCCCGTCTTCGCGGCCGGTGGCTATGACGCCGTGGGCGCCGCGAGCGTCGCCGGATGCCTGCTGACGGCGCTGGCGGCGTGGCGGCTGCCGGAGCACGGCAGGGACACGGCGGCCGAGGACGAGAAGGGCGGTTGGGCGGCGGCCCTGAAGGACGGCGTCACCGAGGTGCGCGGCAGCCGTGCCGTCCTCGGCGCCCTGCTGCTCGTCCCGGTGGTCACCGGCGTCTGGGGCGCCCTGGACGAGTACACGCCGCTGCTGGTGCGGGAGACCGGCGCGCCGGACCTCGCCGTGCCGTGGCTGCTGCTGGTGATCTACGGCGGTGCGACCCTCGGCGGCCTGCTCGCCGGGCGGGCGGCGCGCCTCGGCGCCGTACGGCTCGGGGTGCTGCTCGCGGCGTCGAGCGTCGCCCTGGCGGCGGGCGCGGCGACGGGCAGCCCGGCGGGCGTGGCGCTGGTCGGCCTCGCCTTCGGCGGCTTCCAGCTCGCCACCGTCCTGGCCGACGCCCGCCTCCAGCACGCCATCGGCGGCCCGGCCCGCGCCACGGTGACCTCGCTGGCGGGGGTGGTGACGGAGGTGGTGACCATCGCCGTGTTCGCCTCGTACGCCGCCCTCACGATGGGCGCGTCGCACGGGACCGCGTTCGTGGTGCTGTCGGTGCCGTATGCGGTGGCGGGGGTGGCGCTGATGGTGACGCGGGCGGGAGGGAGGAGAGCCTGAAGGCGGACTGAGGGGGTCTGAGGGGGTCTGAGGGGGCTGACGCGGGTCGGCCGCCGGGCGACCGTCAGGCCTTCTCCTTCACCCGGCTCCGCCCCCGCCCCACCTGCGTCCGCACCGCACCCATGCTGGCCGCGATGACGAGGGCGATCGCGGCGGCCTGGGTCGCGGAGAGGGCCTGGCTGAGGACGAGGAAGCCCGCCGCGGCGGCGAGGGCGGGTTCCAGGCTCATCAGGATGGCGAAGGTGGAGGCGGGCAGGCGGCGCAGGGCGAGGAGTTCCAGGGTGTAGGGCAGCACGGAGGACAGGACGGCCACCGCCGCGCCGAGACCGAACGTCACCGGGTCCATGAGCTTCGTACCGGACTCTGCGATGCCCAGCGGCAGGAAGAGCACCGCCGCGATCGCCATGGCGAGGGCGAGCCCGTCGGCCTGCGGGAAGCGGCGGCCGGTGCGGGCGCTGAAGACGATGTACGCCGCCCACATGGCGCCCGCGCCCAGCGCGAAGGCCGCGCCGACGGGGTCGAGGTCGCCGACGCCACCGCCGAGGAGGAACACCCCGGCGAGGGCGAGGGCCGCCCACAGGACGTTGATCGCGCGGCGGGAGGCGAGGACGGAGAGGGCCAGCGGGCCGAGGACCTCGAGGGTGACGGCGGGGCCGAGCGGGATGCGGGCGACGGCCTGGTAGAAGAGGCCGTTCATCGCGCCCATGACGAGGCCGAAGAGGACGACCGTGTTCCAGTCGGTGCGGGAGTGGCCGCGCAGCCGGGGGCGGCAGACCACGAGCAGCACGATCGCGGCCACCAGCAGCCGCAGCGCGACCACGCCGAGCGCCCCGGCGCGGGGCATCAGGCTGACCGCGAGCGCGCCGCCGAACTGGACGGACACGCCGCCCGCCAGCACCAGCCCGACCGGGCCGAGCGCGCCGAGCCGTCCGGGGGAGCCGTCCGTCGCGGGCCCGGCGGGGGCCGGGGCGGCGGAGGTGGAGGCACCAGGAAGGGCACTGGGGGTGGTCACGGCGGCTCCGGGTCGTCACACGAACGGTTCGTTCACTCTACTGTACTCACGTGTCCACAGCAGTGGACTCGGTAAGGCGTGTAGCCCTACGACGCAACTGTCAGGTGTGGGCCGTGCGACTGTCAACGGGTTACCGCCCCGTGGACAGCCCTCCGGCACCCGGTACCGTCCGCGCTGCGTCCCCCTCTCACCTTCGGAGGCCCCGTGCGACGACTCCTGGTCGCCCTGTGGCGCGCCCTGCGCCCCGTGCAAACCCGGCTGGTCTGGTGCCTGAACGCCAAGTTCGTGGTGGGTGTGACCGGGGTCGTGCGCGACGACGAGGGACGGGTGCTGCTGCTGAAGCACCGGATGTGGCCGCCGGGACGGCAGTGGGGCCTGCCGAGCGGCTTCGCGCACAAGGGCGAGGACTTCCGGCTCACCCTGGTCCGCGAGGTCAAGGAGGAGACCAACCTCGATGTCGCACCGGGCCGCCTGATCATGCTCAACAGCGGCCTGCGCACCCGCCTGGAGGTGGCCTACGAGGCCGAACTGCTCGGCGGCGAACTGCGTCTGGACCCCGGCGAGATCCTGGAGGCCCGCTGGTGCCACCCGGACGAACTGCCCGGGGACATCCAGCCGGTGTGCCGTCCGCTGGTGCGCGGGGAGACCGCCGTCTGAGCCCGGCCCGTCAGAGGTACTCCTCCAGCACCTCCGCCAGATGTCTGCCCCGCACCCCCGCCAGCTGCTCCAGCTGGGTCCGGCACGAGTAGCCGTCCGCCAGCACCACCGTCTCCCCCGGCGCCTGTCGCACCGCGGGCAGCAGTTGCTCCTCCGCGCAGGCCGCGGACACCTCGTAGTGACCCTTCTCGAAGCCGAAGTTCCCGGCCAGACCGCAGCAGCCGCCGCTCAGGTCCCCGGTCAGCCCGGCCGCCGCGCGCAGCCGCCGGTCGGCGTCGTCGCCGAGGACCGCGTGCTGGTGGCAGTGGGTCTGGCCGACGACGGGCCGGTCCAGCCGGGGCGGCCGCCAGTCGGGCGCGTAGCGCTCCAGCGCCTCCGCGAACGTCACCACCCGCGCCGCCAGGCGTGCCGCGCGCGGATCGTCCGGCAGCAGCTCCGGCAGGTCGGCGCGGAGGGCCGCGGCACAGCTGGGCTCCAGCACGACGACGGGTACGTCCGCTTGCAGCACCGGTGTCATCAGCTCCAGCGTGCGGCGCAGCACCGCGCGGGCCTCGTCGAGCTGGCCGGTGGAGACGTAGGTGAGGCCACAGCACACGCGGGTACGGCGGATGGCGGCGAGCGGGTTCAGCAGCCGCGACGAACCGTCGCCCACCGTCGACAGCCGCAGCGTCGGCGGCAGCGCGATCCGCAGCCCGGCCGCCTCCAGCACGCGTACGGCGGCCTGTCCGACGTTCGGCGAGAGGTGCTCGGTGAAGGTGTCGGGCCACAGGACGACCAGCGTGCCGTCCGTCCCCCGCGGTGCCCTCCTGCGGCGCCACCAGGCGCTGAACGTCCGGCCCGCCACCCGCGGAATCCCCCGCTCCGGCGCGATGCCGCCCAGCCGCTTGGCGAGCCCCCCGAGCGGCCGGACCCGGGCCAGCGCGTTGAGCAGCGGCGCGGTGCGCGTCCGGGCCGTCCAGCGCAGCCACACCGGCAACCGGCCCAGCGCGTAGTGGGCGGCGGGGCGGCGGCGCCCGGCGTAGTGGTGGTGCAGGAACTCCGCCTTGTAGGTGGCCATGTCGACGCCGACCGGGCAGTCCGAGCGGCAGCCCTTGCAGGACAGGCACAGGTCCAGGGCGTCCCGCACCTCCGGGGACCGCCAGCCTTCGGTCACCAGCTCGCCCGCGAGCATCTCGTGCAGCAGCCGGGCCCGCCCGCGCGTGGAGTGCGCCTCCTCGCCGGTCACACGGAACGACGGGCACATCACGGCAGGCCCGCCCGCCGTCGTCGTACGGCACTTGGCGACCCCGACGCAGCGGCGGACGGCCGCCGTGAAGTCGCCGCCGTCGGCGGGGTAGCCGAAGGCCACGTCGACGGGTTCGCGGGGCAGCGGGGCGAAGCGGAGGTTGTCGTCGAGGCGGTGCGGGCGGACCAGCATGCCGGGGTTGAGCAGACCGTCGGGGTCCCAGACGTCCTTGGCCCGCTCGAACAGGGCGACCGTCCCGGCGCCGTACATCGCGGGGAGGAGTTCGGCGCGCGCCTGCCCGTCGCCGTGCTCGCCGGACAGGGAGCCGCCGTGGGCGACGACGAGGGCGGCCAGTTCCCCGGAGAAGCGGCGGAAACGGGCGACGCCGGGCTCCGTCAGCAGGTCGAAGTCGATCCGGACGTGGACGCAGCCGTCGCCGAAGTGCCCGTACGGGGCGCCCCGCAGGCCGTGGGCGGTGAGCAGGGCACGGAAGTCGCGCAGGTAGGCGCCGAGCCGGGCGGGCGGCACCGCGCAGTCCTCCCAGCCGGGCCAGGCCTCCGAGCCGTCCGGCATCCGGGTCGCCGTACCGCTGGCGTCCTCGCGGACGCGCCACAGGGCGCGCTGCCCGGCGGGGTCGGTGACGACGGTGGTGTCCAGGGCGTCGGCGGCCCGCACGACCGCCTCCGCACGCGCGCGTGCCGCCGCCTCCGACTCCCCGCCGGTCTCCACGAACAGCCAGGCCCCGCCGCGCGGCAGCCCGGCCGCGTCCGGCACCAGGTCCCGCGCCATGCCCTCCACGGTGAGCGGGCGGTACGGCAGCAGGCCCGACGCCGCCTGCGCCGCCGCGCTCTCGTCGCCGTAGCCGAGTACGGCGAGCGCACGCGCGCGTGGCGACTCGACGAGCCGTACGACGGCCTCCGTGAGGATGCCGAGTGTGCCCTCGGAGCCGCAGAAGGAGCGGGCGACGTCGGCGCCGCGCTCGGGCAGCAGGGCGTCGAGGGCGTAGCCGGAGATACGGCGGGGCAGGTCGGGGAAGCCGGTGCGCAGCCGCGCCAACTCGCCCTCCACCAGCGGGCGCAGCCCTTCCGGGGCGCCCTGCCAGTCCGGCCCGGGGCGCAGCCGCCGCCCCCGCGCGGTGATCACCGACAGTTCGTGGACGTTGTCGGCGGTTGTGCCCCAGGCCACCGAGTGGGAGCCGCAGGAGTTGTTGCCGATCATGCCGCCGAGGGTGCAGCGGCCGTGGGTGGAGGGGTCGGGGCCGAAGCGCAGCCCGTGCGGGGCGGCGGCTTCCTGGAGGCGGTCGAGGACCAGTCCGGGCTGGACGACGGCCGTGCGCGCCCCGGAATCCAGGGCAACCAACCGGTTCATGTGCCGGGTGAAGTCCAGCACCACCCCCGCCCCGGTCGCCTGTCCCGCGATCGACGTGCCCCCGCCGCGCGCCACCACCGGCGTCCCGTGCGCCCGGCACACCTCCAGCACGGCGGCCACGTCGTCGGCGTCGCGCGGGGCGACGACACCGAGCGGAACGCGCCGGTAGTTGGAGGCGTCCATGGTGGTCAGCGCCCGGTCCATGACACCGAACCCCACCTCGCCCCGGACAGCGGCACGCAGTTCGGCCTCGAGATCCGTCATGCCCTCAGGATGCCCCGCCGGGCGGGCGGACCGGCCGACCCCCGGGGGCGCCGTTCACCACCCGCCCCAAGAACAACTCACGAATCTTCCCAAGATGATCAGTAACCGGCCTATAGTGTCCGCCAGTTGCGCGTGAGTGTCGGCTCTCGCCCGAACGAGACCGGACCATTTCAAGGAACCTTTCAAGGAACCGCCCGAGGGCCTCCCACGACGAACGGTGAACGCCCGCGGCCCCGACCGAGGACACCTCTCATGACCTCCCCCACGCTCCCCGGCGACCGCCCCGCCCTCCGTGGCCTGCTCCCCGTCCTCCTGCTCACGGCGGCGCTCGCGGCGGTCGCCGTCATCGTCGCCGCCGCGCTCGCACCGGACGCCGCACACGGCTTCGTGGCGGCCACGGGGACCATGGCGGCCCTGCTGCTCTGCGCCGCCGTCGCCGTCGCCGCGCACGCCAGGCAGTCGGCGCAGGCGGCCCGGCGGCGGCTGGACTCCGTCACCCAGGACACCGGCAGACTGCTCCAGGAACGCGCCCGGCTCGCCGAGGAGTCCCACCGGCAGCACGAGCGGCTGACCGGCGAACTGGCCCACGAACGGGCCAGACTCACCGCCGAACTCGACCGCGAACGGTCGCGCATGACCACCGAACTGGAACAGGAACGGTCCCGGCTGACCGCCGAACTGGACCAGGAACGCACCCGCCTCACCGAGGCCCTGACCGACCAGCACGACCGCCTCACCACCGAGCACAGCCAGGAGACCGCCCGGCTCACCGCCGAGCACGAGCAGGAGACGTCCCGCCTCGCCGCCGAGCACGCCCGGGACACCGCCCGCCTCACCGCCGAGAACAAGGCCCTGACCACCCGGCTCACCGAGGAACGCGAACGCCTCGTCGCCGAGAACGCCCGCCTCACCGCCCGGCTCCGCGAGGCCACCTCCGCACGCGCCGCCGCCCTCGCCGCCACCGCCAACGCCGCCGGACGCATGCAGGCCCTCGCCACCAGCATGCTCGCCGACCTGCGCGCCATGGAGGAGAAGCACGCCGACGAGGAAGTCCTCGCCGACCTCCTCCACCTCGACCACCGCACCGCCCAGGCCGGACGCCTCGCCGACTCCGTCGCCGTCCTCACCGGCGCCCGCTCCGGCCGCCGCTGGGCCCGCCCCATCGGCATGGAGTCCATCCTGCGCGGCGCCATGGGCCGCATCGGCGGCTACCAGCGGGTCCGCATCCACTCCACCAGCGACACCGCCGTCGCCGGACACGCCGCCGAAGGCGTCATGCACGCCCTCGCCGAACTCCTCGACAACGCCGCGAACTTCTCGCCGCCGACCGCCGAGGTCCACGTGTACGTCGAGGAGGTACCGGCCGGGGTCATCATCTCCGTCGAGGACAGCGGGCTCGTCATGGGCGAGGCCCAGCTGCGCCGCGCCGAGCGCGCGGTCTCCGGGGAGTCCGCCGAGCTGGGCGGCCTCACCGGCACCCGCCTCGGCCTCACCGTCGTCGGCAGGCTCGCCGTCCGCTACGGCCTGAAGGTCTCCTACCGCCCCTCCGCACGCGGCGGCACGGGCGTGCTGATGCTCGTCCCCCAGGACATCCTCGCGCCGCGGGACGCCTCCGCGCCCGTGGTCATACCGGGCGCCAGGACGGGCACGGCGGCCAGGGCCCTGTCCGAGGGCGCCAGGGCGGCGACCGGGGAGGCCAGGGGCGTACCGGCGGGCTCCAGGGCGGCGACCGGCGCCGCGAGGGGCGTATCCGACGACTCCGAGGGCACGTCCGGGGCCACCAGGGCCGTATCCGACGGCTCGAAGGCCGCGTCCGGAGCCGCCAAGGCCGTATCCGACGGCTCGAAGGCCGCGTCCGGGACCGCAGGCGCCGTACGCGACGACTCCGAGGCCACGTCCGGAGCCGCAGGCGCCGTACCCAACGGCTCCAAGGCCACGTCCGGGACCGCAGGCGCCGTACCCGACGGCTCCAAGGCCGCGTCCGGAGCCGCAGGCGCCGTACCCGAGGGCTCGAAGGCCGCCGAGGCGCCCCTCACCCCCGCCCCGGACCCCGTCGACCCCCTCCCCCGCCGCACCCGGCCCACCCCGGCCCCGCTCCTCGACGCGGGCGCGGGCGCCGACCCCGACCCGGACCCCACCCTCACCCTCCGCCGGGACGACACCGAACCCGTCCCGACCCACGAGTCGGCGCGGGACGACGGCACCGTCCCCTCCCAGGCGCCCCCGCACGCACTCCCCCGCCGCCGCCGCGGCCAGACCCTCGCCGAGGCCGAGCGCAGCCGCGCCCGCGGCGCGGCCACCCCCGCCCGCCGCGCCGCGCCCACCGCCGAGGAGACCCGGACCCGTACCGCCCGCTTCAGCAGCTTCCGTGAGGCCGTACGCAAGGTGGCGGCCCATGAGGAGCAGGCAGCACAGCAGGAAGAACGCGACGGCACCCCCCAGGCCGACGCCGAACCGACCACCCCCGCATCCCCGCACCCGGAAGGCGACACCACCACATGACCGGCACGACCACCGCCGACGAAAAGCTCACCTGGCTGATAGAGGGCCTGCTGGAGCGCACCCCGGGCGCGCGGCACGCGCTCGTGCTCTCCCGCGACGGCCTGAAACTGTGCCGCACCCCCGAGCTGTCCGCGGACCAGGCCGACCAGCTCGCCGCCATCGCCGCCGGTATCCAGTCGCTGTCGCACGGCGCGTCGGTGGAGTTCGGCGACGGCAGCGGGGGCGTGCGGTCCGCGATGACCGAGTTCTACGGCGGTGTGCTGTTCATCGTGGAGGCCGGCGACGGCGCCCACCTCGCCGTCGTCACCACCGAGGACGCCGACACCGGCCTCGTGGGCCACAACATGAGCGAACTGGTCGAGCAGTTGGGCGAGCACCTCACCGCCCCGCCCCGCAGCTCATGAGCCGCCCCGGCAGGGACGACGCCCCGGACCGGCTGTACACGCTCACCGGCGGACGCACCCGGTCCGGGCCGGGCAACCCCTTCGACCTGGTGACGCTGGTGGTCGCGGAGTGCGACCCGGTCCCCGGCATGCAGTCCGAGCACACGGCGATCCTGCGGCTGACCGAACGCCCCACGGCGGTCGTGGAGATCGCGGCCGAACTGAAGCTGCCGGTCAGCATCACCCGCATCCTGCTGGCCGACCTCCAAGCGGCGGGCCGGGTCAGCGCCCGCCACCCCCGCACGGCAGCCGTACCCGACCCCGACATCCTGGAGCAGGTGCTCGTTGGACTCCGCAACCTCTGACCCGCGTACGCCCTCCGAAGCGCGTACGCCGCTGGGCGCGTCGGCCGACAACGGCCTGAAGATCGTGGTCGTGGGCGGCTTCGGCGTCGGCAAGACGACGATGGTCCGCTCGGTCAGCGAGATCCGTCCCCTCAACACCGAGGAGACGATGACCCAGGCCGGCGAGTCGGTCGACGACATCAGCGAGGTGCGCGGCAAGACCGCGACCACCGTCGCCTTCGACTTCGGCCGCATCACCCTCGACGCCCGCAACGTGCTGTACCTGTTCGGCGCGCCCGGCCAGGAACGGTTCTGGTTCCTGTGGGACCGGCTGTTCTCCGGCACCCTCGGCGCGGTCGTCCTCGTCGACACCCGGCGCATCGACGACTCCTGGTACGCCATCGACCGGCTGGAGAAGCACGGCACGCCGTTCATCGTGGCCTGCAACGACTTCGGCGGCCCCGACTTCCCGCCGGAGCAGGTCCGCGAGGCCCTCGACCTCGACCCCGACGTACCCCTGGTGCGGTGCGACGCGCGCTCCCGGGCCTCCAGCAAGCTGGTGCTGATCACGCTGGTGGAGCACATCCAGGCCCGGTACGCCGACCCCTCCCGAGCCCCCCGTCAGGAGCTGGTGTGACCGCGACCCCACCCCCCACTTCCGTCCCCCTCGACGGCGCCTCCCTCCAGGGCGAACCCGCCCGGGTCTACCGGGAGATGCGCCGCGAGCACGGCAGCGTGGTCCCGGTGCTGCTGGACGGCGACATCCCCGCCTGGCTGGTGCTCGGCTACCGCGAACTGCACCAGGTCACCGGCGACCCGGTGCTGTTCAGCCGCGACTCCGACCTGTGGAACCAGTGGGACAACATCCCCGACGACTGGCCGCTGCTGCCGATGATCGGCCGCAAGCAGCCGTCCATCCTCTACACCGTCGGCGAACGCCACCGTCAGCGCGCCGCGATGCTCGGCAACGCGCTGGACGCCGTGGACCCCTTCGAACTCAAGGGGTACGCCGAGAAGTTCGCCGACGAACTCATCGACGGCATCTCCCCCAACGGCACCGCCGACATCATCGCGGAGTTCGCGATGCTGCTGCCGGTACGCGTGCTGGCCCGGCTCTTCGGCTTCCCCGACGACGCCGGGCCCGGCCTGGTCACCGCCCTCAACGACATGATCGACGGCCGGGAGAAGGCCATCGCCGGGCAGACCCACCTGTTCACGTCGATGACGGAACTGGTGGCCGCCCGGCAGGAGACCCCGGCCGACGACGTGGTGTCCCGGATGCTCGCCGACCCGTCCGGGTTCAGCGCCGAGGAGATCTGCCAGGACCTGATGGTGATGACGGCGGCGGGCCACCAGCCGACCGCCGACTGGATCGGCAACTCCCTCCACCTGATGCTCACCGACAGCCGGTTCGCCGCCTCCCTGTTCGGGGGCCGCAACAGCGTCGCCGAGGCCATGAACGAGGTGCTCTGGGAGGACACCCCGAGCCAGAACATCGCCGGACGATGGGTGTCCCGCGACACCCAGCTCGGCGGGCGCCGCCTGCGCGCGGGCGACCTGGTGCTGCTCGGCCTCCAGGGCGCCAACTCCGACCCGCAGGTCCGCACCGACGGCTCCACCCTCACCGGCGGCAACAACGCCCACTTCTCCTTCGGCCACGGCGAGCACCGCTGCCCGTTCCCGGCCCAGGAGATCGCCGAGGTGATCGCCAGGACCGGCATCGAGGTGCTGCTCGACCGGCTCCCCGACATCGACCTCGCGGTGGACGCCGACAAGCTGACCCGCCGCCCCTCACCGTGGCTGCGCGGCCTGACCGAACTCCCGGTGACCTTCACACCCACCCCCGCCCTTGGAGGCACACACAGATGACGGCTGGTACGGACACGCCGACGACCGGCACCGAGCAGACCCGCATCCACCTCGACCCGTTCGTCGCCGACCTGGACGGGGAGAGCGCCGCGCTGCGGGCCGCCGGGCCGCTGGCCGCCGTGATGCTGCCGGGAGACGTCCCCGTGTGGGCGGTCACCCACCACGCCGAGGCGAAGAAGCTGCTCACCGACCCCCGGCTGGTGAAGGACATCAACGTCTGGGGTGCCTGGCAGCGCGGTGAGATCGCCCCCGACTGGCCGCTGATCGGACTGGCCAACCCGGGCCGCTCCATGCTGACCGTGGACGGCGCCGACCACCGGCGGCTGCGCACCCTGGTCGCCCAGGCGCTCACCCCGCGCCGGGTGGAGGAGATGCGCGGGCGGATCACGGAGCTGACCGAGGGCCTGCTGAACCGGGTCGCCTCCCTCGACGGCGACACGGTCGACCTGAAGGCGGAGTTCGCCTACCCGCTGCCGATGTACGTGATCGCGGACCTGATGGGCCTGGCGGAGGAGCGGCTGCCACGCCTGAAGGAACTGTTCGAGAAGTTCTTCTCCACCCAGACCCCGCCGGAGGAGGTCATCGCGACCCTCACCGAGCTGGCCGGGATCATGGCCGCGACGGTCGCGGAGAAGCGCGAGAACCCCGGCGACGACCTGACCTCCGCCCTGATCGCGGCCTCGGAGGACGGCGACCGCCTCACCGACCAGGAGATCGTCTCCACCCTCCAGCTGATGGTGGCGGCGGGCCACGAGACGACGATCTCCCTGATCGTCAACGCGGTCGTCAACCTCTCCACCCACCCCGAGCAGCGCGAACTCGTCCTGACCGGCAAGGCGGACTGGTCGGCCGTGGTCGAGGAGACCCTGCGCTGGTCCACGCCCACCTCGCACGTCCTGATCCGCTTCGCCACCGAGGACATACCGGTCGGCGACAAGGTGCTGCCCGCCGGGGACGCGCTGATCGTGTCGTACGCCGCCATCGGCCGCGACGAGCAGGCGCACGGCCCGACCGCCGGGGACTTCGACATCACCCGCCCCACGGCCACCCGCCACATCTCCTTCGGCCACGGCCCGCACGTCTGCCCCGGCGCGGCCCTGTCCCGCCTGGAGGCGGGCGTGGCGCTCCCCGCCCTGTACGCCCGCTTCCCGGACCTGGACCTGGCGGTCCCGGCGAGCGAGCTGCGCAACAAGCCCGTGGTCACCCAGAACGACCTGTTCGAACTGCCGGTGAAGCTGGGCGGCTGAACCGGACCCGGGGGCGGCCGAGTGCGGTGGGCCGCCCCCTGGACACCCCGTCTCACCCGCCGGACGACGTTTCACCCGCATTTCGCCGAGCCGCTAGGCTCCCGCTCGTGGCTGAGATCCAGATTCCCTCCGACATCAAGCCCGCGGACGGCCGTTTCGGCGCGGGTCCCTCCAAGGTGCGGACGGAGGCGCTGGCCGCACTGGCGGCCACCGGTACGTCCCTCATGGGCACCTCCCACCGCCAGGCCCCGGTGAAGAACCTGGTCGGCAAGGTCCGCGAAGGCATCAGCGAGCTGTTCCAGCTGCCCGACGGCTACGAGGTCGTCCTCGGCAACGGCGGCTCCACCGCCTTCTGGGACATCGCGACGCACGGCCTGATCGAGAACAAGTCGCAGCACCTCAGCTTCGGCGAGTTCAGCTCCAAGTTCGCCAAGGCCGCCAAGCTGGCCCCGTGGCTCGCCGAGCCCACCGTCATCGCCGCCGACCCGGGCACCCACCCGCAGCCGGAGGCCGAGGCGGGCACCGACGTCTACGCCTTCACCCACAACGAGACCTCCACGGGCGTCGCCATGCCCATCCAGCGCGTGGCGGGCGCCGACGAGGGCGCCCTGGTCCTCGTGGACGCCACCTCCGGCGCGGGCGGCCTGCCCGTCGACATCGCCGAGACCGACGTCTACTACTTCGCCCCGCAGAAGTCCTTCGCCTCCGACGGCGGCCTGTGGATCGGTGTGTTCTCCCCGGCCGCGCTCGAGCGCGCCGAGCGCGTCCACGCCTCCGGCCGTCACGTCCCGGAGTTCTTCAGCCTGCCCACGGCGATCGACAACTCCCGCAAGAACCAGACGTACAACACCCCGGCCCTCGCCACCCTGTTCCTCCTCAACGAGCAGCTGGAGTGGCTCAACGGCCAGGGCGGCCTGGACTGGTCGGTCCGCCGCACGGCGACCTCCGCGCGCACCCTGTACGGCTGGGCCGAGGACATCAAGTACGCCAACCCGTTCGTCACGGACCCGGCCAAGCGCTCGCAGGTCATCGGCACGATCGACTTCACCGACGAGGTCGACGCCTCCGCCGTCGCCAAGGTCCTGCGCGCCAACGGCATCGTCGACACCGAGCCGTACCGCAAGCTGGGCCGCAACCAGCTCCGCGTCGCGATGTTCCCGGCGATCGACCCGGCGGACATCGAGGCGCTGACGAAGTGCGTGGACTACGTGATCGAGAAGCTGTGACGGCGTCCGTGTCCGTACGACGGTGAAGGGCGCCCGGAACTTTCCGGGCGCCCTCACTCGTTGAGCCGTCAGCGGCTCAGCCTCCGGCAACCGTCAGCGGCTCAGCCTCTGGAACCGCCGCACGGCCAGCGGCAGGAACACCACCGTCAGCAGCACCGGCCACACCCCCGCCATCAGCAGCGCGTGCTGCTCCACCCAGGAGTCCCCGCCCCCGACCGGCGTGCCGAACAGCTCACGCGTGGCGGCGGCCGTCGACGAGATCGGGTTCCACGCGGCGACCCAGCCCAGCCAGTCCGGCATGAGCTGCGGGGCGACGAAGATGCTGGAGATCATCGTCAGCGGGAAGGCGACGGCGAACAGCCCGCCGGCCGCCTCCGGATTGGGCACGATCAGCCCCAGCCACACCCCGACCCAGATCAACGCGAACCGCAGCCACAGCAGCAGCCCGAACGCGGCGACGAACCCCCACCCGCCGTCCGGCCGCCACCCCATGGCGAACGCGGTCAGCATCATGATCCCCAACTCGGCGCAGGCCACCAGCAGATCCGTCACGCCCCGCCCGGCGACCACCGCCGACGAGGCCATCGGCATCGAGCGGAACCGGTCGATGACCCCCTTGGTGGCGTCGTAGACGACGACGGTCGCGGTGTTGATGAACCCGAACGCCATGGTCATCACGAACATCCCCGGCATCAGGAAGTCCTTGTAGTTGCCGCCGCCCGGCACCTGCATCGCGCTGCCGAAGACATAGCCGTACAGCAGCACGGACAGGATCGGGAAGCCCAGCTGCCAGGCGATGTTGACGGGCTGGCGCTGGTAGTGGGTGAGCCCGCGCCGGACGATGTTCCAGCAGTCGGCGAGCATCCAGTACGCCCGCCCCCGGGCGGCCGTCGCATCCCTGAGCTCCACGGTACTCATACGGCGGCCTCCCGCTGCTCCGTGCGATGTCCGGTCAGGCGCAGGAACACGTCGTCGAGGCTGGGCCTGCGCAGCCCCAGGTCCTCGACCCGAACGCCCTCCTCCTGAAGGGCACGGGCGACCTCGGTGAGGGCGGCCACCCGGTCGGTGACGGAGGCGTGCACCCGCAACTCGGCCTCGTCGGAGTCCGGTTCACCGTCGGAGACCCGGGCGACCACCTTCACCACGGCCGCGAGGTCGGCACGCTCGGCGGCCACGACCTCGATCCGGTCCCCGCCGATCCGGTTCTTCAGCCCGTCCGGGGTGTCGTCGGCGATGGCCCGCCCCTGGTCGATGACGGTGATCCGGGAGGCGAGCTTGTCGGCCTCCTCCAGATACTGGGTCGTCAGCAGCACCGTCGTCCCCCGGGCCACCAGCTCCCGCACGGACTCCCACACCTCCCCCCGGCTCCGCGGATCGAGCCCCGTCGTCGGCTCGTCGAGGAACAGCACGGCGGGGGCGAGGATCATCGAGGCGGCCAGGTCGAGCCGCCGCCGCATACCGCCGCTGTACTTGCCGACGCCGCGGTCGGCGGCGTCGGTCAGATCGAACTGCTCCAGCAGTTCCACGGCCCGCTGCCGGGCCCGCCTGCCGCCCAGGTGGAACAGCCGCCCGAACATCTCCAGGTTCTGCCGCCCGGTGAGCACCTCGTCGACCGCCGCGTACTGCCCGGTCAGCCCGATCCGGGCGCGCACCTCGCGGGCCTGCCGCGCCACGTCGAGCCCGGCCACGCGCGCGTGCCCGCCGTCCAGCCTGATCAGCGTGGACAGGATGCGCACGGCGGTGGTCTTCCCGGCGCCGTTGGGCCCGAGCAGTCCGTGCACGGTCCCCTCACGCACGGCCAGGTCGAAGCCGTCGAGGGCGCGCTTGTCGCCGTACCGCTTCTCCAGCCCTTCGGCGCGGACGGCGTACCCGCCGCTGCCGCTCATGCCAGTCATACGTCCCCCTTCTCTGTAACTGAGTACACCGTACCCGATAGCGCGTACACCGTACCCAATTATTTTCGGCGGACCTACACTGCACCCATGGCGAGCAGCACGGACGAGACCAGCGGCAGCGGCGACATCGGCCGCACGCTCGAACTGTTGTGGGACACCGGCAAACGCCCCAGCCGCGGCCCCAAACCCGGCCTCACCCTGGAGCGGATCGTCGAGACCGCCGTGGAGATCGCCGACCGCGACGGCCTGGACGCCGTCTCCATGCGCCGTATCGCCACCGAACTGGGCACCGGCACGATGTCCCTCTACCGCTACGTCCCCGGCAAGGGCGAACTGCTCGACCTCATGCTGGACCGCGTCCAGCGCCCCTCCGAGAACCCCGCCGACCTGGGCGAGGGCGACTGGCGCTCAGCGCTCGCCGCGCTCGGCCGCGCCACCCTCGCCCTGTACCGCCGCCACCCCTGGCTGCTCAAGGTCAACCAGTCCCGCCCGATCCTCGGCCCGAGCGCCCTGGACGGCATGGAGAAGATGCTCTCCCGCATCAAGCCCATGGGCCTCACCGACCCCGAACTGGTCTCCGCGATCATCATGATCGACGCGTACGTCGTCGGCGCCGCGCGCACCCAGGTCTACGCGGAGGAGGCGGAACGCACGACGGGCCTGACCACCGCCGAGTTCTTCGAGGCCCAGTGGCCGGTCCTGGAGAAGGTCATGTCGACGGGCCGCTACCCGCTCCTCGCGGGCCTCGACGAGAACACCTGGGGCCCCGACTTCGACCACTTCGAGTTCGGCCTCCAGCGCATCCTGGACGGCCTGGAGGTACTGGTCAGGCGCCGCCACGCGAGCGACTAGCCCGCCGCAGCAGAAACACCAGCACCAACACGGCAGCAAAGGCGACAGCGGCCCCCGCCTTCACGCCTTGCCCGTCCCCGCCGCCGGACCCGGACCCGGAAGCGCCGCCCTCTTCCTCCCCGCCGGACGACGACCCACCGTCCCCCGCCCCCGGCGCGTCCTCGGGCTCCACCCGGCTGTTCGCCCCCTCGGCCCCGTACATCAGCTTCTTCCCGTCAGCGGTGAAGGTGACGGACTCCCCCTGCCCGAGAAAGGGCACCCCGACCCGCTCCCGCTTCTTCAGCTTCCCACCGTTCCAGTCATAGGCGATCGACCCGAAGTAACTGCGTACGACGAGGATCTCGCCGTCCGGGGAGAGCGCCGCGTCGGTGGCCTCCAGGTCGGGCACGGACGCGACGGGCTTGAAGACGTTGCTCCCCGGCGTCGCGGACGCGGACAGCTCAGCGGGCCCTTCATAGAGCCGCGAGCCCTCACTGTCCTTGTCGACGATGTACACCCGCCCGGTCTTCGGATGCACGACGAGGGACTCGGCGTCCCGGGCCCCGTCGGAGTAGGTGACGACGTACTGCGTGGCCTTGACGGTCTGATCCCTCAGCTCGGCAGGCTCAGGCAGCTGATAGATCCAGACGTAAGGCCAGGTGCCGCCGAGATTGTCCCCAATATCCCCGACAAAGATCTGATTGCCGGGCCCAATGGAAATGGCCTCGACATCACGGGGCTCACCCACACCGGTGAGGGTGAGCGTGGCAACGGTCTCACCACTGGAACCATCCACGGCATACAGATAGGCGCCGTCATCACTGTCGTTGTGGGTCCAGTAGATGCCGGGGTGCTGGCGGGAGGCGGCCAGCCCACTGGACTCGGTGATGCGCGCATCCTTGATGGTGAAGCCGTCGTCACCGTCGGCGGAGGCGGAGGGCACGGCGACCGCGCAGACGAGGAGGGCGAGCAGGGCGGCCCTCAGCAGGCGGACGAAGGATCGGCGCATGCCCCAAGACTGCCACCCCGGGCGACGGTTGACGGAGGGTGGTGGACCTCACGCCCCGCCCACCCCCGCGATCGTCCATCATGAGCGAATGCTCAGGTTCATGCCCGTAGGCGACTCCATGACCATCGGCAGCACGGGCGAGCACACCTGGCGCTACCGACTGTGGCAACACCTGTGCCGTACGTACGGCGGCCCCTTCACCCTGGTCGGCCCCCGGGAAACCCTCTACGACAAGGCGGCCGACGCCCCCACGTCCCACGCCTACGCCGACCCCGACTTCCCCCGCGCCCACCTCGCGGGCTGGGGCGAGGGCTGGCTGCACATGGCCCCGCTCATCGCCGGTGCGGTACGGAAACACCGGGCGGACGTCCTGCTCGTCTCCCTCGGCCTGATCGACCTGGGCTTCTACACCAACGCCGAGCAGACCGCGGACAACGTACGGAACTTCGTGA
The DNA here is from genome assembly GCF_018070565.1 of Streptomyces sp. B93. Classification (GTDB taxonomy): domain Bacteria; phylum Actinomycetota; class Actinomycetes; order Streptomycetales; family Streptomycetaceae; genus Streptomyces. The sequence continues at coordinate 81,962 of NZ_JAGPXL010000006.1, forward strand.
CCGGGGCCAGGCAGGCCAACGCGCACGTGCGGATGGTGGTGTTGCCGGTGATCCCGAACATCAGGGCGGCGACGGACCCAGCCTTCGCGGAACAGGTCTCCCTCTTCAACGACCTCCTCGCCAAGTCCGTGGCCGACCTGGACGAACCCGGCTCCCCGATCCTCCTGGCCTCACTCCCGGAGCACTACGACATCCACTCCGACACGTACGACGGCACACACCCCAACACGAACGGCGAACACCGGATCGCGGGGGCGTTCGCGGGGGCGCTGTTCCAGGGGTGGGGGGTCGGCGGGGAGTACACGCACTCCTGACCGAATCCCGCCGCTTCCTGGTCACCGTGCGTATCGTTGTACCGCGCGACTGTACCTGCCCCCACAGGAGCGCCAGGATGACCATCGAGCAACTTGAGCAGTTGCCGCCCCCCGAGGGCTACAAGTCCGAGGTCGTGGACGGCAACGTCCTCATGACGCCACGGCGAACTGTTCACTGGCAGCTCATCCGCAGGATCCTCTGGGCACTCGACGACCGCTTCGGACGACACACGAACGTGCTCTCAGAAGTACCGGTGCGCTTCCCCGGCCCCCACTCGTACTGCCCCGCCATCGCCAAGCTGCGCGACGACGCGAAGACGGACAGCGAAGGCCGCTGGCACCCCGCGGACATCGAATTCGTCACCGAGATCATCTCAACGCGCTCAGCACAGCACGCCCACGGCCCGAAGAAGGCCGCCTACGCCAAGGCCAAGATCCCGGTGTACCTGGTCATCGACCTGAACGAGGGCAAGTGCCACGCCTACACCGCCCCGAAGGACGGCGACTACACCACCGCGACGAGGGTCACCTTCGGCACGGACGTCGACCTCACCCAAACCCCCCTCAACCTCACCCTCGAAACCGCCGCCTTCCCCCGCGACGGAGGCCCGCCGCGCCAACGCCCCCCACAGAGGTGACCGTTGGGGGCGCCCGCTTCTTGGCCAGTGTCGTGCTTCCGCGACCCGGCCTCAAGGGCGCTCCGCTACGCTCCGCGTCGGCTACGCCGATAGCCCTGCGGGCCACCCTTGACCCCGGCCCGCTCCAGCCCGGGTGAGAAGCGAGCGGACGGCCCGGAAAGACGGGTGGCCGGGGCGTGTTCTCCCTTCGGGTGGGCTGCGTGGCGGGCCGGGGTGGTGGGGGCGCGTCGGCGCCTCGCCAGCACGCCGGGCCGGCTCAGCGGCCTGCGGCCCGGTGGGCGGTGCGCGCTCGGTGGGTGGCGGCACGCCGAGTCGGCTCAGCGACTTACGGCCGGTGGGCGGTGCGCGTCAGGCGAGTGGCGGCACGCCGGGCGGGCTAAGCGGCCATTGCTCAGTGTGGGGGTGTGCGCGGGGTGAGTGAGGGGACGCCGGATGGGGTCGGCGGCTTGCGGACCGGTGGCGGGTGCGCGCCAGGCGAGTGGCGGTACGCCGAGTCGGCTCAGCGGCTGGCGGGCCCGCGGGCGGGGCAGGGTGCCTGTGGGGCCTGGGTGGTGGGGGCCTGGCTGCTGTGAGCCGTACCGGTGCTGGAGGTGCCGGTGTTGGTGGGGTGCTCGGATCGGTGTGGTGTGGGTGGCTTTTGGGACTCGGATCCGGATCTCTGGAGTCACATCAACCTCATGAGTGAGCCCTGAGGGAGTGATTGGCGCCTTTGGCTCACGGCATGCTTGGCCTCCACCGCTGTGATATGGGCGTATGCCTTGCCTGGTCAGGTGGCTTGTGAGTCAAAGAGGCCAATCGCTGTCCGAGGCTTTGCCTACTGGGGCGCGCCCACGCCCCCCGCCACCCACCGGCCCTCTGCCGCTGAACCAACCCCGGAGTGCCCCAATCGCCTGTCGCGCCCCGCCCACCGGGCCGCAAGCCGCTGAGCCCGCTCGGAGTGCCCCACTCACCCGGCGCGCGCCCGCCACCGACGGTCGGTCGCCGAAGCGAGCCTGCTCGGCGACTACCCCCCGCGTCTCCCCAGCCGCCCACCGGCCGATGGCCGCCAAGCCGATCCCGGCGTGCCCCGGACAGCTGGGCGCGCACCGCCCACCGGCCGTCAGTCGCTGAGCCGACTTGGCGTGCCGCCACTCGCCTGGCGCGCACCCCCACCGGCCCGCAGGCCGCCGACCCCACCTGGCGTGCCCCCGACCACCTGACGCGCGCCCTACCCCCACCGGCCCGCAAGCCGCTAAGTCCGCCCGGCGTCCATGCGAGGCGCTGGCGCGCCCCCACCACCCACGCTCACCACCCAGCCCGCCCAAGGGACCGGCACGGCTCGGCCACCCGTCTTTCCGGGCCGTCCGCTCGCTTCTTACCCGGGCTGGAGCGGGCCGGGGTCAAGGGGCGGCCGCAGGCCGATCGGCGCAGCCGACGCGGAGCGTAGCGGAGCGCCCTTGAGGCCGGGTCGCGGAAGCACGACACTGGCCAAGAAGCGAGCGGCCCCAACGGTCACTTCACAGCCGTACGCTCATCCGGCCCACCACCGTCCTCAGCAACTCACCCTCCACGAACAACGCCTCCGGCATCGGCACCGAGCGCCAGCCCAGCGGCCAGGTCACGCCCGTGAGCGCGGGGACGCCGACGTACGCCTGGCAGCCGTCCTTGCGGGTGAGGGCGCGGACGCCGGGGGGCCAGGTGAAGACGGAGGCGGTGCCGGGTGGGAGCAGGAAGTACATGCCCCGCTCACCCGTGACCTCCTGGACGATCGGGCCCGCCTGGAAGTCCGTGCCCAGCACCAGCTCCGTGGCGACGCGCTGGCCCAGTTCGCCCCTGATCCGTACGGCGTCGAAGTGGACGCCCGCGTGACGCAGGGCGTGACCGGAGGCGGGGATCCACGTGGGGATCCAGGGGGCGGCGATTCTCTCGTTCATGACGCAAAGCGTCCCGTGCGATCACATACTGTGACCAGGGCCCGCCAATCATGGTGCGCTGCTGTGCAGTTGGGGAGGCTGATGTGCGTTCCGGTGGACACGAGTCGGGGACTCTGGAGATGTTCGGCGCACTTCTGCGCTTCTTCCGCGAGCAGACTGGCATGACGCAGGAGGCCCTGGCCAAGTACGTCGGCTATTCCAAGTCCCAGGTGGCGATGGTGGAGCGGGGAGAACGGCCTCCGAAGGGTCGGTTCGTCGAGGTCGCGGACGAAACCCTGAGTGCACAGGGCGCACTTCTCGCGGCGGCACGGAAGCTGAAGGTCAGCCGCTTTCCCTCATGGTTCGAGGATTACGCCGCGTTGGAGGCGCAAGCAGTCGGCATCTACATGTACGCGACCCATGTGATCCCGGGCCTGCTCCAGAGCGAGTCGTACGCTCGGGCCATCTTCAGTTCCCATGTGCCCGCGCCGGAGGACGACGAGATCGAGGCCCGGGTGGCGGCCCGGTTGGGCCGCCAGCAGGTGTTGGGGCGCAGGCCCGCTCCGACCGTGGGCTTCGTGCTGGAGGAACACGTACTGTCCCGCCCTCTGGGTGGATCGGCCGCTCTGAAGGATCAGTTGGCCCACCTTCTCGACGTCGGCCAGCGGCGCAACGTGCAGGTCCAGGTGATCCGGCTGGACAGAGAGGCGCACGCCGGGCTGAACGGCCCGATGATTCTGCTGGAGACGGCGGAGAGGACCCAGGTCGCCTATGTCGACGGTCCGAGCGGAGGCTACTTCGTGACCGAACAACCGGACCTCGGAGACCTGTTCGCACGGTATGGCATTCTGCGGGCCCAGGCCCTCAGCCCTGAAGAGTCCATGACGCTGATCGAACGGGTGGCACACGACCTATGAGTACAGACCTGAACTGGTTCAAGAGCAGCTACAGCGGCGACCAGGGCGGCGAATGCCTCGAAATAGCCCCCACCCCCACCACCCTCCACCTCCGCGACTCCAAATCCCCCCACCGCACCCTCCAGCTCGCCCCCACCACCTGGACCGCCTTCCTCCGTGCGCTCCCCGCGCTCCCGGCGCTCCCGCCCGTCCCGAAATGCTTGCCTAGAGTCCACTAGAGGACGTTGGCTGGTGGACCATGAAGTACACACAGCTCGGACGTACCGGACTCAAGGTCAGCCGACTCGTCCTCGGCACGATGAACTTCGGTCCCCAGACCGAAGAGGCCGACAGTCACGTCATCATGGACGCGGCGCTGGACGCGGGCATCAACTTCTTCGACACCGCGAACGTGTACGGCTGGGGTGAGAACAAGGGCCGTACCGAGGAGATCATCGGCAACTGGTTCGCCCAGGGCGGCGACCGCCGGGACAAGGTCGTCCTCGCGACCAAGGTGTACGGCAACATGGGCCTGGACGGCGCCCCCGCCTGGCCCAACCACGACAAGCTCTCCGCGCTGAACATCCGGCGGGCCGTGGACGCCAGTCTGCGGCGGCTGCGGACGGACTACATCGACGTCTACCAGTTCCACCACATCGACCGGCGCACCCCGTTCGAGGAGATCTGGCAGGCGATCGACACCCTCGTCCAGCAGGGCAAGATCCTCTACGTGGGGTCGTCGAACTTCCCCGGGTACAAGATCGCGCAGGCCAACGAGATCGCCGCCCGGCGCGGTGGCACGATCGGCCTGGTCAGTGAGCAGTGCCTGTACAACCTGATGGAGCGCCGCGCCGAGATGGAGGTCATCCCGGCCGCACAGGACTACGGCTTGGGCGTCATCCCGTGGTCGCCGCTGCACGGCGGGCTGCTGGGCGGGGTGCTCAAGAAGGAGGCCGAGGGCGGGCGCCGTGCCTCCGGCCGGGCGGCGGACACCCTCGCCGACCCGACGGCACGCGCGCAGATCCAGGCGTACGAGGATCTGCTCGACAAGCACGGCCTGGCACCCGGCGAGGCCGCCCTGGCGTGGCTGCTCACCCGCCCCGGCGTCACCGGCCCGATCGTCGGCCCGCGTACGGCGGAGCAGCTTCGGTCGGCGCTGCGGGCGGTGGAGCTGGAGCTGAGCGAGGAGGTGCTGGCCGGGCTGGAGGAGGTCTTCCCGGGGCCTGGGCCGTCACCGGAGGCGTTCGCCTGGTAGGCCCGCCCGGGGAAGGGCACGGTGAACGGTGGCGGCTAGCCTCCGAAGGCCGCCGCCACCGCCACCACGACGAACATCAGCACGAGCGCACCGGCCATGATCCGGTTCCGGGTTTTCGGGTCCACGTAACGAGCCTAACCGGCGCCGCCGAGCGGCCAGCGGGCGACCGCCTCGTAGCGGGGTTGTTCGCCGGGCTGTCCGGACCTCGGGAGGTTGCTGCGGACGAGCGTCAGCTCGGCGACGGTCCAGCCGGCGCCGCCGAACCCGGCGAGGGCGGTGACGTAGGGCCGTACGTCTGTGGCGTCGCGGCTGCGGGCGACCGTGAGGTGGGCCTTGTACCGGCGGTGTTCCCCCATGTCGATGCCCGCCTTGCGGCCCGCGGCCTCGGTCCGGTCGGCCAGCAGCCGCAGGGCGTCCAGGTCGCCGTCCGCCCCGGCCCACAGGGCGCGCCCCCGCCCGAACTGGCCCCCTCCCCGCAGCGCCAGCGCGAACGGCTCGGTCCGGTGCGCGGCCCGCTCCAGGCGGGCCGACAGGTCCGGGACGAGGGCGTCGTCCACCTCGCCGTAGAAGGCGAGCGTGAAGTGCCACCCGGGCCGCCCGGTCCACCGCAGCCCGTCGGCCCCCGGCAGCTCGCGCAGCCGGTCGATCTCGGCGGCGAGCTCCCGGGCGACCTCGTCGGGCGGCAGCACGGCGGCGAAGAGTCTCATGGACCCAGTGTGCCCGCCGCGCACCTGTCCGTCCGGGCCCCGTGACCGGTCAGGCCGCCACGGTCACCCGCTCCGGCGCCCGGTCCTCGCGCGGTACGAACCGCACCCGGGGGTGCCCGTGGTGCCAGCCCACCGTCAGGCGCAGGCCGCCCGCGCGGGCGAGGACGAGGCCGATGACGACGGCGGCGAGCGCGGCGATCGCGCCGCCGGTCGCGAGGCCGACGCGGGCGCCGTAGGTGTCGGTGATCCAGCCGACGATCGGGGCGCCGACGGGGGAGCCGCCGAGGAAGACCATCATGTAGAGGGACATGACGCGGCCGCGCATGGCGGGGTCGGTGGACATCTGGATGTTGGTGTTGGCGGTGACGTTGACCGTCATGCCGAAGATGCCGAGCGGGATCATCAGCAGGGCGAAGAGCCACAGGGACGGTGTGAGCGCCGCCACGATCTCCAGGGCGCCGAAGATTCCCGCCGCCGTGCTCAGTACGCGCAGTCGTGCCCGGCCGCGCCGCGCGGCGATCAGGGCGCCCGTGACGGAGCCGACCGCCATCAGGGTGTTGAAGAGGCTGTAGGAGCCGGCGCCCGCGTGGAAGACGTCGTCGGCGAAGGCGGAGAGGTAGACGGGGAAGTTGAAGGCGAAGGTGCCGACGAAGCCGACCAGGATGATGGGCCAGAGGAGGTCGGGGCGTCCGGCGACGTAGTGCAGGCCCTCGCGGAGCTGTCCCTTGGTCTTCGGGGCGCGTTCGACGGCGTGCAGTTCGCGGGCGCGCATCAGCAGCAGGCCGACGATGGGCGCGACGAAGGACAGGCCGTTGAAGAGGAACGCCCAGCCGGTGCCGACGCCGGTGATGAGCAGGCCCGCGACGGCGGGGCCGACGAGGCGGGCGGACTGGAAGTTGGCGGAGTTGAGGCTGACCGCGTTCTGGAGCTGGCCGGGGCCGACCATCTCGCTGACGAAGGACTGGCGGGCCGGGTTGTCGATCACGGTCGCGAGGCCGACGGCGAAGGCGGCGACGTAGACGTGCCAGACCTGGACGTGTCCGGTGATGGTGAGGAGCGCGAGCGCGAGGCCGGTGACGGCCATGGACGTCTGGGTGACGAGGAGCGCGGGGCGCTTGGGGAGCCGGTCGACGAGGACGCCGCCGTAGAGGCCGAAGAGGAGCATCGGCAGGAACTGGAGGGCGGTGGTGACGCCCACGGCGGTCGCGGAGCCGGTGAGACTGAGGACGAGCCAGTCCTGGGCGATGCGCTGCATCCAGGTGCCGATGTTGGAGACGACCTGGCCCATGAAGAAGAGCCGGTAGTTGCGGATCTTCAGGGAGCTGAACATCGAGGACTTGCGGGTGCGGTCCGGGGGTGCGGTGAGGTCGGTGGTGTCAGGTCCGGGGGCGGAGTGTGCTCCGGGTCCCGTACTCAAAGGGGTCGCCTCCTGGTTCTGGGCAGTGAGCGAACGGTTCTTACAGGTGCGCCAGCTTCTCCAGTACGGGGGCGGCGGCGCGGAGTCTGGCCCACTCGTCCTCGTCGAGGTCCTGGGCGAGGGCCGCGAGGAAGGCGTTCCGCTTGCGGCGGCTCTCCTCCAGCATCACTTCGGCCCGCTCGGTCTGGGTGACGACCTTCTGCCGTCGGTCGTCGGGGTGCGGCTCCAGCCGGACCAGGCCCTTGGCTTCGAGCAGCGCCACGATGCGGGTCATGGACGGCGGCTGCACGTGCTCCTTGCGGGCCAGTTCGCCCGGGGTGGCGCGGCCGTACTTGGCGAGGGTGCCCAGTACCGACATCTCGGTGGGGCTGAGCGACTCGTCGACCCGCTGGTGCTTGAGCCGACGGGACAGCCGCATGATCGCGGAGCGCAGGGAGTTCACGGCGGCAGCGTCGTCGCCATGGGTAAGGTCCGGCATGTTCTTTAGAGTAACTCATTACTCTCCCTAAGGACCACTCGGGGCGGCTCCCCGAGGTCCCCTAAGGCGTGACGCTCACCACGGCACCATCCCTATCGCCCATACGGGTGATCTGGGAGCGGAAAACGGCGCACCACCCGACACGTCACCCGACCCTCGTGTCCATGTCCACCAGCGTGCTCAGCCTGCGGATCGACGGCGACCTGCTCGAACGCGTGCGGCACCATGCCGCCAAACGCGGAATGAGCGTCCAGGACTATGTGGTCCGGACGCTCATTCGGGACGACTTCGACGAACGGTTCCAGACCGCCGTCGAGGAGACGGAGAGGTTCTACGGCGTGACGTGAGCCGCCCACGTCACGTCACCCTCACGTCATCACGTGATCACGTCAGCCCCAGGGCGGGCATCAGGTAGTAGAAGGCGAACACCGCCGACACCGCGTACATCGCCACCGGCACCTCACGCCCCCGCCCGGCCACCAGCCGCAGCACGGTGAAGGTGATGAAGCCCATGCCGATGCCGTTGGTGATCGAGTAGGTGAACGGCATCATCACCATGGTCACGAAGGCGGGGATGGCGATGGTGTGGTCCGCCCAGTCGATCTCCTTGACGGAACCGGCCAGGATCAGGAAGCCCACCGCGAGCAGCGCCGGGGTGGCCGCCTGGGACGGGACCATGGTGGCGACCGGCGTCAGGAAGAGGGCCACGGCGAACAGCGCGCCGGTGACGACGTTGGCGAAGCCGGTGCGGGCACCCTCGCCGACGCCCGCCGTGGACTCGACGAAGGCCGTGGTGGCCGAGGAGGAGCTGGCACCGCCCGCGGCGACCGCGACGCCGTCGATGAACAGGACCTTGTTGATGCCCGGCATCTGCCCCTGGGCGTCGGTCAGCTTGGCCTCGTCGCTGACGCCCATGATCGTGCCCATGGCGTCGAAGAAGCAGGACAGCAGGACGGTGAAGACGAACAGGACCCCGGTCAGCACACCGACCTTGCCGAAGCCGCCGAACAGGCTGACCTCGCCGATCAGGCCGAAGTCGGGGCTGGCGACCGGGTTGCCGGGCCAGGTCGGGGTGGTCAGGCCCCAGGAGGGCACGTCGGCCACCGCGTTGATGATCATCGCTACGACGGTCATGGCGACGATCGAGAGCAGGATCGCGCCGGGCACCTTGCGCACGATCAGCGCCAGCGTCAGCAGCGCGCCGAGGACGAAGATCAGCACCGGCCAGCCGTTGAGGTGACCGTCGGCGCCGAGCTGGAGCGGGACGGTGGTCTGCGCGGCGTCCGGCATCCGGCTGACGAAGCCGGAGTCGACCAGGCCGATCAGCATGATGAACAGGCCGATACCGATGGCGATGGCCTTGCGCAGCCCGTAGGGGACGGCGTTCATGACGCGCTCGCGCAGGCCGGTGGCGACCAGGATCATCACCACGAGACCCGCGAGGACCACCATGCCCATGGCGTCCGGCCAGGCCATCCGCGGGGCGAGCTGGAGGGCGACGACCGAGTTCACACCCAGACCGGCGGCGAGCGCGATGGGCACGTTGCCGATGACACCCATCAGCAGGGTGGTGAACGCCGCTGTCAGAGCCGTGGCCGTGACGAGCTGCCCGTTGTCGAGCTGGTTCCCGTACATGTCCTTCGCGCTGCCGAGGATGATCGGGTTCAGCACGATGATGTAGGCCATCGCGAAGAAGGTGGCGAAGCCGCCACGCACCTCGCGCCCGAGCGTGCTGCCACGCTCGGAGATCTTGAAGTAGCGGTCGAGTCCGCCGTGCGCGGGACGACCGCCCGGCTGCTCAGGGGCGGGAACCTTGGCGTCGGTGGCCGAGGTGGACATGCGGGACCTCAATCTCCGGTGACCCTCCCCCAGGGTCCTTGGAGTTTTCTACGAATGAAAGCGGTCAACGACAAACGGTTTCAGTATGAACATATGAGAGCCCCGAAGGCACATCTCCGCGCGTAGAAACGGTCGCGATCTGCCTCACACCGACCGCCTCGTAAGCTGTGCCCATGGCGAAGTGGACACCCAAGCACGAGGCGCCGGAGCCCCTGGAGGGCCCCGTGGTCGCCACCATCACCGGCGGCACCGTCCTCTGGTTCGTCCTCTTCCTGGTCCAGCTCCCCTTCTACGGCTGGTTCGACGACCACGGCCACACCTGGTGGCTGTGGACCTGCCTCGCCGGAGGCGGCCTCGGCCTGATCGGCATCTGGTACGTCCGCAAGAGGGACGCCGCCCTCAAGCGGTCCGCGGCAGCCCCCGGCCCCGACCCCGACCCCGCCACCTGAGGCGTCGTACAACCACGGCACTACGGCCGTCCTCCCGTGGTCGGATCTTCACCCCGTTCCAGGGGTGAACGCCCCCGTCCGCACGTACCGTCGAATGCATGACGCACATCGACGCGGGCGCCGAAATCGACCCTGCGCATCCCGTTCGCGTGCCCCCGCCGACGTCCACGACCGGACTCAGCGCGGCCGAGGTCGCCGAACGGACGGCCCGCGGCGAGGTCAACGACGTACCCGTGCGCAGCAGCCGGTCCCTGACCGACATCGTCCGCGCCAACGTCTTCACCCGGTTCAACGCGATCATCGGCGTGCTCTGGCTGATCATGCTGTTCGTCGCGCCGATCCAGGACAGCCTCTTCGGCTTCGTCATCCTCGCCAACACCGGCATCGGCATCATCCAGGAGTGGCGGGCGAAGAAGACCCTCGACTCCCTCGCCCTGATCGGCGAGGTACGGCCCACCGTGCGCCGCGACGGGATCGCCGCCGAGGTCAGCACCTCCGAGATCGTGCTGGACGACCTGATCGAGGTCGGACCCGGCGACAAAGTGGTCGTCGACGGGGTGTGCGTCGAGGCCGACGGCCTGGAGATCGACGAGTCACTGCTCACCGGCGAGGCCGACCCCGTCGTCAAACAACCCGGCGACCAGGTCATGTCCGGCAGCTTCGTGGTCGCGGGCGGCGGCGCCTTCCAGGCCACCAGGGTCGGCCGCGAGGCCTACGCCGCCCAGCTCGCCGAGGAGGCCTCCCGCTTCACCCTCGTCCACTCCGAGCTGCGCACCGGCATCTCCACCATCCTCAAGTACGTGACGTGGATGATGGTCCCGACCGCGATCGGCCTGATCATCAGCCAGCTCGTCGTCAAGGACAACGCGTTCAAGGACTCCCTCGCCCGCACCGTCGGCGGCATCGTCCCCATGGTCCCCGAGGGCCTGGTCCTGCTCACCTCCGTCGCCTTCGCGATCGGCGTGATCCGGCTCGGCCGAAAGCAGTGCCTCGTCCAGGAACTCCCCGCCATCGAGGGCCTCGCCCGCGTCGACACCGTCTGCCTCGACAAGACCGGCACCCTCACCGAGGGCGGCATGGACGTCACCGACCTGCGCCCCCTCGGCGGCAACGACGAGTCGTACGTCCGCCGGGTCCTCGGCGCCCTCGGCGAGTCCGACCCGAGGCCCAACGCCTCCCTGAAGGCGATCATCGACGCCTACCCGGACAGCGAGGAATGGCGGTGCACGGAGTCGCTGCCGTTCTCCTCCGCCCGCAAGTACAGCGGCGCCACCTTCAGCGAGGGCAACGGCGAGACCAGCACCTGGCTGCTCGGCGCCCCCGACGTCCTGCTGCCCGCCGACGACCCCGCGCTGGCCGAGAGCGACCGCCTCAACGAGCAGGGCCTGCGCGTCCTCCTCCTCGCCCGCGCCGCCCGCGAACTCGACGACCCCGAGCCGACGCGCGACGCCAAGCCCGCCGCCCTCGTCGTCCTGGAGCAGCGGCTGCGCCCCGACGCCGCCGACACCCTGCGCTACTTCGCCGAGCAGAACGTCCACGCCAAGGTCATCTCCGGTGACAACGCGGTTTCCGTCGGCGCGGTCGCGGGCAAGCTCGGGCTGACCGGCACGGTCGTCGACGCGCGCCGGCTGCCCGCCGACAAGGACGGCATGGCGAGCGCCCTCGACGAGGGCACGGTGTTCGGCCGGGTCACCCCGCAGCAGAAGCGGGACATGGTCGGCGCCCTCCAGTCCCGCGGGCACACGGTCGCCATGACCGGCGACGGCGTCAACGACGTCCTCGCCCTCAAGGACGCGGACATCGGCGTGGCGATGGGCTCCGGCTCGGAGGCGACCCGGGCGGTGGCGCAGATCGTGCTGCTGAACAACAGCTTCGCCACCCTGCCGTCGGTGGTCGCCGAGGGCCGCCGCGTCATCGGCAACATCACGCGCGTGGCGACGCTGTTCCTCGTCAAGACGGTGTACTCGGTGCTGCTGGCGGTGCTGGTGGTCTGCTCGCAGGTGGAGTACCCGTTCCTGCCCCGCCACCTCACCCTGCTGTCGACGCTGACGATCGGCGTCCCGGCGTTCTTCCTCGCCCTCGCGCCGAACAAGGAGCGGGCGCAGCCGCACTTCGTGCGCCGGGTGATGCGGTACGCGATCCCGGGGGGCGTGGTGGCCGCGGCGGCGACCTTCACGACGTATCTGCTCGCCCGTGAGCACTACACGGGCAGCGGCGCCCTGGACGCGGAGACCAGCGCGGCGACGCTCACGCTGTTCCTGATCTCGATGTGGGTGCTGGCGATCATCGCCCGCCCCTACACCTGGTGGCGGATCGCGCTGGTCGCGGCGATGGGCGCCGGGTTCCTGCTGGTGCTGGTGGTGCCGTGGCTCCAGGAGTTCTTCGCGCTGAAGCTGGTCGGGATGACGATGCCGTGGATCGCGGTGGCCGTCGCGGCGGTGGCGGCGGCCACCCTTGAGCTGCTGTGGCGCTGGGTGGGCCGCCGCTTCCCGGCCTAGTGGCAGCCGGTTACTTCACATCGACGAAGTCACCGGTGGCGTTGACCGCGGAGGTGCTGGTCAGCCCGGCGAAGGCGTAGCGGTAGTAGCCGTCGGCGGTGGCCTTGACCGTGGTCTTCAGGGCGCCGCCGGTGCCGGAGGTGATGGTCTTCAGGGTGGTGTAGCTGCCGGTCTTGGTCCGGTACTGGAGCTTCACCGACTGCCCGTTGAGGCCGACGTAGCGGGCGTTCGGCCAGTCGGCGCGGGTCAGCTTGCCGCTGACCGTGACGGTGGCGCCCTTGGCGACCGGCTCCGGGGAGGCGTTGACCGTCAGCTTCGCCAGCCGCTGCACTTTGTGCTTGGCGTAGAAGTCGGTGTAGTAGATCTGCTGGTCGTTGGAGAGCACGCCGACGGCCACGTTCCAGTTACCGGCCAGGGAGTTGCTGTACAGGTCGCTGCCCGGGTAGGCGGTGATGGTCAGCTTGCAGGTCGAGGTGGTGGCGCTGCTGGCGGTGCAGGTGGCGTACTCCTCGTTCGGCGGGAGGTAGCCGTCGATGTTCGTCTCGACGTCGGTGCCGTGCCACAGGTCTATGTAGGCGTCCTCGATGCCGCTCGCGTGGCTGGCGGTCACGGACACGGTGAAGGTCTTGGCGGCGGTGGCGCCGACGACGACGTTCTTGCCGGAGTTCACCGTCACCTTGGAGACGGTGGGCAGCGCGGCGGCGGTGCTGAACGCCGAACGGTTGGCGGAGACGCCGAAGCGTTCGGCGGCGCTCGGCTTGGCCAGGCCGAGGTCGCCCTGCGAGGTGGCCTGCGCGCTCGGCACGGCGAGGGCGGAGAGGGCGAGCGCGCCGGAGACGGCGGCCACGGTGGCGCGGATACGCATGTGTTTCCCCTTGGAGGAGAAGGCCCCGCCGCCTGCCGGGCCTGCGGCTCACGGAAGCGGCGGCGGGGTTCAAGTGATCGTGGAGCCTGTTGGCTCGGATGATCAGATCCGCGACGGGCCCGAATGGTTGTACGGGCCGTGAAGAAATCGTGCAGGCCACCGGGGGAGGGGTTCAGTCGAACCAGCGGTCCCGCGCCAGCTCCTCCGTCCGGGACGGGTCCTCCAGCAGTGCCGCCACCTCGAACCGGCGCGGCCACTGCCCCGCCGCCCAGGCGAGACCGGCGGCGACGCCCTCCAGGGTGGCCGCGTGCAGCACACCGTCGTCGGTGAGCCGCCAGTCGATCTCCACGCCGTCGACGACGAGTTCCTCGTGCTCGACGTACGACGCGGGCGTACGCGGCCCGAGCAGCACCCGTACCGGCTCCGGTACGTCGTGCTCGGCGCCCTCCGAGTCCACCTGGCCGGTGACGGACTCGCTCAGCCGCCGCACCTGGAACAGCTCCGCCAGCTCGGCCGCCCGCGACGGCCGTACCGGCAGCAGCGGCACCCCGTCGGTGAAGGGCAGCAGGTCGGGCGAGTCGACGACGACCGCGTCGGCGGCGTCCACGATCTCCACCCGCCCGTCGACGACGGCCCGCAGCTCCTCCGGCAGGGTCACCTGCTCGGGGTCGAGATCGGCCAGCGCGCCGTACAGCCCGTGCAGCTGGGCGGCGGTGACGGTGCGCTCGGGATCGGCGAGCCGGTCGAGCAGTTCGGCGGCTCCCCCGGGCTCGTCCAGCAGCGCGGCGACGGACGTCCGCACGCCCAGCGCCCGCAGCACCTGCTCGTCGTCGAAGCCGGTCGCGTCGGCCTCGTCGTACAGGCCCCTCAGCAGCGGGTCGCCGCCGGCGGCGAGGAGTCCGGCCGGACGGCGGCCGTCGAGCACCGGGTGCCCGCGCAGCCACCACGCCGTGTAGGGCCGTACGACCTCATGGGTGCCGTCGGGCAGCAGGACCCGCACGGGCTGCACGATCGCGTCCCGCAGCGGCGGTTTGGACAGCAGGGACAGGGCCCGCGCCCACTGGTCGTCGGCGACGAGTTCGAGATCGCGTACGGCGGTCAGCTCGGTGGCGACGGGCGGCACCGGGCTGTCGGGGAAGCGGTCGAGGATGTCCTCGCACCACACGTCCACGGCGTCCAGCAGCCCCGGATCGTCGGGCTCGGGGAAGTCACCCTCGCGGGGGTCGAGTTCGTCCGGGTCGAGCACCACGTCCGTGGCCCGCACCAGCGCGAAGTCGGCGAGGACCCCGCACGCGGCGAGCGGCTGCACCCCCCACTTCCGGGCCAGCTCGCCGTCCACGGCGGGCAGTTCGTCGGGCCGGACGACCTCGGCGAAGGGGCTCCCGGGGAACACCAGCTCGGCGGCGGGCGCCAGTTCACCGTCCTCGTCCGTCAGCGCCAGAGCGCCCAGCCAGGGCTCCTCACCGGCTTCCAGTCCGGCGTCGCGGACCAACGCCAGCACGGCGTCGGCGAGTTCCTCGGCGTCCGGGGTGTCCTCGTCCCAGGCGCCGCCGTCCTCGTCGAGGGAGGCGGCGACGGCGGCCCGCACCTGCGGGGTGGTGAGCACGGCGCGGGGCGTGGCGGGCAGCGCGCCCAGCTTCTCCAGGATCGGGTGGGCGGCGTCCGCGTGGGCGACCTTGAGCCCGAGCCGGGCCAGCAGTTCGGCGTCGACGCGGGCGGCGTCGGCGGTCGGCAGCAGCACCTGCCGGGGCCCGATGGTGGTGCGCCCGTCGGCGAGGGGCACGGGCAGCCCGGACAGCCGGTCCGGGTCGACCCCGGCGAGACTGTCGTACAGCCGCCGCCACCAGCCCGGCGCCTTCTCCAGCCCCGCGAGCCGGTCGATCGCGTCGGTCAGCGGCACCCGGGCGACCCCGAGCGTCCGCAGCTCCACGCGCCGTTCGAGCCCCGCGGGCAGCAGCGTCGGCAGCACCTCGGCGAGGACCCGTACGGTCTCCGCTCCCGCGCCCTCGACGATCTCGGCGTCCCGGGGCCGCAGGGCCTCCGGAAGGTCACCGTCCGGCTCGGCGGCGGGCGGCAGGAAGGAGGTCCGCGGCAGCCGCGCCAGCACCGCCTGCCGCAGCGCGCCGTCCAGCGCGCCCTTGCCGAGCGGCCCGGGGACGAGGCCGATGATCCCCTCCCCGACCGGCCGCCACTGGGCGAGGAGTTCGGTGTACGCGTCCGCCGCCCGCTCCACCAGGAAGTCGGTCAGCGGTCCGGGCGCGGTGTGCCGCCGGGTGCTGTCCAGCGGGAACGAGGCGATGAGCAGCGCGGGCACGCCGAGCGGCTCGTCGCTCGGGGTCGGCGCGTGCACGACGGGACTGGTCCGGGGCCGCTCGGGGGCGCCCCCGTCATCCACGGGCACGGCCCAGGTGACCGACCAGTGCGGGCGCAGCCGCTCCTCGACCGGCCGGTCGGCGAGCAGTTCCGGCGCCAGCTGTCCGGACGCCGACGCCGTACGCCACCGGGTCGTGCCGTCCCGGTCGTCGGCGACGACGGTCAGGGCGTCCTCGGTGCGGCGGCTCAGGGTGCGGACGGTGTCTCCGGTCTCGACGACGACCTCGGCCAGTCCGGGCAGGGCGAGCAGCAGGGCGTCGTCGACGGAGTTCAGCAGCCGCTCGGCGAGATCGGCGGCGGCCGGGTCGCGCAACGGCAGGATGACGGCCGTGTCGTACGGGTCGGGGGCGGTGCCCTCGGCGGCGTACGGCAGCCGCAGCAGGGGCACGTGCCCGTCCCGGCGGCGGATCTCGTCCCCGAGCCCGGGGCTGCGCTCGGCGGTCCGCGCGGCCAGGTCACGGGCCTCGGCGAGGGACCAGCGGACCCCGCCGTGCCTGCCGACGACGGCCGGTTCGTCGGTGACCGCGAGCACGGCGGCGAACCCGACACCGAACCGGCCGACCGTGGCGGCGGCGTCCCGCTTGGCGGAGGCGCGCAGGGTGGCCAGGGACTCCACGCCGGGCGCGTCGAGCGGGGCGCCGGTGTTGGCGGCGACGAGCACGCCGTCCCGGAGGGTGAGCCGGAGCCGGCCGGGCACCCCGGCCCGCGCGGCGGCGTCGGCGGCGTTCTGCGCCAGCTCCACGACGAGGCGGTCCCGGTAGCCGCCGAGGACGAGATCCTCCTCGGCGTTGGCGTCCTCCCGGAACCGGGCGGGGCTGGTGGCCCAGGCGTCGAGCACGCCACGCCTGATACGGGCGGTCCCGAAGGGGTCCGCGCCCTCTGCTGCGGGCCGCACGAACTTGCTCACGTCCACTCTCCTCGTCGGCGTGAGCACGAAGGTACCGGAGCGCCGGACCACCTCATGCCGGGGCGGGGTGGGCTCAGCCAACCGGATCGCGACCCCCAGAGGCCTAGGAGTGCCCCAGCTCGGCGGTGTCCTCGTCGGCCGCCAGCTCCGGCACCGACCCCGAGTCCCGCGAGGGGCGCAGCGGGAACGGGTCCACCCGGGTCTCGTCGATGACCGGCGGCGGGGGCACCGGCGGCTTGGGCATGACGGCGGCCTCGGAGTGGCCTCCGCACCCGTAGGCGAGGGAGACGACGCGGCCGTCGGCCGGGGAGAACTCGTTGGCGCAGACGCCGAAGGCCTGCCCGAGGGAGCCGCCGAGGGAGACGAGGAAGCCACAGCTGACGCAGGACGCGGGGGCGGCCTGGGCCATCTGGGTCTTGGGTCCGTAGGACTCCTCCCAGCGGTCGGCGGCGACATGGAGGCCGTACCGGGACAGGACCCGGGCGCGGCGCATGCCGAGTTCCTCGGCGACGGCGGCGATGGAGCCGCGGGTGGGCGCCATGGGGAGGCTGGCGGGCGGCCCCTCGGTCACCTCGGCGTCCTCGGCCTCCACCAGGTCGGCCATGTCCTGGGAGACGGGCGCGTTCGGCGGGGGTTCCTCCTCGCCGGAGAAGCCGGGTTCGAGGCGGAGGTCCTCGGCGTCGGTGGGCAGGAGGTCGCCGGGGCCCATGTCGCCGGGGCGGAGGCGTTCGCTCCAGGGCACCCACTCGGGGGCGAGGAGGGCGTCGGGGCCGGGCAGCAGGACGACCTCGTCCAGCGTGACGATCTTCGCGCGGGAGGCGCGGGCCACGGTCGCCGCCCAGCGCCAGCCGCGGTAGCCCAGTTCCTTGCACTCGAAGAAGTGCGTGACCACGCGGTCGCCCTCGGAGACCAGCCCCACGTGTTCACCGACGACGCCGGGCGCGGCCGCCTCCTCGGCTGCGGCGCGGGCGAGGTCGACGGCCTCGGCGCACAGGCGGTCGGGGGTGCGGCTTCGCGTTGTCGCTGCGCTCACAGGTATCGCTTCTCTCCTACGCCGTCTCTCGGGTGCGCCTGCCTGAAGGCGGCGGGGCGGACGGAGCGGACCGGGGGACCGCGTCGACGTCCACGCGCCATCGCACTACGAGCGCACCTGACACCATCCATTCTGCGGGATGGCCGAGATACGCACGCTACCTGTTCGTGGGCGCTTGGCCTACACCGACGGGACGGATCGCCGCCCGACGGTGATCTTTGACCCCCGTCTCTCTTCCGTGAAGTGCGGGCCATACGCGCCGTACACGCACTACACACCCCTTTCTCGGGGCACTATGGCGGGGTGGCAGCCGCGAAGTCATCCGACGGTGCCACCGGCATCGGTGGCGGCATCGGCGGTAAGAGCGCAGGTGGCGGACGTACCCGGTTCCCCGGGTCGCTCCGCTCGGTCGGCCGTGCCCTGCACTTCCCGGTGACGGGCACCGCCCGCGGCATCCGCAGGGCCACCCATGCGCACGGCGCGGGCGAGTCGGGCCTCGGCAAGCTGATCGAACTGCACGCGGTGAACGGCGCGGGCGACGTGATGATCACGGTCGCGCTCGCCTCCACCGTCTTCTTCTCCGTGCCGACGGACGAGGCGCGTGGCCGGGTGGCGCTGTACCTGGCGATCACGATGCTGCCGTTCACCCTCCTCGCGCCGGTGATCGGCCCGCTCCTGGACCGCCTCCCGCACGGGCGCCGGGCGGCGATGGCGGGGGCGATGCTCGCGCGGGCACTGCTGGCCCTGGTGCTGTCGGGGGCGGTGATCAGCGGCAGCATCGAGCTGTACCCGGCCGCGCTGGGCGTTCTGGTGGCCTCCAAGGCGTACGGGGTCGTCCGCAGCGCGGTCGTGCCCCGACTGCTGCCCAAGGGCTTCTCCCTGGTCAAGGCGAACTCCCGGGTCACCCTCGGCGGTCTGCTGGCCACGGGTGTCGCGGCGCCCATCGGCGCGGGCCTCCAGGCGGTCGGCCCCCGCTGGCCGCTCTACGGCGCCTTCGTGATCTTCGTCGCGGGCATGTTCCTCTCCTTCTCGCTGCCGCCGAAGGTCGACTCGGCCAAGGGCGAGGACACCGCCCTGCTCGCGGCGGACGAGGAGCATCTGCACGGCCCGCACCTGAAGCCGGTGAAGCGTCCCGGCCTGCGCACGGTCGGCATCGGGGTCACCCACGCGCTCGGCGCCAACGCCGCGATCCGCTGTCTGGCCGGTTTCCTGATCTTCTTCCTGGCCTTCCTGCTGCGCGAGCATCCGCTGTCGGGGCAGAGCGCGGCCGTGTCCCTGGGCCTGGTGGCGGTCGCGGCGGGCACCGGCAACGCGCTCGGCACGGCGGTCGGCGCCTGGCTGCGGTCCCGGGCGCCGGAGATCATCATCGTGACGGTGGTCGCGATCGAGGCGACCGCCGCGATCACGGCGGCAGTGTTCTTCAGCGCGTTCCTGGTGGCCTGTCTGGCGGCCCTGGCCGGTTTCTCCCAGGCCCTCGCCAAACTCTCGCTGGACGCGCTGATCCAGCGGGACGTCCCCGAACTCGTCCGCACCTCGGCGTTCGCCCGCTCCGAGACGCTGCTCCAGATGTCCTGGGTGGTCGGCGGCGCCATCGGCATCGCCCTGCCCCTGAACGGCACCTTCGGCCTGTCGGTGGGCGCCGCGATCGTCGCCGCCGGCTGGCTGGCCACCGTACGGGGGCTGCTCACCTCGGCACACCGCGGCGGACCGGCCCGTCCCCGCGTGGCGTAACGCACGCCCCGCCCCGCACCCCGCATGGGGACCGGGCCGCGACCGCCCGATAGCCTTCGGCCATGACCACGCAATCCGCTGCTGTGCGACGCCGCCGCGCCGTCGCCGCCGCCGGCGCCGTATCCGCCGGACTGCTCGTCCTGTCGGCCTGCGACAAGCCGACGCCGATGTCGACGATCACCGTCGGATCGGACTCGGTCAGCTCCGAGGCGACCTGCTACAACGACGGTGACGCCCTGAAGACCGCGGACCTCACCAAGTGCCTGCGGGACGAGGACATCGACTCGATCACGGTCGACGTCGACGAGACCGTGCGCTTCGGCGTCGACCCGGAGATCGCGGACGAGGGCTGGACGATCCTGATGAACGGTCAGCCGCTGCTCGCCGAGCCCCTCAAGAAGACGTACACGACGATCCCGGGCAGCGTGTTCTTCAACGCGCAGTACGGCGCGCAGGGCGACTCCACCCTCGTCTCCATCAAGGAAGGCGAGAAGGAGACCACCGGTCTGTGGTCGTTCAAGCTCAAGAAGGACGACTGATCACGTCCGCCGCGGACATCCTCGTGGCCACCGCGGTCCCCGCCGAACGGGACGCGGTGGCTCGGACGTTCCCGGGCCGGGTCATCGCGGCCGGGGTGGGCCCCGCGGCGGCCGCCGCGGCGACGGCCAAGGCCCTCTCCACCGCCCCCTGCGCCCTGGTGATCTCCGCGGGCATCGCGGGCGGCTTCCTCCCCGAGGCCCCCGTCGGCTCCCTGGTCGTCGCCGACGAGATCACCGCGGCCGACCTGGGGGCCGAGACCCCCGACGGCTTCGTGCCGGTCACCGACCTGGGCTTCGGCACCGTCACCCACCGTCCGCCCGCGGCACTCGTACGACAGTGCGCGACCGCCACCGGCGCCCGCACCGGCGCCGTCCTCACCGTCTCCACGGTGACCGGCACCGCATCCCGCGCGACGGCCCTGCGCACCCGCCACCCCAGCGCGCTCGCCGAGGCCATGGAGGGCTTCGGCGTCGCCGAGGCCGCCGCCGCGCACCACGTCCCCGTCCTCGAAATACGCGCCGTCTCCAACCCGGTCGGCCCGCGTGACCGCGCCGCCTGGCGCGTCGGCGACGCGCTCACGGCCCTCACCGAGGCCTTCGGGAAGCTGACACCCGTACTGGAGAGCTGGAACCCCCATGACACCCGCTGACAGGCCCCTCCAGATCGCCTACTCCCCCTGCCCGAACGACACGTTCGTCTTCGACGCCCTGGCCCACGGCCGGGTCCCGGACGCCCCGCCCCTGGACGTCACCTTCGCCGACATCGACATCACCAACGGCATGGCCGAACGGGGCGAACTCGACGTCCTCAAGGTGTCCTACGCGGTCCTGCCGTACGTCCTGGACACCTACACGCTCCTGCCCTGCGGCGGCGCCCTGGGCCGGGGCTGCGGCCCCCTGGTCCTGACCCGCGACGCGGACACGGCCGACCTCACGGGCCGCACGGTCGCGGTACCCAGCGAGAAGTCGACGGCGTACCTGCTGTTCCGCCTCTGGGCGGCGGACACGGTCCCCGGGAAGGTCGGCGACATCGTCGTCATGCCGTTCCACGAGATCATGCCGGCGGTCCGCGACGGCAAGGTGGACGCGGGCCTGGTCATCCACGAGGCCCGCTTCACCTACCAGAACTACGGCCTGCACAAGCTCGCCGACATGGGCGAGCACTGGGAGACCACCACGGGCCTGCCGATCCCCCTGGGCGCCATCATCGCCAGACGCGCCCTCGGCCAGGCCACCCTCACGCACCTGGCGGCATCGATCCGCGCCTCGGTCCGGGCGGCCTGGGACGACCCCGAGGCCTCCCGCCCCTACGTCATGGAACACGCCCAGGAGATGGACCCGGCCGTCGCGGACCAGCACATCGGCCTGTACGTCAACGAGTTCACCGCCGACCTGGGACCCGACGGCTACGCGGCCGTACGCGGCCTGCTCACCCGCGCCGCGGCCGAGGGCCTGGTCCCCGCCCTCGGCCCGACCGCACTGGAATTCCCCTAGAGCCGCCCCGCCTATACGTCGAGCTGGTCGGCGACGGCCCGCAACAGCCCCGCGATCTTCTTACCGGAGGTCTTGTCGGGGTAACGGCCCTTTTCGAGCATCGGCGTGATGTTCTCCAGCAGGGTCGTCAGATCCTGGACGATGGAAGCCAACTCGTCGGGCTTCTTCCGCTGTGCGGCGGCGACCGACGGCGTCGGATCGAGCAGGGTCACCGAAAGTGCCTGGTCGCCCCGCTGACCGGCGACGACCCCGAACTCCACGCGCTGACCCGGCTTGAGTGTCTCGACTCCGGCGGGGAGAACCGAGGAATGGACGAAGACGTCACCGCCGTCGTCGCGGGAGAGAAAGCCGAAGCCCTTCTCGCTGTTGAACCACTTGACCTTGCCGGTAGGCACGTCTGTCCTCGTCCTCGTACTCGTCGGAAAACTGCTTCTGAAAACGGCTCTTGATAGCACTGGGGCGGGTCGTCCATGACCCGCCGGTACCAAGACTATTGGTCCAGGAGCCGGTGACAAGACGTCACCCGGTTGTTCCTTCGCGCTGGGAACTACCCTGGTCCGGTGCGTGACAAAACCCAAACGAATTCCGCCGCACCCGGTGACCGGCTGATCCTCGTCGGTGCCGTGGTGTTCTTCATCGGTACCGTGGCCACTCTGGTCACGGTGGCGCCCCTCCTCCTCGGGACGACCCCATTTCCCACCTACATGTTCGGCCTGAGCATGCTCATGGGGGTCGGCTTCGCCGTCGCGGGCGCGGGCGTACTGCGCTCGATCGCCGCGGCCCGACGTCAGGCCCGGGAGGCCGCCAGATAGTCCGAAAGCCACTCGGGGAACCGCGTCAGATCCTCCAGCACCACATCAGCACCCGCACCACCGAGTTCCCCGGCGTCACAGGGCCCGGTGGCCACCGCCACCGAAAGGGCACCCGCCGCACGGGCCCCGCGCACATCCCCGACGTGGTCCCCCACGTACACACCCGCGCCGTACTCCCGCAGCGCCACCGCCTTCGCCTCCGCCCACAGGTCACCTATGACCGCGTCCGGTTCAAGACCCAGGTGGGCTAGGTGCAACTTGGCGTTGGGCTCGTACTTCGCAGTGACCACGACGGCACGCCCCCCGGCCCCCCGCACCGCGTCGATGGCCTCCCGCGCCCCCGCCATCGCGGGCGTGGCGGCGACGGCGACCGCCGGATACATCTCCCGGTACAGATCGGCCACGCCCGCCACCTCCCCCTCCGGGAACCAGTTCCGCAGCTCCTCCTCCAACGGGGGCCCGAGCCGGGTGACCGCCAGATCGGCGTCGACGTACACCCCCGTCCGCTCGGACAACGCCACATAGCAGGCGTGGATGCCGGGCCGGGAGTCGATGAGGGTCATGTCGAGATCGAAGCCGACGGTGGGGAATCCGGTCGTAAAGGCCATACGGGCCATTGTGCAGGGCGCACGAAACCGGCCGGCCGCCGGACCACGGAAGGGGCCGCTACCCCCGCCGCCGGGCCCGCCACACCAGAAAGACGGCGGAAGCGACGGCGGCCCCCCGCACGACCCACGGCCAGGTCTCCCCCACCGCGCCGCTCATCGCGCCCTCGGCGACGGGCTCCCCCCACCGTCCCTCGCTCCGCCCCCACAGCCACACCGCCCCACACACGAGGGCCATCGCGGGCAGCCCCATCACGGCAACCCGCATCTCGGTACGGCTGAGCCGCCGGGACAGATAGACGATGACCCACCCGAAGGCGAGCGCGACGAGGTTCCCGAGCACGGCCCCCACCACGAGCAGCGCGGCGGCCCCCAGCAACAGCGGACTGCTCCACCCGCCCAGCGAGGGCAACCGCACCCGCCGTTTGACGACGGGGACGGCCTCCTCGACCTCCTCGGCCTCTTCAGCGGGCTCCTCCACCGCGGGCTTCTGAGGCCCGGGAGGCTTCAACAGCTCAGGAATCTCGACGCCCCCCACGAACCCGGGAACCCCGTCACCCCCCAGCGCCCCCGCGTCCACCCGCCACCAGTCGGGCTGCCGGGGCGCGACAACGGAAGCGGACGGCTCCTCCCGCCGGGGCCCGGGCTCGGGCGCGGGCTGCACGGGCACCGACACCTCGGCCTCGACGCCACCGCCGCCGCCCCCGCCTCCCCCGCCGCCCCCTTCGTCCGCGGCACTGACCACGTCGTCGGGGCTGCCGATCCGCCCGAGAATGCGCCGGACGGCCGCCGGACTGTCGACCACGGCCTTGGCCCGCCGCCGATCGATCTCGTCCCGCAGCTGCGACACGAGCCGCATCCGCTCGGCAGAGGGAAGCTGCCGCTGCTGCGCCACATCACCGACGCGGCTCAGATACTCGTAGACGACCTTGTCGCTCTCGATCCCCACGCGGACGACGGTAGCGCAGCACACCCCGCGGAACCCGAGCCGCGCACCGGACCGTAGAAACGTTCCGTTCCCCTCCCGCGCCCCCACACCCGCTACCGTTGGCCGGATGAGCAGCGACGAGAAGCCGACCGAGAAGCCGACCGCGCCCCGGTCCCTCGCGGAAGCGCTCCGCTCGCGCGACGACGCCTCCCTCGCCGCCCTCCTGCGCAGCCGCCCCGACCTCATCACCCCGGTCCCCACGGACCTCACCCAACTGGCCACCCGCGCCGGAACCCGCGCCTCCGTCGTCCGCGCCCTGGAACGCCTGGACCGCTTCGCGGTACAGACGGCACAGGCCCTCGCGGTCGCCCCGGACCCCGCGACCTACGACGACCTGCTCGGCCTCCTGGCGGGCGACGACCGCGACCCCACGGTGACGGCCGCCCTCCCCCGCACCCTGCGCCTCCTGCGCGAACAGGCCCTGGTCTGGGGCCCGGACGACCGCCTGCGCCTGGTCCGCACCGCCCGGGAACTCCTCTCGCCCTCCCCCCAGCACCCCTCACCCACCGGCCTCGGCCCCACCGCCCAGGAGGCGACCGCGGGCATGTCCCCGGTCCGCATCCAGGAACTGATCGCGACGGTCGGCCTGCCCTCCACCCACGACTCGGTCTCCGCGGTGGCCGCGCTCACCGCCCTGTTCACCGACCGCGCCCGGATGAACGACCTGCTCGCCGAGGCCCCCGCCGAGTCCCTGGAGGTCCTGGACCGCCTGGTGTGGGGCCCGCCCTACGGCCAGGTCACCGCCGACCCGGCCCCCCGTCTGCGCTGGCTGCTGGACCGCGGCCTGCTGCTGCCCACCGCCCCGGGCACGGTCGTACTCCCGCGCGAGGTCGCCCTGCACCTGCGCGCGGGCCGGGCCCACCGCACCCCCGAGCCCACGCCGCCCCCCGTCACCACGGCCGCCACCCACAGTCCACAGGTTGTGGACGCGACAGCGGCGGGCCAGTCGTACACCGCCCTCGCGACGGTCGAGGAACTCCTGAAGGACTGGGACGAGGGCGGCCCGACGGTACTGCGGGCCGGTGGCCTGAGCGTGCGGGACCTGAAGCGCACCGCGGTCGCCCTGGACGTCGCCGAGCCGGTCGCCGCGTTCTGGGTGGAGCTGGCGTACGCGGCGGGCCTGCTGGCCTCCGACGGCGACGCCGACGAGCGGTACGCGGCCACCCCGGCCTACGACGAGTGGCTCCAGCTGCCCGCCGCTGAGCGCTGGGCCCGCCTGGCGGAGGCCTGGCTGACGGCGACCCGGACGGCCGGTGTGGTCGGCGGCCGGGACGCCAAGGACCGCACCCTGTCGGCACTGGGCCCGGGCCTGGACCGCTCCGCCGCCCCGGAGGTACGGCACCGGGTGCTGAGCCTCCTCGCCGACCTCCCGCAGGGCGCCGCACCGGCCCCCGACTCCGTCCAGGCCCGGCTGCGCTGGGAACGCCCCCCGCGCGGCACCGACGACCTGCGCGCCCGCCTCGCCGAGTGGACGCTGAACGAGGCGGAACTCCTCGGCGTCACCGGCCGTGGCGCCCTGTCGGCACACGGCAGGGCCCTGCTCGGCGCACCCCCCGCCGTGAAGCCCGACGACGCGCCGCCCGAGGGCCCCGGCGACAAGCTCCCCTTCCACCACCGCCCGACCACCCCTCACCACCCCGTCCTCACCCCCCAGGAACAGGCCACCGCCACCGCGGCGGCCGCCCGCCTCCTGGCCCCCCTCCTCCCCGAACCCCTGGACCACGTCCTGCTCCAGGCCGACCTGACGGCGGTGGCGCCGGGGCCGCTGCGACGCCCGCTCGCGGACGTGCTCGACGTCCTCGCGGACGTGGAGTCGAAGGGCGGCGCCACGGTCTACCGCTTCACCCCGGCCTCCGTACGCCGCGCCCTCGACGCCGGCCGCAGCGC
Source organism: Streptomyces sp. B93 (assembly GCF_018070565.1). Classification (GTDB taxonomy): domain Bacteria; phylum Actinomycetota; class Actinomycetes; order Streptomycetales; family Streptomycetaceae; genus Streptomyces. Next base: position 107,579 of record NZ_JAGPXL010000006.1, read on the forward strand.
CTCCGACCTGCACGCCTTCCTCGCGGCGCACTCCCGCACACCGGTGCCGCAGCCGCTCGCCTACCTCATCGACGACGTGGCCCGCAGACACGGCCACCTACGGGTCGGCGCCGCGTCGGCGTACGTCCGCTGCGACGACGACGCCGTACTGAACGAGATCCTCGCCGACAAGCGGTCCAGCGGGCTCCGGCTGCGCCGCCTCGCCCCGACGGTGCTGGCGGCGGGGACCGACCCGGCGGCGCTGCTGGAGGGCCTGCGGGCGATGGGCTTCGCCCCGGCCGCGGAGTCCGCGGAGGGTGATGTGCTGATCACGCGTGCGCATGCCCACCGCACGCCCCCGCGCACGCCTCCGGAGCCGGTCCCGGAGGGCCCGCCCACCCCGGACGACACGTTGCTGACGGCGGCGATCCGCGCCATCCGCGCGGGTGACCTCGCCTCCACGGCACCCCGCAAACCGGCCGCGGACGCCCGGCCGGTCGGCGGTGAGCTGCCGCGCACCGGTTCCGCGGAGACGCTGGCGACGATGCAGGCCGCGGTGCTGACGGGCCAGGCCCTGTGGATCGGCTACGTGAACGCGGAGGGCGCGGCGAGCCAGCGCGTGATCGCGCCCGTGCGCGTCGAGGGCGGTTTCGTGACGGCGTACGACCACACCGCGGACGAGGTCCGCACGTACCCGCTGCACCGGATCACGGGGGTGGCGGAGCTGGCGGACGACGAGGGCTGAAACGGGCGGGAGCTGTGACGGGGCGGGGTCACCCACGCGGGTGTAGCCCCGGGTTCATGCACGCCACGCCGGACACTTCCCACCCATGAGGGAGCTTGGGCCGTGTCCCGCATTCCGTCGTGGGGCGTGGGGCAGCCACCGGTTGTCCTGATCAAGGACGGTCGGGACGGAAGCCGGAACACCGGTCGAGCCCACCAACCCCCAGCAGACCCCGCCAGAGAGGAAGCTCCGTCATGCGCGCTGCCCGTCGAGTCGCCGCCGTACTGACCGCCACCGCCGTACTGATCGGCGCCTTCGCCACCCAGGCCGCGGCCATCGGCATCGACGTCGCCGGACTGGTCATCGAGACGCCGCCGATCTGAGTCCCGGGGCCGGGCCGGGCCCCATGTCCCGGGAGCGGCCCGGCCCGCGCCCCCTCCCGCGCGCGCCCTCTTCCACGCACCCCCTGCCCCTTGTACGCACCCCCTGTACGTGAAAGGCCCTGACGTCCCCATGAGTGCCAAGCTCCCCACCCCCGCCCGGTCCGCCCAGGCCCGTTCCGCCATCGCCGTCTCCGCGGCGGCCCTCTTCTCCACGGCCGCGCTGATCGCCGCGCTGGCCCCGGAGACCTCCTCGGCCACCGCCGCCCCCACGACCTCGCCCGCCCTGCCCCTCCCCCTGCCGATCGCCGCCGCCGAACCGCTGGTGACGGAGGGCATCAGCGTCGAGGGACCGCTGATCAACAACGTCAGTCTGCCCACGCTGAGGTAGCCCGGACCCCGGCGCCCCGGCGCATCCGGTAGCTGTCGCCGTCGAGGCGGACGGTCTCGGCGTGGTGGGCCAGCCGGTCCGCCATCGCCGGGGCCGCCGGTCCGCCGAAGACCTCCCCCCAGCGCTCCAGCGGCCGGTCGCAGGTCACGACCAGCGAGCCCCGTTCGTAGCGGTGGGAGACCAGCTGGAAGAAGAGCCGCGTGGTGTCCGCGTCGAACGGGACGTAGCCGACCTCGTCGACGATCAGCAGGGAGTAGGCGTCGAGGGCGGCCAGTTCCTCGGTGAGCCGCCCCGCCGACCGGGCGCCGGACAGCCGCGCGGCCCACTCCTCGGCGGTGGCGAAGAGCACCCGGTGCCCGGCCTCGCAGGCGCGTACCCCGAGGCCGACGGCGAGATGGGTCTTGCCGGTGCCGGGGGGCCCGGTGAGCACCACGTTGCCGGGTACGGCGAGGAAGTCCAGCTTGCCGAGGCGCGCCACGGCCTCCCGGTCGAAGGCGCGGGGGTGGTCGGCGTCGAACTCGTCCAGCGTCCTGCGCGCCGGGAAGCCTGGCCCTCCGGTGTACGACCGTCACAGCCTGACCTTCTCGCCGGGAAACGTGCAGATCCATGCGATCAGCGTCGCCCTGGAGATGCATGAGCAACGTGAGGCGCTGTCGATAAACCGGCGCACGAGCAAGGAGTTGGTCGCGTCACTTCCCAACTCTCGTCAGGGGCACCATCACATGGACCTGGCCCGCGCGTGGCTGTGGGATGGGAACCGCGACAAGGCGCTGAAGGAACTGGAGAAGGCTGAGGAGATCGCTCCCCAGCTCGTCCGCAATCACCCCATCGCGCGGTCAACGCTGCGGAGCATCGTGTACGCCGAACGGGCAAGCGCTCGGGAGAAGCTGCGCCGCATGTCAGACCGCTTCCACCTCGACGGCTGAGGGTCATATTCCTGCGGTTCATATTGGGCCCCGAGCGCACACTTAGCTTCGGGGCATGGCCGAACGAACCACGCAGCAACTCCCCACGTCCCAGACCGTTTTAACCGCAGGGAGCCCGTTCCATCCCCGCCTTGGCGACCTCGCCATCGATCTGGCCAAGGCGGGAACGATCGGGGTCGTCGTCGCCCTGCCGAGCGACAGCTCGGCGTCCTACCAACTCCGTCCGCCTGGCGGAGGCGTGGACTGGCGCGCAAGGTCCGACGGAAGCACCCTCCGCCCCGTGCCGGTTCCGGTCACGCACGTCACGCCTGTGAAGCGCGACGCCGTGTACGACCCGCGTGCTCAGCAAGCCGCCATGGCGGTGACCGTCCACTACGAGGACGGCGGCGTCTGCGAGTCGATGCTCGTCCTCACGCCTGCGCAAGTCGAGCTGTACTACAACCAGCTCGGCCGCATGATCAAGGCGAGGGAATCGGCTCAGGATCGTCAGCGGTGAGGTCGGACGTGCTGATGCTCGCCCCACCGACCTCTGCACGTGCCTCCGTGCGGCCTCCCGTCGCGTTCCGGTGTGAGGCCACTGCCCATGACCTCAGCGGCTCCCGCGAGGTCCTGCTCGCCACCTATCGCGGCCGTTCCCCACGCCTCGCGGCACGGTGGCTGAGAGCATCGGCGCATCGTTTCGCGCGGCTGCTGTCCCCGGACTTCGACGCCCGGGGCCTGAGTGACGCACCGCTCCTCCTTGCGGGCCCCGAAGTCCCTCGCCCTGATGTCGAGTTACGGGCGTGGGCAGACAGCGATGCGGCGTACGAGCAAGCCCTTCAAGCCCTAGCAGCAGGCAGCGTCTTCGTGTTCGCCGTGGCGGACTACGACGCTCGGTACTGCCTCCGTGTGTACCCGCTGCCGACTCGCCGGCCTCGCCTTCCGCAGCATCCTGCCCTGGCCGGGGAGCTTCTCCACCCCTCAGTGAGGGCGGGCCGTCACCGACGTCCCCGCGGGCGTCGCCCGACCCGATGACTCCCGCCCCCGCGTCTTTTCCGGTTCCCCCGGCGCGGGGGCGGGTCCACCACGCGATCGCACTGAACCGCTCAACGCACACCCGCCGCTCTGCGGCGCTGTCCTGCCCATCTACCGAGGGGAAGACGCGGTGACCATCTATCCCGTATCGCCGAACACCGTGCTCGCCAACGCGCTGACGAATGCTGAGGACCTGCTGAGGCCGCACATCGCCCAGGTGGATCCGGAGCGCATCGTGTTCGTGGTGGGAACGCAGATCAACGGAGCACCGCACGTCGGCACGTCGCTGGTTCAGTCGCTCACGTTCGCCACGGCGGCCCGGATCCGGGACAGGTTCGGCTTACCGGCTGAAGTCCAGTTCGGCGCACTCGACAACGCCCCGTACGCCATCGTGACCGACAAGGAGACCGGTCACCGATACCAGCGGGCCTACGCGCACGCCCTGGGCGAGGTGGGCATCGCTGACCAGGTCGACAAGCTGTACCGCCCGCTGTTCACCGCGCTGTCCGAGCGCCTGGACGTGCCGTACTCCGTCGAGACCTACAGCCAGCAGCAGGCGGGCGAGCACTTCCGCCGTACCTGGCTGCTCCTGCTGCCCCGGCTGGACGCCGCACGCTGGCACCTGTCGCCGTCGTCCGGCGTGCCACACGTTCGTGTTCCCCGCCCGCGCCCTGGCTGCGGGTGGGCCGAGAAGTACGCCGAGCGCACCCACGTCCGTGACGACGGTGTCGAGCGTGCAACCATCTCGGCTGTGTGCCTGCACCACGGCGAATACGAGGTCGTCATTGAACCCCTGGGCGGTGCATACCTCGACCTCGCCACGCTGTACCGGAACCTCGTCAAGGAACTGGCGGTCGTTGGAGCGCGAGGCACGCTGTACGTCATGGTCAAGGGCAGCGACTGGATGCCCGGCTGTCTTCTCGTCGACGGCGCCCTACAGGCCGTGGGTCTCACTCGCGGACAGATGACCGCCCGGCTCTTCTGCCCCCAGGTCGTCACGGACACGGGCGCGAAGCTGTCCAAGTCCCTCATCCGCGAGGGGCGCGCGCCCTTGCCCGACGGTGCGGCCCCGTGGATGCTCGACACCCGCGAGTGGCCCGGCTCGTTGGGAGAGTACGTCGATCGCCTGCTCGGTCTGACCGACGTGTTACTCGCCGACCCACGCCATTTCTTCCGCTCGTACTCGGCCGGTGAACTCGGCCGGCTCGTGTCCGCTGCAAGAGCAAGGAGCGTTCCCGCCCCATGACGGAGACTGCCGCCGCGCGCGTCCGTGAACTGAACCTCTACCGCCGCTACTTCGACCTCGTCGCCGCTGGTCAGAAGACGATCGAGGTGCGGGTGAAGTACCCGCACCTCGAAGACCTGGCCGCTGGAGACGTCATCCGCTTCCGCATCAAGGGCACCGAAGAGACGTGTGACGTCCTGGTGAAGCGGGTCACGGAGTACAAGTCGTTCGAGGAGCTGCTTGACGGGGAGGGCCCGGCGAACGTCAACCCGGCCTCCCCTCGCGAGCAGCAGCTCGCCAACATCCGCGACATCTACCCGGCGGACAAGGAAGCGCTCGGCGCGCTCGCCATCGAAATCGAGCTGCCGCCTCGGTAAGCCCGCCGCACGGTCCCCGCTCCCCCGAGGGGGACCCCGGTGCCGATGGTACCGGGGCGGTCGGCGTGCTCGAACGCGGGAGCGACTGCAACCCGCGTACCCCACTGTCCAGTTTGAGAGGGTCACTGTCGAAGTCCGGTTGGCCGCTTCCCAGTTCTGACCTGCACCATCGAAAGTCAGCCACGGCGGCGGGTGCGTCGAACGAGCACCCGTCACGTGTGTCTCCAGCAACCCCCCGCCGGCCCCAGCCACGCTTCCTCGATCCGTCACGGCCCTCGACCCCCTCCCGGCTTGGGCGTTGCCGACGAAGAGCCTGGCACATGGGCCTGCTTGCTGCTTTGGAGTCCAACGGCTGCGAAGCGCGGACTGGTCGGATGGCACGGTCTCGCTTGGTCGGTGTCGGCCTGGTCCTGGTGCTCGGAGTGGTCGCGTTGCTTCCTGGTCTGACCGTTCGCCTCGGCATGGCTGCGCGCTGAGCGGGTGGGGGCCGCCGGAGCTGTGGCGGAGACAAGGAGCGGCGGCGGCCCATGGCCGCCAGCGCGCGGCCCGCCGTAGGCGGGCCGCCTTGATCGCCGGTTACCGGAAAGTCATATTCGGCCCGGTACGGCTCCGTCCTGCCAGCGGTAGAGGTCTCGCAGCAGGGAAATCTCGCCGCCGTGATGGATCAGCTCCCTGTTGACGTGCAGGACCCTGTTCTCCATGGGAAACCGCTCCGGACCCACCGTGGGCGGATTCTCCAGGTCAGCGTCCGAGAGCTCGCGGACTCCCGCCTTCCATCTCCCGTACATCTCATCGAGCTGTTTCAGCGCCTCGTCAGCGGTCCCCGCGTAGGCGAATGTCTCGGAGTCGACGCCCTGGCCGCCGAAGTACCATCCGACCCGATAGCCCAGGCACGAGACGATGATGTGCGCCAGCCGCCAGGCAATCGTGGTCACCGGCGCCGGCACCGGGTCAGGGGACGCGAAGTCCATCGTCCACTCCCCCGAACCCGCCGAAATCGGTGCGGCCGACGTGCCACGTGGGCGGATGCTCCAGCAGCCGCGCACCGGCTCCCAGAAGTATTCCTCGTCGGTAAGACCCTCCAGACGTGGCCGCAGGTTCTTGCGCCAGTACCAGTCCAACTGCTCCGCGAGCCGCTCGCTCCTTGTCATTGCCGCACACTACATACAAGCGGCGCCCCCACCTCGTCCGTCCGGTGGGGGGCCGCTACCTGTGTCCGGTGACGTCGGCGTCAGCCCTGGCTGTCAGCCGCCTCGGCCTCTGGTTTGTTCTCCTCCGCCGCTGCCGCCCGGCGCATGTGCCCCTCCTCGCCGAAGTACACCGACAGGCGTGAGATGTCCAGCTTCTTCCCGCCCCGCCGCGCCGGTGCCACCTCCACGTAGCCGCCCGCGTTCAACAACAGGTCTCGCTTACCGGCCACGTCCGAGCGCTTCCATTGCTCGGCGTGCGTCTCGCCGGTCGGCTCCGCCTTCACGCCCCCCGGCTTCGCCGTGCGCTGCCTCTCCTTCAGGGACGCCAGACGCTCCTCCAGCTTGGCGTACTGCTCCGCGTACCGGATCGCTCCGTCGTCGCCCTTAAACAGGCCCCGGTCGTAGCGATCTTTCTGCAAGTCGGCCAACGCTTCCTCGGCCTGCCTGATCTGCGGGCGGAAGTCTTCGCCCACCTCTTGGACCATCCGCATCACGGAAAGGTGCCCGTACTTCGCGAGGAACTGCTCGGTGACGTGCTCCTCGGTGGTCACCCCGGCCACGGTCGGCCCGTAGCACTTCACGCCCTGCTTCTCCTCCCCCTTGGCCGCCCGCTGGCGGTACTTCAGCGGGCCGATGCACCGGTACCGAAGCTGACCGTTGCGCCCGCTGAAGGTGTACATGCGCTCGCCGCAGACTCCGCAGTGCATGATGCCGCGCAGCAGCGACGTCCCCTCCCGGCGCTTCTCACCGGGGTTGGCACGGCGCTCCAACTCGTCCTGGAGCATCTGCCAGGTGTCCGTGTCGAGGATCGGCGGGCGGTTGACCAGGGGCAGCCCGTCCGTCCGCAGGATCGGCTTTCCGTCCTCGATGACCTGGCCGAGCAACTGGGGGTTGCCCAGCATGCTGCGCAGCGTGGTCGTGTACCACTGTTTGGAGTCGCTGCGCTTGCCCGTGGTCTGGCGTGAGGTGTGGCCGGGTGACGGGACGCCCTCCTTGTTGAGGTCGTTGATGATCTGCATGAGCGAGTCCTTGGCCAGGACCCGCTCCACGATCCGCTTGATCGTCTTGGCCTCGTCCTCGTTGACCGCGAGGACCTTGCCCGCCCCATTGGGGTTGGGGACGACCATGTACCCGTACGGGACCCGACCGCCGGTGTAGCGGCCCTCGCGGCGCAGGTGCTCGTGCGCGCTGGACACCCGCATGCCGATGGTGTCGGACTCCAGCTCGGCGAAGACCGCGATCACCTTCGCCATGGCCCGGCCCATGGACGACGTAGGTCGAGCGGCTCCGTGGCCGACGCGAGCGCAACGCTCTGGTGCTCGGCGAGTCGCATGATCTCCGCGAAGTCGACCGTCGAGCGCGCAAGGCGGTCGATCTTGAAGAACACGATCACGTCTAGCTCGGCGAGCCTGGTCAGGATGCGTTGCAGGCCCGGCCGGTCGAGCCCGCGCGAGAAGCCCGAGACATCGATGTCCTCCTCGGCGGCTACGACCTCCCAGCCGCGTGCCTCGCACAACGCCTCACAGGCCGCGCGCTGACGTTCCGGCGAAGTCGTCTCGTCGGTTTCCCGCTATAGGCGAACATAGATAGCGGCGCGCATCCCCGGCGCGCTGGCCGGGACGCCCTTCCGGCGTCGGGCACGGGGCATAGCCCGTGCTGTGACAGGCGTTGTTTCTGTCATGAGACGACCTTATCTCCGGAGGTATGTGTGTCCTGCCTAATCGTCCAGTCCGACAAGACGCTGCTCCTCGAGGTCGACCACGAGCGGGCCGACGAGTGCCGCCGTGCCATCGCCCCCTTCGCGGAGCTGGAGCGGGCGCCCGAGCACATCCACACCTACCGGGTCACCCCGCTCGGCCTGTGGAACGCGCGCGCGGCCGGGCACGACGCCGAGCAGGTCGTGGACGCGCTGGTGCAGTTCAGCCGCTACCCCGTGCCGCACGCGCTGCTGGTCGACATCGCCGAGACGATGGACCGCTACGGCCGTCTGACCCTCAGCAAGCACCCCGCGCACGGCCTCGTCCTCACCACCACCGACCGCCCGGTGCTGGAGGAGGTGCTGCGCTCCAAGCGGATCGCCCCGCTGGTCGGCGCCCGTATCGACCCGGACACGGTCGCCGTGCACCCCTCGGAGCGCGGGCAGATCAAGCAGACGCTGCTGAAGCTGGGCTGGCCCGCCGAGGACCTCGCCGGGTACGTCGACGGCGAGGCGCACCCGATCGAGCTGGCCGAGGACGGCTGGGCGCTGCGGCCCTACCAGAAGCAGGCGGTGGAGAACTTCTGGCACGGCGGCTCCGGCGTGGTCGTGCTGCCCTGTGGCGCGGGGAAGACGCTGGTCGGCGCGGGTTCGATGGCGCAGGCCAGGTCGACGACGCTGATCCTGGTCACCAACACGGTCTCGGCGCGGCAGTGGAAGCACGAGCTGGTGAAGCGGACGTCGCTGACCGAGGACGAGATCGGCGAGTACAGCGGTACGCGCAAGGAGATCCGCCCGGTCACCATCGCCACGTACCAGGTGCTGACGACCAAGCGGAAGGGCGTCTACCCGCACCTTGAGCTGTTCGACTCCCGGGACTGGGGTCTGATCATCTACGACGAGGTGCACCTGCTGCCCGCGCCCGTCTTCAAGTTCACCGCCGACCTCCAGGCCCGCCGCCGCCTCGGCCTCACGGCCACCCTGGTCCGCGAGGACGGCCGGGAGTCGGACGTGTTCTCCCTCATCGGGCCCAAGCGGTTCGACGCGCCGTGGAAGGAGATCGAGGCGCAGGGGTACATCGCGCCCGCCGACTGCGTGGAGGTCCGCGTCAACCTCACGGACTCCGAGCGTCTCGCCTACGCGACCGCCGAGGCGGAGGAGAAGTACCGCTTCTGCGCGACGACCGACACCAAGCGCAGGGTGACCGAGGCGATCGTCCGCCGCTTCGCGGGCCAGCAGATCCTGGTCATCGGCCAGTACATCGACCAGCTCGACGAACTGGGCGAGCACCTGAACGCGCCCGTCATCAAGGGCGAGACGACCAACGCCCAGCGGGAGAAGCTGTTCGACGCGTTCCGCCAGGGCGAGATCAGCGTGCTGGTGGTGTCGAAGGTGGCGAACTTCTCCATCGACCTGCCCGAGGCGACGGTCGCCGTCCAGGTCTCCGGCACCTTCGGCTCCCGCCAGGAGGAGGCGCAGCGCCTCGGCCGCGTCCTGCGCCCCAAGGCCGACGGCCACCAGGCCCACTTCTACTCGGTCGTCGCCCGCGACACCCTCGACCAGGACTTCGCCGCCCACCGGCAGCGCTTCCTCGCCGAACAGGGCTACGCCTACCGGATCATGGACGCGGACGAACTGCTGGCGGAGAGCTGAGCGACGCGCTGGAGGGGCCCCGCCGTGATTCGTCGGCGGGGCCCGCCGTAATTCATTCGCCGGGTCCCCGCCCCGTCACCTAAAATCTCCGCTCTTGCCCGCCTCCCTTCACGGAGTGCCGCCGACCGGACGGAAACCGGTCGGCACACCGGTTCCAGTCACCCCAGCAGGTCACCCGGAGGCACCCCCTTGTCCGCGTCCGTCGACGACCCCCTCGCGCGTGAACGCGCACACCTCACCGCCTCCCGCGCCGCCCTGCGGGCCATGCGGGAGGACGTCGAATCCCTCGACATCAGCAACTCCACCGCGAACTGGGTGGACGCGCAGATCCTGGCCCGCCACATCGACGAGCGCATCAAGGCACTCGCCGACCTCAGCCACACCCCGCTCTTCTTCGGCCGCCTCGACTACCTGCACGCCCCCGGCGCCGACGTCGCCGAGGGTGCGGAGGGCGAGCGCTTCTATATCGGGCGGCGGCACGTCCACGACGCCGACGGCGACCCGATGGTCATCGACTGGCGGGCGCCGGTCTCCCAGCCGTTCTACCGGGCGTCCAAGAAGGACCCGATGGACGTCGGCCTGCGCCGCCGCTTCGGCTACACGGGCGGCGACCTGACGGCGTACGAGGACGAGCACCTGTCGGACCCGGCGGAGGCGGCGCGCACCAGCAAGCTGCTCCAGCAGGAGATCGAGCGCCCGCGTGTCGGCCCGATGCGGGACATCGTGGCGACGATCCAGCCCGAGCAGGACGAGATCGTACGGTCCGGCCTTGGCGGCACGGTGTGTGTGCAGGGCGGCCCCGGCACCGGGAAGACGGCGGTCGGCCTGCACCGCGTCGCCTACCTGCTGTACGCCCACCGCGAGCGGCTGGCCCGCACCGGTACTCTCGTCGTCGGCCCGAACCGCTCCTTCCTGCACTACATCGAGCAGGTGCTGCCCGCGCTGGGCGAGCTGGCGGTCAAGCAGGCGACGGTCGACGACCTGGTGGCCCACGTGGAGGTGCGGGGCACGGACGACGCGGCCGCCGCGGTCGTCAAGGGCGACGCGAGGATGGCCGAGGTGCTGCGCCGGGCGCTGTACTCGCACGTGAGTGTGCCCACCGAACCGGTCGTGGTGGTGCGCGGCTCGCGCCGCTGGCGCGTCCCGGCGTACGAACTCCAGGAGCTGGTCCGGGAGTTGCTGGAGCGGGACATCCGCTACGGCGCCGCCCGCGAGGCCCTGCCGCAGCGCATCGCGCACGCCGTGCTGGTGCAGATGGAACGCTCCGGTGAGGCGCCCGACGACCGGGTGCAGGACGCCGTCGCCCGCAACAGCGCGGTGAAGGCGGCGGTGAAGGCCCTCTGGCCGCCGGTCGACCCGCAGAAACTGGTGCTGCGCCTGCTGTCGGACGCCGACTTCCTCGCCGTACACGCGGAAGGGCTGCTCAGCGAGGACGAGCAGAAGACGATCCTGTGGACGAGACCGGCCCGCTCCCCGAAGTCGGCGAAGTGGTCGGCGGCGGACGCGGTGCTGATCGACGAGGCGACCGACCTGGTACGGCGCACCCACTCGCTCGGCCATGTCGTCCTGGACGAGGCGCAGGACCTGTCCCCCATGCAGTACCGGGCGGTCGGGCGCCGCTGTACGACCGGTTCCGCGACGGTCCTGGGCGACCTGGCGCAGGGCACCACCCCCTGGGCGACCCGCGACTGGCGGGAGGCACTGGCCCACCTGGGCAAACCGGACGCGACGGTCGAGGAGCTGACGGCGGGCTTCCGCGTCCCCACGGACGTCATCGTCTACGCCTCCCGGCTGCTGCCGCACATCGCACCCGGTCTGACCCCGGTGGCGTCGGTGCGGGAGAACCCCGGTTCGTTCGAGATTCGCCGGGTGACGTCGGCGTCCGAGGTGGTCGCGGCCTGCGTGGAGTCACTGGGCCGCGAGGGCTCGATCGGCCTGATCGCCGCCGATGCCCGCGTCCCGGCCCTCTCCGAGGCCCTCAGCGGGGCGGGGATCACACCGCTCGCGCCCGGTGAGGAGACCACCCCCGACCGCCGTCTCACCCTGGTCCCGGCGTCGCTGGCGAAGGGCCTGGAGTACGACTACGTGGTCCTGGACGAGCCCCAGGCCGTCGTCGACGGCGAACCCGACGAACGCACCGGCCTGCGCCGCCTGTACGTCGCCCTGACCCGGGCCGTCTCGGGCCTGACCGTCACCCACGCGGCGCCGCTGCCACCGCAGTTGACGCAGGTGGCCTGAAGCCGCCCTCGGCCCGGCCGCGCTCAGGGGTGCCGCCTCGGTCGGGTCCGCTCGGCACCGCCGCCCCGGCCCGGCCCGAACCGCTGACAGGTGCCGCCTCGATCCGGTCCGCTCAGGACCGCCGCCCCAGCCCGGCCCGAACCGCTCACAGATGCCGCCTCGGTTCAGCCGCGCGCAGGGGTGCCGCCTCGGCCCGGCCGCCTGGAACCGCCGGCCCGGCCCAGTCCACTCGGCACCGCCGCTCCGGCCCCATCCGGTCAGCACCGCCGCCCCAGCCCCGTCCGGTCAGCACTGCCGCCCCCGCCCCGTCCGGTCAGGGCTGGTCGAGGGCCTCGCGCCACTCCCGCACCGCCCTCGCCGACACCGGCCCGGCCCACCCGTCCGGCCGGGCCGCGCCGCCGATGTGGAAGGCGTCGATACCGGCGGCGAGCAGGTCGGGCACATGGTCGAGCCGGAGGCCGCCGCCGACCAGGATCCGGGGCGCGTACCCCTGCTCCCCGTGCCGTGCCGCCTCGGCGAGGAGGGTGGGGAGGCCGTCGTCGACGCCGGTGTCGGCGCCCGCCGTGAGGTAGGTGTCGAGGCCGGGGAGGCCGTCGAGCTGCTTGCGCAGGGCGTCGCGGTCGGCGGCCCGGTCGATGGCCCGGTGGAAGGTCCACCGGCAGCCGTCCAGCGCGCCGACGACGCGCTCCACGGCGTCCAGGTCGACCCCGCCGTCGGCGTCGAGGAAGCCGAGCACGAACTCCGTCGCCCCGGCCTCCCGCATCTCCTCCGCGACACCGACCAGCCGCTCGACGTCCCCGGCAGCGAACCCGTCCGCCAGCCGCACCATCACGCGCAGCGGAATGTCGACGGCGGCACGGATCGCGGCCACGGTCGCGGTCGGCGGGGTGAGCCCGTCGGCCGCCATCTCGGTGACCAGTTCGAGGCGGTCCGCGCCTCCGGCCTGGGCGGCGACCGCGTCCTCGGCGTCGAGGGCGATCACCTCCAGGAGCGCACGCGTGCTCATAGGACCCCTTTCCTCGGGTTTCCCCTGGAGCGGCTACAGGTCTAGTCCAATATCAGGGTACGCCGGGGAAGGGCCACGATCACATCCGATGTTCGGCCGCGCATATCCGGCCGTCGTTCAGCCGGGGACGATCGGGGGGTGATCACCCGTAGATGTTCAGCTCCCCGGCCTCCACCCCCGCCAGCTCGAACCCGGCCCCGCCGTCCGGCACGGCGCGCCCCGCGTACAGCCGTACGAGGGTCGGGGCGTCGCCGATGTAGCGGGCGGGGGTCCGCTCCCCGCCTCCGTCCCCGAGCAGCAACGGCTCGTCGAGGTCGTCGAGATCGGCGTGCAGCGGCACATGCCCCCGCTCCCGGGTCACCCACGCCAGCAGCTGAAGCGCGTGCGGCAGCCCCGGCCCCGCGTACGCCCCCGGCTCGCCGAGCGCCTCGCGCACATCCCCGGCGTGCACCCACTCCCCCAGCGCCAGCGCGTCCAGCCGCCCCCGGGTCCTGGCCAGCACCGGCCCCGTCTCCGTCATCCCCCGCTCCAGCTCGTCGAGGATCCGCGCGGAGGTCCAGTCGGCGCGCTCGGCGATGTCCCGGTCGTTCGACTCGGGCGAGAAGACACCCTCCTCGAACCGTTTCTCCAGCACCCTGCTGAACGCGGCGGAACAGTGCGCGAGCACATCCCGCACCGTCCACCCCGGACACGCCGGCACCGGCCGCCCGAAGTCCTCCTCCGCCCGCCCCCGCAGCAGCGGCAGCAGCGCGTCCCGCTCGACGACCAGCAACCGGCCCGGCAGCTCGGCGTCCCGTCCGTTGTGCACATCCGTGGCAGTCATGGGGACCACGCTAGGCGGAGGATGCCGGTCGTCGGCGGCAGAATGGCCGCATGGCCGACGACCCGACCCCCCTGAGCGCCCTCCGCTTCCGCTTCGCCCACGCCCTGGAAGGGGTCCGGGGGCCGGGTGGGGCGCCCGACCCGGGGCCGTACGCGGAGAACCTGCTGGCGCGCTGGAGCGAGCCCCAGCGGCACTACCACACGGTGGCGCACCTCGCGGCGGTGCTCGGGCACATCGACGTGCTGGAGGAGTACGCGGCCGACCCGGACGTCGTCCGGCTCGCCGCCTGGTTCCACGACGCGGTCTACTTCCCCGACCGTTCGGAGAACGAGGAGCGGTCGGCGCGGCTCGCCGAGCGGGCGCTGCCGGAGGCGGGCGTGTCGCCGGAGAAGACCGCCGAGGTGGCCCGGCTGGTGCGGCTCACCGTCACGCACGACCCCGCCGCCGACGATGCCGACGGCCAGGTGCTGTGCGACGCCGACCTGGCGATCCTCGCCGCCGCCCCGTCCGCGTACGCCGCGTACACCGCCGCCGTACGCGAGGAGTACGGCTTCGTCCCGAACGACGCCTTCCGCGAGGGACGCGCCGCCGTGCTGCGGCAACTCCTCGGTCTGCCGCGCCTGTTCCACACCCCGTACGGCGCCGAGCACTGGGAGGCGACCGCCCGCTACAACCTCACCGGCGAGCTGGAAATGCTGTCGTCCTGAGAGCGCCGTCCGGTCTAGCCTGCTCGGCATGCGCATCACGGGTGGGGAACAGGTACGGCAGGCCGTCGCGGACGCGGTGGCGGTGCTCGGCACGGCGACCGGGCGGGACTGGGGCACCGTCAGGGCGGGATCGCTGGAGTGGAGCTGCCGGGGGACGGCCGCGCACATCGCCAGCGACCTGATCGCCTACGCGGGGAACCTGGCGGGGCGCGCCCAGAGCGCCTACGTCCCCTTCGAGATCACCGTCGACGGCACGGACGACGGCCTCGACCCCGCCGACAACGCGGGCCTCCTGCACGTCATCGAGACCACCGGCGCCCTCCTCACCGCCACCGTCGACACCACCCCGCGGCATGTGCGCGCCTTCCACCCGTACCCGTTCCGCAGCGCGAACCGCGAGGGCTTCGCCGCGATGGGCATCGCCGAGGTGCTGCTGCACACCCACGACATGGCGCAGGGCCTCGGCCTGGCCTACGAGCCGCCCGCCGAGCTGTGCCGGTTCGTGCTGACGCGGATCTTCCCGCACGTCCGCCCGGGCCCCGACCACTGGCACACCCTGCTGTGGGCGACGGGCCGCGGCGAACTGCCCGGCCGCCCCCGGCTCACCGAGTGGCGCTGGAGCAACAACCTCGTGATCACCTCCGAACGCCTCACCCTGGAGGGCGTCACCCCGGCCGCCGCGTTCGACCTGGCCGCGGGCGGCGACGGTGGCTTCGACTGGGTCGAGGGCGGCCCCATCGACGGCACCCGCGAGGGCGCCGGAATGCTGCTGAAGCAGTACGAGGCGGGGACGCACCGCCCCGAGTGGGGCATGTACGTCCTGGTCCGCCCCGACGACGACCGCGCCCTCGGCGCCATGGGCTTCCACGGCACCCCCGACCCCGACGGCCGCGTCGAGATCGGCTACGACCTCGCCGAACCGGCCCGCGGCCACGGCTACGCCACCGAAGCCCTGCGCACCCTCGCCGCCTGGGCGCTGGCGCGCGACGACGTCCGTACGGTCTTCGCCACCGTCGAACGGGACAACACCGCGTCCCGGGCGGTCCTCAAGCGCGCCGGGTTCACCCAGGTGAGCGCTCCGGAGGACGACGGGGGCGACGGGGGGCTGTACGCGTACGAGCTGCGCGGCTGAGGCGGGCTTCCCCGTTGACGATCTCGTGGCCTGAGCCATTGCCAGTCGCTACGGTGGGAACCATGACCGCACGGCCCGACTGGATGCGCCCGCCGCGCGCGGAAGGCTGGTTCGCGGAGGACCTGGACCGCCTCCCCGAGGCGCCCCGCCATACCGAGCTGATCGACGGAGCGCTCGTCTTCATGCTGTCGCCCCAGCGGTCCTGGCACGGCCGCCTCGTCACCGCCCTCACGACCACACTCATGGAAGCCGCACCGGCCGGTTTCGAGGTCGAACGGGAGATGACGATAAGGCTCGACGAGCGCAACCGGCCGGAACCCGACCTCCTCGTGACAACCGCCCCCTACGACCCTCACCGCACCTGGTACGCCCCGGACGAGGTGCGGCTCGTCATCGAGGTCGTCTCACCCGAGTCCGCGCACCGCGACCGCACGGTCAAGCTGCGCAAGTACGCGGAGGCGGGCATCCCGCACTACTGGTGCGTCGAGGACGAGCACGGCGCTCCGGTCGTCCACATCTACGAACTCGACGAACCGACCAGCCTCTACGCACCCGCGGGAATCTTCCGCGGCACCCTGAAGCGTCCCGTCCCCTTCGAGATCAGCCTCGACCTCGACACGCTCACCCCGCCCACCGGCACGACCGGCGCCTAGGCGCTGCGCCCCTTGGGCCTGCGCAGCCCCGCCGCGGTGAGGAGTCTCACCACCTCGCGGCTGCTCACCTCCACCGCCCCGGCGCGCACCGCGTCGGCGTAGCGGTGGGACGGGAGGTCGTAGTGGTCGCGTTCGAAGGCGCGGCGGGGCACGCCCAACCGTTCGGCGAACCGGTGGAGTTCGTCGAAGGAGCGGTCGCTGACGAGATGGGACCACATACGGCCGTGGCCCGGCCAGGTGGGCGGGTCGATGTAGACGGTCACGACGACGCGGACGCCCCGCCCCCGCCGAGGGCGCCGACCGCGGCGACCTTCACACCCGCCTGGTGGCAGACCCAGTGCGGGTCGGGCCCCAGCTCTGGCTCGACCTCCAGGGCGTGCGGGTCGCCGGTGCCGCAGACCGGGCACAGCGGCCAGCGGCCGTACCGCTCCAACAGGGCGTCCTGTACGTCCTGTGCGACCAGTCCGGCGAGGAACTCCGCGCCGTCCGGCCACTGCTCGACCCACCAGCGCCGCTGCACGACGGACTCCTCCACCAGCGACACCACGTCCGCCTCGGCGACCTCACGCGCCACCAGATCGGCGAGCACGAGGGCGCGCGCGGCATGCAGAGCCTGTTCCAGGGGGCTGATGGGGTCCATGCACCTATTGTGCGCACTCTTGACCAACGGACCGAACTGGAAATATTTTTCATATGTGAACCGCAACGTGAAGGAAACTTTCGCGGAGGGGAAGCCCACGACCGCCCCGGCCCCGTCCCCTCCCGCCCCCGCAGCTCTCGCCGCCAAAGTACGTACCCTCGCCCCCTCCATGACACGCTCCATGCAGCGCGTCGCCGAGGCCGTGGCGAACGACCCGGCGGGCTGCGCCGCCCTCACGGTCACCGGTCTCGCCGAACTCACCGGCACCAGCGAGGCCACCGTCGTACGCACCGCCCGCCTCCTCGGCTACCCCGGCTACCGCGACCTGCGCCTCGCCCTCGCCGGCCTCGCCGCCCAGCAGCAGTCCGGCCGCGCGCCCGCCATCACCACCGACATCGCCGTGGACGACCCCATCGCGGACGTGGTGGCGAAACTCGCCTACGACGAACAGCAGACCCTCGCCGACACCGCCGCGGGCCTCGACACCACCCAGCTCAGCGCCGCCGTCGCCGCCCTCGCCACCGCCCGCCGCACCGACGTCTACGGCATCGGCGCCTCCGGCCTCGTCGCCCAGGACCTCACCCAGAAACTCCTGCGCATAGGCCTGATAGCGCACGCCCACAGCGATCCGCACCTCGCCGTCACCAACGCCGTACAACTGCGCGCCGGAGACGTCGCCATCGCCATCACCCACTCCGGCTCCACCGGCGACGTCATCGAGCCACTGCGGGTCGCCTTCGAACACGGCGCCACGACCGTCGCCATCACCGGCCGCCCCGACTCCCCGGTCACCCAGTACGCCGACCACGTACTGACGACCGCGACCTCCCGGGAGACGGAACTGCGCCCCGCCGCGATGTCCTCCCGGACCAGTCAGCTGCTGGTCGTGGACTGCCTGTTCGTGGGCGTCGCGCAGCGCACCTACGAGACGGCGGCCCCCGCCCTCTCCGCGTCCTACGAGGCGCTGGCCCACCGGCACCGGAGCGCACCGCGCGGCTGAGCCCCGTCGCACGTCACTGACACCCACGTCGAAGAGAGCCGCCTCTCCATGACCTCATCCACCTCCGGCCCCCACGACCTGCGCGCCCAGTTGGAGACCCTGACCACCGAGGCCTTCCGCCCCGAACTCGCCGACATCGACCGCCTCCCCACCGTCGAGGTGGCACGGCTGATGAACGCCGAGGACGCGACCGTCCCCGCCGCCGTCGCCCGGCGCCTCCCCGAGATCGCCGCCGCCATCGACGCCACGGCCGACCGGATGAGCAGGGGCGGCCGCCTCATCTACGCGGGCGCGGGCACCGCGGGCCGCCTCGGCGTCCTCGACGCCTCCGAGTGCCCGCCCACCTTCAACACCGACCCCGGCCAGGTCCTCGGCCTCATCGCGGGCGGCCCCTCCGCCATGGTCACCTCCTCCGAGGGCGCCGAGGACTCCCGCGAACTCGCCGCCGCCGACCTGACCGCGATCGCCCTCACCGCCGACGACACGGTCGTGGGCGTCTCCGCGTCCGGCCGCACCCCCTACGCCGTGAGCGCGGTCGAACACGCCCGGACCCTCGGCGCGTTGACCATCGGCCTCGCCTGCAACGAGCACAGCGCCCTCGCCTCCGCCGCCGACCACGGCATCGAGATCGTCACCGGCCCCGAACTGCTCACCGGCTCCACCCGCCTCAAGGCGGGCACGGCCCAGAAGCTCGTCCTCAACATGATCTCCACGATCACGATGATCCGCCTCGGCAAGACCTACGGAAACCTGATGGTCGACGTCCGCGCCTCCAACGCCAAGCTCCGCGCCCGCTCCCACCGCATCGTCGCCCTGGCAACCGGAGCCGACGACCCGGACATCGAGGCGGCCCTGACGGCGACCGACGGGGAGACGAAGAACGCGATCCTGGTCGTACTGGCGGGGATTGACGGGGAAACGGCAGCACGGCTGCTGCGCGACTCGGGGGGCAGGTTGCGGGAGGCGCTGGCGGTGGCGGTGGGCGGGTAGAGGGAGGGGTGGGGACGGAGACTGCCGGGGGGTGCTCGTGGTCAGGGCTGCTAGGGAGACGGACGACGACGGGATACGCATGCCACGCCTGCGCCCGGCAGAGGTACTGGGCCGAGGGGCGGCATACGGCCTGGCGGCTTCCCTCACCCTCCTGATCAGCGCCCCGCTGCTCCCACCCGACGAGCGGCCGGACCACCTGTCGGCCATCAGCTTCCTCGCCCTGACCATCGGCCTGACCCTGCTCGTCATAGGGGCGTTCCTGTGGTGGTGCTGCCTCGGCGACATCCGCCGCTTCCGCGACTGGCGGACCCTCACCGGCCAGACCTCCGGCGTCACGGTCATCGCCCCCGCGTGCCTGCGCATCGGCGGCGTGACGCTGCCCCTGTCCCCCACGGCACTCCTCCTCACCCACCTGACCAGCGGCTGACCCGGTTCACCAACCGCACCTGCGCCCGCAACACCTCCTCCCGCCGAGCAGGCCGCAACACCTCCGGCGGACAGTCCCACTCACGCCCACCCCCGAGCGGCCGCACCTGCACGGACCTGCCGACGTGCCCCATGACCTCCCCCAGCCTGTCGTCCCGCTCGTCCACCACATAGCCGCCGACAACCGGCCACTCCCCACGCAGCGCCGACGCCAGCCGCTCGGCGACACGCGCGTTGCAACGCCCGAGATCGACGAGCGCCGCATCGACCCGAAGCCCCGGCAGCACGACCCCGACCCCCCTGAGCGCCTTCTTCAGAACCACCAGAACCTCATCAGCCGACCGCACGCCCACCACACCCACCTCTCCACGCAGAGTTCACCGTTCACCACACAGCGTGTCGACAACCCCTCTAACCTGGCCATACGGGACGCCCCAACAACCTCCTCTGTCCGACCGGGAGTTGCACATGCCAGGACCGAAGGACCTCGACCCGTCCTCCTCCCCCCCGCGCGCTACTGGGAGCAGAACTCCGCCACGCCCGCGAGAAGACAGGCCTCAGCCAGGAGGAACTGGGCCAACGACTGTTCGTCAGCGGCACGTTCATCGGCCAGCTGGAGGCGGGGACGCGACGGATGCAGCCGGAGTATGCGCGGATGCTGGATGAGGTGCTGGGGACGGAGGATTTCTTCCGCCGGAATTGCAGCGCGGCGGCCAAGTCCCGCTATCCCGAGCACTTCGCGGAAGCTGCGGAAGCGGAGGCGGTTGCCACGGAGATCCGGCAGTACGCTTCCACGCTGATCCCCGGACTCCTTCAGACACCGGCATACGCCCGCGCCGTCAACCGCGCTTACGAGCCCACAGCACCGGAGGAGACGATCAGCGAGCGAACGGAAGCCCGGATGGCGCGGACGCGTCTGCTCGATGATCCAACCAAGCCGCTGTTGTGGGCCGTGATCGACGAAGCGGCACTGCGCCGGAAGACCGGTGGCCGAGCGGTGATGGCGGAGGCGTTGCACCGCATCGTGGACCTGGCCGGACAGAGCAGAGTCATCGTGCAGGTCCTGACGTTCGACGCGGGAGCACACACCTCGATGGAGGGCTCCCTGAAGTTGATGGACTTCGAGGACGCCCCTCCCTTGGTCTACTTCGAGGGCGTCGGTACCGGACGCTTGGAGGACGACCCAGCCACCGTCACCCGCATGAGGTTCACCGTTGAACTCCTCACGGCCTCAGCCCTCTCGCCGCAGAAGTCCCTAGCCTTGATCGAGGCGTTGGCGCAGGATTACGCGCATGAGGAACATCCCTGACTACGACTTCAGCGCAGCCGTCTGGCGCAAGTCCAGCCACAGCGGCGGAAGCGGCGGCGACTGCGTCGAGGTAGCCGAAGCCCACCCCACCCTCATCCCGGTCCGCGACTCCAAGAACCCCGACGGCCCGAAGCTCACCTTCCACACAGAGCCCTGGTCAGCCTTCGTAACCAACCTCAAGCGCACGTAACTCCCAAGTGACCGTTGGGGCCGCCCGCTTCTTTGCCAGTGTCGTGCTTCCACGACCCGAGTAAAGGGCGCTCCGCTGTCGCTCCGCGTCGGCTGCGCCGATCGGCCTCCGGCCGACCCTTGACTCGGCTCGCTCCAGCCCGGGTAAGAAGCGAGCGGACGGCCCGGAAAGACGGGTGGCCAGGCCCGTTCTCCCTTCAGGTGGGCTGCGTGGTGGGCGTGGGTTGGGGGGCGCGTCGGCGCCTCGCCAGCACGCCGGGCCGGCTCAGCGACCTGCGGCCCGGTGGGCGGTTGCGCGTCAGGTGGTCGGGAGCACGCCGGGGTCGGCTGAGCGTCCAGCGGCCGGTGGGCGGGGCGCGCCGGGTGAGTGGCGGCACGCCGGGAGGGCTCAACGGCCATCGACCCATGACGGGCGCGCACCCAGTGGTCGGGAGAACGCCGGGATCGGTTAAGCGTCTCTCGGCTGGTGGGTGGTGGGTGAGGAGACGCGGGTGGCAGTCGCCGAGCACGCTCGCTTCGGCGACCGACCGTCGGTGTCGGGTGCGCGCCGGGGGAGCGGGCCACACCGGGCAGGCTTGGCGACTAGGGGCCCGGTGTTCGGGGCGCGACAGGCGGTCGGGGCACGCCGGGATCGGTTCAGCGGCAGAAGGCCGGTGGAGGGCGGGTGGTGCGTGCGCGGTCCGTGGACGGGGTTACACCAGATCGGCTCAGCGACCATCGGAGGGGCCGGGCTGTGTGTGGGCGGGGGAAGCACGGGGCGGGACCGGGACCTTGCCGGGATGGGCGGACCCTGGCCAGCAGGCAGGGGCTGACGGCCCTCACCCATCACGCAGACCTCACCGACCCCACAAGACAGAGCCCCAGACGCCAATTGGCCTCTTTGACCCACACGCCCTCTGACCAAGCACGACATACGCCCAGGTCACAGAGGGTGGAGGCCAGACACTCCATGAGCCAAAGGCACCAATCGCCTCTTCAAGGGGCACTTATGAGGCTGATGTGACTCCAGAGGTCCGCCCTGCGATCCCAACAGCCACCTGCACCTCAGGCATCCCACTCCTCACAAGCTCCGACACAGACGCGGATACCGACACCGGCACGGACAGTGGGAGCGGCACCGGCGCCCCACAGCAGCGAGGCCCGTCGACCAAACACCCGCCCCAACAAATCCACCCCGCCCACCAACCAGCAGGAGCCGCTGATCCCACCCGGCGCGCACCCCCACCGAGCACTGGCCGCTGAGCCGACCCCGGCGTGCCCCCACCAACCGGGCGCGCACCCGCCTCCGGCCGATAGCCGCCAAGCCAATCCCGGCGTGCCCCCGACCACCTAACGCGCAACCGCCCACCGGGCCGCAAGCCGCTGAGCCCACCCGGCGTCTGGCGAGGCGCCGACGCGCCCCCACAACCCCGGCCCACCACCCAACCCACCCGCATGGCCAACACGGCCCGGCCACCCGTCTTTCCGGGCCGCTCGCTCGCTTCTCACCCGGGCTGGAGCGAGCCGAGTCAAGGGTGGCCCGTAGGATGGCGTCCCGCCGAGTGGTGTAATCAGTCGAGCTCGCTTGGTTCCGCTTCGGCGGGGATCTGCCGTTGCGGGGTCGGCTTGTCGGTGAAGAGCTCGGCCATGGAGCCTTCGGAGAGGTAGCGGCGGTCGAAGACCTGCCACTCATCGTGGAGTTCGGCTAGGACCGCGGCGGCGAGCCGGTCGAGGGCGGCGGGGTTGGGAAAGACCTGGACGACGTCGGCCCGCCGTTTGATCTCCCGGTTCAGCCGCTCCAGCGGATTCGTCGACCAGATCTTCTTCCAGTGCGCCGGCGGGAAGTCTGCGAACGCCGTGATGTCTCCGGCCGCCTCCAGCAGCATGGTCCTGACCGGAGGGAACTGCCGTCCGAGCATGTCGGCCACGACATCCAGCTGGCTGCGGACCTGCTCGGCGGTGGTCTGCGCGAAGATCGTGCGGATGGTCGCGGCGACCATCTCCGCCGAGCCCTTTTCGATCACGGAAAAGACGTCGCGGACGAAGTGGACCCGGCACCTTTGCCAGGCCGAGCCGAGGAATACGGTGCGGATCGCAGCCACCAGCCCGCTGTGGCTGTCGGAGATCACCAGCTGGACGTTCTCCAGGCCGCGGGCCCGCAGCGAGCGCAGGAACTTCGTCCAGAACGGCTTCGACTCGCTGTCGCCGACCATCAGCCCGAGGATCTCGCGGTGGCCGGTAGCGGAGATGCCGGTGGCGATGACCACGGCCTGCGAGACGATCCGGTGATTCACGCGGGCCTTGCAGTAGGTCGCGTCCAGGAAGACGTAGGGGAACACGGTGTGATCCAGCGGCCGCTCCTTGAACGCGGTCAGTTCCTCGTCCAGCTCACCGCAGATCCGGGAGACCTCCGACTTGGAGATGCCGCTGTCCGCACCGAGTGCTTTGACCAGGTCATCGACCGAGCGGGTCGAGACGCCGTGCACGTATGCCTCCATGACCACGGCGAACAGGGTCCGGTCGATGCGCCGGCGCCGCTCGAGCAGCGAGGGGAAGAACGATCCGGTCCGCACCTTGGGGATCTTCAGGTCCAGATCGCCGGCCTGCGTGGTCAGCAGCCTCTCGCGGTGTCCGTTGCGCCAGGTGGTGCGCTCGCCAGAGTGCTCACGCGGGGCGGCCCCGATGGCCTCGGTCGCCTCGGCCTCGATGAGTTCCTGCAGGATGCTCGCACAGCGACCTGATCGTCTCAACACCGTCGGCCGTACGTATCGACTCCAGCAGCCGCAACAGGTCAGACTGGGACAAGGCCATCGCGTCCTCCTCCGGTTGAACTGGCCGTTCACCAGAGAGACTTGCGCGATGGCCTGCCCTTGTTCAGGGAGCAATGACCGACAGCGGATGCACGCCCCGGGCAGAGTTCCGCGCATTCCGCAGCCCTGACCGGCTACACCACTCGGCGGGACACCATCGCCCGTAGGGCCATCGCCGAAGCCGACGCGGAGCGACAGCGGAGCGCCCTTTACTCGGGTCGTGGAAGCACGACACTGGCAAAGAAGCGGGCGGCCCCAACGGCGACTTCGCAGCCGTACGCTCACCCGACCCACCACCTCTCACAGCAACTCACCCTCCACGACGCCTGGTCTCCGCCCCTGTGACATGGGCGGGTGTCTTGCCCCAGCCTCGCGGCTCCCGTACTCACCTCGTCCTGGTCGGGAGAGGGCTGGCGGATGAGTCGGCGTACTCATGTGCCGGGGCGCCGTGGGTCACACCATGGGGTCAGTGAACAGCGCGTTCACTCGCTGACTCAGCTTCTCTCAGGGGGATTCCATGTCCGCACGTCTGCTGGTCTCTTCGCTCGCCGGTGTCGCCGTACTGGGCGGCGCGGCGGCCGCCACCTTCGCTCTGGTCGGGTCGGCCGACGCCGCTCCTTCGCGACCGACGATCGAGAAGGCCTCGGCCACCTCGGTGGTGGTGGGGACGCCGGGGACCGACACCTTCACGTTCACGGCGACCATGGCCGATGACTCCGGCATCAAGGGCGTGAAGGTGCTGCCCTGGCCGAAGAGTTCCAAGCTCGACCCCACGGCCGCCGAGATGGAGCACGCGGAGAGCGCCACCTGCAAGGCCACCTCGGAAACGACCTCGGTCTGCACCTACACCCTGCCGATGGACGCACAGGAGGACGCCGCCGGCATGCCCTCCGGCACCTGGAACATGGCGGTCCTGGTCACCGCAGAGGACGGCGACACGACCTACTCCGCCCAGGCCACCACCTTCACGGTGACGCACAACGAGGGCTGACCAACACAGCCCACAGCCCACAGCCCACGGCCCACCCAACCCCAGCCCCCTCCGGCCAAGGCGGACAGGATCTGACCTACTCGACGCCTACCGTCATGTCTCGACCGACGGAAGAAAACTCTCCACGGAGGACAAGGCCATGACCACCACCCCCGACGAGCGCACCGACCTGCTGGAAACGCTCGCCAAGCACCGCGACTTCCTGCGCTTCACCACCCGTGACCTCACCGACGAGCAGGCCGGGAAGCAGACCACGGTCAGTGCGCTGTGCCTCGGTGGGTTGATCAAGCACGTGACGTCGGTGGAGCGCGGCTGGGCCAACTTCATCGTCGAGGGCCCCTCCGCGATGGGCGACTTCGACTCGATGACCGAGGCCGACTTCGCCCGCCGGGCCGACGAGTTCCGGATGCTGCCGGGTGACACGTTGGCCGGTGTGCTCGACGCGTACGCCGAGGTCGCCCGCAGGACGGACGAGCTGGTCCGCACGCTGCCCGACCTCAGCGCCGCCCACCCGCTGCCCAAGGCCCCCTGGTTCGAGCCGGGCGCCCAGTGGTCGGCCCGCAGGGTGCTGCTGCACATCATCGCCGAGACCTCGCAGCACGCGGGTCACGCCGACATCATCCGGGAGTCCCTGGACGGCGCGAAGACGATGGGCTGAGTTCCCGAGAGGGGACGAGGGGCAAGAGGAGAGGGGGAGGGGGGCCGGGCCAAGAGGAGAGCGGGGGGCGGGGGCCGGGGCCGAGAAGACAGCGGCCCCTCCCCTCCCCCGCTCCCCAATGTGACCATTGACCCATGAACCACGCCCAGCTCACCGCCCTAGGCCGCGCCCTCCGTCTCCTCGGGGAACACGGCGACGCGCTGACCGCCGACACCCCGGACGCCAAGCTGCACGAGGTGAAGGCGGATCTGAAGCGTGCGCTGGATCTGCTGGAGGAGAGCGTGGCCAGCGCGCCGCCCAGTACCCGGTGCGCCGAGCACCCCACGGGGCCCGTCGACGAGAGCGCCCCCGACCTGTGTCTGCTCTGCGAGACCCGGCGTCGGGCGGCCCGGCGGGCGGAGTTCAACGGGCCCGCCGCCCAGCACCAGCGCACCGAGTCCGCTCCCTCCCGCTACGGCACCCGTGGCGACCGCCCCCAGCCCCAGCAGCGTTGGCTGCCGGAGCTGTGGAACGGGCAGGAGTGGCAGCTGTGCGGGACCCCGCGCCGCGACCGCCGGGAGGCCGAGCTGTACATCGCGGCCCAGCGGCGTGGCTCGCGGCCCGCGATGGCGTACCGGCTGGTGCACGAGTTCACCGACTACGAGGTGCTGCGGGTGTGGGGCACCCCGGTGCGCGTCGACATCGAGCCTATGGGCAACCTGTGAGCGGCTGACCATCCACGGCCCGTTAGCCGCCCACGACCCGCTGACCGCCCACGGCCCGTCATCCGCCCACCGCCACCTTCTCCTCCGTACGGCCCACCGGGACCGCCACCGCCCGCTGCCCCGGGACGAACGCGGCCACGGCGAACGCCAGCAGCGCCGCGCCCGCGCCGACCGCCAGCACCGTACGGAAGCCGTCCTGTGTGGGCACCGGCACCGGGCCGAAGGACGTCGTCATCTGGGCGAGGATCACCCCGGCGACCGCGCTGGCCGTGGAGGTGCCGAGGGAGCGCATGAGGGTGTTGCGGCTGTTCGCGGCGCCCAGCCCCTCAGCCCAGCCCCCTCAGCCCAGCCCGACTTCAGCTCAGCGTCCGCAGCGACCCCGCGTCGTACGGGCGCAGCTCCTCCGTCCGCCCGCCGAGCACCTTCGCCGCCCACTCCGGGTCCTGGAGCAGCGCCCGGCCCACCGCCACCAGGTCGAACTCGTCCCGCTCCAGCCGGTCGAGGAGGCCGTCGAGGCTGCCCACCGGGGCGCCCTCCCCGCGGAACGCCCGCAGGAAGTCGCCGTCGAGGCCGACCGAGCCGACGGTGATCGTGGTCCTGCCGGTCAGCTTGCGGGTCCAGCCCGCGAGGTTGAGGTCGGAGCCCTCGAACTCCGGCAGCCAGTGGCGGCGCGTGGAGGCGTGGAAAGCGTCGACGCCGGCCGCGGCGATCGGGGTGAGGATGGCCTCCAGTTCCTCGGGGGTCCCGGCCAGCTTCTCGTCGTAGGCCTCCGGCTTCCACTGCGAGTAGCGGAAGATCACCGGGAACTCGGGGCTGACCCGCTCGCGTACCGCCGCCACGATCTCCGCCGCGAACCTGGTGCGGGCGACGGGGTCACCGCCGTAGGAGTCGGTGCGGCGGTTGGTGCCCGCCCACAGGAACTGGTCGATGAGGTAGCCGTGGGCGCCGTGCAGTTCGACCCCGTCGAAGCCGGTGCGCTCGGCGGCCGCCGCGGCGTCGGCGAAGGCCTCGATCACCGCGTCGATGTCGGCCCGGGTCATCACCTTGCCGGTGGGCTCGGTCGCCCCGAGGCGCAGGCCGGACGGGCCGATGGCCGGGGCGTCCGGGTAGGGCGGCTTCCCGGCCTCCCGCACCATGCCGATGTGCCACAGCTGCGGCACGATCCGACCGCCCGCCGCGTGCACCGCCTCGGCGACCTTCGCCCACCCGGCCAGCTGTTCGTCCCCGTGGAAGCGGGGGACGCGGTCGCTCTCCCCGGCCGACTCATGGCCGACGTAGGTGCCCTCGGTGACGATCAGGCCGACGCCCGCGGCGGCGCGGCGGGCGTAGTACGAGACCACGTCCGCGCCGGGGACGCCGCCCGGGGAGAACTGGCGGGTCATGGGGGCCATCACGATGCGGTTGGCCAGGGTCAGACCGTTGATCGTGGTCGGTCGGGAGAGGATCTCGGCGGCGCGCGAGGTGGGCGGCGCGGTGCTCATACGGACTCCTGGTGACGACGACGGTTCGATCCCTCAGCATCTTATGCACATGCATAGGTTGCTTACGGCTCAACCGTCGTCAGCGCTCACGCATTCCGCCCGCCCCCTGCACATCGCCGAACGACGTCACCGAACGACGTCACCGAACAACCCGCGCACGGAAACAGAACGCTCGCACGCGGAAACCGAAACGCCCGAGGGCGGCCCCCTGTCTCCAGGAGGGCCGCCCTCGGCGTCGTACGCGGTGGACCCGTGATCCTCAGGAGGATCAGAAGTCCATGTCACCGCCCGGCATGCCGCCACCGGCGGGCGCGGCGGTCTTCTCCGGCTTGTCGGCGATGACGGCCTCGGTGGTGAGGAACAGGGCGGCGATCGACGCGGCGTTCTGGAGCGCGGAACGCGTCACCTTCGCCGGGTCGATGATGCCTTCCTTGACCAGGTCGACGTACTCACCGGTCGCGGCGTTCAGGCCGTGGCCCGGGGTGAGGTTGCGGACCTTCTCCACCACGACGCCGCCCTCGAGGCCGGCGTTGACGGCGATCTGCTTCAGCGGGGCCTCGAGCGCCAGCTTGACGGCGGCGGCACCGGTGGCCTCGTCGCCCTCCAGCTCCAGCTTCTCGAACACCTGGGAGGCCTGGAGCAGGGCCACGCCACCACCGGCGACGATGCCCTCCTCGACGGCCGCCTTGGCGTTGCGCACGGCGTCCTCGATGCGGTGCTTGCGCTCCTTCAGCTCGACCTCGGTGGCGGCACCGGCCTTGATGACGGCCACGCCGCCCGCGAGCTTCGCCAGGCGCTCCTGGAGCTTCTCGCGGTCGTAGTCGGAGTCGCTGTTCTCGATCTCGGCGCGGATCTGGTTCACGCGACCGGCGACCTGGTCGGCGGAGCCGGCACCGTCGACGATGGTGGTCTCGTCCTTGGTGATGACGACCTTGCGGGCGCGGCCCAGGAGGTCCAGGGACGCGTTCTCCAGCTTGAGGCCGACCTCCTCGGAGATGACCTCGCCGCCGGTGAGGATGGCGATGTCGCCGAGCATGGCCTTGCGGCGGTCACCGAAGCCCGGGGCCTTGACGGCGACGGACTTGAAGGTGCCGCGGATCTTGTTGACGACGAGGGTCGACAGGGCCTCGCCCTCGACGTCCTCGGCGATGATCAGCAGCGGCTTGCCGGACTGCATGA
Source organism: Streptomyces sp. B93 (assembly GCF_018070565.1). Lineage (GTDB taxonomy): Bacteria > Actinomycetota > Actinomycetes > Streptomycetales > Streptomycetaceae > Streptomyces. Next base: position 136,049 of record NZ_JAGPXL010000006.1, read on the forward strand.
CCTTCTCCAGCAGCGGGAGCAGGTCCTTGACCGAGGAGATCTTGGAGTTCGCGATGAGGATGTAGGGGTCCTCGAGCGACGCCTCCATGCGCTCCATGTCGGTCGCGAAGTAGGCGGAGATGTAGCCCTTGTCGAAGCGCATGCCCTCCGTCAGCTCGAGCTCCAGACCGAAGGTCTGGGACTCCTCGACGGTGATGACGCCTTCCTTGCCGACCTTGTCCATGGCCTCGGCGATCAGCTCACCGATCTGGGTGTCGGCGGCGGAGATGGAGGCGGTGGAGGCGATCTGCTCCTTGGTCTCGACCTCCTTGGCCTGGTCGAGCAGGGCGCCCGAGACGGCCTCGACGGCCTTCTCGATGCCGCGCTTCAGGGCCATCGGGTTGGCGCCGGCGGCGACGTTGCGCAGGCCTTCCTTGACGAGGGCCTGGGCGAGGACGGTCGCGGTGGTCGTACCGTCACCGGCGACGTCGTCCGTCTTCTTGGCGACTTCCTTGACCAGCTCGGCGCCGATCTTCTCGTACGGGTCCTCGAGCTCGATCTCCTTGGCGATGGAGACACCATCGTTGGTGATCGTGGGGGCGCCCCACTTCTTCTCGAGGACGACGTTGCGACCCTTGGGGCCGAGCGTCACCTTCACGGCGTCCGCGAGCTGGTTCATGCCGCGCTCGAGGCCGCGCCGCGCCTCCTCGTCGAACGCGATGATCTTGGCCATGTGAAGTGGTCCCTCCAGGACTGGGGGTGATTCCTTCGGACCGCGCCCGCGCCCGCGACGGACGGCTCGCCTGCCGTGTGGTTCCTTGCCCCACCTGGCCTGCGGCCTCACCGACCCGGTCCTTCTTTGTCACTCTCACCTTCAGAGTGCTAACGCAATGATTAGCACTCTCCCCATCCGAGTGCAAGGCGCGCCCGCGAAGCGGGCTCGTTGAGGGGTGGTGGTCGGGCGACGGGTGGGCGCAAGCGGCTACCGGGGTCCGGACGGGGCGCTCCGCGCCGGGCGAACAACCCCCCGCCGGGCCCCTCGCCCGCCCCCGGACAGGCCGAAGGGCCCGTACCCGCGGCAGGCGACTGCCGCGGGTACGGGCCCTTCGTCGGAAGATGTTCAGGCGGTGACGCGAACCATGTCGGCCTGCGGACCCTTCTGGCCCTGCGAGATCTCGAACTCGACCCGCTGGCCCTCTTCCAGGGTGCGGTAACCGTCCATCTGAATCGCGCTGTAGTGGACGAAGACGTCCGCACCACCGTCGACCGCGATGAAGCCGTACCCCTTCTCCGCGTTGAACCACTTGACGGTGCCCTGAGCCATGCCTAACTCCCCTATTACTGGCCCTTGCACAGATCCACACTTCGCGGATCCGGGTCAGACCTCACCCCCCATGGATTGGGGGCGTGCGCCGGAACGCGTCGACCGCGGCTGAATGTATCTGTCCAACTGCCGTCTGCAACAGGTCAATCGGACGAGAAATCCGGGCAGCACCGGTCCGGAATTTACGAAGAATTCCCCAGATCCCAGGGCAAGTCGGGCCCGACAAAAGGATCGAATGGCGCAAAAGTGGCGCACACTTTGGCTACTTCTTATCGCACATGGAGCCGGAAGCTCTATGTGTTCGACGCGGGGAAGGCGACCCGTTCCCCAACTGTACCGTGCTCAACCACACGGAATTGCCCCCTCCGCTTCTCTTGCGGAGAGGGCAATACGACAAACATTCCGTAATCGGCGTTACCGAAAGTAACAGCCGTCCGGGGTCAGCCTCCGGCCACCGCCGGAATGATCGACACGCCCGCGCCGTCCGGCGTGGCCGTCTCCAGCCCCTGCTCGAAGCGCACGTCGTCGTCGTTGACGTACACGTTCACGAACCGGCGCAGCTTGCCCTGGTCGTCCAGGACGCGGGCGGCGATCCCGGTGTGGTTCTTCTCCAGGTCCGAGATGACCTCGGCGAGGGTCGCGCCCTCGGCCGCGACCTCGGCCCGGCCTCCGGTGTAGGTGCGCAGGATGGTGGGGATGCGAACGGTCACGCTCATGCGAGGCCTGCCTCTCGGAACGACTCCAGGTTGGGGCGGATGGTCGCGGTCAGACCGGTACCGGCCACCGCGTCAAGGGTCTTCAGACCGTCACCGGTGTTGAGGACGACGGTGGTCAGCGTGGGGTCGAGGACCCCGTTCTCGATCAGCTTGCGCGTCACGCCGACCGTCACACCGCCCGCCGTCTCGGCGAAGATGCCCTCGGTCCGGGCGAGCAGCTTGATCGCGTCGACGACCTGCTCGTCGGTGACGTCCTCGACCGCACCCCCGGTGCGCCGGGCGATGTCGAGCACATAGGGGCCGTCGGCCGGGTTGCCGATGGCCAGCGACTTGGCGATGGTGTCGGGCTTCTGCGGGCGCACGACGTCGTGCCCGGCCTTGAAGGCGGTGGACACGGGCGAACACCCGAGCGCCTGCGCCCCGAAGATCTTGTAGGGCCGGTCCTCGACGAGCCCCAGCTCGACCAGTTCCCGCAGCCCCTTGTCGATCTTGGTCAGCTGCGACCCGGAAGCGATCGGCACCACGATCTGATCGGGCAGCCGCCACCCGAGCTGCTCACAGATCTCGTACGCCAGGGTCTTCGACCCCTCCGCGTAGTAGGGCCGCAGGTTCACGTTGACGAACCCCCAGCCCTCCCCCGCCGGATCGCCGATCAACTCGGAGCAGAAGCGGTTGACGTCGTCGTAGTTGCCCTCGATGCCGACCAGTTCACCGCCGTAGACGGCGGCCATGACGACCTTGCCCTGCTCCAGGTCGTGCGGGATGAACACGCAGGACCGGAACCCGGCACGCGCGGCGGCGGCACCCACGGCCCCCGCCAGGTTCCCGGTGGACGAGCACGACAGGGTCGTGAACCCGAAGGCACGGGCCGCCTCCAGCGCCTGCGCGACCACCCGGTCCTTGAAGGAGTGGGTCGGGTTGCCGGAGTCGTCCTTCACGTACAACCCGCCGGTGACGCCCAGTTCCCGGGCCAGGTTGTCGGCCTTGACGAGCTTGGTCCACCCAGGATTCAGATTCGGCTTGTCGGCGACATCGGCCGGAACGGGCAGCAGCGGCGCGTAACGCCAGATGTTCGCGGGGCCCGCCTCGATCCGCCGACGAAGCTCTTCCGCCTCGTACGCGGAGAAGTCGTAGGCGATCTCCAGCGGCCCGAAACACTCCTCGCAGGCGAACACGGGGCCGAGCGGCACCCGGTGCCCGCACTCGCGACAGGACAGAGCGGCGGCGGGACCGAGATCGACACTGCTGGTGGGGTGGGGTGCGACAGTCTGCACAGCCATGTGAGGCGAGGCCCTTTCTCCTCATCTTCCTCACGACGCATCTCGCCGTGAGACGGATTTGGCACCTTCCCTAGCCGGGAGCCTCGCTGAGAACGGTCGCCATCGACCGGTACGAGAACCGACTGGAGGGTTGCCGGGGCTTCAACGGGCCGTGTCCCTCTGCCCCTCTGGATGAGCGGTATGCGGTTGTGAACGCCGACGACCCCCGACATGCGATGGTCATCCGCGTTGTTCAAGACTGTAACCGAAGGCCAGGACAGTTGAGATAGACGTCCGAACCGCGAGATGGATCACACCACCACCGTGACCACCTGATCGACCCGTGAGGAGCCGCCCACTGTGCTGGAAGAAGTCGAGCGCTGGCTGAGCACCCGCTCCTGGTCCAAGACCGATCGCCCGCTCCACCAGATCCTGGCCGCCAAACGCGCCACGGGCCAGACGGTCAGTGTCGTGCTGCCCGCGCTCAACGAGGAGGAGACGGTCGGCGACATCGTCGCCGTCATCCGCCGTGACCTCGTGGAGCGGCGCCCCCTGGTCGACGAGATCGTCGTAGTCGACTCCGGCTCCACCGACCGCACGGCCGAGGTGGCCGCCGCCGCGGGCGCCACGGTCGTCCACCGCGACGAGATCCTGCCCCGCATCCCCACCGTCCCCGGCAAGGGCGAGGTCCTCTGGCGCTCCCTGCTGGCCACCTCCGGGGACATCGTCTGCTTCATCGACGCCGACCTGAAGGAGTTCTCCGCCGACTTCGTCTCCGGCATCGTCGGCCCCCTCCTCACCGACCCCGACGTCGACCTGGTCAAGGGCATGTACGACCGTCCCCTCGCCGGGACCGGCGGTCAGGGCGGCCGGGTCACCGAGCTGATGGCCCGCCCGCTGCTCAACATGCACTGGCCGCAGCTCGCGGGGTTCGTCCAGCCGCTCGGCGGTGAGTACGCGGCCCGCCGCAGCCTCCTCGAACAGCTCCCCTTCCCCGTCGGTTACGGCGTCGAACTGGGCATGCTGGTCGACAGCCTCCACCTGGTCGGCCTCGACGCCCTCGCTCAGGTGGACGTCGGCGTCCGCAAGCACCGCCACCAGGACGGCCAGGCGCTCGGCCGGATGTCAGCGGCGATCTACCGCACGGCCCAGCTGCGCCTGGCCCGCGGCCATCTGATCCGCCCCTCGCTCACCCAGTTCGAGCGCGGCGAGGACGGCTTCGAACCCCGCACCTACTCCGTCGACACGGAGGAACGCCCGCCGATGGTGGAGATCGCGGAGTACGCGTCCCGCAAGGTGGCCTGAGACGACCCGCGGGTGGCAAACCGCACGTTTGAGCGTTTCCACCCCGGGCTAGGTTGAGGCGTATGGCTTCCACGCAGGCTGCACAGGTGCTGGTCGCGTCCAACCGCGGCCCGGTCTCCTACCAGGTGGACGAGGACGGCTCGCTGCACGCCAGACGCGGCGGCGGCGGGCTCGTCTCCGGCCTCTCCGCGATCGGCCCCGACGCGGACGCGCTCTGGGTGTGCTCGGCGCTGACCGACGGCGACCGCGAGGCGATCCGCCGCGGAACGGGTGAACCAGGTGTCCGCATGCTGGACATCCCACCGCCCATTCACGCCGACGCCTACAACGGCATCGCCAACTCGGTCCTGTGGTTCGTCCACCACATGCTGTACCAGACGCCCCTGGAACCCTCCTTCGACGCGGACTTCCGCCGTCAGTGGACGTCGTACGAGACCTACAACCGGGCCTTCGCCGAAGCCCTGGCCGAGGAAGCGGCCCCCGACGCCACCGCGGTCATCCAGGACTACCACCTCACCCTGGTCCCCGGAATGCTCCGCGCCCTCCGCCCCGACCTGCGCATCGGCCACTTCTCCCACACCCCCTGGGCGCCCCCCGAGTACTTCCGCCTCCTCCCCGACGACATCGCCGCCCAGATCCTCCACGGCATGCTGGGCGCCGACCGCCTCGGCTTCCTCACCCACCGCTGGGCCGACGCGTTCAAGGCCTGCTGCGACGCCTTCACCGACGGCCTCGGCGACACCAGCATCGGTGTGCACGGCCTGGGCGCCGACGCGGACTTCCTACGGGACCGCGCCCACCAGCCGGACGTAGCCGACCGGATGACAGCCCTCCGCACCGAGATCGGCACGGCACCCGACGGCACGCCCCGCCGCACGATCGTCCGCGTGGACCGCACGGAACTGTCCAAGAACATCGTCCGGGGCCTGCACGCCTACCGGCACCTCCTCGACACCCGCCCCGAGTGGCACGACCGCGTCACCCACGTCGCCTTCGCGTACCCGTCCCGGCAGGACCTGGCGGTGTACCGCGACTACACCGCCGAGGTCGAGCGGGTGGCCCGGGCCATCAACGACGCCTACGGCACCCCGAGCTGGACGCCGGTCGTCCTCCACGTCAAGGACGACTTCGCCCGCTCCCTGGCGGCGTACCGTCTCGCCGACGTCGCGCTGGTCAACCCCATCCGCGACGGCATGAACCTCGTCGCCAAGGAGGTCCCCGTCGTCTCCGACGAGGGCTGCGCGCTGGTGCTCTCCCGGGAGGCGGGCGCGTACGAGGAGCTGGGCGAGGACGCGATCGTCGTCAACCCGTACGACGTCGTCCAGACGGCCGAGGCGCTCCATACGGCCCTCACGATGCCGCCCACGGAACGCGCCGACCGCGCGAAGCGCCTCGCGGCGGCAGCGACGGCACTGCCGCCGGCCCGCTGGTTCCTGGACCAACTGAACGAACTGAAGTCCTGAGCCCACGGGGGCTGCCGTCGGGGGCGCTGCGCAACCCGGCACGAGCGGATACCGCTACACCGGGGAACCGTCGGGGTGGGCCGCGCAGCCCGGCGCTACCGGGGTGCCGCTGCGCCCACCCGTGCCGCCCCAGCGGCACGACTGCCCGCAGCTGGGGCGGATGCGGCCCGCCGCCAGGGTGGGCACCGCCCCAGCGGCACGACCGCCCGCAGCTAGGGCAGAGTCAGCACCGCTGCCCGGTGGGAGCCGCCCCCAGCGGCACGACCGCCCGCAGCTAGGGCAGAGTCAGCACCGCTGCCCGGTGGGAGCCGCCCCCAGCGGCACGACTGCCCGCAGCTAAGCGGAGACTGCCCCGCGACTACGGCAGCGAACGACGGGGTGCAGGCGCCGTACGGCGGAAGGGGACGTGTCGGGGGGTGTCCGCCCGCAGTGGTTCGCGCGGAAAACCCCGGTAAGGACCCAGTTGGCAGCCCGCGCGGTTCCGAGGACGGACACCCCCCGGCGCGGCCCCGACCCACCCCCCGGCGGACAGCGCCACGCAAGCCACTCACCGGACGGACACCGGCCGCCGCAGGCATGGGGCCGTCAGACCGACTCCGACGCCAGGGTGGAAAGGAGGCGGGCCACGCCCCGGGGCCCGTCGACCACCAAATCGGCCTGTTCCCGCAGCGCGGGCACGTCCTCGGGGCCGGTGCTGCACACCAGGACACCGAACGTGCCCTCGGTACGCAGCCGACCCACCGCGGCGAACGCGGCCAGGTCGCCCAGATCGTCCCCCGCGTACAGGACGGACTCCGCTCCCGTCTCGTGGACGTAGTCCAGCAGCGCCATCCCCTTGTCCACCCCCGCCGGCCGCAGCTCGAGCACCATCCGCCCCGGCTCCAGCACCAGCCCGTGCCGGGACGCCAGCTCCGCCAACGGAGCACGCAGCACCTCGAACGTCGCCTGCGGATCGGCCGCCCGACGCGTATGGACCGCCACCGCCCGCCCCTTCTCCTCGATCCACGCGTCCTCGCCGACGACCACCCCCACCCCGGTCAACACCCCGGGCAACTCCCCCCGCACCGCCTCCACCCCCGCATCCGCGGGCGGCGCCGTCACCTTCCCGCTCCCCGCGTCCCACCGCTCGGCCCCGTAGTGCCCGAGCACCACCAGCCGCTCCAGCCCGGCAACCCCCGCAAACCCCCCGTACCGCACCGCGACCTCCGCAGGCCGCCCGGTGATCACCACCACCGCCGCCACCTTCGGCGCCAGCGCCACCAGCGCCGGCACCACATCGGAATGCGCCCGCGCCTCCTCGGGGTCGGCCACGATCGGCGCCAGCGTCCCGTCGAAGTCGAGGGCGATCACCGCCCGCCCCGGCCGCGCCAGAAGCGCCTCGACACCGTCACGCCCGGCCTGCGTCCGCGGCACGGGCAGAGATCCGCTCGGTTCGCTCATAAGCGCGACCCTACCCAGGTCACCGCTCCCCGCGCCGCCCCTCCCGCACCCGCCGCAGCCGATTGACCGTCACCGGATCGTGCGCCAGCGCCCGAGGATCGTCGAGCAGCGCGTTCAGCAGCTGGTAGTAGCGCACCGGCGCCAGCCCCAGCTCCTCCCGTATCGCCCGCTCCTTGGCCCCGGGCCCGGAGAACCCCCGTCGCTCCAGCGCGAGCACGTCCCGCTCCCGCGCCCCGAGCTGTTCCTGCTCACTCATGCCAGGCACCGTACAGACTAGGACCCCGCAGCCGCCCCCTCCGCGGCCACCGCCGTCCCCGCGATCTCCCCGAGCACGGCCGCCGGACTCCCCCCGGAGCCCACCGCCCCGCCGATCCGCTTCTTCACATCCGCGCTCACGGCCGCCCAGGACGTCTTCCCGACGGGATACAGCTCGGACAGCGGCAGTTCCTCCAGGAACGGCTTCAGATCCTGGTCGGCCTCGGCACCGCCCATGGTCTGGGAGGCGGAGTTCGTCACGGGCAGCAGGTCGTACTCCCGCGAGAAGGCCAGCACGTTCTTCTCGCTGTACACGAAATCAAGGAACTCCCCGACCTCCCTCCCGTGCCCGTTCTGCTTGAACGCCATCATCCAGTCGGCGACCCCCATGGTCGCCTTGGTGGGACCGTTCACCCCGGGCATCGGCACCATGCCGAACTTCACGCCCTTCTTCGCGGCCATCGTCATCAGCGAGGGGTGCCCGTTCAGCATCCCCACGTCCCCCGCCGCGAACGCCGCGAACGCGTCGGCCCGGTTGAGCTTCCCCGGCGCGACGGGCCCGGTCAGCCCCTCCCCCACCAGCTCGTCCCGCAGCCAGGTGAACGTCTCGACGTTCTCCGGCGAGTCCACCGAGTACGCCCCGGTCTCGTCGGTGTACCCGCCACCCCCGCTGAGCAGCCACTGCATGGTCTCGGCCTGCGCCTCCTCCGCCCCCAGCGGCAGGGCGTACGGGTACTTCACCCCGATCGCCTTGAGCGCGGCGGCGTCGGCGGCCAGCTCCTCCCAGTTGCTCGGCGCCGAGATCCCGGCCTCGTCGAACAGCTCCTCGTTGTAGAAGAGCAGCCGCGTCGAGGCGGCGAACGGCATTCCGTACTGCACCCCGCTCACCCGCCCGGCGTCGGCGAGCTGCGCGGCGAAGTCGGCCTGGGCGGAGATGGAGAGCAGATCGTCCGCCGGATACAGCAAGCCATCCGCCGCGTAGTCCGCGTACGCGCCGATCTGCGCCATGTCCGGCGCGTTCCCGGCCTCGACCATCTCCTTGACCTCACGGTCGACGTCGTTCCACGAGTACACGTCGACGTCGATCCGTACGCCGGGATGCTCGGCCTCGTACTCCTCGACGACCTCGGCCCAGTACTTCTCGGAGCTGTTGGCCGCGCTGTCGCCGTAGTCGGCGGCGACGAGCTTCAGCGTCACGTCCCCGGAACCGCCGCCGATCGCGCATCCCCCTAGCGCGACCACCAGACCCAGCGCGCCCACGCCCGCGACCGCCCGACCGATTCCCGCCCGACTGCTCCGCACTGCCGTACCGTCCCAAACCATCTCGAACCCTCACCGAATCCTCAGTGTCCGATTTTCGAAACGAGGTCTACACCTCTCGAAAACCAGATCACAAGGTCTACACCACGTAAGTGGACTAGACCTCTTCCGGGTCCTCGGGCCACACTGTCCCCCGTGAAACACGTCATCGCCCTCGATGTGGGCGGCACCGGCATGAAGGCCGCCCTCGTCGGCCCGGACGGCACCCTGCTCCACCAGGCCCGCCGCCCGACCGGCCGCGAGCACGGCCCGGACGCGGTCGTCGAGGGCATCCTCGACTTCGCCGCCGAACTGCGCGCCCACGGCACGACGCACCACGGCACCCCGGCCGCCGCCGCGGGCGTCGCCGTCCCCGGCATCGTCGACGAGACGCACGGCACCGCCGCCTACTCCGCCAACCTCGGCTGGCGCGACGTACCCCTGCGCGACCTGCTCGCCGACCGCCTCGGCGGCATCCCGGTCGCCCTCGGCCACGACGTGCGCACCGGCGGTCTCGCCGAGGGCCGGATCGGGGCGGGCCGGGGCGCGGACCGCTTCCTGTTCGTGGCGCTGGGCACCGGCATCGCGGGCGCCATCGGCGTGGACGGCCGGGTGGAGGCGGGCGCGCACGGCTTCGCGGGCGAGATCGGCCATGTCGTCGTACGACCGCAGGGCACCCCGTGCCCGTGCGGGCAGCGCGGCTGTCTGGAGCGGTACGCGTCCGCGGCGGCGGTGTCCGAGGCATGGTCCGCGGCGACCGGCCGTGACGTGGACGCGGCGGACTGCGCGAGGGCGGTCGCGGCGGGCGACCCGCGAGCACGGACCGTCTGGGACCGGGCGATCGCCACCCTCGCCGACGGCCTGATCACCGCGCTCACCCTGCTGGACCCCCGCACCCTGATCATCGGTGGCGGTCTCGCCGAGGCGGGGGAAACCTTGTTCACACCACTGCGGGACGCGGTACGGGAACGCGTCACCTTCCAGAAACCGCCGTCGATCGTCCCCGCGGCACTGGGGGACACAGCGGGATGCCTCGGCGCCGGGCTGCTGGCCTGGGATCTCCTCGACACTACCGACCGCACGGAGGTAACGACCTGATGGCAACCCCCCAAGGGGCGCGAGGCCCTGTCGAACCCGCGGCCTCCGCCGCGCGGGCGCGCCAAGCCCCCACCGGCCCGCAGCTGGTACTCAAGGGCGCCCGTGTAGTGCTCCCGACGGGAGTTGTGGACGCAGGCCACGTGGTCGTCGAGGGCACCCGCATCACCGGTACCGCCCAGGAGAACGCCCACGTCATCGACGTATCGAACCACTACGTCGTCCCCGGCTTCGTCGACATCCACAACCACGGCGGCGGCGGCGCGTCCTTCACCTCCGGCACGGTGGACGAGGTCCTCACGGGCATCGAGACCCACCGCCTGCACGGCACCACCACCCTCGTCGCCTCGACCGTCACCGGCGACATGGACTTCCTGGCCCAGCGCGCCGGACTCCTCTCCGAGCTGGCCGAGCAGGGCGACATCGCGGGCATCCACTTCGAGGGACCGTTCATCTCCCCGTGCCGCAAGGGCGCGCACTCCGAGGAACTGCTGCGCCACCCCGACCCGGCGGACGTCCGCAAGCTGATCGACGCGGCGCGCGGCCACGCCAAGATGGTCACGCTCGCCACCGAACTGCCGGGCGGCATCGACTCCGTACGCCTGCTGGCCGAGCACGGCGTGATCGCGGCCGTCGGCCACACGGACGCGACGTACGAGCAGACCGTCGAGGCGATCGACGCGGGCGCGACGGTCGCCACTCACCTGTTCAACGCGATGCCCGCGCTGGGCCACCGCGCCCCGGGCCCCATCGCGGCGCTCCTGGAGGACGAGCGGGTCACCGTCGAGCTGATCAACGACGGCACCCATCTGCACCCGGCCGCGCTGGAGCTGGCGTTCCATCACGCCGGCGCGGACCGGGTGGCGTTCATCACCGACGCGATGGACGCGGCCGGTTTCGGCGACGGCCGCTACATGCTGGGCCCGCTGGAGGTCGAGGTCCAGGACGGCGTCGCCCGGCTCGTCGAGGGCGGTTCGATCGCCGGGTCCACGCTGACCCTGGACCGTGCCTTCAAGCGGGCGGTGACGGTCGACCGGCTGCCGGTCGAGGACGCGGTGGCCGCGCTGTCCGCCAACCCGGCCCGGCTGCTCGGCATGTGGGACAGCATCGGCTCCCTGGAACCGGGCAAGTACGCCGACCTGGTCGTCCTCGACGCCGATTTCGATGTCAAGGGCGTGATGCGGCGTGGCGCCTGGGTGGTGGAGCCCCCGGTGCGGTAGGGGAACCGGCACGAGGGCTGGGCCGACCGCCGTGTCTTTGGCATGATCGTGTCCCCGGGACACACCGCAAGCGCAGGCAATGGGGGGAGGTCGGCCCCGGTGATCCTCACGGTCACACTGAACACCGCTCTCGACATCACGTACCGCGTACGATCCCTGCGCCCGGGCACCGCCCACCGGGTCACCGACGTCGTGGAGCGGCCCGGCGGCAAGGGTGTCAACGTGGCCCGGGTGCTGGCCGCGCTCGGCCACGAGGTGACGGTCACGGGCTTCGCCGGCGGCGGCACCGGCCGGGCCGTGCGGGACGGGCTCACCGCCGTCCCCGGCATCACCGACGCGCTGGTCCCGATCGGCGGGCCGACCCGCCGTACGGTCACGGTCGTCGACGACGTGCCGGGCGGGGCCACGCTCCTCAACGAACCGGGCCCCGCCGTCACGCCCGCCGAGTGGTCGGCCTTCCAGGAGGCCTACGAGGATCTGCTGCGGCCCGCCGCCGCGGTGGCCCTGTGCGGCAGTCTGCCGCCGGGCGTGCCCGTGGGCGCGTACGCCGGTCTGGTCCGCACGGCGCGCGCCGCGAACGTGCCCGTGCTCCTGGACACCGGTGGGGAGCCGCTGCGCCGCGGTATCGCGGCCCGCCCCGACATCGTCAAGCCGAACGCGGACGAGCTGGCCGAGCTGACGGGCTCCCACGAACCGCTGCGGGCCACCCAGGACGCCCGGCGCCGGGGCGCCCGCGCGGTCGTCTCCTCCCTGGGCGCGGACGGCCTGCTGGCGCTGACCCCGGAGGGCCTGTGGCACGCGGCCCCGCCCACGCCCCTGCCCGGCAACCCGACGGGCGCCGGCGACTCGGCGGTCGCGGGCCTGGTGTCGGCGCTGGTCGAGCGCCTCCCGTGGCCCGACCGCCTGACCCGCGCGACCGCCCTCTCCGCGGCGACGGTCCGCTGCCGCACGGCGGGGGAGTTCGACCGCTGTGTCTACGAGGACCTACTCCCCCGTGTCACGGTCACCCCGGACGCGACGGCGGCGTAACCCGCAGGGCGAGGGCGTCTTCTAGCCTTCGCTGATGGCCAGCTGGTCGAACACGACATCGCACTTGTTGCCCTCATTGCAGGCCAGCTCGATGGTGTTCGTGCCCTTGGTGAGGTTGACGGTGGCCCAGGTGGTCTGCCAGCCCCGTTCCCAGTCGCCCTCAGGGGTGCCGCCGAAGTTCTTCATGTTCAGCGGGCGGGTGGTGTCCTTGCCGTTGACCAGGAGGGTCGCGTCGGCGTCCTTGCCGGGGATGCCGTAGCGCACGTCGAGCCGGTAGGTACCGGCTTCCTCGATCCCGTTGATGGTCCAGGTGACTTTGGCTCCGACCTGGTTGAAACCGGTGACATAGACACCGCCGTCGGCCTGCGCGCCCTCCACGTCCGAGGCCGTGGACATGCCGTCGCTGAGGCGGAGGGCCTTGGCGTCGATCGCCGGGAGTTCGGCCTTCTCCGCGTCGTCGGTCGCGCTGCTGGACGCGGAGGGCTCGCTGCTCTGGGACTGGGTCGCGGTCGGCCCGGCCTGGTTGTCGGTGTTGCCGTCGTCGTCGCCGTCGTCGCCGCCGAGCATGGCCACTCCGATGCCGATGACGACCGCGGCGACCACCGCCACGGCACCGATCAGCAGGCCCTTGGTGTTGGGCCCCCGGCCGCCTCGGCCGCCACCGCGACCGCCGGTGCCGGTGCTCGCCTGCTGGGCCGTGGGGGCGCCGCCGGGGAACGTCTCGGGGGCGGCGTAGCGCGCGTTCGGCTGACCGTAGGGCCCCTGCTGCGGGGGCACCTGGCCGTGGCCGGGGGGCGCGGCGGGCGGCTGCTGGCCGTACTGCCGCTCGCCGACCGCTCTGACCCGGCTGACGGAGTTGGGGTAGCCGTAGCCGCCGGAGGGCGGCTGGGCGCCGTTGGCCTGACCGTCGGCGTAGAGGTAGCCGAACGGGTCGTCGTCCTCAGGCGTGCTCGCGCCGTTGTTGCCGGGCGTCATCCCTTCGTACTCCTCAGGTGCGGGGCGGATGCGGTACGTGTGGTGAGGATGGCGAGCCTACCCGCTCTTGCTGGCCCAAACGGGTGACTCGGACCGCATCAGCGTGCTGACCTGCGTGTCATCCGGCACGTCTGTGCTGTTTGGGACGAGACCGTTTCTCGACGTACATACGTTCGTCAGCGGATTTCAGCACTTCGTCGGCGGTCATGCCGCAGTGCGCCCACCCGATGCCGAAACTGGCGCCGACCCGGACGGCCCGTCCTTCGGCGCGGATCGGCTGGATGATCTCGTTGCGCAGGCGTACGGCGAGGTCCTGGGCGTCGGCGCGGCCGAGGCCGTCGGCGAGGATGACGAACTCGTCACCGCCGAGCCGGGCCACGGTGTCGCCGTCCCGGACGCCGTTGCTGAGCCGCCGGGCGACCTCGATGAGGACCGCGTCGCCCGCGTTGTGCCCGAACCGGTCGTTGATCGACTTGAAGCCGTCGAGGTCGCAGAAGAGCACCGCGAGGCCCTTGGTGCCGTCGTCGCGGTCGCCCTCGGGGGCGATGGTGTGCACATGGTGGTCGTAGGCGTCGTAGGCGTCGGCGAGGGCGCCGTCCGGGCGGAAGCCGAAGTCGTTCTCGTAGGAGACCGTGGGGCCGTAGGCGTCGAGGGTCTCCAGGACGCCGCCGTGCGCGGTCTGCGGGCGCTGCTGGCACACCCGGGCGGAGAGCCGGGCGCGCAGCTCGGCGGAGTTCGGCAGGCCGGTGAGGGAGTCGTGGGAGGCGCGGTGGGCGAGCTGTAGCTCGCGGCGCTTGCGTTCCTCGATGTCCTCGACGTGGGTGAGCAGGAAGCGGGGGCCGTCGGCGGCGTCCGCGACGACGCTGTTGCGCAGCGAGACCCAGACGTACGAGCCGTCCCGGCGGCCCAGGCGCAGCTCGGCGCGGCCACCCTCGGCGGAGGTCCGCAGCAGGGTGCCTATGTCCTCGGGGTGGACGAGGTCGGAGAAGGAGTAGCGGCGCATCGCGGAGGCGGGGCGGCCGAGCAGGCGGCACAGGGCGTCGTTGGTGCGCAGGATGCGGCCGTGCTGGTCGCCGCCCATCTCGGCGATGGCCATGCCGGAGGGGGCGTACTCGAAGGCCTGCCGGAAGCTCTCCTCGCTGGCCCGCAGCGCCTGCTGCTCGCGCTCCAGGCGGACCAGGGCGCGCTGCATGTTCGCGCGTAGACGCGCGTTGCTGATGGCGATGCCCGCCTGGAAGGCGTACATCTGGAGCGCCTCGCGCCCCCAGGCGCCGGGCCTGCGGCCGTTGCGCGGCCGGTCGACGGAGATCACGCCGATGAGTTCGCCGCCGGGGCCGCCGTACATCGGCGCGAAGAGGCGGTCGGAGGGGTGCCACTCGTCCTCGAAGCGGGGGGCGGGGCCGTCGGTGTACCACTGCGGGACGTCGTCGTCGTCGAGGATCCAGCCCTCGGTGTGCGGTATGAAGATCAGGTTGCCCCACTGTTCGCCCATGCCGAGGCGTCGTTCCCAGGACTCGCGGGAGCCGACCCGGCCGGTGATCAGGGCCTCGGCCGCGGGGTTGCCGGAGAAGGCGGCGACGACGAGGTCGCCGTCGCCTCGGACGAGGTTGACGCAGGCCAGTTCGTAGCCCAGCGCGCTGACGACGCCGTCCGCGACCGTCTGCAAGGTGTCGGCCAGGCTGCGGGCCGCGTTCATGTCGGCCATGACCTGGTGCAGCTGTCGCAGGGACGCAAGCTGGACGTACGGCTCCGACTCGGTCTCCATGCTCGCCCTCCCCCCGAGACCTCGCAGCGAATCAGAAATCAAAGGGTTGTCATCGGCGCCTGGTCCACGGCACCTATTTCCGGACGGTGTCCTTACAGCTTCCCCGCCACTGAATCACAGCGCGCTGCCCACTCGGTACACAGGGTCAACAATTAGTGCCCCTTGTGACTCATGTCACAGCAGAACGTAATCAATTGCGTGGGCTTTCGTTTCTTTGTCGCCCCACCTCGTCCGCCCCCGGGACCAGTTCGCTGGTCCTAGGACCATCCGCCCAGGAGCATCCTCGGACCAGGGCCCGATGTGGGGCACCCCCACCGGAGACTAGCGTGCGGGGCGTGCCGAACCATCCTCTCCCCACCGCCGCCCTGACCGTCCCCGCCCAGGCAGGTGCCGCCGGGCATGCTGAGGGGGTGAGCAACGACGAGTTCCGGGCCGCCATGTCCCGGCTGGCCTCGGGCGTGGTGCTGGTCACCGCGAAGGAGCCGCCGCTGGACCCCGACGACCCGCTGGCACCGGGTGGCGAGGACGTCGGCATGACCGCCACCGCCTTCATGTCCGTCTCCCTCGACCCGCCCCTGGTCCTGGTGAGCCTGCGCGACGGCTCCCGCATGGACGACCTGCTCACCGAGCAGCCGCAGTGGGCGGTCTCCGTCCTTTCCGAGAGCCAGCGGCACATCGCGGGCCGCTTCGCGATGAAGGGCCGCATCAGCGACCGCCTCCTCTTCGAGGACATCCCGTACGTCCGCGGCGAGGTGACCGGCGCCCCCCTGGTCGGCGGTGCGCTGGCCACCCTGGAGTGCCGCACCGAGCAGCGCGTGGCCGCCGGGGACCACACCCTCGTCGTCGGCCGGGTCCTCACGGCGGAGGTGCGCAGCGCGGACGGCGGCCCGCTGACGTACTTCAAGGGCCGTTACCGGCAGTTGGGCTGAGCCGCCCGGACCCCGCCTACCCCCAGTCGCGCCCCGAGCGTCCCCGCTTGGTCTGGGAGCGCTGTTTCTTCTCCCGCAGCCGCCGCTCGTTGATGCCGCGCGGGATGCGGGTGGGCCTGCGGGGCTTGGGCGGCGGCGCGGTGGCCTCGGCGAGCAGGGCGGCCAGGCGTACGGCGGCGGCCTCGCGGTTGCGCCACTGGGACCGGTGCTCGGAGGCGCGGACGGTGACGACCCCGTCGACGAGCCGCCCGGAGAGCCTTTGCAGGGCCCGCTCCTTCCAGACCTCGGGGAGGGCCTCGGTGCGGGCGAGGTCGAAACGCAGCTCGACCTGCGAGTCGGTGGTGTTGACGTGCTGTCCGCCGGGTCCCGAGGAGCGCGAGAAACGCCACATCAGCTCGGCCTCGGGCAGGGAGACGGAGCCACGGATGAGGTGAGGACCGGACATGCCGACCATGTTCCCCGCTCTGTCCGGTCCACGTCACCCCAATATCGGATCGGGTCCGTCGGCGGTGAAGTTCGGCAAAGAAAGTAAAGACACCCGGAACTTGTGGCACCCCGCACGGCGTTCTTACGGGTAGCTGTAGCTTCGTGGCCGTACACCACGGCTCCGTACAACCGCGTACAAAACCGAGGGAAGGGACTCCCAAACCATGGCTGTAAGCCTGTCCAAGGGTGGCAACGTCTCGCTCACCAAGGAGGCTCCGGGCCTGACCGCCGTCACCGTCGGCCTCGGCTGGGACGTCCGCACCACCACGGGCACGGACTTCGACCTGGACGCGTCGGCCATCGCGGTCAACCCCCAGGGCAAGGTCTACTCCGACGCCCACTTCGTCTTCTTCAACAACAAGCAGACCCCGGACAACACCATCGTCCACACCGGTGACAACCGCACCGGCGAGGGCGAGGGCGACGACGAGGCGATCAACGTCAACCTGGCGGCCCTCCCGGCCGACGTCGACAAGATCGTCTTCCCGGTCTCCATCTACGACGCCGAGAGCCGCTCGCAGAACTTCGGCCAGGTCCGCAACGCCTACATCCGCATCGTCAACCAGGCGGGCGGCACCGAGATCGCCCGCTACGACCTCTCGGAGGACGCGGCGACGGAGACGGCCATGGTCTTCGGCGAGCTGTACCGCAACGGCGCCGAGTGGAAGTTCCGCGCCGTCGGCCAGGGCTACGCCTCGGGCCTCACGGGCATCGCCCAGGACTTCGGTGTGAACGTCTGACGGACACGCACCACCCTCGGCCGGGCCCCCGACCCAGCAGGCGTCGGGGGCCCGTCCCATGACCGGGTTCCGGGTCGCGGTCGCGGTCGCGGGTCGCGGGGCGCGGGTCGCGGGTCGCGGGTCGCGGGTCGCGGGTCGCGGGTCGCGGGTCGCGGGTCGCGGCACGATCGGGCGGGCTCGGGTCCCGGCCCGTCCCCCCGGCAGGCATAGGTTGCCCGCATGATCCTCGACGTGCTCAAGGGCTCCGCCGACCCCGACGGCCGGGACCTCCCGGGTCCCCTGCTCACCGAACTCACCGCGCTGTACGCCGCCAACCGCGACTTCCACGCCCTCAGCGGCGACTTCCCGGACCCGGACGACATCCGGCCGGAGCAGGTGGCCAGGGCGCTCGCGGACGAGTTGGCGAACCCGGACACGGAGGTACTGCTGGCCCGCAGCGCGGGGCGGCTCGTCGGGATCGCCGTCACCCTCGCCCGCCACCCGGACCCCGCCGACCCGGACCCGTGGATCGGGCTGCTCATGGTGGACCCGGCCGTGCACCGACAGGGGTACGGGCGGCAGTTGGCGGCGCTGGTCGAGGACCGCTTCCGCGCCGCGGGCCGTGACGGCGTACGGCTGGCCGTGCTGGACGACAACCCCCGCGCCCTCGCCTTCTGGACCGCCCTCGGCTACGAGGTGGTCGACCACCGCGCCGACCGCCGGCTGGGCCGCCCGTGCGCGGTGCTCCGCAGGGCGCTGCCACCTGCGGAGCCCGCGGCTCACTGATCGTCCGGTCTCCCGTCGCCGTACAGCCAGTCCCGCCAGATCGGGGCGAAGTCGGTGGCCGGGTAACGGCGTTCGACCCACGTCGTGAAGTCGTGCGTGTCGGCGTTGCCGTACCGGCGGGCGGCGGCCCAGTCCCGCAGGAGGACACGGAAGGCCGCGTCGTCGCCGAGGGCCTGGCGGATCCGGTGCAGGGTCATGGCGGCCCGGTCGTAGACGGGGCGGCCGGAGATGTGCGCGGCGTCGGGCGGGTCGGCGGGCGGGAAGGACCACAGGTCCTCGGCGTCGTCCGTGCCGCTCCCCGAGGACGCGGAACCGGCCGTGTGGAGCGCGTCGAAGGTCTGCTGGGCGGTCTCGCCGCCGTGGTCCTCGCGCCACAGCCACTCCGCGTAGGTGGCGAAGCCCTCGCTCAGCCACATGTCCCGCCAGGTCCTCGGGGTGACGGAGTCGCCGTACCACTGGTGGGCCAGCTCGTGCACGAGGAGCGCGGTGTCGGGGGCGCCTGGGAAGACCGGCCGGTTCTGGGTCTCCAGGGCGTACCCGGCGTCGTCGGGCCGTTCGACGATCGCCCCGGCGGAGGAGAAGGGGTACGGGCCGAAGTTCCGCTCCGCCCAGGCGAGGACGTCGGGGATGCGGGAGAGGACGTCACGGCTGGCGTCGGCCTGGTCCGGGTCCACGGCGGTGTACACGGGCAGGCCGCCCCCGGCGACGGTACGGCCGATGTCGTAACGGCCGATCGCGACCGTCGCCGCGTGGCTGGACATCGGCTCGGTGGCGCGCCAGGCGAACGTCGTGCGGTCGCCACGGGTCGTCGGCTCGCGCGTCAGCTCGCCGTTGGAGACGGCCTTCAGGCCCCGCGGCACGGTGACGGTGATGTCGTACGACGCCTTGTCCGCGGGGTGGTGGTTGCCGGGGAACCACGTCATCGAACCCGTCGGCTGCCCGAGCGCGAGGGCGCCGTCCTCGGTGGGCAGCCAGCCCTCCTCGGAGCCGTCCGGGTCGGTGAGGGTGACCGGGGTGCCCTGGTAGCGGACCGTCAGCCGGAACACGGTGCCCTCGTCGAGGTCGTCGCGCGGGCGGACCGTCAGTTCGTGGCCCGCGCGGTTCCAGCGGGCGGCGCGGCGGTCGACGGTGACGGACTCCACGTCCAGGCCCGCCAGGTCGAGGTTGAGGGCGGACAGGTCCTGGGTGGCGCGGGCGGTGAGGGTCGCGGTGCCGGCGAGGTGGCGGTCGGCTGGGGTGTAGGCGAGGGTCAGCGCGTAGTGGGTGACGTCGTAGCCGCCGTTGCCCGCCCTGGGGAAGTACGGGTCACCCAGGCCGTCGTCACCGGGGGTACCGGAGACACCGCCGGCTCCGCACGCGCCGAGAACGAGAGCAGCGGCGACACCGACGGCAACACCGGCGCCGGTGTTGCCGGGAAGCGGTCGGGGCCGGGGAGTGCGCACGCCCTGAGCCTATGAGGCGGGCGGGGGCGAGGAAGCCCGACACCGCCCCTGACCGAGACCGGAGCCGGCCCTGACCAAGACCGGAACCGACCTTGACCGGGTCCAGCGGCACACGCGGGGGAGACCGGTGCCGATGGTGGCCGGACCGAGCGGCGCGCGGGGGGTGCCGGTACCGCCCCTGACGGGACCCGTGCACGGTCGGGGGATGCCACTACCGCCCCTGACCGGACCCGTCCACGGTCGAGGGATGCCACTACCGCCCCTGACCGGACCCGTCCACGGTCGAGGGATGCCACTACCACCCCTGACCGGACCCGTCCACGGTCGAGAGATGCCACTACCACCCCTGACCGGGCAGCCCGGCCCGCGCGAGGGAGACCGTGCCGATCGTGGCCGGGGCCAGCGGCGTGGGCGAGTGCAACCGGCACCGGCCCTGACCGAGACCGGTACCCCCTGACGCCCCTGGCCGGCCCACCGGCGCACGCGAGGCCGGCCGGTACCGCCCCCGGCCGCTGGCCCACCGCCGCGCGCGAGCGAGGCCGGTGCCGGGCGTGGTCGGGCCCGCGTCACGTGACACCATCACCCCGTGCTCGACATCGGCTACGCCCTCTCCCCCCGCTTCCCCGACCCCCCGCAGACCGACTACCGGCGCGCGGACGTCCACGCCCTGCGCCACGACCTGTTCTGCGGGGACGTCTATCTCGCGGACACCGAGTCGGACCGGGAACTGTCCACAGCCTGGGGATGGGTGCCGGTGCTCGACTTCGCCTGGGCGCTGTGCGACATCGCCGAGCGGCTGGACCGGGACCCGCTGGGCTCGCGCGCCGCGAAGCCGCAGCGGGCGGAGCTGGACTTCACCGAGTCCACGGACCGGATGCTGTTCGAGCGCCGCTTCGGCTGGGTGGACGTCGAGGCGGACTGGATGCCCGCCGAGGAGCCCCCGCTCACCTTCTCCCACACCGAACTGCGCCGCGAGGCCCGCGACTTCCTGCACGACCTGATCGCCGACCTGGCCGACATGCACGAGGACCTCGCGGAGAACCCGGCCGTCTGGACCCTCCAGGCCCGCTTCCCCCGGCTGCCCTGACCGGCCCGCCCCCACTGCCGCGGCCCCTCCCCAGGGCCCCACTCCTTATTCCCCCTCCACCCTGATCCCCAGCGCCCCCGCCAGCACCGGCGCCAGCTCCACCAGCTGGCCCGGACTGATCACCGCCCCCGCCAGCCGCTCCACCCCCCGCTCGATCTCCAGCTCGGCCGCGCCCCGCAGGTCCACGTCCACCAGCGTCGCCGCGGTGAGGTCCGCCGCCCGCACCGCGCAGTCGACGAACTCGACCCGCTCCAGCCGCGCGCCCCCGAAGTCCGGCTCCACCAGGACGCAGGACTCGAAGACGACGTCTCTCAGCCGGGCGCCCCGCAGGTTCACGAAGTCGAGCTTGCCGCCCCGGACCAGCACCCGCTCCAGCACCGCCCCGTGCAACCGCACCCCGCCCAACCGGGCGTCCAGCACCTCCACGTCCCGCAGGGTGGCCTCGGCGAGGTCGGTGCCGACGCCGCGCGGGGCGCTGATCCGGGTGTCCAGGAGCCGGGCGCGCCGCAGCCGGGTCTCGTCCAGGGCGCAGCCGGTCAGCGCGCAGTCCATGAAGCGGGCGCCGCCGCCGTCCTGACTCCCGAGGTCGGCCTCCGTGAACTCCAGCCCGTCGTAGTCGCCGTCCGGCTCCAGCTCGCCCCCCGGCCACCGCTCCAGCACCGGCAGCCGCACCTCCGGCCGCCGCGCCCCCTGACCGCCGTACCCCCCTTCGCCCGCCGCTCGTCCGCCTTCCCGCCTGCCTCGCCGCACCATGCCCCCATGCTGCACCCCACCACTGACAACGCCCCCGACCTGCGCGAATGCCCCGCGCCTCGGGCCCGATGTCACATTTGGCCACCCCACACAGTCGTAGTGGTCGAAGGCCCAGCGAAAGACCCGCAGGCGATACCCGATCCGAGGGAGTCCAGCCATGCACCGCATCACCGTTGTCGGCGGCGGATTCGCCGGTCTCACCGCGGCCATCACCGCCGCCGAGGCGGGCGCCCAGGTCACCGTCCACGAGGCGCACCACACCCTGGGCGGGCGGGCCCGGACCGCCGACGCCCCGTACCGGACCAACCAGGGCCCGCACGCCCTCTACAACGGCGGCCCGCACTGGACCTGGCTGCAACGGCGTGACCTCATCGGCCCGCTGGCCCCTCTCCCGGCGCTGGAGGCGGCCCGGCTGCGGCTGCGCCACAAGGGCGTGCTGCGGCGCACCCCGCCGTTCTCGATGCTGAGGCTGCTGCGCCGTACGGCCCGGCAGGCCCCCGTGGACATGGACTTCCTGACCTGGGCGACCGAGCAGGCCGGTGAGGAGGGCGCGCGGGCGGCGGCCCACTACTCGGCGGTCGCGCTCTTCCACCACGACCCGGGGTCGTTGTCCGCGGCGTTCGTGCAGGAGCGGCTGCGGCGGGCCACCAAGCTGCCGCCGGAGGCGCACTACCCGCGCGGCGGCTGGGGAAGCGTGATCGACCGGATGGCGGCGCGGGCCTGGAACCTCGGAGTGCGGGTGGAGACGCTGTCGCGGGTGGACTCGGTGCCGGTGGGCGGCGGGCCGGTCATCGTCGCCACCTCCCTCGACGCGGCCCGGCGCCTCCTCCGCGACGACAGTCTGACCTGGCCGAGCGGCCGTACCGCGCTCGTCGACATCGCCGTACACACGCGGCGCGGGGACGCGTTCGCGGTGTCCGATCTGGACGCGCCGGGGTGGCTGGAGCGGTTCACGGCGCAGGACCGCACGCTCGCCCCGGCCGGGGAACAGTTGATCCAGGGGCAGGTGCCGGTCGCCCCGCACGAGTCCCGCGCGGACGGTGTGGCGCGTGCCGAGCAGTTGCTGGACCTGGCCTTCGAGGGCTGGCGGGAGCGCGTCACCTGGCGCGGTGAGGCCCTCGCGAACGGCCGTACGGGCGCCGTCGACCTGCCCGGCACGAGCTGGCGTGACCGGCCCGCGGTGGACCGCGGCGACGGTGTCTATCTGGCGGGGGACCAGGTCGCCGCGCCGGGTGTGCTGTCCGAGGTGTCCTTCAACAGCGCGCTGACGGCGGTGTCGCTGGCGCTGGGCAGGCACGGCCGACAGGCACTTGACCTCAAGCATGCTTGAGGTTGAAGGGTGGATGGCCGAAGGGACATGAGCCCACCACCGTCCACTTGGGGGACCCACCATGCACGCCATCCGCCTCCACGCCTTCGGCCCCGCCGAGAACCTCGTCCTCGAAGAGGTCGAGGACCCCCGTCCGGGCCCCGGCCAGGTGCGCATCGCCGTGGCCGCGGCCGGGGTGCACCTGCTGGACACGGCCCTCAGAAGGGGACAGCAGGGCCCCGCCCCCGCCCCGACGCCGCTGCCGACGATCCCCGGCCGGGAGGTCGCCGG
Organism: Streptomyces sp. B93; assembly: GCF_018070565.1. Classification (GTDB taxonomy): domain Bacteria; phylum Actinomycetota; class Actinomycetes; order Streptomycetales; family Streptomycetaceae; genus Streptomyces. The sequence goes on from NZ_JAGPXL010000006.1 coordinate 158,975, forward strand.
TGTCGTCGTCGCGCTCGGCGAGGGCACCGACGCCGACTGGCTGGGCAAGCGGGTCGTCGCCCATCTGGGTTTCGCCCCGGGCGGCTACGCCGAACTCGCCGTCACCGACGCCGACCGGCTGCACGAGGTCCCGGACGGCCTGGACCTCACGGCCGCGGTCGCGATGATCGGCACGGGCCGTACGGCGATGGGGATCGCCCAGTTCGCCGAGCCGGGCCCCGCCGACGTGGTCCTCGTCCCGGCGGCGGCGGGCGGCATCGGCACCCTGCTGGTGCAGTACGCGAAGAACGCGGGCGCCACCGTCATCGGTCTCGCGGGCGGCCCGGAGAAGACCGCCAAGGTGGCCGCGAACGGCGCCGACCTGGCCGTCGACTACCGGGACCCGTCCTGGGCCGAGGAGGTCGCGGCGTACCGCGGCAAGGTGACCATCGTCTACGACGGTGTGGGCGGCGACATCGCCCGCACGGCCGTCGGCATGCTCGCCCCCGACGGCAGACACCTGGTGTTCGGCTGGTCGGCGCAGGGCATCGCGGACGACGCCGCGCCCTATCTCGTCGACGGGGTGTCGGAGCAGGTCCTCGGCCCGGTGATGCTGGCGAAGGCGGGCGGCCCCAACCCGATCCGCACGCTCGAACTGCGCGCGCTCGCCGAGGCATCCGCGGGCCGTCTCGTCCCGGCGGTGCACCGCTTCCCGCTCGCCGAGGCCGCCGCCGCACACCGTGCGCTGGAGTCGCGCGGCACGACGGGCAAGGTGGTGCTGGAGCCATGACGGCCGGACGCTCTCCTGGTGACCGCCCCGCGGATGCGACACGTCCTGATTCATGGTCTTCTGGCCGGATGAGTGTCACCCGGAAAGGTGAGACCGGCACGGCGGCGGACGACCACGACCCGCGCCGCTGGTGGGGCCTGGTGGTGATCGCGCTGGCCCAGCTGATGGTCGTGCTCGACGCGACGATCGTGAACATCGCCCTGCCGTCCGCCCAGCGCGACCTCGGCATGTCGGACGGGAACCGGCAGTGGGTGATCACCGCCTACACCCTCGCCTTCGGCGGGCTGCTGCTGCTCGGCGGCCGGATCGCCGATCTAGTGGGCCGTAAAAGGACGTTCGTGATCGGCCTGATCGGTTTCGCGGGGGCCTCCGCGCTCGGCGGGGCGGCCACCACCGACATCATGCTCTTCGGCGCCCGCGCCCTCCAGGGCGTCTTCGCCGCCGTACTGGCGCCGTCCGCGCTCTCCCTGCTGACGACGACGTTCACCGACCCGAAGGAGCGGGGCAAGGCCTTCGGTGTCTACGGCGCCCTGGCGGGCAGCGGTTCCGCGATCGGCTTCATCGTCGGCGGGCTGCTCACGGAGTACCTGGACTGGCGCTGGTGCCTGTACGTCAACGTGCCCATCGCCGTCATCGCCGTGTTCGGCGCGTTCGCGCTGCTCCACGACCGCCCCGGGCAGGCGGGCGCCCGGCTGGACGTGCCCGGTGTGCTGCTCGGCTGCGGCGGCCTGGTCGCGATCGTCTACGGCTTCAGCGAGGCCGAACCCCGCGGCTGGACCGACTCGTTCGTCCTCGCGCTGTTCGCGGCGGGCATCGCCCTGCTCACCGCGTTCGTGTGGTGGCAGACCAGGGCATCCCGGCCGCTGCTGCCGCTGCACATCATCAAGGACCGCAACCGCGCGGGCTGCTTCCTGACGATGATGCTGGCGGTCATCGGCATGTTCGGCCTGTTCCTGTTCATGACCTACTACCTCCAGGTCATCCTCGCCTACTCGCCGGTGAAGACGGGCCTGGCGTTCCTGCCGCTGACCGCGGCCATCATCGTCGGCGCCACCCAGATCTCCGCCCGGCTCCTCCAGTACGTGCCGCCGCGCATGCTGATGGCGCCGGGCATGGTCCTGGCGGCGGGCGGCATGCTGATCCTGACCCAGCTGACGGTCGACTCGTCGTACGCGACGCAGATCATGCCCGCGCTGATCCTGATGGGCCTCGGCATGGGCCTCACCTTCATGCCGGTGTTCTCCACCGCGACGGCGGGGGTGGCCCCGGAGGACTCCGGCGTCACCTCGGCCACCGTCAACACCGCCCAGCAGGTCGGCGGTTCCATCGGCACGGCCCTGCTCAACACCATCGCCACCACCAGCACCACCGCCTACGTCGCCGCCCGGCTGACCGACCCCGCCGAGCGCACCGAGGTCGTCCGGGAGGGCACGGTGCACGGCTACACGGTCGCCATCTGGTGGGCGGCGGCGATCATGCTGCTGGCGGGTGTGGTGGCGGCCCTGATGGTCACGGTGAAGCCCCCGAAGCAGGGCACACCGGCGACGGAACCGGTGCGGGAGCCGGTCGTCTGAGGACCGACGTCCACCCGACCCCCAAGGACCCACGTCCGCCCCACCCCAAGGACCCACGTCCGCCCGCCCACAAGGGCCTACGTCCGCCCCGCCACCCGGTCCGCCACCCGCGCCAGCCGCGACGACCCGGCCGCGTGCGTCGTCAGCTCCCGGCGGTCCGCCGCCCGGTAGGTGGCGTACAGGCCGTGCACGCCCAGCCAGCGCAGCGGCTCCGGCTCCCACCGGCGCACCCGGTGGCCCACCCACGGCAGCGCGGTCAGCGCGGTCGGCCCGGCCCCGCCCGAGTCGAGCCGCACCAGGTCGCGCAGGGTGCGGGCGGCGAGGTTGGCGGTGGCGACGCCGGAGCCGACGTAACCGCCCGCCCAGCCCAGGCCGGTGGCCCGGTCGAGGGTGACGGTGGCGCACCAGTCGCGCGGCACGCCGAGCACCCCCGACCAGGCGTGCGCGACCCGGACGCCGGTCAGCGAGGGGAAGAAACGGGTCAGGACCTCCTGCAACGCCTCGACGGTCGCCTCCCGTGTGCGGCCGTCGTTGTCGGTGCGGGAGCCGAAGCGGTACGGCACCCCGCGCCCGCCGAGCGCGATGCGGCCGTCGGCGGTGCGCTGGGCGTACATGTAGGCGTGCGCCATGTCGCCGAGGGTCTCGCGGCCCGCCCAGCCGATGTCCGCCCACCGCGCGTCGGTCAGCGGCTCGGTGACGATCATCGAGGAGTTCATCGGCAGCCAGGTCCGCCGCTGCCCCTTCAGCGCCGCCGTGAACCCCTCCGTGCAGCGCAGCACGTACGGCGCCCGCACGGTCCCGTACGGCGTCACCGCCCGCCCCGGCCGGATCTCGGTGACCGGCGTCGACTCGTGCACGCTCACCCCGAGCCGTTCGACGGCCGCCGCGAGCCCCTTCACCAGCTTCACCGGGTGCACCCGCGCCCCGTGCGGCGTCCACGCCGACCCCACCGCCCCGGCCACCCTGATCCGCTCGGCGGTCTCCCGGGCGCCGTACAGCTCACGGTCCTGTTCGCCGTACGACAGCTCGTGCTCGTGGAACGCCCTCAGCCGCGCCGACTGGGCGGGCGTGCGGGCCACTTCGAGCACCCCGCCCCGGTGGATGTCGGCGTCGATACCCTCCTCGGCCGCGACCCGCACGACCTCGGCTACGGTGTCGTTCATGGCCCGCTGGAGGCGTACGGCGGCGTCGTGGCCGTGCAGCCGGGCGTACCGGTCGCGGCCCGCGACGCCGTTGTAGAGCCAGCCGCCGTTGCGGCCGGACGCGCCATAGCCGCAGAACTTCTGTTCGAGGACGGTGATCCGCAGGGCGGGGTCCGCCTTCTTCAGGTAGTACGCCGTCCACAGCCCCGTGTAGCCGCCGCCGACGATCACCACATCGGCGGCCGCGTCCCCGGGCAGCGGTTCGCGGGGCGCGGGGAGGCCGTCCTGGGCGTACCAGAAGGAGACACCACCGTTGACGAAACGGCTGCTCGCTGAGGGGTCCATGGCCGGAAGCTAACCCGGCGGGGAGCCTTCTGTCTGCTACGGAATCCGTTGATTTCCGGGCTCGGTTACAGTCCCGGGGATGGTCGACATCCCGGCAGAACTGGTCGAAACCCAGACCCGCTACAACGGCGCCGCGGGCCGCGCCTTCATCGCCGCGCTCCCCGCGCTCGCCGCCCGCTTCCACGCCGACTGGGCGCTGCGCCCGGACGGCCCGCCGAGGTACGGCGTGTGCGCGCTGGTCCTGCCGGTCCGCCGCGCGGACGGCACCCCCGCCGTGCTGAAGCTCCAGCTGCCCGACGGCGAGACCGAGGGCGAACCGCTCGCCCTGCGCGCCTGGGACGGCGACGGCGCGGTACGGCTCCTCGCCCACGACGAGGCCACCGGCACGCTCCTGCTGGAACGCCTCGACGCCACCCGCACCCTCGCCGACGTCCCCGTCCACGAGGCCACCCTCGTCATCGGCCGCCTCCTGGCCCGCCTGACCGCCCGCCCGGCCCCGCCCGGCCTGCGCCGCCTCGCCGACCTCGCCCCGGCCCTGCTGGACCGCACCCCGCCCGCCCTGGCCCGCGTCCCCGACCCGGCGGCCCGCGCGCTGCTCACCGACTGCGCCGCCGCCCTGCGCGAGGTCGCCGCCGAGCCCGGCGACCGGCTGCTCCACTGGGACCTGCACCACGACAACGTCCTGGCCGCCGACCGCGCCCCCTGGCTGGCCATCGACCCCAAGCCGCTCTCCGGCGACCCCGGCTTCGACCTCTTCCCCGCCCTGCGCGACCGCTACGACCCGGCCGGCGTCCGCTGGCGCTTCGACGCGCTGACGGACGCCCTCGCCCTGGACCGCCCCCGGGCCCGCGCCTGGACGCTGGCCCGGGTCCTCCAGACCTGCGTGTGGGAGACCGAGGAGGGCATGCCCCTCACCCCGGAGCACCTGGAGATCGCCCGCCTGCTGCGCCGCTGACATCCGCCGGTGCCGGGCCCGCGGGCAGGCACAGGGTGAACACGCTGCCGGCACCGGGTGTGCTGGTGACGTCCACGGTGCCGCCGTGCGCGGCGAGCAGGTGGCGGACGATGGGCAGGCCGAGGCCGCTGCCGCCGGTGCGTCTGCTGCGGGACTTCTCCGCCCGCCAGAACCGGTCGAAGATGTGCGGGAGGTCGGCGGCCCCGATCCCGCACCCGGTGTCGGCGACCTCCAGGACCACGCTGTCGCCGTCGGGCCGCGCGGCCAGGGTGACCGTGCCGCCGGGCGGGGTGTGCCGCAGCGCGTTGGTCACCAGGTTGCCGACCGCCTGCCGCATCCGCACCGGGTCGGCGTCCAGCCAGCACGCGCCGGGGGCGGTGACCGTGCGCAGGTCGACCCCGGCGGTCTCGGCGGCGACGCGGTGGGCGGCGGCGGTCTGGTCGAGGAGGTCGGCCGCGCGCACCGGTTCGCGGTGCAGCCGCAGCGTCCCGGCGTCGGCGTCGGCGAGATCACGCAGGTCGTCGATGACGCGCTGGAGGACCAGCGCCTCGTCGTGCAGGGCGGCGAGCAGCTCCCGGTCGGGCTCGACGACACCGTCCCGGGTGACCTCCAGCCAGCCGCGGATGTTGGTGAGGGGGCTGCGCAGCTCATGGGCGATGTCGCTGACCATCGCCTTGCGCTGGGCCTCCAGGCGGGCCCGCCGGTCGGTCAGGTCGTTGAACGCCTCGGCGAGGATGCCGGTCTCGTCGCGGCTGGAGACGGGCACCCGCACCTGCCGGTCCGGGGACTGCCGTACCGCCTCCGTCAGGGCGCGCAGCGGTCGCACCAGGCGGGTGGCGACCACGGCGGTCACGGCGACGGTGACCGCGAGGACCAGACCGGCCACCCCGACCACCTTGACCTTGTTGGCGGGTGACATGTCGAAGCGCACCGGTCCGGTGGTGCCGCCGCCGAGGTGGAGCCGCGCCACCGGGGCGACGTACGGGTCGAGCTGGGCGCGGCGCGCGGAGTCGAAGCAGTCCCGGGCCCGGTCGGCGACGCGCTCGCCGTCCGGCGCGTCGGACTGGTCGGCCCCGTACAGCCTGCTCAGCTTCAGCCCCACCCCGTCGAAGTGGGGGTGCTCGGCGGTCAGGACGTCGGCGGCGAGCAGGTCGACCAGCTGCGTCGCCCGCTCGTCGACGTCCTTCTCGCGCCGCTCCAGACAGGCGCGGGCGCGCTCGCGCAGCTCCGTGACCGCCTTGTCCTCGGTGGCCGTCGGGGTGTTGAGCTTGCCGTCCGCGCAGGGCTCGGGCACCAGGGGGGCTCCGGTGCCGCCGTCGTCGGTGAGGAAGGGGCGGCCGCCGGGCATCCGGTCGATGCTCGCCCGGACTCCGTTCTCGGCCATGCAGCGCTGCCGGTCCCGGGCCAGCCGGTCCAGCCGGGCGCGTTCGGTGGCGGGCAGCCGGTAGGGGCCCACGACGCGCGGGTCCACCCCGGGGCGCTGGGCGCCCGGTTCGGTGTGGGTGTCGGTGCGCAGCGGGTCGACGGTGGCGGCGGCGCTCGGCGACAGCGGGGTGCCGGGTGGCGCGGAGTCGGCGATGAGGTCCCCGTTGGCGGTGACGAGGGCGATCCGGCGCCCGGTCCGCTCGGACAGCGCCCGTACGACGGTGTCGGCGCCGCTCCAGTCGGCGTGGGTGGCGGCGTGGCCGCTGAGCCGGGCGAGGATGTCCATGTCGTCGGCGAGGGCCTGGCCCTGTTCGGCCCGCAGCGCCTGGGTGGTGGTCTGGACGACGAGCCAGGCGGTGGCCGCGACGGAGCAGGCGGCGATCAGCACGGACGCGATCAGCAGCCGCACCAGCAGGCGCCCGCGCAGTGGTACGCCGCTCATGCCCGCCGCGCGCTCAGCTTGTAGCCGACGCCGAACACGGTCAGCAGCCGGGCCGGGCGGCGCGGGTCGTCCTCGATCTTCCGCCGCAGGTTCATGATGTGCACGTCGACGGCCCGCTCCGTGGACGCCCGGTCGATGCCCCGGGTGTGGGCCAGGAGTTGCCGTCGGGTGAAGACCCGCTCCGGCTCGGCCGCCATCGCCAGCAGGATCGCGAACTCGGCTGGGGTGCACTCCACCGGCGCCCCGTCGCAGCGCACCTCGTGGCGGACCGGGTCGACCGTGACCGCGCCCGCGCGGACCGGCGGGTCCCCGTGCCCGCTCCGGCCGCCGCGCCGCAGGACGGTGCGGACGCGGGCCATCAGCTCGCGCGGGCTGTACGGCTTGGTCATGTAGTCGTCGGCGCCGAGGTCGAGGCCGCGCAGCAGGTCGTCCTCGGCGGCGCGGGCGGTGAGCATCAGCACGGGCAGGTCGCCGTCGCGGCGCAGCGTCCGGCACACCTCGAACCCGTCGGGGCCGGGCAGCATCACGTCCAGCACGACGAGGTCGGGCGCGAGCCGCCGGGCCGCGTCGACGGCGGCCGGACCGTCGTGGACGACGGTGACGGTGTGCCCTTCCGCGAGCAGGGACCGGCGTATCAGTTCGGCCTGCATCTCGTCGTCCTCGACGACCAGCACATGTGCGCCCACTCGGCGGATCCTAGAACCTGTCAGCGGGCCAGGGAGGCGGCGTCGCCCATCACGACGACCGGGTGCCGGTCCGGGTCCAGGGCGCGCAGCAGGTCCCGCATGTGCTCCTCGGCGAGGCTGACGCAGCCCTGGGTGGGGCCGCCGTGGTCGACGTGCAGCCATATGCCGCCGCCGCGTCGGGCGCCGAGCGGGCGCGTCCAGTCCTGCGGTGAGGTGCCGGGCCGGCGGTTGTAGTCGATGGCGACGACGTAGTCGAAGGAGCCTTCCAGGGGCTCGCCCTCGAATCCGGTGCCGCTGAGCGTGAACCCGCTGGAGCGGTGGTACGGCAGCCGGGTGCCGGGGTCGGGCAGCCGTCCTCCGGCGTCGCTGAGGGTGTACACGCCGATGGGGGAGCGCAGGTCACCGAGGACGTGGTGCCCGGTCCACCCCTTGAGCGCGTTGTGCGCGGGCCACTCGGGCCCGCCCTGCCACCCGTCGGCGGTCCGCTCGTACAGCACGGCGACGGACCGCGGGGAGTCCTTGCCCTCCCCCGTGACGACGAGGACCTGTCGGCTCGCGTCCGGTATCCCGGCGCGTGTGGCGGCCCCGAGTCCGGGCACCTCCTGCGGGAGGACGTCGACGGACACCTCGGCCATGGGCTCCCGGCTCACCTCGGCCGCGGGGGCGGCGGCAGCCCGTGCCTCCCGCCCGGACTCCACCGGTGTGCTCCGCCCACACCCGGTGAGCAGTACCGGCACCAGCACGGCGGCCGACAGGGCGGTCCTCGCAGTACGCGTGATCATGCGCTCGACCCTGGCGCACAGTTGTGAGGAACCTGTCAGCCACAGCAGTCTGTTGGTCCTGTGCATGCCATACGATCCCGCCCATGATCACTCATAAGACGGCATTCAGACGCCGTCCCCTGTCCGGGATACTGCTGTTCATCCTGGCGCTGACGGCGACGATGGTCTCGGCACCCCCCGCGTCGGCCGCGACCACCAGTGACTGCGCGACCTCGACGTCCGGCCGCTACGAGACCTGCTTCATCTACGGCGGCGGAACCGAGGACCGGCTGCTCGTCACCAAGATCAAGGGCAAGATCGACGCGACCGCCGACGCCTCCGCCGCCGGGGAGACGGGCAACTACATCCGCGTCGCCCTCTACAACTGGTACGCCAGCGGCGGCGGCTCGGACATCGCGGCCTCGCTGGTGCGCGCCCAGCGGAGCGGGGTGAGCGTCCGCGTCGTGGTCGGCCCCTCGGAGTCCTCGATCACCACCTACCTCGCGAGCAACGGCATCGACGTCAGGTACTGCGCCGACTCCTGCATGGCCGAGGGCAGTGGCTCGATGCACAACAAGTTCTTCCTGGTGCGGAAGGGCGACACCAAGCTCGTCATCCAAAGCTCCAGCAACCTGAAGGGCAGCCAGGCCACCCACGCCCAGAACCTGCTGATCAGCCGCGACGACGACGCGCTGTTCTCCGCCTACGTCAACTACTGGCGCCGCCTGTACGCCAAGGACTGGACGTACGACGGCGTCACCTGGGACACCAACGCCAAGCGGACGATCGACGGCACCAACGACCTGTCGAAGGCCTACTTCTTCCCCCAGCCCCAGGCCACCCGCGTCGCCGACGTCCTGGGCAACGTCTCCGCCTGCGAGCCGGGCAACGACCGCGTCTGGATGGAGGCCAGCGAGTTCGACTCGTCGTCCTACTCGAAGGGGATCGTGGACCAGCTCAAGCGCCTGCGCGGCATCGGCTGCGACATCAAGGTCATCGTCCAGAAGCAGGCGGGCTACGACATGCTGCGCAGCTACGGCATCCCGGCGACCGACATCCGCTGCGACGGCTGGAGCCACAACAAGCTGCTGCTGATCGACGCCAAGTACGCCAGTGAATGGCGCAAGCCGGTCTTCGTCGGCTCCTACAACCTCACCGAGAACTCGGCCTGGCGCGCCAACGACGCGATGCTGCGCGTCATCGACGGAAGCGTCACCAACCGGTACATCAACCAGTTCCAGCACCTGTGGACGAACCCGCGCGCCTGCGACCCCGCCGGGGTGGAATAGCGCTCACGCCCGGGTCGCCCGGGTGAGTCACCCGGGCGACCCGGCTCACTGGAGCCCCCTGTCGGATTCGAACCGACGACCTGCTGTTTACAAGACAGCCGCTCTGGACCAGCTGAGCTAAGGAGGCACGCACGCGCGCGTGACGCCGTGCCCGTGCAGTGTACCCAGCTCCCGGCGGGGGCCCGTCGAAAATTTCCGCGAAGTTCACAGCCCTCCGGGTACTGACAGAACAGGTGAACGCCGGGTACCGTCCGAAAGCCAGTCCACAGCCGTGGACTACACCACCTTCCTACAACGGATCGTCCGGCACGTTCCTGCCGGTAGAAGGGGGCCCATTCACCATGGCCACAGTCACGTTCGACAAGGCGACCCGGATCTACCCGGGTTCCACCAAGCCCGCCGTCGACGGCCTCGACATCGAGATCGCGGACGGGGAGTTCCTCGTCCTGGTCGGCCCGTCCGGTTGCGGCAAGTCCACCTCCCTGCGGATGCTCGCGGGCCTGGAGGACGTCAACGGCGGCGCCATCCGCATCGGCGACCGCGACGTCACGCACCTGCCGCCCAAGGACCGGGACATCGCCATGGTGTTCCAGAACTACGCGCTCTACCCGCACATGACGGTCGCCGACAACATGGGCTTCGCGCTCAAGATCGCGGGCGTCAACAAGGCGGAGATCCGGCAGAAGGTCGAGGAGGCCGCGAAGATCCTCGACCTCACCGAGTACCTGGACCGCAAGCCGAAGGCGCTCTCCGGCGGACAGCGCCAGCGTGTCGCCATGGGCCGCGCCATCGTGCGTGAGCCGCAGGTGTTCCTCATGGACGAGCCGCTGTCCAACCTGGACGCCAAGCTGCGTGTCTCCACCCGTACGCAGATCGCCTCCCTCCAGCGCCGCCTGGGCATCACCACCGTCTACGTCACCCACGACCAGGTCGAGGCCCTCACCATGGGCGACCGGGTCGCGGTCCTCAAGGACGGTCTGCTCCAGCAGGTCGACACCCCGCGCAACATGTACGACAAGCCCGCCAACCTCTTCGTCGCCGGCTTCATCGGCTCCCCGGCCATGAACCTGGTCGAGGTCCCGATCGCCGACGGCGGCGTGAAGTTCGGCAACAGCGTGGTGCCGGTCGACCGGGACGCGCTCTCCGCCACCACCGAGAAGTCCGTCACCGTCGGTGTCCGCCCCGAGCACTTCGACGTCGCCGGAGCCGACTCCGACCAGGGCCTCGCGGTCACCGTGAACGTCGTCGAGGAGCTGGGCTCCGACGCGTTCGTCTACGGCACCGCCAAGGTCGGCGACGAGTCCAAGGACCTCGTCGTCCGCGTCGGCGGCCGCAACGTCCCGGAGAAGGGCAGCACCCTGCACGTCGTCCCGCGCTCCGGCGAGACCCACGTGTTCTCCACCTCCACGGGCGCGCGCCTCTCCGACTGAGCCACGCCGTGACCGGCGGCGACGCCGGGCGAACCACCCAGGTTGACGACAACGGGCCCCGCGACCGCGCGGGGCCCGTTTCGCATGCGTCCCGTTGTCGACAAATACCCCGGCACACCACCCCAATTCGAGCAGCGTGCGTCAACCCCGTACCCACGAAAGGGCACCTTTACGTCCCCCGATACGGTGGCGACCGCTCACCAAATGTCGCCAAATCATTACGGGGCGCTACCCTCACTCGCGTGAAGCACTCCACCACCCAACAGACGCGTCGCGGCCGGGGCCCCGCCCGCCGGATCGGCCGCACCCTCGCCCTCGTCCTGCCCGTCGTCCTGGTGCTCTCCGGGACCCTCGCGGTCGCCCGAGTCAACTGGTCGGGGAACCCCTCGCACCCGGTGCTCACCGCGGCGGACGCCTCGGCCGCCGGCGCCTCCTCCCGCGCCGCCACCCGTGCCCCGCACCAGGTGCTCCAGGACCGGCTGCTGACCGAGCTACAGGCGAAGGACCCGGGCGTCGCCCTCACCCACCTCCAGCAGGCGGTCAACGGCAACCCCTCACTCGCCCGGCACTGCGCCGCCATCGCCCGCGCCCTCGGCCGCGCCGCGGTCCGCGTGTACGGCCCGACCCGCGCCCAGTCCTACGCCCGTCCGGTCTGCGACACCGCCTTCGCCTCCGGTGTCGCCGCCGCCCACCGCTGACCCGGGGCCCGGCCCGCCCGTGCCCCGGGGCCCGTCCCGGGCCGCGCGCGGGCGCCCCCTACAGTTCGGGGCATGACTGATCAGAACGCCGCCGCGGCCCGACCCACCCAGGCGGTCATCCTCGCCGGTGGCCAGGGCTCCCGGCTGCGCCCGTACACCGACGACCGGCCCAAGCCGATGGTCGAGATCCCCGGCACGGGAACTCCGATCATCGGCCACCAGCTCGCCTGGCTCGCCGCCGAAGGTGTCACCGACGTGGTGGTGAGCTGCGGGCACCTCGCCGAGGTGCTCTGCCAGTGGCTGGACGGCACCGAGCTGCCCGTCTCCGTCACCACGGTCATCGAGTCCGAGCCCCTCGGCCGCGGCGGCGGCCTCAAGTACGCCGCCGCCCGCCTCCCCCGGCCCGAGCAGTCCTGGTACGCCACCAACGGCGACATCTGGACCCGCTTCTCGCTGCGCGACATGGCGGACTTCCACACCGAGCGGGACGCCGTCGCGACCATCGCCCTGGCCCGCCCGCGGCTGCCGTGGGGCGCCGTGCAGACGGACGGCTTCGGCCATGTCACGGACTTCATAGAGTCCCCGCCGTCCACGTTCGAGATCAACGCGGGCGTCTACGTCTTCTCCCCCGCCTTCGCCGCACTCCTCCCGGACCGCGGCGACCACGAGCGCAGTACGTTCCCCCAGCTGGCCCGCGAACGCCGTCTGGCGGGCTTCCCGCTCCCGCAGGGCGCCTACTGGCGCGCCATCGACACCGCGAAGGACCTCACGGAGGCCGCGAAGGAACTGGCGGCGCTCAAGCGCTGAACGCCCCGGAGACGGCTACGGCGAGGGGTCCCGCACCTGTGTGAGGTGCGGGACCCCTCGCCGTACGGCTGTCGGGGGAGCGTCGTCAGCCCAGCAGGCCCCCCACGAGGCCCGGCCGCCCGCCCGTCGACTCCCCGCCACCGCCACCGGCGCCGGTGTCGCTGTCGGGACCGGCTCCCGCGCCGCCCGTGGGATCGCCGCCGCCGCTGGTCGCGACGCCGCCGGAGGTCGGCCCGGAGCTGGTGCTCGGCGCCTGCTGGTCGGGCGAGGTCTGCTGCGGCGGCGCCTGCCCCGCGGTCCCCTGGGTCTGGCTGGGCATACCCCCGGGGACCGCGCCGGTGCCCTGGGTGGCGCCCGGCGTGGCGGCGGCGCCCGCGGTGGGCGAGGCCGTGGTGGCACCCTGCGTGGCGCCCTGGGTGGGCGAGGAGACCGTCGCCGACGGGGACTGGCTGCGCCTGCGCTCGGCGGGGTCCTGCGGCAGCGGGGAGCCCGGCAGTTCGTTGCGCGGGGCCTCGCCGGGCCCGGGGACGACCACCCGGTCGGCGTCGCGGACCGCGCTGCCGAGGAGCGATCCGATGAGCAGGGTGAGCCCGGTGACGATGGCGGTGACGAGGGCGCCGCGCCGCAGCACGTAAAGGCGCAGCTCCCAGATGTCGGAGCGCGGTCCGAGCCGCCGCCAGGCGCCGCTCGCGAGACGGCCGTCGACGGAGTAGACGGGCGCCCCGGCGATGATCAGCGGGGACCAGGCGGCGAGGTAGATGATGTCGGGGGTGTCGTAGGCGGGGACGCTCTTCCAGCTGACGGTGACCAGCAGCGCGGCGGACAGCAGCGCGCCGACCACGGCGGCGACCCGCTGCCAGCAGCCCAGGACCGTGAGCACGCCGACGATGACCTGGAGGAAGGCGATCACCAGCCCGGAGCCAACCGGGTGTGCGAGGGCGAACTGCCGCAGCGGCTCGGCGACTTCCCAGGGGTGCAGGGTGTTCAGCCACTTCACCATGGAGCCGCGCGCGCCGCCGTCGAAGTAGACGGGGTCGCAGAGCTTGCCCATCCCGGCGTAGATGGAGATGAAGCCGAGGAAGACCCGCAGCGGCAGCAGGACGCCGCCGAGGTTCATCCGGCGGCCGGGGTAGTAGGCGTGCCGGGCGGGGTCGTCGGCGTGCCTGCGGCGGGTGCCCTCGGACGGGTCGCCGAAGTCGTCGGGGGCGGAGAGGTCCTCGTCGTCGTACGGGCGGCGCGCGTACGGCTCGGTCTCCTGGTCCTCCTCGTCGGCGCTGGCGACGGTGCGCATGTGCGGCAGCAGCCGGGTGGCGTCACCGGGTCCGCGCTGGGCGCCGACGACGGGGGTCTCCACGGTCCGGACGAGGTCGTCGTCGTACTCGTACACGTCCCCGTACCCGGGGCGGGGGTCGACGCGGGGGATGACCTGGGTGGCGGCGGCGGGCTCGTCGGCGGTGCGCACGCCCGCACCGCGCACGGCCTGGAGGAGACGGTGCGCGCCGGTGTCGTCGGGGAGGGAACGGCCGCTCCAGACGACGGGGCGGCGCCGGGCACCGTCCTTCGCGCCCGGCGCGCCGACGACGGGCATCCGGGCGGTGTCCGCCGCGGCACTCATGTGCCGTGCGATCCGGGGGAGTTGGGCCGCCCGCCGCGAGGACGCGCCCAACTGCACGCGGAAGCTCGCATGATTGACGATGACCTGCGCCGGATCGCTCGGCACCTTCACCATGCTCAGCGCGGGAGCGTCGTCGAATCCCGACGAGCGGTCCCCCGTGGGTGTGCGGGGTGTTCTGGTGTCCACACTCATCTAACCGAGTGACGTGTGTTTAGGACACTGCCTTGACCTGGGCGATCTGTCCGGACCCCGTCAAGCTTGCCCGCAACGCCCGGATTACCCCGTACGGGTGACGCCGGGCACGCGCGTTCAGCCGCGCCGCCGCGCCGCCTCGTACAGCACGATCCCCGCCGCCACACCGGCGTTGAGCGACTCGGCGCCGCCCGGCATCGGGATGCGCACCCGGAAGTCACAGGTCTCGCCGACGAGCCGCGACAGCCCCTTGCCCTCGCTGCCGACGACGATCACGACGGGCCCCTCCAGCGCCTGGAGGTCCTGCACCTCGCTCTCCCCGTCGGCGGCGAGCCCGACGACCACCATCCCGGCCTTCTTGTACGTCTCCAGGGCCCGGGTCAGATTGGTGGCGCGGGCGACCGGCGTCCGGGCCGCCGTACCGGCGGACGTCTTCCAGGCACCGGCGGTCATCCCGGCCGCGCGCCGCTCGGGCACGACGACACCGTGGCCGCCGAACGCGGAGACGGACCGCACCACGGCACCGAGGTTGCGCGGGTCGGTCACCCCGTCGAGGGCGACGATCAGCGGGTCCTCGCCCGCGTCGGCGGCGGCGCCGGCGAGGTCCTCCGGGTGCGCGTACTCGTACGGCGGCACCTGGAGCACCAGACCCTGGTGGTTGAGCCCGTTGGTCATCCGGTCCAGCTCGGGACGCGGGGCCTCCATCAGGTTGATGCCGCCGCGCTCGGCCACCAGCTGGAGCGCCTCGCGCACCCGCTCGTCGTTGTCGATGAACTGCTGCACGTAGAGCGTGCTCGCGGGCACCCCGCCGCGCAGCGCCTCGACGACCGGGTTACGGCCGACGACCAGCTCGGAGGCGGCCTTGCCGGTACGGCGCTGCGGCGCACGCCCCTGCGCCCGGCGGGACTTCGCGGCGGCGGCGCGCTGCTTGGCGTGCCCCTTGCGCATCTCGGCGGGCGGCGTCGGCCCCTTGCCCTCGAGGCCCCGGCGCCGCTGGCCGCCACTGCCGACCTGCGCGCCCTTCTTGCCGGACATGCGGCGGTTGTTCGCGGCCATGACCTACCTGTCTGTGGGGAACGGAGAAGTACGTACGTCTTCTGTTACGTGTATGCAGTGTGCCGCCCGGAGGGCCGGGCGGCACAATCGATCACCGTGCTCAGCGCCCGCCGAGACTCCAGCGGGGTCCGTGCGGGCTGTCCTCGATGACCAGTCCGGACCGCTGGAGCTGGTCCCGGATGGCGTCCGCGGTGGCCCAGTCCTTGCGGCCCCGCGCCGCCTCACGCTGGTCCAGGACCAGGCGTACGAGGCTGTCGACGACGCCGTGCAGATCCTCGCCCCGGTCGTCGTCCCCGGCCCACTGGGGGTCGAGGGGGTCCAGGCCGAGGACGCCGAGCATGGCGCGCACCTCGGCGAGGCGGGCGGCCGCCGCGTCCTTGTCGTCGGCGGCGAGGGCGGAGTTGCCCTGCCGGACGGTGGTGTGCACCACGGCGAGGGCCTGGGGGACGCCCAGGTCGTCGTCCATGGCCTCGGCGAAGGCGGCCGGCACCTCGGCGGCGGGCTCGACCTCACCGGCCAGCTCGACGACGCGCTGCACGAACCCCTCGATCCGCGCGAACGCGGCGTCGGCCTCGCGCAGGGCCTCCTCGCTGTACTCGATCATCGAGCGGTAGTGCGGCGTGCCGAGGTAGTACCGCAGCACGATGGGCCGCCAGTGCTTCACCATCTCCGAGACCAGCACCGAGTTGCCGAGCGACTTGGACATCTTCTCGCCGCTCATGGTGACCCAGGCGTTGTGCAGCCAGTACCGGGCGAACTCGTCGCCGTATGCCTTGGCCTGGGCGATCTCGTTCTCGTGGTGCGGGAAGATCAGGTCGAGCCCGCCCCCATGGATGTCGAACTGACGTCCGAGGTACTTGTGCGCCATGGCGGAGCACTCCAGGTGCCAGCCCGGCCGCCCGCGCCCCCACGGCGTCTCCCAGCTGGGCTCCCCCGGCTTCGCCGCCTTCCACATGGCGAAGTCGCGCGGGTCCCGCTTGCCGGTCTCACCGGCGGAGGAGGGCTGCTGGAGGTTGTCCAGCTCCTGGTTGGACAGCTTCAGGTACTCCGGGAACGACCGCACGTCGAAGTAGACGTTCCCGTCGGCCTCGTACGCGTGCCCGCGCTCGATGAGCCCGCGCATCATCTCGACCATCTCGGTGATGTGTCCGGTGGCCCGGGGCTCGTAGGTGGGCGGCAGGCAGCCGAGCGCGGCGTAGCCGTCGTTGAACGCCCGCTCGTTCTCGTACCCGATGGACCACCAGGGCCGCCCCTGCTCGGCGGACTTGGTGATGATCTTGTCGTCGATGTCGGTGACGTTCCGCACGAACGTCACGTCATAGCCGCGGTACTCGAACCACCGCCGCAGGATGTCGAAGTTGAGCCCCGACCGGATGTGCCCGATGTGCGGCGCGGCCTGCACGGTGGCACCGCACAGGTAGATCGAGACACAGCCCGGCGTCAACGGGTCGAAGTCACGGATCTGCCGGGCGCTGGTGTCGTACAGCCGAATAGTCACCCCACCAGGGTAGTAGGCCCAGGCACCACCTCGAGCCCAATAACGCCCCGACCAAGCAACCACACCGCCGCCCAGCCGTGGCTGCGGGCAGTCGTGCCGCTGGGGCGATGGGGGTCCCCCCTGCTCGAGCGAAGCCGAGAGCTTGGGGGAGGGTGGGCGCTGGGGGTGCCCCCTGCTCGAAGAGCTTGGGGGAGGCACCCCGCCGCGCCGGGTTGCGCAGCGCCCCCCGCCCAGCTAAATCACCCGCACCACCAACGCCGTGGCCACAGCCATCAGCCCCTCCCCCCGCCCGGGAAAGCCCAGCCCGTCCGTCGTGGCCCCGGACACGGAAACCGGCGCCCCGACCACCTCGGACAGCACCTTCTGCGCCTCGTCCCGCCGCTTCCCGATCTTCGGCCGATCCCCAACGACCTGCACCGCCACGTTCCCGATCCGAAACCCCGCGGCCCGCACGATCCGGGCCGCCTCCGCGAGCAGCACCACCCCCGACGCCCCGGCCCACTCAGGCCGACCCGTCCCGAAGTGCTGCCCCAGATCCCCGAGCCCCGCCGCGGAGAACAACGCGTTGCACGCGGCATGAGCCACCACGTCCGCGTCGGAGTGCCCGGCGAGCCCCGCCCCTTCGCCCTCCCACTTCAACCCGGCACACCACAGCTCCCGCCCCTCCTCGAAGGCATGGATGTCCGTGCCGATCCCCACCTGCGGCAGCACCGCCACCGGCTCAGAACCCATCGTTCAGCCTCCTCCGCGCCAGAACCGCCTCCGCGAGCACCAGATCGAGCGGCCGCGTCACCTTGAACGCCTCCTCGTGCCCCGGCACGACCACCACCGGCAGCCCCAGCCGCTCGACCATCCCGGCGTCGTCGGTGACCTCACCGGTCACGCTCTCGTGCGCCCGCACCAGCGTCGCCCGGTCGAACCCCTGCGGCGTCTGCACCGCCCGCAGCCGCGCCCGCACCGGCGTGGCGAGCACCGTCTCGGCCGCCCCGGCCACCTCCGCGGGCTCGACCTCCTTCACGGTGTCCGCCAGCGGCACCGCGGGCACCACCGCGGGCGCCCCGCCCCGCACCGCCTCGATCACGGAGTCCACGGTGTCCACCGGCACCAGCGGCCGGGCCGCGTCATGCACCAGCACGATGTCGTAGCCGGGCGGCAGCGCGTCGAGGCCGAGCCGCACGGACTCCTGCCGGGACTGCCCGCCGGGCACGACGAGGACATCCGTCCGCTCCGGCAGCGCGTGCGCGTCGAGCATCGACTTGACCTCGGCGGAGCCGTCCGGCGGGGCCACGACGACGACCAGGGACACCGCCCGGGAGGCCGCCATGGCGTGGACCGCGTGGACCAGCATCGGGGTGCCGTTCAGCGCGCGCAGCGCCTTGGGGGCGCCCGGCCCCAGCCGCACACCCCGTCCCGCGGCGGGAATCACCGCGGCGGTACGCGCCTCGGCGGCAGGGGCGTTCGAACGACCGTCTTCGTCAAACATCGGTTCCTGTCAGGTTTGTGTGCCGGCCTGGCGTGGGTATGGCCTGGGCGTACCCCGTGCTCCTGGAGCGCGGGGAGTGCCGGGCGCGACGCCTTGACCGGACCCTTCCGTGACACTGGTCGAGCCAGCTGCCCGGGCCCGGCACACAAAGTATCGGGGGCGGAGCAGGCCCTGGGCGGGCCGTCCGGAGACGGACATGCCGCAGCGCCCGGCGACGAAAGACAGTTCTACGTCATCGTCATCGGGCACCGCGGCATTTCAATGCGCAAGATGTGCATGGCGTACGGCGGGTGCCGCACTGTTGGAGCGTGGACTGCCTGCCACGCGTCAGGACGCGAGAACCTCGTCGAGCAGAGCCTCGGCCTTGTCCTCGTTGGTGTTCTCCGCGAGGGCGAGTTCGCTGACCAGGATCTGCCGGGCCTTGGCGAGCATGCGCTTCTCACCGGCGGAGAGTCCGCGCTCGCGCTCACGACGCCACAGGTCACGCACGACTTCCGCGACCTTGATGACATCGCCGGAGGCGAGCTTCTCCAGGTTTGCCTTGTAGCGACGCGACCAGTTCGTGGGCTCCTCGGCGTACGGCGCGCGCAGCACCTCGAAGACCCGGTCCAGCCCGTCCTGACCGACCACATCACGTACGCCGACGAACTCCGCATTGTCCGCTGGCACACGTACCGTCAGGTCACCCTGGGCGACCTTCAGCACCAAGTAGGTCTTGTCCACGCCTTTGATCTGGCGAGTTTCGATGGCCTCGATCAGCGCGGCCCCGTGATGGGGATAGACCACGGTGTCGCCAACCTTGAACGTCATGTGACAGGTACCCCTTCCGTGGCTATCCAGGGTAACACGGATACGGCGTCTTCTGAATGGCGTTTTCGCAGGTCAGGGCATATCTCGGGGCTTGACAACAGCGCCGGGAACGTGCTTCGCGGGCCCGGCGGAGCAAGGAATTCGCAGGTCGGAGCGGCTGTCCGGGGCGCGGGAAACGCACGCGTTACACGCCTCCGGCACCCCCGCCAAGTGGCGGAACATCCCCATATGTCCGCTTCCAAACGCTCGACTTCCGCTACTCCGTTCGGCTCGTGGAGTCGGGTACGAGACGATTCCGGAATTGATCACCAGCGCTCTTCTCCGGTGATCAATTCCGGGGTGACGGCGGTCGCATTCCTTCGCCGGGTTTTCGCTCGGGATTGTCCCGCACGCCTTTTGCGAATGCCGACGGGCGACGGTCACAAGTGGCCCGGGAGTCGCGTCCGCGGTGTGTGAGTGACCGGGACACCCCGGTAGGGAGGGTCGGGTGCGGCGGCCGGGGAACGGATCGGTAACCTGGGGCCGCTGACAGATCCTTAGGGTGGCTTTACAAGGACAGCCGCCCCTGCGTTCAAGGAGTTGCCGCCGCCGTGAGCAGCAGCCTTCGACGCGGCGCCCTCGCCGCCTCCGCCATCGCGTTCTCGATCGCCTCGCTCGCCGCCTGCGGCGCCGGCAACAACGCCCAGACCCTGGAGATCAAGCCGGACAACGCGGCCACCAGCGTCGGGGACATCAAGATCCAGAACGCCGTCGTCATCACCCAGCCGGAGGCCGAGGCCACCGGACCGGCCGCGATCTCCGCGACCGTCTTCAACAGCGGCTCCAAGCCGCAGACCCTGGACTCGATCACCGTGGACGGCCTGGGCGGTCCGGTCGAGCTGTCCCCCGCCGGGGGCGAGGGCAAGCTGACCGTACCGGCGGGCGGCTCGATCATCATCGGCGGCCCGGACAACGCCTCGGCGGTCCTCTCCGACGGCGCCAGCCTCACCGACGGCGACGCCCACAAGGTCACCTTCTCCTTCAGCAGGACCGGCGACGTGACGCTGGCCGCCTTCATCGTCCCGGCCGAGGGCTACTACGCCTCGTGGGGCCCGACCCCGGCCGCCGAGTCGCCGGAGCAGCAGGAGTCGCCGGAGGCTTCCGGGTCCCCGGAGGCCACCGAGGGCGCCTCGCCGGACGCGACCGCCACGGCGGAGGGCACCGAGGGTGCTGAGGGCGCCGAGGGTACCGAGGAGACCACGGGCCACTGAGCGCCGTAGGGCGCAGGACAACGAGAAGGGCGGGACCTCCGAGAGGTCCCGCCCTTCCTCGTCGTACCGCCTACGGCCTGCGGTTCACGGCTTACGGCTCGAACTTGTAGCCAAGGCCCCGGACCGTCACCAGGTAGCGCGGCGCCCCCGGGTCCGGCTCGATCTTGGCGCGCAGGCGCTTGACGTGGACGTCGAGGGTCTTGGTGTCACCGACGTAGTCGGCGCCCCAGACGCGGTCGATGAGCTGCATACGGGTCAGGACGCGGCCCGCGTTGCGCAGCAGCATCTCCAGCAGGTCGAACTCCTTCAGCGGCAGGTCGACCTTGGTGCCGCCGACGGTGACCACGTGCCGGTCGACGTCCATGCGGACCGGACCGGCCTCCAGGGCGGCCGGGGTCACCTCCTCGGGCTCGCCGCGGCGGCGCAGCACGGCGCGGATGCGGGCGACCAGCTCCCGCGAGGAGAACGGCTTGGTGACGTAGTCGTCGGCTCCTATTTCCAGCCCGACCACCTTGTCGATCTCGCTGTCCTTGGCGGTCACCATGATCACGGGGACGTTGGAGCGGCCGCGCAGCTGGCGGCAGACCTCGGTGCCCGGCAGGCCGGGCAGCATCAGGTCGAGGAGAACGAGGTCGGCGCCGTTGCGCTCGAACTCGTCGAGTCCGTCGGGCCCCGTGGTCGCGACCGCGACCTCGAAGCCCTCCTTGCGGAGCATGTACGACAGGGCGTCGGAAAAGGACTCCTCGTCCTCGACGACAAGCACACGGGTCACGGAAGGACCTCCGGAGCGGGAAGTGTTCTGTACGGGGGTGAGTCAGGGGACGAGGAACGGGCTGGGTCAGCGGACTGACCGTCGTCGTCCTCGTCGTCGACGGCGGGGTGCTGGTGGGCCCGGTCACGGGCGGCGCCCGCCTCCGGCAGCCGCAGGGTGAACGTGGAGCCCTGTCCCTCGGAGCTCCACACCGTGACCTCCCCGCCGTGCGAGGCGGCCACGTGCTTGACGATCGCCAGCCCGAGTCCCGTACCACCGGTGGCGCGGGAGCGGGCCGGGTCGACCCGGTAGAAGCGCTCGAAGATGCGCTCCTTGTCCTTGTCGGAGATGCCGATGCCCTGGTCGGTCACGGCGATCTCGATCAGGTCGCCGCCGGGTGCGGCGACCCTGCGGGCGGCGATGCCGACGCGGGTCCGCGCGGGCGAGTAGTTGACGGCGTTCTCCACGAGGTTGCCGAGCGCGGCGGCGAGCTGTCCGCGGTGGCCCCAGACGTGCAGGTCGGCGGTGCCTCCGGCGGCCATGGTGATCTGCTTGTGGGAGGCGGTGTGGCGGCAGCGGTCGACGGCCTCGGCGACGAGTTCGTCGACCCGGACCGGCTCGGCGTCCTCCAGAGGGTCGTCGTTCTGCACCCGGGAGAGGTCGATCAGCTCCTGCACCAGGTTGGTCAGCCGGGTCGCCTCGATCTGCATCCGCCCGGCGAAGCGTTCCACCGCCTCGGGGTCGTCGGAGGCGTCCATGACGGCCTCGGAGAGCAGGGAGAGCGCGCCGACCGGGGTCTTCAGCTCATGGCTGACGTTGGCGACGAAGTCCCGGCGGACCGCCTCTATGCGGCGGGCCTCGGTGAGGTCCTCGACCAGCAGCAGCACCAGCCGGGAGCCGAGCGGGGCGACGCGGGCGGAGACCGCGAGGGCCTCGCCGCGGCCGGAGCCGCGCCGGGGCAGGTCCAGCTCGACCTGTCGTATCTCTCCGTCGCGCCGGGTGTCGCGGGCCATCTGGAGCATCGGTTCGACGGCCAGCCTGCCGCCGCGGACCAGTCCGAGGGCGTACGCCGCCGAACTGGCCTTGACCACGGCGTCCGCTTCGTCGAGGACGACGGCGGAGGAGCGCAGCACCGACAGCACGGTGTCCACGCCCGGCGGGAGCACCGGGTCGGTGTGCAGGGAGGTCCGGGTGGGGCGTTTCAGGTCGCGTTCGCTCCAACGGAACGCCAGCATGGCGATCACGCCGGTGAGCACACCGGCGATCGCTGCCACTGCGGCGACCGCCGCGTTCACGTCCATGCCTCCAGGTTAGGCATGCCCTCCGCGGTGCCTACAGTCGTCCGAGCACCAGCTCGAACACTCGTCGCCCAGAGTTCACCTTGGAGCCAGTGGTGGTTCATTTGGGGTGGCGGAAACGGACGCGTAGAGGCCGGATCGTGGGAGCGTGGGGGGAACGGCGCCGGTTTCACCATGGGCTTTCCGGCTCATGGGTAGGGCTGGGGCCGAGCCGGTTCCGGATCGTCGGGGCCCCGGCGGAACCACTCTTCGGACCCCTTCCGGGACGTCTCCCCGGCCCCTCGCCGGGGGCCTGGAGAGGTGCCGGAAGGTGTCCGGAACCACCCGAAAGAGACGCACGAGAGGAACCCTGATGCGGGACGCGTACCACGAGGAACTGGACTCGATCGGCGACGGACTGGTCGAGATGGCCCGGCTGGTCGGGTCGGCGATCGGGCGCGCCACCACGGCCATCCTCGACTCCGACCTGAAGCTGGCCGAGAGCGTGATCGAGGCGGACAAGCGGGTTGACGAACTCCAGCACGACCTGGAGGCCCGTGCCATAGCCCTGCTCGCGCGCCAGCAGCCGGTGGCGACGGACCTGCGGATAGTGGTGACCTCGCTTCGCATGTCCGCCGACCTGGAGCGCTCCGGCGACCTCGCCCAGCATGTGGCGAAGCTCGCACGGCTGCGGTTCCCGGAGCGGGCGGTCCCGCACGACCTGCACGCCACCATCCTGGAGATGGGCCAGCTCGCCCAGCGGCTGATGGCCAAGGCGGCCGAGGTCATCGTCACCAAGGACGTCGACCTGGCGCTCCAGCTCGAACAGGACGACGACGCGATGGACCTCCTCCACCGCACCCTGTTCCAGCACCTGATCGACGAGCGCTGGAAGCACGGCATCGAGACGGCCGTCGACGTGACGCTGCTGGGCCGCTACTACGAGCGGTTCGCCGACCACGCGGTGTCGGTCGCCAAGCGGGTCGTCTTCCTGGTCACCGGCGAGCACGCGGACGAGCTGCAGGCCGAGACGCAGCCGGAGATCCAGCCGGAGGTACCGCCGATGCCGGCGGCCGAGGAGGGCTGACCGGGCGGGGCCGGGTGGGGTGCGCGTTCTCCGGGCCGGGTGGGGGCGCCCCTGCCGGGGAGAGGCGGGTGCGCCTGCGCCCTTGCCGGGCCGGGGCGTGCGTGAGCCACTGTGCGCCGTTGATGCGCCCAGTGGAGCGGGCATGCAATGGGCAAGGCACCGGCGCCGTACGGAGCCAGGTGCAGGTAGCGGAACCGTCCTCCAGGAGGGACCGACCATGCCCGACTCCCCCACCACCCCGCCCGCCCCGACCCCGGACCCCACCCGGCAGCAGCCGACCGAGCAGCCCGCGGACCTGAGGAGCCTGCCCCTCGTCGCCGCCTGCGGCTGCGGCTCGGGCTGCGGCTGCGGCTGTCAGTCGGGCGGCCCTTGCCAGTGCGGCTGACGGAGACCCGCCCGCCACCACTTCGCATCGCCCCGCCCGTCATCGCGTCCACCGCCCCGTTCGCCAGGCTCGCCGCCCGGGCGCAGCATGGAAGGGGTACGGGAAGGTGAGAGCACGCCGAGGACGGAGGGAGGCAGAGATCATGCCCCAGTTCATGGACGTCCACCACGGGATGAAGGGCATCACCGCCGAGGGGCTGCGCGAGGCCCACAACGCGGACCTCGCCATCGAGAAGGACGAGGGCGTGCACTTCGAGCGCGCCTGGGCCGACCCGGAGTCCGGAACGGTCTACTGCCTCTCCGCGGCTCCGTCGGCGGAGGCGGTGCAGCGCATCCACGAGCGGACGGGGCACGCGCCGGACGAGATCCACCCGGTGCCGTTGTCGATCTGACCGACAGGTAGGTGCTGAGCCACGCCGTCCGCGCACGACGCGCGGGCGGCGAGCCGTGTTCTCGACGAAGCCCGGCGGGAAAAGAACCACACGGCGATGTCGAGAACCGTCATCCGCCTCCGTCCCCGGGGTGAGCGCGACCACAATGGGCCGCACGAGCACCGAGGAGAAGCACGATGGCCAAGTACCTGCTGCTGAAGCACTACCGCGGCGCCCCGGCGGCGGTCAACGACGTGCCGATGGACCAGTGGAGCCCCGGGGAGATCTCGGCGCACATGCGGTTCATGCACGACTTCATGGCCCGGCTGGAGAAGACCGGCGAGTTCGTCGACGCCCAGGCGCTGGCCCCCGAGGGGATGTGGGTCCGGTACGAGGGTGAGGGGCGCCCGCCGGTCACCGACGGCCCGTTCGCCGAGACCAAGGACCTGATCGCCGGTTGGGTGGTCATCGACGTCGACAGCGAGGAGCGCGCCGTCGAGCTGGCCGGGGAACTGTCGGCCGCGCCCGGTGCGGGGGGCAAGCCGATCCACGAGTGGCTGGAGGTGCGCCCGTTCCTGGCCGCCCCGCCCACGATCACGGAGTGACGCACTCGATGGACGAGGTTCTCCTCAGGAGCCTCACGCCGAGCGTGCTCACCGTCCTCGTCCGCCGCGGAGCCGACTTCGCGGCGGCCGAGGACGCGGTGCAGGACGCGCTGGTGGAGGCGCTCCGGGTGTGGCCGACCGACCAGCCGCGGGACCCCAAGGGCTGGCTGATCACCGTGGCGTGGCGCAAGTTCCTCGACGCGGCGCGCTCGGAGGCCGCCCGCCGCAGGCGCGAGGACCGCGTGGAGGAGGAGCCGCCTCCCGGCCCCGCGCCCTCCATGGACGACACGCTCCACCTCTACTTCCTCTGCGCGCACCCGTTGCTGACCCCGGCCTCGGCGGTCGCCCTGACCCTGCGCGCCCTCGGCGGCCTGACCACCCGCCAGATCGCCCGGGCCTACCTGGTGCCCGAGGCGACGATGGCGCAGCGCATCAGCCGGGCCAAGCGCACGGTCTCCGGCGCGCGCTTCGACCGCCCCGGCGACGTGGCCACCGTCCTCCGCGTCCTCTACCTGGTCTTCAACGAGGGCTACTCGGGCGACGTCGACCTCGCCGCCGAGGCGATCCGGCTCACCCGGCAGCTCGCGGCGGCCGTGGACCACCCCGAGGTGTCCGGACTGCTCGCCCTCATGCTGCTCCACCACGCCCGACGCGCCGCCCGGACCACGCCCGACGGCAGCCTGGTGCCGCTGGCGGGGCAGGACCGGGGCCGCTGGGACACCCGCCTGATCGCCGAGGGCGTCATGATCCTCCAGGCCGCCCTCGCCCGCGACCGGCTGGGCGAGTTCCAGGCCCAGGCCGCCATCGCCGCCCTGCACGCCGACGCGCCCCACGCCGCCGAGACCGACTGGGTGCAGATCGTGGAGTGGTACGACGAGCTGACCCGCCTCACCGACAGCCCTGTCGTCCGCCTCAACCGCGCGGTCGCCGTGGGCGAGGCCGACGGCCCCCAGGCGGGCCTCACGGCCCTGTCCGCCCTGGACCCCGCCCTCCCCCGCTGGACCGCGGTCGCGGCCCACCTCCACGAACGCGCGGGCGACCTCCCCACAGCGGCCCGCCTCTACACGGAGGCGGCCCACAAGGCCCCCACCCTCCCCGAACGCAACCACCTCACCCGCCAGGCGTCCCGCCTGAACACCCACCTACGCGCCTGACCCCCAACTCACAGCCGAACGACCGCTTCCGTGCCCACGACGGCCCCAAGAACCCCGGCCGTAAGCCTCACGGTCGTCGGCGTAAAAAGACGGCTCATCCCGACCCGCTCAGCCGCAAAGCCGTGTATACGCCACGCAGAGTCACGGACGTTGAACGCCACAACCCCGCAAACAACCACGAACCCCACATCCCACAACACCCGCAACCACCCCACGAAACCCCTCCCTGGCGGCCGGTCCCACGAACAAGCCCTCCCCCCGTGGATAACCCGCAGGGAGAGGGCGTGCGCGTGCGGGCTTACTTCTTCTTGCCCTGGGTCTGGCGGGCCCGTTTTTCAGCCCTGGTCAACGGGTTGCGGACCAGGGCTGACCTGCGGTTGAGCCGTCGTCATTGGTCGTTGTTGGTCGTCGTCGGCCGTCCTTGGAGGGCCCAGAGTGGACCCGGACGTCGCCCCGGGCTCACTCACGAAGAGGAGCAGCCCTCGCCCGGCTTGGGAGTGTCGTCGGTGAAACCGTGCTCTGCGGGACGCGTTGGGCGCTGAGCAAGCCAGCCGGACACCCGAGGGCCGCCGTTCATGGCCACTCCCTCAAGGACTGTCCGAACGTGCTCGAAGCCTTGCCGAAGGTAGTACGCCTGAAGCCCCTCGTTGGTCGTCCACGCGTCCAGACGCAGCCACTTGGCTCCGGCCCGGTAGGCCCGATCGCCCGCCCAATCGAGCAGGCGCCCCCCGACGTTCGCCCCAGCATGGGAGCGCGCGACCGTGAGCTTGTTGATGAACAGAGAAGGCTCCGCAAGCTCCTGCTCGGTCCAGAGGCCTGGCTCAGCGTCAGGGGTCAGGGTGATGGTCGCGACCGTAGCGGGGCCATCCACCACCATGAAGACGGTTCCCGCCTCGATAGTCTCCAGCAACTTGTCAGCGGGGTAGGGTCGGCGCCACTGGTCAGTGCCGAGACGGGAAAGCCAGGCTGCGGCCTCCTCACGGAAGGCGAGCAGCCGGGCAACGTCGTCTGGGCAGGCGGGGATGATTCTCACTGAGGCTCGTTCTCGCTTCGGGCGGTCAGGTCGCCGATCTCGTAGTTCATCCGGTTGAGGTCGCCCCGGAACGTGGTGATGGTGCATCGGATGGGTCGCTCTGCGGAGTAGCCGGTACGCGTCCAGAGCAGCACTGGCACTCCGGCGCCGATCTCCAACAGTCGTGCCTCCTCTGGGGTCGGCATACGCGCGGCGATCTCGTCGAAGTACCCAACCTGCACGATGCCCTGAGCGGCTAGATACCGCGTAGTTCCCTCTTCGATGTCCCCTGGCTCGGCAAGTCGCGGCGACGCGTCGACCAGCCACGACGGGTAGTAGGTCGCTTGCGTCGACCAAGGGACGTCGTCCACGAAACGGTGGCAGAACCGCAGCACCGCCTTCGCCCCTGTCGCAATGTCCAGTCGCTGGGCGATCTCCTCTGGCGTTGGCAGCATCTCGACCCGGAACCTCTGGTGCGGCCGTCGACCTGCGTTGGTGACGTCGGTGTTGTACGAATCCCCGTTCTGCGGAAAGTTCAGATTCTCGAACCGGGACGCGTTGAGTTCGAACACCTCGTGAGACTTGACCTCGTAGCCAAGTCCCTGGCTGGACGTCAGCAGTCCCTCGCTGACCAACAAGCTCAGCCCGTTGCGGACTGTGTTCCGGGACGCGTCGAACCGCTGTTGTAGGTCGTGCTCAGAAGGCAGCCGCGACCCCGGCGGGAAGGTGCCGTTGTCAATCTCGCGGCGCAGGGCATCGGCGACTTGCCGGTACTTCGGCTGCTTGCTCATGCCCTCATCATGACGCACTCGCGCAACTTGTTGGTACATGTAGGCCAACCCCCTTGACGACTCACTGTCCGTGGGTGCAGCATCACTGCGTCAGCTTGTACCAACAAGCTGAGCAGGTGGTGCAACACCCTCAAGTGTGCACCCACCTGCGGCGACGCCCGGAGGAAAGCCCGCAGGGGTGAGTACGAAGGAAGCGCCCGTTGGTTGAGAACTCAACAGAGTGTTGATTCGACGGGAAGTGAGTCCCCGTCCCCGCAACGGCCCGGGTGATGGCCGCTGGTGGCCACTTCGAGGCGGGGGAACCTGTCCCGCCCTGCGTGTCAGCTCTGGAGAACAGCCCCCGGGATCATCCCTTCCTCACGGGAGGTCAACCCGGTGTCTGCCACCTGGTGCGCGCCGCCCTGCTGGCGTCAGAGCAGTGACGATGACGCGCCCGATTCTCCCGGCTCGGGACCGGTGCTCCGTGGCAACGGCGTACCGGTGAAGCCGTGTCCCCGCGATCCGTGGGAGGTCGGTTGTGAGCCGACGACATACCAAGGCGCCGCCGCGACGGACTGGCCGCGCGGTGCCTGACTTGTAAGCCCGGTCCACTTCGGCCCGCAGCATTCGGTGCTGCGGTCGGCTGCCTCTCCCGCCCGTCCGCCCCGCCGTGAGGCGAGGGCGTACGGGCGGGAGCGCGGGGAGCCGGAAAACGCCGCTGCTTCAACTGAGCAGATCAGGAGTTGGCATGACCTGCATCGAGACCTTCGAGACCATCCGCTACACCGCTGACGTTGTTGTGACCACGACTGACGGGTACGTGTTGCTGGTCGAACGCGGCTGGGACCCGTTCAAGGGCCGGTGGGCGCTGCCCGGTGGTCACGTCGACCCCGGCGAGACCAGCCGCGTCGCCGCCGCGCGTGAACTCGCCGAAGAGGCCGGTGTGCACGCCGCGCCGGAAGAGCTGCGCCAGGTCGGCACGTTCGACCAGCCCGACCGTGACCCGCGTGGCCGGTACGTCACCGTCGCCTACCACCTCACCGTCATCCCCGGAACGATCGTCGAGGCCGGTGACGACGCGACGCGCGCCGAATGGTGGCCCCTGAGTGACCTGCCGCCGCTCGCGTTCGACCACGCCGAGATTCTCGCTGCGGCCACGGGAACCACCTGACCAGCCCCTTCCGCCCCGATGGTCGCAACGCCGGGTTCGACTCCCGGCGGGGGCACTCCGGCCGCGCTCTGGCGGCCGTGCCGCGCCGACGCGCGGCTGCTTACCTCCAACCGCGCGCACCCCCGGAGGGGCTACTCCGGGGGTGCTGTTCGGGCCGTTTCACCTGCTAGGGAGACCACGACCCATGAACCCCATCGTCACACTTCAGGACGCTGTTACCGAGTTCGCTCCGGGGACGGAGCCGACGACTGCGGAGCTGGACGCGATCGAGCAGGAGATGCCCGTCATCCTGGCGGACGTCGACCTGTTGGACGCGCAGATCATCACCCTCGACCGCACCCCGACCGAGCTGGACGCCCGCCGCATCCGCCGGGCCCGGCGCCGGGTGCTCGCTGAGCGGCGGGCGCTGGCCAACCGCCGCCGGGGCGTGAGCCTGCCGGGCGGTGCGGCATGAGCAACCAGACCCCGACCCCCAAGGGCTTTGCCCTGGTCCTCATCCTCACCGGCATCGCCGCCGCGCTCGCCGGTTCGCTGGCGACGCTGGCGACCGGTCACCGCCCGCTCATGGCGGTCGCTGCGGTCGGCTTCGCCCTCCAGTTCGCCGGGTGGGTGGCCCACGGCCGCCGGAACAGGGGTGTGGCATGAGCGCCAAGACCGTTCTGCCCGCCGTCGCGATGACGGCCGTGTCCATGGTCCTCACCCTCGCCGTGGTCGTGATGTGGCTCGGCGCGGCGGTGCCGTGGCCGGTCGCCGTGGTCGTCGGTCTGGGTATCGACGGGGGATGGCTGGCCACCCTCGCCTATGAGCGCCGTCTGGCCGCGCAGGGCGACCACTCCCGCACCGTGACGGCCGTGGGCTGGCTGTTCGGCCTGCTCGCCACCGCCGTCCTGGTCGTACACGCCCTCACCGCCGACCACGCGGTCGGCGCGTGGCTGGCCGTGGCCTGGCTGCCGGTCGCGGCCAAGGCCTTGTGGCTGGTGCACGGCCTGTGGGAGCGCACCGCGCTCACCCCGACCGCCCTCGGAGCGATCCGGGGTATCCAGCAGGAAGCCCGCGACGAGGCGGCCGTAGCGCGGGCCCGGTTGCGGGCGGAAGCCGCCACCGAAGAGACCCGGCTGACGGCCGTGACCGAAGCAGGGGCGCGCGTCGCACGGGTGCAGGCGAAGACCGCGCAGACCCTCGCCGGGGCGTGGTCGACGCTGGAGACCGCCCGGATTGGTGAGGACACCGGACGGGCGCTGACCTGCGTGACGGGCCGCGTCACACCCCACGACACACCCCGCTGGGAGCTGCCTGTGTGGGGTCTGATGGAGCCGCTGGCGGGGCGTTCGCTGGAGGCTGGTCCGGCGCTCACCGATGACGCCCTGGACGTCGTGGTGGACGAGATCCGCCGGAGCGAAGACCCCGCCTTGTCCTACCGCGAGATGGCCGCCCGTTTCCGTGCCGCCGGTCACTCTGCGTCTGAGGTGCGGTTGCGGGCCGCGTGGAAGCGCGTCGTCTGATGGGGGCGCTGCCGGTGTTCCGGTGGCGCCTGGCCCCGGACGGCTACGCCACCCGCCGCCAACTCCGCGCGGCGGGTCTGCGCCCTGGTGGCCAGCAGGTGGCCGCGCAGCTTGAACGCCCCCGGCGCCGCCGCCCGCCGCTGGTCGCGCACCTGTACCGCGTCGACATGGCCAAGCCCGTCCGCCCGATGACGGATGCGCGGTGGGCGGCTCTGGCCAAGGCCAACGCTGCCCGCCGCCGCTGCCCCGAGTGCGGACGCGACGCGGGCTACGTCATCCCCACCTCGCTCGGCATGTGCGTGCCCTGCGCCTACCCCAACCCGCCCGTAGCCGAAGGGACTGCCTGATGGGCAACTCCGACATCCGCCGCCTTGACCGGGAGATCCGGCAGACGGTGAAGAAGCTGGAAGCCGTCCGCCGGGGCGAGTGGTGGCCGCTCAACGGCCACGAGCGCCGCGCGATGGCCCGCGCCCTGGCGGGCGGCTCGTACCGCGTCGCCCGGGGCCGCAGTTCCGGGCGGGCGGAACAGCAGATGGACACCACCGGCAGTGCCGCTGAGATGCGGCTGAACGCGGAACTGACCGCGCTGCACGGCGAGCGTCAGCGGCTCATCACCGAAGCCGCCCGCGACAAGGCCAAGCGCAAGTCCTCCGGCTGGTGGTGACCAGCCTCTCAACCGGGGTGGCCGCCCCTGCCATGGACACGGCCACCCCGTCTCTCCCTCAA
Source organism: Streptomyces sp. B93 (assembly GCF_018070565.1). Lineage (GTDB taxonomy): Bacteria > Actinomycetota > Actinomycetes > Streptomycetales > Streptomycetaceae > Streptomyces. Next base: position 190,012 of record NZ_JAGPXL010000006.1, read on the forward strand.
CTCCCGCCCCCAGCTCAGGGGGCAGTCAGGAGATCTCCCAGCATGTCTGAGAACGTCGTCCACCTCCACAAGCCCACCGACCTGCCTGCCGAGGACGCCGTGACCCGGCTGACCGTGGTCCCCGACCCCGCCCCGGACGCTCCGGCCGTGCCGGTGCCGTTGTGGGTGCGCTCCGGGCGCGCCGTCAAGGGTGCCGTCACGCACGAGCGCACCCGCGCCACCGTCCGCGCGGCTGTCCGGCACGGGATGTACACGTTCAACGGCGGGCGGATCGTCGCGCGCCGCACCTGGGACGGGCGTACCGGGGCCCGCTATGAGCGGATGATCCGGGCGGCGGAAGCCGCGGGAAACCTGGAAGCCGCCGAAGAGTGGGAGGAACGCCTTCAGCGCTTCCGCACCGCCCGCCATCACCGCCGTATGGACCTGCTGCACTCGCCCGTGGAAGCCGCCAAGGGCGCCGCCGTGGGCACCGGCATGGGCATCGGCACCCTGATCGCCCTCGGGGTCGTCATGGCCATCAACACCGGCAACCCCATCGATGTGCTGACCCCGCTGGAAGCCACCATCGACTTCATCAGCCTGCTCATCCGGATCGTGCAGGTGGTGTGGGGTCCGGCGCTCACGATCGGCCCGTTCCTCGCCCTGCTCGCCCTGTGGGCCGTCGGACGCAACCAGCAGGCCGCACCCCAATGGGCTCTGCCCGCCAACGCCCGCAGCGCCGAGGGTGAGCCGATCACCCCGTCCATCGTCGTCAAGGCCCTGGGGCACCTGGGGTTGCCTGCCCTGCGCAAGGCCATCAAGGACATGGACGACGGGGGCGCCGCCATGCTGTCCCCGATCGTGATCGCCGGATGCGGTGTGGAAGTCGACGTGCTGCTGCCTCTGGAGGTGTCTACCGTCGAGATCCAGCAGCGGCGCCGCAAGCTCGCGGAGAACCTGTCCCGGCACGAGCACGAGGTGTTCATCACCATCCCCGAGGCCGCGCGGACCGTCAGGTTGTGGATCGCGGACTCGGGTGCGCTGGATGAGCCGATCGGTCCGTCCCCGCTGGTCACCGACGACACCCTGACCGCGAACTACAGGACCGGCCGCGCGCCGTGGGGCCGGAACCTGCGCGGGGACGCAGCGGAGCTGAGCCTGTATCAACGCCATGTGCTCGTCACGGGCCGCTCCAACCAGGGCAAGACCGCTTCCCTGCGTTCGCTGGCGCTGTGGCTGGCGCTGGACCGGTCGGTTCAGTTCTGGATGGCTGACCTCAAGGGCGTCGGTGACTGGGCCATGTTCGACGGCATTGCCGAAGTCCTCATCCAGGGTCCCTCGGATGACCACGTCATCCAGGCGACCGAGATGGTGGAGGACGCGGTGCGGGAGATGAACCGACGCATCGAGGTACGCCGCACCGACCCGGCCGCGACGTTCCCGCCGCTCATCGTCATCGTGGACGAAGCGCAGGTGGCGTTCATGTGCCCGGTCGTCGGTAAGGACAAGCGCCCCTACGGCGGTTCGAAGGCCACCTCCCGGTACTTCATGGCGGTCCGTAAGATCCACAACCAGGGGCGGGCGGTGGACGTGCTGATGTGGCAGGGCACCCAAGACCCCACCGACCAGAACCTGCCCAAGCTGGTCCGCGAGGGCGCCCACACCCGCGCCTCCCTCGTGGTGGGCACCGAGTCGCAGTCCCGCATGGCGCTCGGGGACAAGGCGGTCGATGACGGGGCCGCGCCGCACCTGCTGCGCCAGGGGCTGGACAAGGGGACCCTGGTCGTCGCCTCGGACGGCATCGAGATGCCCAAGGGCCAGTCCTCCATCACCGTGCGCACCCACTTCATCGACGACGAACCCGCCGCCGAGATCGCGGAGCGGGCGAAGATGCTGCGCGACGGGGTGACCACGCTGCGGACTGTCGAGCGGGGTGAGGAGCGCGACCCGCTCGCGGACATCGCCGCCGCCCTCGGCGACAGCACCCGCCTGCCCACCACCGACGTCCTCAAGCGGCTCGCCGCGCTGAACGAGGACGCCTACGGCGGGTGGACGAACGGCGACCTGAAGCGGGTGCTGGAAGCCCACGGCGAGGAACCGAAGAAGTCCCACGGCCGCATGGTCGTCCACCGCGAACACGTCCTCCGTGCGCTCGCCACCCGCGACACGGACGGTTCCGCTTCCGCCGCCGAGTAGCGGGGAGGCACACCCGCCCGGGGTGGGGAGGCGGGGAGAACTCCCCAACCACCTCCCCACCCCGCATCCCCCACGCTGATCAGCGAAAACATCAACTCGGGGAGGCGGGGAGGCACCCCAGCTCAGGGCCCTGAAACCCCCTGAACACGCCACCCGGCAGGGGGTGCCACCACCTCCCCCACCCATGCCCGGAAGGGATTCCGCATGTACCCCGACCACACCCACCAGCCGACCACCCAGCGGGCCGTGGAAGTCCACCAGCCCACCCCCATCACCCCCGCCGCCATCCACCCGGCGCCGGTCGTCCCCGTCCACCCGAGTGCCGTCCCGGCCGTCGCGAGCATCGTCCTGCCGGACGGCCGCGTCGTCACCGGCTACGCCATCAACCCCATGCAGCCCGCACCGGTCGCGGCCAAGCCGCCCGTCTCCCGCGCGGCCGTGAACGTCGCCCTCGGGGGCGTGGGCTTCCTCGCCGTGTGCGGCGGCCTGATCCTGCTCACCTCGTTCATCGCCGCGCTCACCGCGCTCATCGGCCAGCTCATCATCCTCGCCGCCGTGATCTTCGGCGGCTGGATCGCCGTGCAGGTGTTCAGCGCGAGCGGTCACAAGAGCGGCACGACGGTGAACATCCGCCGGGCCGTGATCAAGCGGAACAAGTTCTACGGCTGAGCCCCGAGGCTGTCATGGCGTTTCTCGACTGGCGGGACGCCCGCCACTTCGACGTCTCCCGCGACCTGCCGTGCGTGCTCTGCGGCAAACCCACCCCCATGCGCAGCCACGACCGCGAACCGGTCCACAAGGTGTGCGCTGAGGACTGGTGCGACCAGCACCCCAGCTCCAACCGCTTCCACGGCTGACAGGAGAACCCCGCGTGTTCGAAATCCGCGTCATCTGCGACCCGACCGACACCGACCGCATCACCGCCGCCCTGACGTCCGCGCTCACCACCGGCGACGCGCGCCGGTACCCGACCCGCGACGGCAAGCGCACCCGCCTCTACCTCACCGCCGACCACCGCCCCGCCCCGCAGGACTGGCCCACCCCCGAGCAGGCCTACGCCAACGCCCCCAGCATCAACAGCGAGATCGGATGGACGGCCCGCTACCTCGCCGACGCCGAGTGCTACACCGAACTCGACCGGCACTTCTACCTGCGCAAAGCCGCCCTACTCGACCGCATCGCCCTGCTCGACGAACCCGACGCCACGAGCAGCGACACCACCGAAACCGCCGAAGCGGCGGCCCTGATGCTGCTGGACACCGACCGGCCGCACCTCGCCCCCCACCTCGCCGAGCAGGCCGAGAGCAACCCGCGCGGCTACGTCCGCCACCAGTACGCCCACAACCAGGAACGGAGCTGACCACATGATGCGCCGCACCCTGTCCCGACTGCGCATCCAGCGCACCTACTGCCCGCGCCCGGCCCTGGTCCTCATCGACACCCCCCGCCCCGACTGCCCCGACTGCCAGGGCACGGGCGGCATCTCCTACGACTACGGCAACCCCGCGACCGGCGAGTACGAGGGCACCGACATCGACTTCTGCGACTGCTGGACCGCACGGCCCATCACCCTGCTGCCCCTGCCCCGCTGGCCGCACCGCACCCCCCGCCGCTACAGCGACGAACCCCCGTTCTAGCTACGCCAAGGGCGGCCCCCCATTCCGCCAAGAACCGGGGCCGCCCTTGCCAGCCAGTACCCGTCAAGGAACTGGAGACCTCCAGCATGACCCATGACCCCCGAACCGCGCTGCTACATGCGGCGCTGGAAGCCGCCGAACACGGCTGGCACGTCTTCCCCCTACGCCCCCGCAGCAAGCGCCCCGCCCTGCACGGCGAGAAGGCGTGCACCCGCACCGGGCCGTGCGCGCACGGGCACCTGAAGTGGGAACAGCGCGCCACCACCGACCCCGACCGCATCCGCGCCGCCTGGTCGCACGCGCCGTTCAACGTCGGTATCGCGACCGGCCCATCCGGTCTGCTGGTGGTCGACCTGGACACGCCAGAGCACAAGGGCAGTTGGGACGCACCTGACGGTGCGACAACCTTTGAAGCGCTCTGCGAGCGCGCCGGGCACGCCGTCCCCCACACCTACCGCGTGCGGACCACCAGCGGCGGAACCCACCTGTACTTCACCACCCCCGACGGGGTGCGGCTGGCCAGCACGGCGGGGACCGTCGCCGCATCCGTGGACACCCGGGCGTGGGGCGGGTACGTCGTCGGCGCGGGCAGCATCCTCCCCACCGGAACCTACGAGCCGCTGAGCGGCCCTGAGACGGCCGCTGTGCCCTCATGGCTGCTGAGCATCCTCCAACCCGCCCCCAAGCCCTCTCAGGTCCCCTCAACGGCCGCACTGGGGCAATCCCGCAGGTATGCGGACGTAGCACTCGCCAACGAGACCCGGAACGTCGCCACCGCCCAAGTCGGCGAGCGGGAAGCCACGTTGTTCCGCGCGGCGCGCGCCCTGGGTCGCTTCGTCGCGTGGGGCGACCTCCCCCGACACGTGGTTGAGCAGGCTCTTCAGGAGGGAGGCGAGACGGCCGGACTCACCGCCGCCGAATGCCGCTCCACCCTGCGCAGCGCCCTCAACTGGTCCATCACCCACAACCAGGGCCAGAGGAACGCGGCATGAGCGCCCCCACCCGCCCCCACCTGAAGAGCATCACCCCCACCCCCACCAGCCCGGACCCCGCCCAACCGGCCGCACCCCAGACGGCCGTGGGCGAGCCGAAAGGCGCCGCCCGCAAGGGCGTCCGAACTGCCCTTCGCCCTGACGGGCAGCAGGGCGACGGCCGCTACCCGGTGGCATGGCTGCACATCCGCGCCCCGCGCGGCGCGGTGCCCACCGCCACCTCCCGGTGCGAGTGCGGACGCGACCGCAGCGCGGTTGGTCGCCGCCGGGTGCTCGCCCTGATCGCCGACCACACCGCTCACCGCGACACCTGCCCGCTGCGCAGCCCCCAGGAAGGGAGGACCGCCGCATGACCGGCCCGGAAGCCCTGGAAGAACTGCCCGCACCGTCCAACCCGCTCGCCGTGGCCCGGCGCCTGCTTCCCGACTGGCAGACCAGCGACGGACGCCCGATCGTCCGGCGCTGGCGCGGCTCATGGATGCGCTGGACGGGAACGTGCTGGCGGGAGCTGGACGAAGCGCAGATGCGCGCCGCCCTGTACACCCGCCTGGAACACACCACCTACAGCGCCCCCGGCAAGGACGGACAGCCCGAACAGCGCGACTGGGCCCCCACCAAGCAGAAGATCAGCAACCTTCTGGATGCCCTCGGGGCCATCACCCTGCTGCCCACCGACACCGACGCCCCTGCCTGGATCAACCAGGGCGACGACACCGTGTCGGACGGGGGCCCGATCGTGGCGTGCGCGAACGGACTGCTGCGCATCCGCGACCGCGCCCTGCTCCCGCACACCCCCGAGTTCTTCAACCTCGTCTCCGTCCCTTTCCCCTACGACCCGGCAGCGACCGCGCCGACCTGGGAGCGGTTCCTGGCGCAGATCTGGCCCGACGCTCCGGACGCCATCACCGCGCTTCAGGAGTGGTTCGGCTACGTCCTTTCCGGCCGCACCGACCAGCAGAAGATCCTGCTCATGGTCGGCCCGTCCCGCTCCGGGAAAGGCACCATCGCCCGCGTGCTGAAAGAGCTGGTCGGCAAGGACAACCTTGCCGGGCCGACGCTGGCCGGACTGGGCACGAACTTCGGGCTGTCCACCCTGGTCGGCAAGCCCCTCGCGGTCATCTCCGATGCCCGGCTGTCCGGCAGCGACAACAACAGCCAAGTCGTCGAACGCCTGCTCACCATCTCCGGTGAGGACACCATCGACATCGACCGCAAGTACCGCCAGCCCTGGACGGGCAAGCTGCCCACCCGGCTGATGATCCTGTCCAACGAGCTGCCCTACTTCGGCGACTCCTCCGGCGTCATCGCCCGCCGCTTCATCGTCCTCAACATGACCGTCTCGTGGCTGGGCAAGGAAGACCCCACCCTCACCGAACGGCTCACCGCCGAGATGCCCGGCATCATCAACTGGGCCCTTAACGGACTCGCCCGCCTGCAAGCCACCGGCCGGATCACCGAACCGGTCTCCAGCCGTGAAGCGGTCACCACCATGCAGGACACCGCATCTCCCACGTCCGCGTTCATCCGCGAGCGCTGCACCACCGGACCCACATGCAGCGTCCCCGTCAACACCCTGTGGGCCGTCTGGCGCGAGTGGGCCGAAGACAACGGCGTGAAGGCGGTCGGCACCAAGCAGATGTTCGGCCGCAACCTGCTCTCCGTCGTCCCCCAGCTCAGCCGCACCCGCCCCCGGGACACCTACGGCCGACAGGTCGCCACCTACAACGGGATCACCCTCAACCAGTCCGCACCACATCTGCCTGAGTCGTGACTCATCGCGACTCAACACCCCTCCGAGACGCGCTGAGTCGCGATGAGTCACGACTCAGCGCAATGTATTTCCCACTTGTGGAGGACGCCATGAGCGCGACCGCCCCACCGCCCCCGGCCGACCCCCGCGCGACCCTCCGGGGCGGCCTCCCGGACCGGTACCTCACCCCCGACGACATCGCCGAGATGTTCGAGGTGCCCAAGGAAACCGTCTACCAGTGGCGTAGGAACCGCACCGGCCCTCCCGGCTTCCGCGTTGGCAAGCACGTCCGCTACGACCCCGCCGACGTGCGCGCCTACGTCACCGGCCGGAAGAGCGCCGAGCAGGGCGCCGCGTAGCGCGGTTCCTTGCTGCACCACCCAATCCCTCGGGGAGGGTCACCCTGTGGCCCTCCCCGTCCCATGCCCAGAGGGGACAAGCCTGACCATGGCAGGAAGCATTCAGGACCGTTGGTTCAAGACCGAGACCAACCCTGACGGAAAGACCGTCCGAGTCAAGACCGACCGCTACGGCACGGGGATGCGGTACCGGGTGCGCTACTTCACCCCCGAGGGGAAGCGGAAGGGGAAGTCGTTCCCGGACGGACAGAAGCGCCTTGCCGAGCAGTGGCTGAGCAGCATCACGGCGGATGTGGCGCGCGGCGACTTCATCGACCCGAACGCGTCCCGTACGACCTTTCAGGAGTTCGCCGAGAAGTGGCTTGCCAGCCAGAGCGGCGACCCCAACACCCGAGCCTCGATGGACTCTCAGCTCAGGCGGCACGCGTTCCCGCGCATCGGCTCCCATCGGCTCGGGTCGTTCCAGCCGAGCCACATCCGCGAGTTCGTGACGCAGCTCGAAGCGTCCGGCATGTCCGGCGCGTACGCCCGCGTGATCTTCTCCAACGTCCGCGCCGTGCTCTCCGCAGCCGTCGAAGACGGGTACCTGCGACGGAACCCCTGCAACTCACGCACGGTGACGCTCCCGGAGATGGGCACGCGTCGCGTAGTCCCCTGGCCCCCGGAACGCGTCTTCGCGATGCGGGCCGCCATGGTGGAGCGCTTCCGGACCATGGTCGACGTCGGTGCCGGGTGTGGCCTACGACAGGGGGAGATCATCGGCCTGTCTGTCGATGACGTCGACTTCGAGGGCGGCACTCTGCACGTGGTGCAGCAACTGAAGCTGAGCCTGAGCAAGCCTGTGTTCGCGCCTCCCAAGGGTGGGAAGCTCCGTGATGTCCCCTTGCCGGACCCCGTGGCGGACGCGCTGAGGGCGCACATCGAGCGCTTCCCGCCCGTCAAGGTCACCCTGCCGTGGATGCGCGCGAACGGACAGCCGGTGACCAAGCGGCTCATCTTCAGCGGGCCCAACGGTGGGCACGTCTGGCGTACGTCGCTGAATGAGGACCACTGGAAGCCCGCGCTGGCCAAGGTGGGCGTGATCCCGCAAGCCAAGAGCCGCGAGCACGCCGCCGCCCGCGAGCACGGTATGCACGCGCTCAGGCACTTCTACGCGTCCGTTCTGCTGGACTCCGGGGAGAGCATCAAGGCCCTTGCCGAGTACCTCGGTCACTCCGACCCGGGTCTGACCCTGAAGGTGTACGCGCACCTCATGCCGAGCAGTCGGGACCGCGCCCGGAAGGCTCTTGGGCGGGCCCTCCGACCGCAGGAACCGGAGGGCTGAGGTCCCAGAGTGGTCCCAGGACACGAAAATGCCTCCCGCCCGCGCCGTATGCGCAGGTGGAAGGCATGATCACAAACTCTACTTCTTCTTGCCCTGGTTCTTGACCGCCTCGATCGCCGCCGCGGCCGCCTCCGGGTCGAGGTACGTGCCGCCCGGGTTGAGGGGCTTGAAGTTGGGGTCGAGGTCGTAGGCGAGGGGGATGCCCGTGGGGATGTTCAGGCCCGCGATGTCGGCGTCGGAGATGCCGTCGAGGTGCTTCACCAGGGCGCGGAGGCTGTTGCCGTGGGCGGCGACGAGGACGACGCGGCCGGTGAGGAGGTCCGGGACGATGGCGTCGAACCAGTAGGGGAGCATGCGGACGACGACGTCCTTGAGGCACTCCGTGCGGGGGCGCAGCTCCGGCGGGAGGGTGGCGTAGCGCGGGTCGGAGAACTGGGAGTACTCGGCGTCGACGTCGAGCGGCGGCGGCGGGGTGTCGTAGGAGCGGCGCCACAGCATGAACTGCTCCTCGCCGAACTCGGCGAGGGTCTGGGCCTTGTCCTTGCCCTGGAGGGCGCCGTAGTGGCGCTCGTTGAGGCGCCAGGAGCGGTGGACGGGGATCCAGTGGCGGTCGGCGGCCTCCAGCGCGAGCTGCGCGGTGCGGATGGCGCGCTTCTGGAGGGACGTGTGGACCACGTCGGGGAGGAGGTCGGCGTCCTTCAGGAGTTCGCCGCCGCGGACTGCCTCCTTCTCGCCCTTCTCGTTGAGGTTGACGTCCACCCAGCCGGTGAACAGGTTCTTCGCGTTCCATTCGCTCTCGCCGTGGCGGAGGAGGATCAGCTTGTACGGTGCGTCGGCCATGGGCCCGAGCGTAATCGACGGGGGTGATCGCTCGCGCGGGTGACCGGGGGCCGGACAACGCGGGGCGGCCGCGTGGGGCCGGCGGTAATGGGTAGCTTGGCCCGGCTCGTGAATCGTAAGGTGTGCTTACCGCCTGTGCCGCTTACACTCGCTTACACCGTGGGGAACCCCGAATGTCGCCTGCCTCCCTCAGACGTGCCCTGTCCGAGACCGTTTCCGGGCTCCCCCGCGAGTTCTGGTGGCTGTGGACGAGCACCCTCGTCAACCGGCTCGGCGCGTTCGTGGCGACGTTCATGGCGCTGTACCTGACCCTCGACCGCGGGTACTCCGCCTCGTACGCCGGTCTGGTCGCCGCGTTGCACGGGCTGGGCGGGGTGGTGGCGTCGCTGGGGGCGGGGGTGCTGGCCGACCGGCTCGGGCGGCGGCCGACGCTGCTGGTCTCGCAGACGTCGACCGCCGGGGCCGTGGCGCTGCTCGGGTTCATGGAGCATCCCGTCGCCATCGCCGGGGTCGCCTTCCTCGTCGGCGCGGCCTCCAGTGCCTCGCGGCCCGCCGTGCAGGCGATGATGGCCGACATCGTCCGGCCCGAGGACCGGGTGCGGGCGTTCTCGCTCAACTACTGGGCGATCAACCTCGGTTTCGCGGTGTCCGCCACGGCCGCCGGTTTCATCGCGGAGAGCAGCTATCTCGCCGGGTTCCTGATCGAGGCCGCGATGACGCTGGTGTGCGCGGTGCTGGTCTTCCTCAAGCTGCCCGAGTCGCGGCCGGAGCAGTCCGCGAAGGCGGCGGACGAGGTACCCGTGGGGCTGGGGACCGTACTGCGCGACGGGCGGTTCATGGGCGTCGTGGGGCTGTCCTTCCTCATCGCGCTGATCTTCCAGCAGGGGTCGGTGGCGCTGCCGGTGGCCATGGGGCAGGCCGGGTTCTCGCCCGCGGACTACGGGCTGGCGATCGCCGTCAACGGGGTGCTGATCGTCGCGCTCCAGATCCCCGTCACCCGGTTCATCGAGCACCGGGACCCGCGGCGGCTGCTCGTCGTCTCGTCGCTGCTCGCGGGGTACGGGTTCGCCCTCACCGCGTTCGCCGGTTCGGTGGCGCTGATCGCGCTCACGGTGTGCGTGTGGACCCTCGCCGAGATCGTCAACGCGCCGACGCAGACCGGTCTCGTCGTACGGCTCTCCCCGGTGCACGGGCGGGGCCGCTACCAGGGCATGTACACGATGTCGTGGTCGGTGGCCGCGCTGGTCGCGCCGCTGCTGTCCGGGTTCGTCATCGACCGGTACGGCGCGGAGTGGCTGTGGGGGCTGTCCGCGGTCATCGGGACCCTCGCCGGGGTCGGGTACGCGACGCTGATGCGGCGGCTTCCGGAGCCGGAGGCGGAGACCGTCGCCGTCGAGCGGACGGCCGTCCCCGCCGCCGAGACCAGCACCGCCTGAGAGGGCGTGCCTACGGGTGCATCCGCGCGCCCTTGACCACCTTGTCGACCGCGTTGCGCGGGCCGTACACCGCGAGGCCCACCAGGTCGAGGTCCGCGGTCGGCACGGCCCGTACGGCGGCCCGGTTGTCGGCGTCGTGACCGGTGGCGAAGAGGTCGGAGGTGAACAGCGCGCGCGGCAGGGCGCGGGACAGCACGCGCGCGTGGGCCGTCGTCAGCGTCTCCTTGGTGCCCTCGAAGACCAGCACCGGCTGCCGGAACATCGACAGGTACGGCACGCCGTCGGCGTCCTCGTAGGGCTCCCCGACGACCTCGGGGACGGCCGTGCCGAGGCCGCTGACCAGGAAGGCGGTGACGTTCAGGCGCTGCCAGGTCTCCAGGTCGTCCCGCAGCAGTACGGCAATCTTGGTGTCGAATCGCGTGCTCATGGAATGAGACTGCCGACCGCCGCCGGGCCGCGTCTTGTACGTTCTTTGCATGGCCGCCGCCCGGGAGTCCGTGTCCGCCTGGCGTCCCGGAGTCCCCGGTGTCGTGGAGGTCTTCCACGCCCGCTTCACGGAGTACGCGTACCCGATGCACGTCCACGACGCCTGGACGCTGCTGATCGTCGACGACGGCGCCGTACGGTACGACCTGGACCGGCACGAGCACGGCACCCCGCACGACACGGTGACCCTGCTGCCGCCGCACATCCCGCACAACGGCTCCGCCGCCACCGCGGACGGCTTCCGCAAGCGCGTGCTGTACCTGGACGCCTCCCGGCTCGGGGAGGATCTGATCGGCCCGGCGGTGGACTCCCCCGACCTGCGCGATCCGCTGCTGCGACGGCGGGTCGGGCAGTTGCACGGCGCGCTCGCGCGGGCGGGCGACGAGCTGGAGGCGGAGAGCAGGCTGACGCTGGTCGGGGAGCGGTTGCGGGCCCATCTGCGGCCGAGGGCGGCCGGCCGGCCACCGTCGCGTGATCCCGTCCTCGCCCGGCGGCTGCGCGAGCTGCTCGACGAGCGGGTCGTCGAGGGCGTGGCGCTGGAGGCCGCCGCCGCGCGTCTCCAGGCCCATCCCGCCCATCTCGTACGGGCGTTCAGCGCCGCCTACGGCATCGCGCCGCACCAGTACCTGATGTCCCGCCGCGTCGACCGCGCCCGGCGGCTGCTGCTCGACGGGCGGTCACCGGGCGACGTCGCGGTCACCACCGGGTTCTACGACCAGTCGCATCTCACCCGGCACTTCCGCAGGCTGGTGGGGGTGACGCCGGGGCGTTACCGGCATCGGCGGCCGTCGGACAGCGCCTAGTTCTCCGGGCGCTGTGTCAGGTGCGCGAACGCGTCCAGGTTGCGGGTCGGTTCGCCGCGCGAGACGCGCCACGCGTACTCCTTGCGGATGGCGCCGGCGAAGCCCAGTTCCAGCAGGGTGTTGAAGCTGCCGTCGGCGGCCTCCAGCACCTGGCCGAGCAGCCGGTCGACCTCGTCGGGCGTCACCGCGCCCAGCGGCAGCTTGCCGGTGACGTAGATGTCGCCGAGCGGGTCGACGGCGTAACCCACCCCGTAGAGCTTGAGGTTGCGTTCCAGGAGCCACCGGTGGACGCCGCCCTCGTTCTCGTCGGGGTGGCGGATGACGAAGGCGTTCAGCGACAGGGAGTGGCGGCCGACGATCAGGGAGACGGTCGTGGACAGCTTGCGGGTGCCGGGGAGTTTCACCACGTAGTGGCCGGGCTCCGGGGACTCCCATTCCAGCTCGGCGTCCTTGAGCGCTTCCTCGACGGCCCGTGCCGCCGCACCTTGGCGTTCACCCATGGTGCGAGCGTACGCGACGCCTGTGGGTGTGCAGGGCGCCCGTGTAGACGTCGGCCGTCGCGGCGGCAGCGGTGTCCCAGCCGAAGGAGCGGGCGTGCCGGGCCGCGGCGTCGCCCATGCGCCGCGTCAGCTCCGGCGCCTCGGCGAAATCGCGCAGCACGCGCGCGTACGCCGCCGGATCGTGCCCCTGGACGAGGAAGCCGGTCTCCTTGTCGCGTACGGCGACGGGGAGGCCGCCGACCGCCGCCGCGAGCACCGGGGTGCCAGCCGCCTGGGCCTCTATGGCGACCAGCCCGAACGACTCGCTGTAGGACGGCATCACCAGCACGGACGCGGCCCGGAACCAGTCCGCCAGCTGCTCCTGGCCGACCGGCGGGCGGAACCGTACGACGTCCGCGATGCCCAGGCGGGCGGCCAGCTTCTGGAGGCCCTCGGGCTTGGCGAGCCCGCTGCCGCTGGGGCCCCCTACGACGGGTACGACGATCCGGGAGCGCAGCTCGGGGCGCTGGTCGAGGAGGACGGCGATCGCGCGCAGCAGCACGTCGGGCGCCTTGAGGGGCTGGATGCGGCCCGCGAAGAGCGGGATCAGCGCGTCCTGCGGCAGGCCGAGGCGGGCGCGGGCGGCGGCACGGCCGTCGGCGGGGTGGAAGCGGTCGAGGTTCACGCCGGGATGGACGACGGCGACCTTGGCCGGGTCGGCGGCGTAGTGCCGTATCAGCTCGGCGGCCTCCTCGGTGGTGTTGGCGATGAGGCGGTCGGCGGCCGTGACGATCTGGGTCTCTCCGATGACGCGGGCGGCGGGCTCGGGGGTGTCGCCGTCGGCGAGGTTGGCGTTCTTGACCTTGGCCATGGTGTGCATGGCGTGCACCAGGGGCACGCCCCAGCGCTGGGCGGCGAGCCAGCCGACGTGGCCGGAGAGCCAGTAGTGGGAGTGGACCAGGTCGTAGTGGCCGGGGCGGTGGCCCGCCCAGGCCTGCATCACGCCGTGGGTGAAAGCGCACAGCTGGGCCGGCAGCTCCTCCTTGGCGAGGCCCTCGTAGGGGCCCGCGTCGACGTGCCGGACGAGGACGCCGGGGCCGATCTCGACGGTGGGCGGGAGGGCGCCCGTGGTGGCCCGGGTGAAGATCTCGACCTCGATGTTGAGGGCGGCGAGGCGCTGGGCGAGTTCGACGATGTAGACGTTCATGCCGCCCGCGTCGCCGGTGCCGGGCTGGTGGAGCGGGGAGGTGTGCACGGAGAGCATGGCCACCCTGCGGGGGCGGCGGTGGCCGAGCCTGAGTCGGGAGGACGTCGCCGGGGAGCGCCGGCCGAGCCTGCTCACGTATTGGCTCACGTGCCGTTCCTCCTCGCCGTGGGCATGCCTGACGGAGGGTGCCCGGGGACCCTTCGTAGGGGGCAACACCGGAAGGGGGCGCTCCATTTCCCGCGGCCGGTTCTTTACCGAATCATTGCCAGGCTTCGCTCAACCGTTCGAGGGCGGGGTGCGTGGTGGGCGCGTGGCGGTGTCGATGAGTTTCCGGGGGGTTCCGGGTCTACCGGATACGACAGCGACGACACCCCGAGGAGCACGGCATGACCGCCACCTACACCTTCGACGTGTTCTCCAGCCTCGACGGCTACGGCGCCGCGGGCGGCGACTGGACCGGCTACTGGGGCAAGCAGGGCCCCGAGCTGCTGGACCGCCGCCTCGCCCTGTACAGCGAGGAGCAACGGATCGTCCTCGGGGCCCGGACGTACCGGGCGTTCGCGGACATGCTCGCCGCCGGCCCCGAGGGGTCCGGCATCACCGACCCGTGGGTCACCCGGATGCGGGACCTGCCCACCACGGTGGTGTCGTCGACGCTGGACGGCGCCCCCGGCCTGCCGCACGCGACCGTGGCGAGCGGGGACGCCGTCGACGTCGTCGCCCGGCTGAAGGAGGAGTCCGAGGTGCCGCTGCGCTCGCACGGCAGCCTCTCCATGAACCGGGCGCTGCTGGCCGCCGGCCTGGTCGACCGGGTGCAGGTGACGCTCTTCCCCGTCATCACCGGCCGCACCGGGATCGACCCGGTCTTCGAGGGCGCCGCCGACTTCGACCTGGAGCTGATCGGGACCCGGACGCTCGACGGCCGTACACAGGAGCTGATCTACCGGCCGACCCTCCACTGATCCGCCCGGACCTCGACGCCCGCGCGATCACACGCCCTGGAGGGCCCCACCGATCTGCCCGACCCTCGGCCCCCGCGCCACCGCATACCCTCGACGTGTGACCGCCCGCTCAGCCGCCCCCCTGCCCCGCCCCCGGGTCCGCCCGGGCAAGGGGACTCCGGTCGTGGGCGCGGTCACGCGCGGGACGACCAATCCGAACCGGCTCCGCCGCATGGACCGCTGGATCGCGGCCGTGCACGGCGCCGAGCTGCGCCGCGCCGCCGACCCCGTGGCCGTCGACCTCGGCTACGGCGCCGCCCCCTGGACCGCCGTGGAACTCCTCACCCGCCTGCGCACGAGCGCCCCGCACGCGCGCGTGGTCGGCGTCGAGATCGAGCCGACCCGGGTCGCCGCGGCCCGGCCGTACGAGCGGGACGGCCTGGTCTTCCGGCACGGCGGCTTCGAGGTGCCGGTGCCCGGACGGCCTTTGCTGATCCGCGCCGCCAATGTGCTCCGCCAGTACGACGAGGGCGAGGTGGCCGCCGTCTGGCGGCGGCTGTGCGCGCGGCTGGCGCCCGCCGACCCGTCGACGGGATCGCGGGGCGGGCTGCTGGTGGAGGGGACGTGCGACGAGATCGGCCGTCGGCACGTCTGGGTCGCCCTCGGCCCCGAGGGGCCGCGCACGGTCACCTTCGCGACCCGGCTGGGGTCCCTGGAACGCCCCTCGGACCTGGCCGAGCGGCTGCCGAAGGCACTCATCCACCGCAATGTGCCGGGCGAGCCGGTGCACGCCTTCCTGCGGGACTTCGACCGCGCCTGGGCCGCCGCCGCGCCCTACGCCTCCTACGGCGCCCGGCAGCGCTGGATCCGCGCGGTACGGGACATCGCCGCCGACTGGCCGGTGACGGACGGCCCGGTGCGCTGGCGGCAGGGCGAAGTGTCGGTGCGGTGGGCGGCGTTGGCGCCGCGCGAGGGCTGACGCCCGCCGCACAGCGGTCGGCGCCCCCTCCCCGTAGCCCTCGCCCTCCCGTAGCCCTCGCCCCCTCCCCGTAGCCCCTGGGCAACCCCCCGCTCCCCCACTGGCCTCCTCGCGGTGCGCCCTGGCGGGAACGATCTCCGTGAGTCGTTCGTCACAAAGACACGGGGATCGTCGTACGTGGGTGGGAATGGGGGGAGCAAGTCACTGCCTCTGTCGTTTTCCGCCGCGACATGGCACGATCCCCCAGGCGTCCGTAAGTTACTGACGGTAAATCAGCTGGGGGGAAGTGAGATGGGGACGGGCAAGCGAAGCCTGCTCACGGCGGCCGTGACCGTGGTCTGCGCGGTCACCGTACTGGCGGCGGCACCCGGCACGGCCTTCGCGGACCCGGCGCCCACACCCACCTCCGGCCCGGCCTCCCCCACGGTCCCGACTCCCCCGCCGGGCAAGGACCTTGAGGAGATCCGCCTGAAGCTCGACGCGCTCTACCACGACGCCGCCGTCGCCACCGACGCCTACAACGCCGCGGAGGAGAAGGCCGAGAAGCAGTCCGCGGAGATCGTCGAGCTGGCCAAGCGGATCGTCAAGGGCAAGAAGAAGCTGGACGAGCTGAAGGACCGCGCGGGCGCCGCGGCCCGCGCCCAGTACCGCACCGGCGGGCTGCCGCCCGAGGCCCAGCTGATGCTCAGCGACGACCCGCGGCAGTTCCTCGACGGCTCGGGCCGCATCCTCCAGGGCGAGCGCGCCACGAAGCACGTCATGGAGGAAATGACCCGCACCCAGCAGGACTTGGAGCAGTACGCCGCGGACGCCTCCACGCAGTGGAAGAAGCTGGAGGCCAACCGCAAGGAGAAGGCCACCGCCAAGAAGAAGATCAAAAAGCGCATCGCGGCGGCCGAGAAGCTGGAGTCCGAGCTGGAGCAGGAGGAGAAGGAGCGCCTGGCCCGGCTGGAGCAGGAGGCCGCGCGCAAGGCGCAGAACGCCTGGCTGGGCTCCGGCATCCTCGACGAGATCGACACCGAGGCCACCGGCCAGGGCAAGCAGGCGGTCGCGTACGCCACGGCCCAGATCGGGAAACCCTACGAATGGGGCGCCGAGGGCCCGAAGTCCTATGACTGCTCCGGCCTGACCTCACAGGCCTGGGCGACGGCGGGCGCCGCCATCCCGCGCACCTCCCAGCAGCAGTGGAAGCAGCTCAGGCACATCGCCGTCGAGGACATGCGCCCCGGCGACCTCATCATCTACTTCGACGACGCCAGCCACGTGGGCCTGTACGTCGGCGACGGCGCGATCGTGCACGCCCCGCGCCCCGGCCGGTCGGTGACGATCGCGGGCGCCGGGTCGATGCCGATACTCGGCGTGGTCCGGCCGGGCACCGAAACGGCGGAGTGACGTCGCATACGCCCCCGTGTGGCCGGAAACCGACATAACCCCCCTGTGGTTCCGGTCACGTGACCCACTCCACCCCGAACGGCCTTACCGCTCCCGCCCGGACGTGACCTTCGTCATCCCGGACCCCGTGCCACCCTGTCCAACTGCGGTAGGGATCGCGGCATATGACAGTGGCTCCCTGCCGAGCGACCTGCCTCACACCATTCCGCTGCGGCGCCGACACCCGCTATGGTCCCCGTCGGTAGGTCGATGTTCCTCGCCCTGCCGTGCCCTCGGGGGGAGGGAAGGAAGCCAAGACAATGCCCGTACCCGTACCGCGGCAGAGAGCGATCCCGGCCGTGGAGAGTGGTCAGGCGCAGCCCGCGTCCGCAGTCGGCGGCCCCTCCGACGCCCAGGCCGATGCCGAGGCCCCGCGCAAGGAAGCCCGCAAGGAAGACACGGTCGAGAACAACACGAAACCCGCCGACACCGCCCACACCGCCCACACCGCCCCCAGCCCCACCAGCACCACGCTCACGCTGCTGCTCATCGAGGACGACCCGGGCGGCTCGACGATCGTGCCCGAGCTGCTGGACTCCTCCGGCAAGCCGATCCGCGTCCGCACCGCCCGCAACCTCACCGAGGCCGAGCGGCTGCTCACCGACGACGTCCACTGCATCCTGCTGGACCTCGCGCTGCCCGCCCCGGGCCGCGCCGGTGACGGCGACGACGAGCTGGCCCCGCTCAAGCACGTGCTGGAGCTGGCGCCCCGGCACGCCGTCCTCGCCCTCACCGCCTCCGGTGACGCCGAGCGCGGCGCGGAAGCCGTGCGCGTGGGCGCCCAGGACTATCTCTTCCGCGATGAGCTGGACGGACGGCTGCTGAGCCGGGCCATCCGCTACGCGGTGGAGCGGAAACGTTCCGACACGGCCGAGCGGCGGCTCGCCGAGGGCAAGCTGCGCGCCCAGGAGAACGCCCGGCTGGAGCGGGGCCTGCTGCCCACGCCCCTGCTGGACGGCTCCGCGCTGCGCTTCGCCGCCCGCTATCGCCCCGGCCGCTCCCGCGCGCTGCTCGGCGGTGACTTCTACGACACCGTCCGCACCCCCGACGGCACGGTGCACGCCATGATCGGCGACGTCTGCGGCCACGGCCCCGACGAGGCGGCGCTCGGCGTGGAGCTGCGGATCGCCTGGCGGGCGCTGACCCTGGCGGGGCTCTGCGGGGACCAGCTGCTGAGCACCCTCCAGCAGGTCCTGGAGCACGAGCGCTCCGACGAGGAGATCTTCGCGACGCTGTGCACGGTGGACATCGCACCGGACGGCCGCCGCGCGGGCCTGTATCTGGCCGGGCACCCGGCCCCCCTGGTCGCCCGCCCCGGCCGACGGCCCCAACTGCTCCCCTACGACAACAACGGCCCCGCCCTCGGTCTGCTGCCGGGCGCTCGCTGGCCGCGCATGGAGGTGGAGCTGGGCGCCGAGTGGAGCCTGATGCTCTACACCGACGGTCTGATCGAGGGCCGCGTCGGCGACAGCGGTGAGCGGCTCGGCCAGGACGGCATGGTGGACATGATCCGCCGCCAGCTGTCCCAGGGCCTGCGCGGCGAGCAGCTTCTGCGCGCCGCGGTGAACGAGGTCCGCGAACTCAACGGCGGCGAGCTGACGGACGATGTGGCGGTACTGCTGCTGGACCGGGGCATGTGAGAGGACGCGGGCTCACCGGCCCCGTGCTCCGCTGTCAGCCGGAGGGGCTGGTCAGCGGCCTCCGTTCCACGGGCCGTACGGTCCGTCGCTGCTGGAGCCGCGGCGACCGCCGCCGCCGGACACCTGCTTGAGAGCGGGGCGGACGTCCACGAAGAAGACGATCGTGGCGATCAGGCCCGCGATCTGGAGGAAGATCATCGGCACGAACAGGTTCACCATCACGGTGACACCCAGGATGATCAACCAGAACTTCTTGTTCTGCTTGTCGGCGGCGCGGTAAGCGTCCTCGCGAGCCACCGCGGCCATGAAGAGGGCCACCACCGCGAGCACCAGCATGGCCAGGAACAGCAGTCCCACAAACCCTGCGAACCCCTGCATCAGCACAACGTCCACCACCCGACTCGGCTCGTCCTTACGCGGTCACCGTACCCGCACATCCCGGCCCGCTACCCGAACAACGGGTCGGACACCTCACTAGTGCCCGACCCGTGACCGTTCACCTGTCCGGGTGACGCCGGACACCCCCGCTATCACTTGGCGGGCGGCGTGGTCTTCTTGGCGGTGACCTTGCGGGCGGCCGGGGTCTTGCGGGCCGCGGTCTTCTTCGCCGGAGTCTCGGACTTCACCGCGGCCTCGGACTTCACCGCGGCCGGCTTCTCCTCCTTCACCTCGACGGGCTCGGCCTTCGGCTCCACGGCGATGGCCAGCTCCTCGATCTCCTCGGCGGCCTCGCCACGCCACTGCTTCACGGCCTGCTCGCCGTGCTCGGCGACCTTCTCGTAGGTCTCCCGGGCCTTGACGGCGTACTCGGCGGCGACGCCGACCCCGCGCAGCGCGAGGTCCTGGGCGTTCTCACCGAACTTCTTCAGGTCGGTGTCGAGGGAGCCGAAGAACTCCCCGACCTTGGTCTGGAGGGTCTCCTGCGTCTCCTTGACGCGGTGGGTCGCCTTCTCCTGGACCGCCTTCGGGTCGGTGTTGCGCACGGCCTCGAAACGGGCCGGCGCCTCGGTGCGCAGCTGCTCGACGAGGCCGGGCACCTTCTTGGCCTGCTGAAGGGCGAGGTCGGCGGTACCGGCGGCGAAGTAGAACGGCTTCGGGTCACTCAGGGTCTTACGCAGATCGTCGGCGATGGCCATCGTGGTGATCCTCCTGGATCCTCTTCTTGCGGTTCGTTCCGCTTCATGCGGTTCGTACCGCTCGTACGGTTCATTCCGGATTCTCTGTTCCCCCGCGGTCGCCGCCCGCCCGTCGTCCGTCGTCGTCCCCCTCGGATCAATCGGACCAACCGGATCAACCGGCCGTGGGCTCCCGCGGCTCGGCATCGCCGCCGAGGTCGCCCTCGACCCCGGCGCCGGTGTCGGCGTCATGCGCTCCGGCGGTCTCGAACCCGTTCTCCTTGCGGAAGGACTCGTAGATCTGGAGCAGCACCTGCTTCTGCCGCTCGTTGAGCGTCGGATCGGCGAGGATGACGGCGCGCGTCTCCACCTCGTCCCGGTCCCGCTCCGCGTCCAGGATTCCCGCGCGCACGTACAACGTCTCCGCGGAGATCCGCAGCGCCTTCGCGACCTGCTGGAGGACCTCCGCGCTCGGCTTGCGCAGCCCGCGCTCGATCTGGCTCAGATACGGATTCGACACCCCGGCGGCGTCGGCGAGCTGCCTGAGTGACAGCTGCGCGTTGCGCCGCTGCTCGCGCAGGTACTCACCGAGATTGCCGACGTTGAGCGATGCCATACGTCCACCTTGCCCCACCCTTGCTAACAATTGCAAGCAGCCGCTTGCAAAAGTTGCCCGGCTGGCTCAAAAACACAGGCCACCCACGCGGGCCGAGGATCATGAAGCCATGCGACCGGATGGCTGGCACCTCACCGACGACGTCGACGACTTCCTCGCCCGGGCCGGGGACTTCCTGCGCTCACGGCCCGCCCCGCACGTCATGCAGCTGACGTGGACCGAGCGACTGCGTACCCGCGGGGCCGCCGCGTACGGACCCCAGGCGCCGGTCCTCGGCCGGCTTGAGGAGGGCGGCAGGGTCCTGGCCACGTTCCTGCGGACCCCGCCCCGTCTCGGTCTGGGCCTGAGCCCTCTCACCCCCGGACAGGCCGACGCCCTCGCCGCCCACCTGGCCGCCCTCGGGACCACGCTCCCCTCCGTCGGCGCGGACGAGGACACCGCCGCCGCCTTCGCCGGGGCCTGGCGGCGGCACAGCGGCGCGACGGCGACCCTCCGCGTCCGGCTCCACCTGTACCGCCTCGGGACGCTCACCCCGCCGGAGCCGTTCCCGGCGGGACGGGGGCGGGCCGTGGGTGAGGGGGACCTGGAGCAGCTCATGGCCTTCTGCCGGGGGTTCGCCGCGGACGTCGGGGAGGACGTCACCATCGATGCCGGCTCCTGGGCCGACACCCGCTTCGCGGACAAGCGCTACACGTTCTGGGAGACGCCCGACGGCACCCCCGTCTCCCTGGCGGGCGCCAACCCGATGATCTCCGGCATGGTCCAGATCGACCCCGTCTACACCCCGGCCCACCTGCGCGGACACGGCTACGCGGGCGCCGCGACGGTCGCCGCGGTCAGGGCCGTGCTGGCGGAGGGCGCGACGGACGTCGTGCTGTTCACGGACGCCGCCAACCCGACCAGCAACGCCCTCTACCAGCGCCTCGGCTTCGTACGGATCGCGGACTGGGCGGCGTACGAGTTCGCACCGCCCGCACCGTGACCGTGAACCGGAGGCACCCGCCCGGCGCCCCGCGACCGGTCGAGAGCCGGTCGAAGGCGCTGGCCATGTCACACCCACGGGGGTCAGTCTCGTCTCGGTACCGGAAGCGTCTCCGGGATCGAGGTGTCATGACGAAGACGGGCGGGTGAGAGTCGTGCGGGTCTTTGTGGCGGGTGGGACCGGCGTGCTCGGGCGGCGGCTGGTGCCCCAACTGGTCGCCCGCGGCCATCAGGTGACGGCCACCACCCACGACGAGGCCGAGCTGGACCTGCTCGACCGGCTGGGGGCGGACGCCCTGGTGATGGACGGGCTGGACGCCATGTCGGTCGGGGAAGCCGTCGCCGAGGCCTGGCCGGACGTCATCGCCCACCAGATGACCCCCCGCTCCCCAGCGCCCGGCGACAGAACCGGCCTCAGGCACCTCGACCACTGGTCCGCCCTCGCGATCCGCCTGCTGACCGAGGGCACCGACCACCTGCTGGCCGCCGCCGAGGCGACCGGCGTCGCCCATGTCGTCGCGCAGAGCCAGGCCTGCTGGAACGGCGTCCGCGAGGGCGGCTGGGTGAAGTCCGAGAGCGACCCCCTGGACCTGCACGAGGGCACCGCCGCGCACGAGGCGGCCCTGGCGATCCGCTACGTCGAGGACACCGTCGTACGAGCCGGAGGTGCCGCCCTGCGCTACGGCGCCCTCTACGGCCCCGGCGCCTCCGACGACCAGGTCGAACTGATACGCCAACGGAAGTTACCCCTGGTCGGGAACGGTGCCGGGCACAGCTCGTGGGTGCATCTCGACGACGCCGCGCACGCCACCGTCCTGGCCGTCGAACAGAAGGCGCGGGGCGTGTTCAACATCGTCGACGACGAACCGGCACCCGCCCGCGAGTGGCTGCCCCACCTGGCGGCCTGCGTCGGCGCCAAGCCGCCGATGCGGGTCCCGACCTGGGTGGCCCGGATGCTCGCCGGGGACGTGACGGCGATCAAGATGACCGAGGGGCGCGGCTTCTCCAACGTCAAGGCAAAGTGGGAACTGAGCTGGGAGCTGCGCTACCCGTCCTGGCGACAGGGCTTCGAGGAAGGGCTGGCATGACCCGTACCGGCATGAACCGCGGTGCCGCCGAAACGTCCGGCACCGGCAGCACGTCCGGCACGTCGCACCCGTCCGGCACGACGACCACCCCTACCACCATGACCGAGACCACCATGACCGACGACGCCCCCACCCCCACCCGCACCGAACAGTTCGAGGAGCTGCGTCCGCTGCTGTTCGCGATCGCCTACCGCATCCTCGGCAGCGTCAGCGAGGCGGAGGACGCGGTGCAGGAGACCTGGCTGCGCTGGGAGGCCACCGCCACCCCGCCCAAGTCGACCAAGGCCTTCCTCTCGGCCGTGGTCACCCGGATCTCGATCGACGTCCTGCGGTCGGCCCGCGTCCGCCGGGAACAGTACGTCGGACCGTGGTTCCCCGAGCCGCTGCTGACCGACCCCTACGACGACCCGGAGCGTTCGGCGGAACTCGCCGACTCGGTGTCGATGGCCGCGCTGCTCCTGCTGGAGCGGCTGAGCCCGCTGGAGCGGGCGGTGTTCGTGCTGCGGGAGGTGTTCGGGTTCGGCTTCCCGGAGATCGCGACGGCCGTCGGACGCTCGGAACCGGCGTGCCGCCAGCTCGCGGTCCGGTCGCGCCGCCACATGGAGGCGGGCCGCCCCCGCTTCGACGCCGACCGCAGGGAACGCGAGGAGCTGGCCGAGCGGTTCATCGGCGCCTTCCGGGAAGGCGACATGAACGGCCTGCGGGAGCTGCTCGCCGCCGACGTCCAGCTGGTCGGCGACAGCGGCGGCAAGGCCCCGAACCTGCGCAAGGGCGTCTACGGCGCCCAGAACGTCGCACGGCTGCTCACCGCGCTCATCCCGGTGTTCGCGCAGATCGGCGGCAGGATGGAGTCGCGCCAGGTGAACGGCGAGCCGGGCGCCGTCTTCCGCGACCGGGACGGCAAGGTCATCAACACCATGTCCTTCGACATCCTCGACGGCCGGATCCAGGCGATCCGCACCGTGGTCAACCCCGACAAGCTCGGACACGTGGGCCCGGTCGCGGACGCCTGGGCCGTCAACCGCGAGGCGAGGGAGGTCCTGCGCCAGCAGCCCGGACCGGCCTGACCCACCGATCGCTACGGGCTTCCCGGACGGCGCGTCCAGAAGGTGACGCCGGCGCTGGTGGCGACCGCCAGCGTCCGGCCGGACGGCGAGAAGCCCGCGGCGCGCAGCTCGGTGACATCGACGTGCCGGACGTGCCACCAGCTCTCGCCCGGCGCGCCGGTGTACGGCCCCCCGCCGGCGGAGAGGAGCACCCGGTGGTGGGGCCAGTCGGGGCTGACGACGTCCACGGTCCAGCCGCCCGGTGCCGTGGTGTGCAGTCCGCCGCCGTAGAGACCGGCGACGCGGACCGGGACGCCGGTCACCGGGTCGAGCCCGGGGCAGCTCAGATCGTCCCCCTCGGGGTACGCGGCCTCGGGGTCGTACTCGCGGGCGATCCTCTCCCCGGTGACCGTGTCGAACATCCCGTGCCCCGAGCCGGACACCACCAGCGCGATGTCCTGCCCGCCCTCGGGATGGACCGCGAATCCCACGCCGACCAGCCCGCCGACCGCGATCTCCCCGCCGGCGACGAGCCGCCACGGCTCGGGTGCGGGCATCTCGGGCACGGCGAGATAGCGCTCACGCAACCTTCGCTGATACGACGTGCTCAACCCGTCCTCCTGCCAGCCAGCCCGGCGAGGCCCCCGCGACCCCCGCGACCGCCACGACCGCCACGACCGCCACGACCGCCACGACCGCCACGACCGCCCGAGCATCCCGCACCCCGACCACCCCCGTCGACTTCAATTGCCTTCGGCGCCGGGCGTTGACCTTGCCCTTGGGGCAGCCCGCAGCATCGGTGGCACCGGGCGACCAGCCCGGCACGAGGAAGCGACGGCCGGGGAGACGGCCGCGGGGAAGGCGAGGACGGTGGCGTGGACGGCACGGACCTGCTGACCATCGGCGCGTTCGCGAGGGCGGCACGCCTGTCGCCCAAGGCGCTGCGGCTCTACGACGAACTTGGCCTGCTGCCACCCGCCCGGGTCGACCCCGTAACCGGATACCGGCTGTACGCGCCGCGGCAGCTGGAGCGGGCCCGCCTGGTGGCGTGGCTACGGCGGCTGGGGATGCCGTTGGCCCGCATCCGCCGCGTCTGCGAGGCGCCCGACCCCGGTGCCGCGGCCCAGGAGGTACGGGCCTTCTGGGCCGAGGTCGAGGCCGATGTCGCCGCCCGCCGGGAGCTGGCCACCTTCCTCATCGACCACCTGGCATGGAAGGAACCCCTGATGACCTCGACGACACGGTCGGCCCGGCCCCTGGAGATCCGGTACGCCGCGCTCTCCGACACCGGGCGGGTCCGCCCCGGCAACCAGGACACCGCCTACGCGGACTCCCGGCTGTTGGCGGTGGCCGACGGGTTCGGCCCGGGCGGCGCCCCCGCGAGCGCCGCCGCGGTGGACGCCCTCAAGCGGCTCGACGGCCTGGACTCCGAGGGTGTCCCGGCGGGCAGCCTGCTCAACGTCCTGGAGGACGCCGTCGAACAGGCCGGTCGGGCCGTGCGCGGGGTCGCCGCGGCCGACCCGTCGACGGCAGACGTCGGCACCACCCTCACGGCGCTGCTGTGGACGGGCTCGCAGCTGGCCCTCGTCCACATCGGCGACTCGCGCGCGTACCTGCTGCGGGACGGTGGGTTCTTCCAGATCACCCACGACCACACCCTCGTCCAGTCCATGATCGACGACGGCCGCCTCACCCCCGAGGAGGCCGCGTCCCACCCGCAGCGGTCCCTGCTCGCGCGTGCCCTCGGTACGGACGTCGCCGCAGTGCCCGAGCTGCGGCTGCGGGACGCCCGCGCCGGGGACCGGTACCTGCTCTGCTCCGACGGACTGTCCACCGTCGTACCGCTGGCGGAGGTGCGCCAGGTGGTCTCCACGGTCGCCGACCCCGAACAGGCGGTGCGCGAATTCGTCGACCGCGCCAACCGCTCCGGCGGCCCCGACAACGTCAGCTGCGTGGTGGCGGACGTGCTGGAAACGTCCGGCTGAGGCCCGCCTACCCACAAAAAAGTGGGTACTTGGCAGCGCCCGGCCACCGGGCGACGCTGGTCGTGTTCGATCAACGGGCCACCAGCCGCTCCAGACGCCGGTGGCCCCAGTCGGAGAGGGGGCCCAGCAGTTCGGACAGCTCGCGGCCGAACGGGGTCAGCGAGTACACCGTCTTCAGCGGCAGGACGTCGTACACCTCACGGTGCACCAGACCGTCCTCCTCCATCTCGCGCAGCGCCTGCGTCAGCACCTTCTCGCTGAGGCCGGGCAGCCGCCGGCGCAGTTCGCCGGGGCGGTGCGGGCCGGACTCCAACAGCCACAGCAGGCTGGTCTTCCACTTGCCGTCGATCACCGCGATCGCGGCGGTCACTCCACAGACGTTCGGGTCCTGGGCACGGCCGCGCGTCATCCTCACCCCTTTTGTCGGCAATGCAGCAATTCGGCAATGCATTGATTCAGCAGTTCAGCGATCAACGGGAGTTCAAGCATGTCCACCATGTCCACGTACGACGACCAGTCTGCCGTCACCGTCCTCGGGCTGGGTCCGATGGGCCGGGCCCTGGCCGGTGCCTTCCTGGACGCCGGGCTGCGCACCACCGTCTGGAACCGCACCCCCGGCCGGGACCGGGAGCTGACGGAACGGGGAGCGGCAGCCGCGCCGACCGCAGCGGAGGCGGCCCGCGCGAGCGCGCTGACGGTGGTCTGTGTGGTGAACTACGACGCCTCCGACGCCATCCTCCGTGAGGAGGAGACGGCGACCGCCCTGAAGGGCCGCACGGTCGTCAACCTGAGCGCCGACACCCCCGGCCGCGCCCGGGACACCGGCGACTGGGCAGCCCGGCACGGCGTCCACTACCTCGACGGCGCGATCATGACCCCGGCCCCCACGATCGGCACCTCGGACGCGGTGTTCCTGCACAGCGGCCCGCGCGAGCTGTATCTGCGCCACAAGCAGGTGCTGGACGCGCTGGGCGGCAGCCACACCCACCTCGGGGAGGACATCGGGCGGGCAGCGGGCTACGACATCGCGCTGCTCGACCTCTTCTGGACGGCGATGGCGGGGTACGCGCACGCCCTGGCGGTGGCCCGCGCGGAGGGCATCACCGGCCGGGAACTGGCCCCCTTCGCCCAGGGCATCGCCGCGATCCTGCCCCCGCTGATCGAGGAGTTCGCGGGCGACGCCGACGACGGCACCTACTCCGGCGACCTCAACCCGATCACCTCGGCGGCTTCCTCCATGGCCCACATCGTCCACGCCTCCGAGGCGCACGGCATCGACGCGGGCTTGATGCGCACCGTCGAGGGCCAGGCCCGCCGCGCGATCGCCCTCGGCCACGGCACGGACGGCTTCATCCGGGTCACCGAACTCCTGGGCCGCCACTGAGCCACTCCTCCACCACCGCGAGGTCCGCGCCGGTGACCCCGTACCGATGATCAACACGATGCACCAACGCCGGGGCGGGGTGGTGCACTGCCACCCAGTCCCGGTCGACCTCACCGACCTCGTCATCGACCCACACGAAGGCCCGCCCGGCCGCCCACCGCACCAAGGCCGGGGTCTTCCAGTGCGGCGAACAAGGCCACCCGTACGACTCACCGGGCTCGGACGGCCCCGGGTCCGGCCACTCCACCACCGGCAGCGACGGCAGTCCCAGCCAGGGCGCGACGAGGTCGTTCGCGTCGTCCAGCCAGGTCGTGGCCCACACCAGCTCACACCCCAGGCCCCCCAACCGCGCCCCGAGCGCCGGATCGACGCGCCTCAGCAACGGGTGCGCGCCGGCCGCCCGGCCGCCGGCCCCGTACTCCGGATACGGACCGGGCCCACCGAACGGAATCAACGTCCCGTCCATGTCGAGGAAGAGCAGCACACCCACACAAACGACATTGCCCCTCTCCGCCCTCCCCCGCTACCGTTTTCCCCATGACTGCCGGGTCGGCCGCGGGCCGCGAGCGAGTGGGGTACCCGGCCTCTGAGTGAGGTCGATGGGGGTCCCCCCTGCTCGAGCGAAGTCGAGAGCTTGGGGGAGGGCGAGAAGCCCGCCGTTTTTCTCTGTGCCATCCACCTAGGACGTACGAACGGCGACAGAGAGAGAACCGTGTCCCACAACTCCATCCAGTTCAACGAGTTCAACCAGTGCGTCATCGACGAGTTCCGCGCCCACCACGGCCGCGTGGGCGGGCACTTCGAAGGCGCCCGCCTCCTCCTGCTGACCACCAAGGGCGCCCGCACCGGCCGCCCGCACACCACTCCCGTCGGCTACCTCCCCGACGGCGCGGACCGGGTCCTGGTCATCGCCTCCGCGGGCGGTGCCGACCAGCACCCGGCCTGGTACCACAACCTCCGCGCACACCCCGAAGTGACCGTCGAGACCGGCGTGTTCACCTACCAGGCGCGCGCCGTCGTCCTGACCGGCGAGGAACGGGACCAGGCGTTCGCACGGGCCGTGGAGGCGGACCCGGGCTGGGCGGCGTACCAGGAGAAGACCCGACGGGTGATCCCGGTGATCGCACTGTACGAGACCGCACCGGACGGTCCGCCGAACATCAACGCGGGCTCCATGGGCGAGGCGGTGAAGCTGGTCCATGACGCGTTCCGCCGCGAACTGGCGCTGATCCGGCAGGAGATGAGCACCGCCTCCCCCGACACCCTCGGCGCCCAACTCCGCGCCAACTGCCTCACCTTCTGTCACGGCCTGCACAACCACCACACCGGTGAGGACCTGGGTCTGTTCCCGTTCCTCGCCGACCGCCACCCACAGGCCGCGCCCGCCCTGGCCCGCCTCCGCGAGGAACACGAGAAGATCGCCGCCCTCGTCGAGGACCTCCGCCACGCGGTGACATCCGCCGACCCCACCACCGCCCGCACGGAGATCACCCGCCTGACCACGGCCTTGGAGGCACACCTCACCTACGAGGAGGAACAGTTGATACCCCTCCTGGAGGCACCCACCGCCCGCTGATCCGCCACCCCTGTCCTCAGGTCCGCTGCGCCGCCCCACGGCCCCGGCCGTGTCCGCGGTGCCAGCGGACGAGGGACGCCACGATCCCGCGCGGAGTCGGAACCGCCCCGAGCCCCAGTGGGGCCCGGGCGGCCAGCAGCACACCGTGCAGCTTCGCCGCGGCATGCGCGAACCGACGCCAGTCGGGCGGTGGGCCGTCGGCCAGCGACAGCGCCGTACGGATGACGTCGGTGAAGACGGACTGCGCCCTCTTGTAGCCGACGAGCAGCGGAAGGTCGTGGGCCATACCGTGGGAGGCGCCGGGCCGCACCTTCTCGACGGCGGTGCTCCAGCGGTCCGCGACCAGTTCCTCCTGGTCGGCGGGGTAGCGCATGAGGTGGAGGTGGGTGGCCAGGTCGTAGAGCGGGTCACCGACCATGGCCAGTTCCCAGTCGATGGTCCAGAGGCGTTTCCGGGGATCGACGACGAAGTTCGCCCGGTGCAGATCCGCGTGGAGGAAGCTGAAGGGACGTTCCCGCAACCCGAGCACATGCTTGCGGAGCCGTTTGAACGACTCTCCGTCCACCCCGAGGTCGTCGAAGAGACCGCTGAACGTCTCGGCGTTCCTGGCGTAGACCCGTTCCTCGGTGAACCTGATGAGGCGTTCCAGGAAGCCGTCGGTGTCACCGTCCCGCGGCCGGTCCTCGGCGACGCAGCGCCGTTTGACGAGAAGCGTTTCGGCAGAGATGGCGACCAGTTCCCCGAAGAGGGCGATGATCTGGTCGAGCAGCGCCTCAGGGACGCGGTGCCCCGAGGGGTGCAGTGCGCCCAGGGTCCGCCCCTCGATGAACCGTTGCAGCCGGGTGCCCCCCGCTTCGATGACATCGGGGATGCCGGAGACACGTCCCACCAGCGCCTGGAGGAGTCGTTCCTCGGAGTCGAAACACCGCCGGTCGAACCAGAGCAGGTCGGAACGCGGCTCCCGGCACTTCCACCGGCCCGATCGCGCTCCCCCCAAGGGCTCCAGGAGCGGGAATACGTACGTGTCATGGTGGTAGCCCCGCAGCGGTCCCTCGACCGCCGACAGGTCTCCGCCAGTCTCAGCCAAGCGCGACTGAGCACTCAGATCCGATGCGGATGCCATAGCCCGTTCTTTCGCCTTGGGCCCTTCCAGAAGTTACAGAAGTGGCAGCACGCTACTCCCTTGCCGATCCGGATCAGGCCAAGACGCTCGCGCGTGATGAAAACGTCCCGCAACCGGAACCGATCACCGCGCACGGGCTCGGTGCCCCGCCGTCCCCACCGGAACCACGCCCACGGCCTGCGGTGCTGGCCGCCGCCCCGGCAGGGACCGCACACTGGGGCGGGCAACGGAGAGGGCATCGATGATCGACGGACCTGACCGGCGAGAACCCCGGCGCGACACCCTGAGCGCACTCCTGCGCAAGACGAGCGCGGTGCTGCTCGACTTCGACGGACCGGTCACCGACCTGTTCCACGGCCACTCGACCGCGCCGGTGGCCCGGAAGATCAAGACGGTGGTGGCGGACATATGGGGGCCGCTGGACCCTGACGTGCAGGACTGCGAGGACTCCCACGGGATCCTCCAGCTCCTCAGAGACATGTACGACCGGCCCGCACCGGCCCCCCGCGACCGCGCGGCCCTCGACAAGGCCGAGGACATCGTCACTCAGTTCGAATACGAAATGGCCGCCTCGGCCGTACCGACCGAGGGCTGCGCCGATCTCCTCGACGCCCTGGCCGGTCTCCCCCAGCCGCCGCACATCGCGATCGTCAGCAACAACGCGGCCGGTCCGATCTCGTTGTTCCTGGAGAAGCACCACCTCAGCCGGGTGGTAGAGCTGGTCGTCGGACGCGACCCTCACGAACTGCGACACATGAAGCCGGACCCGGACTCGGTGAAGAGGGCGGCACGGCAGCTGGGGGCGCTTCCCGGGTCTTGCGTCCTCATCGGCGACCAGCTCACCGATCTCGAGGCCGCGCAGAGAGCGGGTGCCCGCTTCCTCGGCTACACACGGTCGACGGAGCGGGCCGCCGCGATGAAGCGGTACGGCGCCGGCTGGGTGACCGACTCGCACAAGCCCTTGATCGAAGCGGCCACGGCACTGCGCCGACGGGAGCAACGCCCCTGTGGCGCGGGGTAGTTGATCCGGGCATCATGGTGGGCGCCACGGAGATCGACTGAGAGCGCAGCCGCGACACGTCAGCGGTGTGAGCACAGGGGGTTTCAGGTGTCTCCCAGCGGACCGGGCGACGGCAGCCCGTCCGGAGTCGCGCGCCTACGGCAGGTGATCCGGGACTGGAAGCCCCGGGCCGTCAAATGGGTGCTCGTCCTGATCGCGGCCCTCGGGGTCGCGGCCGAGATCATCGATCCTCTCGGGGACGCGCTCACAGGACGTCCGCTGCTGGGTGGCTCCTTCGCCGCGCTCATCGCCCTCATCGTCTTCGACGCCATCAGCGACTCCGAGCCGCAGGAGGTGTCCGGCGTCTATGTGCTCGCCAATGTGAGCGACCTGAGTTCACCCTTCTGGGAGGCGTTCGAGGCACGCCATGTACGCGTCGACTTCTCCGGCTTCACCATGCAGACGCTGGTCAGTCTGCTCCGGGAGCCGCTGCAACGGATGGCCGAGGAGGAGGTGCACACCCAGGAGCTGACGCTGCGCATCATCGTGGCCCATCTGCACCTGCCGATGAGTCTCCCGGGGCGCCTCGACCCGGCGACGTCCGGGAACAGACCGCCGGAGGGGACCGTCCACTTCGCCGACTCCCTGGAGAACCGTCAGCGGATGCGCGACGAGTTCACCAGACCCAACTGGCGTGCGCTCAAGGGCCTCCTGGACGAGGTCCACCGCAGGCATCCACAGATCGCCATATCGTGCGAGGTCAGGGAGTCTCCGCAGATACCGGAGCGAAAGTTCTACATCCTCAATCAGGAGAAGGTGTTCTACGCCCCGTACGGGATCGTGGATACCACCATGACCTGGCAGGACGACTCCTACCGCATTCTCGACACCGCGGGTTTCGGCCTCCGGTACGGCAAGGCGCGCATCATCGGATGGGACCGGCGCTCGAAGTCCCGCTCCACCCAGGAGATCGCCGAGCACCACATGGAGTGGCACCGCAACCTCTGGGAGAAGCTCGCGTACATCAAGCCCGCGACACCCGTGATCACGGACCCCCGATGGGCCCCGCCCTCCCCGGGGGCCCGTTAGCCCTCGACGGCGAGATGGTTCCAGTACGACTCGAAGGTGGCCCGCATGGCCGCGAAGAAGCCGTCCTGGCCCGGAAGACCGTCAGCGTCCCGGTGGTGCACGAAGAGGGCGGGACCGGGGCCGAGGACGTCCAGCGCGGGGACCATGGCGTCGCCGACGGGGATGGTGCGCCGCACGACCTCGTAGGGGGCGAACAGCATGTCGGAGTCGTTGAACACGTACAGCTTGAACTGCGGTGTCATCGCCACCCGGCGGATCTCCACCTCGGCGTCCACACCCCACCGCCGGAAGCCGTCGACGAGTTCGGCGACCATGCCGGCGTACCGCTGGGCCATCGCCCGCCAGCGCTCCCCGATCCGCTCGTCGTCGGGGGCCAGGGCGGCCGGATAGGCCAGCCGGGGTTCCTCCGCGGGAAGCAGCATCCGCATCCGCACGCGGGCGGGGGTGATCTCCCCGGCCGCGATCCGCTCGGCCTGCACCCTGAGGTGGCTGACCAGTGTCTCGGAGGTCAGCGAAAAGGTGTCCAGGGTCACCTCGGGCTGCTCGAAGGCGCGGTGGATAAGCGGCCCGAGGGTGGCCCGGCCGTGCGTCTGCGGCCCTGGCTCGGCCCGGTCGGCGTCCGGCACCCGTACGACGCGGATGCCGCTGCCCTGACAAGCCTGGAGCCAGTTCTCGTCGATCAGTCTGCGCAGCACCCGCTGGATGGTGTCGCGGCTGACGCCGAACTCGTCGGCCAGCTGTCGCTGCGGGGGCAGCGGCTGACCCACTCGGAACGTGCCGTTCGCCAACTGCTCGCGGAGGACCTTCTCCACCATGGACGACGCCCTGCCGGGACGTTCCGCCCGCCCTGAGATGCCCATGGGCGGACCGTACCCATCCGCGGGGACGAACCCTCGCCCTCAACCGGATTGCGGGCCCCGTGGTTGTCAGGCAGACGAGTCCCGCACCAGCTCCAGCAGCGGCTCCAGTGAGGTCACCACCGTCTCCGCGCCCGCCTGGCGCAGGCACTTCTCCTTCTGCGGGTACCGCGCGTAACCCACGAACCGCACCCCCGCCCGTACGGCGGCGTCGTAGTCCGTCGGGGTGTCGCCGATCATCAGGGCGTCCTCGGGTCTGGAACCCATGGCCCTGAGGGCGCGGTTGAGGCTGTGCGGGTCGGGCTTGAGGAGGTGCAGCTGGTGGGTGCGGCCGTAGATGTGCGGGGCGAAGCAGCCGGTGAGGTCCCGGCTGTCCAGGTAACGGCGGACCGCGAGGGGGGAGTTGTTGGTGACGACGGCCAACCGGGCACCGACGGCCGCCCAGGTCCGGATCAGCGGATCGGCGTACGCCGTCGGCATCGCGGAGGCCGTGGCCCGCAGCTCCTCCTTGGTGAGCAGTTCCTCCAGCTCCGCGATCAGGTCGCTCTCCGGGGACCGGCTGCCGACGGCACGCAGCAGGACGTGCGGGTCGCTGGGGTCGATCTCCTCCTCCCGCAACAGCCCGCGGAGCCCGTTCTGCGCCAGCCAGTCCACCATCGCCCGCGCGACATGGTCGGCCGGGTGCCCGGCGAACAGCCGGCAGATCGGTCCGTCGAAGTCCCACAGGACGACGCGCGCCCCGGCGACCCGTCGCCGGAGGTGCTCGGTCGAGGCTGACACGTGTGCGGTCTGGGTCGTATCAGAAGTCACTAGGAGAGTGTCAGGTCCGTGGTGATGGTTTCCCAGAGGGCGTCGAACCACTTCTGGGATTCCTCCACGAACGCCTCGTCCCGGTGCCCGGCCCGCTTGTGGAAGGAGAACAGCAGCGACTCGGCGCCGAGCGCGTCGTACATGTCGAGAGTCTGGTTCTCCCACTCCTCCTCGCGCCGGGTGAGCATGTAGTACCCGAGCAGCGCCTCCTCGCCGTTGAGCAGGTACAGCTTGATCGGCGGGGTGAACGGCAGCGCCCGAAACCTGACCTGCACGTTCATACGGTGGGTGGAGCGCAGCGCCAGCAGGTTGTGCTGGAGCACCTGCCCCTGCGCGTTGCGCATCGCCAGCCACCTCTGGTGGACCGGGTCGTCCTCACCGCCGCCCTCGACCGGCACCGGGAACGCCAGGTTGATCTCCCGGGAGGGCAGCAGGATCCGTACGTCGATGGACTCGGGATGGATACGGCCCTCGTGGATCTGGCGTACGGGCTCGCCGAGGGCCAGCATCAGCGTCTCCGCGGTGTGGCAGACGACGTCGACCCGCACCCGCCGCTCCCGGAACGCCTCGGTCAGCCGGGGCGAGAGCCCGACCATCGTCGGCTGTGGCTCGTCCTGGACGGGGACGCGTGGGGCGATGCGCGGCGGGCTGCCCTTGCTGACGTTGGTGAGCAGGCCGTCCTCCTGGAGCACCCGCAGCGCCTGGCGTACGGTGCCGCGCTCCACCCCGAACTCGTCGGCCAGCTCGGCCTGGGTGGGCAGGCGGTCTCCCGCCTTCAGCTCCCCGACGCGGATGCGTTCCCGCAGCACGTCGGCGATCTCCTGCGGCGTGAGCCTTCTGCTGCCGTTCACTGCCACGTTCTCCTGGGTCACGACCAAACGCTACAACTCTCACCCACTTACGGGGAGTTGTTCGGAAGTTGTTTATGACTATCGACCAAGTGGGGACAACCTAAACAAAGATGGTCACCAACTTCTGCGAGTTGGTGAAGCGAAGGGGGAACCATCGTGCCTGCACTCGCCCTCCTCTCCGCCATCTTCGTCGTCGGCTTCGAGCAGGTCGTCGAAACGAAGTACGGAGCCACCGGCATCGTCGGCCTGCTGCTGCTCACCATGGGCATCAAGGCCAAGAGTCCCGCGGTCAGCTCCATCGGCGCGGTCGTCCTGGCCCTGCTGGTGACGGGCCCCGCCCTGTGAGAACCGGGAGCCATCAGCTCGTGAGCACCAGCTCCGAACTGATGGTCTCCCACAGCGCGTCGAACCACAGGCACGACTGTTCCACGAAGGTCGTGTCCCGCAGCCCCGCCCCCTGCTCGAAGGCGAACAGCATCGACTGGGTGCCCAGGGCGTCGTACAGCTGGAGCGGCTCGTCCTCGACCTGCTCCTCGCGACGCCCCAGCGTGTAGTAGGCGAACAGGGCCTCGGAGCCGTTGAGCACGTACAGCTTCACCGGCGGCGTGAACGGCAGCGCACGAAACCTGACCTGCACGTCGACGCCCCGCGAGGAGCGCAGCGCCAGCAGGTTGTGCCGGAGCACCCGCCCCTGCGCGTTGCGCATCGCCAGCCACCTCTGGTGGACCGGGTCGTCCTCACCGCCGCCCTCGACCGGCACCGGGAAGGCCAGGTTGATCTCCCTCGACGGCAGCAGGATCCGTACGTCGACCTTGGCCGGATTCAGCTCCCCGGCGTGGATGCGCCGCAGCGGTTCGCTGAGGGCGAGGGTGAGCGAGATCGCGGTCAGGCACAGGGCGTCGATCGCGACGTGCGAGGCGTTGAACGCCTCGGCGATCCGGTGCCCCAGGGCCACCGTGGTGGGCTGCGGCGGGGCCTCCGGCCCGGTGACGCCCGCCGGACCCGGCGCGACGGTCGCCGGGCTGCCCCGCGACACATTGGTCAGCAGCCCCTCCGTCTGGAGTATCCGCAGCGCCTGCCGGACGACCCCGCGCTCCACCCCGAACTCCTGCACCAACTGGGCCTGGGTGGGCATGCGCTGGCCCGACCGCAGCACCCCGGACCTGATGCGGGCGCGCAGTTCGGCCGCCACCTCGCGATGTGTCCGGTGTGACGGCTGAGGCCTCTTCCGCCCATTGACGGAGTCGTGTCCCGGCTCCACAACCAAACACTACAACTTCCCGCCATCTTCAGGCAGTTCATCGGTAGGTGGTTATGAGTCGACCCCAAGTGGAGATAACTAAAATCAAGTTGGTCGCCAACTTGAGCAACATGGTCAAACTTCACGGGGGGTTGGCCGCCAGGGTCGGCCCGGAAGGGGGGACGCATGCCGCTCATCGCCATCGTCGCCGCCCTGGCCATCGGCGTCGAACAGTTCGTCCAGTGGAAGCTCGGCCCGATGGGCATCATCGCGTTCCTCGCGGTGGCCATCGGGATCAAGGCGAAAAACACCATGATCGGCGGCATCGGCGCGGTCGTCCTCGTCATGCTGCTCGCCCAATCCGGCTGACCGGGCTCCCTTCCGGAGGGGAGCCGGGAGCCTGGTCGGCCAGCACAGCCACAACTGAACACCGACAACCGAACACGGGGAGCACAGCCACAACTGAACAGCAAGGCTACGGATACACCCGAACCCCACCGACCCCAGCCAGAAGGGAGCCCACGAAACCGTCAGAACATGTCCGGGCACCAAGGACGCCTGGACGTACGCAGCAGGGCGTCGGCCGCCAGGCCGGCGCCCGCTCGTTCCTCCCGCACCCGCCCCAGCGCGGCCAGCCGCACCACCGACTCCTCGCCCAGCCACAGCGACGCCAGCTCAGCCACCCCCAGCGTCAGATCGGCGTCGGCACGGGTAGCCGTACAACTCACCGCCTCCCCGTCCACCTCCAGCCGGTACCGCCCACCCGCGAACCCACCCGGGTCCACGACCTCCAGCACCAGCGCCCCCGACGCCCCCGGATAACTCCGCGACTCCAGGGCCCGTACGACATCCAGGATCCGCACCCACAGCCAGTCCGTGTGCAGGGTCAGCCGGGCGGCACGCGGATCGGGCAGCAGCAGCGGCAGCAGATCGTCCGGCGCCCGCCACCCGCTCTTCACGGTGGTCACCCAGTCGATGGAACACAAATAGGTCCACAGAGCCCGCTCGGCGGCCGGACCGACAGCCGTCAGCCATTCCACCGTCGCCGTGTTGTCGGGCTGCTTGGCATCGGACCACTTGTCGTCGGCCCGGTACGCGACCAGCCCCTCCACCTCACCGTCAGGCGCCCGGTACACGGCGTAGAAGGGCTCGGCCCAATCCTTCTGCCCCGGAGGGCGCAACGCCCCCGTCGCCACCTGCCACCACCGCTCGTCGCGATCGAGGACGCCGTGCTGGAGCCGCCGGTGCCGGTCGTGCAGACCGGGGCCGACCTTGCGGACGTACTCCGCGTCCACCAGCTCGACCCGGCCGCCGTCCTCCGGCTGCCCCGCCCGGCGCCGGTCGACGCCCGACCGGCGGGTGTCCACCGCCCACTCCGCGACGGACGTGGCGGGCCCGAAGCCGTACCGGCCGTAGATCGGATACTCCGCGGCGATCAGCGTCGCCACGACGTCGCCGCGCTCCTTCGCCGCCGCCAGGTCCATCTGCATCATCCGGGTGAGCAGCCCCCGTCGGCGGTGCGTCGCCGAGACCGTCACCTGCGTGATGCCGTCCGCCGGCACCGGGGCGCCACCGACGGCCGTCAGCTCCTGCGGGAACGAACGGAACGTCGCGACGCAGCGGTCACCGTCGAACGCGGCGAGGGTGCGGGACGGGTCGAGGTACGTCCTGCGGTCCGCGACGTCCTCGTCCGTGACGGTGGGCGGCTTCAGGAAGCCGGTCTTCAGGGCGCGGATCCAGGCGGGGATCTCCCGCTCGGTGACCGGGCGTACGTCGATGGCGGGGGTGTCGTCCATGGGGCGAGGCTAGGCGTACGACGGCCTGCCCGTCGCGACGTTTTTCGTTGCCGCCAGCTGCGGCAGATGGATCCCCGCCGCCAGGGTCGGCGCCGCCCCAGCGGCACGACTGCCCGCAGCTGGGACAGAGAGCAGCCCCGCTGCCAGGGCGGCATCGCCCCAGCAGTGCGACTGCCCGCAAGCGACGCGGAGACAGCCCCGCAGTTACGGCACATGGCAGCCCGGCGCCCGCAGCCACGGCACACGGCGGCCCCGCTGCCAAGGTGGGGCGTCGCCCAGGGTGCCCGTAGCCAGGTCAGCGTTACGGCGGTAAGCCACCGCGCGCCCGCAGCCGCCGTACTACGGAAGGGGACGTGTCGGGGGGTGTCCGCCCGTAGTGGTTCGCGCGGAAAGCCCCGGAGCCAATCAAGTTGGCAGACCGCGCGGTTCCGAGGACGGACACCCCCCGGCGCGGCCCCGACCCACCACCGGCCGCAGGCGGCACACGGCGTCACATCAGCAAGTCGTCCACCTGGGCCTCCCCCTCCCGGTACCGCCGCGCGATCTCCCCGCTGCACCCGTCAGCGGTGCGCTGAAGCCGCTGACGCCGACGCGAGACCTGCTGCTCGTACCGCACGAGCCGCCCCATCGCACTCGTCAGCTCGGCATCCGTACGCGCGTCCAGCGCCGACAACTCCACCTCGCCCAGCATCTCCGCCGCCAACCGCCGGTACTCCTCGCTGTACGGCGTCCCCAGCGTCACATGCCGCGCCGACGACCGGTACCGGGCCGGCGCGTCCGTCAGGATCTCCGGCAGCCGGTCCACCACGGACGACGCCGCATACGGCCCCCGCCGCGCCAACTCCGCCCGCAGGATGTCGATCCGCCCCTGCAACAACCGTCGCACATAGCTCAGATCCGCCTCGTCCCGCTGCGCGTCCCGCCGCAGCGTCCGCAGCTCGGGCAGGCTCAGCACGGTCAGGTCGTGCTCGCGCGGCTCCCCGGGCAGCCGCGGACTGTCGGTGCGCTGCGTCGGCGGCCGGGTGACCGGCCCGTCAACCGCAGGCGTCAGCGAGACAGCCGCAGGAGGCTGCCCCGTACTCGGTGTGCTCATGTGCCCTACCGTCCCCTCGACCGGCGTGTGGGCAGCATCGTGCCACCCCAACTGGCCGCTATGTGACCGAGTGCCCCCGATCGGCCCCAGATGGGGGGGTACGGAGCGAAAATCCGCCCTTCCGCCATGGTCCCGCCACCCCCCGCCACCCCCGGTCCGACACCCCCCGTCCGCCACTCCCGCCCCAGGGCATCATGGACCCCATGCGTGCGGTGGTTCAGCGAGTGGACGGCGCCAGCGTCGTCGTGGAGAACGAGACCGTCGGCGAGATCACCGGCGAGGGCCTCTGCGTCCTGGTCGGCGTGACACACGACGACACCAAGGAGAAGGCGGCCCAACTGGCCCGCAAGCTCTGGACCCTGCGCATGCTGCACGACGAGAGGTCATGCAGCGACATCGACGCCCCGCTCCTGGTCATCAGCCAGTTCACCCTCTACGGAGACGCCCGCAAGGGCCGCCGCCCCACGTGGAACGCCGCCGCCCCCGGCCCCGTCGCGGAACCCCTCGTCGACGAGGTCGTCACCCAGCTCCGCACCCTGGGCGCCACCGTGGCGACGGGCCGCTTCGGCGCCCGCATGCGGGTCGGCCTCACGAACGACGGCCCGTTCACGGTCCTCCTCGAGGTCTGACCTCCGAGGCGCCTACGGCTCGACCACGACCTCCTGAGCCGCCGCCGTCGTATCCGCGACCAACCGCGCATCCACCGGCACATTCCGCTTGACCAGCGCCAACGCCACCGGCCCCAGCTCATGATGGCGAACGGACGTCGTCACGAACCCGATCTTCCGCCCCTCCGGCCCCTCGTCGGCGAGCCGCAGCTCGGCCCCGTGCGGCGGCAGGTGCACCTCACTGCCGTCCAGGTGCAGGAAGACCAGCCGCCGCGGCGGCTTGCCGAGGTTCTGCACCCGGGCGACGGTCTCCTGCCCCCGGTAGCACCCCTTCTGGAGGTGTACGGCGCTGCCGATCCACCCCAGCTCATGCGGGATCGTCCGGTGATCGGTCTCGAACCCGAGCCGCGGCCGCTGCTGCTCCACCCGCAGCGCCTCGTACGCCAGCAGCCCGGCCGCGGGCCCGGCCTTCGCCGCGTACGCCTCGAGATCGGCCCGCGGCAGGAAGAGGTCGCGCCCGTAGGACGTCTCGCGCACCGCGACCCCGTCGGGCACCTCCGCGATGGACCCGGCGGGCAGGTGCACGACGGCGAAGTCGTCGGTGCGGTCGGCGACCTCCACCCGGTAGAAGAACTTCATCGACTCCAGGTACGCGATCAGCGCCTCGCGCGTCCCCGGCTCGACATGGGCCCACACGGTCGTACCGTCGTCGACCAGGTACAGCGCGTGCTCGATGTGACCGTTGGCGGAGAGGATCAGCGCTTCGGTGGCCTGCCCGGCGGGCAGGTCGCTGACGTGCTGGGTAAGCAGCAGATGCAGCCAGGTCAGCCGGTCGTCACCGGAGACCGTGATCACTCCGCGGTGGGAGAGGTCGACGAATCCGGTGCCGTCGGCGAGGGCGCGCTGTTCGCGGAACAGATCGCCGTAGTGCGCGGCGACGCCTTCGTCCACACCCTCGGCGGGGACGGCACCGGGCAGGCTCAGCAGAGGGCTCTTCATGACAGCAAGCCTACGACTCGGTAGTTGAACTCTTCAGCGAGCCGCCCTCGCCGCAGTCCGCACACCGCCCGAAGATCGCGAAGTGCTTCATGTCGGTCTCGAACCCGAAGGTCTCCCGCAGCTTGGCGGTGAACTCCGCGGCCACCGACACATCCGCCTCGATGACGTTGGTGCAGTCCCGGCAGACCAGGTGGATGTGATGGTGCCGGTCGGCCAGGTGGTACGTGGGCGCCCCGTGCCCCAGATGGGCGTGGCTGACCAGTCCCAGC
Organism: Streptomyces sp. B93; assembly: GCF_018070565.1. Lineage (GTDB taxonomy): Bacteria > Actinomycetota > Actinomycetes > Streptomycetales > Streptomycetaceae > Streptomyces. The sequence continues at coordinate 230,017 of NZ_JAGPXL010000006.1, forward strand.
TCCTCCAGCAGCTCCAGGGTCCGGTAGACGGTGGAGATGTTGACCCCCGACGCCGTCTTCCGCACTTCGCCGAGGATGTCGTCGGGGGTCGCGTGCTCCAGGGTGTCCACGGCTTCGAGCACGAGTTGCCGCTGCGGCGTCAGCCGGTAGCCGCGCTGCCTGAGGTCGCTCTTCCAGTCGGTGCTCACCACACTGGAGAGTCTAGGACTACTTGAAGAAGGCGATCCCGTCGTCCGGCATGTCGTCCGGGAGGGCCTTCGCCCAGCGCTCCACGTCCTCCGGGGTGACGACCTTCTTGAGCTGGGCGGACATGTAGGGCCGCAGCTCCACCTCGGGCGTCTGCTTCTCGCCGACCCACATCAGGTCGCCCTTGACGTAGCCGTAGAGCCGCTTGCCGCCGCTGTAGGGCCGGGCGTCCGGGATCCGGGCCACCGCGTCCGTCACCAGGTCGATCTGCGGCTTCTGGTCGGCCATCTCGCCGTACCAGATCTCGATGACACCGTCGTCGCGGGTCATCGTCACCTCGACCTTGCGGTTGCCGTCGATGCGCCAGAAGCCGTGCTCGGACTCCAGCGGGCGGACCTTGTTGCCGTCCTTGTCGAGGACCCAGGAGTACGAGTGGTACTCGAGGAAGTCCCGGCCGTCGTGGGTGAAGGTGACCTCCTGCCCGAAGTTGCACTTCTCGGCGCCGGGGAAGTCGTGCACCCCGGCACCGGCCCAGTTGCCCAGCAGGAAGGCAAGCGGGACCAGGTCCTTGTGAAGGTCGGACGGGATCTCGATCATGAGCAGCTCAGAAGTCTCGTACGTCGATGGATGGCGTCAGCGCTGGCCCTGGTACAGCTTCTTCACGGCGAGTCCCGCGAAGGCGAGGACGCCGACGCAGACCAGGACCAGCAGTGCTGAGAAGAAGAACTCCACGGGTGCTCCTCGATTGAGCGGGGTGCGGTAGACACACAGGACCGGCCCCCAGCTTACGCGGCCGGGGTCCGGTCCTCCCTGTGAGGTACGCCCTCCCGGCGATCACCCCAGCAACTGCCCCTGGAGCACCACCGTCTGCTGGAACGGGATCTCCGCGACCCCGCCCTCGCGGGACTGCACGATCACCGCGAGGACGTCCCCCGCGCTGATGTACGCCTGCCGGACCTGCTCCCTGCCGTGCGGCTTGACCTCGTCGAAGGCGCGGACCTCCAGGTCGTACAGACCGTCGGGCACGTCGAACCGCCCGTCGGGGACCGAGCCGTCGTCGACGCCCCGCACCTCGAAGCGCGGCAGGCCGGAGGAGATCAGTTCCTCCGCGAAGACCTCGTCGGCGACGGCCGCCGTATCGAAGCGCAGCAGGTAGATCTGGCTGCGGGTGCCGTCGCCCATTGTCCAGCCGCGGGCCGCGATGTGCCGCAGGCCGTAGTCGCGCAGGAGGTGGGTGATGTCCTCGCGGTCGGTGTCGGCCTCGAACAGCGCCACGAAGTCCTCGCTCCGCAGCCAGCCGTCCCGCCCCCGCAGCTTCGCGTCCGGCGCGGCGCCCTCGGGCGCGGGCAGTACGAGTCTCCGCAGGTCGGCGTGGTGGCTGGCCGCCGCGTTGGTGTCGGCGAAGGGGGCCGGGCTGCCCGACGGCAGCGGCGGCTTCGTCAGCCGCGGATAGGCCCACCGGCCGTCCGACTCGGTGGCGAGACCGGGTACGTCCGTACGCTCCACGGCGGTGATGCCGTACGCCGTCGCCGTACCGACCGCGGCGAACACCACCGCGGCGGCGGTCCACCGCAGGACGGCCCGCAGCACACGCCGGTCCTTGCGCACCGGCACCGGCACCGGCACGGGCACGGGCACGGGCACGGGCACGGGCTCCGCCGCCACCACGGCGGGAGGTCCCTCCGGCATCGGCGGCACGACGACCTGCTCGGGCACCACGACCCGCTCGGTCTCCTGGGCCTGCTGCTCGCTCATACCGCCTCCCCCGGACCGTCCACGCGGTCGAGCTGTTCCCGGAGCAGATCCGCCACCGCGTCCGTGTCCAGGGGCTTCACGCTGTACGCGGTGGCGGTGACGAGGACGTCCCCCCGCGCCGCCGCGCAGAACATGACGTCCAGGTCCTGCTCGGCGTCCTTGGGCGGCAGGTAGCAGTGCGCGTCCTTGTGGCCCTTGATCTCGGGCCCCTCGCGGAAGTCGTCCAGGACGTCCACGAACTCCTTGAGCGCGGCGGCGCCGCCACGGGCCGCACGCCGGTCCATCCGGGCGAGTTCCATGCTCACGGTGATGGCGTGGTCCGGGGTGATCGCGCCCCACTGGGTCCGCAGGTAGCTGCGCATGGCCAAGCCCTGGATCTCCTGTTTCTCCCACTGCCTCGCCAGCTCCCGGCGCGCGGACCGCGGCAGGTCCCGCAGCGACTCCGTACGGAGCTTCAGGGCTTCCTCGCCGTCCAGTGCGACGTCGGCCCCGAAGTGCTCGATGTCGGGTCCCCGGGTCCAGGTGATCTCGTCGTAGGGGACCAGCATCCCGGCGAGTCCGGTGGTCTTCGCCGTGGCCTCGCCCTTCTCGCGCTTGGGGAACTCCCACGCCGGTGCCCCGGCCTCGCGGTCGGCGTCCCGGACGGTCACGACGGTGTAGCCGGTGCCGGCCACCACCGCCCCGGCCACCACTACGGCCGCGACGACGGCGGCGATACGGCGCCCACGCCGACGAGGCGTCGGGACCGCGTCGGCCACCTCCGGTGTCTCGCTGCTCACAGCCGCTCCAATTGCCGCTCGGCCAGGTCCATGATCGTCTTCTTGGGGACCCGCTCGGTGTCCGTGACCCAGAGCTGCATGGCGATGTCACCGCGCCAGGCGAACGCCCTGGCCTCGTAGTACGGCAGATAACCGGGCTCGGTCACGGGCTCGGTGTCGGAGTACGCGATCCCGACGTCGTTGCCGGTGCCGGGGATGGGCCAGCTGTCGGTGTTCTCGTCCTGGTCGGCCCAGTAGAGGAGGTTCTCGACGTCGTCGCGGGCCCCCAGCGCCTCCTCCTGCCGGAACTGCACGAGCCGGATCTCGACGCGGACGTCTCCCTCCTCCCAGGTGGTGACGGCCGCGCGGCGGAACTGCGCGTCGGCGGTGTAGTCGAAGGCGCCGTCGGGCTCCTCGTACGTCGACGCGTACTCGGCGAGGTCCATCCAGCCCTCCTCGTCGCCCGCCCAGCCGCCCCACCGGGCCCCGCTCGGCATGTCCAGCAGCAGCTCGCGCAGGTCGCCGTCGGTCAGCACGCGCCGGTCCTGCACGACCGACAGCGGCTCGGGCGCCGGACCGGTCGCCTGTGGCAGCACCGGCTGGGACAGCGACGGCAGCTTGGTCGGCTCACGGTCGGCCTGCATCAGATAACCGGCACAGGTACCGGCGACGAGCCCGAGCACGGCGGCGGTGGCGACGAGCAGCGCGGTCCGCCCCCGCCGCCCCCGCCGCCGCCGTCGCGTCGGCTCGGCCACCACGGAGCCCTCCGGCACCTCAGCCACCGGTCTCTCCGGGTCCTCTCCCGGTTTTTCCACTTCTTCCACAACGTCCCCCACAGAACGTGAAGCGCGCATTCCGTACGCGCGCTGCACAGGAGACCCACAGCCGATGCCGCTGGTTGTAAGGGCGTTGATTACGATTCGGGCATGGCGAAGAAGCTCGTGATCAAGGTGACGGCCGGGGCGGACGCCCCCGAGCGCTGCTCGCAGGCGTTCACGGTGGCCGCCGTGGCGGTGGCGAGCGGCGTGGAGGTGTCGCTGTGGCTGACCGGTGAGTCCTCCTGGTTCGCCCTGCCGGGCCGCGCCGCCGAGTTCGAACTCCCGCACGCCGCCCCGCTCCCCGACCTCCTCGACTCCATCCTGGCCGGGGGCCGCCTCACCCTGTGCACCCAGTGCGCGGCCCGCCGTGAGATCACGGAGAAGGACGTCATCGAGGGCGTACGCATCGCCGGTGCGCAGGTCTTCGTACAGGAGTCCCTGGCGGACGACACGCAGGCCCTCGTCTACTGAGGGCCCGGCTCACTCGTCGCCCGGCACCCAGAGGCAGAACGGATGCCCCGCCGGGTCGAGCAGCACCCGTACGTCGTCCTGCGGCTGGTACCCGGCGAGCGTCGCCCCCTCGGCGACCGCCCGCCGTGTCTCCGTCTCCAGGTCGTCGACCTCGATGTCGAGGTGCAGCATCATCTGCTGCCCGCCGGGCTCCCGGGACGGCCAGACGGGCGGCACGTACGCGGGCTCGGTCTGGAAGGCCAGCGCGAGGCCCTCGGTGCCGGGCCGGGGACCGACGAGCACCCAGTCGGGTTCCTCGGCGCGGATCTCGTAGTCCAGCAGCCGGACGTAGAACCCGGCCAGTTCCCGGGCGTCGTGGGCGTCCAGCACGACGGTGGACAGCTTCACGGAAGGCATGCCCGCCTTCCTACCTCGGGCGCTTCTTGCCGTCCAGCTCGTCCCACCACTCATCGGACTGCGGGTCCCCGGACGGGGCGTCCCACCAGCGGTCCTCGGGGCCGCGGCGGTTGGCGACCATCGCGGCGAGCGGCGGGATGACCATGGCGACCAGACACATCGCGACCGCCGCCGGGATCGACCACAGGCGTACGACGGCCCAGGCCAGGACGAAGAGGCCGATGCAGCAGCCCATCATGGCGAAGTAGCGACGACGACGCCGTGCGTACATGTCTCCAGCGTAGGTCCGGGCACCCGATCGGCACGCCGAAGGGCCGCACACCCGGGTCAGCCCCGAGGCGTGCGGCCCTCAGCGTCGATACCGGCCGTCAGACCGCGATCGCGACCTCCGTGAGGGCGCCCTTCTCGGCGACGACGACCTTGCGGTCGGCGGTGCCGCCGGGCACCAGGGCGCGCACGGTCCACGTGCCCTCGGCCGCGTAGAACCGGAACTGGCCGGTCGCGGAGGTGGGCACCTCCGCCGTGAACTCACCGGTCGAGTCCAGCAGCCGGACGTAGCCGGTCACGGGCTCGCCGTCGCGGGTCACCTGGCCCTGGATCGTGGTCTCACCGGGCTTGATCGTCGAGGCGTCGGGGCCACCGGCCTTCGCTCCGCACATGGGTCTCTCCTAGGGACGTAGAAGGTCGGTCGGTTACTTGCCGGCGCCCAGCTCGATCGGCACGCCGACGAGGGAGCCGTACTCGGTCCAGGAGCCGTCGTAGTTCTTGACGTTCTCCACGCCCAGCAGCTCGTGCAGCACGAACCAGGTCAGGGCGGAGCGCTCGCCGATGCGGCAGTACGCGATGGTGTCCTTGGAGAGGTCGACGCTCTCCTCCTCGTAGAGCTTCTTCAGCTCTTCGTCGGACTTGAACGTGCCGTCGTCGTTGGCGTTCTTCGACCACGGGATGTTGCGGGCGGACGGGACGTGACCCGGGCGCTGCGACTGCTCCTGCGGCAGGTGGGCCGGGGCGAGCAGCTTGCCGGAGAACTCGTCGGGCGAGCGGACGTCGACCAGGTTCTGCGCGCCGATGGCGGCGACGACGTCGTCACGGAAGGCACGGATGGACGTGTCCTGCGGCTTGGCCTTGTACTCGGTGGCGGCGCGCTCGGGCACCTCCTCGACCAGCTCGCGGGCGTCCAGCTCCCACTTCTTGCGGCCGCCGTCGAGGAGCTTGACGTTCTCGTGGCCGTAGAGCTTGAAGTACCAGTAGGCGTACGACGCGAACCAGTTGTTGTTGCCGCCGTAGAGGACCACCAGGGTGTCGTTGGCGATGCCCTTGGCGGAGAGGAGCTTCTCGAAGCCCTCCTGGTCGATGAAGTCGCGGCGGACCGGGTCCTGGAGGTCGTCCGTCCAGTCGATCTTGATCGCGTTGCGGATGTGGTTCTTGTCGTACGCGGACGTGTCCTCGTCCACCTCGACGACGGCGATGTTCGGGTCGTCCAGGTTGTCCTGAAGCCAGTCGGCGTCGACCAGGACGTCGCTGCGGCTCATGCTCTCTCCTCCGGGGCAGGTGCGGCGGGGCGTGCGAATGCGGATGTCATAGAGGTGCGGGGTGCGCGAGGCGCACGGATGCCCTGGGTTCCAGGGCGGTGGGGAACGCGGAAGCGGAGGCTTCCGGTCAGAAGGTGCGACAGAGCATGGCGGCAACGCGGCACAGGTCCACTGCCCGCCGCTTGGTGAGGTCCGCCTGTCGTCTCATGGCCCCGATCGTAGGGACGGTCGGGCGGACATGTCACCGGCGTGTCGGATACTGAGACGCGATCGTCCACACTCCGGGATGGATCGCGAGTCCGGTCAGCGCCCGAGCGCGCCCCGGAGCCCGCTGCCCGTCGCCCCATCTACGGTACGGACGTCACCGTCTCGCCCCTCGGACAACCGCGGCACGAGGCCGTGTCTACCCCGCCAGCCGTACGTCGGAACCCAGCACCGTGATCCGCACCCCGTCGCTCTCCGCCCGGACCTCGTCCAGCCGGATACCGCCGGGCAGCCCGTCGATCCGCTGTTCGAAGTCGGTGATCGAGCGGATCTGCGTCTCACCGACCTGCACCCCGCCGATGCTCGGCAGTGCCTCCGCCTTCACCCGGACGGTGTCGCCCTCGGCGGTGACCGTGCTCAGCACGGAGACGGGCCGCGGCAGCTTGGTGCCGAACACCGTCGCCTCCACCGCGACCTTGATCTTGCCGTCGCCGCCGTCGGAGAGGCCGACCACCTCGGCGGTGACACCGGGGGCGACCTGGGCGGGCTCGGACTTCGCGGTCCTCAGCAGCTCGTCGTAGGCGATGCTCGCGGTGCCGGTGGCGGAGTTCGCGGTGGCGGAGCTGTAGTCGCCGGAGAACTCGACGCCCTTCATGTTCGCCCGGAGGTCGTCGATCCGGACGGTGCCGCCCTCGCCCGCGTTGGCCTCGTAGTTCTCGATGCCGATCTCGACGTCCTCCAGCTCACCGCCGACGAGCTGGGTGAGGAAGGGGAAGCCCTTGATGGAGACCTCGGGGGTCGTCGCCAGGTTCTCCGTGGTGCGGAGCTTGTCCGCGACCTCCCCCTCGGCGAAGTGCACGGCGAGGCGGTCGGCGCCCACGAACAGGCCGCCCAGGACCACGACGACGATCAGAAGTATTCGCAGCGCGCGCATGTTCCCCCACCTGGGCGGTCTTCAAGGACGAACGCCACGGTAACCCCGCCGGGGCGACCGGCCCGCGAATTGTCGACCAGCTGTGACAGGCGGGGCGGCCGGGCGGACGCCGGGCTGAGTGCAGGGCGGAGGCCGGGCGGGCCCCGGGCCGGGTGCCGGGGCGGGCGCCGCGCTGAGTGCCGGGCGGGCCCCAGGCGGACGCCGGGCGGGCGCCGCGCTGGGCGCCGCGCTGGGTCCAGGGCGGGCGCCGCGCTGGGCGCCGGGCGGGCGCCGCGCTGGGCGCCGGGCGGGCGCCGCGCTGGGCGCCGGGCGGGCGCCGCGCTGGGCGCCGGGCGGGCGCCGCGCTGGGTCCAGGGCTGAGTGCCGGGCGAGGGGCAGACGCTGTGCCCGGCGAGGGGCGGACGGGCGGGGCAGCGGGTGGTGGTACCGGATGCCTCAGCCCAGCGCCCGCCCCAGCACCCACACCACCGGTGCCGCCGCCGTCAGCGGCAGGGCCACGCCCGCCGTGAAGTGGACGAACCGGGACGGATAGTCGTAGCTGGCCACCCGGTGCCCGATCAGCGCACAGCCCGCCGCGCCCACGCCCACCAGCGCGCCCTCGGCGCCCACGCCCGTCATCCCGCCGACCGCGACACCCGCGCCCGCCGCCGCGAGCAGCGCCACGACCACCGAGGCCGGGGTGGGCAGCGGCAGCGCACGGGCGATGAGGGCGACGCCCACCGCGGCGGCGCCGACCGTCACCGCGTCCGCCTCGGCCGCGAGGTACCCGGCGGCGAGGACCGACAGCGCGGCCGAGACGACGGTCGCCGTCAGGCCGTACATCCGCTCGTCCGGGTCGGCGTGCGAACGCAGCTGGAGGACCAGGGAGAGCAGCACCCAGACGCCCAGGGTGCCGAGGATCGCGGCGGCCCCGTGCTCCGGGCCGACCCCGAGCAGCACCGCGTCCGCGGTCAGCGCGCCCAGGAAGGCCAGCGCGATGCCCTGCCGGGCGGGCCACATCCCGTTCAGCCGGAACCAGCCCGCGGCGGTGACCGCCTGGAGCACGACGAGTGGTACGAGGAGGGCGTACGACCCGATGGCCGCCGTACCGGAGAGCAGCAGCCCCAGCAGCGCGGTGAGCGCGGCGGGCTGGCCGCCCGGCTCGATGATCGGCGACCGCCCTTCGAGCCGGGCGCGCTGGGCGTCGGTGACACGGGCGTTGCCCGCGAGGGTGGCGGGGCCGTAGCCGTCCTTGCCCGAGGGGGCGGAAGCCGGAGCCGGGGCGGGGGCCGGGCCCGGTTGATCGCTCACCGGCGGCAGATACGCCGTCTCGGCCGCAGCGACCGGCGGCACCGGCGACTGCATCTGCGTCTCCCAGGTCTGCCCCTGCCACTGCTGGGTGTACTGCTGGGCGGCGTACGGGTCCTCGTACTGCCCGTACCCCTGCTGCTGCCCGGGCCAGACCGGCGCCTGAGGCGGCTGCGGCTGCGGCTGCGGCTGCCAGTGGGGGTCGTACGCCCCCTGGTACTGCTGGTCACCGCCGAACGGCTGATACGGCTGATCACCGCCGTACGGCTGATGCTGATCACTCATCGGTGCGGTCACCCTCCTGCGAACGGCGGGAGCACCTCGACCGTGCCACCGTCGGCCAGCCGTACGGTCTCATGCTCGCGCATGCCCACGGGGTCACCGTCGATCAGGAACGAGCAGCGCTTCAGCACCCGCGTCAGCTCACCGGGGTGCCGCTCGCGCACGGCGTCCAGCGCCTCGGCGAGCGTGGCCGCTTCGTACGGCTCCTCGGCGACGTGGGCCGCGGCCTTCGCGGCGGCCCAGTAGCGCACCGTGACCTTTGCCATCTCGTTCCTCGAGTCAGTAGGCAGTGACACGGTCAGGCTAGCCCGCCCCGCCGACAGTCCGTTCCGCAGCCCGGCTGACGGCCCACTCCCCGATCCTGCTCAGCAGCTCGTCGGTGGCGGCGTGCTCGGCGTGCCCCATGCCCGGCTCCAGCCAGAGTTCACCCTGGTCACCGGCGGCGGCGGCGAGCATGTGGGGGTGGTCGAGGGGGAAGTAGCCGTCCCGGTCGCCGTGCACGATGAGCAGCGGGGTCGGCGCGATGCGCGGCACCGCCTCCACCGGGGAGAGCGGCACCGGGTCCCAGTCGCGGTGGTGGATGCGGGTCCGGAAGCCGTAGCGGCCGACCAGGCGCCCCGCGGGCCGGGTGACGAGCCAGTGCAGGCGCCGCATGGGCGCGGTGCCCCGGTAGTACCAGCGGGCGGGCGCGCTGACGGAGACCACGGCGTCGGTGTCGGCGGCGTGCAGCGCCGCGTGCCGCAGGACGACGGAGCCGCCCATGGAGAAGCCGACGGTCGCCACGCGCGCGTGCCCGAGTTCACGGGCCCAGGCGACCGCGGCGGCCAGGTCGAGCACCTCGCGGTCGCCGACCGTGGACCGCCCGCCGGACCCGCCGTGCCCGCGGAAGGAGAAGGTGAGGACGGCGCCGTGCTCGCGCAGGGCGCGCGCCACCCGGCGGACATGTGGCCGGTCGACGTCCCCGGTGAACCCGTGGGCGACGACGAACACCGGCCGAACGGAGAGCGACGGGGAGCTTTCGCAGGCGACCGGGCTTTCGTATACGACCCCGCCCGGGTCGTATACGGCCTCGATCCGCACGCCGTCGACCGTGTACAGAAACGTCCGCAATCGCCCGGACCCGTCCCCCCGCGCCGTCTCGGAGTGTGGACGAACGGCGGATGAACGGATGGATCGGGCCACATGACCTGCCGGACCGTTGCTCATGTGGGCTATTCTGCTGGGCAGAGGACTCGGGCAGCGTAGCCCCCGGGTCCTTTTGTGCTTTCGGGAGCGTTGTATACGAAGCGGGAAACCGCGGGTGTACGGGTGGTCGAGGGCATGGCGGAGCAGTACGAAGCAGAGCCGCATACTCCCCCACTGCCCTAAAGGCGTGGGAGGTGCCCCCATCGCAGGGACCGAGGAGGAACCAGACGTTATGGGCGAGCGAACCGTGCACGAACGACGACGACACACGACGAACCGGGCGGGAGGAGCACGATGAGTTCCCTGCTGCTCCTCACCAACGCCCTCCAGCCGTCGACGGAGGTGCTCCCCGCTCTCGGTCTGCTGCTGCACAACGTGCGCGTGGCTCCGGCGGAGGGCCCCGCACTCGTCGACACCCCGGGCGCCGACGTCATCCTCATCGACGGGCGGCGCGACCTTCCCCAGGTCCGCAGCCTGTGCCAGCTGCTGCGGTCCACCGGCCCCGGCTGCCCCCTGATCCTGGTCGTGACCGAGGGCGGCCTCGCCGCCGTCACCGCCGACTGGGGCATCGACGACGTCCTCCTCGACACCGCCGGACCCGCGGAGGTCGAGGCCCGGCTGCGGCTCGCCATGGGCCGCCAGCAGATCGTCAACGACGACTCGCCGATGGAGATCCGCAACGGCGACCTGTCGGTGGACGAGGCGACGTACAGCGCCAAGCTCAAGGGGCGGGTCCTGGACCTGACCTTCAAGGAGTTCGAGCTGCTGAAGTACCTGGCCCAGCACCCGGGCCGCGTGTTCACGCGCGCGCAGCTCCTCCAGGAGGTCTGGGGCTACGACTACTTCGGTGGCACCCGCACCGTGGACGTCCACGTACGGCGGCTGCGGGCGAAGCTCGGCCCCGAGCACGAGTCCCTGATCGGCACCGTACGCAACGTCGGCTACCGGTTCGTCACACCGGAGAAGGCGGACCGCGGCGGCGACGAGGCGAAGGCCAAGGCGCCCCAGGCGAAGGCGGAGGAGACGGCCGACGTGAGCGCGCTGGACGGCACCGAGGTCGCGGCCGAGGCGTAGAGCGCCACGCGCGCGTGGCGGGGTCCCGGGACCCCGGCACGCGCACCGTGGGTCACGCAGGTGACCCCGCGCCGTCGCTCTGGGCGATGCGCTCCCGGGAAGTGGCGTACGCCCTGCCCAGAGCCGGTCCATCCGCGTAGACTCCGCGCGTGGCCAAGGTGACTAGGGATGATGTGGCGCGGCTGGCGGGGACTTCCACCGCCGTGGTCAGTTACGTCATCAACAACGGACCCCGGCCGGTCGCCCCGGCCACGCGCGAGCGTGTACTCGCCGCCATCAAGGAGCTGGGCTACCGGCCCGACCGGGTGGCGCAGGCGATGGCCTCCCGGCGCACGGACCTCATAGGCCTGATCGTGCCGGACGCCCGACAGCCCTTCTTCGCGGAGATGGCGCACGCGGTCGAACAGGCGGCGTCCGAGCGCGGCAAGATGGTGCTGGTCGGCAACAGCGACTACATCAGCGAACGCGAGGTCCACTACCTGCGCGCCTTCCTCGGCATGCGGGTCTCCGGACTCATCCTGGTCAGCCACGCCCTCAACGACCTCGCCGCCGCGGAGATCGACGCCTGGGACGCGCGTGTGGTGCTGCTCCACGAGCGCCCCGAGGCCATGGACGACGTCGCCGTGGTCATGGACGACCTCGGCGGCGCCCAGCTCGCCGTACGCCATCTGCTGGACCACGGCTACGACTACGTCGCCTGTGTCGGCGGCACCGCCCAGACCCCGGCCGTCGGCGACCCCGTCTCCGACCACGTCGAGGGCTGGCGGCGCGCGATGACCGAGGCGGGCATCTCCACCGAGGGCCGCCTCTTCGAGGCCCCGTACAACCGCTACGACGCCTACCGCGTCGGCCTCGACATCCTCTCCGGCCCGCAGCGCCCGCCCGCGATCTTCTGCTCCACCGACGACCAGGCGATCGGCCTGCTGCGCGCGGCCCGCGAGCTGCGCATAGACGTACCCGGTGAGCTGGCGGTGGCGGGCTTCGACGACATCAAGGAGGCGGCGCTGGCCGACCCGCCGATGACGACGGTCGCCTCGGACCGCTCGGCGATGGCGCGGGCGGCGGTCGACCTGGTCCTGGACGACGGTCTGCGGGTGGCGGGCTCCCGCAAGGAGCGGCTGAAGGTGTTCCCGTCCAAGCTGGTGATCCGCCGGTCCTGCGGCTGCGAATGAGCGTCCCCTGAGAAGCCCTCCGATCGGGCCGGGACCGGCTTTATATCGGGCATACGAGGTTCTGTCGGGCTTCTCAGTGAGCACTCAGGGGACTCTCATCGTCGGGCGACAAGCTCATGGACATGACCGAGAGCCAGCGCCACAGCGAGCACGAGAACCCCTACCAGGGCCAGCCCTCCGCCGAGGACCGGAACGCCTTCCACCAGGCTGAGCGGAACGTCTCCTCTCCCGTGAACCCGGAGTGGCCGCCCCCTCCGGCGTACCAGCCCACCTCGCTCCTCACCGAGCCCGCCGCCCAGCCCACCCGGCGCAAGCGGCGCGCCCGCGGCCCGGTCGGTCTCCTCGCCGCCGTCGCCATCGTCGCCGCGGCCGTCGGCGGCGGCACGGCGTACGGCATCCAGGAGCTGACCGGCTCCGGCACCATGACCGCCACCGCTGGCACCGGCACCGGCACCAGCGTGGTGCCGTCCAGCAGCAAGGGCGACATCGCGGCGATCGCGGCGGCGGTCAGCCCGAGCATCGTCGAGATCAAGGCCACCTCCGGCAGCGGCGAGTCCACCGGCTCCGGCGTGATCATCACCAGCGACGGCGAGATCATCACCAACAACCACGTCATCTCCGGCGCCGGCGACATCAAGGTGACGACCAGCGACGGCAAGGAGTACAGCGCCCAGGTCGTCGGCACCGACAGCGGCAAGGACCTCGCGCTGATCAAGCTGGAGGACGCCTCCGGTCTGAAGGCGGCCTCGCTCGGCGACTCCGACGACGTCCAGGTCGGCGACACCGTCGTGGCGATCGGCTCCCCCGAGGGCCTCACGGGCACCGTCACCAGCGGCATCGTCTCCGCCCTCGACCGCGACGTCACCGTCTCCACCGACGAGGGGCAGCAACAGCAGCAGCCCGGCGGTGGCTGGCCGTTCGAGTTCGGCGGTCAGCAGTTCAACGGCGACACCGGCTCCTCCACGACGACGTACAAGGCGATCCAGACGGACGCGTCCCTGAACCCCGGCAACTCCGGCGGCGCGCTGATCGACATGAACGGCAACATCATCGGCATCAACTCGGCGATGTACTCGGCGGCGTCCACGTCGTCCGACGCGGGCAGCGTGGGCCTCGGCTTCGCGATCCCGGTCAACACGGTCGAGTCCGACCTGGACACCCTGCGCGCGGGCTCGACGGACTGACGACGGAGGAGCAACGGTCATGATCAACCAGGTCCACCACCCCCGTACCGCCCCCACCGCCACCGACCCGGCCGGATACGCCCTCGCCCTGGAAGTGGCCCACGAACTGCACGCCCCCCGCACCCGGGCCCCGGAGCTGGCCCCCGCGGCCCACCGCGGGCGCCCCGCCCGCCGCCGCACCCCCGCCCGCGCCTGACTCCCCGGGGCCCCGGGGTTCCGGGCTCCCGGGGGCGACCGCCCCCGCCCCCGACGCGACCATCTCCGCCCATGCGACGCTGAAGCAAGCAGTCACGCAAGCAAGCAAGCACGCACCACCCCCGTCCCTCCACCGCAGCCGAGGAACCCAGAGCCATGAGCCCCGCCGAAGGCGACCGTGACCCCCAGCGCATCCTCATCGTCGACGACGAGCCCGCGGTGCGCGAAGCACTCCAGCGCAGCCTCGCCTTCGAGGGCTACGACACCGAGGTCGCGGTCGACGGTGCCGACGCCCTGGAGAAAGCCGCCGCCTACCGGCCCGACCTGGTCGTCCTCGACATCCAGATGCCCCGCATGGACGGCCTCACCGCGGCCCGCCGCATCCGCGGCACCGGCGACACCACGCCCATCCTCATGCTCACGGCCCGTGACACCGTCGGCGACCGGGTGACCGGCCTGGACGCGGGCGCGGACGACTACCTCGTCAAGCCGTTCGAACTCGACGAACTCTTCGCCCGCATCCGGGCCCTGCTGCGCCGCAGCTCCTACGCGGCGGCCGTGCCGGGCACCGACCTGGAGGACGACACCCTCACCTTCGCGGACCTGCGCATGAACCTGGCCACGCGCGAGGTGGCACGAGGCGTCCGCCCCGTCGAACTGACCCGCACGGAGTTCACCCTGCTGGAGATGTTCATGGCCCACCCGCGCCAGGTCCTCACCCGCGAGCAGATCCTCAAGGCCGTCTGGGGCTTCGACTTCGAGCCCTCCTCGAACTCCCTCGACGTGTACGTCATGTACCTGCGCCGCAAGACCGAGGCCGGCGGCGAGCCCCGCCTCGTCCACACCGTGCGCGGCGTCGGATACGTCCTGCGCCAGGGCGGCACCGAGTGAACAGACTCCTGCGCCGTTTCCGCACCCTGCCCATCCGCTCCCGCCTGGCCCTGCTGGTGGCGGCGGCGGTGGCGTTCGCGGTGGCGGCGGTGTCGGTGACGTGCTGGTTCGTGGTACGGGGGAAGCTGTACGACGAGATCGACAACGACTTGCAGGAGTCGGTCCGCGCCTACCCCCGGGCCCAGGTCCTGGCGGCGCTGTCCACGTGCAGCCAGTCACCCGACACGTCCGTGTTCGGGCCCGGCACCGAGGGCTACATCCAGATCGTCAAGACGGACGGCAAGGCCTGCCTGCTCGGCCGCTCCGCGGGCACGGTGAAGGTCACCGACGCCGATGTGGCGGTCGCCGAGAACCCCCAGCCCGGTGAGGTCGCATTCCGCACCGGCCAGAACAGCGACGGCGCCCCGGTGCGGGTGCTGACCACGGCGGTCCTGGTCGAGGACCCGGACGGCCGGTATGTGGTCAACGACGCCGCCCTCGTCGTGGCCCTCTCCCTCAAGGGCACCGAGTCCACGCTGAACGAACTCGCCCTGCTCCTCCTCATCGTCTCCGGCATCGGCGTCGTGGGCGCGGGCGCCGCCGGTCTCGCCGTGGCCCGCGCGGGCCTGCGCCCCGTCGACAAGCTGACGGAGGCCGTGGAACACGTGGCCCGCACCGAGGACCTCACCATCCGCATCCCCGTCGAGGAGGACAGCGACGACGAGGTGGCCCGCCTCTCCCACTCCTTCAACTCGATGACGTCGGCCCTGGCCAGTTCCCGCGACCTCCAGCAGCAGCTGATCGCGGACGCGGGCCACGAACTGCGCACCCCGCTCACCTCCCTCCGTACGAACATCGAACTCCTCACCCGCAGCGAGGAGACCGGCCGCCCCCTCCCCGAGGCGGACCGCAAGGCCCTGCTGGCGTCGGTGAAGGCGCAGATGACGGAACTGGCGGCGCTGATCGGCGACTTGCAGGAGCTGTCCCGCCCCGACACCGGCCAGCACACGGAGGCCAAGGCCGGGGTGATCGCCTTCCACGACACCGTCGAGTCGGCCCTGCGCCGCGCCCGGCTGCGCGGCCCGGAGCTGACGATCACGGCGGACGTGCAGCCCTGGTACGTCCGCGCGGAGCCCTCCGCCCTGGAGCGGGCGATCGTCAACATCCTCGACAACGCGGTCAAGTTCAGCCCGGAGTCCGGCACGATCGACGTCCACCTGACCGACGGCACCCTCACCGTCCGCGACCACGGCCCCGGCATCCCCGCCGACGAACTCCCGCACGTCTTCGACCGCTTCTGGCGCTCCCCGTCCGCCCGCGCCCTCCCCGGCTCCGGCCTCGGCCTCTCCATCGTCGCCCGCACGGTCCAGCAGGCGGGCGGCGAGGTCTCCCTGCGCCCAGCGGAATCCGGCGGCACGATCGTCACGGTACGCCTGCCGGGCGCGCCGACCCCGCCGCCGGACGTTCCCTAGGCCGGGTCGGGTTCGGCGGTCAGCCGCCCTGGTAGATCGTGGTGCACACCAGCGTGGCGCCGTCGTCCACCAGGGCTGCCCAGTAGCGTGTCCGGTCGCCGGCCACCCGGAGGCAGTGGTTCGCGTTGGCGCCCGCCGGGGCGCGGTAGACGCCGGTGATGTGCATGATCTGGTTGTACGGGGCGGGCACCGGCTCGCGTCGGCAGGCCACGGCCGTCATCAGGCCGAGGGAGATCGCGTCGCCGGACTGCTGGCCGAGCATGCAGTAGGTGGCGTGGTAGACGCGGCTGAGGCAGAGCTGCGTGGTGTCGCCGGTGGTGGCGGACCGGTAGCTCCAGTACGACTTCCCGTAGCCGGTGGGGCAGGCCCTGTTGGTGGCGGTCACCTGCACCTGCGCCCGCCCGTCGGCGCAGGACACGGGGTCCGGCGGAACATCGGCGCTCCAGTCGATACTGGTGGTCCCACCGCGGCCCGTGTCGTAGACCGCCAGGCAGTGACCGGGCGAGATGGCCTTGAACGCCTCTTCGGTGGGGTCCGGAGTGGGTGTCGACGGCTCAGGGTCGGGCTCCTCGGTGTCCCCCTCACCGGTGTCGGGCCCATCGGGGGTGTCGACGGTCGGCGGAGGCGTGTACGGGGCCCGGCTGGGAGACGGAGGCATGTACGGGGACGCGCTGCTGGACGACGGGGACGGGTCGGCCAAGAGGTCCTTCAACTCCGCCGCGTTGCTCACGCCCAGCCAGGTCAGGATCGACAGCAGGGATGCGATTCCCCCGGCCAGTGCCCATAACCTGGCAGTACGGTGATCATCGGATGCGCCCGCCACATGCCCTCCCCGGCCAAGGCTCAGGCGATATTAGCGGTTCTGACACCACCGGGATCCGAACTCCGTCCATCCGAACCGGTCCTGCGCAGTGCATCGGCAACCCCACGCTCCACCGCGGCGACAACCGGGAGACGACTGCTCCCCTCACGGAACGGACCCGCGCATGAGTGACACCCGCAAACCCCGCCACCGCCGCAGGCGGACGACGCTCACGGCCGTCGCGGCCCTCACCGCCGGGACCCTCGCCTACGGCACGGACGGGGGCCTCTTCGGCGCCGACGCGCAGAGCAGCGCCGCCGCGGCCACCGCCGCCTGGGCCTCGGACACGGCCGACGGCTTCGCCTCCGTCAACTCACTCGGCCAGAACGGCACGTACGGCGGCCGGGGCGGCCAGACGGTCACCGTCCGGACCCTCGCGGACCTGGAGAAGTACGCCACGGCCTCCGAGCCGTACGTCATCGTCGTAGCGGGAACGATCAACATGGACCCGGTAGGCAAGGAGATAAAGGTCGCCTCCGACAAGACGATCATCGGCTCCGGCACCTCGGGCCACATCGTCGGCGGCGGCTTCTTCCTCGGCCAGGGCGTCCACAACGTGATCATCCGGAACCTGACCATCCGCGACAGCTACCAGGGCATCTGGAACGACAAGGACCACGACTACGACGCCGTCCAGATGGACGGCGCCCACCACGTGTGGATCGACCACAACGACCTGCGCCACATGGCCGACGGCCTGATCGACGTCCGCAAGGACAGCACCAACGTCACGGTCTCCTGGAACCGTATGAGCAACAACAACAAGACGTTCGGCATCGGCTGGACCGAGAACGTGCTCACCGACATCACGATCCACCACAACTGGATCCGCGAGACGGAACAGCGCAACCCCTCCACCGACAACTGCGCCCACGCCCACCTCTACAACAACTACCTGGAGGACACGGCGGGCACCGACATCACGTCCTCCTACGGCAACTACTCCCGCGGCCGGACGTCGATGCTCCTGGAGAACTCCTACTTCCAGGGCTTCAGGAACCCGGTCATCAAGGACAGCACCGCCTCCCTGGTCCAGCGCGGCAACGTCTTCTCCGGCACCAGCGGCCGCAACGAGAGCGGCGGCAGGGCCTTCGACCCGAAGACGTACTACGCCTACACACTCGACCAGGCATCAGAGGTCCCGTCCCTCCTGAAGTCCCAGGCAGGCCCACGCAGCACCCTGGGCACGACAGCCGCCCTCTCGGCGGCGGCCACCCTCACCGTCGCCAAGAACGGCTCGGCCCAGTTCTCCACGATCCAGGCGGCGGTGAACGCCGTACCGGCGAACAACACCACCCGCACGGTGATCTCCATCGCCCCCGGCACCTACCGCGAGACGGTCAAGGTCCCCTCCAACAAGCCGCACATCACCTTCCAGGGCACCGGCGCCAGCCGCAAGGACACGGAGATCGTCTACAACAACGCGGCGGGCACGCCCAAGCCCGACGGCTCCGGCACCTACGGCACCTCGGGCAGCGCCACGGTCGCCGTGGAGGCAGACGGCTTCCAGGCCCGCAACCTCACCATCACCAACGACTTCGACGAGGCCGCGAACCAGTCCCTCTCCGGCCATCAGGCGGTAGCCCTGCGCACGGCCGCCGACAAGGTCTTCCTCGACTCCCTGATCATCAACGGCGACCAGGACACCCTCCTCCTGGACACGGCCGCGAAGGACAAACCGGGCCGGGTCTACGTCACCAACTCCTACGTCACCGGCAACGTCGACTTCGTCTTCGGCCGCGCCACGGCAGTGATCGACCGCTCGGTCCTCACCCTGAAGAAACGCTGGAACGGCACCTCGGCGGGCTACCTCACGGCGCCCAGCACAGCCGCCAACCGCAAGGGCTTCCTGATCACCCGCTCGGCCGTCAACGGCGACGTCTCGGCCGCCTCCTTCTACCTGGGCCGCCCCTGGCACGCGGGCGGCGACGCCACCCTCGACCCCCAGACCACCGTCCGCGACACCACCCTCAGCGCGGCCGTCAAGTCCACCCCCTGGACCGACATGAGCGGCTTCTCCTGGAAGGACGACCGCTTCGCCGAGTACAACAACACGGGCCCCGGCGCAGGCCCCGCCTCCCCCGACCGCCCCATCCTGACCCCCACCCAGGCCGCCGACCAGGAAATCACAGACTGGCTAAGCGACTGGACACCTACGGCTTCCTGACCGCCTCCACGAACGCCCGCCAGCAGTCGGCCCCGAAGACCAACACCCCGGTCTCCGGCGCCTTGCTGTCGCGGACGGGGACTATGCCGGGGTGGAGGCCATCGGCTATTTCGATGCAGTCGTTGGCTCCGCCCTCGCTGTAACTCGACTTGCGCCAAACGGCCCTGCCGAGGTCGGGGGTAGGCATCATGATCTGTGCTCCTCCTGTGTTTCTCTGATGAACGCGAGCGAATCTGACGGAGACAGCGCCAGGTCGCGGAGCCGGTCGAAGGACGCTCGCTGCCGGAGAACGTCGTCCATATCATCGATCAGTCGGCTGCACCCGTTGCCTTCCTTGTAGGCAACGGCCGTTCCATTCCGCTGCCAGAGCAGGGTGAGCGACCCGGTCATGTGGTGATGCGCCCCCGCGGAGAACGGCAGCACCTGGAGCGCCACGTTGGGCCACTTCGCCGCGGCCACCAAGTGCAACAGTTGGTCCCGCCAGACCTCCGCGCGGGCGGCAGGCCGCCGCAGGGCGAACTCGTCCATGATGATCCGCACTTCGGGCTGGGGTTCCTGCCGCAGGACGTACTGCCGCCCGAGTCGAGCCGCCACCTGCTCCTCCACGGCCTCATCGCCGTCGGCCGTTGTCTGGCCGCCAGACAACACCCCACGAGCGAAATCCTCGGTCTGGAGAAGTCCGGGCACGCCAGGCGTGAACACCCAGATGACCCGTGCCGTCGCCTCCAGCTCCATGTACTCCTTGTACTGGTCCTTGAAGGCGTCGAGCCGCGCGGCCTTCCAGTGCCGAACCAGCAGGTCACTGGTGCCGTAGTAGGCGTCCAGGTCCTCCATGACCGTCATCTTGGACAGTCGCTCCCCCGACTCCAAGCGGCTCAGATAGCTCTTCTCGTACCCCGTCTCGTCGGCCAACTGCGCCAGAGACTTCCCACCCTTCTCCCGCAGGATCCTCAGCGTCTGACCGAGCATGGCCCGCCCGGAAACGGGCTCAGCGTCAACCCTCTCCGCCACGTCACCCCTCTCCGTTGTCTGGCGCCCCAGACAACGCTCAGCCCCTTCCGCAGCGTACGCGGCTGCTGTGACGATCAGGGCACGAACGGTAATCACCGCTCGTCAACCCCCTGCCCAGCTGCGGAGAACCACCATGCACGCACGCCCACCCGGATTCCGCGAGACGCTGCTCATGCTGCTCACGCGGATGCTCTTCCCCGCCCGGGGCAGCCACCGAGCGGCCCGGCGACGCCCCTCGTCACCGCCGCTCCCACCGCCCCCACCGCCCACCCACCCCGATTCCACCTACTGGTACGACACCCCGCTGGTACGCCCGTACCTCCGCAGCCACGAGATGGGGGCCTCCGCATGACGAACGGACTACGCCTCCTCCCCTGGACCACCCCCGAGGGCAAGCCCTGCTACCTGAGCACCGACACGAACGACAGCCTGCTCTCCCGCCTCGCGGACGACGTGGAGGAGGCGCAGCTCGCCACAGGGGAACAGGTCTGCGCGGGCGCCAGGGCGGTGCTCGCCGACGCCAAGGCCGGAGAGCGGGCCGTCCGTTTCGCCCTCACCAGGGCCGTGGAGTCACTGGGCGAAGCCCTCCGCATCGCAGTCAGCCGCGGCGGCCGTCTGCCGGACGGTCAGGATCAGGATCCGTGACGACCACCCGGTTCACCTGGCGCACCGCTCCCACCCCGTAACGACGACATCACCAGCCGCCCGTACCTCGTCGTCAGGGCTCCCCCCGTGACCACGACGGACAGACCGAGCGCGAGGAGCAGATGGGACACCGAGTGGTCGTCGAGGACCTGGAGAATCCCGAGGGCGGTGCCGAGAGGCAGGCCGAGGATGGTGAGGACGCCGAGCGCGCCGCTGATCTGCTGGCTCTCCTGGGTCTGGACGAGTCTGCTGTAGTCGGCGGCCTCCGCGAGGATCTCCCCGAAGCGCGCCGGGAGCCGGTGTTGTTCCTGGTAAGCGAGCAGCAGGTCGTTCGCCGGGCCGTGGGCCGTGAGGTGCTGTCGCCAGTACGTGCTGCGGAAGACGGCGATGTTCCGCTCCAGGGCGGCGACGCGCCGGGCGATCCGGGCAGAGTCGAAGACCTCGGAGAGTTCATCGGTGAGTTCGTCGATGCGGTCACGCTGAAGGGTGCCCAGGAGTAGGGCGTCGAGGTAGACGCTGCGGAAATGCCGTGCCCCGAAGTCGAAGAAGTCGCCCTCACCGTTGTCGGCGCGATGTCCGAGGAAGGCGGCGCCCTGCCGGAGGACAAGGGCGCTCCAGTCCGCGGAGATGCGTATCACGTCCCTGAGGAGACGGCCCGTTACCTCAGGTGGCAGTGGAAAGTCCGCCGGCGTGGAACAGGACGCCAACTGCCACAGCCACTGGTCCGCACTGCCGGGCAGCTGACCATCCGGCCCGGTACGGAGCGCGGGAACGTGCTGTGCCGTCGGCGTCATGAAGGCGATCGTGTAGGGGCGAGCGAGAGTGGACGGGGCCTCCGGGTCTGGAGCCTCGGCGATGCCCGCGAACAGCGTGGCAGGGGCGAAAGGACCAGTGAGCGGTGTCCCGGCCCCGTCCGGGCGTCGTCCGGCCAGTGCTCGAAGCACCGGCAGCAGGGGCACCTCGACACTGAAGTGGAGGACGGCGAGGGCCTGCCGGGCTCGGGATGTGACGGCGGTCTGGAGCACTTCCATGCCGAGCAGGCGCAGCCCGTCCCGCTCGACGTCCACCGGCCGGTGCCAACGCCGGGGGCGGCGCGGCGTCCCGTAGAGGGTTCGGGCAGAGGCGGGCGTGAAGTAGGTCGACCGGGTCTCGGTGTCCGTGCGCCGTGCTCCGAGTTGGAACGGGAAGGGGCCCTCGGTCCAGTCAGTCACGTCCGGCGCCTGACGGAGGAGCCGGACGGGCAGGATGACGGACAGCTCCTGACGAGCACCGACCGTGTCGCTCAAGTTCCAGTGGTCATCGCTCACTGGTAGTACTCGGCCGGATCGGGCTGATCAAGCCGGATGACGAACTCGGCCAGATCGGGACTCTGGGCGGAGATGTGGAAGCGGACGCGTTCACCTGTGCGGATGGTCCGGAACCCTTCGGTCACGATCTGGCGGTAGTCGAAGCTGTAGTACCGCCCGTCCTCGTCGTCCCGCACGATGAACGACCCCACGGAACCGTTCAGCCCTCCGCCGCTCGGCCGTCTGTCCACGATAACCCCGTTCCGCGGCCCGCTACCGCGCCTCGTCCCCTCACTCTTTCCGTTCACGAGGCACCCTCCAGGTCCTGGACGCACCGGAAACCGACCGCGTTACTCGCGCCGCGTTTGCGGTAAATGCCCTTGGTGCTGGCCTGCATCGCACGCATCGGATTGTCGTAGCTGCCGCCGCAGATGACGGCCTCTCCGGGGTCGGCCGGACTGGTGGAGGTCCACTCCCAGCAGTTGCCCACCATGTCCACGACGCCGAACGGAGAACGGTTCGTGGGCCGCTCACCCACGGGAGTCGTTCCCGCCCGGCGCAGGGCGTCGTGCGCGAACTCCCGCTGCCACGCCTGGAAGGTGATCACGGGGCGGCCCACCCAGGTGTCGGCGCAGTTGACCCGGTCACCGTCGGCCGTGTCACCCCAGGGAAAGAGCCTGCCATCGGCGCCGCGGGCCGCCGACTCCCATTCGAGGGCCGTCGGCAGACGCTTGCCCTCGAACGCGGCGAAGGCGTAGGCGCTCCACCAGCTGACGCACGTCGCCGGGTGGGCGTCGTAGCGCGGATTCTCGTAGTAGTCGCTGTGCCGCATACGGTCGGTCCAGGGCCAATGCGAGAAGCCGTCAGGTTGGCCGGGGTGATCCCACCTTGAGGTGCCATCGCCCTCCAGGGCTTCCAGGAACCGCCGGTATCGGGCCACGGTAACCGCATGGCGGTCGAAGCGGACGGCACGCGTGACGCGTCGGATGAGCAGCCGCTCGGCCGGACCGACCAGATACGCGCCAGCGGGCAGCACGCAGTCGTCCGCGCCCTCCGGCGCCTCGGGACCGCTGGAGACGTGCACGAGGAAGGCCCGCACCTGCTCGGTGAGGAAGGCTCCGCCCGGGAGGTCGGCGGCGGAGTCTCGGTGGGCGGGGTTCATCAGGTACCGCGCTGCAAGCAGTTCCTGGTAGGCCGTGTGCACGAAGGCGACCTGATCGCATCCGGCCGGACGGAACAGAGGGGCGAGTACGCAAGCCTCCAGGTCGAGGCGCCCGTTCGCGAACGCGTCAGCGCCCAGCAACCGGTGCAGGTCGAGCAGTGAGAAAACGGTCCGGTCGGCGAGGAAAGCCCGCCCGAAGGCTTCTGGCAGCCGCTCCTCCAACTCCGGCTGCCCCCGCTCGGCGAGCGTCCGGACGACATGCGTCCCGAGCACGTCCGCCAGCGGCTGCCCGGACGGGATGTCGAGAACCGCCGTGAGGCGTTTCTCCAGCGGTGTGGCCTCCGGTTCGGCAAGGCGTACGACGTGGAAATGCGGAACGCGCGAGGGGTCTATGCCGTTGGCGTACATCTGTTCTACGAGCTGTTCCGAACGGCCGGCGCCGCTGTCCAGGAGCTGCCGCACCTGCGGGGAGTCCGCGAGGAAGGCCACCCGCGAGCTGATCACCACCGCCGACTCGGCGGACAGCACTGCGGCGAGTTCGCTGAACAGCCGCAGGAACCCGGCCGGACTGGGCTCGTCCACCGCCTCGTCCACGGCGTCCAGCACGCACAGGGCCGCGCCGGAGCGGATCAGATACAGGAACAGGTCGTACGCCCGCGATCGCTCCGACGCCATGGCCGGGGCGAGCAGCCGGGCTGCGTACTCGGCAAACGGCTCGTTCTTCGGTTTGAGCCCGAGATCGAAGTAAAACCGGAAGCGGCGCAGCGCGGGATCGGTCGCGAGTGACCGCAGGAGGGTGCTCTTGCCACTGCCGGGCCGCCCGGTCACCAGCACGTTCGCGCTGCCGCCCACGAGGCTCGCCAGCAACTCCGCCGCATCGCCCGAGTGCTCAACCCGCGACTCGCCGGTACGGGGATCGGTGGTGAGCACCGCCGCCGCAAGGGGTCCCATACGTGCTTCCGCACCGACGGAGGCGAGGGCCGTGAGGTGTGCGTCGACGTCGACGATGGTGTCGACCAAACCGTCGTACGACACGATCCGGACGTCGAGCCCCAGCATCTGGTGCAGGTTCCGACGGTCCGGGCGGTGGTCACTGCCGCCATGCCCGTCCGGTTCCTCACCGTGCCCGTCCAGCACGACGAACCGGGTCAGCTTCGGTAAGCGAGTGCGCAGCAGTTCGCCGTCGCCGGTGGCGAGGACGGTCCGCAGATCGTCCGCGTCCCGGGAGATCAGCAGCTCCACATACTCGAGACGGATGCCGGACTCGCGGCAGAAGAGGTGGTACACGGTGTCGGGGCTGAGGACGAACCGCTTGGCCTGGCGGTAACCGAGGGTTACATACAGTCCGGCCAGGAACTCGCTCCGTCGGACCACCTCGGGCGCCATGTCCGGCTCCCCGCCGAGGAGCGCCGCACTGCCGGTGTCGGTGAACCAGACCAGGACGTCCACCAGGCGCCGTACAGCCATGAGGCCGTCCTCGTCACTGATGTCGTACCCGTCGTGCGTGGAGCGGTTGCGCAGCCTGCGGATGTCGTCGAGCGCGTCGAGGACAGTGCTGCTACGGATGTAGGGGCGGCAGCGCTTCACAAGATCGTTCAGGGCCTTCGTCGCCGGGTCGCCCTCGACACCATGGTGACGCCACAGTTCCTTCAGCAGCTTTTCGGTCAGCTTGCCGACCAGCGCTACGGCGTTCTCCGGATAGCCGTCGTTCAGGGAGCGAAGCGGCCGCTCCAGGTCAAGGCCCAGACGTTCGGCGATCCGGGAGTGGTCGTCAAGCTCACTACGCAGCCGCTGGAGCCGTTCGTCAACGACGCTGCTCATCGGCCCTCGCCCCGCCGCTCCCCGAGAACGAACGCGAACCGGTCGGGAAACGTCAGCACGGCCTCCGGATGTGCCGCTCGCATCTCCTCGAGACCGCCTTCCATTTCGCCGTCGCTGAATGTGGAGAGCAGTGACATGTAGCGGGCGCGAACCATCCTCAGGTACCGCTCCTTGTCGATGCGCAGCTCGTGCTCGACGTAACCGAGATCCGCTTCGAGACCGGCTGCGCGCAGGTGCTCCACGATGTCGGCCGGGTCGGGCTGCAACTCCTCGAACCGATCCAGCGCGGCCTGGAACAGCGGGTATTGGATGGTGGTCGGCAGCATCACCACCAATAGCCGTCCGCCGGGCGCCAGCCAGTCCGCCAGCCCGCGCAAGGTGCCTGCCTGATCGGCCAGGTGGTGCACCGATTCCTTCATGAACACGGCATCGAGCTGGTCATAAGGCAGCGTGACCCGGCGCTCCGCGACGTCCTCCGCAGAAGCGAGGAGGGGCGTCAACGTATCTGGTGACGGAGCGATTTGGCTCAGCATCGCCTGCGACGGGTCGACGCACAGGATCGGCTGCCGCGGCCGAACCTGCCGGGCAATCTCCTGCGCGAAGAGTCCCGTGCCCGTTCCTATGTCGGCGACGCGGTCACCGACGCCGAGGCGCAGCGCCTCAGCGATCCTCGCGGACATCCAGGGCACGTACTCCGGCCGGTAGACCCACAGTTCGTCGTACTCACCCGCGAGCGCCTCATAGTGCGCTCCCGTGTCGCTCCGCTGCCTCACGGTCCCCCTGCCACCGTCTCCGCCACCGGACCCCGTCATCCGACACGCTGACAGGACCCATCGGCGACGATATCGCGGTGCATGTTGCCTCAACAGTGCTGATTACGTCGGCCGGTGGGCCACGACCCGCCACGCTGAGCCCGGCCGGAGACGACTGCGGGGGCCCTGGGCGGAAACCCCGGACCCCCGCAGCTGAATGACTGTCGAACCCCAGTCAGGCTCCCTACCGGACGATGGTGATCCGGTCAGCCGCCGGAGGCGCGATCGGGGACGTCGGCGAGGAGTTCGCCAGCAGGTACTGCTCCAGGGCCGTCAGGTCGTCCGCGCCGACGAGGTCGTTGCCGCCCTCGCCCAGCGTGGTGAAGCCGTCGCCGCCGCCCGCGAGGAAGCTGTTGGTGGCGACGCGGTAGGTGGCCGTCAGGTCGATCGGGGCACCGTCGAGACGGATGGAGTCGGTGACGACACGGTCGGCACCGGTCTTGGTCAGGTCCAGCGTGTACGTGAGGCCCGAGGAGATCTGGAGGATCTTCGGGGCGGCCTCGTTGGCGCCGGTGACCTGCTCCTTCAGCACCTGCACCAGCTGCGCGCCGGTGAAGTCCTGGAGGTTGACGGTGTTGGCGAACGGCTGGACCGTGAAGCCCTCCGCGTACGTCACCACGCCGTCGCCCTCGTCGCCCTTGGCCGCGTACGTCAGGGGCGCGCGGATGCCGCCGGGGTTCATCAGGGCGAGGTCGGTCTCCGGGTCCAGCTGCTTGCCGTACGTGAACTGCGCGTCGGCGATCAGGTCGCCGAGCGGGGACTCGGTGCCGGTGCTGGGGATGTCGGCGGAGATGTAGCCGATCGCGCGGTTGCCGATGGGCGCGGCGAGGGTGTTCCACTTGCTGATCAGCTCGGTCATGTCGGGCGCCTTGGCGACGTCCCGGGTGACCACGTGGTTCGCGGACTTCACGGCCGTACGCGCGATGTCACCCGTGCGGCGGTCGTAGGTCAGCGTGGTGTCGGTGTAGAGGCGGCCGAAGGACGCGGCCGAGGTGACCGTGCGCGGGTTGCCCGCCGGGTCGGGGATGGTGCAGGCGTACGCGTTGTGCGTGTGGCCGGTGACCAGCGCGTCCACCTGCGGGGTGATGTTCTTGGCGATGTCGACGATCGGGCCGGAGACGCCGTCGCCCGCGCCGGGGGAGTCACAGTCGTAGTTGTACGCCGACGAGGCGGGGAAGCCGCCCTCGTGGATCAGCGCGACGATCGACTTCACGCCCTGCTTCTGAAGCACCTTGGCGTACTTGTTGATCGTCTCGACCTCGTCCTTGAAGGTGAGGCCCTTGACGCCGTCGGCGGAGACGATGTTCGGGGTGGCCTCCAGGGTCACGCCGATGAAGCCGATCTTGACGTCCTTCTTCTTCCACACCCAGTACGGCTTCAGGATGGGCTTGCCGGTCTTCTCGTCGAGGACGTTCGCCGCCAGGTAGGGGAAGTCGGCGCCCGCGAAGCCCTCGCCGGTGTAGCAGCCCTCGGTCGGGTGGCAGCCGCCGTTCTGGAGGCGGGCCAGTTCCCGGGCACCCTCGTCGAACTCGTGGTTGCCGACGCTGGTGACGTCCAGGTCCAGCTTGTTCAGCGCCTCGATGGTGGGCTCGTCGTGGAAGAGACCCGAGATGAGAGGAGAAGCGCCGACCATGTCACCACCGGCCGCGGTGATCGAGTACTTGTTCCCCTCCCGAGCCTGCCGCAGATGGGTCGCCAGGTACTCGACGCCGCCCGCGTCGACGGTCGTGGTCGTACCGTCCTCGTTCAGGTGGGTGACCCGGCCGGACGAGCCGGTCGGGGGCTCCAGGTTGCCGTGCAGGTCGTTGAAGGACAGCAGCTGAACGTCCTGGTAGCGGCTGTCCTTGCCGGACTTGCCCTTCTCACCGGCGGACGCGGTCGACGGCAGAGCGGCCGCCAGCGCGCCGACGGTCGCGATGCTTGCGGTGGCCACGAGAAGCCGGTACGTCCGGCTTCTGCGGCGCCTGTTCGGCTGGGATGTGGCTGGCATGCGCCCCCCTGTGGGTCATGTGAGGCCTTGGGCTGAACGCCCGCAGCCTAGAGTCAACGCGCGTAGCGCGACAGGGGGTTCATGGTTACATCCTGGTTTCCCTTTGCCCCCG
The DNA here is from genome assembly GCF_018070565.1 of Streptomyces sp. B93. Lineage (GTDB taxonomy): Bacteria > Actinomycetota > Actinomycetes > Streptomycetales > Streptomycetaceae > Streptomyces. The sequence goes on from NZ_JAGPXL010000006.1 coordinate 257,660, forward strand.
CCCCCCGTCCCCCTCCCTTTACCCTCATAGGCATGACCAGCGACGACATCGCCCGGCCCGGCCACTCCCGCTCCATCGACACCCTCACCGCGCTCACCCCGGAGCAGACCGAGGCCGTACTCGACCTGCTCGCCGAGGCCGCCCGCGACGACGGCCAGCAGGCGGTGTCCGAACAGGGCCGACTGGCACTGCGCGGCGGCCCCCGCGAGGGCGTCTCCCACTTCCTCCTCACCGTCGACGGCCAACTCCTCGGCTACGCCCAGCTGGAGGACACCGACTCCGTGGAGGCCCCCGCCGCGGAACTGGTGATCCACCCCTCCCACCGCGGCAACGGCCACGGCCGCGCCCTCGGCTCCGCCCTCCTCGCCGCCTCCGGCAAACGGCTGCGCGTGTGGGCCCACGGCGGCCACTCCGCCGCCCGGCACCTCGCCCAGGTCCTCGGCCTCACCCTCTTCCGCAAACTGCGCCAGATGCGCCGACCCCTGTCCGGCCTCGAACTCCCCGACCCCGTCCTCCCCGCCGACGTGACGGTACGGACCTTCGTCCCCGGCCAGGACGACACCGCCTGGCTCGCCGTCAACGCCGCCGCCTTCGCCCACCACCCGGAACAGGGCTCCCTCACCCAGCGCGACCTCGACGACCGCAAGGCCGAGCCCTGGTTCGACCCCGCGGGCTTCTTCCTCGCCTTCCGCGGCGACGACCTCGTCGGCTTCCACTGGACCAAGGTCCACGCCGAGGACCAGCTCGGCGAGGTCTACGTCCTCGGCGTCGCCCCCGGCACCCAGGGAGGCGGCCTCGGCAAGTCCCTCACCACGATCGGGCTTCGCCACCTCGCGGCGCAGGGGCTGCCCACGGCGATGCTCTACGTCGACGCCGACAACAAGGCGGCGGTGGCCGTGTACGAACGCCTGGGCTTCGCGACGTACGAGGTCGACCTGATGTACCGCACGGAGACGTGACGCCCACGGCCCCCTCTCCAGCGCGGGGCCACCCCAGCGGCACGACTGCCCGCAGCGGGGACGAACGCGGCCCCGCTGCCGGGTTGGGCACCGCGCCAGCGGAGCAGTTGCTCGCCAGCCAAGCGGGCGACGAGCCGCAGTCGCCGTACGACGGAAGGGGACGTGTCGGGGGGTGTCCGCCCGCAGTGGTTCGCGCGGAAAACCCCGGTAAGGACCCAGTTGGCAGCCCGCGCGGTTCCGAGGACGGACAC
>NZ_JAGPXL010000060.1 GCF_018070565.1 Streptomyces sp. B93
CCCTCAAAGAGGGCAGCGAGGAATACCTCGACTCCGAGAAGTACCAGCTCAAACCACGCGACTGGGACACGGCCGAACACGAGGGCCGCACCATCACCCCCCTCATCACCCGCCTCAACACCATCCGGCGCGCCCATCCCGCGCTTCGGCGGCTGCGGAATCTACGCTTCCACGGCACCGACAACGAGGCGGTCATCGCGTACAGCAAGCGATCCGGCGACGACACGGTTCTCGTGGTCGTCAACCTCGACCCCCACCGCACCCAGGAAGCCACGGTCTCATTGGACATGCCCCAGCTCGGCCTGGACTGGCACTCCCCCCTGGCCGTACACGACGAACTCACCGGTGACACCTACCAGTGGGGCAGCAGCAACTACGTCCGTCTGGAGCCCGGCCGGTCGCAGGCACATGTGTTCCAGGTCCGGCCGGCGGCCCGGCGGTTCGGGGGGGCGGCGGCCTCATGACTGTGAACAAGCCCGTTGCGGACACCTTCGAGGACACGCCCGCCAAGGACCGGGACCCCGACTGGTTCAAACGCGCCGTCTTCTACGAAGTCCTCGTCCGCTCCTTCCAGGACAGCAACGGCGACGGTGTGGGGGACCTGCGAGGTCTGACGTCGAAGCTCGACTACCTCCAGTGGCTCGGTGTGGACTGCCTCTGGCTGCCGCCGTTCTTCAAGTCCCCGCTGCGCGACGGCGGCTACGACGTCTCCGACTACACCGCCGTCCTGCCCGAGTTCGGTGACCTCGCCGACTTCGTCGAGTTCGTCGACGCCGCCCACCAGCGCGGCATGCGAGTGATCATCGACTTCGTCATGAACCACACCAGCGACCAGCACCCGTGGTTCCAGGAGTCCCGCAAGGACCCCGACGGCCCCTACGGCGACTACTACATGTGGGCCGACGACGACAAGCAGTACCAGGACGCACGGATCATCTTCGTCGACACCGAGACGTCGAACTGGACCTTCGACCCGGTGCGCAAGCAGTACTTCTTCCACCGCTTCTTCTCCCACCAGCCCGACCTCAACTACGAGAACCCGGCCGTCCAGGAGGAGATGCTGGCCGCCCTGCGGTTCTGGCTCGACCTGGGCGTGGACGGGTTCCGCCTGGACGCGGTGCCGTACCTGTACGCCGAGGAGGAGACCAACTGCGAGAACCTCCCGGCCACCCACGAGTTCCTCAAGCGGGTCCGCCGCGAGATCGACGCGATGTACCCGGACACGGTGCTGCTGGCCGAGGCCAACCAGTGGCCGGAGGACGTCGTCGACTACTTCGGCGACTACACCTCCGGCGGCGACGAGTGCCACATGGCCTTCCACTTCCCGGTCATGCCCCGCATCTTCATGGCCGTACGCAGAGAGTCCCGCTACCCGGTCTCCGAGATCCTCGCCAAGACCCCGGCGATCCCCTCCGGCTGCCAGTGGGGCATCTTCCTGCGCAACCACGACGAGCTGACGCTCGAGATGGTCACCGACGAAGAACGCGACTACATGTACGCGGAGTACGCCAAGGACCCACGGATGCGCGCCAACATCGGCATCCGCCGCAGGCTCGCCCCGCTGCTGGACAACGACCGGCACACCATCGAACTGTTCTCCGCGCTGCTGCTGTCGCTGCCGGGCTCGCCGATCCTGTACTACGGCGACGAGATCGGCATGGGCGACAACATCTGGCTCGGCGACCGCGACGCCGTCCGCACGCCCATGCAGTGGACGCCGGACCGCAACGCGGGCTTCTCCACCTGTGATCCGGGCCGCCTCTCGCTGCCCACGATCATGGACCCGGTCTACGGCTACCAGGTCACCAACGTCGAGGCGTCGATGGCGTCGCCCTCGTCGCTGCTGCACTGGACCCGCCGCATGATCGAGATCCGCAAGCAGAACCCCGCCTTCGGCCTGGGCTCCTACACCGAGCTCCAGTCCTCCAACCCGGCGGTCCTCGCGTTCCTCCGGGAGTACGAGGACGACCTGGTGCTCTGTGTGAACAACTTCGCGCGCTTCGCCCAGCCGACCGAGCTGGACCTGCGCGAGTTCGCCGGACGGCACCCGGTCGAGCTGTTCGGCGGGGTGCGGTTCCCGGCCATCGGCGAACTGCCGTACCTGCTGACCCTCGGGGGCCACGGCTTCTACTGGTTCCGGCTCGTCCGAGTCGCATCCCGCATCGGCCGCCGACTGTGAGCGTGCGCCGAGGAAAGGACGCGTGACCATGCCGAAGACCGCATCCCTGCAACCGAGCAACATCGGCGCGGGGCAGCGACTGGCCTCGCTGGGAGAACTGCTCAGGGACTGGCTGCCGCACCAGCGCTGGTTCGCCGGGAAACACCGGCCGGTCACGGACTTGCGTCTGCTGTCCATGACCGAGCTGTACCCCGGCTGCCTGCACCTGCTGGTGCACACCGGCCACACCGGAACACACGCCGATCCCACCGGCGTGCTGTCCGGGCATCCCGGCGGCCCCACCGCTCCGGCGGGCGGTGTGCCCGCCCCCGGCGGCACACCGGCGACCGGTGACTGCTACCAGCTCCTCATCGGCATCCAGGCACATCTGTCGCCCCGCCTCGGCCGGGCCCTGATCGGCAGGGCGGACGTCGGTCCGCTGGCCGGGATGGCGGTCTACGACGCCTTCCAGGACCCCCGTTCGGCGCATCTGCTGCTGGAGCGGCTGCGGCACCCCGGCACGCTGGGCCCGCTGCGCTTCGAGGCCGACCCGGACCAGCCGGTGCCCGCCGGTCTGGCGCCGCGGCTGCTGGACGCCGAGCAGTCCAACTCCTCGCTGGTGTACGGCGACGCGTACATCCTGAAGGTGTTCCGACGCATCCAGCCGGGTGTCAACCCCGACCTGGAGGTGCCGGTCGCGCTGGCCGCGCAGGGCTGTGACCGGGTCCCGGCGCCGGTCGCCTGGTTCCGCACCACACAGCCGCAGGAGGCCACCCTCGGGGTGCTCCAGCCGTTCCTGCCCGACGCCTCGGACGGCTGGACGCTGGCCCTGCACGCCCTGGCCACCGGTGACGACTTCACCGCGCAGGCCCATGAGCTGGGCCGGGCCACCGCGGACGTCCATCTCGCGCTGGCCGCGGCCTTCCCGGACGGGGGGCGCGGGGAGACGGCGCGGATGGCGGCCGGGATGGCCGAGCGGCTGGACGCCGCCGCACGGAGCGTGCCCCAGCTGCGGCCGTACGTGCCGGGGCTGCGCGGGGCGTTCAACGCGCTGACGGCGTGCGATCCGGGGCCGCCCGCCCAGCGGATCCACGGAGACCTGCACCTCGGTCAGGTGCTGCGGGCCGGGCGGGACTGGTTCGTCATCGACTTCGAGGGCGAACCGTCCCGGCCGCTCGCCGAACGCCGCAGCGCGCACTCCCCCGTCCGGGACATCGCGGGCATGCTGCGCTCCTTCGACTACGCCGCCCGTCAGCGCCGCCCCTGGCGCCCGGAGTGGGCGCGCCGCTGCCGCGAGGCCTACTGCGCGGGCTACGCCGCCCGCGCCGGGTGGGACCCGCGTGCCAAGCACGGTCTGCTCCGCGCCTACGAGACCGACCGTGCCGTCTACGAAGTGCTCTACGAAGCCAGGCACCGCCCGGACTGGCTCCCCGTACCGATGGCGGCGATCGAACGACTCGCCGTGAGAGGAGACTGACGCCGTGGCTCTGCGCGACGACACCCTGCTTCCCGAGTCCTCCGCCTCACAGGCGGGTACGGCCGCCCCGCCGCTTGACCCGGTGGACCGCGGGCGCCTGCTGGCGGGCGCCCACCACGATCCGCACGCGCTGCTGGGCGCCCACCCGGTGCCGGGCGGGATCGCCGTACGGACCCTGCGGCCGTTCGCGGACGCCGTGGCCGTGCTGGTCGACGGCGAGCGCACCGCGCTGGTGTCGGAGGGCGACGGGCTGTTCTCCGTCGTCCTGCCGCTGCCGGAGGTCCCGTCGTACACGCTGGTGGTGCGGTACGGGGACGACGAGCACGAGACGCACGACCCGTACCGCTTCCTGCCCGCGATCGGGGAGCTGGACCTGCACCTGATCCGGGAGGGGCGGCACGAGCAGCTGTGGAAGGCGCTCGGCGCCGAGCCGATGACGCACCAGGGCGTGACCGGCACCCGGTTCACGGTGTGGGCGCCGAACGCGCAGGGGGTGCGGGTCGCCGCGGACTTCTGCCACTGGGACGGGACGGCGTTCCCGATGCGCTCGATGGGCGCGTCCGGCGTGTGGGAGCTGTTCCTGCCGGGCGTCGGTGAGGGGACCGCGTACAAGTTCGAGATCCACTCACGCTACGGGGACCGGTTCCTGAAGATCGACCCGATGGCGCGGCGCACCGAGGCGCCCCCGGACACGGCGTCCGTGGTGACGGCGTCCCGCCACGAGTGGGGCGACGGCGACTGGATGACGCACCGCGCGGACCGGCCGGTGCACGAGGCGCCGTTCTCGGTGTACGAGATCCACCTGCCCTCCTGGCGCCCGGGGCTCGGCTACCGGGAGCTGGCCGAGGAACTGCCGCGGTACGTCAAGGACCTCGGGTTCACGCACGTGGAGCTGATGCCGGTCGCCGAGCACCCCTTCGGCGGTTCCTGGGGCTACCAGGTCACCGGCTTCTACGCGCCGACCGCGCGCCTCGGTTCCCCGGACGACTTCCGGTACCTCGTCGACCGCCTCCACCAGGAGGGCATCGGCGTGATCATGGACTGGGTTCCGGCGCACTTCCCGAAGGACGACTGGGCGCTGGCCCGCTACGACGGGGACCCGCTGTACGAGCCCGGGGACTCCCGGCGCGCGGAGCACCCGGACTGGGGGACGTACGAGTTCGACCTCGGGCGGACCGAGGTGCGCAACTTCCTGGTCGCGAACGCCGTGTACTGGTGCGAGGAGTTCCACATCGACGGCCTGCGCGTCGACGCGGTCGCCTCGATGCTGTACCTCGACTACTCGCGCGAGGACGGCCAGTGGGCGGCGAACGAGTACGGCGGCCGGGAGGACCTGGCGGCGATGCGGTTCCTCCAGGAGATGAACGCCACCGTGTACCGCCGGTCGCCCGGCGTGGTGACGATCGCCGAGGAGTCCACCGCGTGGGGCGGGGTGACCAAGCCGACCGAGCACGGCGGTCTCGGGTTCGGCCTGAAGTGGAACATGGGCTGGATGCACGACTCGCTGGAGTACATGAGCAAGGAGCCCGTGCACCGCAAGTACCACCACCACGAGATGACGTTCTCGATGATCTACGCCTACAGCGAGAACTACGTGCTGCCGATCTCCCACGACGAGGTCGTGCACGGCAAGCAGGCGCTGGTCACCAAGATGCCCGGCGACTGGTGGCAGCGGCGTGCCAACCACCGCGCGTACCTGGGCTACATGTGGGCGCACCCGGGCAAGCAACTGCTGTTCATGGGGCAGGAGTTCGCGCAGGGCGGGGAGTTCTCCGAGAAGCACGGCCCGGAGTGGTGGCTGCTGGACCCGGGATACGTGGCCCGGGGCGATCACGAGGCGGTGCGCGACCTGGTGCGGGACCTCAACCGGCGGTACCGGGCGACCCCGGCGCTGTGGGAGCGCGACACCCGGCCCGAGGGCTTCCAGTGGGTGGAGTGCGACGCCGCGGACGACAACGTCTTCGCCTTCCTGCGGTACGACGCGGCGGGCAACCCGCTGCTGGCGGTCTCCAACTTCTCCCCCGTGGTCCGGCACGGCTACCGGCTCGGCGTCCCCGACTCGGTGCCCGCCTGGCAGGAGACCCTGAACACCGACGCGGCCCGCTACGGCGGCGGTGACGTGACCAACCCGGGCCCCCTCAAGCCGGAGCCGGTCGAGTGGCACGGCCGACCGGTGAGCATCGCCCTGACGCTGCCGCCGCTGGCGACGGTGTGGCTGGAGCCGGTGTAGTCCGCGTCCCGGCAGGTGTTCGACCGGTCTTCCGGGGCAGTCGGAGGAAATGCGCACCGTAGGAGTGGAGGAGGAACTCCTCCTGGTCGGCCCCGAGACGGGGGAACCACAGGCGAGGTCGGCCGCGGTGCTGGCCCGCGCCTCGCACGAGGACGCGGGTCAGGAGGTGTTCGAGAAGGAACTGCACGAGCAGATGCTGGAGTTCGCCACGCATCCGCAGTCGGAGATGGCCGCCCTGGGCGCGGAGATCGTCCGCTGCCGCAAGGAGGCGGCCCGGCACGCCGGGGAGATCGGCTGCGCGGTCGCCGCGCTGGCGACCTCCCCGCTGCCGGTCAGTCCGTCGGTGGGTGCGGGCCGCCGCTACCGGTGGATGGCCGAGGAGTACGGCATCGCCACCCATGAGCAACTGGTGTGCGGCTGCCATGTGCATGTCTCGGTGGAGTCCGACGAGGAGGGGGTCGCGGTCGTCGACCGGGTCCGGCCGTGGCTGGCCGTCCTCGCGGCGCTGAGCGCCAACTCGCCGTTCTGGCAGGGCAAGGACACCAGCTACAACAGCTACCGCAGCCGGGTGTGGCAGCGCTGGCCGTCGGCGGGACCGACGGAGATCTTCGGCTCGGCGGCTCAGTACGACCGCCGGGTCGCGGACATGCTGGCCACCGGGACCATCCTCGACGACGGGATGGTCTACTTCGACGCCCGACTGTCCCGGCGCTACCCGACGGTGGAGATCCGGGTGGCGGACGTCTGTCTGCACTCCTCGACCGCCGTGCTGGTCGCCACGCTCGCCCGGGGGCTGGTCGAGACCGCCGCCCGGGAGTGGCGGGCGGGCCGCGAACCCGTGGACCACAGTGTGAGCCTGCTCAGGCTGGCCGACTGGCGGGCCGCCCGGTCGGGGCTGACGGGCGAACTGCTGCATCCGGCGACCATGCGCCCCGCGCCCGCGGCGGACGTGGTGCGCCATCTGGTGGACCACGCCGCCGAGGCCCTCGCCGACTGCGGTGACCTCGACCGCGCCCGTGAGGGCTGCGCCGAGCTGCTGCGCCGCGGCAACGGCGCCCAGGTGCAGCGCGGGCTGCTGCGGCGCACGGAGAGCCTGCGGGACGTCGTCGTGGAGTGTGTGCGCCACACCCAGGAGTGACGTTCCGGGGCTGCCCGGGCCGGGTCACACGATGAGGGCGATCCCGTACGCCAGGAAGAAGGCCGCGACCAGGACCACGAGGACGAGGATCAGCGTCAGCGGGGCCTTGGCCCAGCCCTTGGGCGGGTTGTGCGTCTCCTGGGGCCCGGCCTCGGGCATGCTGCTCTCCGCGGGCGGGGTCTCGCCCGGGGGGACCGAGCCGCCCGGTTCCAGGCCGGTGGAGCGCTCGGGTTCGGGGTCTGGACTGATGTGCGTCATGGACTCCGAGTCCCCCGAACCGGCCGGGCTCACCAGGAACTGGATCACCATTGGGGACCACTTCTCGGATCCGGTCACCATCCGGTCCCGCCTCGACTAGATTCGACCACCGCCGATAACTGTGCTCGTCGGCTCCGTCACAGCCCGTACCCCCACAGGAGCAGCGCATGCGCGACTTCGCCCTCGCTCCCCCGGCCGTCGCCCCCCTGACCTGTGGCCTCGCGGACAGCGTCTTCGAACTGGCCGCGCGCACCCCCACCCTGTCCGTCCTCGCCCGGCGCCCCGGCCCCGACGCGACGGTCTGGGAGGAGGTCACCGCCGTGGAACTGCGCGACCAGGTCGTCGACCTGGCGAAGGGACTGATCGCGTCCGGGATCACCCCGGGCCACCGGGTGGCGGTGATGGCGCGGACCCGCTACGAGTGGACGGTCCTCAGCTACGCGCTGTGGGCGGTCGGGGCCGAGGTCGTCCCGATCTACCCGACCTCCTCGCGCGAACAGGTCGAGTGGATCCTGCGGGACGCCGCCTGCGTGGGCGTCGTCGTCGAGGACGAGCACGCGGCGATGACGGTCGGCTCGGTGTGCGACGGGCTGCCCCGGCTGCGGCACGTCTGGCAGCTGGACGCGGGCGCCCTGGAGCACCTGGTCGGCCGCGGCGAGTACGTGCCGATCGCGACCGTGGAGTCACTGCGCCGGATCGTGCTGCCCGACTCCACCGCGGTCGTCGCCTACACCTCCGGCACCTCCGGACGCCCGCTGGGCTGCGCGCTGAGCCACCGCGGCCTGGCCGGCGTCTGCGACACCCTGCTCGCCGGGTGGGGACACACCGCGGCGGCGCCGGGCGAACAGGGCGCCGTGCTGGCCTTCCTGCCGTTCTCCCACGTGTACGGGCTGATGATCCAGGGCCTGTGCATGCGCGGCGGGCTGCTGATGGGCCATGAGCCCGACCTCGGCGACCAGAGCCTCGCCTCGGCGCTGCGCACCTTCCGCCCCACCTACTTCTACGGCGTGCCCTCCGTCTTCGAGAAGCTCTACAAGAACTTCCTGCGGGCGGCGCAGCAGGCGGGCCGCGGTGCCCTGTTCGAGCGGGCCGCCGAGACGGCGCGGGCGTTCGCGGCGGCCACCGAGCGGCAGCGGCTGGGCCGAGGCTCCGGCCCCGGTCTCGACCTGCGGATGCAGCACGCGCTGTACGAGCGGACGGTGTACCGGCGGCTGCGGGAGGCCCTGGGCGGACGGGTGCGCCGGGCCACCTCGGGCGGCTCCCCCCTCAACCGGGAACTGTCCCTCTTCTACGAGGGCATCGGCATCTACGTCCACGACGGCTACGGGCTCACCGAGACCTGCGGCGGGGTCACCATGCAGCCGCTGGGGCGGGAGAAGTCGGGGACGGTCGGTCAGGTGCTGCCGGGCATGGAGCTGCGGGTGGCGCAGGACGGGGAGATCCTGGTGCGCGGGCCGTCGGTGTTCCAGGGCTACATCGGCGACGAGCAGGCGACCCGGCAGGCGCTGCGGGGCGGCTGGCTGGCCACCGGGGACCTGGGACGGCTGGACGACGAGGGCTATCTGACGATCACCGGCCGCAAGAAGGACATCATCATCACCAGCAGCGGGAAGAGTGTCGCCCCGGCCGCGCTGGAGCAGCGGCTGCGGATGCACCCGCTGGTCCACCAGGCGGTGGTGGTGGGCGACAACCGGCCCTGTGTGGGGGCGCTGATCACCCTGGACCCGGACTTCCTGGCGCACTGGCGGGCGGCGCTGGCCTTGCAGGGCGACGCGCCGAGCCGGGAGGCGCGGGAGGAGAACGCGCTGCGCGAGGAGATCGCACGTGCGGTGGCGATGGCCAACAGCGTGGTGTCCCGGCAGGAGTCCATCCGGGTCTTCCGGGTGCTGCCCGCCTCCTTCGACGTCGCCAGCGGGCTGCTGACACCGTCGATGAAGCTGCGCCGGGACGCCATAGTGCGGCACTACGCGACCGAGATCGACGCCATGTACGAGGCGCGGTCACGGCCCGCGCGGCTGGCCGCGCCCCCGGAGGACCCGGCGTACTGGGACGACGTGGACGACGTGTTCCGCTGAGCACCGGTGCGCGGGCCGCGCTCCACCGAGCGGCGGACGCGTAGCCCGCGCTCCACCGGGAACTCGCGTCATTGGCGTCACTGGAACCGACGAGGATCCGTCCCGCCGACGCCACGACCGGGTGGGGCGGTCCTGCCGACGGTGTGCAGGAAGGTGCGATGTCGACCGAGCCGCATTGGGACGGAACGCTGGCCGTGCAGGGAATCCCGATCCGTACCGCCACGTTCGCGGGCGAGCCGCAGGACGTGACGGGGGCGCGGCTTGCCGCGGAGGGGTTCCTGCGGGAGCTGGCGCGGGTGACCCCGCCGTCGGCACCCGAGTGCTGGCACGACGTCCTGCTGGTGGTGGACGAGCTGGCGGCGAACGCCGTGCAGTTCGCGCCGGGCCCGTTCCGGCTGCTGCTGCGCCGCACCTTCGACGGTGTGCACATCGCGCTGCACGACACCAGCACCACCGAGCCCCGGCCGCGCCCGTTCGACCCGGAAGGGGGCGGCGGCGGCATCGGCTGGCACCTGATCCACACCCTCTGCGACCAGGTCAGCGTGGTCACCCAGGAGGACGGCAAGGACGTGCACGTCTTCCTGCCGTGGTGATCTTGGTCATGGATCCGGATACGTCCGCCGATCCGGGGTATGCGGAGGCGCAGTTCACAACCGTGCCGACCCGCTGGAGGTTCCCATGGCCCTGGCCGACAACCCGCTGTCCGTGGAGGTCACCCTGCCCCGCGACGACGTCGCCCTGGTGAAGGTGGCGGGCCACCTGGACGTGGACACCGCCACGGAGTTCCAGGCCCAGCTGGCCAATCAGCTGCACCACGGCCGACGGCACTTCCTGCTCGACCTCTCCGAGGTCCCGTTCATGGACTCGTCCGGCATGAACATCATCCTGCGGGTGTACCAGGAGACCCGCCGTCTGGACGGCGTCGTCCAGGTCATCGATCCCGCCCCGGCGGTGCGGCGGGTGCTGGAGCTGACCGGTGTCAGCATCACCGTGCCGATCTCCGCCGACGTCGAGGAGGGCCTCGCGCTCGTCGACCGGCAGACGGCGGGGGCGGCACCGGGGGTGCCCGCACCGGAACGCTGAGCACGGCGGTACGGCTGCCTGCCGCGCCCGACTGGCGGAACCGTCCCGGGCGCGGTGGGATCGGTCTGGAGCCGCAGAAGGGATGGACACCGTGACACGACCCAGGATCCTGGTGGTGGGCGCCGGCTTCGCCGGTGTGGGGTGCGTCCGCCGGCTGGAACGCCGGCTCGCCCCGAACGAAGCCGATCTCACCCTGGTGACCCCGACCGCCTACCAGCTGTACCTGCCTCTGCTGCCCCAGGTCGCCTCCGGGGTGCTGACCCCGCAGTCGATCGCGCTGTCGCTGCGCCGCAGCCCCCGGTACCGCACCCGGATCATCCCGGGCGGGGCGATCGGCGTGGACCTCAGGGCGAAGGTCTGTGTGATCCGTACGATCACCGGCCGGATCGTCGACGAGCCGTACGACTACATCGTGCTGGCGCCCGGCAGCGTCACCCGCACCTTCGACATCCCCGGCCTCACCGACAACGCCTTCGGCCTGAAGACCCTCGCCGAGGCCGCGTACATCCGCGACCACGTCATCTCGCAGCTGGACCTCGCCGACGCCAGCCAGGACCCGGCCGAGCGGGCGTCCCGGCTCCAGTTCGTGGTGGTCGGCGGCGGCTACGCGGGCACCGAGACGGCGGCGTGCCTGCACCGGCTGACGTACAACGCGGTACGGCGCTACCCGCGGCTGGACCCGGGCCTGATCAAGTGGCACCTGATCGACATCGCCCCGAAGCTGATGCCCGAGCTGGGCGAGAAGCTGGGGAGCAGTGCCCAGGAGATCCTGCGCCGCCGCGGCATCGAGATCTCGCTGGGGGTGTCCATCGAGAAGGCGGGCCCCGAGGAGGTCACCTTCACCGACGGCCGCGTGGTCCCCACCCGCACGCTGATCTGGACCGCCGGGGTGGTGGCGAGCCCGCTCATCGCCACGCTGGGCGCGGAGACCGTGCGGGGGCGGCTCGCGGTCACCCCGGAGATGTCCCTGCCGGGGCATGACGGCGTGTTCGCGCTGGGCGACGCGGCCGCGGTGCCCGACCTCGACAAGGGTGAGGAGGGCGCCGTCTGCCCGCCCACCGCGCAGCACGCGACCCGGCAGGCCAAGCTGGCCGCCGACAACCTGCTGGCCGCCCTGCGCGGCGAGCCGCAGCGGCCGTACCACCACCGGGACCTGGGGCTGGTCGTGGACCTCGGCGGGCGGGACGCGGTGTCCAAGCCGCTGGGTGTGGAACTGCGCGGGCTGCCCGCCCAGGCGGTCGCCCGCGGCTACCACTGGTCGGCCCTGCGCACCAATGTCGCCAAGACGCGGGTGCTGACCAACTGGGCGCTCAACGCCATCGCGGGCGACGATTTCGTCCGCACGGGCTTCCAGGCCCGCAAGCCCGCCAAGCTGAAGGACTTCGAGTACACGGACGCGTACATGTCCCCGGAGGAGGTCGCGGCGCACGTGGCGCGGACGTCCCGGGGGGAGGTCTGAGGGTCTGGGGTTCTGAGACCCCGTGTTCCTGATCTCGGCCGCGCGTGTGACGCCCCGGAGGGCCGCCCGCCCTCCGGGGCGTCACACGTGGTCCGCCCCGTTCCGCCTCAGGCGGCCGCCCGGGGTCCGGGCCGGTTGTTGCCCATCGCCTCGGCGCGCACCCGGGCGCAGCTGCGGCTGATGAGCCGGGAGACGTGCATCTGGGAGATGCCGAGCTGGTCGGCGATCCGGCTCTGGGTCATGTCCTCGAAGAACCGCATGTAGAGGATGGCCCGCTCCCGTTCGGGCAGCCGGCGCAGACCCTCCTTGGCGGACTCGCGGTCCACGACGGTGTCGTAGGAGGGGTCGGGGCCGCCGAGGGTGTCGGCGAGGCTGTAGCCGTCGTCGTCGGTGGACAGCTCGGCGTCCAGGGACAGGGTGCTGAAGCTGTCCAGCGCCTCGAGGCCGGTGTTGACCTCGTCCTCGGTGAGGCCGGTGTGGCGGGCGAGGTCGGAGACGGTCGGCTCGGGGCTGCCGGGGTTCTGGGTGAGTTCACGGCGGGCGAGACGCACCTTGTTGCGCAGTTCCTGGACCCGGCGCGGCACCCTGAGGGCCCACATGCGGTCCCGGAAGTGCCGCTTGACCTCGCCGGTGATGGTGGGCACGGCGTAGCTCTCGAAGGCGCCGCGCGAGGGGTCGTACCGGTCGATGGCCTTGACGAGGCCGAGCGCCGCGACCTGGCGCAGGTCCTCGACGGATTCGCCGCGGTCGCGGAAGCGGCCCGCGATGCGGTGGGCCATGGGCAGCCACGCCTCGACGAGTTCGTCACGGAGCGCGTCGCGCTCCGGTCCGTCCTCCAGCTGGGCCAGCCGGCTGAACCGGGCGGCGGTGTCGGGGGCGTCGTCGTGCTGCCGTCGGGGGGCCGAGGCGGTGCGCTCGGGGGTGCCGGGTCGGCTTGTCGACATGTCGGTGAGCATGCGGATCCGCTCCTGAACGTGGGTCGCCAGGTGATGTCCGCGGGGAGTGGGAATGCCGTCCGGGTCGCTTGGAAGGGCCCGAGTGGTCATACCACTCCCCGCCAGCGCGCCTCCGGTCCGAAGCACGAAATTGCGTCTGCCCCTCCCCCGCGAGCCCAAACACCGGGAGCGGAATGCGGGAATCAGAAAACCGGAACCACGGCCGTGATGCGCTTGCCGCCCGCGGGCAGCTCGGACACGTCCACGGCGCTCGCCAGCCGGCAGACGATCGGCCAGCCCCGGCCGCCGGTGCGGCGCCGTCCGTGCGCGTCGAGGGCGGGGGTCAGCTCCGGGAACCGGTCGCTGCGGTCGCTGACCGAGACCCGGACGTCGTGTTCGTCGACGTCCACGTCCACGTCGGTGACTCCGCCGCCGTGCAGGATGGCGTTGGTGGTCAGCTCGGAGGCGACGAGGATCGCGTCGGAGAGGGCGTCCTCGTCGCAGGGGGTGCCCGTGTCCCGGCACCGGCAGGCCACCGCGCACCGCACGGCGGTGCGGACGTCGGCCGGACGGCAGGACTCCCGGACCGCGGGTCCCTCGCCGGGGCCGCCCCGTGACGCGGTCCACTGCTGCTCGGCCATCATGTCACTCCCTTCCCCGTCCCCGGGTCCGGCGCTGCCGCCACTGTTCGGCTCACCCTTCGAGGCGGTACCAAACATCCGCCGCCGATGACCCGGGGGCGGCCATCGAAGCGCGTCGGCGGGGTACGCGGAGGGCATGACCGATGTCGTGGACTCAGATGAACTGCTGCGGCGGCTCCAGCGCGCCAGGGCCTGCGCCCGGGACGAGGAGCGGTCCTGGCGGGACCGGCGCGACGCGCTGCGGCCGACCGACCCGGGTGAGGCCGGGGAGGCCGCGGTGCGGGTGCTGGCCTATGAGGCGGTGGTACGGGTGCTGGACGAGATCCTGACGCCCGGCAGGCGCGCCGTGAAGTGAGACGGGTCACCTGGCCCTGTCCTGATTGGATACAAGCCCGGAAGATGGTTTACTGTTCATCCATAGCTGGTGACGGAGTCGACGGAATCCTCCTCCGCGCCCCTGGTACCGCCCTGGCTGGCTTCCCCCGTCCAGCCAGGGCTTCTCTTTTTCCCGCGGTCCCCTCCGGCCGGATGCGCCGCGCGCCGGGCGGGGCTGAAATGGGCGTAGGGAAAGCACCGAACCCGTCTCCGGCGAGGAGCGCCGCGCCATGACCAAAGCGACGAAACTGCTCACCGCCCTAGCGCCACCCCAGCGTCAGCGTCTGATGGCTCTCGGCCGTGAGGTGTCCTTCGCCGAGGACGCCCGCATCTTCGAGGCGGGCGGCACCGCGGACCGCTTCTGGGTGATCCGCTCGGGCGCGGTCTCGCTGGACCAGCGGGTGACCTCCGTCAGGCGGGTGACCGTCGCCAGCCTGGGCTCCGGCGACCTCCTCGGCTGGTCCTGGCTGTTCCCGCCGTACCGGTGGGACTTCGGCGCGGAGGCCTTCAGCCCCGTACGCGCCTACGAGTTCGACGCACAGGCCGTGCTCGGGCTCTGCGAGGAGGACCCGCGTCTCGGGTTCCTCCTGGTGCGTCTCGTCGCCGAGATCCTCGCCCACCGGCTGGAGATGACCCGCGGCCAGCTGATGGAGCAGTACGCGATGCACCGGCGCGGCGTGCTCTGAAGGGCGCCGCCTACGCCCCCGCGATCAGCAGGCCACCGAGGCCGATCATGGTGACGGCGACCAGGCCGTCCAGCACCCGCCAGGCGGCGGGCCGGGCCAGCCAGCGGCCCAGGGCCCGGCCGCCGAAGCCGAGCGCCGCGAACCACGTGAGGCTCGCCAGCGCGGCGCCGAGCCCGAACGTCCAGCGCAGCGGGCCGCGGTCGGCGGCGACCGAGCCCAGCAGGAACACCGTGTCGAGGTAGACGTGCGGGTTGAGCCAGGTCAGCGCCAGGCAGGTGAGGACCGCCCGGCGCCGGGAGGTGGCGGCCTCGCCGTCCGCCCGGAGCACGCCCGGCCTCAGCACCCGGCGGGCGGCGAGGGCGCCGTAGCAGAGCAGGAAGGCGCCGCCCACCCAGGCGACCACGGTCAGCGCCCGAGGCCAGGCGACCACCACCGCGCCGACCCCGGCGACTCCCAGGGCGATGAGCAGCGCGTCGGACAGGGCGCAGATCACGACGACCGGCAGGACCGCCTGGCGGCGTATCCCCTGGCGCAGGACGAAGGCGTTCTGCGCGCCGATGGCGACGATGAGCGAGAGTCCGGTGCCGAATCCGGCGGTCGCGGCGGTCAGGGCGTTGGGCATGCCCTAGACGCTAGGGAGCGGATCGGACGAAGTACAGCTGAGGATTCTTACGTATCATTAGCACTGCTTCATATGAACGCGCAGCGGAAGGACGGCGGCCGGATGACCGAGGAACTGCCCCTCGACCAGGTGCGCACCCTGCTCGCGGTGGTCGACGAGGGCACCTTCGACGCCGCCGCGGCGGCGCTGCACGTGACGCCCTCCGCGGTCAGCCAGCGGGTGAAGGCACTGGAGCGGCGCACCGGCCGGGTCCTGCTGCTGCGGACCAAGCCGGTGAGGCCGACCGAGTCCGGCGAGGTGGTCGTACGGCTGGCCCGTCAGGTGGCCCGGCTGGAGCGCGACGCGCACGCCGAGCTGGGACTGAGCGAAGCCGGGGAGCCGACCCGGCTGTCGGTCGCGGTGAACGCGGACTCGCTCGCGACCTGGTTCCTCGGAGCACTGCGCCGGGTGCCAAAGGAGCCGCCGATCGGCTTCGAACTGCGCCGCGAGGACGAGGACCACACGGCGGCGCTGCTGCGCGAGGGCGTGGTGATGGCGGCGGTGACCTCGTCGCCCGACCCGGTGCCGGGCTGTTCGGTGCGGTCGCTGGGCCGGATGCGCTATCTCCCGGTGGCCCACCCGGGCTTCGCCGCCAGACATCTGGACGGGCCGCCGGCGCAGGTGCTGCGGACGGCGCCGGTGGTGGTCTTCGACCGGCGCGACGACTTCCAGGACGGCTTCGTCCGCCGGCTGACCCGCGGACGGCACGGCGCGAGCGCCCGACGGCACGCCGTACCGACGTCGGAGGGGTTCGTGGAGGCCGTCGCCACCGGGATGGGCTGGGGCATGGTGCCCGAGGCGCAGGCGGAGCCGCTGCTGCGGGCCGGGCGCCTGGTCGTCTTCGCCCCCGGCCGGGCGGTCGACGTCCCCCTGTACTGGCAGCAGTGGCGGCTGCACTCCCCCGCGCTGGCCCTGCTCGCCGAGGCCGTGGTGGCCCAGGCGGCCGAGGCGCTGCGCGCCGCCTGAGTCAGGTCACCGGCCGGGACCACCGGCCAGGCGTCAACCGGCCAGGGGTCACCGGCAAGGCGTCAACCAGGCAGGCGTCACCGGCCAGGCGTCACCGGCCGGGGGTCACCGGCCGGGGGTCACCGGCCGGGGGTCACCGGCCGCCGCCACGCCGCAGCGGTCCCCAGTCGTTCTCCTGGCGGGCGACCTCGTCGCGGGCCTCCTCGATCACCTGGGGCTCCAGGCGGCACAGCGGCCGGGCGTCCACGACCAGGGGTTCGTTGTCGGGTCCCCGACCGGTCTCGCGGCCCTGGAGGACCCAGGCGCGCACGCCGGGGCCCTTCTCGCGCGGAAGGTGGGAGTAGTCGTGCAGCCGGCGTGCCACCCACAGGCCGACGGGCCTGTCCTGCCACCAGTCCTCGACGTCGAGCGGGTTGGCCGACAGGCCGGGCATGGCGACGCCGGTGAGGTCGTCGGTGCTGGACGTGGCACCCAGATCGGCCTGGGGACCCCGCGACCAGCGGACGTACAGGCCCCGGTGGCGCTCCACCAGTCGGGTCAGGTCGGCGAGCGTCCCCACGACCGGCAGTTCCTCCCATGCGCTCATCACACGGCCTCCCTCGTCCCTCAGGGCACCGGGGTACCCGTGAGACTGGAGGGACATACCCCCACCGGAAAGGGTCCGACCGTGACTCTGCGAGTGCGCCGCGTCTACGAACCACCGGAGCCCGACGACGGGACACGCGTCCTGGTCGACCGGCTGTGGCCGCGCGGCCTGGCGAAGGACGCGGCGCGGGTGGACGAGTGGCCCAAGGCGGTCACGCCGTCCACCGAGCTGCGCCGCTGGTACCACGCGGGCGAGGGGTCGTACGAGGAGTTCGGCGGCCGGTACGAGGCGGAGCTGGCCGCCGGTGCGGCGGCCGAGGAGCTGGACCGGCTGCGGGCGTCGGCCCGGGAGGGGACGGTGACCCTGCTGACGGCGTCGAAGTCGCCGGACCGCAGCCATGCCGCGGTCCTCGCCCGCCTCCTGGGGGACTGACCGGGCCGAGGCTCAGCCCGTCTGTCCCGCCGCCGCCCGCCCCGCCGCGCGGCCCGAGAACAGGCAGCCGCCGAGGAAGGTGCCCTCCAGGGCGTTGTAGCCGTGCACTCCGCCGCCGCCGAACCCGGCGACCTCGCCCGCCGCGTACAGGCCCTCGACCGGGGTTCCGTCGGCGCCGAGGGCGCGGGAGTCCAGGTCGGTCTGGATGCCGCCGAGGGTCTTGCGGGTGAGGATGTGCAGCCGCACCCCGATCAGCGGTCCGGCCTCGGGGTCGAGAACGCGGTGCGGGGTGGCGACCCGGCCGAGCCGGTCGCCGATGTAGCGGCGGGCGTTGCGGATGCCCTGCACCTGGCTGTCCTTGGAGTAGGCGTTGGCCAGCTGGAGGTCGCGGGCCGTGATCTGGCGGCGGATCTCCTCGGGGTCGAGGAGCGCCTTGCCGGTCAGGGCGTTCATCTTCTCGACGAGCTGTTCGACGGTGTCGGCGACCACGAAGTCCTCGCCGTGCCGTACGAAGGACTCCACCGGGGCGGGCGCGCCCTTGCCGAAGAGCCGGTCGCGCAGCACGGCGCCGCGGTCCTTGGCGGTGATGTCGGGGTTCTGCTCGGAGCCCGACAGCGCGAACTCCTTCTCGATCATCCTGCGGGTCAGCACGAACCAGGAGTGGTCGTGGCCCGCGATGTCCTCGGTGGTGCGCAGGTGCCTGAGGGTGTTCAGGGTGTCGTAGCCGGGCAGGCACGGGTCGGGCAGGCGGCGGCCGAGGGCGTCGAACCAGAGCGGGGACGGGCCGGACAGGATGCGGATGCCGTGGCCGGGCCAGACGGGGTCCCAGTTCTTCAGGCCCTCGGTGTAGTGCCACATGCGGTCGCGGTTGACCAGCCGTACCCCGGCCTCGGCGCTGATGTCGAGCATCCGTCCGTCGACGTAGGCGGGGACGCCGGTGACCATCTCGGCGGGCGGGGTGCCGAGGCGTTCGGGCCAGTAGCGGCGGACGATGTCGTGGTTGGCGCCGATGCCGCCGCTGGTGACGATCACCGCCTGGGCGGTCAGTTCGAACTCGCCGACCGCCTCGCGGTTGGAGGCGACCCCGCGGGCCGCGTCGTCGGGGGCGAGGAGGGTGCCGCGTACGCCGCGGGCGGCGCCGTCCTCGACGAGGAGCGCGTCGACCCGGTGCCGGTGGTGGAAGGTCAGCAGTCCGTCGCGGGCGGCCTGTTCGGCATGGGCGACGAACGGTTCGACGACTCCGGTGCCGGTGCCCCAGGCGATGTGGAAGCGCGGCACCGAGTTGCCGTGTCCGTCGGCGCGCAGGTCGCCGCGCTCGGCCCAGCCGACCGTGGGCAGCAGCTTGATGCCGTGCCCCTCGATCCAGGACCGCTTCTCCCCGGCCGCCCACTCCACGTAGGCGCGGGCCCAGCGCACCGCCCAGGAGTCCTCGTCGTCGACGCGGTCGAACTGGGCGCTGCCCTGCCAGTCGTTCCAGGCGAGGTCGAAGGAGTCCTTGATGCCGAGGCGCCGCTGCTCGGGGGAGTCGACGAGGAAGAGCCCGCCGAAGGACCAGAAGGCCTGTCCGCCGAGGTTGGCGGCGTTCTCCTGGTCGACCAGGGCGACCTTCCTGCCGCGGCTGGTCAGTTCGTGCGCCGCGACCAGTCCCGCGAGACCCGCTCCTACGACGATGACGTCGGCGTCCATGGCGACCGTTCCCTTCCTTGTACGGGGGCGCCGCTGCCGTCGGTCAGCAGGGCGGTGAGCAGTTGCTTGAGCCAGGCGCGGGCGTGCTCGACGTCCTTGTCCAGCAGCAGTT
Source organism: Streptomyces sp. B93 (assembly GCF_018070565.1). Lineage (GTDB taxonomy): Bacteria > Actinomycetota > Actinomycetes > Streptomycetales > Streptomycetaceae > Streptomyces. The sequence goes on from NZ_JAGPXL010000060.1 coordinate 18,959, forward strand.
GGGTGGTGACTCCGTCGTAGGCGGCGACGACCGCCCAGGCGGCGCCCTCGGTGCCGCCGAGCACGGCGGGCAACGCGCTGAACCCGGCCGCCCGCGCCAGCCGGTCGGCGATCGCCCGCCGCAGCCGCTCCCGGTGCTCCAGCAGGGTGCGGGCGACGGCGGGGTCCCGGGCGGCGTGCACCAGGAAGTCCGTCTTGACCAGCAGCCAGTCCACGTCGAGCAGCAGCACCTCGGTGACCCGGTCGACGCAGGCCGGTACGTCCAGGGCGGGGCCGTCGAGGGCGAGCGCCACCGCGACCTGCTCGGCGATCAGCTCGGCCCGCTGTTCGTAGAGGGCGAAGAACAGCTCGTCGAGGGTGCCGAAGTTGGAGTAGAAGGCGCCCCGGCTGTAGCCCGCGGCCTCGCAGACCTCCTCGATGGAGACCCGTCCGAAGCCCTTGGCCGCGAAGACGGCGAACGCGGCGTCGAGGAGGTTGGCGCGGGTGCGGACACGGCGTCTGGTCACCCGGCCGGTGGTCGTGCGCTGGGTCTGCATGGCTCCGCCTCCCTCGTCGGATACAGGAACGTATCCGATACATGAACGTATCGAAAGAGGTCTGCCCCAAGAGATCCGGCCCGCGATCCGCGCGGAGATCCACATGCGAACGCATTTTCGATTTCGAGGTACGCTGGTGCCATGACCGCGCACCTCCAGGGCTCCCTCTTCGACCAGACCGACGAGACGCGTCTCGGGCCCCTCGACGGGATCCGCCGGACCGAGCTGGGCGCGGGCGCCTGGATCGACGTGCTGCCGGGCTGGCTCAGCGGTGCCGACGCCCTCTTCGAACAGCTGGCCGCCGAGGTGCCGTGGCGTGCCGAGCGGCGGAAGATGTACGACCAGGTCATCGACGTGCCCCGGCTGCTGGCCTTCTACGGTGCGGGCGAGCCGCTGCCGCACCCCGTGCTCACCGAGGCGCGCGACGCGCTGAGCGCCCACTACGCCGCCGAGCTGGGCGAGCCGTTCACCACCGCGGGCCTGTGCCACTACCGCGACGGCCGGGACAGCGTCGCCTGGCACGGCGACCGGATCGGGCGGGGCGCCCGCGAGGACACCATGGTCGCCATCCTCTCCGTGGGCTCACCCCGCGATCTGCTGCTGCGCCCGCTGCACGGCGGCACCGGCACCGTGCGCCGCCCGCTGGGCCACGGCGATCTGATCGTGATGGGCGGCTCCTGCCAGCGCACCTGGGAGCACTGCGTGCCCAAGACGACCCGGGCCGCGGGCGGGCGCATCAGCGTCCAGTTCCGCCCGCACGGCGTGCGCTGAGCCGGTCCGCCGGAAGGCTGTCCTCCACGCCCCGCCTCCACGACACTGGCGCCGGACCGGCGAGGGGGCGGCATGGGCGGCGAGCGGGAGCGCACCACGACCGGCACCGTCCGCCGCACCGAACTGGACCTGCTGCGCGTCACCGTCGTCCTCGGGCTGGTCTTCTTCCACGCGGCGCTGGTCTTCTCCCCCGACGACGACTTCTACGTCAAGAACCCCGAGACCACGGACGCCGTCACCGTCGCCGCCGGGCTCGGCGTCGTCTGGGCGATGCCCGTGCTGTTCCTCGTCGCCGGGCTCGGCGCCCGGCACTCCCTGCGCCGCCGCGGACCCGGCGCCTTCGCCCGCGAACGCCTGCTGCGCCTGGGCGTCCCCCTGGTCCTCGCCACGCTGGTGCTGCTGCCGCTGCCGCAGTGGCTGCGGGAACGCGCCGCCGACCCCGGCTACGACGAGCCCTACTGGCGCTTCTGGCCCCGCTTCCTCACCGTCCGCCCCGACCTCGCCGACTTCCCGTTCGTCCTGGACGGGGACCACTTCGAGACCGGGCACCTGTGGTTCGTCGTGCTGCTGCTCGCCTTCTGCCTGCTGCTCGCCCCGGTCGCCCCCGCCCTGACCGCCGCGGCCGAACCCATGGCGGCGGCGATCGCCCGCCATCCGGTGCTGCTCCTGCTGCCCGCCGTGCCGCTCGCCGCGATCAACGCGCTGCTCGGTATGGAGGAGGACTTCGCGGGCTGGCACCGGTGGGCGTACCTGCTGTTCTTCCTCTACGGCCACACGCTCGCCGACGACGCGCGGATCCGCGCCGTCACGCGCCGGGCGGCCGTGCCCGTCGGGGTCATGGGGCTGGTGCTGTTCGCGGGGACGGCGCCGGGCTTCATGGGCGGGGACGACCCGTTCACGGCGTGGACGCCGCTGGCGGTCGGCAGCCGGGCGCTGTTCGGGGCGGCGGGCTGGTGCTGGGTGGTGGCGATCCTCGGGCTGCTCGACCGGCCCCGCGAGCGGGAGGACAAGGGGGCAGCGGACGCCGGGCGGCGCCGGGTGCTCGGGTACCTCGGGCAGGCCGCGCTGCCGCTGTACGTGCTGCACCAGCCGGTCGTGGTGGCGCTGGCGTACGCGGTGGTGGGCTGGTCGGCGCCGATGGCGGTCAAGTACGCCGCGATCGTGGCGGGTTCGTTCGCGGTGATCCTGGCCTTGTACGAGATCGCCGTGCGGCGTACGCGCGTGACACGGTTGCTGTTCGGGATGCGTCCGGAGCCGGTCGGCGCGGCGCGCGGCTGATCTGGTTTGCTGTCCCCCGTCGGAACGGGGAACTCAGCGGGCGGGGCCATCGATGCGGGCAGCGGTTCAACACGTCGCGGACGGCACCTATCTGGTGCACGGCAGCAACACCAACTGGGTGATCCTCACCGACGGTGACGCGATCACCCTGATCGACACCGGCTACCCCGGGGACCGGGCGCTGCTGCTCGACTCCCTCGCCCAGGTGGGCGGTTCACCGGAGTCGGTCGCGGCGGTCCTCGTCACCCACGCCCACAACGACCACCTGGGCTCGGCCGAGCACCTGCGCGCCGCCCACGGCACGCCCGTGTACCTGCACGAGGCCGAAGTGCCGCACGCCCGCCGGGACTTCCTGCACCAGGTGACCGTCGGACAGGTCATGGCCAACAGTTGGCGGCCCGGCGTCCTGCCGTGGGCGGTGCACGCGCTGCGGTCCGGCGGCACCCGGCACGTCCCGGTCACCGCGCCCGAGCCGTTCCCGGCCCCGGGCCCGCTCGACCTGCCCGGCCACCCGGTGCCCGTGCCGACGCCGGGGCACACCCTGGGCCACTGCGCCTTCCATCTGCCCGGGACCGGAGTGGTGGTCTCCGGTGACGCCCTGGTCAGCGGGCACGCCACCGCTCGGACCACGGGCCCGCAGCTGCTGCCCGACATGTTCCACCACGAGCGGGCGCGTGCCGTCGCCTCGCTCGCGGCGTTCGAGGACCTGGACGCCGGCATACTCCTGCCGGGACACGGCCCCGTGCACCACGGCTCCGTACCCGACGCCGCCCGCCGGGCACGGGAGCGGGCGGCTCAGGGCCTGTCTTAAGGTCGGGCCATGGCTTTGCAGATCAGTGCCACCAACCCGGAGCACCCCGCGCTCCTGCTCGCCCTGCCCTGGCAGATCCCGCTGGAGGAGTGGCCCGAGGAACACCTCGTGCCGCTGCCGCGCGGCATCTCCCGGCACGTGGTGCGCTATGCCCACGCGGGCGACGAGGTGATCGCCGTCAAGGAACTCGCCGAGCGCCCGGCGCTGCGCGAGTACGGGCTGCTGCGCGACCTGGACCGGCTCGGCATCCCCGCGGTGGACCCCCTCGCCGTGGTCACCGGGCGCGTCGACGCCGCCGGGGAGCCGCTGGAACCGGTGCTGATCACCCGGCACCTGGGCGGTTCGCTGCCGTACCGGTCGATGTTCGAGACGACGATGCGGCCCGCCACCATGCACCGGCTGATGGACGCCCTGGCGGTGCTGCTGGTGCGGCTGCACCTGGCCGGGTTCGCCTGGGGCGACTGCTCGCTCTCCAACACGCTGTTCCGGCGGGACGCGGGCGCCTACGCCGCCTATCTGGTGGACGCCGAGACCGGTGATCTGCACCCCCGCCTCAGCGACGGCCAGCGCGACTACGACCTCGACCTCGCCCGGGTCAACATCAGCGGGGAGCTGCTGGACCTGGAGGCGTCCGGCGCGCTGCACCCGTCGGTGGACCCGGTCGAGTTCGGCATGGAGATCTGCGAGCGCTACCACGGGCTGTGGCGGGAGCTGACCCGCACCTCGGTCTACCCGGCGGGCAAGTACCACTACATCGAACGCCGGATTCGCAGGCTCAACGACCTGGGTTTCGACGTGGCCGAGATGCAGATCGAGAGTTCCTCCAACGGCGACACGGTCACCTTCGTGCCGAAGGTCGTCGACGCCGGGCACCACCAGCGCCAGCTGCTGCGGCTGACGGGCCTGGACACCGAGGAGAACCAGGCCCGGCGGCTGCTGAGCGACCTGGAGAGCTGGATGGCCACCCAGGAGGACTACGCGCCCGGCGACCCCCTCGCGGCCCGGCCCGAGGTCCTGGCACACCGCTGGGTGCGCCAGGTGTTCCGGCCGACCGTGCGCGCCGTCCCCGTCGAACTGCGCGGTGGCATGGACCCGGCGGAGATCTACCACCAGCTCCTCGAACACCGCTGGTACCTGTCCGAGCGGGCGCAGCACGACATCGGACTCGACACGGCCGTGAAGGACTACATCGACAACATCCTGCCGCGCGCCCGCGAGACCCTGGAGGCCACGCCCCCCGAGTGACCTCAGCCCTGGTGCGGCACGACCGCCACCGGGCACTCGGCGTGGTGCAGCACCCCGTGGGCGACCGAGCCGATGCGGGCGCCGACGGCGGTGCGGCGGGCCCGGCGGCCCACCACCATCAGCTGGGCGCGCGCCGCCACCGACAGCAGCACCTGCCCGGCGCTGCCCATCTCCACGTGCTCCACCACGTGCACGTCCGGGAAGCGCCGCCGCCACGGCTGGAGCGCCGCCGCGAGGGCGTCCTTCTCGTACGGCTCCGGGCCCCCGGCCTCGTCCAGCAGCTTCAGGGAGGCGGGGCTGTAGGCGAACACGGGCGGCAGCGTCCAGGCGCGTACGGCACGGACCGACGCCTGCCGGGCGGCGGCCGTCTCGAACGCGAACCGCAGCGCGTCGGCGCTGTCCTCCGGGCCGCCCTCCTGGCCGACGACGATCTCCCGCCCGGCCACCTCGCCCGCCGCGCGGTCCTCGGAGCGCACCAGGACCACCGGCCGCGCCGCCTCGGCGATCACCTGCTGGCCGACGGAGCCGACGAGGAAGCCGACGAGCCGCCCGTGCCCGCGCGAGCCGAGCACCAGCATCTCGGCGTCGGCCGCGGCGGCGACCAGGGCCTCCACGGACGCGCCCTCGACGACATCGGCGGACACCTCGAGACCGCCGTGCCGTTCGCGCACCTCGCGCACGGCCTGCCCGACCGCGTCCCGCACCCACCGCTCCTGGGTGTCCCGGCCGCCCGCGTCGAGGTCCTCGCGGGGCTCGTGGCGCCAGGCGTGCACCACCCTGAGCGCCGTGCCCCGGCGCACCGCCTCGCGGGCCGCCCAGGCGAGCGCCGCGTGGCTCTCCTCCGATCCGTCCACGCCTGCCGTGATCGGGCGCGTCATGCGGGTGCCTCCTCGTGCTGTCCGGTGCCGTACGGGACCCAGTCTTCCCTACCGCGCGACGATGATCGCGCACGGGACTTTTCCTGAGCGCGGGGGGCCGATCGAACATACGATGGGCGCAAGCATTCCGACGCCCGGGGTGGGAGACGCATGGCACAGGCCGCCGACGCAGCGCGGACCGTCATCATGACCGTGGACGACGATCCGGGGGTCTCGCGGGCCGTCGCCCGCGATCTGAGGCGGCGCTACGGCGAGTCGTACCGCATCGTGCGCGCGGAGTCCGGCGAGTCCGCGCTGGACGCGCTGCGCGAACTGAAGCTGCGCGGGGACCTGGTCGCCGTGATCCTGGCCGACTACCGGATGCCGCAGATGAACGGCATCGAGTTCCTGGAGCAGGCGCTGGACGTCTACCCGGGCGCCCGGCGGGTGCTGCTTACCGCGTACGCGGACACCAGCGCGGCGATCGACGCGATCAACGTCGTCGACCTCGACCACTACCTGCTCAAGCCGTGGGACCCGCCGGAGGAGAAGCTCTACCCGGTCCTGGACGACCTGCTCCAGGCCTGGCGCAGCAGCGACTTCCGCCCGGTCCCGGCCACCAAGGTCGTCGGGCACCGCTGGTCGGCGCGCTCCTCGGAGGTGCGCGAGTTCCTGGCCCGCAACCAGGTGCCGTACCGCTGGTACTCCTCCGACGAGCCGGAGGGACTGCGGCTGCTGGCCGCGGCGGGCGCCGACGCGCAGCGGCTGCCGCTGGTGATCACCCCGGACGGCACCCCGCTGGTCGAGCCGGAGCCGCCCGAACTGGCCGCGAAGGTGGGCCTGGCGACCACGCCGACCGCCGACTTCTACGATCTGGTCGTCATCGGCGGCGGCCCGGCCGGGCTCGGCGCGGCCGTGTACGGCGCCTCCGAGGGGCTGCGCACGGTCCTGGTGGAGCGGTCGGCCACCGGCGGGCAGGCGGGCCAGAGTTCCCGTATCGAGAACTACCTCGGCTTCCCCGACGGCGTGTCCGGGGCACAGCTCACCGACCGGGCGCGGCGGCAGGCGGCGAAGTTCGGCGCGGAGATCCTCACCGCGCGGGAGGTGACGGGCCTCGAGGTGTCCGGTTCGGCGCGGATCGTGCACTTCAGCGACGGGTCGGCGGTCGCCGCGCACAGTGTGATCCTCGCGACCGGCGTGTCCTACCGGCAGCTGGGCGCCCCCGGCACCGGCGAACTGACCGGCTGCGGTGTCTACTACGGCTCCTCGCTCACCGAGGCGCCCGCCTGCCAGGGGCAGGACGTGTACATCGTGGGCGGCGCCAACTCCGCGGGACAGGCCGCGATGTACCTGTCCCGGGGCGCCAAGTCGGTGACCCTGCTGGTGCGCGGGGAGTCGCTGACGGCGTCGATGTCGCACTACCTGATCGAGCAGATCGGTGAGGCGCCCAACATCTCGGTGCGCTGCTCCACCGTGGTGGAGGCCGCGCACGGCTCGGACCACCTGGAGCAGCTCACCCTGCGCGACACCGGCACCGGGCAGACCGAACTGGTCGACGCGCAGTGGTGCTTCATCTTCATCGGGGCGGCCCCGCTGACGGACTGGCTGGACGGCACGGTGCTGCGCGACGGGCGCGGCTTCATCCTGGCCGGACCCGATCTGACGCCGGACGGGCGGCCACCGGCGGGCTGGGAGCTGGACCGGCCGCCGTACCACCTGGAGACCAACATTCCCGGCGTGTTCGTGGCGGGCGACGCCCGTGCCGAGTCCGCCAAGCGTGTCGCGTCCGCCGTCGGAGAGGGAGCCATGGCCGTGATGCTCGTCCACCGCTATCTGGAACAGTCGTGACCGGGCAGCCGCTGCCGTGCAGCCCGGAAGAGATCGCCTCGCTCTTCCTCTTCGAGAAACTCAGCCCCGAGCAGTTGGGGCGGCTGTGCCGGGAGGGGCGGGTGGAGCGGTTCGAACCCGGTCCGGTCTACCTCGAGGGCGAGCCCGCGACCTGCTTCTACGTGATGCTCGACGGCACCGTCGTGCTGTACCGCAAGGTGGGCGCGGACGACGTCGAGGTGACCCGTACCTCGCAGCGCGGGGTGTACGCGGGTGCGATGCAGGCGTACATCGGCGACCGGGTGCGGCAGGTCTACAACAACTCCATGCACGTCACGGAGCCGACGCGGTTCTTCGTGCTGCCCGCGGACACCTTCGCGGCGATCATGCAGGAGTGGTTCCCGATGGCGGTGCACCTGCTGGAGGGGCTGTTCTTCGGTTCGAAGAGCACCCAGCGGGTGATCGGGCAGCGGGAGCGGCTGCTGGCGCTCGGCTCCTTGTCCGCCGGGCTCACCCATGAGCTGAACAACCCCGCGGCGGCCGCCGTACGGGCCACGGCGACGCTGCGGGAGCGGGTCGCCAAGATGCGGCACAAGCTGAGCGTGATCTCGGCGGGCCCGTATCCGCGGGAAGCGCTGGCGAACCTGATCGAAATCCAGGAGCGCACCGCCGAACGCGTCGCCAAGGCGCCCGTGCTGAGCCCGCTGGAGGCCTCGGACCGGGAGGACGCGGTCACGGACTGGCTGGACGACCACGACATCCCGGACGGCTGGCGGCTCGCGCCCACGTTCGTGCAGGCCGGGCTTGACCTGGACTGGCTGGACCAGGTCGCCGCCTCGGTGGACCCGGAGATCCTTCCGGGGGCGATCGGCTGGCTGAACTACACGGTCGAGACCGAGCTGATGATGGACGAGATCGCCGACTCCACCACCCGCATCTCCCAGCTCGTGGACGCCGCCAAGCAGTACTCGCAGCTCGACCGGGCGCCCTACCGGATGGCCGACGTCCATGAACTCCTCGACAGCACCCTGGTGATGCTCTCGGGCAAGATCGGCCACCGCATCAAGGTCGTCAAGGAGTACGACCGCACGCTGCCGGACGTCCCGGCGTACCCGGCGGAGCTGAACCAGGTGTGGACCAACCTGATCGACAACGCGGTCTCCGCCATCGAGAGCGTCGGCGGCGAGGGCACGCTGACCGTGCGCACGGCGCTCGACAACGACCGGCTGCTGGTGGAGTTCCGGGACACCGGCTGCGGGGTGCCGCCGGAGATCCGCGGCAGGATCTTCGACCCGTTCTTCACCACCAAGCCGGTGGGGCAGGGCACCGGGCTCGGTCTGGACATCTCCTGGCGGATCGTGGTCAACAAGCACCACGGCAGCCTCCAGGTGGAGTCCGAACCGGGCGACACGCGATTCCAGGTGCTGCTTCCGCTCACCGCCGCGGAGGGCGACACGCCCGACGCGTCCGAACCCGCCCAAGAAGACATGCGCGAGGAGCCGGTATGACGACTGACAGCGGCATCGACCCGAGTGTTCCGCCGAGCGGCACCGGCTGCGTCGAGTGTGACGCCGACGGCGGCTGGTGGTTCCACCTGCGGCGCTGTGCGGCCTGCGGCCACATCGGCTGCTGCGACTCCTCCCCCGCCAAGCACGCCTCCGCCCACTACCGGGCCACCGGGCATCCGGTGATGCGCAGCTTCGAGCCGGGCGAGCAGTGGTTCTGGGACTTCGAGAAGAACGAGCTGTACGAGTCCGGCCCCGAGCTGGCGCCCCCGGTGAGCCACCCCGACGACCAGCCCGCCCCGGGCCCGGCCGGGCGGGTGCCCGCGGACTGGGCGCGGTCGGTGAGCTGACGCCCCGGCGGCGGTGACCCGCCGGGAACCCGTGTGCCCTTGTGGACGTTGTCCGGGCGAACCATCCTTGTGGGCCCGGACCACGACAATCAGGGCGGCGCGATGAGCGAGTTGGTTCCCGGGGGCAATCTCCCCCTGCCCGGCGGCGCCCTGACGGTGCGGGTGCCGGGCCCGTTCGACGTGTCCGCGCTGATCACGGACGAGGGCGGCAAGGTCGGCGGCGACGCCGACTTCGTGTTCTACAACCAGCCGTCCGCGCCGGGCGCCCGGCTCGACGGCGGGGTGCTCACCGTGGAGCCGTCCCGGCTGCGTGCCGGGGCCGCCCGCGTCACGGTCGCCGTCAGCCACGAGGACCCGGGAACCCCGCTGGGCACCCTGCCGGTGCCCGTCCTCCAGGTCACCGACGCCCGCGGCCGGACGGTCGCCCGGTTCGCGCCGCCGCGTCCGGACCGGGAGACGGTGCTGCTGCTCGCGGAGATCTACCGGCGCGGCGACACCTGGAAGCTGCGCGCCATCGGCCAGGGGTACACGGACGGACTCGCGGGCCTCGCCCGGGACTTCGGGGTGGACGTCGTCGAGGACGACACCGCCCTCGCGGCCACGCAGGCCGTCCCCGTCCAGCGCCCGGCCCCCACCCGCGTCGCCGCCCGTGTCCCCGTGACGGCCCCCGCCACCGGCGGACCCGCGACCGCCACCGATCCCGACGGCTTCCTCGACCTCGTCAACTCCGCCCGGTCGCAGGCCGGTTCGCCGCCCGTCGTGCTCGACGCCCGCCTCGCCACCGCCGCCCGCCAGCACGCCGCGGCGATGGCGGCGGACGGACGGCTCGGTGTCGAGGGCCATGACGGCATCTCGGTCTACCGGCGGGTCACGGCCGCCGGTTTCACCTACCTCACCGTCGGCGAGCACCTGGTCTCCGGCCCCCGCACGCCCGCCGAGTTCGTCGAGTACTGCCTGGGCGCCGACCACCCCCGGCGCACCCTGTGCGACCCGGCCTTCACGCACGCCGGTCTGGGCCGGGCCACCGGCAGCCGCTCCGGGGACACGTACTGGACCGCGCTGTGGGCGCGCCCGCTGACCCCGGCGGACCTGGAGCGTACGGCGGTGAAGGTGGTCGACCTCACCAACGCGGAGCGGGTCCGTGCCGGGCTGCGGCCGCTGGCCGTGGACGCCCAGCTGACCGCCGCCGCGCAGGCGCACAGCGCGGACATGGTGGCCCGGGACTTCTACTCCCACGCCTCCCCCGACGGCGGCCACCCGTGGGACCGGGCCGCCGCCGCGGGCTCCACGCGGCGCACCATCGGCGAGAACATCGCGTGCGGCCAGCGCTCCCCCGCCGAGGTGGTGACGGGCTGGATGAACAGCCCCGGCCACCGCGCCAACATCCTCAAGCCCGAGTTCACCCACATCGGCGTCGGTTTCGCGGGCGGCGGCCGGGCGGGCACGTACTGGACCCAGCTCCTCGGTGCGTGATCTTGGCGGAAGGGATTCCTCCGCGACAGGATGCCTCCATGAAGGGTGACCTCTTTTCCAGTGAGCACATGGCCCAGTTCGCCACGGCGCCGGGCATGACGGTGGAGAACTCCAAGTGCGTCAAGTACGCCGTGAACGGGGAGATGCTCGCCCGCCAGGGCGCGATGATCGCCTTCCGCGGCAATCTCCAGTTCGAACGCAAGGGCCAGGGCGTGGGCGGCATGCTCAAGCGCGCGGTCACCGGGGAGGGGCTGCCGCTGATGGCGGTGCGCGGGCAGGGTGAGGCCTGGTTCGCGCAGGAGGCCCAGAACGTCTTCATCGTCGAGGTGGAGCCGGGTGACGAGTTCACCGTCAACGGCCGCAACGTACTCTGCTTCGACGCCTCGCTGTCGTACCGGATCAGCACCGTGAAGGGCGCCGGGATCGCCGGCGGGGGGCTGTTCAACAGTGTCTTCTCGGGACAGGGCAGACTGGGGCTGGTGTGCGACGGCAGCCCGCTGGTCATCCCGGTCTCACCGCAGTACCCGGTGTACGTGGACACGGACGCCGTGGTCGGGTGGACGGCGGGCCTGGCGACCTCGCTGCACCGCTCGCAGTCCATCGGCTCCATGCTGCGCGGCGGTTCCGGGGAGGCCGTCCAGCTGATGCTCCAGGGCGAGGGGTACGTCGTCGTCCGGCCGAGCGAGGCGACCCCGCACAACCCCCAGCAGCGCTGAACGGAAAGGTACGCGCCGTGATAGGCATCCCGGAGATCGAAGCCGCCGCCGAGCGGATCGCCGGACACGTCGTCCGCACCCCCACCCTCGCCAGCCCGGGACTGTCCGCGCTGCTCGGCGTCCCGGTGATCACCAAGCTGGAGCTGCTCCAGCGCACCGGTTCCTTCAAGTCGCGCGGCGCGACGGCCAGGCTGCTGTCGCTGAGCGAGGCCGAGCGGGCCGCCGGGGTGGTCGCGGTCAGCGGCGGCAACCACGGGATCGCGCTGGCGGTGATGGCCGCCGCGCTCGATGTGAAGGCGACGGTCGTGATGCCCCGGTCAGCACCCGCCCGGTCGGTCGGGATCGCGCGGGACGCGGGCGCCTCGGTCCGGCTGACCGACGGTATGGACGAGGCGTTCGAGCTGGTGGGGCGGCTGCGCGACGAGGGTCTGACGCTGGTCCACCCCTTCGACGACCCGGTGGTGATCGCCGGGCAGGGCACGGTGGGCCTGGAGTTCGCCGAGGACGCGGACGAGGTTACCGACGTCCTGGTCAGCATCGGAGGCGGCGGACTGATCGCCGGGGTCGCGGCGGCGCTGCGGGCCCGGCGTCCGGGGGTGCGGGTCTGGGGCGTGGAGACCGAGGGCGCCGAGGCGATGTCACGGGCGCTGGCGGCGGGCGGGCCGGTGCCGGTGCCGTTGTCCTCGATCGTGACCACCCTGAGCGCGCCGACGGTCTCCCAGCTGACGTACGACCTGGTGTCCTCGCTGGTCACGGAGGTGCTGGTGGTCCCGGACCGGGAGGCGGTGCGAGGCTGCCTGGAGCTGGCGGAGCACGCCAAGGTGTGGGCGGAACCGGCCGCCGGGAGTCTGCTGCCCGCCGCCCGGCGGGTGCTGGAGCGGGTCGGGCCGGACGCCCGGCTCGGTCTGGTGGTGTGCGGCGGCAACGCGACGCCCGGCGATGTGTTCGGCTGGTCGCGCGAGTTCGGGCTGCTGCCCTGACCCGGCTGCCGCCCCCCACGTGTTGACGTTCCGTCAAGAACGCGGTTTCTGAGGGGTATTCGTCTTCGAACACGCCGTCCCGTTGAACGCCCGGCCGCGTCCGCCCCGTACCACTGGGAAAGGGTGAGGCCGGGGTTCAGCGAGGGATGACCATGGGCGAGGCGCACGTCACCGCGGACGAGTCGGTCGCCGGACGGTACCGGCTGCTGGAGGTCGTCCACGGCGAGACCAACCGCGTGTGCTGGTACGGCGAGGACACCGAGACGGGACGCCCCTGCCTGCTGACCCGGCTCGGGCTGCCGCCCGGCACCGGCGCGGACGTGGCCCGCCGCGCGGTCGGCCGGGTGATGCGGACCTCCGAGGTGATGGCGCTGAACTGTCCCGGCCGGGTCGCCCCAGTACTGGACGCCGTCGCGGAGCCGGAGGCGCTGTGGGTCGTCACCGACTGGCACACCGGCACCCCGCTCGGCGAACTCCTCGCGGAGCGGGGCGGCTTCCACTACGTGCGGGCGGCGCGGATCGGCCTGGAACTGCTCGACGTGCTGGAGGCGGCGCACGGGGCGGGCATCACCCACGGTGAACTCAGCCCCGGCCAGGTGCTGGTGCCGGAGCGGGGCCCGGTCGTCGTGCACGGCTTCGGACTCGCGGGCGCGACGCTCGCCCCACGGCTCACCGCACCGTCGTACGCCTCACCGGAGCAGGCCCGGGACGAGCGCGTCGGACCCGCCGCCGACCTGTGGGCGCTGGGCGCGATCCTGTACACCATGGTCGAGGGGCGGCCGCCGTTCCGGGAGCGGGGCCGGTTCGAGACCACGCTCAAGGGCGTGGACCGGCTGCCGCTGCGCACCCCGCTGCGGGCCGGACCACTCACCCGGGCCGTGCAGGGGCTGCTGCGCAAGAACTGCCGGGAGCGGCTGACCCGGCCGGTGGTCCGCGAGGCGCTCACCCGGGTGCTGCGCGACGACGCCGACGCGGCCCTGCCCACCGCGCCCAGGCCCCGGCTGCGTCGCGCCTACGCCGCCGCCTGCCACGCCGGACAGGGCTGGAGCCGACGGACCATGGTCGCCGGGACGGCGCTGGCGGTGATCACCGTCGCGATCGCGGTCGTCACCGCCACCCAGCAGCTGACCCGCACCGACAGCACCGCCGCCGACGCCGGGCCGACGC
>NZ_JAGPXL010000061.1 GCF_018070565.1 Streptomyces sp. B93
GGCCGGTGCGGGGGGCGCGGGGGCCGGGGTGGAAGGCGCGGGGGCCGGGGCGGACGGGACGCCGAAGGCGGGTGGCGCCGAGGCCTGGGCGGGCGGGGCGAAACCGGGCGCGGCACCTGTCTGGGGCTGCTGCGGGGCGGGCGCGGGCTCCTCCTCCGCGACCTCACCGCCGAAGTTCTTCAGCAGGGCGTCCAGACCGCCGTCGAACCCCTGTCCGACGGCCGCGAAGCGCCATACGTCCTTCAGGTAGAAGTCGCCGAGCATCACGGCGCGCTCGGTGGAGAACTCCGAGCCGTCGAAGGCGTACCGGGCCACTTCCTCGCCGCCCGCGACGATCCGGATGTACCCGGGGTTGATCTGCGACATCTGCCCCGCGCCGTCGATCGTCGCGGTGAACGACAGCTTCTGGATCTGCGCGGGGATCCTGTCGAGCGTGACCCGGAAGGACTCCGTGTCGCCCGCCTGGGCGCCGAGCAGCTGGACGGCCTCCTCGGGGGACTTCGGCTGGTTGAAGAAGACGAAGTACCGGTCGTCCGAGAGCCGCTCGTCGGCGTCGAGTCCGAAACAGCTGATGTCGAAGGTCAGCCCGGGGGCGGAGATCTGCACGCCTACGTACAGATCCGTGCCCGCGGTGAGGTCACTGATCCTGGCCTTGTGGCCGCGTTGGAATTCCCTGGCCATGCGTAACGACCGTCCCCCATCCCGAGTGCGAGTGCGTCGCGCCAGGCTAACGGCAAACTCCGACACCGGACGATGTCGGTACAGACCCGGTACACAACCGTGGGGTCAGCGCGCGCCGGGCAGATGCGGCAGCCGTTCGGCGGCGACCACGCCCTCCAGATAGCCTCGCGCTCGCTCGGTGCGCGGGTAGCCCTCCAGCAGCCGCCAGAAGCGGGGGCCGTGGCCGGGCACCAGCAGGTGTGCCAGTTCGTGCAGGAGCACGTAGTCGACGACGTACTCGGGCATCCCCTGCAAGCGGTGCGACAGCCGGATGCTGCCCTCGGCCGGGGTGCAGGAGCCCCAGCGCGTGTTCTGGTTGGTGACCCAGCGCACCGAGCTGGGGCGGGCCCGGCCGTCGAAGTACTGCGCCGACAGCCGCTGGGCGCGCTCGGCCAGCTCGGCGTCGCCGAGCACCCGTTTACTCTCCTGGGCGGCCAGTTTGTCGAGCATGACGTTCACCCAGCGTTGCTCCTCCGCCTCGGACATCCGGGCGGGAATGAGCACGACGGTGCGATCGCCCTCGCGATACGCGGAGACCGTCCTGCGTCGACGCGCACTTCTGCGCACCTCGATCGCGCTCGTCCCCGAGCCGCTGGGCGGCGGGCTCGTCGTGCTGCGCTGTGGCGTTCCGGCACGGTGCAGTGGGTCGGCGGACACGCCCCGACGTTACCCGCTGCACATGGGGGAAGTCCCGACTCCGGGACGGTTCCGTTCCGATCCCTCACCGGCCGTTTGATTTGTACGACTGGTGCGCGCCACCCGCCGAGGCGCACATCACACCAATTTGTATGACGAATGCTCCCGCCTGTGGACAAGCTCCAGCAAGCCACCGTCGGCGCCGGGCATGCTGGCCCGGCGACCACGACTTTCCCCGCGACCGGGGACATGAGTTCGGGATACGGGGGGACTGTCATGCATCCGATCGTGAAGCCCGCGCTGCGGCGCGGCTGGCGCGACCTCAACACCGTCCAGTTCGGGATGACACCGGCGCACGCGCTGACCCTGGGCCCGATGGACCTCGCCACGGGCAGCTTCCTCGACCTCCTCAACGGCACCCGCGGGATGGCCCTGCTGCGTGACGAGGGCCGGCGCATGGACCTGCCGGACGGGCATGTGGACGCCCTGGTGGACCGGCTGGCCGGGGCCGGGCTGCTCGACGACGCGCGGGGCGGCGGCCCGGCCGCGGACGCTCTGCGCGAGAGGAAGGAGGTCCTCGGCCGGCTCCGCCCCGACCTCGCCTCCCTCTCCCTGACCGGGTCCGAGCCGGGTGACGCGATGCGACGGCTGGCGGCCCGCCGCTCCCTGCGGGTGCAGGTGCGGGGCGCGGGCCGGGTCGGCGGCACGCTGGCCGCGCTGCTGTCGGCCGCGGGCGTCGGCGAGGTCGACGTGCGCGACGGCGGCTGCGTGGAGCCGTGGGACGTGGCGCCGGGCGGCCTGCCCGCCGAGGCCGTCGGCGAGCGCCGCGACGAGGCCGCCCGGCGGGCCGTGCGCCGCGCCGCCCCGGACCGCCCACCGCGCCGCACTCCCCAGTCACCGCCCGAGGACGGCGGCCCGGGCCGTCAGCTGGTGATCCTCGCCCCACGCGACGACGTCGCCGTTCACGCCCCGCCCCCGACCGTGGCGGAACCGCTGATCGCCTCCGGCACACCCCATCTGTACGCCGGTGTCGTCGAGGGCACCGGAGTGGTCGGCCCGCTGGTCCTGCCCGGCGAGACCGCCTGCGCGGGGTGTCTGCACGAGGGACGCACGGACCGCGACCCCGCCTGGCCCCGGCTGGTCGCACAGTGGCGCTCCGGGCGGCAGCCGCAGGTCCGGCCCTGCGATGTGACACTGGCCACCACCGTCGCCGGGCTGGCCGCCGCGCACGCCCTCGCCTTCCTCGACGGCCGGACGCCTACGAGCGCGGGCGCCCGCTGGGAGGTGTCCCTGCCCGGTCTGCACTGGCATGCCCGGCCCGTTTGGGCCCACCCGGCATGCCCGTGCCGGGCCGCGGAGAAAGTCAAGGAAGGAGCCGAGGGGAGAGCCGAGGGGAGGCGGCCCTCCAAGGACGAGGAGTCGCACGAGACAATGGCGGTGCAACGGTCGTCAACGGAGGTATGCCGTAGGGCAGGCGCGGCGCGGCCGGCTGGCACTTGGAGGGCGCATGTCTGATCTTCCCCGCAAGGCGGTCACCCGGACCGCCAAGCTGGCCGCGCTCCCGCTCGGCTTCGCCGGGCGGGCGACCTGGGGACTCGGCAAGAGAATCGTCGGCGAGTCCGCGGAACTCGTCGGCCGCGAGCTGCAACAGCGCACCGCGGAGCAGCTGTTCAAGGTGCTCGGCGAGCTGAAGGGCGGTGCGATGAAGTTCGGGCAGGCCCTGTCCGTGTTCGAGTCGGCGCTGCCCGAGGAGGTCGCCGGGCCCTACCGGGCGGCCCTGACGAAGCTCCAGGAGGCGGCGCCCCCGATGCCGACGCGCACGGTGCACTCCGTGCTCGCGGAGCGGCTCGGGGAGGACTGGCGCGAGCTGTTCGAGGAGTTCGAGGACAAGCCCGCGGCCGCGGCCTCGATCGGCCAGGTGCACCGGGGCGTGTGGCACGACGGGCGTGAGGTCGCGGTCAAGGTCCAGTACCCGGGCGCGGGCGAGGCCCTGCTGTCGGACCTGAACCAGCTGAGCCGCTTCGCCCGCCTCCTGGGCCCGCTGGTGCCCGGTGTGGACGTCAAGCCGTTGATCACCGAGCTGAAGGACCGTGTCTCCGAGGAACTCGACTACGGTCTGGAGGCTCAGGCGCAGGAGGTCCACGCGGAGGAGTTCGCCGACGATCCGGACGTCGTGGTGCCCGCCGTGGTCCATCAGTGCGACCAGGTCCTGATCACCGAGTGGATCGAGGGCATCCCGCTGTCCGAGATCATCTCGGACGGCACCCAGGAGCAGCGGGACCGCGCCGGGCAGCTGCTGGCCCGGTTCCTGTTCTCCGGCCCCGCCCGCACCGGACTGCTGCACGCCGATCCGCACCCGGGGAATTTCCGGCTGCTGCCCGGCGGCCCGGACGGCGAGGACGACGGGCGCCTGGGCGTCCTGGACTTCGGCACGGTCGACCGGCTCCCCGCGGGACTGCCGACCCCGATCGGCGAGTCGCTGCGGATGACCCTGGACGGCGAGGCGGAGGCCGTCTACGAGCTGCTGTGCGCGGAGGGGTTCGTCAAGGAGACGATAGAGCTGGACCCGGACGCGGTCCTCGACTACCTCCTGCCGATCATCGAACCGGCCCATGTCGACGAGTTCACCTTCACCCGTGGCTGGATGCGCAGTCAGGCGGCCCGGATCGCCGATCCCCGCTCCCCCGCCTACCAGTTGGGCAAGCAGCTCAACCTCCCCCCGGCCTATCTCCTGATCCACCGGGTCACCCTCAGCACGATCGGTGTCCTGTGCCAGCTCGGCGCGACCGTACGGCTGCGGGAGGAGCTGGAGGAGTGGCTTCCGGGCTTCGTTCCCCTGGAGGAGGAGCTGGAGGAGGCCCTGGACGAAGGGCTGGAGGACGACGACGTGGCGGGGCCCGAGGAGTCGGTGGCCGGGGCCTGAGCCGGCCGCGCGGTACCGGGCGGATCCGCGTCGGGCGCCCGGGCCGGTCACAACGGCGCGGGGGCCGGTCCGTCGGACGGACCGGCCCCCGCGGGGTGTCTCCCGGCTACTGCATGACCGCGATGGCCAGCGCGCGGCGGGCGCGGCGCGAGGCGCGCTCGGCCCGGCGCTGCATCCTGCGGGCGGCCACCAGGTTCATGGCCTGGCGCTCCTGCCTCGCCTCACGCAGCCGGTCGTGCATATGCGCACGAGCCAGGGCTTCTGGGATGAGTTGCATCTCTCGGGTCCTGTTCTGACGCGAGTCGTTCGCGCCGGTGGTGGTGACGTCTGGGGTCGCGGAGCCGGTGGGCTCGTTGGCGGACGGCTTCATCGGGGCCTGCTTCTGGGGGTCGTGCGTGAGGGGGCGATCGATCGTTCCTGCGGTGTTCATGCCGTGACCGGGTTCTTGCGCGGGCGGCCACGGGGCCGCTTCCGGGCGACGACAACACCCTGGACGAACAGCTCGCCACCCCAGACGCCCCAGGGCTCCCGCCGCTCCTTGGCGCCGGCGAGGCAGGCCTCCATCAGCGGGCAGGTGCGGCAGAGGGACTTGGCGTACTCGACATCCGCCGGCGACTCCGCGAAGAAGACCTCCGGGTCGTAGGAACGGCAGGGGACGGGCACGCCGAGGTTCTCGATGGCGTCGTCGAGCGCGGTGAGCGCGGTGAGCGGGGTCAAGGTGGGGTCCTCCGTGGGGCCGGGCTTGGGGATCGTGTCGGAAGGCGGTACGGACGGGGCGTGCGCTTCGAGTTGCACGGTTCGTCTTCCTCGTCTGGTCGTTCCGGTCGGGTGTGACCGGGTGGCGGCTGGTACCGGGTTCTTCTTGTCCCGAGGCCCCTTCGCTCTGCTCTCCCGTTTGAGGGAAAACAGAAGGGCCGCGGATCCCGGATGGGGTTCCGCGGCCCTGAAGGCGCCGGCCTGATCGGCGATCAGGCTGGATCACTCCAGGGTTCTGGCCCACGGAAGGCCCACATCTGGTGGTGCTGCGTCGTCTGCTTCCGGACTCCGGCACCGGTCGCCGTAAAGGCATAGGCCTGCGCCTGTGCCACTACTGCCGCTTCCAGTGCCTTGGTCGGTCGCTCATTGCGCTCTCGCACGGGAAGACCCGCGAGAGGCAGGGCGGACGCCGGACGGACGGCACGAATGCCGGACAGACCGGTGCCCGGGATCGAGGCGCCGAGCATGCACAGGGAGACGGCCGAGCGATCGGTCATTTTGGCCGCGCTGCTGAAGCTGGTGTTGATGCTGATCACTGGACTCGCCTCCTCTCGGCGTCTCAAGGACTGGTGAACCAGTCCAACGGATATGCAAGTACAACACGGAATCAGGGCCTCAGGAAGGCCGCTGTTCCCGTGGCTAAGAACCTATGGGGATTCCTGGGGCATGCGCAAACTATTTTTTCGACGAGTTCACATCAGTCCGTTTCGTCCTCGCTCACAGGGTCCTGGCCTGCGCAGATGGCCAGGACATCGGCTCCGTAGCGGTTGAGCTTGCGCACACCGACGCCGGGGATGCGGGCCAGCTCGCCCGCGTCGTCCGGGACGGCCTCGGCGATGGCCACCAGCGTCTTGTCGGTGAAGACGCACCAGTCGGGCTGACCGCTGCGCCGGGCCTGCGCCGCCCGCCACTCCCGCAGGCGCTCGTAGAGCCCCTCGTCCATGTCGGACGGGCAGTCCTCACAACGCATCAGCTTCATCTCACCGGCGTCGGTGAGGGTGCGCCCGCAGACCCGGCAGCGGGCGGGGGCACGCTGCTTGCGCCGGGGGGCCGCGACGGCACGCTCGGACATCCCGCGCCGGACGCTCCCGGAGGCTCCGGCGGCGGTGCGGCCCGGACCGGAGCCGGAGCCGGGGCGCAGTCCCTGGAGGAACCGGCTGGGACGACGGTTGGGGCGGCCACCGGGTGCGCGGGACAGCGCCCAGGAGACATGGAGGTGGGAGCGGGCGCGGGTGACCCCGACGTAGAGCAGGCGACGTTCCTCTTCTATCTGCTCGTCGGTCCTGGCGTAGCTGATCGGCATCATGCCCTCGGCGACGCCGACCAGGAAGACGGCGTCCCACTCCAGGCCCTTGGCCGAGTGCAGGGAGGCGAGGGTGACGCCCTGCACGGTCGGGGCGTGCTGGGCGCCCGCCCGTTCGTCGAGTTCGGCGACGAGGTCTCCGAGGGTGGCGCCGGGCCGGGCGGCGGCGAAGTCCTGGGCGAGGTTGACGAGTGCGGCGAGGGACTCCCAGCGCTCCCTGACGGCACCGGATCCGGCGGGTGGCTGCGGGGTCCACCCCTCTCCGGAGAGCACCGCCCGGACCTGGGAGGGCAGGTCGACGGCCTCGTCGAGCAGCGCGTCGTTGCCGCCGAAGCGGGCGGCGCCGCGCAGGGCGATGCCCGCCTTGCGCACCTCGGGCCGGTCGAAGAACCGCTCGGCGCCGCGCAGCTGATACGGGATGCCCGCGTCGGCGAGGGCCTGTTCGTAGGTCTCGGACTGGGCGTTGGTGCGGTACAGGACGGCGATCTCGCTCGCCGGGACGCCGGCGTCGAGGAGGGCGCGGATACGGTGCGCGGCGCCCTCGGCCTCGGCGGGCTCGTCGGTGTACTCGGTGTAGACGGGGTCGGGGCCGGGGTCGCGCTGGGAGACGAGTTCCAGCCGGTGGTCGGCGGCCCGGCCGCGGGCCTGGGAGAGCAGTCCGTTGGCGAGGTGGACGACCTGGGGGGTGGAGCGGTAGTCGCGGACCAGTTTGACGACGGTGGCCTTCGGATGGCGGACGCGGAAGTCGAGCAGATGGTCCGGGGTTGCGCCGGTGAACGAGTAGATCGTCTGGCTGGCGTCGCCGACGACGCAGACGTCGTCCCGCTCGCCGAGCCACAGATCCAGCAGGCGCTGCTGGAGGGGGCTGACGTCCTGGTACTCGTCGACCACGAAGTGCTGGTACTGGGCGCGGACCTGTTCGGCGACGTCATGCCGGTCCTGGAGGATGGCGACGGTCAGCAGCAGCACGTCCTCGAAGTCGATGACCGCGCGGTCGCGCTTGAGGTCCTCGTAGGCGGCGTAGAGCTGGGCGATCTCTGCCGGGGCACGGGGGGCTTCCCGCTCGGCCTTCGCGGCTGCGAGCGGGTAGTCGGCGGGGACGGTCTGGGTGACCTTGGACCATTCGATCTCGGCGGTGACGTCGCGCAGCTCCCCCCGGTCCAGGCGGATCCGGCAGGCGGCGGCCGCGTCGGCCACCAGCTGGATCTTGCGGTCGACGAGCCGGGGCATGGAGCCGCCGATGGCTTTCGGCCAGAAGTACTGGAGCTGGCGCAGGGCGGCGGAGTGGAACGTGCGGGCCTGGACTCCGGCGGCGCCGAGCTGACGGAGGCGGCCGCGCATCTCACCCGCGGCCCGGTTGGTGAAGGTGACGGCGAGCACGCTGGAGGGCGGCAGGATACCGGCGCGCACCCCGTAGGCGATGCGGTGGGTGATCGCGCGGGTCTTGCCCGTACCGGCACCGGCCAGGACGCACACCGGGCCGTGCAGCGCGGTGGCGACCTCGCGCTGCTCGGGGTCGAGCCCTTCGAGCACCGCGTCGGCCGAGTCCGGTACCTGCGGGAAGAGGGTGGAATGCGTTGCTGCTGTCACACCGCCATGCTGCCAGGTCGAGAGAGGCTGCTGAGCCGGTTGTCCACAGGCGGGCCCTCGCAGTCGTACTAATGCGGCAGGCGTCACGTGCGGGTGCCGCCGCAGGGATACCCCGGGCGGGAATGGTGACCGGGTCGGATACGTTCCCTCTCTGCGACGACCGCACTTGTATGCGAGCCGCGTGACACGAGCCGCCGAAGGAGAGCGAAAGACATGCTGGGTTCTGTGACGATGTACAGCACCACGTGGTGTGGCTACTGCCGCCGGCTGAAGAGCCAGCTGGACCGCGAGGGCATCGCGTACACCGAGATCAACATCGAGCAGGACCCGGAGTCCGCGAAGTTCGTGGAGAAGGCGAACGGCGGCAACCAGACCGTGCCCACGGTCCGGGTCACCCCCACCGAGGGCGGCTCCGAGGTCGTGATGACGAACCCGAGCCTGGCCCAGGTGAAGCAGGCGCTCGGCGCCTGACCCCGAGCGGCACAGGAAAGCCCCGGCCGGCCGGCCGGGGCTTTCCTGTGCCGTGCCGGAGGCGTCAGACGAAGCCCCGCGTCGGCAGCGGCTTGCCGTACCACAGCTCGATGAGGCGGGCGGCGATGGAGATGCCGTACGGCGGCAGCACCTCGCCGCTCTCGAAGGCGGCGCGCAGTTCGTCGCGGGAGAACCAGCGGGCCTCGTGGATCTCGTCACCGTCGACGTCGACGTCGGTGGAGGTGGCGCGGGCCATGAAGCCCAGCATCAGGCTGGACGGGAAGGGCCACGGCTGGCTGGCGACGTACTCGACCTGCCCGACCGTGATCCCGGCCTCCTCGAAGACCTCCCTGCGGACCGACTGCTCGATCGACTCCCCGGGCTCGACGAAACCGGCCAGCGTGGAGAAGCGGCCCTCGGGCCAATGGACCTGACGGCCGAGGAGGATGCGGTCGTCCTCGTCGGTGACGGCCATGATCACCGCGGGGTCGGTGCGCGGGTAGTGCTCGGCGCCGCAGGCGGGGCAGCGGCGGATGTGTCCGGCGGCGGCGATGACGGTGCGTTCGCCGCAGCGGGAGCAGAAGCGGTGGGTGCGCTGCCAGTTCTCCAGGCCGACCGCGTGGACCATCAGGCCCGCGTCGCGCGGGGAGAGCAGCAGACCGGCCTCGCGCAGGCCCGCGGGGCGCGCGGACTGGTCGATGCGGCCGGGCAGCGCGTCCTTCTGGAGGGCGAAGTAGCTGACGCCGTCCTCGTCGTTGCCGAGGAAGTAGCGGTGCGCCTCGGTGAGGGGGGCCTCGAAGGAGGGGGTCATGACGAGTTCGGTGCGCCCGTCGGGTGTCTCGTCGATGAGGACCTGACCGCCGGAGACCACGAAGCAGCGGGTGGAGGGGTGGCTCCACGCCGCCGCGAGCCAGGCCTCGTCGAGCCGGTGGTGGGCGGCGCGGTCGATGCCGCTCGGGGCGGTGAGCGAGATGGGTCGGTCGGCGGTGTGGTCGGTCCAGGTGGTCACGGGTGCTTCCATCTCCCCCGGTGGAACGGTTGTTTCGGCGGCGGTTCAGCGGGTCGTACGGCGGGTGGCGACCGGGTGCGGGGTTCCCTGGTGCGGTGCTCCGTGGGGCGGGTCGGTCCTTCCAGTGTGCCCCGTACGGGTGACCGCTTTGGACGGTACGAGGTGGTCAGGGCGCATGACGCCAGTTCTCAGCCAGGTCGCCCCACAGGTGGGCCGAGGTCTCGACGCCCTTGAGGAGGAGGTCGAGTTCCACCTTCTCGTTCGGGGCGTGCCAGCCGTCGGACGGGACCGAGATACCCAGGAAGAGCACGGGTGCGCCGAGGACCTCCTGGAGGTCGGCGGCGGGTCCCGAGCCGCCCTCGCGGGTGAAGCGGACGGGCGCCTCGAAGGCGCGGCCCATGGCGCGGGCCACGGACTGGAGTGCGGGGTGGTCGAGCGGGGTCAGGCAGGGGCGGGTGGCGGCGCCGAAGGTGATCTCGCAGCGGATGCCGTCGGGCACCTGGGTGGCCGCCCACGCGCGGACGGCCCGCTCGATGTGGTCGGGGTCCTGGCCCGCGACCAGGCGGAACGACAGCTTCACCATGGCGCTGGACGGGATGATCGTCTTGCTCCCGGGGCCCTGGTAGCCGCCGCCGATGCCGTTGACCTCGGCGGTGGGGCGGGCCCAGACGCGCTCCAGGGTGGTGTGCCCGGCCTCGCCGTGGGTGGCGTACGACTTGGCGGTGCGCAGCCACTGCCGCTCGTCGAAGGGCAGCTCGGCGAAGAGTTCGCGTTCGCGGTCGGTGAGTTCGACGACGCCGTCGTAGAAGCCGGGGACGGCCACGCGCGCGTGCTCGTCGTGCAGGGCGGCGACGAGGCGGGCGGCGGCGGTCGCGGGGTTGGGGACGGCGCCGCCGAACGATCCGGAGTGGATGTCCTGGTCGGGGCCGTAGAGCCGGATCTCGCACTCGGCGAGGCCCCGCATGCCCGTGCACACCGTCGGGGTGTCCTCGGACCACATGCCGGTGTCGGAGACGATCACGGCGTCGGCGGCGAGCCGGTCCGCGTGCTCCTCGACGAGGGCCCTGAAGTGCGGCGAACCGGACTCCTCCTCGCCCTCGACGAGCAGCTTCAGGTGGACGGCCGGGGTGGTGCGGCCAGTGGTGGCGAGGTGGGCGCGGACGCCGAGTGTGTGGAAGAACACCTGCCCCTTGTCGTCGGCCGCCCCGCGCGCGTGGAGGCGGTTTCCCCGGACGACGGGTTCGAAGGGGTCGCTGTCCCATCCGTCCTCGCGGGCGGCGGGCTGCACGTCGTGGTGCCCGTAGACGAGGACCGTGGGCGCCTCGGGGTCGTCGGAGGGCCACTCCGCGTAGACGGCGGGGGCTCCGGGGGTCGGCCACACCTCCACGGTGGGGAAGCCGGTCTCCTTGAGCTTGGCGGCGAGCCAGTCGGCGCTGCGGCGGACGTCCGGGGCGTGCTCGGGCTGGGCCGACACGGACGGGATGCGCAGCCAGGCGGCGAGATCGTCGAGGAAGGCGGCACGGTGCTGCTCGACGTACGTACGGACGGCGCTGACGGCACTGTCAACGGTGTGGCTCATGGTCACGAGCCTATCGGCCGCCGGTGACAGCCTGATCGTGCGATTCGTCACCGGGCGGCCCGTCCCGCAGCAGCCGTTCCAGCGCGGCCCGGTCCGGCAGGTCGCCGGGCCGCACCACCTCGCCGTCGCGCACGTGCACGAAGGCGGCCGTGACCGACTCCGGGGGCACGCCCTGCTGCTCGGCCCAGGCGATCCGGTACAGAGCGAGCTGGAGCGGGTCGGCGGTGCCGCCGCGGCCGGTCTTCCAGTCGACGATCTCGTACGTCGTCGCAGCGCCGTCGTCGTACCGGTAGACGGCGTCGATGCGGCCGCGGACGACGCGGCCCGCGATGGAGATCTGGAAGGGCGCCTCGACGCGGTAGGGCGTGCGCCGGGCGTACTCGGTGCGTTCGAAGGCGGCCTTGAGGGCCTCGAGGTCCTGTTCGTCGGCGATGTCGGCATCGCTGCCGGGCAGTTCGTCGGGCTCCAGCAGGGGCAGGGTCAGTTCCTCGAAGCGGGCCTCGACCCAGGCGTGGAAGCGGGTGCCGCGGCGGGCCGCGGGCTGGGGCGGGCGGGGCATGGGGCGAGCCAGCTCCTGCGCGAAGCCGTCGGGGTCGGCGGCCAGGTGCAGCAGCTGGGAGGCGGTGAGGGAGGCGGGCAGGGGGACCTCCGTGACGCGTTCGCGGGCGCGCAGCAGCTCGCCGGTGAGGGCGTCGAGGTCGCGGTCCCAGGAGGCGACGGTGCGGGCCTCCTCAGGGGTGAGGGTCTCCTCGGCCGGAGGGGTTCCGGGGTCCTCGGCCGCCGGTGCGGTCGCCTGGTGGGGGACGGCGGGGCGCCGGGTGGTGAGGGAGTCCCAGTCCTCCTCGCTGAGGAAGGGGTCGTCGTCCTCGGCCTCCGGTTCGTCGTACTCCGGAGGCGGGGGCCAGTCGGGGTCCTCGGCGGTGGCGGGGTCTTGGGCGGTGGGGCGGGCGGCGAGGTCGTCGAGGTGGGCCAGTACGGTCTCGGCGGCGGCCCGGCGCCGGACGAGCGCCTCATCGTCCAGGGGCAGCGGCCACACCTGGTCCGCGGTCGCCTTGTGGAGGGCCGGGTTCTCCTCGTCCTCGGCGGGTTCGTCCGCCCAGGCCTCGATCTCGCCGTGTCCGGCGGCGCAGTGGTCGTGCAGGGCCTGGAGGAAGTCGGAGGGTCCGCGTGGCTTCTTCTGGGTGGGCCCCCACCAGTGGCCGGAGCCGAGCAGCAGGGAGCGGGGGCGGGTGAAGGTGACGTAGCCGAGGCGGAGTTCCTCGGTGCGCTGGTGCTCCCTCATGGCCTCGTGGAAGGCCTTCATCCCGCGCGAGTCCCACGCCTCGACGTCGGGCAGGGTGTCCGCGTCGCCGCGCAGCTCGTGCGGCAGCACCTTGGCCTGCGCGGTCCACTTCTCGCGGCCCTGGCCGCTGGGAAAGGTGCCGGTGACCAGTCCGGGGACGGCGACGACGTCCCACTCCAGGCCCTTGGACTTGTGGGCGGTGAGCACCTTGACCGTGTTCTCGCCGCCGGGGAGGGCGTTGTCGAGGCCCTTCTCGTACTGGGCGGCCGTGCGCAGGAAGCCGAGGAAGGCGAGCAGGCTCGCCTCTCCGTCGCCCGCGGCGAAGGAGGCGGCGATGTCGAGGAAGTTGGAGAGGGTCTCCCGGCGGCGGGCGGCCAGGGCGTGCGGCGAGGCGGACAGTTCCACCTCCAGGCCGGTGACGGCGAGGACGCGGTGCAGTACGTCCATCAGCGGGTCGGCGAGGGAGCGGCGCAGGTCGCGCAGTTCGGCGGCGAGGCGGGCGAAGCGGACCCGCGCGTCGGCCGAGAAGGGCAGCCCGTCGTCGTCCCCGCCGCCCTCCAGCGGGGTCTCCAGGAAGGTGTCGAGGGCGTCCGCGAGCGAGATCACCTCGGCCGGGTCGACGCCTTCGACGGCCTCGGCGAGCCTCAGGTCGGGGTCGTCGCCGGGCTCCACGCGCGCGTGGGCGACGAGCAGCCGGGCGCGGCGGCCCAGGAGGGCGAGGTCGCGGGGGCCGATGCGCCAGCGGGGGCCGGTGAGCAGCCGGACCAGGGAGGCGTTGGCGCCGGGGTCCTGGAGGACTTCGCAGACGGCGACGAGGTCGGCGACCTCGGGCAGGTGCAGCAGCCCGGACAGCCCGACCACCTCGACGGGCACGTCACGGGCCACCAGCGCCCCCTGGATCTGCGCGAAGTCACCGGCCGTGCGGCACAGGACGGCGATCTCGCCGGGGGCCTTGCCGGTGTTCACGAGGTGGGCGACGGAGTCGGCGATCCAGTCGATCTCCTCGGCGTGGGTGCGCAGCAGGGCGCAGCGGACCACGCCGTCGCGTTCGGCGCCCGGCGCGGGCCGCAGGGCCGCCACGCCCGCGTGCATGGCGCGCAGGGGTTCGGCGAGGCCGTTGGCGAGGTCGAGAAGGCGGCCGCCGCTGCGCCGGTTCTCGCTGAGGGCCTGGCGGGTGGCGGGGCGGCCGTCCGCGCGGGCGAAGTGGTCGGGGAAGTCGTCCAGGTTGGCGACGGAGGCTCCGCGCCAGCCGTAGATGGCCTGGCAGGGGTCGCCGACGGCGGTGACGGGGTGGCCGGTGCCGCCGCCGAAGAGGCCCGCGAGCAGGACGCGCTGGGCGACGGAGGTGTCCTGGTACTCGTCGAGGAGGACGACGCGGAACTCCTCGCGCAGCAGGCGGCCCACGTCGGGGAGCTGGCCCAGTTCGGCGGCGAGGGCGATCTGGTCGCCGAAGTCGATGAGGTCGCGTTCGCGTTTGGCGGCGCGGTAGCGCACGACGAGTTCGGCGAGTTCCCGGCGGGCGGCGGCGGTCTCGGGGACCTTGCGCAGGTCGGCGTTGCTGAGCCTGGCGCCGTCCAGGGCGAGCAGCAGCCCGGCGTCCCACGCGCGCAGCCGTTCGGGGCGTACGAGGTGCTCGGCGAGTTCGGCGTCGAGGGTGAGCAGGTCGCTGACGAGGTCGGGGAAGGAGCGGGTGAGCGCGGGGTAGGGGCCGGGCGCCTCGCGCAGCACCCGCGCGGCGAGCTGGTAGCGGGTGGCGTCGGCGAGGAGCCGGGAGGAGGGTTCGAGGCCGATGCGCAGCCCGTGGTCGGTCAGGAGACGGCCGGCGAAGGCGTGGTACGTGGAGATCACGGGCTCGCCCGGCGGATCGTCCGGGTCGATGACGTCGGGGTCGGTGACGCCTGCCCTGATCAGGGCCTTGCGGACGCGTTCGGCCAGCTCACCGGCCGCTTTGTTGGTGAAGGTGAGGCCGAGCACCTGTTCGGGGGCGACCTGGCCGGTGCCGACCAGCCAGACCACGCGGGCCGCCATCACCGTCGTCTTCCCGGAACCGGCTCCGGCCACGATCACCTGCGGGGCGGGCGGCGCGGTGATGCAGGCCGTCTGCTCCGGGGTGAACGGGATGCCGAGCAGCTCATTGAGCTGTTCGGGGTCGGTGATACGGGCGGGCACGTCAGAGAGGCTAGCGGCGGGCACTGACAGCGGAGGCCACGGTCGTCATGAGAGGTGCCGGAAGCGCAGGTCAGCACGGGAGGTGCAACCGGTCACAGTCAGTCCACGACGTGGCGGCCCTCCGGGCGTGCGCTGCACGACGCCCGGAACGAGCAGTGCGTGCAGTGCTGCCCGGTCGTCGGCGTGAACCGCTCGTCGAGCACCTTGCCCGCGGCGGTGGCCAGCAGGTCGCCGACCCACTCCCCCTCCAGGGGCTCCTGGGCCTGCACCTTGGGCAAGGTCTCGCCGCCGTCCCGTTTGGCGGCGCCCTGGCGCAGCTGGACGAGTTCGGCGCCGCCCGGCTCGGGACGCACCCCGTCGAAGACGTCGTCGACGGCGCCCTCACGGACTGCGAGCTGGTAGACGGCGAGCTGGGGGTGGCGGGCCACCTCGGCGGCGCTGGGTGCCTGTTTGCCGGTCTTGAAGTCGACGACGTAGGCACGGCCCTCGCCGTCCGTCTCGACGCGGTCCATGGAGCCCCGGATGCGCACCTCGTATTCGCCCGCTTCGAGGGTGACGTCGAAGTCTTGCTCGCTGGCCACCGGGGTGCGTCCGGTGCGGTCCATGACGTGCCACTCCAGGAAGCGTTCGAGCGCCACGCGCGCGTGGTCCTTCTCCTGGGCCGACTTCCACGGCGCGTCGAAGGCGAGCGCGTCCCACACCGAGTCCAGCCGTTCCATCAGCACGTCG
Organism: Streptomyces sp. B93; assembly: GCF_018070565.1. GTDB lineage: Bacteria > Actinomycetota > Actinomycetes > Streptomycetales > Streptomycetaceae > Streptomyces. Next base: position 15,168 of record NZ_JAGPXL010000061.1, read on the forward strand.
AGGTCGGCCGGGGTGTGCCCGGAGGCGACCTCGTCGGCGAGGACGTGCACCACGTTGCCGAAGCCCTGTGCGGCGGTCGCCGGTGTGTCCGCCTTCACCTCGCGGCTGAGGAACCACTGGAGGGCGCAGGTGTTGGCGAGCTGGTCGAGGGCGCTGCCGGAGAGCGTGACGGGCTGGTCCCGGTCGCGCAGCGGCACCTTGCTCTCGGTCGGCTCGAACATGCCCCACCAGCGGTAGGGGTGCGCGGACGGCACCAGCGGCCTGCCGTCGTCGTCGGTGAGGGCCGCGAGCCGGGCGAGGCGCTGGGCCGCGGCCCGGCGCAGGGGGGCCGAGACGCGCGGGTCGACGGTGGTGGCACGCAGCTCCGCGACGAGCGCGGCGACGGACAGCGGGCGGCGCGGGCGGCCGGTGACGTCCCTGGGTTCGACGCCCAGTTCGGTCAGGAAGCGGGAGGGCTGGTCGCCGTCGTCGGCGGGGGCCTTCACGGCGGTGACGACGAGACGTTCACGCGCGCGCGTGGCGGCGACGTAGAACAGTCGGCGCTCCTCCGCGAGGAGGGCGCCGGGGGTGAGGGGTTCGGCGAGCCCGTCGCGGCCTATGCGGTCGGCCTCCAGGAGGGAGCCGCGGCGGCGCAGGTCCGGCCAGAGGCCCTCCTGGACGCCCGCGACGACGACCAGGCGCCACTGGAGGCCCTTGGCGCGGTGCGCGGTCATCAGGCGGACCGCGTCGGGGCGTACCGCGCGACGGGTGAGGGTGTCGGCGGCGATGTCCTCGGCGTCGGTCTCCGCCAGGAAGTTCAGGGCGCCGCGGCCGCCGGTGCGTTCCTCCGCGCGGGCGGCCGTGGCGAACAGCGCGCACACGGCGTCCAGGTCGCGGTCGGCGTTGCGCCCGGCCGCGCCGCCGCGCCGCGCGGACCGCTCGAGGCGGGCGGGCCACGGCGTGCCCTCCCACAGGTCCCACAGCGCCTCCTCGGCCGTACCGCCGCCCGCGAGGCGCTCCCTGGCCTTGCGCAGCAGTGCGCCGAGCCGCTGGGCGCCGCGTGCGTACGCCGGGTCGTGCGCGACCAGCCGCTCGGGTTCGGCGAGCGCCCGCGCGAGCAGGTCGTCGGAGGGCGGCGGTACGGGGTTGCCCGCGGCCCGCTCCTCCTCCCGCAGCGCGCGGCCGAGGCGGCGCAGGTCGGCGGCGTCCATGCCCGCGAGCGGGGAGGTGAGCAGGGTGAGGGCGGTCTCGGTGTCGAGCCAGCAGCCCTCGGACGCGGACTCGGCGCCCTCAGCAAGGGACGCGGCCTCATGGGCACCCGCCTCACCGCCCCCGACCGACGAGCCGCCGCCCGCGCCCCCCGGGGAGCGCCCCGCCTCCGCCATCGCCACCGCCCGCAGCGCGGTCAGCAGCGGGGCCACCGCGGGCTCGTGCCGCAGCGGCACGTCGTCGCCGTCGATGTCCAGCGGGACGCCCGCGGCGGTGAGGGCGCGGCGCAGGGTCGGGATCGTGCGGGACCCGGCGCGCACCAGCACGGCCATCTCGCTCCACGGAACCCCGTCCTCCAGATGGGCCCGCCGGAGGATGTCGGCGATGTTGTCCTGCTCGGTGCCCGCGGTCGGGTAGGTGAAGACCTCGACGCGGCCGCCGTCGCGCGCGGGCGTGAGGTCGCGGTGGGCGCGGGCCCGGTCGGCGGGGAGCCGGGGCAGCGGCATGCGCTGGGTCAGCAGCCGGGTCGCGGCGAGCAGGGCGGCGCCGGAGCGGCGGGAGACGCGCAGCACCTCGACGGGCGCCGGTCGGCCGTCCCGGCGGGGGAAGGCGTGCGGGAAGTCGAGGATGCCGTTCACGTCGGCGCCGCGGAAGGCGTAGATCGACTGGTCGGGGTCGCCGAAGGCGAGGAGGGTGCGTCCGCCGCCCGCGAGGGCGTGCAACAGCCGTACCTGTGCCGGGTCGGTGTCCTGGTACTCGTCGACGTACACGGCGTCGTACTGCGCGGCGAGCCGTTCGGCGACGGCGGGCCGGTGGGCGAGGAGCACCGCGCGGTGGACGAGTTCGGCGTAGTCGACGACTCCCTGGAGGTCGAGCACGTCGAGGTACTCGGCGAGGAAGGCGGCGGCGGCCCGCCAGTCGGGGCGGCCGATGCGGTGGGCGAAGGCGTCCAGGGCGTCCGGGCCGAGGCCCAGTTCGCGGCTGCGGGCGAGCACCGCGCGGACCTCGTCGGCGAAGCCGCGGGTGGTCAGGCAGGCACGCAGTTCGTCCGGCCAGCGCACATGGGCGAGGCCAGCCCGCTCCAGGTCGGCCTGGCCCGCGAGCAGCTCCCGGACGGTGACGTCCTGCTCGGGGCCGGACAGCAGCCGCAGCGGTTCGACGAACAGCTCGCTGTCCTGGTGGGCGCGGACGAGGGCGTACGAGAAGGAGTGGAAGGTGGTCGCGCGGGGCGCGCGGGCGGCGCCCATGCGCAGCGCCATGCGGTCCCGCAGCTCGACGGCGGCCTTGCGGCTGAAGGTGAGCACGAGGATCCGCTCGGGGTGGGTGCCGCCGGCGATGCGGGCCGCCACGGACTCCACGAGGGTGGTGGTCTTGCCGGTGCCGGGACCGGCGAGCACCAGCAGCGGACCGGCCTCGTGGTCAACCACCGCGCGCTGTGCGGCGTCAAGACGAGGGGGATCCGGTCGGGTCGGCGGGGTTCGTACCAGTCGGTAAGCGCCACGGTTCCCCTGCCGCACCTCGAGGTGCGGCAGGCGCCTGGTGGAGGAAGGGAAGCTCACGTGGTTCGCCGGTCCTGGTGGGTGTGCTGGTGGTGCGACCGCCGCGCGGGGCGGGCGGTGGCCTCGGGATGAGGGGGACGTGCGCAGCCGACGCTACGCCGGGGGAACTCACGGAAGCAGGGCTTCCGCTTCTTCCCACCGGGCCCTCACGCCACATCCGCCCCTTGCCCCTCGAACGTACGTCATGTCACGGACGTACCCTGTTTACCCCGTACGGATCACGCGTCCCCCACGGGCCGCGCCGATGGCGGAAGCTGTCAGGTGTGAGCCTTCGCGTGTCAGGTGTGAGCTCTTGCGCTTTCGCCGCCGTCCCACCGCGCGCGCTTCACGTCGACGCGCGGCAGATGCCCCTCGGCCGTCCGCCCGGCGCCTCTGAGCGCGGTGCCCTCCGCGCGGTAGTGGTCCAGCGCCTCCAGCTCATGACCGGCGAGCAGCACACCGTCCGCGCGGACGACCCGCCACCAGGGGACAGCGCCCCCGTAGAGGGCCATCACCCGGCCGACCTGGCGCGGGCCGCCCTCCTCCAGCCACTCGGCGACATCGCCGTACGTCATGACGCGTCCGGCCGGAATCCGTTCCGTGAGGTCGAGGACCCGCTCCGCGTACTCCGGCAGTGCGTCGGCGTACTCCGGGCGGGCCTCCTCGGGCAGGCTCTGCTCGCTCATTCGCCCCATCCTGCCCGATGCCACCGACAATGTGACGGGCCCGCCACCGTGCGTATCCCTCGCTCCGAAGCCGCCCTTCCGGCAGACTGTGCGCCCCGCGTCCGCACCCTGATGCCCCCGTGTGCCGGTGGAGCATGCCACCATCGTGCGGGCGGTGACTGGTGATACGAGACCAAGAAGAGACGATGAAGCAGCAGGGTGTGCACCCCGAGGACGCCGAGGGCACCTCTGACGCTTCGGCACGCCCGGACACCGCGGACCCCGCCCGGACCACCGGGCGGCCGGCCACCGGCGAGAGCACCCGCTCCATGAACTCGGACCCGATCAGTGACGATTCCCACACCGACGCGGTGGAGGGCGACGAACCACTGCTCCCCGCGCGCGTGCACCGCCCCTCCGATCTCATGCGCCTCCTGGTGGGCGCGCTCGCCGTGGCCGTGCTGCTCGCCATCGCCGCGTTCGCGCACGGCACCACCTCGGGCCTCGAACAGGACATCACCAAGGGCACCGGCCAGGCACCCGACCTGCTGATCAAGATCGCGGGGCTGGCGTCCAGCATCGCGATCCTCCTGGTCCCGGTCGCCTTCGCGATCGAACGGCTGATCAAACGGGACGGGCTGCGCATCGCCGACGGCGTCCTCGCGGCCGTACTCGCCCACGGAGTGACGCTGGCCACGGACCTGTGGGTCGCCGAGGCGGCCCCCGACTCCATCCAGGAGGCGCTCACCCAGCCCTCCCCCGGCGACCTCAACGCCCTCACCGACCCGGTGCACGGCTATCTGGCACCCGTCATCGCCTATATGACCGCCGTCGGCATGTCCCGCAGACCACGCTGGCGCGCGGTGCTGTGGATCGTGCTGACGCTGGACGCGTTCTCGATGCTCGTCACCGGCTACACGACGCCGTTCTCGATCGTCCTGACGCTGCTGATCGGCTGGAGCGTCGCCTACGGCACGCTGTACGCCGTCGGCTCGCCAAACGTCCGCCCCACCGGACGGACCTTGATGGCGGGCCTGCGGACGGTCGGCTTCCGCCCGGTGAGCGCCTCCCGCGAGGACGCGGCCGACGTCACGGACGGCGACCGCGGACGCCGTTACTTCGTCACCCTGGAGGACGGCCCACCGCTGGACGTCACGGTCGTCGACCGCGAGCAACAGGCCCAGGGCTTCTTCTACCGGGTCTGGCGCAATCTCACCCTGCGCGGCTTCGCCACCCGCCGCAGCCTCCAGTCGCTGCGCCAGGCCCTCGAACAGGAGGCGCTGCTCGCCTACGCCGCCATCGCGGCCGGAGCCAACGCGCCCAAGCTGATCGCCACCTCGGAACTGGGTCCCGACGCCGTGATGCTCGTCTACGAGCACAGCGGCGGACGCACCCTGGACTCGGTGGCGGACGAGGACATCACCGACGAGTTGCTGCGGCACACCTGGGAGCAGGTGCGGGCGTTGCAGTCCCGCCGTATCGCGCACCGCAGGCTGGCGGGTGACGCCATCCTGGTGGATCGTTCCGGCACGGTGATCCTCACCGACCTGCGCGGCGGCGAGATCGCGGCCGGTGACCTGCTGCTGCGCATGGACGTCGCCCAGCTGATGACCACCCTGGCGCTGCGGGTGGGCGCCGAGCGTGCCGTGGCCTCCGCGGTCGCCGTGCTCGGCCCCGACGCCGTGGCCGACTGTCTGCCGATGCTCCAGCCGATCGCCCTGACGCGCTCCACGCGCGCGACGCTGCGCCGGCTGGCCCGGGAACGCGCGGAACGCGAACGCGAGGCGGTGCTGGAGGCGTCCCGGCTCGCCCGGCAGGCCCGCGCGGAGGAGGCCGGACAGGACACCTCGGTCGTCCTGGAGAAGCCCGACAAGAAGGCGGTGCGCGCCCAGACGAGGGCCGAGAAGCGGGCCGTCGAGGAGGCCCTGGAGGAGGCCCGCGAGGACGATCTGCTCACCCAGATCCGCCACGAAGTGCTGCTGATCCGGCCGCAGGCACCGGTGGAACCGGCCCGGCTCGAACGGGTCCGCCCCCGCACCCTGATCAGCTTCATCGCGGGTGCCATCGGCGCCTACTTCCTGCTCACCCAGCTCACCCACATCGAGTTCGGCCCGCTCTTCGCCAACGCCGAGTGGGGCTGGGTCGCGGCGGCGGTGCTGTTCTCGGCACTGACCTACTTCGCCGCGGCGATGTCCCTGCTGGGTTTCGTGCCCGAGCGGGTGCCCTTCCCGCGGACGGTGCTGGCGCAGGTCGCCGGGTCGTTCGTGAAGATCGTGGCCCCGGCCGCGGTCGGCGGTGTGGCGCTCAACACCCGCTTCCTCCAGCGGGCGGGCGTCCGGCCCGGCCTGGCGGTGGCCAGCGTCGGCGCCTCCCAGCTGTTCGGGCTCGGCAGCCACATCGTCCTGCTGCTGTCCTTCGGCTACCTCACCGGCACCGAGAAGACACCGTCGCTGTCGCCGTCCCGGACGGTCATCGCCGGGCTGCTGACGGTGGCGGTGCTGGTGCTCGTGGTGACCTCGGTGCCGTTCCTGCGGAAGTTCGTCGTCACGCGCGTGCGGTCGCTCTTCGCCGGGGTCGTGCCGCGCATGCTCGACGTGCTCCAGCGCCCGCAGAAGCTGATCACCGGCATCGGCGGCATGCTGCTGCTCACCGCCTGCTTCGTGATGTGCCTGGACGCCTCGATCCGGGCCTTCGGCGACGAGTCCACCTCGCTCAGCATCGCCAGCGTCGCGGTCGTGTTCCTCGCGGGCAACGCGCTCGGTTCCGCCGCCCCGACGCCGGGCGGTGTCGGCGCGGTCGAGGCGACCCTGACCGTCGGCCTGATCGCCGTGGGCCTGCCCAGCGAGGTCGCCGCCCCGGCGGTCCTGCTCTTCCGGCTGCTGACGCTGTGGCTGCCGGTGCTGCCGGGCTGGCTGGCGTTCAACCACCTCACCCGCAAGGGCGCGCTCTGACCGTCCCCTCCGGGCGTACCTCGTACGGCCCGTGCCCCGCGCGTCCCGCCGGGCGCGACCGCAGGATGGGGACATGCCCAGACCTTCCCTGCCGCGCGCCGCCGCCCTGACCGCCACCGTCGTGCTGCTGACCTCCGCGCTGGCGGGGTGCGGCGACGACGCCGAGGACGAGGACCTGTCGGCGCAGAAGCTGAGCTGGAAGGACTGCCCCGCCCCGTCCCAGGCTCAGGGCGGCGGCCCCTCCCCGTCGCCGCTGCCGGACGACGGCGCCTGGCAGTGCGCCACCATGAAGGCGCCGCTCGACTGGGACGACCCCGAGGGCGACACCATCGGGATCGAGCTGATCCGAGCCCAGGCCAGCGGGGAGCGCGGCCGGCGCATCGGCTCCCTCGTCTTCAACTTCGGCGGCCCCGGCGGCTCGGGGGTCACCACGCTGCCCGCCTTCGGCGAGGAGTACGAGACCCTGCGCACCCGCTACGACCTGGTCAGCTTCGACCCGCGCGGCGTCGGGCGCAGCGCCGCCGTGTGGTGCGAGAGCGACCAGCAGCTCGACGCCTACTTCCAGCTGGACGCGACCCCGGACGACGCCGCCGAGCGCACCGAACTCCTCGACGGGGTGAAGCAGTTCAACGACGCCTGCGAGGACCGGTCCGAGCGGATGCTGCCGCACGTGGCCACCACCGACGCTGCCCGCGACATGGACCTGATGCGCCAGGTCCTCGGCGACGACAAGCTCCACTACTTCGGCATCTCCTACGGCACCGAACTGGGCGGCGTCTACGCCCACCTGTTCCCGAAGAACGTGGGCCGGGCCGTGTTCGACGCGGTCGTCGACCCGACGCAGACACCGGAGCAGGGGTCGCTGGGCCAGGCCAAGGGCTTCCAGCGCGCGCTCGACAACTTCGCCGAGGACTGTGTGTCGCAGGAGGAGGAGTGCCCGATCGGGGACAGCGCACAGGACGTCAAGGACCGCATCGCCCGGCTGCTCGAGGACCTCGACGCGCGGCCGATCCCCGGCGTCTTCCCCCGCGAACTGACCCAGACCGCCGCGACCAACGGCATCGCGCAGGCGCTGTACTCCCAGGACTTCTGGCAGTACCTCACCGACGGCCTTGAACAGGCGTACGACGGGGACGGCCAGATCCTGATGCTGCTGTCCGACTCGCTGAACGGGCGCAGCGAGAACGGCGAGTACAGCAATCTGGTCCCGGCCAACATCTCCATCAACTGCGCCGACGACAAGCCGCGTTACACCGTGGCGCAGGTGCAGCGCGCGCTGCCCGAGTTCCGTGCCGCCTCCGAGGTGTTCGGCGACTTCCTGGCCTGGTCCATGCTGAGCTGCACCGACTGGGCGGTGCCGGGCGCGGCCGACCATCCCGATGTGAGCGCGCCCGGGTCGGCGCCGATCCTCGTCGTGGGCAACACCGGCGACCCGGCGACACCGTACGAGGGTGCGCGCAAGATGGTGCGGGCGCTGGGTGAGGGCGTCGGGGTCGAGCTGACGTACCGGGGGCAGGGGCACGGCGCGTACGACAGCGAGAACAAGTGTGTACGGAACGCGGTGGACGGCTACCTGCTGGACGGCCGGGTGCCCAAGGCCGGGACCGTCTGCTCCTGACCGAGGCCGGTCCGGACCGCGCCCAGTCGGCCCGGACCCCGCCTCCCGCGTACGGCCGCCCCCCCCCCGACACGTACGACCGACCGCTCGACGTCACCAAACGCGCAGGTCAGAAGGTTATCCACAGGCTCCGGCAGGCGCGGCTAGTTCCGCATAGCATGGCCTGACCGCGGTCCGCAGCGCAGGAGCGGACGGCTTGTGAGGGGGGATGTGCGACATGGCGCGTTTCGTACGGGGCGCGGCGCTGGGTATGGCCGCGGCGCTGCTGGCCACGGGATGCAGCGGCGACGACTCGTCGGGCGGCGGGCCCTCGCCCGACGACCGGTCGTCCGCGACGCGGGGCGGATCGGCGCCGGTCGTGCCGGAGCTGGACTGGGGGCGGTGCAAGGCGACCGACGACGCCCCCGCCCCGGGGCGCGACTGGCAGTGCGCCACGCTCAAGGCGCCCCTCGACTGGTCGAAGCCGGACGGCGACACGATCGACCTGGCCCTGATCCGCGCCAAGGCCACGGGCGACGACCGCATCGGCTCACTGCTGTTCAACTTCGGCGGACCCGGCGGCTCGGGCGTCTCCACCCTCCCGGCGTACGCCGGCACGGCCTCGCAACTCCGTGAGCGGTACGACCTGGTGAGCTGGGACCCGCGCGGGGTGGGCGCCAGCGGCGGCATCCGCTGCCGTGACGACAAGGAGATCCAGGCGGCCGAGTCGATCGACGTCACCCCGGACACGGCGGCCGAGGAGGAGGCCTACTTCCAGGACGCCGCCGACTTCGGCAAGGGCTGCGCCGAGGACGCCGGGAAGCTGCTGGCCCATGTCTCCACCACGGACACCGCCAGGGACATGGACCTGATGCGCCAGGCCCTCGGCGACGACAAGATGCACTACTTCGGCATCTCGTACGGCACCGAACTGGGCGGTGTCTACGCGCACCTGTTCCCCGACAAGGTGGGACGGCTGACCCTGGACGCGGTCGTCGACCCGGCCGCCGACGCGGTCGGTCACGCCGAGAACCAGACCAGGGGCTTCCAGCGGGCGCTCGACGACTATCTGAAGGACCGGGGCGAGGACCCGGAGCAGGGCACCCGGGAGATCGCCGACCTGCTGGAGCGGATCGACGCGAAGCCGCTGCCGACCTCGTCGGGGCGCAAGCTGACCCAGACCCTCGCCGTCACCGGGATCGTCCTGCCGCTGTACAGCGAGTCCAGCTGGCCGACCCTGACCAGCGCCCTGGAAGCGGCCGAGCGGGGCGACGGCACCGCGCTGCTGGCGCTCGCCGACGGCTACAACGAACGCGACCCGTCGGGGCACTACGGCACGACGACGCATTCACAACGGGTCATATCGTGCCTGGACGACAAGCAGCGGCCGACGCCCGCCGAGGCGAAGGAGCGGCTGCCCGAGTTCGAGAAGCTGTCGCCCGTGTTCGGGGCGTTCCTGGGCTGGGACACGGCGGGCTGGTGCCACCAGTGGCCGGTGCCCGGACAGCACGACACCCCGGAGGTGAGCGCGCCCGGAGCGGCGCCGATCCTCGTCGTGGGCAACACCGGCGACCCGGCGACACCCTACGAGGGCGCCCGCAGGATGGCGGACGAGCTGGGCGAGGGGGTCGGCGTGGTGCTCACCTGGGAGGGCGAGGGGCATGGCGCGTACGGCAGTGGCAGCAGCTGTGTCGACTCGACGGTGAACGCGTACCTGCTGGAGGGCCGTGTGCCCGAGGACGGCAAGGTCTGTTCCTGACGACGGCGGGGGCTCCGAGCACCCGTGGCGCTCGAAGCCCCCGCCGTTCAGGCCAGGAGCGCTGGTCAGTAGACCGGCTTGTCCGGTTCGATCTGGTTGACCCAGCCGATGACGCCGCCGCCGACGTGGACGGCGTCCGAGAAGCCCGCGGACTTCAGGACCGCGAGGACTTCCGCACTGCGGACACCCGTCTTGCAGTGCAAGACGATCTTCTTGTCCTGCGAGAGGCCTTCCAGGGCGGTGCCCATCAGGAACTCGTTCTTGGGGATCAGCCGGGCACCGGGGATCGAGACGATCTCGTACTCGTTGACCTCGCGGACGTCGATGATGTCGATGTTCTCGCCGTCGTCGATCCACTCCTTGAGCTGCTTGGGAGTGATCGTGGAGTCGGCGGCCGCCGCCTGGGCCTCCTCGGAGACGACGCCGCAGAAGGCCTCGTAGTCGATGAGTTCCGTGACGGTCGGGTTCTCGCCGCAGACCGCGCAGTTGGGGTCCTTGCGGACCTTCACCTGGCGGTACTGCATCTCCAGGGCGTCGTAGATCATCAGGCGGCCGACCAGCGGCTCACCGGTGCCGGTGAGGACCTTGATGGCCTCGGTGACCTGGATGGAGCCGATGGACGCGCACAGCACGCCCAGGACGCCGCCCTCGGCGCAGGAGGGGACCATGCCGGGGGGCGGGGGCTCCGGGTAGAGGCAGCGGTAGCAGGGGCCGTGCTCCGACCAGAAGACGGAGGCCTGACCGTCGAAGCGGTAGATGGACCCCCAGACGTACGGCTTGTTCAGCAGCACGCACGCGTCGTTGACCAGGTAGCGGGTCGCGAAGTTGTCGGTGCCGTCGACGATCAGGTCGTACTGGCTGAAGATGTCCATCACGTTGTCGGCCTCGAGCCGCTCCTCGTGCAGGACCACGTTCACGTACGGGTTGATGCCGAGCACGCTGTCGCGGGCCGACTCGGCCTTGGAGCGGCCGATGTCCGCCTGGCTGTGGATGATCTGGCGTTGCAGGTTCGACTCGTCGACCTCGTCGAACTCCACGATGCCGAGAGTGCCGACGCCCGCGGCGGCCAGGTACATCAGCGCCGGCGAGCCCAGGCCGCCGGCGCCCACACACAGCACCTTGGCGTTCTTCAGCCGCTTCTGCCCGTCCATCCCCACGTCGGGGATGATCAGGTGGCGGGAGTACCTGCGGACCTCGTCTACGGTGAGCTCGGAAGCGGGCTCGACCAGGGGTGGCAGCGACACGGGGACTCCGTTGGTCGGTCAATCACTACGGTTGTTCTTCCCGTAACAGTGCCATGGCCTTTTTCATTCCGAGACACCTGTCCCGACCCGCGAGACGAATTCGTCCCAGTAGCCGGGCATGGCCTCCCAGGGGCTCGCTCCGGCGCGGTTCGTGCGGTCCGTGAAGTAGATGGTCGCGGCGCCCTGCCAGCGGGCGATGCGCAAGGCCTCCTCCAGGTGGCCGCGGGGCACGCCGTGCACGAAGTGGCAGAACCGCTCGGGCGGATGGTCGGCGGTCCACTCCGCCACCTGGGACCAGCGGTAGTCGCTCCAGCGCCCGCGGAAGGTGACGAGCTGGTCGCCGTGGTCGGCGTAGCCGGGGTGCGGGTGGGTGCCGTGGCCGAGGACGATGTGGGCATCGTCACGCAGGGCGCGCAGCGCGGTGACCGTGCGGCGGATCTCCGGGAGCGCGGCGCGGTCCGTGGGGCAGCGGTCGAGGAGGAAGCCGTCCACGCCGTACCAGTCGAGGTAGCGGTGCGCGGCGGCGAGCGATCCGGGGAGCGCGGTGGCCGACGAGGTGTCCAGGTGGCCGAGGACGCGCACGCCCGCGGTGCGCAGGCGGGCCGTCGCCTGGAGGCAGTCCGGGTCGAGGCGGGTGCCGGGGCCGTCGGCGACGTTCAGGACGACCCAGTGCAGCGGGGCTCCCGGGCGGGCCAGGTCGGCCCACTCCCTGGGGGCGACCAAGGGGTGCGCGCAGCCGGGGACTCCGACGCCGGTGCCGGTGACGAGACCGGCCGGGTTCGCTCTGGTGCTGGTCAGATGCGGCATGCCGCCTCCATCCAGATGTCCGCCAGGGACTCCTCGAGGTTGATGCGAGGACGCCAGCCGAGCCGGTCGCGGGCGGTGCGGACATCGGCCTGCTGCCAGCTGCCGCAGCCGTCGGGGTACGGGTACACGGCCGCCTGCGGCGGGTGGGGCGGCGGAGTCGCCCCCGGGGCCGGGTGGTCCGGGTCGGGGCGGGGGTGGCCGACAGCGTGGCCGAGGGCGGCGTGGCCGGAGGGGTGGCCGCCGCCCAGGGAGTGGGCGAGCGACGACCTCAAGGGGGCCGGGGGGCCGTCGAGTTCGTGGAGGGCGCCGCCGTATCCGGCCACCCGGGCGAGGACGGCCGCGGCGTCGCGAAGGCGGACCGCGCGTCCGGAGCCAATGTTGATGACGCCCTGGGCGGCGGAGAGCGACGCCGCGTGCACGGCGCGGGCCACGTCGCGGACGTCGATGAAGTCGCGCTGGACGCCCAGGCCGCCCAGCTTGAGTTCGCCGTCGCCGGTCTGCATGGCCCGGCGCATGGCCTCGGCGAGGCGGCCGAGCGGCGACCCGGCGGGGGTGCCGGGGCCCGCGGGTGAGAAGACGCGCAGGACGACGGCGTCCAGGCCGGAGCCGAGGACGAGTTCGGTGGCGGCGAGCTTGCTGACCCCGTACGGGCCGCCGGGGCGGGGGACGGCGTCCTCGGCCGTGGAGGATCCGGGCTGGCTGGGGCCGTACTCGGCGGCGCAGCCGATCTGCACCAGGCGGGCGCCGCAGCCGCTGCGGCGCAGGGCCTCGCAGACGGTGGCGACGGCGACGGTGTTGTGGCGGGTGAGTTCGCGGGCACCGCCGCGGGTGGCGCCCGCGCAGTTGATGACCACCCCGGGGTGGACCGCGTCCAGGAACCGGGTGAGCGCGCCGGGGCTGCCGGAGGCCAGGTCGAAGCGGACGTCGGCGTCGTCGCCCCGGCCGAGGGCGGTGAGCTGGACGGCCGGGTCGGCGAGGAGACGGTCGGCGACGAAGCGGCCGATGTAGCCGTTGGGGCCGATCAGCAGGACTCTCATCGTGGGGCTCCCGGGGGTTGAGGGGTTCCGGAGTGGGTGGTGGTCATGTCGGGCTCTCCTCCGAGGGGGATTCGAGGTCTCAGGGCCCCTTCGGCCCCGGTCCCTCCGGTCTGGCATGGGCGCTGGCCCGGGTCAGCGTGCGGGTCGCGTGGATGAGGAGGGTCAGTGCGGCGGCCCCGCAGCTGAGGGCCGGGACGGCGGCGGGCCCCCAGGTCTCCACGACCGTCTCGACAGGGGTCGCCAGGAAGGCGCAGCCCGGCAGGCGGGACGCCAGGAGGCTCGCCACGGCGGTCGCCTCGGAGGCCACCGCGGCGGTGAGGACCAGGGCGGGGGCGTGGTTGCGGCCGTGGGCGGCGAGGAGGCGCGCCACGAGCAGGAGTGCGCCGAGGGTGAGGGTCTGAGCGTGGGCCGCGGGCTCACCGAGCAGTGCGGAGGAGGCGATGAGGAGGGCCGTCAGGGCGGTGAGGAACAGGGCGATGACGCCCAGCAGCAGGGGACGGACCGCGCTGGTGAAGTCCTCCAGGCCGCGGCTGGCCGCCAGCCTGCGACGGGCTCCCGAGATGAAGAGGTGGGTGCACCAGGTCGCGGGGGCGCCCGCCAGCGCCAGGGCCAGCAGCGGGGCGGTGGCGATCGGCCAGGAGCCTTCCGAGGGCCCGGTGGGCATGCTGTCCGGGCCTCCGGCGAGCACGGCCCCGAGGACGCCGTCCCCCAGGGCGGCGTAGGCGAGGAGGCAGAAGGTCTTGGTCGGGGAGAGGGTGCCGCGCAGCGCCAGGGCGGCGGTGAACAGGGCGGCCGCCGTCAGGAGCAGTTGGGGCTCGCCCCCGGTCAGGTGCAGTGCCGTGACGGCCGCGGCGGCGAGCGCGGCGAACAGCAGACCGCGCAGCAGCCCCGCCGGTCGCGGGTCGGGCGCGGTGGGCGGCCGCGGGCTCGTGGCGGGCTCGGTGTCGCGGGGGACGCGGGCGTACATCTCCTCCGCGAGGGAGAACACGTCCCGGTGCCGGAAGCGGGTCGCGGTGCGGTCGGTGACGCCGTGGGCCTCCAGGGCGGCGGCGATCTCCAAGGGGTCCACGGCGCGTTCGCACAGGTCGCGGTGGCGGTGCATCAGGGCCTTGACCGGGTCCACGGCGCCGTGGCGGGGGGCGGGAGCCGTCCTGCGCTCGCTCATCGGGCTCCCTCTCTGGCGGATACCGGCGTCGCCCGTACCGGTGGGCCGGGTGCCCACGCCGGGGTGCGGTGCGCGGGTCGCCCGGCCCAGCGGCCGGGGACATGGGCCTCGGCCGGGACGGCGAACGGGAGGGGTTCGCCGGTGTCGTCCAGGACGACCCGGCGGACCGGGCTGTGCGAGACGATGTCCAGGTAGATGCCGTGGAAGGCGGCGATGTTCTGCTCGACGGTGAAGAGTTCGAGGGCGCGGGCGCGGGCGGCGGCACCGAGGCGCTCCCGGCGCTCGGGGTCGCGCAGCAGCTCCACGCAGGCCCCGGCGAGCGCCGCGGGATTGCGCGGCGGCACTACGAGCCCGGTCCCGCCGATGACCTCCACCACGGCGCCGACGTCGGTGGACACGGTCGCCCGGCCGCAGAGCATGGCCTCGACCAGCCCCACCGGGAAGCCCTCGACGACGCTGGACAGGACGATCACGGCACCTGAGGCATAGGCCTCGGCCGGGCTCGGGAACGCGTCGGTCTCCTCGAAGGACACCGGGTTCTCGCCGACGGCGTGCCGTCCCTCGGCCTCGTCCGGGAAGAGGTGGGTGGCGAGGGCCTGACAGTGGGTGAGGTAGGCCGCGCCCTCGGCCCCGGTGGGGGCGCCGACGATCCGCAGCCGGGTCCCGGGCTCGGCCTTGCGGACCTCCGCGAAGGCGTGCAGCAGGGAGACCAGGTCCTTGGCCGGTTCGATCCGGCCGACCCAGGTCAGGGTGTTGTCCGCGTGCTGGGACCCCTCGCCGACCTCGGCGAACGGGGCGGCGTCCATGCCGGGGTAGACGGTGCGCAGCTTGGCGCGGTCGGCGCCGCAGCGCTCCTGCCAGCGCCGGGCGTGCGCGTTGCCCGGGGTGACGCAGGCGGCCTGCCGGTAGACCTCGGCGGCGAGCCCGCCGTGGAAGGCGGCGAGCAGGGCGCGTACGGCCGGGGCGGTGTCGTCGGCGCCGGAGGCCAGGTAGTGGGTCCGCAGCCGTACGCCGTACTCGGTGACCAGCAGGGGTACGCCGGTGAAGTGGCGGGCCAGCAGTCCGGGCAGGGCGGCGGCGCCGCCGGAGGCCGCGTGGCACAGGTCGACCGCGCCGAGCCCGTCGTCCTCGTACCAGTCGAAGGACAGGGGCCGCAGGGCGCGCTCCAGCTGCGCGGCGACGGCGAGCAGTTCGGGGACGCGCGCCTCGCGTGCCGCACGCCGGGCGCCGGGCGCGCGGCATGCGCGTTCCAGGGCGCGCACGGCTGTCTCGGAGCGGAGTGCCGCCGGGAGGCCGCCCTCGTCGCTGGCGAGTTCCGCGAGCCCGTAGAGGGCACTGGCGAAACGGTCCGCCTGAGGGGTGGCGGAGTCCGGGGCGGGGACGCAGAGGGCGGTCGCCAGTTCGTCGTAGTGCTCGGCGAAGCGCCGGCGTGCGCGCCTGCCGAGTACCACCCCGTCGTCCTCGACCGTCCACAGCGGCCCCGTGCGCACCCGTCTGACCTGCGGTGGCAGCGGAACCCAGCCCTCGTCCTCCTGTCGTCGGCTGCGGCTGAGCGCGTAGACATCGAACTCGTGCTGCCCGAGCCCGCGCACAAGCCGGTCGCACCAGAGCCCGGCATCACCGTTCAGGTACGGATAACCACCCTCCGTAAGCAGTCCGATGCGCACAGGTGCACCCCCGATCTCCCGTATGGGGAGCCGCCGTTGGTCCCGACGGCTCGCAGCGGGACGAACGTATGCGGACAAGGCGGTGGCGCGACGGACGGTTGTCCGT
>NZ_JAGPXL010000062.1 GCF_018070565.1 Streptomyces sp. B93
CCCCGTGCCTCCCCATCTGGTCGGCCGTCACCACCCAGGCGACGTCGTCCTCGCGCCGACCGCCCACCCCCGCCGCTGGGAACTGCGCGCCGACACCCGCCACCCGGTCCTCTTCGACCACCCGGTCGACCACGTCCCCGGCATGGTGCTCCTCGAAGCCGCCCGTCAGGCCGCGCTCGCCGACCACGGCCGGGCCGGCCTGCCCACCACCATCACCAGCGAGTTCCTGCGCTACGCCGAACTCGACACCCCTTGTTACGTGGAAGCCCTGACCCTCCCGAGCACCACCGGCGACACCGCCGACCTCCTCGTCACCGCCCACCAGAACGACACGCCCGTCTTCGTCGCCACCCTCACCCTCACGACCCCGGACCCGTGACCCACCGGTCTCCGGATCAGGCCAGGCCGAACCTCTCCGCGTGCACCTGCCGCGCGGGAACCCGCAGCTCGCGCAAGCCGGAGAGGACGGCCGTCGTCATGGCGGGCGGGCCGCAGACGTAGACGTCGCGTTCGGTGATGTCGGGGACCAACTGGTGGAGGCTGGCCGGGGCGAAGGGCGGGACGCCGCTCTCGCCGGTCCTGCCGGTGAGGAGGTGCAACCGGCCGCCCCGGAATTCGACCAGGTGGCGCACCTCGTTCAGCAGTACGGCGTCGGCCTCGCTGCGCACCCGGTACAGCACGACGACGTCGCCGCCGGTCGTCTGCTCCTCCAGCATGGCCCGCACAGGGGTGACGCCTACCCCACCGGCGATGAGCAGCGCGCCGGGGCGGCTCCGGTGCAGTGAGGTGAACGCCCCGTACGGTCCCTCGACGAAGGCCCGGCCACCGGGCGTGAGGTCGCGCAGACCGGCGCTGGCCTTGCCCGCCGCCTTGGCCGTGAGGCGCAGCCCCTGCCCGGTGGGCGCCGCCGACAGGGAGAAGGGGTTCGCCAGCCACCAGTGGTGGTGTCCGGGGAACCGCCAGATACAGAACTGGCCCGCCCGGGCGGGGAGTTTGTCGAGGTGGCGGCCGGTGACGTAGACGGAGACCGCGTCGTCCGACTCCGGTATCACGGCCACGACGCGGAACCGGTGGTAGGCGTTGCGCCACAGGGGCAGGGCGAGACGCCCGGCCAGCAGGGCGCCGAAGGCGAACAGCCACATGAGCCACCAGTAGGCCGTGGCGAACGCGGAGGACGTGAAGGTCGTCGTCTCCTGCAACTGGTGCACGAAGGACAGGCCGAGGGCGACGTAGAGCAGCAGGTGCAGGCCGTGCCAGACCTCGTAGCGCAGTCGCCGCCGCAGGGGCCGGGTGGAGATCACTCCGATGACGACGATGACGGCGGCGGCGAGCATGCCGAGCAGGGAGGCCGGTACGCCGCTCAGCGCGACGAACGTCTTCAGCATGGAGGCGTCGTCGAGCGTCGCGTAGCCGAGCACCACGAGCGTGGCGTGGGTGAGGACGGTCCACAGCAGGGTGAAGCCGACCCAGCGGTGCCACACCGTGAGCCGGTCCATGCCGATGCGGCGGTCCAGCCAGGGCAGCCGCGCCACCAGCAGCAGTTGGAAGAACATCAGCAGGGCTGCGTGCAGGCCGAAGAACTTGGCGACCGTGAGCACGTCGTTCTTGCCGGAACCGGCGCTCAGGAACAGCGCCTCCACGATGACGACGTTGACGAGGACGAACGTCCACATCACCCGGCGCGCCGCGTCCACCGGAGGCACCGTGCCTCTGCTTCCTGCCGTGGTACTCACCGTCGTCATGGTCGCCTCACATCCCCCTGTGGCCGCGGCTGTCGCGACCTGCCCCACAATTCCCATGAAGATGGGAAGAATCTGCCGTAATTGGCATGTCGATCGGGTAAGAATACGGGCCGTCGGCCCGATCCGTTCAGACTGCTGACGTCTGTTCCGTGTCCAGCCCTTCGGCGCCGCCGCTTTTGTGGTTGTTTGAGGGCATGCTCCGCGGATTTCGCGCTCTGGTCCTCCCGGCCTCCCAGCGCCGCTCACTGGACGAACTGGCGCAGGATCTGGACCTGTCGGCCGGGGACACCAGGTCCAAGCGTTCGGCCTTCTGGACGATGCTGACGCTGTCCTCGGTCATCGCGGCGGGCGGGGTGCTGACGGACTCGACGGCCACCGTCATCGGCGCGATGATCATCGCGCCGTTGTCGACGCCGATCATGGGTATCGCCCTGGGGTCGGTGCAGCGCCGACGGAACGGCTCCCTCCGGGTCGTCCTGGCCGCCGGTGCGCTGGTGGTCGCGGTCGGGATCGTCTTCTCCCTGGTGCTGCCCGGCAACTACGACCTGCTCTCCAACAGCCAGGTCGCGTCCCGGACGTCACCGGGGCTGATGGATCTGGTCGCCGCCCTCGCGACCGGCTTCGCGGGTGCGGTGGCGCTCGCCCGCCGGGACGTCGCCGCCGTCCTGCCCGGTGTCGCGATCGCCATCTCCCTCGTGCCGCCGCTGGTGGTGGTCGGCGTCTGTCTGGGGCGTCTGGCGGAGTGGCTCGCGCTGGGCGCGCTGGTCCTGTTCGTGTCCAACCTCTTCGCGCTGGTCTTCGGCGGCATGGTGGTCTTCGCCGCCCTCACCTTCCGCGCTCGGGACGCGGGTGCCGCCGGGCGGCCGACGCGCAGGACGTACGCCGCCATGGCCCTGCTGTTCGTGGTCGTGTTCGTGCCGCTCGCCGCCAACACCGCGCTCACGCTCTTCCTCAACAGCTGGACCGGTCGGGCCAAGCACGCGGCGGAACAGTGGCTGGCCGACGTCCCGGGCGCGTCCGTCACCAGCGTCGACACGGCGTCCCGGACGATGTACATCCACGTCCGCGTGCACGGGGACCTGCCACCGGCCCAGACGCTGCTGGACCGGCTTCAGGGGCAGATCCCGGACGGCATCCCGATCGTGGTGGACACGATGGTCGGCCGACGCATCGACGCCGGGACGGTCGGTGACTGAGCATCGCGCTCCAGCGGCGCGCCCGGGCTGTCAGGGCTCCCGGCGCACGACGCACAGCGCCCAGATGACGAAGCCGTACAGCGCGATCAGAATGAGCGACCACACGGGGTAGTACGGGATCGACAGGAAGTTGGCGATGATCAGCAGCGCCGCAATCCCGACGCCGACGACCCTGGCCCACAGGGCACGGCTGAAGAGCCCGGCGCTCACGACCATGGCGATCACGCCCAGGACGAGCTGGATCCAGCCCCAGCTGGTCAGGTCGAACTTGAAGATGTAGTTGGGGGTGGCCACGAAGACGTCGTCGTCGGCGATCGCCATGATGCCCCGGAAGAGGTCCAGGATTCCGGCGACGAACAGCAGGACGGCGGCGAACGTCACCAGTCCCCCGGCAGCCGCGCCGGTCCTGTCCGAGCGGCCGTGGTGAGTCGTGGTCGTGGTCATGGTCGGCACCTCGCTTCGCTCTTGCCGCTGAGCCGTGACGCTCTGCGCCATGGCTACGAGCTTGCACGGCCGCCGACGACCGGTGATCACCCGTAGCGGGTGAGGCCGCTCCCATGGCAGACGTCCGCCGCCACGGCACCGTCGACGGACTGACCGTCTCCTCGGGCAACCCGTTCACGCCGTGGCCATCCCGGCCCAGCGCGGTACTGGGAAGAGCACACAGGGGTGCCGTCACCGTGTGTGGTTGCCCCAGCCGAGCAGGAGCAGGCCAAGCACGAGCACGTGCTCGATGTCGCGGAGGTACAGCCCTTGGTACAGGAGGCGGTCGAGGGACACCTCAGCGCGCGGGCTGACCCGGCCGCGGGTTCCGGCCACGGCCGTCACGGCCGCCGCGGCGCCGGCCGTCTCGCAACCCGTGGCCGGCAGCGAGAGCGCCCGCCGCCGGTGCCAGGACCGGCGTATACCCGGCAGGGTATACGCCGGTAGCCCGCGGCACCGTGGGACCGGGGGCGAGACCGACGAGGTCACGCATCCGGCCGGTCGCCCGGCCTGCGGGGTCGGCCGTATGTGAGGCCACGTCAGATCGCCTCCGCGCACGCGCTGTAGCGTGTGGTCATGTCCGCGTTCATCCAACAGCTCCCCACTCTGATCGGAGTAGTCATCGGCGCCCTGGGGTCGTACCTGGCGGTCATGCGCGCTGACCGGGCCCGCTTCCACCGCGAGCAGGCGGCCCGTTGGGAGGAGCGGCGGCTGGCGGCCTACGCCCACTACGCCCGGTCGCTGAAGAAGAGCGTCACCCTGGCCTACCGGATCGCGGCGCACTTCGGCAACGACCCGCACCCGCACCCGTTGTCGCCCGAGGCGGCGGCGCCGGACCTGGCCGACGCCGCCGACGGGCGCGATCCGGCCGGGGAAGCGCTGTTGATGCTCGGCAGTCCGGACGTGGTGGAGGCGGCTCGCGCATGGGTCGTCGTGGTCATGGACATGGAGCAGTTCCTGCGCGACGAGACCCGCAGCCCGGAGGCGTGGTCGGTCCTGCTGGAGCGCCAGCGCGCCGCGCGGGAGAAGTACTACGCGGCGGTCCGCCGCGACCTGGCGCTCCCACCCGGCCATTCCGGGCACTGGCAGCTGCCCGCGTCCCCGACGCCGTGACCACGGCCGCCCCGGCGGCAAAGACGCCGCGCTCCGGCGGTCGGGGGTGGGTGGCGGCGGCCACCACCGGGGGTCGTCCTCGGTGCCGGGACTCGGTCACGATCAGCGTGGGTCGGCCGCAGCGCGGGTTCCGGCGGACGACAGGGGCGTACCCCCTGTTCGTGCCGGCAGGTAGGGTCCATGACCGTGCGACTCGCGATTTTCGATCTGGACGGCACGCTGGTCGACCGCACCAGTGCCTTCACGGATGCCATAGCCACGCTCAGTGACGATCACGGTTTCGGCCCGGAGATCGAGCGGTGGCTGCTGACGGAACTCGCCGATCAGGCGGACCGTGGCGACTTCGAGCGGCTGCGTGTGGCCTTCCCAGCGATCAGCGAGAGCGCCGACCATCTGTGGCGCGTCTACATCGACCGCATGGCCGCCTCCGTGCGCTGCCGCCCCGCCGTCCTCGACAGTCTGGCCAAGCTGAAGGAAGCGGGCTGGAGCGTAGGCGTGGCCACGAACGGGGCGAGCGACATCCAGCGGGCCAAGGCGCGGGCCACCGGCCTGGCCGAGCTGATCGACGGCATCGCCGCCTCCGGCGACATCGACGTCCGCAAGCCCGACCCGCGGCTCTTCGAGCTGGCCGCCGCCCGCTGCGGTACGCAGCTCACCCCCGGCGACTGGATGACCGGCGACAACCCCGAAACCGACATAGCGGGCGGCTACCAGGCAGGCCTGCGCGCGATCTGGGTTCGCGGCCGTTCCTGGCCCGAGGGCCTCACGACGCCGCACCACGCGGTCGACGACGTCACCGACGCCATCGACTACCTGCTCGCCCATTCCTCGGGATAGCCCTGGGCCCGACCCCTCCAGGGAACCAGCCGGGAGAAAACCAGGAGCCCCGGAGCATGCGGGTGGGGTACGTTCCTGCTGTTCGAAGGGGGATCAAGTGGCGAAGCTGAACCAGATCATCGCCGTGGAAAAGGGCGTCAAGAGCAAGTCGTTCCAGGACATCACCGCGGCCCACCACAAGGTGCAGAAGCCCACGCTGCTGGCCGGTATCTCGCGTACGTACCAGCCGAAGGACGAGGAGGGCGAGCAGCTGCCGCCCGAGTCCACGCGGGTGCAGGTCAAGGCGGAGGACGTGCTGCGGGAGATGTCCGCGTCGCTGACCCGGCTGTTCGACGTGACCGCCACCAAGGACTGGGCGAACTGCACCGCCCGCGCGGACGTCACCGTCGACGGGCGGACCGTCGTCGCGGACGTGCCGGTCAGCTATCTGCTGTTCCTGGAGAAGCAGCTCACCGATCTGCACACCTTCGTCAGGAAGCTGCCCGTGCTCGACGCCGCCGAGTCGTGGTCCCTGGACCCGTCGACGGACTCGTGGAAGACGGACCCGGTGCGCACGATCCGCACCAAGAAGGTGCCGCGCAACCACGTCAAGGCCGAGGCGACCGACAAGCACCCCGCGCAGGTCGAGGTCTACTACGAGGACGTACCCATCGGGTACTGGACGACGGTGAAGTTCTCCGGAGCGCTCCCCGCGCGGCGGGTGAACGAGCTGGCGGAGCGGGTCGAGAAACTCCAGCAGGCGGTGAAGTTCGCCCGCGAGGAGGCCAATGGCGCCGAGGTCACCGACCAGCGGGTGGGTGACGCGGTGTTCGGCTACCTGTTCGGCTGACGTCGGCGGTGGGCGGCACCCATGATCGCCCCCGCGTGCGAGCGCGGGGGTGCGCGACAGGCGCGGGCCGGATTGAGGACCGGTTCGCGTGATGAGCGCAAGCTGAAACTGAGGTTCAGCCTGACGACCCACGGCCGGACGGCCGTGATCAGACTCAGACTCTCGCTCCAGCTTCAGCATCGCCACCGATCGCCGGATCGACCGAGGCCGGACGAGCGCCGTCGGATGCGAGTTCGACTCTCGCCTGCACCTCTTCCGTGGTGCGGTAGTTCAAAGGAAGAACACGACGGCCTGATGACTGATCCGTCCTCTTAAACGCCACTGGCGTGCGCATTTGGGTGGCACCCCCAGGGGCCCGGGAGCTGGATACGACTCCCGGGCTCCGCCACGTTCCGGAACGGTCCGGTGACCGCACGGGCCGGCGGACTAGGTCTTTGGTGCCGGTCTCCTCGGGCCCGCGGTCCGATCCGCCGTGCCGCGGTGACGACTAGCGTTCCCCTCATGCGCGTAGGACTACTTGGCACCGGCAACGTCGCCCGAGCACTGGCCCACGGTTGGAGTGCCGCGGGGCACGACGTGCTCCTCGGTTCCCGTCATCCGGAGGAGCGGAAGGACCTCGGTCTCCCCGTGGCGGGCCTGCACGAGACAGCCGCCCACGCGGAGGTGCTCGTCAACGCGACACCGGGCACCGTCTCCGTCGGTCTGCTGCACTCCATCGGGGCGCCCGCGCTGGCCGGCACCCCGCTGATCGATGTCGGGGTCGGCCTGTCCGACGACTTCACCGAGCTTTCCCACCCCAACAGCAGTCTGGGCGAACGGATTCAGGAAGCCTTTCCCCTGACGCCCGTCGTCAAGACGCTCTGCACCATGGACTCCACCGTGATGATCGCCCCGGACGCTCTGGACGGCCCCAGCACCGTCTTCCTCTCCGGGAACGACGCCGACGCCAAGCGGACGGCAGGCCGTCTGCTGACCGACCTCGGCTGGCCCCCGTCGTCACAGCTGGACCTGGGCGGCATCACCACCGCACGCGGGCAGGAGCACTTCGCCCTGCTCTTCATGGGCATCGCGAACGGTCTGGGTGGCCACTCGTTCAACATCAAGGTCGTCGACCGCGCCTCTGGCTGAAGGCGCGGTCGGCGCGGCCTCCGGCGCCCAGCGGGCCGGTCGGGGTGAGGTCGACGTGGGCTTCCAGCCGGGGCAGCTGCCGCCGGGACACGCGGAGGATGACAGGGGGCAGGGCCGGGCGGGCCAAATGCACCAGCCGTAGCCAGGCAGGTGCGTAGACGGTGGTCCGGCGCTGCTCCACGGCCTTCAGCAGGCGGGCGGCGACGGGGTCCACGGGGTGGACGCGGTGGGCCGGGCAGGGCATGTGGGTGCGCAGCTCCCGCAGGGCCGCGTGCCGGTCGCCGTCGCGGATCATGTCGGTGTCGGTCCAGTTGAGGTAGGCGATGCCGACGGCGACGCCGTGGTGTGCCACTTCGGCGCGCAGAGCGTGGGTGAAGGCTTCCACGCCTGATTTGGAGGCGCAGTAGGCGCTCAGCATGGGGGCCGCGGCGAGCGCCGCCGTGGAGGCGATCTGGAGGTGGTAGCCGCCCGTCTCCATCAGGTCGGGGAGGAAGGCGCGGGCGGTGTGGGCGCTGCCGGTGAGGTTCACGTCGATGACGCGGCTCCAGGTGGCCGGGTCGGACGTGACGAACGGGCCGCTCGCGGCGATTCCCGCGTTGGCGATGACGACGGAGGGGCGTCCGAGCCGTCGGCGGACGGTGTCGGCGGCGGCGTCCAGGGCGGCGGGGTCGGTGACGTCGGCCTCGACCGCGAGTGCCGGGCCGGGCAGGGCGGCGGCGACGGCGTCCAGTCCGGTGGGCTCGAGGCCGATCAGTGCGAGCCGGGCGCCGCGCCGGGAGCAGTGGTGTGCCAGTGCCGCGCCGATGCCGCGTGCTGCTCCGGTCACGACGACGGTACGGCCGTGAAGGGGGCTGTGGGTCGTGTCGGGCACGGAGCCGCCTCCTTCTGTCATGCGGGGGTGCGGCGCCTGTCGCCGGAGCGGTCGCGTCCGGTGAGCATCCGCTGGAGGCGGGTGAGGGGGGCGTACCGCTGGGCGCGCAGCGCGGCGCGGGCGGCGTTGGCGCCGGGCGCGCCGTGCACACCGCCGCCCGGGTGGGCCGCGGCGGAGGCGAGGTAGAGGCCGCTGACCGGGGTCTCGGGGCGGCCGGTGCCGGGTGTGGGGCGGAAGAACAGTTGCTGGTGCATGGCCGCGGTGCCGCCGTTGGTGGCGCCGCCGTGCAGGTTGGCGTCCAGGGCCTGGAGCGTGGGCGGGGCGAGGACGCGGCGGGCTCGGACGAGGGTGCGGAAGCCGGGGGCGAAGCGTTCCACCTGCCGCTCGACGCGGTCGGCCATGATCTGCTGTTCCTCCTGGCTCCAGCTGCCCGTGAGCCCTTCGTCACCGGCGTCGCCGCGGATGTCGTGCGGGAGGTGGGTGTAGGCCCAGGCGGACTCGGTGCCGTGCGGGGAGCGGGTGGCGTCGGCGGTGGTCATCTGGCCGAACAGCGCGAAGGGACGGTCGGGCACCTGTCCCATGGCGATCTGGGCGGCGAAGCGGGTCAGCTCGTCGAGCCCGTCGGCCAGGTGGACGGTGCCCGCCCGCGCGGCCTGCTCGGTGCGCCAGGGGACGGGGCCGTCGAGCGCCCAGTCCACCTTGAAGGTGGCGAAGTCCCACTCGAAGCTCCGCAGGTCGGCGAGGATCTGGCCGGGCACGTCGGCGGGGTCGAGGAGGTCGCCGTACAGGGCGGGAGCGGACACGTCCGCGAGGACGGCGTGCCGGGCGGTGACCGTCTCGCCGTCGGCGGTGCGTACGGCGGTGGCACGCCCGTCGCGTACGAGTACGTGGCTGACGCGGCTGCCGCAGCGCAGGGTGCCGCCGCGGGAGCGGAGTCGGCGGGTGAGGGCGGTGGTGAGGGCGCCGGAGCCGCCGACGGGCACGGGGAAGCCGTAGGTCTGCCCGAGCATGGACATCAGCCAGCCGTAGCCGCCGCTTCCGGCGGCCTCCGGTGCCAGGTCGGCGTGGAGCGCGTTGCCCGCGAGGAGCAGTCGGCCGCCCTCGCCCCGGAACTCCTCCGTGCCCATGCGGCGCACCGGCAGCATGAGGGTGCGGGCGAGCCGTAGGCCGCCCCCGCCGCGCAGCCGGACGGCCAGCCGGCCGGCTGCGCGCAGCGGCGGGAAGGGGGTGAACAGGGCGTCCAGGATGTCGGTCCGGTAGCGCTCCCACACCGCGTGCAGGCGGCGCCAGGCGTCGCCGTCCCCGGGGTGGAAGGCGTCGAGTGAGGCGGCGGTGGTGTCGACGTCACGGTCGAGGAGCGCGCAGCCGCCGCTGGTCAGCGGGTGGGCGAGGACGTGGGGCGCGTGGCTCCAGCGCAGGCCGTGGTCCTCCAGGTGCAGACCGGCGAGCACCGGGGATGCGGCGGCCAGCGGGTAGAAGGAGCTGAACAGGTCGTTCACGAACCCGGGGGCGACGTCGCTGTCGTGGCGCACCGCCCCGCCCGGCTCGGGCTGTTCCTCCAGGACCGTGACGCTCCATCCGGCGTCGGTGAGGAGGTTGGCGGCCACCAGGCCGTTGGGCCCGGCGCCGATGACCACGGCGTCAGGCACGGTCGGCTCCCCGCCGGGGCCCGGCCGTCGCACGCTCTCGCCGGTCGCCGTCACCGTTGGCATAGGTCTCGCAGATCTCGGCCAGGCGGGCCAGCATGGTCCGGTGGCGTAGCTGGATCAGCCCTTCCACGGCCACGTTGTGCAGTCTGCCGCCCGTGCCCCGCAGAGGGTGCTCGTCGACGATCACCAGGCAGTGCTCGCCCCAGGGGCGCAGTTCGATCGCGATCCGCGCCGTGCCGAGCGGTCCCGCGATGGCCTCCAGTTCCAGGGCCGAGCCCTCCTCGCACCGCCGGACGACGGTCTCGTTGGTCAGTGTGGCGGGGCCGAGGCGGAACTCGTAGGTGAGGGCGGCGTCCACCTCCGGCCAGTTGCCCCGGCAGGGGCGTGACTTGGCCGTCCCCACCACCCACTCCCCGTATCGGTCGCTGGCCGCGAGGACGTCCCACACCTGCTGCGGACTCGCCTCGATCAGCCGATGCCGTATGGCCACCATGCCTCCTTCGTCGCGGACCACGACTTGCCGGTCCCGCTCTGAGTGCCCCTTCCGGAGCCGGTGAAGCGGCGCGGTGGGGAGGCGACCCGTACCGACGTGCGACCGCTGCGACCCGGTGCTGCAATGACTGTGAGGGGGCGGCACCGGAGACGGCCCCGAGTACCAGAGGTGGCACCGTGAGCGACGAACTCGAAACAGTGGGGCCGATCGACTACCTCGTCGTCGAGTTCCCCGGCAACCGGATGACCGGCGAAGGGCTTCCTCTCCTGGTCGACCTCGTGGAGCGTGGCCTCATCCGGGTCCTGGACCTGGTCTTCGTCAGGAAGGACGAGGACGGGACCGTGACCGGTATGGAGATCGCCGACCTCACGGGGGACGGCGCCCTCGACCTGTCCGTCTTCGCGGGCGCGTCGTCGGGCCTGCTGGGCCAGGACGACCTCGAGGAGGCGGCCGTGGCGCTGGAGCCGGGCAGTTCCGCGGGCATCCTCGTCTACGAGAACCGGTGGGCCGCGCCGTTCGCCGCCGCCTTGCACCGGGGCGGTGCCAGGCTGGTCGCCTCCGGGCGGATCCCGGTCCCGGACCTCGTCGCCGCCCTCGACGCGACCGAGGCCGCCGGCTGAGCGGTGGACGATGACGGGGGCGGACCAGAAGGAGATGGACATGCCAGGTCTCATCCGTGGGGTGGCGCGCACCGCCGTGGTGGCCGGGACGGCGACCGCGGTGTCGAACCGTGTGACGCGTCGGCAGCAGGGGCGTTGGGCTGCCCAGGGGCAGTACCCGTACGATGCGGGCCCGCCCCGGGCGGCGCCCTACGCCGAGCCGTCGGCGCCCTCCTCGCCCCCTGACATGACCGGCAAGATCGAGCAGCTGAAGCAGCTCGGCGAGCTGAAGGCGCAGGGTGTGCTCACCGAGGCGGAGTTCGAGGAGCAGAAGCGCAGGGTCCTGGAGTCGTGATCCCGGGGCGGGCCGGTGGTCCCGCAGGCTCCTTTGCTGAGACGCCGGGGAGCCGGACCGTGACGGCGAGACCGCCGGTGGCGCGGGGGGCGAGGTCGAGGGCTCCGTCGTGGGCGCGTACGACGCTGTGCACGATGGCGAGGCCGAGGCCGACACCGGTGTGCTCGTCGCCGCGCACGCGTTCCGCTCCCCGCTGAAAGGGTTCGGTGAGGGTCGGCACCAGGTCCGGTGCGAGCCGGGGGCCGGTGTTCTCGACCCGCAGGACGCTCGTGTCGCCGTACGCCTCGGTGTGGACCGTCACCGTGCCGCCGACGGGCTGGTTGTGGACGATGGCGTTCTGGACGAGGTTCGTCACCATCCGCAGCAGCAGTTCCGCGGAGCCGCTGGTCCGTGCCGCTCCCCCGGTGACGTCGAGGGTGATGCCGCGCCCTTCGGCGAGGGTGAGCAGGGTCTCGACGGCCTCTTCGGCGACGAGGGAGAGGTCCACGCTCTCGCGGCCGAAGTTCCCGCGGTCGCTGCGGCTGAGCAGCAGGAGGGCCTCGGTCAGGCCGATCGCGCGGGTGTTGACGGTCTGGAGGCGTGCGAGGAGTTCGGCCTGGTCGCGTGTGGGGTCCTTGCGGGCGAGGTCGAGCAGCGTCCGTGAGATGGCCAGCGGGGTGCGCAGTTCGTGGGAGGCGTTCGCCGCGAACCTCCGCTGCTCGGCCACGTGCGACTCCAGTTGTTCGAGCATCGCGTCGAACGCGTCGGAGAGTTCACGGAACTCGTCCTGGCGGCCCGCCAGGCGGATCCGGTGGGACAGCGATCCGTTCCCGGCCGCCCGGGTCGCGGCCGTGATCCGGGTGAGCGGCGCGAGCATCCGACCGGCGAGGATCCACCCGCCGACGAGCCCGAACACGAGCAGGAAGGCCATCGCCATGGCCGCGGCGGGGGCGAAGGTGCGCACGAGGAGGTAGCGGTTGGGCGCGACCCCCAGCAGGCCCTGGGAGTTGTCGGGCACGTAGCGCAGCAGGAACCCCCACACCACGGCCAGCAGCAGCGCGCCCGCGACGGCCAGGAACCCGGCGTAGCTGAGGGTGAGTTTCAGCCGGACGCTCAGTCCTGGTCTCCTATGCACGGGCGGCACCGGGATGCGTCGGCTCGGGGCCGGTGTCGATGCGGTAGCCGACCCCCGGCACCGTGGCGATGATCCAGGGCTCGCCGAGCCGTTTGCGCAGCGCGGACACGGTGATGCGTACGGCGTTGGTGAGGGGGTCGGCGTTCTCGTCCCAGGCGCGTTCCAGCAGCTCTTCGGCGCTGACGACGCCGCCCTCGGCGGTGACGAGGACTTCCAGTACGGCGAACTGCTTGCGGGTGAGTGCGACGTAGCGGCCGTCGCGGAAGACCTCCCAGCGGAACGGGTCGACGCGCAGTCCCGCGATCTCGCGGACCGGGGGCCGGGCGTACGCGCGTCTGCGGTCCAGCGCCCTCAGCCGCAGGACCAGCTCCCGGAGGTCGAACGGCTTGGTCAGGTAGTCGTCGGCGCCGAGGCCGAACCCGGACGCCTTGTCGTCGATCCGGTCGGCGGCGGTGAGCATCAGGATCGGGATGCCGCTGCCGGAGGCGACGATGCGCCGGGCGACCTCGTCCCCGGAGGGACCGGGTATGTCGCGGTCGAGGACCGCGAGGTCGTAGGAGTTGCGGCCGAGCAGTTCCAGGGCGGAGTCGCCGTCGCCCGCGATGTCGGCGGCGATCGCCTCCAGCCGCAGGCCGTCACGGACGGCCTCGGCCAGGTAGGGCTCGTCCTCCACGATCAGTACGCGCATGTCCGAAGAGTAGACAGGACGACCTATCGCCGACGTATGCGACGTCATGTGCGCACGCGTGGCTCGCGGCTCAGCCCGTCGCCGCCCGTGCGGGTCTGGGGCCGGGCGACGGCGTCTTTGCCGTAGTGCGCCACCAGCGGCGTGACGCCAGCCCGGCCAGTACCGCGCCGGTCGCGTTGACCAGTACGTCGTCCACGGAGGACACCCGGTCAAGGCGCAGGACGTACTGGGCGGTCTCCACCAGGATCGAGCAGCCCGCCCCGAGCGCCAGGAGGCGGGGTACGGACGCCAGCGCAGCGAACCGCATCGGGGCGAAGAAGCCCAGCGCCGCGAAGACCAGCAGGTTGCCGGTGATCCCCAGCAGGCCCATCGTGGGCAGGTCCCGCAGCGGCACCAGGCTCAACCGGCCGGGGACGGCACCGGCCCCGGAGCCCGGCATCATGGTCAGCCACACGAACGGCACCGTCCCGTGGACCATGCCGACCTCGGCCAGCGACCTCCGCCACGCCGACCCGTCGGCGGCGGCCCGCCGCCAGCACGCCAGGGCCCATGCCACCAGCACGGCCAGCGGGAGCGTGACCAGCGTCATCAGCACCACGCCGTTGAAGGTGTCGAGGCAGCCGTGCCACCGCCCGGCCATGCACGCCGGAGCGGCCATCATCAACGGCCGCCGCAGGACGAACAGGACGCTCGCCAGGCCGAGGAGCGCCAGGCTGAGCGGCACGAGGCTGAAGGGCACGAGCCCGCGCACGCGGCGGGGCGGGGCGGACATGGGTCGGGGCTGGTTCATGTGCTCATTGCAACCGGGGGGCGGTTGCGGGGGCGTATGGGCTTTTCGATATGCCCGCGACACAGGGGAGCCACGAGGGCTTGACCCTCCCCCTGCGGGAGGGTCCAGGGTCGCGGCCATGGATGACGTGCAGGAATTCACCGACGAGTACTTCGCCGCGGCGATCGACCCCGACCGCGAGCGCTACTTCGCTCTCTTCGACGACGGCGTCGTCGTGCATGACGACGGGCGCACCCATCACGGACTGCTCGCGGTGCGCCGCTGGCGCGGAGAGGTTCCGCCCGTGCGCTACGACCTCCGTGAGATCACCGGGACGGCGACCGCCTGCCGGGCCGTCGCGGCGGTCTCCGGTGACTTCCCGGGCAGCCCGGTGACCCTCCGCTTCACCTTCGAACGGAACGGCCGGGGGAAGATCACACTGCTGGACATCTCACCGTGAAGCCGCGACCCGGGTCGGGTCCGGACGTGGACGGCGACGAGGAGACTCGGGCGTGGACAAGGAGGCGGCCATGGGCGAGGAGACGGGCCCGGCGGAGCGATGGACGATCGGGGAGTTCTCGCGGATCACCCACCTGAGCATCCGCACCCTGCGCCGCTACCACGAGCAGGAACTCCTCGTCCCCGCCCGTGTCGACCCGGCCACGGGCTACCGCTACTACACGCCCGCACAGGTCCGGCCGGCACTGACCATCAGACGGCTGCGGGAACTCGACCTCCCGCTGGCGGACCTGCGGCGCTTCCTCGACGCCGAGTCCACCGGCGCGGACGGGACGGACCACGGTGCGGCGCAGCAGATCGTCGCCGCGCACCTGCGCCGGCTGGAGGACCGGCTGGGCCGCACCCAGCGTGCCGTCCAGGCGCTCCGGGAACTCCTCGACCCGCGGGCCGAACGGGCGGTGAGCCTGGAGGTGCTCCCGCCGCAACGCGTACTCGCCGTGTCCCTCGAGGTCCCGCCCGGGGCCGGCCTGGGCTGGTACGACGCCGCCATGCACGACCTGGATCTCGCGGCCGGCGGCCGCCCGGTGCTCCCTCCGGGCGGACGCTACGAGCACGACCTCTTCACCGAGGGCCATGGCCGCGCCACCGTCTACCTCCCGGCCGAGGTCGCGCTGCCACCAGGAGCGCCGGCCACCGTGAAGCCGCTCCAGCTGCCCCGTCGTACCGCCGCCGTGGCCACCCATCACGGGCCGCACGACGACCTCGACCTCACCTACGGCGCCGTGGGCTCCTTCGTCGCACGCCACGGTCTGCGGTCCCAGGACCTCGTCGAGGAGATCTACCTCGTCGGGCCCCGGGACACCGACGAGCCGGAACGCTGGCGGACCCTCGTCGCCTGGCTGGTCGGCCCCGCTCCCTCGGCCCCGGGCGGGGGCGGCCGGGGATCAGGCCCGGGTGACCGGTACCTGTAGTTCCGTCACCCAGTCGTCACGGTCCTCCGGGCACTCCAGGCTGACCTCGCGCGGGTACGCGGTCGACCGGTAGCCGTTGGCCTCGATCCAGCGGGCCAGGGTCTGGACGGTGGCGAGCACGTTGTCCATGGAGCCGCGGTGGACGATGGTCGCGGCCTGGTCGAGGGCCGGCAGGTCGAGGACGCGGAAGGCGCCGTCCTGGACGGGTGCGGAGACCTGGACGGCGGCGTGGACGCTGACCTTGCCACCGCCTTCCGGGGCGTCCTCGTAGTAGGCGACCCCGGGGCCCGAGGGGGCGACGCCCGCCGAGTCCAGTTCGCGGAACAGCCGGTGGTAGAGGGGCTGGATGACCGGGCTGATGTTCTCCGGCCCGAAACTCTCGGCGGTCGCGGTCAGCTCCGCCACCCGGACGGCGGGAACGTTCTTGATCACTACGTCGTTGGTGGGCATGTGCCCCTCGCTCTCGATCGCGCGGAGCCTCGCCTCGACCTGGACCAGCCGTGCTCCCGCCACGGCCATCGCGGTCTCCAGCTCGGCCCGCCGCAGCCGCAGCATGCCGCGCAGTTCCTCGGCGCTGACCTTCTCCTCCACGATCTCGTGGACCTGTTGGAGGGTGAATCCCAGGTCCTTGAGCGCGATGATCCGGTTGAGGCGGGCGAGCTGGGCGGCGGTGTAGTAGCGGTAGCCGCTGGAGGGGTCGACGTGGGCCGGGCGCAGCAGTCCGGTCGCGTCGTAGTGACGCAGCATCCGGACCGAGACGCGGCCGTGCCGGGCGAAGTCTCCGATGGTGAACATGATGTCTCCGAGTCGACCGCCTGACACGGTGTGAGGGTCAAGGAGGACGGTACCGGGGCCGCCGTGTCCCGCTGCTCCTTCCGTCTCCTTCGATCTTCTTCTATCTCCAATCCGCGTTGTTCCTAGAATGGCCGGGTGGAGGACATCGAAGCGATCGCGGCGTTGCAGGATCCGGTGCGGCGACGTCTGTACGAGTACGTGGTGGCGCAGGGCCGCGAGGTCGGCCGTAACGAGGCCGCCGAGGCGGCGGGGGTGGCGCGCACGCTCGCCGCGCACCATCTGGACCGGCTGACCGAGGCGGGGCTGCTGGAGAGCGGCAGCCGTCGGCTGTCGGGCCGCTCGGGGCCCGGGGCGGGCCGCCCCGCCAAGGTGTACACGCGGGCGCGGGTCGAGCGGGCGGTGTCGCTGCCCGCCCGCGACTACCGCACCGCCGCCGAGCTGCTCGCCGAGGCCGCCGAGGAGGCGGGGCTGGATGCCGGGCTGTGCGCGGCGGCGCGCCGCCGGGGCGAGGCCCTGCGCGACCCGGCGGCACCTTGCGGCGACCTGGCCGAGGCGATGGAGGTGCTCGCCGCCCGGGGCTACGAGCCCCGTCTGGAGGACACCGGCGAGGCGGCCTCGCCCGTGGTCCGGATGCGCAACTGCCCCTTCCACGCCGTCGCCGAGCGCTTCCCGCCGCTCGTCTGCGGCATGAACCTCGCCCTGCTGGAGGGGTTGCTCGGCAGGGAGGGGCCGCTGAGGGCCCGTATGGACGCCCGGCCGGGCGAGTGCTGCGTGGTGGTCGAGGATTCTAAAAACCATATTGATTGACATAGAAAAGCCGGGCGTGCTGGGATGTGGGCCATGACCTCATCCGCGCATGGCTCCCACCTCGCCCAGCTCAACGTCGCCACGCTCCGCCACCCCCTGGACGACCCGCGCACCGCACCGTTCGTCGAACTGCTCGACCCGGTCAACACCGCCGCCGACCAGGCCCCCGGCTTCGTGTGGCGGCTCGTGGCGGAGGGAGAGACCGACGCGACCGGCCTGCGCCCGGCGGGCGAGGACGTCATCGTCAACCTGACGGTGTGGGAGACGCAGGAAGCCCTGTGGGACTTCACGTACCGCAGCGGGCACCTGGAGGTCATGCGTCGGCGCCGGGAATGGTTCGAGCGGCATGTCGAGGCACACCTGGTGCTGTGGTGGGTCCCGGCCGGTCATCTCCCCACCGTCGGCGAGGCCCTGGAACGTCTGGACGACCTCCGGGCCAACGGGCCGTCTCCCCGCGCCTTCACCTTCGCGTCCTCCTTCACCGCCGCCGAGGCGGCGCGGCATCCGCGGACGGCCGAGGCGGTTGCGGAGGGCGGGCGCTAGCGGGGTGGGCGCAGCCTCGCGGAGGGCGCGTCTGCTTCTCAGCGCGGTCGGGGCGAGGCTGCGCCCGCGGTCGGCGCGGCCGAGGCGCCTCACCCGAAGCCGATCGGAAGCGGCTCGGAAGCGGCGGGAACTGGTGCCGGAAGCGGCGTCCCTGGTCCGATCGGGCGACGCACACAGCACGGCGGCCCGCCTCGGGCCGACCAGTTCCGCGCCGGGGCGCCGGCAGCAGTTAGGTGACAGATGAGTACGACACGAGCACCCGGACGGCCCGCGGGGTCCTATGCCGCACCGGCTCTCACCCTCGAACCCGGCCGGATACGCAACAACGCGCTGGTCATCATCAGTGTGCCGCTTCTCCTGATCGTCGTGCTGGCGATCGCGCTCCGGGTGACAGGCGAGGACGACAGCCCCTACTCGGGTACCGACTACGGGAGCGGCGACTCGCTGTTCGGCGGCAGCGTCCCGGACGGCGCACCCGGCGACTCCGGTGACGTCCCCTCCTGGTCCGACGGCATCACAGACGAACCGACGGACGACTACCTCGGACAGGAGCCCACCGAAGAGCCCACCGAGGAACTCACCGACGAGTCCACGGACACGACGACCGGTGGAGCGTACGCGGACGACCCGAAGGCGCAGACGGTGGTGGCCTACTTCACCGCGATCAACGACGGTGACTACACGACCGCCTGGGACCTGGGCGGCCACAACCTCGTCGCCGACTACGAGTCCTTCAGTGACGGCTTCGCCACCACCGCCGCCGTCTCCGTCACCATCGACGACGTCACGGGCGACCTGGTCCTCGCCACGGTCACCTCGCTCGAGTCGGACGGCACGCAGAAGGTGTTCGACGGCTCCTACACGGTTCGGGACGGCGTCATCACCGCCGCGGACGTCACCGAGAGGCTGTGAGCGACCCCATGACCGCACACAACGCCCCGCCCCCGCCCGACGCCACGAGCAACGCCACCCGGCTGCTGTGCGCCGGTACCTACCTCGACCCGCTCTACCGCAAGGCGGTCATCCGGGAACTGCTCACCCACCGCTACCGGGTGGTGGCCCCCTCCTACGGCTACGACGCGGTGCCCGTGCTCGCCCACGCGCTCGCCGCCGCCGGTCTGCGCCGCCAGCAGGTGCTGACGCTGGCCGGCGGGGCCGCCCTCATCCTGCTCGGCTCGGTCACCGGGCTGCTGGACTTCCTGGTCGCCTGGCTGCTGTTCGGCTGGCTCGCCTGGACCACCATGTTCCTGCGCCGGCTGGCGGTCCTGCGGATGCTCACCAGGCACCTCGCGCCCGCGGAGGAGCGCTCCGGTGCCGACGCGGGCTACCCCACATGCCGTCACCTCACGCAGAGGATCGTGCGGAAGATCTCCGCCGAGCAGAACTCCGGCACGGTCTACTACGGCGGCTACAAGCCCTTCGTCGGTGCGGGACAGCTGTGGCGCAGCTGGTCGAACGCGGAGCTGCTGATCGGCGTCCCGGAGAAGCCCGCCAACCCCTTCGGGCAGACCCTGTTCGAGGGCGGTTCCCCGCTGCCGCGGCAGAACGGCTCACCAGACGACGTACCCGGGCACCGGGAGGTACGGCGGCGGGCGATCATCCCGTTCACGGCCGCCGACATCACCGACCGGGTCGAGCGGCAGATGTTCGAGGAGCTGAAGCGCAAGCCCCGCCCGGCCGACCGCGTCCAGTTGCTGTCCGTCGAACGCCGCCGGTTCACCAAGGCCGTCCGGTTCCTCGACGACGAGCCGGAGGAGTTCGACGGTCCCGACGAGCACTGGCGGGAGGACTACGACGCGGGCCGCGAGTACCTGTGCGTCCGGATCGGTTCCTGGCAGCAGGAGCTGGTGACCACGGTGTTCGTCGGATTCGACATCAAGGGCACCACCCTGCACACCGAGTTCTACACGTACGTACTGGCGCCGATCACGCAGAGTTTCCGCCTGGTGGACCGGCTGCCCGAGCGGATCGACGGCGGGCTGATGTGCCGTATCGCCTGGGACGTGGTGCGCAGCGCACCCGGTGAGCTGCTGGGACTGGTGTTGAACCCGCTCAAGGAGCGGCTGCCGCGGAAGCCGGGCTCGGACACCGTCAAGGTCGAGATCACCCAGCCCACCGACCACAGCGAGTTCGGACTGGGCCGCTACGCCCACAAGGTCGTCGACTGCGGCGCCCGGGCCAGCGTGCGGGAACTGGCCACGGCCAACGTGTTCCACCACTTCTTCCAGGAGAGCGACGCCCACAAGTACACCCAGATCGTCGAGCGCCACCTGCTCCAGATCATCGGTGACTTCCTCTACGACCACGACGTCGACACCCGCGAGCACGAGGCCAACCAGACCAACATCCTCCAGCAGAACTTCGGAGCGAACAGCAACAACAACTTCGGCGGCAACCAGAGCGTCGGCAACCGCGGCAACCAGACCTTCGGCAGCAACTCAGGCATCACCCGAGAGAGGCACCCCGCATGAGCGGCCACGAGTTCCGCGACAACACCTTCGACAACGTCACCTTCGGCAGTGGCGGCAACAACAACTTCGGCGGCAACCAGAGCGTCGGCAACAGCGGAACCCAGACCTTCGGCGACCGCTCCCCCGTCGTCCCCGCCCCGGCCTCCGGCGACACAGCGG
Source organism: Streptomyces sp. B93 (assembly GCF_018070565.1). Classification (GTDB taxonomy): domain Bacteria; phylum Actinomycetota; class Actinomycetes; order Streptomycetales; family Streptomycetaceae; genus Streptomyces. Next base: position 20,072 of record NZ_JAGPXL010000062.1, read on the forward strand.
CCGACCGCGGGCAGGCGGGCGCCCCGGGCCGACCGGTCCGACCGGTCCGGGCGGAACCCTCCGGCGTGGAGCGCAGTGTCTTCGTCGTGCACGGCCGCGACGAGCAGGTGCGCCGCGAGATGTTCGAGCTGCTGCGTCGACTCGATCTGCGCCCCAAGGAGTGGGAGGACCTGGTCGGCGCGACCTGCCAGACGGCACCGTTCCTCGGCGACGTGGTCGCCGCCGCCCCCGCGCAGGCACAGGCCGCGCTGGTGCTGCTCACCCCGGACGACATCGTCACGCTCCACCCCGACCTGCACGGCCCGAACGAGCCGTCGTACGAGACCGCGCCCGTCGGCCAGCCCCGCCCGAACGTCCTGATCGAGCTGGGCATGGTGCTGATGGCCTACCCCGAACGGACGCTGATCGTCGAGGTCGGTTCCCTGCGCCCGATCGCGGACATCGCGGGCCGCAACGTCATCCGCTTCGACGGCTCGGACACCGCCCTCGGCAAGGTGGTGGAGCGGCTGAAGCAGGCCGGGTGCGCGGTCAACGACACCGGCTCCGACTGGCGTCAGACCTGGCCGTACCGTCACCTGAGCGCCTATCAGCGGCGGCCCTGAGCCCCGTAGGACCACCGCCGGCCCATGCGGCACGGCGGTTCGTGTGCCGCCCGGGGGACGGCACAACCGCCCTCGGGGCGGACCCGAGCACGTGCGGGCCCGCCTCGGGGGCGGCGGCGCTCACCGTGTGGGGCCGACGTCCGCCGCCAGCACCCTGAGGAACGCGGCGACCTCGGTCATGTCGACGCGTTCGGCCTCGGCCGGGCGCAGCACGATCCGCAGCTCCCGGCAGATCACCCGTTCCCTCGACCGGGTGATGAAGGACAGCAGGATCAGCCGCAGCAGACTCTCCTCGTCGAGCCCGTGCAGCCGGGACAGCCCCGACCCGAGCAACGGCAGCGCGACCCGGTCCAGCTGCCCGTACCGGTGGACCGCGTCCCATACCCGGTTCAGGCTCAGCCACAGCTCCTCCGTGCTCGACCGGGCGACGAAGTCGTTGCCGATCCGGCTGTAGGCGACCGCGAACACCAGCCGCGGCCGGGTCCCCAGCACCGCGACCGTGCCCACGGGATAGCGGTCCAGCTTGCCGTGCGGCTTGTCCTCGCGGGTCTCGCGGGCGAGCGGCGTCACATCGCGCAGCGCCGCTCCCAGCGCGCTGTCCAGGCGTACGGTGTCACCGTGGTAGCGGCGGTGCAGCAGCTGGCCCTGCACGCTGCTGCCGCTGATGACGATGCCGTCGTGCACGTCGGTGTCGAAGGTGTCGCTGAACCCGACGACCAGGTGCGCCCGCTCCTCGAAGAGGTCACCGCACCCCACCGACACCGTCATGTTCGGCCGCCGGAAGTCCTGCGCCACGGCCGAGGGCTGTCGGCTGCGCGCCACCGCCCAGGCCACGCACAGCAGGACGGAGCCGCCGAGCACCGGCGCCGGATCCAGTGCTTCCGGAAACAGCTGGCCGACGAACTGCACCACCGCCGACACCCCGCCGAACGCGGCCATGGCACTGCCCACGAACGCCCGCCGCCCCCGGGCACCGCCCGACAGCCGCCATCCCGGACGCCGTGTCCGGCCCGGACCGGGCGTCCGGCCCCGCGTGGAACCCCTGAAAAGCACAACTCCCCCAAATGCCCGCTTGGTACGCTGCCGAGGCTGCTCCCGCGGCCAGAGACAGACGGGGAGCGCGGAGCGAGTGGAGACCACGTGCCATGACGCGCATCCGGGTCTGTGTCCTGGGGCGGACCAGAGTGGAGGTCGACGGCGAGCCGGGCCGCCTGACCCCGCTGACCAAGCGATTACTCCTGCGGCTGGTGGCAGCCGAAGGCGATCCGGTTCCGGTCCGGCGGCTGTACGAGGACGTGTGGGGCGCCGCCCACACCGGTCCGGGTCAGGCTGGCCGCGCCCGCAACGAAGTGCAGAAACGCGTGCTCGAACTGCGCCGCGCGCTGGACCCGGCACAGGACGGCACCGGTCAACGGGTGCTGCGTACCGAGCAGTTGCTGGCGGCCCCGACCCCCGAGACGGCGTACCGGCTGGTCCTCGGCCGTGACGAACTGGACTGCGCGGAGTTCTCCGCACTGGTCGCCTCGGCGCTGTTCGCTACGCCGGCGTCGGCGGCGCACCAGCTCATGACCGCCCTGGCCCTGGTGACGGGCCGTCCGCTGGCCGACCTGAGCGACGAACCGTTCGCCCGGCCCCTGGTGCGTCGGCTCACGGCGCTGCACGAGACGGCCCGTCGGCACCTGATCACCGCGCACACCGAACTGGGCCGCTACGAACTCGCCGTACCGGTGGCCGAGCGTCTGACCCTGGAGCGGCCGGACGACCCGGAGGTCGCCGGGATGCTCCAGACGCTGCGCGCGCGACTGCGCGACCGGCACGGCCAGGTACTGCTGCGCGAGCCGATCACCGGTTCCGGTTCCGGCGGTGACCTGGTGGTGGTCCGCGGCGACCTGTTCGCCCAGGACGACGCCAACCTGGTGGTCGGCTTCACCGACACCTTCGACACCGCCACCGAGCAGGACCTGGTGATCAGCCGGGACAGCGTCCAGGGACAGCTGGTGGGCCGCCTGTTCAACGGCGACCGCAAGCTGCTGGACGACCGGCTCCAGGCGGGTCTGCGCTCCATCACGCCCAGCAGCACCGAACGGCCCCAGGACAAGCCCCGGGGCCGACGGGTCCGCTACCCCCTCGGCACCACGGTCCCCCTGGTGGTCGACGGCCGCCGGGTGTTCGCCGTCGCCTACTCCCGCCTCGGCAACGACCTGGTGGCCCGCTCCGCGCCGGACGATCTGCGGGCCAGCCTCGACAGCCTGTGGCAGTCGGTCGCCCGGTACGGCATGTACAAACCCGTGGCCATGCCGCTGGTCGGCACGGGACTCGCACGGGTCGTGGAGCTCGACCGTACGCAACTGCTGTTCATGATCATAAAGAGTTTCGCCGCGTACACCCGCCGGGAACCGACCACCGCCCCCGAACTCCGCGTGGTCATCCGCCCCGAGGATCTCGCGAGAACGGACCTCGCGGCGGTCGGCGGGCTGCTGCGCACCTTGCCCGGCGCACCCGGAACGGATGCCGTGACACGCGGAACCGCTTGACGTCGTCATACACCCATCCGACCCGGACAACCGCTTCCGCCACCAGCGGCGACGGGGTTCCGACGGACTTCGGGATCACTTCCGGAGCGCTTCCGACGCGCTTCCGGCCCTCGTTCGCCGCACGGCATCCGGAAGCCGCCGCCGTCACGTGCTCCAGCAGGGCGGACTTGCCGACTCCCGCCGCGCACACTCGGCCTGTCTGCCCAACAGCCCCGGCCGCCGTCCGGGACCGGTGCCCGATCCTGTCCAGCCGCTCACCCTCCCCAACAAGGCGCCCACCCCCGGCGGGCCGGTGCCGTCACAGCGTGATACGGACGGCCTTGGCCTGGGTGTGGGCGTCCAGGCCTTCCAAGCCTCCTTCGTAGCCCAGTCCGGATTCCTTGTATCCCCCGAAGGGTGGCCCGCGAGGCATTCGCCGAACCCGGCGCCGCGCCGTCGATGGCCGAGATCGCCCGCCGTGCCGGAGTCGGCATCGCCACGCTCTACCGCGACTTCCCCGGCAGACTCGAACTGGTCGAGAAACTCTTCCGTCACACCGTCGACGACATCTGCGAAGCCGTCGGCCGCGTCAGTGGCGACACCCCTGGTGAGGCCTTCTTCAACTGGCTCACGCGCTTCCACGCCGACGGCGCCCGCGAAGGCCCGCTCGCCTCCCTCCTCCTCGCCGAATCCGCCAACGGCACCCCCACCGTCCTCCGCGACAGCCGCTCCCGCACCATCGCCGCGGGCGAACCCCTCTTCCGGGCCGCGCAGCGCAGCGGAGAAGTACGCGACGACGTCTCCCTCGGACAGATCCTCGACGGCCTCGCCGCCCTCGCCGGCGTCGACAACCACCCGGACTTCCCCGGCGCCCTGATCCGCGTCATGCTGGACGGCCTGCGCCCGCCCGGCTGACGGCCGCGCCACCGACCTCGGGGATGCGAAGGGCCATGCAGGGCGCGAGCTGCACCGAGAGCGCACCCGGCCACGGGCGACGAGCGATGAACCTGCGGCAGGCGTCGTTTCAGTCCTTGAGCCAGCCAGGCCTGACCATGCGGTACTCGTAGGCCATGATGCGGCTGAGCGCGCAGCAAGGACCCTTGACATGTCTTCGGGGCGTTCGTCCTCAGCTCCGACCGCGTGCTCCGGCACTTCGGGCTGGGCCTGGCGGCTGCCCGCACCGCTGGAACGGAAACCACCCGAGGTGTCCATCGAGCGCCCCCACAGAGAGCTGACCGTGCGGAGCCCTGGAAGGGCCGACCCGGCGGCGGTCGGGTCAATCGCGGCCCCGAGCCTTCGCCGTGAGATGCGCGTCGCCGCTGTCCCCGCCCAGTCCCGCGAGCAGGCGCAGACCGTCCTCGGCGGGGCTGCCGGGGGCCGCGGACAGCACGAGCAGCTCCATGCCCGATCCGTCCGGTAGCGGGAAGTTCTCCTGATGCAGCTCCAGCAGTCCGACCAGTGGGTGCCGGTACGCCTTGCGCCCGTGCGTGCGGGCGCATACGTCCGCGCGGGCCCAGAGGCGGCGGAAACGCTCGCTGCCCATCGCCAGTTCACCGATGAGCGAGGCCAGACGGGGATCCTCGGGGTACTTGCCGGCCGCCAGGCGCAGGTGCCCGACCACGTCGAGAGTGCACTTCTCCCAGTCCGCGTAAAGGCCGCGCTCGGCCTCCTCGAGGAAGATGTGCCGGGCGGTGTTCAGGCCCGGCACCGGTCGGCCGTAAAGGAGCCCGGCGAGGCGGTTCCCGGCGAGCACGTCCAGGCGATGGTCCATGAGCATCGCGGGTGCGTCGGCGACCAGACCGAGGACGCGCAGCAGCTCCGGCCGGACCCGCCCGCCCGGCGCCTTCGCGCGGCGGCGACGCTGCCGGGCGAGCCGGTAGAGGTGCCCGCGCTCGGTCTCGTCGAGAGCGAGGACCCGGGCGAGCGCGTCGAGGACCTGCTCGGAGGGCTGGGTCGCGCGGCCCTGCTCCAGGCGTACGTAGTAGTCGACGCTGACTCCGGACAGATGCGCGACCTCTTCGCGACGCAGCCCGTCGACCCGGCGGCGACTGTCGACGGGGATGCCGACGGCCGCCGGATCGACCCGGGCACGCCGGGTCCGCAGAAAGCCCGCAAGGTCGTCCATGGCACCCAGTATGGCTTCGGCGGTGCCCGTGAAGGTGGTCCTGCCAGTACCAGGAAGTCCCGTCCGACGGAAGAGGAGCCCCTGAACGCAAGGCACCGAGGCACCCAGGATCAAGGGGAACCGATCCGAAGGAGTTCCCATGAAGACGCTGATCGTCCACGCCCACCCGGAGCCCAAGTCACTCAACAGCTCCCTGAAGGACCTCGCGGTGTCCACCTTGGAGGCCGCCGGGCACGAGGTACGGGTGAGCGATCTGTACGCGATGAACTGGAAGGCGGTCGTGGACGCCGCGGACTACGGCCCCCACGCCTCAAGTCCGTTGAAGGTCGCGGCGGACTCGGGCCGGGCCTTCGACGCCGGGACGCTCACCCCGGACGTCCGCGCCGAGCAGGAGAAGCTGCTGTGGGCCGACACGGTCGTCTTCCAGTTCCCGTTGTGGTGGTACACGATGCCCGCGATCCTCAAAGGCTGGGTGGACCGGGTGTTCACCTACCACTTCGCGTACGGCGTCGGCGAGCACAGCGACACCAAGTACGGCGATCGCTTCGGCGAAGGCACCCTCGCGGGCAGGAAGGCTCTTCTCTCGGTGACCGTCGGCGGCCTGGAGTCGCACTACGCCGCCCGCGGGATCAACGGCCCCATCGACGATCTGCTGTTCCCGATCCACCACGGCATCCTCTACTACCCGGGCATCGAGGTACTGCCGCCGTTCGTGCTGTACGGCACGGACCGGATGACCGACGAGGACTACCCGGCCGTGGCCAAGGCATGGCGGCAGCGTCTGCTCACCCTGGAGTCGACCGAGCCGATCCCGTTCCGGCGGCAGAACTACGGCGACTACGAGATCCCCTCGCTGCGTCTGAAGGAGGGACTGGAGCCCGCTGGCCGCACGGGTTTCGCGCTGCACGTACGCGACTGACCGCCGCGCCGGCACTCCAAGCTGGGCGCGGCCAATGCCCGTACGGCGTGCCGCCTCAGCTGTGCGGCCCGACGTTCACCCGGCGGGCGCCGCAGATGACGTCCGTGGCCGGGAGGCGGCCGGTGGCGAGGTAGGCGTTGACCGTGGCATCGACGTAGTCCACGGTGTCGATCACACGGGTGAGAGCGCCGCGTACGATGCCCTCGCGTTCGCCTCCGGCTGCCTCGTCGAGGTCATCACAGAAGTCCGCCGCGGTGTCGTTGTCGAAGGGGCCGACGTCCCAAGTGCCCGTGGTCTCTCCCGGTCACGGTGCTGATCGAGGAATCCTGACAGAGACCACTGACAGCGGCCGCACGGACCGGGCCAGCCTGAAGTGCCGCGGGGTGTCGTCCGCTGACGGGCTCAGCCCGCCGGGGTCTCGCCCAGTTCGTCGACGGCGCCGACGTCGAGCACGGCGATGTCGTCGGAGCCGAGGTAGGTCAGGTCCTCACGGTCGAAGACCCAGACATCCCGGTCGTCACCGGAGCCGAAGGCCAGTCCGATGCCCCTGCGGCCCGCCGCGTCCTTGGCGTCGTCGACGACGGTGACGCCCGGGATCATGGCCGCAGCGCGGTAGAGGGCGGCGTCCGTCTCGGGCAGCAGGACCGCCGTCGGCAGCAGCGCGCCGATCCTCTCCAGAGCGGCCTCCTCATGAGTGGGGCCCTGGCCCCGCGTCTCGGCCCAGATCCGGTCGTACAGCCGGGCGGGATCGGTGGGCAGCCGCTCGATCTCACGGTAGGAGCCCGCGTTCGGGTCGGCCGAGAGGGCCATGTCCGTGGTGCCCTTGCCGGAGGGACCGGACAACACGGTGATACGGGCGAGACCGTCGCTGCGTCCGTCGACCGGGCGCCAGTCGGACCGGCGGAAGACGTCCTCGCCCTCGTCCATGATCTGCTGGGTGCCCTGGGTGTGCAGGTAGATGTACTGGTCGTCGCGGACGGGGCTGGTGTCCTTCGCCTCGGCGACCGTGGCGATACGGTTCAGCAGACCGACGGCCTCCTGGTCGGTGACCGGACGGTCCTCGCCACCCCCGCCGGCCGACAGTACGGTCGCGACGACCACGGCGGCGGTACCGAGCGGCACCGCGAGCAGGGCGAGGCGGCGACGGGGGCGCGGGGCGGGCGGGGCAGACGGGGTCTGCGCAGCGGCATCGGCGGCGGGCCGTGCGGCGTCTCGGGTGATCTCTCGCATGAGATGGTCCTCCAACATCAGCAGGCGGTCGCTCGGCGGGGCCGGATTCCCGGGGCTGGGCAGCAGCCGGGCCATCTCTTCTCGTTCTGCGCGGTTCATGGGCGGCTCTCCTGTGCCTTCGACTGTGTCTCTGCCTGTGTCTCTGCCTGTGTCGACCGGGTCGCCGGGGGGCGGCCTACCAGTTCCTGTCCGGTGCCGGGGAGGCGTCCCGGTTTTCGCCGCCTGAGTTCGCCCTCCGTGAGGCGGCGCAGGCGTTGCCGGGCGCGCGAGAGCCGGGATCGGACGGTACTGGCGGGCACGCCGAGGGCGGTCGCGGCGGCCTCGGCGCTCAGCCCCGACCACACGCACAGGGCAAAGACCTCGCGCTCACGTCGGCGCAGTTGGCCTAGGGCGGCACGGGCCGCGGCCAGCCGCTCGGTGTCGTCGAGGCGGCCCGCCAGAGCATCGGCGAAGTCGGGCGCCACCTCGTGGTCGGTGGGGCGGCCCGGCATCCGGGCGAGCGCCGCCGCGTGCCGCCGGGCCGTGCGTCGCATGTTGCGCAGGACGTTGGTGGCGATGCCGAACAGCCACGGCCGCAGGCCGTCGGCGTCGGCCGGGGTCCCGTCGTCGCCGGGCTCCCCGGGCGACGGCGCGTACGCGGCGTCCGTCAGCAGCTTTTCGCGCAGCCGCCAGGCCTCCAGGAAGGTGAGCTGTACGGCGTCCTCCGCGGCGCCGTGATCGCCGGTCACCCGGGTGCAGTGGCCGTAGAGGGCCGTCGCGTGCGCACGGAAGAGCTGCGCGAAGGCCGCTGGGTCGCCCGCTCGCACGCGGGCCCGTAGGGAATCTTCCACGCTGTGTCCTGTCCGGCCGTCACCCGCCGTCCCTGTGATGCCGGTCACTGCGGTGCGAGTTCCCTCCCCCACCGCCGCCTCCTACGGCTGTTCTTCCGGGAAGGGGGCACGTACCGGAACCGGCCGAGCCAGCCGAGCCGTCGGAAGCGCCGCTGGTGCGATGAGTTCCGGGCGCTTCGTGAGTCTGTCCTGGTGACAGGTGACCACCGTAGGACGTCGTGCGGCGGTGACCGCGGTAACTCGAGAGACCACGGAGGACATCATGACGACCACACCCGGTGAGCCGACCCCCGCGCTCCCCGGCCGCCCGCCCGTCGTCGATCTGGCGACCTGGCAGGCCGCCCGCGACGAGCTGCTGGTCCGCGAGAAGGCCCACACCCGGGAGGGCGACGCCATCGCCGCGGCCCGCCGCCGGCTGCCGATGGTGGAGCTGGACGGGACCGTGGAGGTGGTGGGCCCCGACGGTCCGGTGCCGTTCCTGGAGCTGTTCCAGGGCCGCGACGAACTCGTCGTCTACCAGCACATGTGGTACGACGGCGCTCCGCACCAGGGGCAGTGCGAGGGCTGCACCACCACGGCCTGGCACCTCAAGGACGCCGTCTACCTCAACGCCCGCGGCGTCTCCTTCGCCGTCCTCACCACGGGCCGATGGGACGAGGTGGCCGCGTACGTCGAGTTCATGGGCTACACCCAGCCCTGGTATTCGGTGCGGGACGTGGAGGCGCCCGTTGGTGGCGCGATGGGGTACCTCACCTCGTTCCTGCGCGACGGCGACCGTGTGTTCCTCACCTACTCCACTACGGGGCGTGGCAACGAGCGGGTCAACGGGGCCCTCGGCCTGCTCGACATGACGCCCTACGGTCGCGGCGAGGCCTGGGAGGACAAGCCCGAGGGCTGGCCCAAGGGGGACCACGCGTGCTGGTACTGGCGCACGGACGCGGACGGCAACGCCACCTGGGGTCCGACCAGCCGTCCCGTGCCGCAGTGGACCCGCCCCGGCGCGACGCCGGTGGAGACCCTCGGTCGAGGGTGACATCACCACTGAGCGACCGGTAACGCCCCTGCTATGGTGCGCCGATGCCAGTGATCAAGCAGTTCCAAGTCACCTTCGACTGCGCGGAACCCGAGCGTCTCGCCCGCTTCTGGTGCGAGGTGCTGGGGTACGTCGTACCGTCGCCGCCCTCGGGGTTCGCCACCTGGGAGGAGTACGACCGGTCGCAGGCGCCCGAGGAGAGGGGCTCGTGGTTCGCCGGTGTCGACCCCTCGGGCGTGGGCCCGCGGCTGTACTTCCAGCGGGTCCCTGAAGGCAAGGTCGTCAAGAACCGGGTGCATCTCGATGTGCGGGTCGGCACCGGGCTGGTGGGGGAGGAGCGGCTGGCCAAGCTGGAGGCGGAATGCGCTCGGCTGCTCCCGCTCGGCGCGGAGCGCGTCCGGCTGCTGTACGACGGCCACGACTCGTGCATCGTGATGCAGGACATCGAGGGCAACGAGTTCTGTCTCGACTGAGCGTTCGACGACGCGCGGTGCGTGGGCCCCGCTGCCCCGGGCGACCTCCGTCGTTCCCTCGCGGCCGGGCGCTACTGTCGACGGCATGAGCGAAATCTCCGAGCGTTCCGTTGTCGTCGAACGCACCAGCACCGAGCACTTCGTGGCGACCAACCCGCGCGGCGGGACCATCAGTTTCGGTACGACCTCCGGGGGCGGATCGGAAACAGAGTTCACCCCGGTCGAGCTGTTGCTCGCCGCGATCGGCGGCTGCACGGCGGCGGACGTCGACGTCGCCACCAGCCGCCACGCGGAGCCCTCGGAGTTCACGGTGACGGTGACCGGCGACAAGATCAGCGACGACTTCGGCAACCGCATGACCAATCTGGCGGTCACCTTCACCGTCACCTTCCCCGACGGTGCGGGCGCGGACCGCGCCCGCACCATCCTGCCCCGCGCGGTCAAGACCTCGCACGACCGGCTCTGCACGGTGAGCCGCACGGTCGAGATCGGCACGCCCGTCACGGCGACGATCAAGGACGCCTGACGTCCCCGTCCCTCCCCAGTTCGGCCAACCGCTGCGCGGCCCGGTCCTCGGGGTCGTCCTCGTCTAGGGTCTGTTGCGAAAGTGGATCTTGTTCGTTGATGATCACGTCCTGTGGGACGTGGGGATCTGACGAACGGCCAGTGGGCCCGGCTTGAGCCTTTGCTGCCGACGGGCATCAAGCCGGGTCGGC
>NZ_JAGPXL010000063.1 GCF_018070565.1 Streptomyces sp. B93
GCCCAAGAAGACCCGGCCGGTCACCCAGCCCGCCCCGCACACCGCCCGGCACCCCGCACCGGCACCCACCGAGGCCTCCCTCGCCCACACCGGGACGGACGCCACCCTCCCCGCCGTCCTCAGCGGCACGGCGATGATCCTCAGCGGGGCGGTCCTGGTACGGCGGTTCCGTCCGCGGCTGCCGCGCTGACCCGTCGGCGCGGGCGGCGCCTCACCGAGGTCGGGCCGGTGGGGCCGTCCGGGCGGTCAGCAGCACCATGCCGGTGTCGCCGTAGTCCGGCAGGGTCGGGTCGGCGTCGATGCGGGTGACGGCGAGTTCGCTGGTCAACGGGGTGAAGACGCGCCGTACGATCCCGGTGTCCACCGGGCAGCCGGGCCAGCGCGAGGCGGGTCCGATCCGGTAGGTGGGCATGTTCTCCATGAACGCGGCCACCAGGTACCCGCCCGGCGCCACACAGCGGACGAACAGACGGCAGAACGCGGTGAACTCGTCGCGGTCCTCGGTGGCGCCCTCGGCGACGAAGTGCATCGACGCCAGGTCGTAGCCGCCGGCGGGAAGGTCCCGCACATCGGCGTGCACCACGTCCACCCGGGCCAGCGCCCGCGGCAGCGTCCCGGGCACCGCCGGATCGAGCCGCCGGGCCAGCGCGTGGAACGGCAGCCAGCTGGCCTCCGGCCGATGGCAGATCTGCCGCCGCAGATAGCCGACGTTGCCGGACCCGGCGTCGACGGCGTCGACCCGGCGGCACACGGCGGAGGCGAGGATCAGCGGGTACAGATTGGGCCCGGCGCCGAACTCCACGCCCCGCGCCAGACCGTCGGGCGCGAGGCGGCGGTAGAACGCCGAGTGGTGGGCCATCACCGCCGCGTCCGCGGGGTGCACCTCGCGGTAGTTCTCGGCGAGGTAGTCCGCGATCGGCCAGCGGTCCCAGTCCACGTCGTCGTTGTGCGTCGTCATCTCCGGCTCAACTCCTCGGCCGCGCCGCGAGCCCCGCCGACTTCGGCCGCAGCGGGAAGCTGGTCGCCAGCCGGGTCAGCGTGGCGTTCAGCCGGCCGATGTCGTCGTCGGAGTTGAGCGCGGTGACCTGCACCCGGAACCCCACCCGGTCACGCGGTACGAGCGGGTAGGGCGCCAGCGTCACATAGATGCCCTCGTGCCACAGGAACCCGGCCACCGCGTCCAGGTCGTCGGCGTCGGCGAGCGGGATCTCCACGATCGGCAGCCGGTCCCGGTTCAGGGTGTCCACCCCCAGCCCGTCGAGGTGGTCCAGCACCCGGGCCGTCTTGCGGTAGAGGTCGGCCCGCAGGACGTCCCCCCGCCGGTCGTTGACGTCGAGCCCGGCCAGCGCCGTCGCCAGGGACGCGGTGGGCGAGGGACCCGAGTACAGATAGGGGCCCGCGGACGTCTTCAGCCGGTTCTTCAGCGTCGTCGGCAGCGCCAGGAAGGCCAGCAGCGACGAGTACGCCTTGGAGAAGCCGCCGACCAGCACGACGTTCTCGTACGACTCCCCGGTGTGGCGGACCACGCAGTTGCCGCGCGAGCCGTAGGGGCAGGGCTCCTCCGGGCCGCGCTGCCCGATCACCCCGAAGCCGTGCGCGTCGTCCACGTACAGCGTCGCGCCCCGGCGACGGCACACCGCCGCCAGCGCGGGCAGGTCGGGCACGTTGCCGCTCATGCTGTTGACCCCGTCCAGACAGACCAGGCGGGACGCCCCGGCCGGTGTCGAGGCGAGCAGGGCGTCCAGCTCACCGGGCCGCTCGGCGTGGAAGCGGCGCAGGGTGGCGCCCTGGCCGCGGGCGGTGACACAGCCGTCGTAGACCGTCTTGTGCGCGGTCGCCTCCACGAAGACCTGCCCCTGGCCCGCGAGGACGGGGATCACCGAGTTGTGCACCAGGGTGACCGTCGGCAGCAGCAGGGTGTCCTCCGCGCCGAGCAGCCCCGCGAGCCGGTCCTCTATCTCCGGGTACAGCTGCGGGCTGCCCAGCAGCCGCGACCAGCCGGGGTGGGTGCCCCAGCGGCGGACGGCGGGCTCGACGGCGGCCATGATCTCCGGGTCCCAGTCGAAGCCGAGGTAGTTGCAGGAGGCGTAGTCGACCAGCCAGTGGTCGCCGCAGCGGATGTGCCGCCCGCGCACCTCGTCCAGGACCGCGTCGCTCATCGGGCTGGACCGCCTCAGCCGCTCGAGGTCCCGGCCGCGCTCCCGGGGCCGTACCGGCGCGGGCGGGCGCCGCTCGGCGCGCGGCACGTCGTACCGCACGGCCACCGGGGTGCCGGAGGGGCGGCGCAGCACCCGCTCGCTCTGCGCCACCGTCATCGGCCGCGCGAACAGATAGCCCTGCCCGAACCGGCACCCCATGCCCGCCAGCAGGTCCCGCTGACCGGGGTCCTCGATGCCCTCGGCGATCACCTGGAGGCCCAGGGTGTCCGCGATCCGCACGATGCCCTCGACCAGCGCCACCTGCTGGGCGTCCCGGGTGAGGTCGTCGATGAAGGTCTTGTCGATCTTCAGCACGTCGAGCGGGAAGTCCCGCAGATAGCGCAGCGAGGAGAACCCGGTGCCGAAGTCGTCGACCGCGATGTGCACCCCCAGTTCCTTCAGGGCGTGCAGCACCGACTGGATCTGCGCGTCGTGCCGCAGCAGCACCGTCTCGGTCAGCTCCAGCTGGAGGGTGCCCGGCGCGAGACCCGGGGTGCGCAGCGCGCGGTCGACCTGGTCGAGGAAGCCGTTGTCCCGGAACTGGCGGGCGGAGACGTTCACACTGACGTACGGCGGACCCCGGTGCCTGCGCAGCCGTTGCAGCCCGGCGATGTCGTGCACGGCGTGCTCCAGCACCCAGGACCCCAACGGGGCGATGTGCCCGGTCTCCTCGGCCAGCCGGATGAACTGCTCCGGGCTGACCGGGTGGTGCGGTGCCCGGGGCCAGCGCACCAGCGCCTCGAAGCCGACCACCTCTCCGGCGGTGATGTCCACCACCGGCTGGTAGCGCAGCGCGAACTCCTTGCCCGCGACCGCCCGGGCCAGTCTGGTCTGCATGTCGTGCCGCTCGACCATACGGGTGTGCAGCAGCGGCTGGAAGCGCCGCCACTGTCGCTTGCCCGCCGTCTTCGCCGCGTACAGCGCGAGGTCGGCGTGGGTGAGCAGCTCCTCGGCGTCCGTGCTGTCGCGGGCCGTGGCCACCCCGACGCTCGCGGAGACGGTCACCGTCTCCTCGGCCAGCACGAAGGGGCGGCTGAGCATCTGCACCACCTGTGCCGCGAGCAGTTCGGCGTCCAGGGGCTCGCGGGCGTCCTCCATCAGTACGGCGAACTCGTCGCCGCCGAGCCGGGCCGCGGTGTCGGTGCGCCGCAGCGTCTGGGAGAGCCGGTTGCCGACCGCCATCAGCAGGCGGTCACCGGCCGAGTGGCCCATGGTGTCGTTGACGAGCTTGAAGTCGTCGAGGTCGACGAAGAGCAGACAGGTCAGCGACGACTCGCGGCGGCCGCGCAGCAGGGCGCGTTCGATCCGCTCCAGCAGCAGCGTCCGGTTGGGCAGCCCGGTCAGCGAGTCGTGGAAGGCCCGCTGGGTCAGCTCGTGCTCCAGGCGCCGCTGCTCGGTCACGTCGCGCAGGGTCACCACCAGGCCGGACACGGTCCGTTCGGCGCGGAAGTCGCTGCACCGCACCTCCACCTCGACTCGGCCGTCACCGCGCCGCACCCACCAGTGGTCGTGACCGGAGCGCGGCCCCCGCTCGCGGACCGCCGCCAACTGCCGGGCGGCCCGCCGCCGGTCGCGGTGGTCGAGCAGTTCCGGCAGCGGCGTGCCGAGCAGATCCGCGGTGCCGAAGACGGACGCCGAGGACGGGCTGGCGTACCGGATGGTGTCGTCGTCCTCGACGATGAGGATGACGTCGGAGGTGTTGCGGACCAGGGTGCGGAAGTACGCCTCGCTCTCCCGGCGGATCACCTCCTGGCGCAGGGTGACGCGTTCCCTGGCCAGACCCGCGTGCGAGGCGAGGATCTCCAGGGAGGGCAGTGTCTCGGAGAGGTCGCGGGCCGGGCCCGCCACCAGCAGCACGCCGGGGATCTGGCCGGAGGGCCGGTCGGGCCGGGTCATGGGGCAGACGGCGACGCACTGCGGGTCGCCCAGTTCGGCGGCCAGGTCCGCGCCCAGCACGGACGGGTCGACCAGGCCGGTGCGGCGCGTCGGCAGTGCGGCGGTGCGCTCGGCGGACAGCAGCAGGGTGCGGTGCGGCACGGCCGGGCCGAGCAGCCGGGCCACCGTCGACTCGCAGGCCCCGGTGACCTCCTGGTGCCGTATCGCCGCGACCAGTGAGGCGGCGGCGGTGCGCAGCGCGTGCTCGCGGGCCACCGCCCTGCGGTGGGCCACCACCATGCCCGCGAGCCGCAGGATCACCAGCAGGAACAGCGCACCGGAGAACGCGGCGATCACCGCGGCGTCCTGGGCGGCGGAGCCGGTCAGCCCCTCGTGGAACAGGATTCCGGGGGCGACGCAGGTGGCCACGGCGAGCACCACCAGCCGCCGTGGTCCCGGCAGCAGCGACTGGCGCCGCGGCGCGGTCACGGTCAGCCGGACCATGGACGGGTGCAGGGCGGCCAGGCCCCAGGCCGTGTAGAAGACGATCCACCCCGAGTCGAGCAGGGTGCCCGCCTGCCACATCGAGTTCAGCTGGAGGATCCCGTACGCGATGTCGAAGCCGAGCAGGGTCGCCGTACCGACCACCAGCAGTTGCACCGACCGGTTCGGCCCGGGCTGCGGGCTCGGCGTCAGCAGCCGGGCCAGGAGCGCGAGGACCAGGACGTCACCGAGCGGGTAGGCGATGCTGATGGCGCGCTGCTGCCAGGTCAGGCCGTCCACCACGGACAGCGGCTGCACCAGGTACACCCACACCGGCAGGGCCAGCCCCGCGGTGACGATCGCCGCGTCGAGCAGTCCGGGCAGGTCGTCGCCGGACAGGCGCTGGCGCACCAGCCCGTACAGCCCGATCGCGAAGAGCACGTAGGTGGCCAGGTAGCAGGCGTCGGCAGCGGACGGGAAGGGGTTGGTGGCGGCGAAGTACGCCTCCATGGCGTTGTAGTACGTGTCGCCGCTGACGAAGGTGAGCAGCCCGGCGGCCAGCACCCACCAGGGCCAGGGGTGCGCGGGCCGGTTGACCCGGGTGCCGGTGAGCACCGCGGCGGCGCCCGCGAGGCCGATCACCGCCCACACCGGGGTGCGGGCCGCCGGGACCGTCATGTAGACGGCGGTGGCGACCGCGACCAGTGCCAGGTACGCGGCCATCAGCCGGTGTGCCGACAGCAAGAGCGAGTGCCTCCCTCGCCTGGGAGGGGACCGGGTCGGCGTCCCGGTCCGAAGACCACTCGATCGTAGGCACCGCCGGTCGGCGGGTGCATCTCGGCCGCCGCAAAAGGCGTTGCGGCGCCGGGTGGACGGGTGTTGGGGTGCTCGCATGGACACCGCCGCGGTACTCGCCCGCTACGACCGTGAGATGCGCGAGGGCGCCCGCCCGGACGGCCCCGGGGCCCGTGTGGAACGGTCCGCGGGGGTGGTCAGGCAGGTCGCTCCCGCGCACGGCTGGAACGGCGTGCTCTGGTCCGGTCTGGACGCGGACACCGACGTGGACGAGGTGATCGCCGAGCAGATCGCCCGGTACGCGGCGCTCGGCCACGCCTTCGAGTGGAAGCTGTACGGCCATGACGGGCCCGCCGGTCTCGGAGAGCGGCTGCGCGCCGCCGGGTTCGTGCCCGAGGGCGAGGAGACGCTGCTGGTCGCGGAGACCGCCGCGATCGCGCCGGATGCCGGACCGCCCGCCGGGGTGTGCGTCCGTGCCGTGGGTGACGCGGTGGGCGTCGACCTGGTCGTCGAGGTGCACGAGCGGGCGTTCGGCACCGACGGGTCACGGCTGCGGCGGGACCTGCTGGAGCGGCTCGCCGCCGACCCGGACTCCCTGGTCGCCGTGGTGGCGCTGGCCGGGGACGCTCCGGTGAGCGCGGCCCGGATGGAACTGGTGCCGGGCACCTCGTTCGCCGGGCTGTGGGGCGGCGGCACCGTGGCGGGCTGGCGGGGCCGCGGCCTGTACCGCGCGCTGGTCGCCCATCGGGCGCGCGTCGCGGCCGACCGCGGCTTTTCCTACCTCCAGGTCGACGCCACCAGCCGGAGCCGCCCCATCCTGCGGCGCCTCGGCTTCGTACCGCTGACCACGACCACGCCCTTCGTGTACGCGGGGTGACGACCGGGCGCGGTCGTGCTGAATCAGCGGCGCGCCTTCGAGCGGTCCAGCGCGGCGACGCCGAGTGCGGCGAGGCCGATCTGGATGAGCCACTCGACCCAGTCCACGCCGTCGGTGTCGCCCACGTCGAAGGCGTTGGCGATCGCCGTGCCGATGAGTGCCGCCACGATGCCGACGGCGATGGTCCACAGGACGCCGATGCGCTGGCGTCCGGGAATGACGAGTCGTCCGAGGACACCGATGACGATGCCGATGACGATGGCGCTGATGATCCCTGATATCTCCATGTCCGTCCCTCTTTGTCGAGGCCCTCCCTGACATGCGTGTGCCCCCGGAAGGCGAGGACAGTCCGCCGCGGGTGCGGCGGGCAGGCCAACGGCCGGTCCGCAGCCTTCGCGGACCGGCCGCCGGTTCCGTCACGACCTGGGGGCGCTCTTCGCCGCCGTACCGGCGCACACCAGGCCGAGGACCACGGCCAGCGCGCCGATGATGACGTTGTTCCACACGACGCCGGCGTCCGGGCTCTCGCCGACGATCCACGGGGAGATGATCATCCATACGCCGATCGCGCAGGTCGCCCAGCTCAGGCCGTACATGCGCTCGGGGGTGTTGGTGAACCCGAGGGCCAGCAGGCCGATCGCGATGCCCACGATCAGGTTGTGGGGCACGAGGGCGGGCTGGCTGGTGGTGTAGTGGAGGATCCACGGGGACACGGCGCAGTACAGACCGAGCAGGAACACCGGTCCGTCCACGAGTGCCACGTCGCGACCGCCGAGGACGCGGGCGTACCGGGCTCGCATCTCGGAGGCGTCGGGGTGGGTCGACAGGTCACCTCTGGTGGGCGAGACGTTGGCCATGACTCGTCTCCTTTGACTCGCAGGCCGACCGCGTCTGGGGCGGTGAGCGGCGGCGCGCGCCGCGTAGGTTTATTTTGCGCTTATTTCTCCCTTATGTGTAGAGGTCAGGGCGTACATCAAAGGCGTCGTACCGACCCTCTATAGTCGGCGCATGGCCGAGCCCCCAGAGGAGTCCTCGGGCGGTCTGACCACCGGTGCGGTGGCCCGCCGCCTCGGTGTCGCACCGACCACCCTGCGGTCCTGGGACCGCCGGTACGGCATCGGCCCCGCGGTCCGCGCCGACGGCAGGCACCGGCGCTGGACGCCCCAGGACGTGGCGATGCTGGAGACGATGTGCGGGCTGACGTCCGCGGGCGTGCCGCCGGCCGAGGCGGCCCGGATGGCCCGGGAGGGCACCGGCGGGCCCGTGCCGACCACCGCCGCGGCGGCGCGCGAGCAGGACACCGGGCGCTCCCACACGGCGGGCACGCTGCCCCTCGGAGACGTCCGCCAGGAGTGCCGGGGCCTCGCCCGCGCCGCCGTACGGCTGGACGCCCCGGCTGTCGAGGAACTGCTGGCGGGGGCGGTCGCGGAGCACGGACTGACCGTGGCCTGGCAGGAGGTCATGGTGCCGACCCTGCACGCCGTGGGACGCAAGTGGGCTTCCTCCGGCGACCGTTACGTGGAGGTCGAGCACCTGCTGTCCTGGCATGTCTCCACCGTCCTGCGGCGGCACACCCGGCCCCCCGCCGCCCCGGTCGCCGGGCCGGTGCTGCTGGCCTGCGTCCCCGGCGAACAGCACACCCTTCCCCTGGAGGCCCTCAACGCGGGCCTGGGCCAGCTCGGCGTGCCCACCCGGATGTTCGGCGCCGCCGTGCCCGTGGAGGCGCTCACCGCCGCGGTCCAGCGGCTCGGCCCGGCGGCGGTGGTGCTCTGGGCGCAGGCCCGCTCCAGCGCCAGCCTCCCGCTGGCCGGGCATGTCGCCGCGACCCGGTGGGGTGTCACGGGCGCGCGCCGACGGCCGCTGGTGGTGCTGGCCGGGCCCGGCTGGGCCGGGCGGCCCACGCCCGGGATGCCGCGGCCGACGAGCCTCAGGGAGGCGCTCGACATCCTGTCCGGGGCGTTCGGCGGCGCCGCGCCCTGATCAGTCCCGGCCGCGGGCGCGGCGGAAGCGGTCGAGGCCCTCGGACAGCTCGACCACGGGGTCCGGGTAGTCGACCGCGGCCCTGTCAAGACCGCGCAGCTTCCACGGCTCGTGCACGGCGGCGCCCGCCAGCCCCCGGAGTTCCGGCACCCAGCGCCGCACGTACGCGCCGTCGGGGTCGTAGCGCTTGCCCTGGGCGACCGGGTTCAGCACCCGGTTGGGCCGGGTGTCGGTGCCGGTTCCGGCCGTCCACTGCCAGTTGAGCTGGTTGTTGGCGAGGTCACCGTCCACCAGCAGCTCCAGGAAGTGCCGGGCGCCGACGCGCCAGTCGACGTACAGGGTCTTGGTGAGGAAGCTCGCCGTCAGCAGCCGTCCGCGGTTGTGCATCCAGCCCTCGTGCGCCAACTGGCGCATCGCCGCGTCGACGATCGGGTAGCCGGTACGGCCCGCGCGCCAGGCCCCGATGTCGTCGTGCGCCGAGCGCCCGGAGCGCCAGCGGTCGTGCCGGGTGCGGTAGTCGGACCCGGCCGCCTCCGGCCGGGCCGCGAGCACCTGGCGGTGGAAGTCGCGCCAGGCCAGCTGCCGTACGAACGCCTCGGCGCCCGGGCCGCCCGCCCGGCGGGCCCGGTGGACGAGTTCGACGGGGGAGAGGGTGCCGAAGTGCAGATGCGGGGAGAGCCGGGAGGTGGCGTCGCCGGACAGGTCGTCGTGGCGGTCCGCGTAGTCCCGGACGCCGGAGCGCAGCCAGGCCGTCAGCCGCCCGCGGCCCTCCCGCTCGCCCCCGGCGGGCAGCGCGGGGGACAAGCCGGACAGCTGCTCCCGCGACGGCAACGGCTCGGAGCCGATGCGGTCGGGGACGCGGACGGCACGGGGCGCGCCGAAGGTGCCGCGCGGCTCCCACCGCGCCCAGTGCCGGAAGTACGGCGTGAAGACGGCGAAGTGGTCGGAGGCGGCCGGGGTCAGCTCCCCGGGCGGCACCACCGTGGTCACCGTGTCGTGGACGAGCAGCCGCCGCCCCTCCTCCTCCAGCGCCCGCCGCAGCCGCGCCTCGCGCGAGCGCGCGAACCGGCTGACGTCGGCGGCCAGGTGCACCTCGTCGGCGTCCGCCTCGACGGCCACCCGGCACACCTCCTCCACCACGTCACCCGAGCGCACGACGAGGCGCCCGCCGCGCTCACGCAGCCCCGCGTCGAGATCGGCCAGGCAGTCGGCGAGGAACGCCAGCCGGTTGGGCGCGGCGAACCCGGCCCCGTCCACCGAGCGGTCGCGCACGAACAGCGGCACCACCTCGCGCGAGCCGTCGAGCGCGGCCCGCAGCGGCGGATGGTCGTGCAGCCGCAGGTCGGCGGTGAACAGGACGACGGAGACGTTCATGGCGTGGGCTCCCCGGCGGAGGCGGCCGGGGTCC
This sequence comes from Streptomyces sp. B93, assembly GCF_018070565.1. Classification (GTDB taxonomy): domain Bacteria; phylum Actinomycetota; class Actinomycetes; order Streptomycetales; family Streptomycetaceae; genus Streptomyces. Next base: position 9,617 of record NZ_JAGPXL010000063.1, read on the forward strand.
GGTCGGCGGCCGCCGCGCGGGCGATGTTGCGGGCCATGCCGCCGAACACCAGGGCGTGGAAGGGGGAGACGCCCCACCAGTAGGCGTGGCCGAGCAGCCCGCGCGGATGGAACAGCGCCCGCTGCCGGTACCGGGTGCCGCCGTCGTCGTCCCGCTCGGCGTACATCTCCAGCCAGGCGAGGCCCGGCAGGCGCATCTCCGCGCGCAGCCGCAGCAGCCGGCCCGGCTCGATCTCCTCCACCCGCCAGAAGTCCAGGGAGTCGCCCACCCGCAGCCGGTGCGCGTCCCGGCGGCCCCGGCGCAGCCCGACCCCGCCGACCAGGCGGTCGAGCCAGCCGCGTGCCGCCCAGGCGAGCGGGAAGGAGTACCAGCCGTTCTCGCCGCCGATGCCCTCGATGACCCGCCACAGCGCCTCCGGCGAGGCGGACACCGCCAGCTCGCGCCGGTCGGTGTAGAGGCTGCCGCCCGCCCAGTCCGGGTCGGTGGGCAAGGGGTCGCTGGGGGCGCCGGGGACGGCGGCGCTGGACCAGCGGGTGGTGACCTGGGCGTCGCGCACCCGTTGCAGGGCCAGCCGGACCGCCTCGTCGAACCCGAGGGGATGCCCGGGCGGGTCCGGAACATACCGTGCGATGTCGTGCTCGCGGCAGACCACCTCGTGCCGCAGCGACTCCGCCAGCGGCCGGGCGATGGACGCGGGCACGGGCGTCACCAGGCCCACCCAGTGGCTGGACAGCCCGGGCGTGAGCACCGGGACCGGCACCACGAACCGCCGCCCGAGCCCGGCCACCCGCGCGTAGCGGACCATCATGTCCCGGTACGTCAGCACCTCGGGACCGCCGAGGTCGAAGGCCCGGCTGACCTCCCGGGGCATCTCCGCGCTGCCCACCAGGGCGCGCAGCACGTCCCGCACGGCGACCGGCTGGATGCGGGTGTGCACCCAGCTCGGGGTGACCATCACCGGCAGCCGCTCGGTGAGGTAGCGCAGCATCTCGAAGGAGGCGGAGCCGGAGCCGATGATGACGGCCGCCCGCAGCACGGTCGTGGGGACGCCGGAGTCCAGCAGGATGTGGCCGACCTCGGCCCGGGAGCGCAGATGCGGCGACAGCTCCGCCTCCGGGATCCCGGCAGGGGTGAGGCCGCCCAGGTAGACGACGCGGCGGACGCCCGCGGCCCGGGCCGCCGCCGCGAAGATCCGCGCCGCCCGGCGGTCGGTGTCCTCGAAGTCCCTGCCCGTGCCCAGCGCGTGCACCAGGTAGTACGCCACGTCGACGTCCCGCATGGCGGTGGCCGTGGACACCTCGTCGGTGACGTCGCCGCGCACCACCTCCACCTCGCCCGCCCAGGGGTGGTCGCGCAGCTTGCCGGGGGAGCGGGCCAGGCAGCGCACCCGGTGCCCGGCCGCGAGCAGCTCGGGCACGAGTCTGCCGCCGATGTACCCGCTGGCGCCGGTCACCAGCGAGCGCGGGCCCGCCCGCCTGTCGTCGGCCTCGCCGTCGGCGTTCATCCGCTGTTCGTTCCCTTCGTACGGATTCCTCTGCGATCACTTCCACGCGTGGTGCGCTGCCGGATGCGTGCCCGCCCGCGGTTCCCGCGCCGCACTTCTATAGGCTGATCGCGTGGCCACAGCAGACGACCGGGAACGGCGGTCACCGGGCGGGGAGCCCGGCGCCGACCCGGTGACCGACCTCCAGTCCTTCGCCGTCCACCTGCGACGGCTCAACGGTGAGATCAACCGTCTGGTGCAGGACTTCGCGGGCGACCACGGGCTGCACGCCACCGACGTCCACGCGCTCGCCGCCATCCTGGACGCCGACGGACCCATGACGCCCGGCCGGTTGCGCGAACACCTGGGGCTGACCTCGGGAGCGGTCACCGCCTGCGTGGACCGGCTCGAACGCGCGGGCCACATCCGGCGGGTCCGGGAGAGCGCCGACCGCAGGGTGGTCCACCTGTACTACGACGCCGACGCCCGCCCCGCCGCCCGGACGTACTTCCGGCCGCTGGCCACGGCGACCCGGGCCGCCACCGGCCGTTTCACGGGCGACGAGCTGGCGGTGGTCCTGCGCTTCCTCGCCGCCCTGAACGAGGAACTGGCCACGGTCAGGCCGCACGGCCGCTGAGGAAACCCGCCTCCGGGCGCATCCGGGGACCGGCCGCGAGCCGAATCCGGGGTGTGCTCTACGATCACCTCGGCCAGAGATACCTCGATGATTGAGATTGTTTTTCATCGAGACAAACGTGGCCGGTGTGCCCCTGTCCGACCCGGAACCGGAGAACCATGACCCCGAGCCCCCGACGCGCCCGCCTGCTCGTCCCGCTGCTGCTGCTCGCCGTCTGGCTCGGGGTCGGCGGAGCCCTCGGCCCCTTCGCCGGACGGCTCGGCGAGGTCGCCACCAACGACCAGGCCGCGTTCCTGCCCCGCAGCGCCGAGTCCACGGAAGTCATCGGCCAGCAGAAGGCCTTCCGGCAGGACGAGACGCTGCCCGCGATCGTCGTCTGGACGGACCGGTCCGGAGCGGACATCGAGGACCGCCGCACCGCCGCCGGCGAGGCGCTCGCCCAGCTCACCGGCGCCCCGGGCGTCACCGGGGGCGTGTCCCCGGCGCTGCCCTCCGAGGACGGCAAGGCCCTCCAGGGCGTCGTCCAGCTCAGTCCCGGCCTCGGCGACGAACTCCCCGCCGCCCTCGACCGGATCCGCACCGCCGCCGAGGGCGTCCCCGGCACCACGGTCCAGCTCGCCGGACCGGCCGCCAGCCAGGCCGACCTGTCCGACGCGTTCGCCGGGATCGACGGGCTGCTGCTCGCCGTCGCCCTGGTGACCGTCCTGGCCATTCTGCTGCTCGTCTACCGCAGCGTGCTGCTGCCGCTGGTGATCATCCTGGGCGCCGTGTTCGCCCTGGCGCTGGCCTGCGCGATCGCCTACGTCCTCGCCGACCACGACCTGGTGCGCGTCGACGGACAGGTCCAGGGCATCCTCTCCATCCTGGTGATCGGAGCGGCCACCGACTACGCCCTGCTGCTCACCGCCCGGCACCGGGAGGAACTCGCCGCCCGCACCGACCGGTTCGCCGCGGTCGGTGCCGCGCTGCGGCGGTCCTGGGGCGCCATCGTGGCCAGCGCCGCGACTGTCGCCCTCGGCCTGCTCGCCCTGCTGCTCAGCGATCTGACGAACAACCGGGCGCTCGGACCCGTCGGCGCGCTCGGCATCGCCTGCGCGGTCCTCAGCACGCTCACCTTCCTGCCCGCCGTCCTGGTCCTCCTCGGCCGCGGCGCCTACTGGCCCACCAAGCCCCACCCGGACGGCGCCGGCCGGGGCGCGGGCGCAGGGGTGTGGCAGCGGATCGCCGACCTGGTCGACCGGGCGCCGCGCCGCGTCTGGGCGGTGACCCTGGCCGCACTGCTGGCCTGCGCCGCCTTCGCGCCCGCCCTCACCTCCAAGGGCGTGCCCCTGGACGAGACCTTCGTCAACGACGCCCCCTCGGTCGCCGCGCAGAACACCCTCGGACGGCACTTCCCCGGCGGCTCCGGCAACCCCGCCGTCGTCCTCGCCGACGCCGACCGGCTCACCGAGGTCGTCGACGCCGCCCGCGCCACCGACGGCGTCGCCTCCGCCGCGGCCGTCGGCGAGAACGGCCGTCCCTCGGGCGCGCCGCTGGTCGTCGACGGGCGGGTCCGCGTCGACGTCACCCTGCGCGACGCCGCCGACAGCGACGCCGCCAAGGACACCGTCGCCCGGCTCCGCACCGCCGTCCACGCGGTACCGGACGCGGACGCCCTCGTCGGCGGCTACACGGCACAGCAGTACGACACCCTGCGCACGGCGGAACGGGACCGCACCCTCATCGTGCCGGTCGTCCTCGCGGTCATCCTCGCCGTGCTGGTCCTGCTGCTGCGCTCCCTGCTGATGCCGGTGCTGCTGGTGGCGACCGTGGCGCTGAACTTCTTCGCCACGCTCGGCGTCTCGGCGCTCGTCTTCGAGCACGTCCTCGGCTTCACCGGCACCGATCCGTCCGTACCGCTGTACGGCTTCGTCTTCCTGGTGGCGCTCGGCGTGGACTACAACATCTTCCTCATGTCCCGGGTCCGGGAGGAGTCCCTCCGCCTCGGGGTGCGCCGGGGCGTGCTGCGCGGCCTCACGGCGACCGGCGGTGTGATCACCTCCGCCGGTGTGGTGCTCGCCGCGACGTTCGCCGCGCTCGGGGTGATCCCGCTGGCCTTCCTCGCGCAGATCGCCTTCATCGTCGCCTTCGGCGTCCTGCTGGACACCCTCGTCGTCCGGTCGCTGCTGGTGCCCGCGCTGGTGCGGGACATCGGGCCGTTCGCCTGGTGGCCGGGGCGGCTGAGCCGTAAGCCGGGGGAGTCCACGGCCAGTTGACATGAGCGCGGTCATCCCGCGCAGGCGCAGGGGGAAGGAGAAGCCGAGGTCTCGGAGGTGTCTGCCGCCATGGGCGCGAGGGTGCTGGAACGGTTTCCCGCTGGGTCTCCGCGCGGATCGTGGCCCGCGGAGGAGTACGCGGCGCGACGGCGCGCGGAGGGCGAGGACGCCGCGACCGTCGTGATGGACCTCAAGTCGGACTCGTTCCTCGTCCTCGTCCCGGCGGAGGACGAGGAACGAGACCGGGCGAGGCCCGGGCGCCGGTGAGGCCGGGGCGGATGTGCCGGGCGACGGTCCGTGACCGGCGCCCGCCGGCGCTCACACGCTGAGCGCCTCCCGCACCGACCGCTCCGCGTCCCGGCCGCCCGCCCCCGACGAGGTGACCCGTCCGGCCTCCAGGACGACATACCGCTGGGCCGCGCGCATCGCGAAGCCGACGTGCTGCTCGACGAGGAGCACCGAGAGCCCGCCACGCCCGGCCACGGCGAGGACGGTCTCCTCGATTTCGGCGACCACCGACGGCTGGATGCCCTCCGTCGGCTCGTCGAGCAACAGCAGCCGGGGCTCCGTCACCAGCGCGCGGGCGATCGCCAGTTGCTGCCGCTGGCCGCCGGAGAGCAACCCCGCCCGGCGGGCCGACAGGGCGCGCAGCGCGGGGAAGAGGTCCAGTGCCTCGTCGATCGCCGTCCGGCCGCGCCGCCGCCCGTCCGCCACCAGCTGGAGGTTCTCCGCGGTCGTCAGGTGAGGGAAGGACTGCTGGCCCTGCGGCACGTACGCCATCCCGCGCGCCACCCGCTCGTGCGGACGGCGCCGGGTGATGTCCTCGCCGTCGAGCAGGACCCGGCCGCGCGTCGGGGTGAGCAGCCCCATCGCGGCGCGCAGCAGGGTGCTCTTGCCCGCGCCGTTGTGGCCGAGCACCGCCGCCACCCCGTCCGCGGGCACCTCCACCGACACCCCGTGCAGCACACTGCTGCGGTGGTAGCCCACGCGCACGTCGTCGATCCGGAGCATCACGCCTCCCGCACGGCCACGTCGGCGGCGGGCTCCTCGGCGGCCGTGTGGCCGAGGTACACCTCCTGCACCCGGGGGTCGGCCTGCACGTCGGCCACCGTGCCCTCGCTGAGCACCCGGCCCGCGTGCAGCACGCTGACGCTCTGCGCGAAGGACCGCATGAAGTCCATGTCGTGCTCGATGACGACGACCGTCCGCCCGGCGCCGACCCTTCGCAGCAGCTCCCCGGTGGCCTCGCGCTCGTCGTGGCTCATTCCGGCCACCGGCTCGTCGAGCAGCAGCAGCCGTACGTCCTGGACCAGCAGCATGCCGATCTCCAGCCACTGCTTCTGCCCGTGCGCGAGGGTCCCGGCTGGAGCGTCGGCGAGCGCGGTCAGTCCCACCGTCTCCAGTGCCCTGGTGACCGGCTCGGGGACGCCCTTGCGGCGTCGCAGCATGGTCCACGCGCCCCGGCCGGCCCCGGCCGCGATGTCCAGGTTCTGGAGGACGGTCAGCTCCTCGAAGACGGTGGCGGTCTGAAAGGTACGTCCGATGCCCGACCGGGCGATCCGGTGCACACTCCGTCCCAGCAGTTCCTCGCCGCCGAAACGCACCGAGCCGTGCGCCCGCACCAGTCCGGTGACGGCGTCGACGAGAGTGGTCTTCCCGGCGCCGTTCGGCCCGATCAGGAACCGCAGGTCGCCGGGCCGCACCTCCAGATCGACCCCGTCCACCGCGGTGAAGCCGTCGAACGACACCCGCAGTTGCCGTATCTCCAGTCCGAGTCCGGTGTCGCTCACGCTGCTTCTCCCATCGGAAGTGGCGCCGGGCCCTTCGTCCGCCGGGCCGCCCGGCGCCGCCGCAGCAGACCGGCCAGCGAGGCCAGACCGCCGGGCAGGAACGCCAGCGCCACGACGAACAGCAGCCCCTGGAAGTACGTCCACGCCGCGGGGAACTCCTCCGACAACGCGGTCCTCGCCCAGGCCACGCCGACCGCGCCGAGCACCGCGCCCACCAGGCTGGCCCGGCCGCCGACGGCGGCGCCGATGACGAACTCGATGGACGGCACGATGCCGATCATCGCGGGCGAGATGATGCCGACCGCGGGAACGAACAGCGCGCCCGCGAGTCCCGCCATGCCCGCCGCGACGACGTACGCGACGAGTTTGACGTTGGCGGGGTCGTAGCCGAGGAACCGCACCCGTTCCTCGGAGTCGCGTACGGCGATCAGGAGTTCTCCGTAGCGGCTGTGGATGAGCTGGCGGGCGATGGCGATCAGGGCCAGCAGGGCGGCGGCGATGACGAAGTACACCATCCGCTGGTTGACGGGGTCGTCGAGGTCGTAGCCGAAGAAGCCCTGGATGTCGGTCAGTCCGTTGGTGCCGCCGGTGGTGGCCTGCTGGCCGATCAGCCAGATCGCGAAGGCGGCGGCGAGCGCCTGGCTGAGGATCGCGAAGTACGCGCCCTTGACCCGCCGCCGGAAGACGAACAGGCCGAGCAGCGCGGCGACCGCCATCGGCAGCAGCACGGTCGCGGCCAGCGCGAACACCGGGTTGGCGAACGGCCGCCACCACCAGGGCAGTTCGGTCGCGGTGCCGTACAGCAGCATGAAGTCGGGCAGGTTGCCCGGGCCCGCGTCGGCAAGCTTGAGGTGCATGGCCATGGCGTAGCCGCCGAGCCCGAAGAACACGCCCTGCCCGAGGGTGAGCAGCCCGCCGCGGCCCCAGGCCAGACAGATACCGACGGCGACCATGGCGGTGCACAGGTACTTGGCGAGCAGCCCGAGCCGGAAGTCGCTCAGCGCGAGCGGCGCGACCGCGAACAGCAGGACGGCGGCCCCGGCGAAACCGGCGGCGGCCCGCGCCGGGGGACCTTTCAGCAGGTTCATACGAGACTCCTCGTGCGCAGGGTGTACAGCCCCTGGGGCCGCCACTGGAGGAAGGCGACGATGGCGACCAGGACCAGCACCTTGGCCACGCTGACAGTGGTGGAGTACTCCAGCACCGACTGCATGACTCCCAGCACGAACGCGACGATCACCGTGCCCCGGAGCCGGCCGATCCCGCCGACCACGATCACCAGGAAGGCGTCGATGATGATGTTGGTGCCCATGGTCGGTCCGATCGGGCCGACCAGGGTGAGGGCCACCCCGGCGATCCCGGCGAGCCCGGAGCCGAGGAAGAAGGCGGTGCGGTCGACGCGTGCGGTGGAGATGCCGGACACCTCGGCGAGGTCCCGGTTCTGCACCACCGCCCGGATCCGGCGGCCGAGCGGCGTCAGCCGCAGGGTCAGCGCCAGCGCGAGCACCGCGGCGATCGCCAGACCCAGGATGAACAGGCGGCTGTTGGCGACGGTGAGCGGGTCGTCCCCGCCGATGACGGTGACATGGCCGGTGAGCCAGTCCGGTGCCCGGGTCTGCACGTTGGGCGCGCCGAAGACGTCCCGCGCGAGTTGCTGAAGCATCAGCGATACGCCCCAGGTGACCAGCAGCGTGTCGAGCGGCCGCAGATACAGCCGTCGTATCAGCAGCCATTCCAGCAGCGCGCCCAGCGCGCCCGAGACGAGAAAGGCGACGGGCAGCGCGACGAGGAGCGAGACCCCGGCGCCGGAAATGGATTTCTGGAGGACATACGTGGTGTAGGCGCCCGCCATGATGAACTCGCCGTGGGCCATGTTGATGACGTTCATCTGGCCGAAGGTGAGGGACAGGCCGAGCGCGATGAGCAGCAGGACGGCACCGATCGAGATACCGGTGAAGGTCTGACCGAGGATCACGGTCATACGGCGGCTCCGGGGAGGCGTGAGCCGGGGGCCCGGCTGGCGCGGGCCCCCGGTCGGCGGGCGGTCAGGACAGGCCGGAGGCCCACGGGTAGCCCTTCAGGTAGGGGTCCGGCTCGATGGGCCCGCCGGAGTTCCACACCTCCTTGATCAGGCCGTCGGTGCCGATTTCGCCGATGCGTGCGGTCTTGGCGATGTGCTGGGTCGCCCCGTCGACGGTTACCTCGCCCTCGGGCGCCTCGAAGGTGATGCCGTCGGCCGCCGTCTTCACCTTCTCCGGGTCGAAGGACCCCGCCTTCTCCACCATCGCCTTCCACAGGTAGACGGAGGTGTAGGCGGCCTCCATCGGGTCGCTGGTCGGCTTGTCCTGCCCGTACTTGGCCTTGTACGCGGTCACGAACTTCTCGTTGGCCGCGCCCGCCGTCGTCTGGTAGTAGTTCCAGGCCGTCAGCTGGCCCGCCAGGTACTGCGAGCCGATCGACTTGACCTCCTCCTCGGCGATCGACACCGACACCACCGGCATCGCCTCCGCGGTCAGCCCGGCCGACTTGTACTCCTTGAAGAAGGCCACGTTGGAATCGCCGTTGAGGGTGTTGAAGACGGCGTCCGCCTTCGACGCCTTCACCTTGTTGGCGATCGTGCTGAACTCGGTCGAGCCCAGCGGTGCGTAGTCCTCACCGAGCACGGTCATGCCGTTGGCCTCGGCGTACGCCTTGATGATCTTGTTGGCGGTGCGGGGGAAGACGTAGTCGCTGCCGACCAGGTAGACCCGCTTCTTCCCCTGGTCCTTGAGGTAGTCGAGGGCCGGCACGATCTGCTGGTTGGTGGTGGCGCCGGTGTAGAAGATGTACGGCGACTGCTCCAGGCCCTCGTACTGCACCGGGTAGAACAGCAGCGACCTGTTCTTCTCGAACACGGGCTTGACGGCCTTGCGGCTGGCGGAGGTCCAGCAGCCGAAGGTGGCGGCGACCCGGTCCTCCCGGATCAGCTTCTGGGCCTTCTCGGCGAAGGTCGGCCAGTCGGAGGCGCCGTCCTCGCTGATCGGCCTGATCTGCTTGCCGAGCACCCCGCCGGAGGCGTTGATCTCCTCGATCGCCAGCTTCAGCGAGTCGCGCACGGTCACCTCGCTGATCGCCATGGTGCCGGAGAGCGAGTTGAGCAGGCCGACCTTGACCGTGTCGCCGCTGACGTCGGCCTGTGCGGCCCCGTCGGACGAGCCGGCCGCGTCGTCGGTCTTCGCGCCGCACGCGCTCAGTGCGACGACCGCCGTGAACGCGGCACCACCGGCCAGCAGGCGACGGCGGGAAAAGAGTGAACCGCTGGACAAAAGAACCCCCTCGGGTGTGCAGGAAGGCAACCTCCCCAAGTGCGGTCCACAGCCTCAAGTCGCCCTGTTTCCACAGCGTTTCGCGGGACTTTCCCGGAGGCAACAAAAAACGCCCCGGACGAATGTGAAGTGCGTTTCGAAACTCGCTTCACAATTCGGCCGAGGCATTCTCATTATTTTCCGCAGGAAGTATCTTGACGGCCTGGAACCCTGTCAAGGGCGGGAGTTGGGGAGATCCAGTTCCGTGACCACGTCGAAATCGAGGCCGTCCGCGCGGGCCAGGTAGATCCGCTGCCGCACATGCCCCCGACGCAGCCGCAGCACCCCGCGCGCCCCCTCGTAGGAGACCGAGTCCGCCGCGGCGCCGATCGCCGTCACCTCCAGGGTGCGGGCCCGGCCGATCAAGGCGGCCAGCAACAGCACGCCCTCGTAACAGGATTCGGCGAGACTGCCGGGCGCTGGTGCCTCGACGCCGTACCGCTCGGCGTACCGGCCGTGGAAGTCGAGGGTGTCCCGGTTGGCCAGCGAGGCGAAGAAGCCCGCGGTGCTGTAGAGGTCGACGGTGGCCGGGGCGCCGCTCGCCATCAGCATGTTCTCGTCCATCAGCGTGCTCAGCCGCAGACACCGGGCGTCCAGACCGTACGCGGCGAAGGCCCGGTTGAAGCGCACCGCGTCACTGCCGACCAGCAGCATCAGCACCCCGTCGGCGTCCGAGCGCTCGATCCGCCGCAGCACCGGCTCGAAGTCATGGGTGCCCAGCGGGAGGTACACCTCGCCGCTGATCCGCCCGCCGGACTCGCGCGCGTAGCCGTGGGCGGCCCGAGCCGTCCGCCGGGGCCACACGTAGTCGTTGCCCACCACGAACCAGCGCCGCACCCGGCGCTCGTGCGCCAGCAGCGTCATCGCGGGCCGCAACTGGTCGCGCGGGGTCTCGCTGGTCAGGAACACCCCGGCGGTGTGCTCGCCGCCCTCGTACAGGGCGGTGTAGACGTACGGCACCCGATGGGCGATCCTCGGCGCCAGTGCCTGCCGCACCGAGGAGATGTGCCAGCCCGTCACCCCCTGTACGGCACCCAGGTCCACCAGCGCCGCCACCTGGTCGGCGATCTGCCGGGGCGGCGCGCCCCCGTCGACCGGCAGCAGCCGCACCTCCCGCCCCAGTACACCGCCGGCGCGGTTCACCTCGTCGGCGGCCAGCCGTGCGCACAGCTCACAGGCCGGACCGAAGATCCCGCCCGGCCCCTGCATGGGGAAGACCAGGGCGACGCCGAGCACCGCGTCGTCGGCCGGGAGCCAGTCGGGGGCCAGGGGGTCGTGCCGGAACATGCGGCCATGATTCCGGGACCACCAGGTGAACTCCAGTCCGTCTCACGCCCGTCCCGCCCCCGTCTCCTACGATGTCCGCATCCCGTGACCGGCCCGACAGGCCTCAAGGAGCGCGATGGCCACCTCGTCCGTACGCCGGACGCACGATCTGATGCGGTTGCTGACGCGGGCCGAGCGGCTGGCCGCGCGTCGGCTCCAGGAGGTGCTGGCGCAGGAGGGCTGTTCGCCGGAGGCCTGGCGGGTGCTGGCGCTGCTCTCCGACGGGGCCGGACACCATATGTCGGCGATCGCCGAGGCCGCCTTCCTGCCGCCGCCGACGCTGACCAAGCTGGTCGACCACCTCGTCGACCAGAACCTGGTGCACCGCCGGGTCGACCCCCTCGACCGCCGTCGCGTCCTCGCCCATCTCACGCCGCGCGGGCGGGACTTCTGGCGCCGGGCCGACCGCGCGGTGCGCGCCGACTGGCCCGTCCTCGACCCGGCCGACGAGGAACTGCTGCGCACGTTGCTGGCCCGGCTCGCGGTGACGCTGGAGCAGGGGACCGGGGGCGAATGAGGTGGCCGGGGGGCCAACCAGGCCACGGGACACGGGCGTTGACTGGTCTACACCCTTGACTGGTACATACCAATGCGGGAGTGTGGCACCACCACCCCCCACCACGGCCGCCCCCACGCCGCAGCCGATCCGTCCGGTGCGTGCGCGCAGGGCCGAGGCCCGCCCCTGCCCTGCCCGGGAGCGGCCGTGCTTCGCGAAGGAGTCGCCCATGCCCCGCCGCCGTACCGCCGCCGTCCTCGCCGCCCTCGCCATCGGAGCCAGTACCCCGGTGCTGCTGCCCGCCTCCGGTGCCTCCGCCGCCGCGTGCTCCAGCTATCCCGCGTGGGCCGCGGGAAGGTCGTACAACGCGGGTGACATCGTCCGCTACACCGACGGCAAGGCCTACATAGCCGAGCACGCCAACCCGGGCTACGACCCCACCATCAGCACCTGGTACTGGGACCCCTACCCCTGTGACTCCGGCACCCCGGTCGGCAGTTTCGTGGTGACCGAGGCGCAGTTCAACCAGATGTTCCCGAACCGGAACTCGTTCTACACCTACAGCGGTCTCACCGCGGCGCTGAGCGCCTACCCCGGCTTCGCCAACACCGGCAGCGACACCGTGAAGAAGCAGGAGGCCGCCGCCTTCCTCGCCAACGTCAGCCACGAGACCGGCGGACTGGTGCACATCGTCGAGCAGAACACCGCCAACTACCCGCACTACTGCGACTGGAGCCAGCCGTACGGCTGCCCGGCGGGCCAGTCCGCCTACTACGGGCGCGGCCCGATCCAGCTCAGCTGGAACTTCAACTACAAGGCGGCGGGCGACGCGTTGGGGCTGCCGCTGCTGACCAACCCGTGGCTGGTGCAGAACGACGCCTCCGTCGCCTGGAAGACCGGCCTGTGGTACTGGAACACCCAGACCGGACCCGGCACCATGACCCCCCACAACGCCATGGTGAACGGCGCGGGCTTCGGCCAGACCATCCGCAGCATCAACGGCTCCCTGGAGTGTGACGGCCGCAACCCGGCCCAGGTCCAGAGCCGCGTCTCCAACTACCAGCGGTTCACACAGATCCTCGGCGTCGCGCCGGGCGGCAACCTGTACTGCTGACCCGGGGGCCCGGGGGAGGGGTGCGGGTCAGACGACCCACGCCCCGTCCCGCATGAGGAACCGCCCGCGCATCTCGTGCTCGCCCCGGTAGGCCTGCACCGTGCGCGGGCGGATCCGGTAGAAGGCGTACGACGCGCTGTCGCCGCGCGGGTCCCAGCCGTACTTCGCCCGCAGCCCCGCGACGGCCGCCTCCGGTGCCTTTGGGGCGGGGAAGGCGTCCACCTCGCCGTCGACGAGGACGACGTCCCGGGTGTCGCCGAAGGCCACGCGGGCCCGCCCCGCCTCACGAAGATTGCGGCCGGTGGGGTTGGTCAGCCGCGTGGACACCCACAGCGCCCGCCCGTCCCAGACGAACCAGAGCGCGACCAGGCACGGCACCCCGGCGCCATCGGCCGTGGCCACCCAGACGTCCTGCTCCCGCTCCAGCCGCTCCAGCAGCCGCCGCTTGCGCTCCGCCGGGGTGCGGGGTGTCTCGGTGATCTCCATGACCGGCACGCTAGTGATCACACGTGCGCCGCGCCTCGGGCGATGGGCCTAGGCCGCCGGACCGAGACGCCGGGCGCTGACGGAGATCCATGGGTCAACCCAGGAGCACGTCGACGATCGGGGTGGCCATGGAACTGGCGTCCACCGAGTTTTACGTATAACCTCTCGCGTCAATCACCCGTCCCGGAAGGCCGTGATGAGACGCATCGCCCTGGTCACCCTCGTCGTCGACGACTACGACGAGGCGATCCGCTTCTACACCGACGCCCTCGGCTTCCGCCTCGCCGAGGACACCCCGCGCCCGGACGGCTCCCGGTGGGTCGTGGTGGAGGCGGGTCCGGCCGACGCGGGCACGGCCCTGCTGCTGGCCCGCGGCAAGGACGGCGCCCAGCGGGCCCGGGTCGGCGACCAGACCGGCGGCCGGGTCGGCTTCTTCCTGCACACCGACGACTTCGCCCGCGACCACGCCCGGATGCTCGCCGCGGGCGTGACCTTCCTGGAGACGCCCCGGCACGAGCCGTACGGCACGGTCGCCGTCTTCCAGGACCTCTACGGCAACCGCTGGGACCTCCTCCAGCCCGCCACTATCTGAACGACCCGAGACCGCAGAAACCCGGAGTACGACCGCACATGAAAGCTACGCGCGTAGATACCGAGACCCTCCGCCGCCTCCCCAAGGCCGTGCTCCACGACCACCTCGACGGCGGCCTGCGCCCCGCGACCGTCGTGGAACTCGCGGACGCGGTCGGCCACACCCTGCCCACCACCGACCCGGACGAGCTGGCCGCCTGGTACGTCGAGGCCGCCAACTCCGGCGACCTGGTCCGCTACATCGCCACCTTCGAGCACACCCTCGCCGTGATGCAGAGCCGCGAGGGCCTGCTGCGCACCGCCGAGGAGTACGTCCTCGACCTGGCCGCCGACGGCGTCGTCTACGGCGAGGTCCGCTACGCGCCCGAGCTGATGCTGAAGGGCGGCCTGACCCTGCCCGAGGTCGTCGAGACCGTCCAGGAGGGGCTGGCCGCGGGCATGGCCCGGGCCGCCGCGGCCGGGACGCCGGTCCGGGTGGGCACCCTGCTGTGCGGGATGCGGATGTTCGACCGCACCCGGGAGACCGCCGATCTCGCGGTCGCCTTCCGGGACGCCGGTGTCGTCGGCTTCGACATAGCGGGCGCCGAGGACGGCTTCCCGCCCGCCGACCACCTGTCCGCCTTCGAGTACCTGCGCCGCGAGAACGTGCCGTTCACCATCCACGCGGGCGAGGCGCACGGCCTGCCCAGCATCCACCAGGCCCTCCAGGTCTGCGGCGCCCAGCGCATCGGGCACGGTGTGCGCATCACGGACGACATCGTGGAAGGCAAGCTCGGCCGGCTCGCGGGCTGGGTCCGCGACCGCCGGATCGCGCTGGAGATGTGCCCCACCTCCAACCTCCAGACCGGTGCCGCCACCTCGATCGCCGAGCACCCGATCACCGCCCTGAAGGACCTCGGCTTCCGCGTCACCCTCAACACCGACAACCGGCTGGTGTCCGGCACCACCATGACCCGTGAGATGTCGCTGCTGGTGGAGGAGGCGGGCTGGACGCTCGAGGACCTGCGCACGGTCACCGTGAACGCCCTCAAGAGCGCCTTTCTCCCGTTCGACGAGCGCAGGGCGCTGATCGAGGACGTCGTCCTGCCGGGCTACGCGTCCGCGCTCTGAAGCAGTCCGCGCACATAGGCGGCCTGTCCGACGTGCTGGAGATCGTCGGACAGGACGCTCACCAGCCGTACGCCCAGGGTGACCGGCGGGTCCCAGCGCTCGTCGACGATGCGCTCCAGGTCCCCGGCGGTCAGCCCGCGCAGGGCGGTGAGGGTCTGCTCGTGCACGGCGTCGTGGTAGCCGGTGAGCAGGTCACCGGAGTCGACCCGCACCTTGGCGACCTTCGCGGCGCTGTGCCCGTAACCGGTGTCGTGCCTGGGCAGGTCGAGGTTGAACCGCTTCTGCCAGTCCTGGGTGAGCCAGACCTGGTCGAGACCGAAGGCGTCGGCGATGTGGTCGTCCTGGACCCGGGTGAGGTGCCAGATCAGCCAGGAGACGGAGTTGGAGTCCGGGGAGGGGCGGGTGTTGAGGTCGTCGGGGCCGAGGCCCTCGACGGTGGCGTGGACTTCTTCCCGGATGCGGGCGTACGCCTCGATGAGGATGTCCTTGGCATGCATGGTCCCACCATGGCGCATCGCCGCCCGTCACGCGCCCCCGGAGGAGGGCTCCGCCTCCAGCAGCGTCATCAGCGCCCGCGCCGCCGGACTGGTGGCACTCGGCGGCGGCAGCAGCGCCACGGTCCGGTAGACCGCCTCGCCGGTGCCCTTCACCGGCAGCGCGGCCAGCGCGGCCCGCTTGTGCCGGAAGTGCCGGGGGACGACGGCGACTCCGAGGTTCTGCTCGACCAGGTCGAGCAGGCTGTGCACGTCGTTCACCTCCAGGGCGACGGTCCGCCGTACGCCCGCGGCGGCGAACGCGGCGTCGGTGATCCGGCGCGGCCCCCAGTCCGGGTGGAAGTCGACGAACACCTCCTCCCCGAGATTCTCGGGGGTGACGGCGGCGCCCGCGACGGCGAGCCGGTGGCCGGGGTGGCAGAGCAGCACCATCGGCTCAGCGGTCAGCGGTACGGCGGTCAGCTGTTCGGCGTCCCCGGGGCTGCGCACGGCGAACGCCAGGTCGAGGCGCCCGGCCGCGACCTCCTCCGCGAGCGCGCCGGAGCCCGCCTGCCGCAGCCGGATCTCCACGTCGGGGTGGCGGCGCCGGAACCCGGCCAGCAGCCGGGCCGTGTCGACGCCCGCGATGCACTGCTCGGTGCCCAGCGCCAGCGTGCCCCGCAGCACGCCCTGCACCGCGGCCACCGCCTCGTGCGCCGCCCGCACCTGCGCCAGGACCCGCTCCGCCTCCGCCAGCAGCGCCCGCCCCGCCTCGGTGAGCGTCACCCTGCGGGTGGTCCGCACGAACAGCGGTGTCTGGAGTTCCCGCTCCAGGGCCCGGATGGAGGCCGAAAGACCCGACTGGGAGACCATGAGCCGCTCGGCGGCCCGGGTGAAATGCTGGTCCTCGGCGACCGCGACGAAGTGCTGGAGATGGCGCAGTTCCATGATTGAGAAGCCTATCCGCTGAATTCCATCGGATTCTTCTGTTGGACTGCTGCCCGGGGCCGCGAAAGAGTGGGCCCACGGACACTGGAGTACCGGGAGTATTGGAGTCGCGTTGTACACCGCACACCCCGACCGCTACGCGGACATGCCCTACCGGCGCACCGGACGCAGCGGCCTGAAGCTGCCGGCGCTGTCGCTCGGCCTGTGGCACAACTTCGGGCCCGACCGGCCGGTGGAGACCCAGCGCGCCATCCTGCGCCGCGCCTTCGACCTCGGCATCACCCACTTCGACCTCGCCAACAACTACGGCCCGCCGCCCGGCGCCGCCGAGTCCGCCTTCGGCGAGGCGCTGGCGGCGGACTTCGCGCCGTACCGGGACGAGATGATCATCTCCACCAAGGCGGGCTATCTGATGTGGCCGGGCCCCTACGGCGAGTGGGGTTCGCGCAAGTACCTGCTGTCGTCGCTGGACCAGAGCCTGAAGCGGATGGGCCTGGAGTACGTCGACGTCTTCTACTCGCACCGCCCCGACCCGGAGACTCCGCTGGAGGAGACGATGGGCGCCCTGCACTCGGCGGTCCAGCAGGGCAAGGCGCTCTACGTCGGCGTCTCCAACTACTCCGCCGAGCAGACCCGGGAGGCCGCCCGCATCCTGGGCGAGCTGGGCACCCCGCTCCTCATCCACCAGCCGCGCTACTCGATGCTGGACCGCCGCCCCGAGGACGAGGGCCTGCTGGACGCGCTCGACGAACTCCAGGTCGGCTCCATCGCCTACTCCCCGCTGGAGCAGGGCGTGCTCACCGCCCGCTACCTGGACGGCATCCCCGAGGACTCCCGGGCGGCCAGCGACAGCCCGTTCCTGAACCGGGACGCGCTCACCGAGGACCTGGTGGCGCAGCTGCGCGCCCTCGACGACATCGCCAAGTCCCGCGGCCAGACCCTGGCGCAGCTTGCGCTCTCCTGGGTGCTGCGTGGCGGCCGGGTGACCTCCGCCCTGGTCGGCGCGAGCAGCGCGCGGCAGTTGGAGGACAGCGTCGCCGCCATCGGCAACCTGGACTTCGACGCGGAGGAACTGGCGCGGATCGACGCGGTCGTCGGCCGCTGAGCCACTGAGGCGGTGCGCCACCGGCCCCCGGCAGGGCCGCCGGTGGCGCACCGGCTCTTTCCGGCTCTTTCCGGCCAACAGGCCCCCGGAATATGCCAGGAGAGTGGCCGGAATGGCGTGGTGACACTGGTTCAAGAGTGAAGATACTCAACGTCAGGGACAGTTCACGCACAGGAGCCGTACGGAAGAGAGGCAGCACCCGCAGCGACTGACGCATCGGGGGAGGCGAACGTGCACGACGAATTCCTGTGCCACGTCACCGCGTACGGCATCTGTGACGGGCGGCGCATCGGCGTACCGCTCGGCACCTACCGGGCGCCCACCCTGGCTTTGGCCCTGTGGTGGCTGCGCGACCGCGCCACCTGGATCGCCGAGCGGCTCGACCCGCACCCCGAGCAGGAGCCGTACCCGTCGGGCGCCCTCGTCCCGGTCGCCGCCTCGGTCGCCGACGTCCCCGCGCTGCTGCGCGCCTGGTGCGGCGACATCACCCAACAGGAGCGGGTCGCCGACGAGTTGGCGGCCGGGCGGCTGGTGCGGATCGCCACCAGCGACGACACCACCGAGTACGAGCTGCTCGCCGAGTCGGTGGACGCCCTGCGCATGCAGCGCACCGCCCCGGTGCTGGTCGTGCCGGTCGCCTGAGCGGGCCCGGCCCTGGCTCCGGCCGTCACCGGTGGCCAGGCATATAAGAGGGCGAATCGGTAGAATTCCAGGCATGGCGAAGCCCGCCGGTACGACGGCACCCCAACTCGTCCTGGAGACCGATACGGG
Source organism: Streptomyces sp. B93 (assembly GCF_018070565.1). Taxonomy (GTDB): domain Bacteria; phylum Actinomycetota; class Actinomycetes; order Streptomycetales; family Streptomycetaceae; genus Streptomyces. The sequence continues at coordinate 27,546 of NZ_JAGPXL010000063.1, forward strand.
CGCGACGGTGATCAGCCCGACCCGCGACTACCACGTCGGTCGTGACCCTCTCAGCGACATCGTCCTCGATGACGCCCGGGTCTCCTGGCACCACGCGGTGCTCAGGCCCGAGGGCGATCACTGGACGCTGGCGGACGAACACAGTACGAACGGCACCTACGCCGACGGCCGCCGGGTGAGCGAGTCGGACGTCGGTCCCGGCAGCGTGCTCCGCTTCGGCAACGCCACCGACGGCCCCCGCGCGGTCCTGACCGGCGCACCGGCCCCCGTGGCGGACCGCCCCTCCGCGGTGCACCAGCCCGCGCTCACCCACACCTTCCGCCAACCCACCAACGTCCGGCCGCTGCCCACCCGCACCATCCGCATCGGCCGCGGACCCGACAACGACCTGGTCGTCGACGACCTGATCGTCTCCCGCCACCACGCCGAGCTGCATTTCCAGCCCGACGGCACCTACGAGATCGTCGACCTCGGCAGCCACAACGGCACCTACCTCAACGGCGTACGGGTGGAGATGCACGCCGTCGTCCGGCAGGGCGACATCGTCGGCGTCGGCCACTCCGACTTCAGCCTCGTCGGCGACCAGCTCCAGGAGTACGTCGACACCGGCGAGGTCTCCCTCGACGTGCAGGACCTCACCGTCGCCGTGGACCGGGGCCGCAAGATCCTCCTCGACCACGTGTCCTTCCCGGTGGGGGAGAAGTGCCTGCTCGCCGTGGTCGGCCCGAGCGGCGCGGGCAAGTCCACCCTGCTGAACGCCCTCACCGGCCAGCGCCCCGCCGACCACGGCACCGTCCTCTACGACGGCCGCGACCTCTACCACGACTACGCCGAACTGCGGCAGCGCATCGGGCTCGTCCCGCAGGACGACATCCTGCACGCCCAGCTCACCGTCCGCAGCGCCCTGACCTACGCGGCCGAGCTGCGCTTCCCGCAGGACACCGCCAAGGCCGAGCGCCTCGAACGCGTCGACGAGGTGATCCGCGAACTGGGGCTGGAGGAACGCGCCGGGCAGCCCGTGCACAGCCTCTCCGGCGGCCAGCGCAAACGCGTCAGCGTCGCCCTCGAACTGCTCACCAAGCCGTCGCTGCTCTTCCTCGACGAACCGACCTCCGGACTCGACCCCGGCATGGACCGCTCGGTGATGCACATGCTGCGCGGCCTCGCCGACGACGGCCGCACCGTCATCGTCGTCACCCACAGCGTCCTCAGCCTCGACGTCTGCGACCGGCTCCTGGTGCTGGCGCCCGGCGGCAAGGTCGCCTACTACGGCCCGCCCGACGACGCCCTGTCCTTCTTCGACTTCGCCCAGTGGCCGGAGGCGTTCGAGGCCTTCGAACGGGAGCGGGACCGGGACTGGGCCGGGCAATACCGCGACTCGCCGCAGCACCGCAAGTACGTCACCGCCACCGCTCAGCCCCAGGTGCCCCGCGAGGGCCCGGTGCTCGTCGGCCCGCCGCCCCGGCCCCGGGGCTGGACCGGACAGCTGCGCACCCTGGTGCGCCGGTACGCCGCCGCGCTCAGCGCCGACCGCACCTTCCTCGCCATCATGATCGCGCTGCCGTTCGTGATGGGGGCCATGGCCCGCGCCCTGGCGGGCGGCGAACTCACCCGGCGCACCGCGCTGAACGCGCTCCTCATCCTGTGCGTCGGCGGCGTCCTCACCGGCGCGGCCAACGCGGTGCGGGAGATCGTCAAGGAACGCGTGATCTACCAGCGGGAACGCGCCGTCGGCCTGTCCAGATCGGCGTATCTGATGTCCAAGGTGATCGTGCTCGGCACCATCACCGTGCTCCAGGCCGTGGTGCTCACCCTGGTCGCGCTGCTCGGCGTCGATCTCAACGCGCCGGGCGGGAAGGGCGTGGTGATGCCGCCCCTTGTCGAGATCACCGTGGCGGTCGCCCTGCTCGCCTTCACGGCCATGATGCTGGGCCTGCTCATCTCCGCGCTGGTGCGCAAGGAGGAGGTGACGATGCCGCTGCTGGTGCTGCTCGCCATCGTCCAGGTGGTGTTCTGCGGGGCGCTGCTGTCGCTGGACGGGGTGCCCGGCCTCCAGCAACTGGCCTGGCTGGTGCCCTCCCGCTGGGCGCTCGGCGCGATGGCCGGGACCATCGACATCTCCCGGATCGTGAACAGCGACATCACCGACGATCCGCTGTTCCGGCACGCCACGGACGTCTGGCTGCTCGACATCGGCATGCTCGTCGTCCTCTCGGCGGTCTTCGGCTTCGCCGTGGCCCGGCTGCTGCGCCGCCAGGAACCCCTCGTGATGCGGAAGTAGCCGATGAGCAGCCCCGGATTCCGGCCCACCCACGTCGTCCCCCGGGACGGCATGCCCGCCTGGGAGGCCCCCGACCCGGCCCGGCCGACGGTCTCCCTCGACCCCCTGCTGCCGGTCCGCCTCACCGACCGGCGCGGGGACTGGGGGCGCGTCGAGTGCGCCAACGGCTGGTCCGCCTGGGTCGACGGCCGCGCCCTGGTCGCCGTGCCCGACGACCCGCCCACCACCGGCGGCCCCCTGGACACCAGCGCCGACCCCCGGCCCCTGCTCACCCGCGCCGAGCAGGCCCTCGCCGGTTACCGGGCCGCCGTCGAGGAACTCGTGACCGGCGCACTCGACGGCGAGACCTTCCAGCACCGCACCCACGGTCTGCGCCTCGGCGTCGTCGCCGACGGCACGTCCCTCTGGCTCTACGACCCCGAGCGCACCCGCTGGCTCTACACCGACGGCAGGAGCCTCGCCACCTACGCCGCCGACGACACCCCGGCCACCAACCCGGCGCCCCCGCAC
>NZ_JAGPXL010000064.1 GCF_018070565.1 Streptomyces sp. B93
CATATCTGGCGTTGACTTTTGGCACGCTGTTGAGTTCTCAAGGAACGGTCGCTTCCTTCGTACTCACCCTCTCGGGCTTTCCTCCGGGCGCTTCCCTTCGGTCTTGCGTTTCCGACTCTATCAGATCCTTTTCTCGACCTGACCCCCAGTCAGCAGGGTTTGTCCCGGGCTTTGGGGCTTTCGCCCGGCGGCCTTTCGACATTCACTACGTTAGCCGATTCCCCCGGCAACTCATAATCGAGATCCGCGTTGACCGAATTCGGACGTGCAGGCACGACGAATTCGCCCCGCGGAGGGGGTGTCGTAGGTAGTGGGTTGCCGCTTCCGGCTGCTGTCTGAGGCAGTACCCGTTCCAGCGGCTCGGGCTACATTACGGACCTTCCGGGTCCGAGTCAAGTTCGGCGGCGGCGGGGGACATGGGCCCGGTAGGGGCTCACCGTCGGGTCGTCGGCGATCCAGAACCGCCAGGGGTGGACGGCGCCTTCGCCGGACACCCCGGTGCGCGGGCCGTTGCGGACCTGGTCCGGGGGGACCGGGGTGCCGGTGAGGATGCTGAAGGGGGCGTCGGGGTCGGAGCAGGCGTCCTCGCCGTCGAGGGCGCGGTCGACGTCCAGGGCCGTGGCCAGGCGGGCCGGGCCTTTGGCGAGTTCCTTGTCGTTGCGGGCCGAGAGCCGGCGGGTGCGGGCCAGCTCGGCGCCCTCGACGATCTCACCCGCGCGGAGCAGCACGGCACTCGCGGTGCCCTCGGGGCCGCACACCAGGTTCATGCAGTGCCACATGCCGTACGTGAAGTAGACGTACACGTGTCCGGGGGGACCGAACATCACGCCGTTGCGGGGCGTGCGGCCGCGATAGGCGTGGGAGCCGGGGTCCTTCTGACCGTCGTAGGCCTCCACCTCTGTCAGGCGGAGGGCGATCGGACCGTCCGGGGTGGTGCGGACCAGGATGCGGCCGAGGAGGTCAGGGGCGACGTCCAGTACGGGCCGGTCGAAGAACGTCCTGGGCAGGGACGTACGGTCGGGGCTCGCGATCATGCCGTCCGAGGGTAGTGGAGCCGGGTGGTGTCACGGGGTGGTCAGGGGGCCTCCGCCTTGCCAGGGTGAGGGCGCGGAACCGGGCACGGTCGGATCGCGTTTGTAGAGATCAAGGGACTCTGGAGAGGGAGAGACATGGCGTTCAAGAAGCTGCTCGCGAGTCTGGGGGCCGGTGGGGCTTCGGTCGAGACGGTGCTGACCGAGGTCAACGTGGTGCCGGGTGGTGTCGTCCAGGGCGAGGTGCGGATCCAGGGCGGGTCCGTGAACCAGCAGATCGAGGGGCTGTCGGTCGGGCTCCAGGCCCGGGTCGAGGTCGAGGGTCAGGACACCGAGTACAAGCAGGACATCGAGTTCACGAAGGTGCGGCTGGGTGGGGCCTTCGAGCTTCAGGCGGGTGCGGTGCACGCGGTGCCGTTCGGTCTGGAGATCCCGTGGGAGACGCCGATCACGATGATCGACGGTCAGGCTCTGCGCGGGATGGACATCGGGGTGACGACGGAGCTGGCGATCGCGCGGGCCGTCGACTCCAGTGACCTGGACCCGGTCAACGTGCACCCGCTGCCCGCACAGAAGGCGATCCTGGACGCGTTCATCCAGCTGGGCTTCCGGTTCAAGAACGCGGACATGGAGCGCGGTCACATCCGTGGGACGCGGCAGAAGCTGCCGTTCTACCAGGAGATCGAGTTCCTGCCGCCGCAGCAGTACCGCGGCCTGAACCAGGTCGAGTTGAGCTTCGTGGCCGACGAGCAGGCCATGGACGTCGTGCTGGAGATGGACAAGAAGCCGGGGCTGTTCAGCGAGGGCAGCGACACCTTCCGGTCGTTCCAGGTCGGGCTGCACGACTACCAGTCGACGGACTGGACGGCGTATCTGAACCAGTGGCTGTCCGAGGTCGGCAGCAGGCGGAACTGGTTCTAGGCTCGGTAGTCACGGAACGAACCGATCAGGAGGTACTTCGGTGACCGAGCTGAAGAGGCGGCCGCTTCCCCATGACTTCCATCCGCCCGTGCCGTCGTTCACGGTCGTGAGTGAGGACGTCGAGGAGGGTGCGACCCTCAAGGACGCTCAGGTCCACGCGGCCGGCAACACCTCGCCGCAGCTGCGGTGGGAGGGCTTCCCGCCGGAGACCAAGAGCTTCGCGGTGACCTGTTACGACCCGGACGCCCCGACGGGCAGCGGGTTCTGGCACTGGGTGGTCTTCGACATCCCGGCGACGGTGACGGAGTTGCCCGCCGGCGCGGGCAGCGGGAAGTTCGAGGGGCTGCCGGAGGGCGCCGTACAGGCTCGTAACGACTACGGGTCCAGGGACTTCGGGGGTGCCGCGCCGCCCCCGGGGGACGGGCCGCACCGGTACGTCTTCACCGTGTACGCGGTGGATCAGGAGAAGCTGGGGCCGGACGCGGACGCGAGTCCCGCCGTGGTCGGCTTCAATCTGCGGTTCCACACGCTGGCGCGTGCCCAGCTGATCGGGGAGTACGAGGTGCCCGCCGAGGGCTGAGCGGTCCCGAGGGTTCACCGAACGTTTGCCCGTCTCTGGTCTTGGAAGTGATCAGAGGCGGGCATTTTGTTGCCGGGGGTCGCGGGGGTCACCCCCCGTGGGAGCAGCAGATATTGCGTTGTCCATCTCGGCGTGCCCGGCCAGAGTTGATCCCAGCCCGCCAGGGGGTGGGCCGGTGCGCACGGGAGGTGGGCTGGTATGCGGGACACGCTGGTGCTGAACGCGAGCTTCGAGCCGCTGTCGACGGTGACGCTGAACCGAGCCGTCGTTCTGGTGCTCCAGGACAAGGCCGTCGTCGAGCAGGCCCACCCCGAACTGCGGATGCGGGGAGCCGCGGTCGACATACCGGCGCCACGGGTGATCAGGCTGTGCAGGTACGTGAGGGTGCCGTTCCGAAGACAAGCGCCGTGGTCCAGGCGGGGTGTGCTGGTGCGGGACCGGCACAGGTGCGCGTACTGCGGGCGCCGGGCCACGACCGTGGACCACGTGGTGCCGCGGTCGCGGGGTGGGCAGGACACCTGGCTGAACACGGTGGCCTCGTGCGCGGAGGACAATCACCGGAAGGCGGACCGGACGCCTGAGCAGGCGGGGATGCCGTTGCTGCGGGAGCCGTTCGAGCCGACTCCCGCGGATGCGATGTTGCTGGCGCTGGCCTCGGAGGATCTTCAGGCGTTGCCCGAGTGGTTGGCTCGGTCGGCCGCATAGCCCCTGCCGGGGGCGGGTGTTCTTCGGGTGCGGGTGTGTTGTGGCTTGTCGCGCAGTTCCCCGCGCCCCTGACAGCAGGGGCGCGGGTCATCTGCTGGTCCTCAGTCGATGGACGGCTTCTCGCGGCGTTCCGTGGGCTGTCCGGGGACCTTCGGGGCCGAACCGCCGTTGTTGGGGGCGAAGTTGCCCATCGCGCCGGAGAGGCCCTTGAGGGCGTCGCCGATCTCGCTGGGGACGATCCAGAGCTTGTTGGCGTCGCCCTCGGCGATCTTGGGGAGCATCTGAAGGTACTGGTAGCTGAGGAGCTTCTGGTCCGGGTCGCCCGCGTGGATGGCCTCGAAGACCGTGCGGACGGCCTGGGCCTCGCCCTCCGCGCGCAGGGCGGCGGCCTTGGCCTCACCTTCGGCGCGCAGGATCTGCGACTGCTTCTCGCCCTCGGCGCGCAGGATCTCGGACTGGCGGACACCTTCGGCCTGGAGGATCGCGGCGCGCTTGTCACGGTCGGCGCGCATCTGCTTCTCCATCGAGTCCTGGATGGAGGTGGGCGGTTCGATGGCCTTCAGCTCGACGCGGTTGACGCGGATGCCCCACTTGCCGGTGGCCTCGTCGAGTACGCCGCGCAGGGCAGCGTTGATCTCCTCGCGGGAGGTGAGGGTGCGCTCCAGGTCCATGCCGCCGATGATGTTCCGGAGCGTGGTGACCGTCAGCTGTTCGATCGCCTGGATGTAGCTGGCGACCTCGTAGGTCGCGGCGCGGGCGTCGGTGACCTGGTAGTAGATGACGGTGTCGATGTTCACGACCAGGTTGTCCTGGGTGATCACCGGCTGCGGCGGGAACGGCACGACCTGTTCGCGTAGGTCGATGCGGTTGCGGATGGTGTCGATGAACGGGACGACGATGTTGAGCCCCGCGTTCAGCGTCCGCGTGTAGCGGCCGAAGCGCTCCACGATGGCGGCGCTGGCCTGTGGGATCACTTGGATCGTCTTGATCAGGGCGATGAAGACCAACACCACCAGAATGACCAGGACGATGATGACCGGTTCCATCGTCGGCTCCCCGTACCCTTCTCCGCCTCGGCGTCACGGCAGACCTATGGTTGCAGATCTTATGGTTGTTGAAGATCTTGCTGGTCGAGTCTGACAGACCGTCGCGTGCCGCGTGAGGATCTTCGGTCACATGAACAAGCCCTGTGCCGAACTCACATGACGATGGCCGTGGCTCCCTCGATCTCCACGACGTCGACTTCCTCGCCCACTTCGAAGGTACGGCCGGTGTCCAGGGCGCGTGCCGACCAGACCTCACCGGCGAGCTTGATCCTGCCGCCCGAGCCGTCGACCCGTTCCAGTACGACGGCCTGTTTGCCCTTCAACGCGTCGACGCCGGTGGCGTACTGGGGGCGTTGGGCGCGATGTCGGTTGGCGATGGGCCGTACGACGGCGATGAGCGCCGACGACACGACGACGAAGACCAGGACCTGGAAGACGGCGTCACCGCCGAAGATGCCCGCGGTCACGGACGCCGCGACAGCGCCCACCGCCAGCATGCCGAGTTCGGGCATCGCGGTGACCACGAGTCCGATGCCGAGCCCGGTCGCACCGACCAACCACCACACCCACGCGTCGATTTCCACATGGTCATGGTAGGACCGCGAGTGCCTGTGCCGACAGGGCGCACGGGAGTCGTACCGGTCCGCCGTCCGGCGGCGGGGGTCAGGACAGCGGGAGGCCCTGGGCGGTCCAGCGGTCTCCGACCTGTTCGACGACGAGCGGGAGGCCGAAGCAGAGGGAGAGGTTGCGGGAGGTCAGCTCCAGCTCCAGGGGGCCGGCGGCGAGGACCTTGCCCTGGCGGATCATGAGGACGTGGGTGAAGCCGGGGGCGATCTCCTCGACATGGTGGGTGACCATGATCATGGAGGGGGCGATCGGGTCGCGGGCGAGGCGGCCGAGGCGGCGTACGAGGTCCTCGCGTCCGCCGAGGTCGAGGCCGGCGGCGGGCTCGTCGAGGAGCAGCAGTTCGGGGTCGGTCATCAGGGCTCGGGCGATGAGGGTGCGCTTGCGCTCGCCCTCGGAGAGGGTGCCGAACTTCCGGTCGAGGTAGTCGGACATGCCGAGGCGGTCGAGGAAGGCGCGGGCGCGCTGCTCGTCGATGTCCTCGTACTCCTCCTGCCAGGCGGCGGTCATGCCGTACGCCGCCGTCAGCACCGTCTGGAGGACGGTCTGGCCCTTGGGGAGCTTGTCGGCCATGGCAATGCCGGCCATGCCGATGCGGGGGCGCAGCTCGAAGACGTCGGTGCCGGGGCGGCCGAGGGTCTCGCCGAGGATGGTGGCGGTGCCCTTGCTGGGGTAGAGGTAGCTGGACGCGACGTTGAGGAGGGTGGTCTTGCCCGCGCCGTTCGGGCCGAGGATGACCCAGCGCTCGCCCTCCTTGACCGACCAGGAGACCTGGTCCACCAGAGCCCGGCCCTCGCGGACCACGGATACGTCCTGAAGCTCCAGAACATCGCTCATGAGCGCGTTGTCTCCCCTTGCAGTGTGGCCGGTCTCGGCTGTCGCGTACGCCTGTGGCTCGGTCCGCCGCGCCGGTGGGCGCAGCCCTCAAGGAAATCTACGCCACCGGTCGGCCGGTCCATTCCATCGGTCCGGTACTTAGGCTGGGGGCCATGCTCTCTGAACCACGTTCTGGACGCCTTGCCGCATGGGGAAATGCCCTGCTTGCCGGACTTGTCTCACCGGATGACGCGGTGCTCGCCATCGTCGGTGAGGACGCGGTGCACCGGGTGGAGGGGCTGCCCGGCGAGTCGGGGCCGGTGGGGCTGACGCTTGCGCTGGGGCGGCTGCGGGCGCTCGGGGTGAGCGGGCTGCGGGTCGCGCTGCCCGCGCCGGGGCATCCGCTGGGGCTGAGCGGGCCGCCGGAGTTCAACGCGCGGGCGATGGACGCGCAGGAGGCGGTGATCTGTCACGGGGCCGGGTTCGGGCTGGTGCCGGAGGTGTCCGAGGCCGGGCCCGTGGGTGATGTGCACGCCGAGGTGGTGTGGCGGTGTCTGGCGGTGCGGGAGGCGCCGCCCGCGGACGTGCCCTCGCTGGGGGAGGCGGAGCGGGAGTTGGCGGAGGCGTTGCGGGATGCCACGGAGGTGCTGTCGCGGCTGGATGTGGCGGCGTCGGGGCCGGTGGCCGAGGCGGCGGTCGATGCGTACCGGGCGCGGGCCGAGCGGGGGCGGGAGGTGCTGGCGCCGGGGTATCCGGGGCGGGCGGTGCGGGTGCTGGAGCTGGCGCAGCGGGTGGGGGTGCTGATCGACGTGGCGTACGAGAACGGGCACGGGGGTGCGGTGAGCGCGTCCGAGATGGCGGCCCGGGGGGAGGCGTTGCGGCCGGTGGAGCGGACGGCTCGGCGGGCGCAGGTCGCGGCGTACAACTCCGTTGTGGAGGAGCGGGAGCGGGGGGTGCGGTGAGGGGGCTGCGGGGTTGACGGCGTTGCGGCTGGGGGGTGGTGGCGCTGCCCGGCGGCTGCCCGCGGCTACGGCTAGGGGTGGCCTCCCGGGTGGGGCCGGGAGGCCTGGGTGGGGGGAGGTGTGGGGGGCTTCAGCGGTTGAGGCCCAGGTTGCCGAAGGCGGGGTTCAGGACGCCTACGACGTTGACGCTGTTGCCGACCGCGTTGACCGGGACGTGCACCGGGGCCTGGACGAGGTTGCCCGAGAGGACGCCCGGGGAGCCTGCGGCCTTGCCGTGGGCCGTCGAGCCGTCGGTGGCGGAGGCCATACCGGCGCCCGCGGCCACCAGGCCACCGGCCACCATCGTCACGGCCGCTGCCTTCTTCAGGTTCTTCACTCTTCTTGAGCCCTCCTGTGCGATCGCTGCGGCAGGGCGCCGCAGCACGCCCTGGAGAACGCCGGAGGGTGACGAAGGATGCGCCGTTCGGGGGACATTCCCACGACGGTATGAATCTCACTCCGGAGTGGGACGCTCCGTATTGCCGTACAGGCTGTATGTCAGTTCGTCACGCCGTGGCGTACGGCCCACAGTGCCGCCTGGGTGCGGTCGGCCAGGTCCAGCTTCATCAGGATGTTGGAGACGTGGGTCTTGACCGTCTTCTCGGAGAGGACGAGGGCGCGGGCGATCTCGCGGTTGGAGCGGCCGTCCGCTATCAGGCCCAGCACCTCCCGCTCGCGGTCGGTCAGGGTGCCGCCCCTCCCCTGGCCGGTGCCGGTCTCCTCCTGGGACAGCAGGGCGGTGGCCACCTCCGGCTGGAGCAGGATGTGCCCGGCGTGCACGGAGCGGATGGCGCCGGCGAGGGCGTCGGGGTCCACGTCCTTGTAGACGTACCCCGCGGCGCCCGCGCGCAGGGCGGGGACGACCGTGCGCTGCTCGGTGAAGCTGGTGACGATGAGCACGCGCGCGGTGTTGTCCAGCTCGCGGAGCCTGCGCAGCGCCTCGACGCCGTCCATGCCCGGCATCTTGATGTCCATCAGGACGACGTCGGGCCGCAGTTCCTCGGTCAGGGCGACTCCCTCGGCGCCGTCGGCGGCCTCGCCGACGACCTCTATGTCGTCCTGTACCTCGAGGAAGGTGCGCAGGCCCCGGCGGACGACCTGGTGGTCGTCGACGAGCAGGACCTTGATCGGGTCAGCCACCGGGGGCCTCCATCTCGATCGTGGTGCCCTTGCCGGGCGCCGATTGCACGGTGAGTCTGCCGCCGACGCCGCCCGCCCGGTCCCGCATGGAGACGAGGCCGAGGTGGCGGCCCGCGTGCCGGACGGTCCCGGGGTCGAAGCCGATGCCGTCGTCGGTGATCCGCAGGACGGCGCCGCCGCCGCGCCGTTCCAGGGTCACGTCGACGTGCTCGGCCCCGGAGTGCCGCAGGGCGTTGTGCAGCGCTTCCTGGGCGACGCGCAGCAGGGCCTCCTCCTGGGAGGCGGGCAGCGCGCGTACGCCGCGGGCGGTGAAGGTGACGCGGGCGGTGTGGGCGCGGTCGAGGACCTGGATCTGGGTGCGCAGGGTGGCGACCAGGCCGTCCTCGTCGAGGGCGGCGGGGCGCAGCTCGACGACGGCGGCGCGCAGTTCGTCGGCCGCCTCGGCGGCGAGCGCGGCGACCTGCTGGAGTTCGCCCTTGGCGCGGGCCGGGTCGCGGTCGACGAGGGCGGTGGCGGCCTGGGCGGTGAGGCGCAGCGAGAAGAGTTTCTGGCTGACGGCGTCGTGCAGCTCGTGGGCGAGGCGGGAGCGCTCCTCGACGATGGTCAGCTCGCGGCTGCGCTCGTAGAGGCGGGCGTTGGTGAGGGCGATGGCGGCGTGCTGGGCGAGGATGCCGAGCAGTTCCTCGTCGTCCTGGGTGAAGCCGCAGGCGCCGTCCGGCCGGTCGCCCGGGGGGTGTGGGGAGTGTTCCCCCGCAGGGCACAGCTTGTTGGCGAGGTAGAGCGCGCCGATGATCTCGTCGCCGTCGCGGATCGGCAGGCCGAGGAAGTCCACCAGGTCGGGGTGTGCGGCGGGCCAGCCCTCGAAGCGCGGGTCCTTGCGGACGTCGGCGAGCCGCTCGGGCCTGGCCTCGTGCAGCATCGCGGCGAGGATGCCGTGCTGGCGCGGGAGCGGGCCGATGGCCTTCCACTGTTCGTCGCTGACGCCGTCCACGACGAACTGGGCGAAGCCGCCGTGGTCGTCGGGGACGCCGAGCGCGGCGTACTGGGCGTCGAGCAGCTCGCGGGCGGAGGCCACGATCGTCTTGAGGACGTCGTGCACCTCCAGGTGTCTGCTCATGGCCAGCAGCGCGGAGCTGATCGCCGCGAGGCCGGACCGGGGGCCTTGGCTCATGTCCTCACGGTACCGGCGCGGTGTGACAGCGCGGATCCGACCTGGGACGGCGGGTGCCTAGGGCGCGGGGAGTAGGGCGCGGGTCCCGGACCCGGGGCGTAGGCAGAAGGGTCGTGGTGGTTCGGGACCCGCGACGGAGGTGGGGCGGGTGGGGCGGTTCCTAGGTTGGGGGTCAACGTCGGCACGTCGACGGGACGGCGTCGGGAGATGAGGGGACTGTCATGCCGGTGGCGATCATCACGGGGGCCTCGAAGGGGCTGGGGCGGGCGCTCGCGGAGGCGCTGGCCGCGCGGGGCTGGGATCTGGTGCTGGACGCGAGGGGGGCCGAGGCGCTGGAGGAGACGGCGGCGGGGCTCGCGGGGTACGGGGTGCGGGTGGTGCCGCTGCCCGGGGACGTGACGGATGCCGGGCACCGGTCCTGGCTGGTGGCGGCGGCCCGGGAGCTGGGCGGGGTGGATCTGCTGGTGCACAACGCCAGTGCGCTGGGCGCGGAGCCCTTGGTGCGGCTGGCCGAGCTGCCGATCGAGGGGTTGCGGCGGGCGCTGGAGGTGAACCTGGTGGCCGCGCTGGGGCTGGTGCAGGAGGCGCTGCCGGAGCTGCGGCGGTCGGCGGTGGGGGCGGTGGTCACGGTCAGCTCGGACGCGGCGGCGGAGGCGTACGAGACCTGGGGTGGTTACGGAGCGTCGAAGGCGGCCCTCGACCAGCTGACGGCGGTGCTCGGGGTGGAGGAGCCGGGGCTGCGGGTCTGGGCGGTGGATCCCGGGGACATGGCCACCGGCCTGTACGCGGCGGCCGTACCGGACGACGACGGTCCGCGGCCCGACCCGGTGAGTGTGGTCCCGGCGTTCCTGTGGCTGCTGGAGGAGCGTCCGGCCAGTGGCCGCTACGGCGCGCCCGCGCTGCTGGAGGGGGTCCGATGACGCTCACCCTGCGGGTGCCGGAGGAGTTGTCCGCGCGGGTGCCGGTGGAGCGGCGCGGGCCAGGTCTCGACCGGGACGCCGTACGGCTGCTGGTGTCCAGGGGCACGGAGGTGTCGCACCACGCGTTCCGGGAGCTGCCGGGGCTGTTGCGGGCGGGTGACCTGCTGGTGGTGAACACCTCGCCGACGCTGGCGGCGGCGGTGGACGGGTGGGTCGGGCACGCGCGCGTGGTGGTGCACTTCTCCACCCGTGGGGATGACGGAAGGTGGGCGGTCGAGCTGCGGGATCCGGACGGCCGGGGGACGACACGCGCGCGTGCGGGCGGGCCCGCGGGGGTGGAGGTGGGGCTGCCCGGGGGTGTGCGGCTGGTGCTGGAGGAGCCGCTGAGCGCGCGGGCCGACCGGTTGTGGTGGGCACGGGTGTCGGTCGCGGACGTGCTGGCCGTGCTGCGGGCACACGGGCGGCCGATCCGGTACTCGTACACCGCGCGGGACCAGCCGCTGTCGGCGTACCAGACGGTGTTCGCGCTGCCGGGTGCCGACGGGGCGGGCAGTGCGGAGATGCCGAGTGCGGCGCGTCCCTTCACGGCGCGGCTGGTGGCGGAGCTGGTCAGCAGGGGGGTGCAGTTCGCTCCGGTGACGCTGCACACCGGGGTGGCGTCGGCGGAGGCGCACGAACCACCGTACCCGGAGCGGTTCGCGGTGCCGGCGACGTCGGCGCGGCTGGTCAACGCCGTGCGGGCGGGCGACGGGCGGGTGATCGCGGTCGGTACGACGGCGGTGCGGGCGGTGGAGTCGGCGGCGAGGGCGGACGGGGTGGTCCGGGCGGCGGCGGGGTGGACGGATCTCGTGGTCACCCCGGAGCGGGGGGTGCGGGTCGTGGACGGGCTGCTGACCGGGCTGCACGAGCCGGAGGCCTCGCATCTGCTGATGCTGCGGGCGGTGGCGGGCCGGGCGGCGGTCGAACGGGGCTACGAGGAGGCGCTGCGCGGGCGCTACCTGTGGCACGAGTTCGGGGACGTGCATCTCGTACTGCCGCCGGACACCACTCGTCCGGCGCCTCACTCAGTGCATTGCTGCCGCAACTGATGGTGAGAGCCCCGGGGGTCCGATGTGAGCCCTCACATAGGGCGCAGATCACGTACGAAGGCGCGTAGGAGGTGAGGGGTCCCTCGCGAGCGGGACATTGGTCCATTTTGTGCGTATTTGCCGTTCACTGATCCACTATCCGGCTTCGTACGTCACACCTTTGCCACGGATTTTCGCGGCCGCTAAGAATGGCTGCCGTCGCTCAGCGCCGCGGGTTGTCGCCCGCGGCGTTCGTGCGGGGCGGGCCCGTGTCCCCCGGGTCCCCCGCCGCTCAGCGAGCGACCTCCGCGCTATTCGAAGAGGTCCATCCTTGATGCCCAAGAACATTTCCGTCCGTGGCCGCAGCTTCGCACTGACGAAACGCAACAAGATCGCGATCGGTGGTGTCGCCGTCCTCGGCGCCACCGCGGTCGCCCTCTCCGCTGTCCCCAGCAACGCGGGCACCACCACGACGACCGAGGCCGCCGTCTCCGCGCCGGTGGTCTTCGGCACCGAGCACGTCAAGGACGTGAAGGCGAGCGTCACCGACCAGCTGGCCGGCGCCAGCCTGAAGGCGGAGGCGATCAAGGCCAGGCAGAAGGCCGCCGCCGAAGCCGCCGCCAAGGCCACCGCGGCGAAGAAGGCCGCCGCCGAGGCCGCCGCCAGGAAGAAGGCCGCCGCCGAGGCCGCGGCGAAGCGGAAGGCCGAGCAGGCGCGTCAGGCCAAGGAGGCCGCCAGCCGGTCCGCGCAGCGCGCCCAGGTCAAGAAGGCCGCCGCGAAGACGTACCCCAACAACCTCGACGGCTGGATCCGCGAGTCCCTGGACATCATGAAGTCCAAGGGCATCCCCGGCACCTACCACGGTCTGCACCGCAACATCCTGCGGGAGTCCTCCGGCAACCCCAACGCCATCAACGACTGGGACATCAACGCCATCAACGGCGTTCCGTCGAAGGGCCTGCTCCAGGTGATCCCGCCGACCTTCCAGGCGTACCACGTGCCCGGGACGTCGTGGAACATCTACGACCCGGTCGCCAACATCACGGCCGCCGCCAACTACGCGGCCGACCGGTACGGCACCATCGACAACGTGTTCGGCGCGTACTGAGGCCGCGCGGACCTCAGCTCGCGTACGCCGAAGGGCGGCACCCTCCTGACGGGGTGCCGCCCTTCGGCGTCGTACGGGAAGCGGCTACTTGCGCATGACCTCGGGCTCGTGGCGGCGCAGGAAGCGGGCGACGAAGATGCCGCAGATCACGGCGAGCGCCAGCAGGGCGGCCATGTTCAGGCCCCAGGCGCCGACGGTGTGCTCCCACAGCGGGTCCGTGTTCGACGGATCGTCCTGGTCGGGGAAGATCTTGTTGAAGTCGAGCGTGGCCCCGGCGGCGGCGACGGCCCAGCGCGAGGGGAACAGGTACGACAGCTGGTTGACGCCGATCGCGCCGTTCAGGATGAGCAGACAGCCGGTGAAGGGCAGCTGGGCGACGGCGAACATCACCAGCAGCGGCATGGTCTTCTCGGCCGTCTTCACCAGCGCGGAGATGACCAGGCCGAACATCATCGAGGCGAAGCCCAGCATCATGATCGGCAGCGACAGCTCGACCAGGACGGCGCCGCCGAGGACGAGGCCCTCCTCGGGGAGTTCCCGGGTGACGAATCCGATCGCGCCGATCAGGGCGCCCTGGATCATGGTGATGGCGCCGAGCACGATCACCTTGGACATCAGATAGGCGGAACGGGACAGGCCGGTGGCGCGTTCCCGTTCGTAGATGACGCGTTCCTTGATCAGTTCTCGTACGGAGTTGGCGGCTCCGGCGAAGCAGGCGCCGACCGCGAGGATCAGCAGCACGGTGGTCGCGGTGCCGTTCGGCACGATCCTGCCCTGCGCGTTCGCGCCGTTGGGCAGCAGCCCCTTGTCCGGGTCGATGAGCAGGCTCACCGCGCCGAGCACGGCGGGCAGCGCCACCGACAGCGCCATGAAGCCCTTGTCGGACGCGATCACCGAGACGTAGCGCCGGATCAGGGTCCACAGCTGGGAGCCCCAGCCCTGGGGCTTCGGCGGGCGGATCGCCTGCATCGGCGGCATCTGTACGGCCTGTGGTGCGACGGCGTCGATGTCCGCGGCGTACATCTGGTAGTGCTGCGAGCCCTTCCAGCGGCCCGCCCAGTCGTAGTCGCGGTAGTTCTCGAAGGCGGAGAAGACATCGGCCCAGCTGTCGTAGCCGAAGAAGTTCAGCGCCTCCTCGGGCGGGCCGAAGTAGGCGACCGCGCCGCCCGGCGCCATCACCAGCAGCTTGTCGCACAGCGCCAGCTCGGCCACCGAGTGGGTGACCACCAGCACCGTGCGGCCGTCGTCGGCGAGGCCACGCAGCAGCTGCATGACATCGCGGTCCATGCCCGGGTCGAGACCCGACGTCGGCTCGTCCAGGAAGATCAGCGACGGCTTGGTGAGCAGCTCAAGGGCGACGGAGACGCGCTTGCGCTGGCCGCCGGAGAGGGATGTGACCTTCTTGTCCTTGTGGATGTCGAGCTTCAACTCGCGCAGCACCTCGTCGATCCGGGCCTCGCGCTCGGCGCCGGTGGTGTCGGCGGGGAAGCGGAGCTTGGCGGCGTACTTGAGGGCCTTCTTGACGGTCAGCTCCTTGTGCAGGATGTCGTCCTGCGGGACCAGACCGATGCGCTGCCGCAGCTCGGCGAACTGCTTGTACAGGTCACGGTTGTCGTACAGCACCTCGCCCTGGTTGGCCGGGCGGTAGCCGGTCAGCGCCTTGAGCAGCGTCGACTTGCCGGATCCGGACGGGCCGATGACCGCGATCAACGACTTCTCCGGGACACCGAAGGAGACGTCCTTGAGGATCTGCTTGCCGCCGTCGACCGTGACGGTCAGATGGCGGGCGGAGAAGGACACCTCACCGGTGTCGACGAACTCCTCGAGGCGGTCGCCGACGATCCGGAACGTCGAGTGGCCGACGCCGACGATGTCGGTCGGGCCGAGCAGCTGGGAGCCGCCCTTGGCGATCGGCTGACCGTTGACGTACGTGCCGTTGTGCGAGCCCAGGTCGCGGATCTCGAAGCGTCCGTCGGGCGTCGCGTGGAACTCGGCGTGGTTGCGGGAGACCTGGAGGTCGGAGACGACCAGGTCGTTCTCCAGCGCACGGCCGATGCGCATCACGCGGCCCAGCGAGAACTGGTGGAACGTGGTCGGGCTGCGGTCGCCGTACACCGGTGGTGCCCCCGCCGCACCACCGGGGCCCTGCTGCTGCGGGATGTGCGGCGCGCCCTGCTGCGGCTGCTGCCAGCCCTGTTGGGCGTGCGGCTGCTGCGGCGTCTGCTGCGGCGGCGCCTGCTGCCCGGCCCAGCCGGGGCCCGCGCCCTGCGCGGCGTACGGCTGCTGCGGCTGGGCCACGGCGGCGGCGGTGCCGGACAGGCTCACCTGCGGACCGTCGGTGGCGTTGCCCAGGTGCAGCGCCGTTCCCGGCCCCAGCTCCAGTTGGTGGATCCGCTGGCCCTGCACGAACGTGCCGTTGGTGCTGCCGTGGTCCTCGATGACCCAACTGCGGCCGTTGAAGCTGACCGTGGCGTGTCGCCAGGAGACCCTGGCGTCGTCGAACACGACGTCTCCCTGCGGATCGCGTCCGAGCGTGTAGGACCTGGACGGGTCGAGCGTCCAGGTCCGTCCATTCGTTTCCAGTACGAGTTCCGGCACTCCATGCCCCACTGAGTTGTCCCCCGAGTTACCCCCGTCGCAGGGAGTCTAGGGATGTCGAACATCGGGGGGAACTATTTCAGTAGCGGCCCCCTGACCGAAAGTCGGGCCTCGTGAAGAGTGCGCGCGGGCACCTCGATCGGTCCGGTTGACGGGGTTGAAACCGGCGCGGAAAGTGGTAATCCCACCCGAGGGGGACAGGCGCGCGGCTGTGCCGCGCCGCGGATCGGGGGGTCTGCATGAGCGTCCAGCACCGTCACGGTTCAAGGTTGCCGTGGACCGACATCCTGCTGTCCGCGATCGCCTCGGTGAGCTGGGCGTTGATCGGGATGGCGGGCGTCGCCGCGCTCGGACTGCACCTGCTGGAGGCCGACACGGCCGGTTCGCTCGGGCCGATGACCGCGGCGGTGGTGGCACTTGGGGCGGGCGGGTCGGTGACGCCGTCCGGTGACGTGTCCGCCTTCGGCCTTGAGGGCGCCCAGGCGACGACGGCCATCGAGATCACGCCACTGGGTGTGAGCCTGACCGGCGCGCTCCTTTTGTCCTGGTTCTTCCTACGATCACTGCGGGCGGCCGGAGTTGTGGTCCCGCCCGCCGAACTCCTCGCCCGCGCGGGCGCGGTCGTCGCCCTCTTCACGGCGACGCTGGGCGGGCTGGCCTGGGCGGGCCATGACGTCATCACGATCGACGGCGGCGCGCTCGGGCTCGACGACCTGCCCGGCGGCTCCGGCTCCGGGAGGCTGGAGATCCCGGGGCTCGGTGACGTCGGGGACATCGGCGGGCTGCTGCCCGACCGGATCGGTGACCTCGTCGACGCGGAGGCGGCGGTCGGGTTCAGCGTCGACACGGCGCCGACGCTGCTGGGCGGCGCGGCCTGGGCCACCGGGGTCCTGCTGATCGCGCTGCTGGCCTCCCGCCGTACTCCCCTGCCGGCCGCTCTGGGCACGCTGCACCGGGTGGTGCGCCCCGCCGTCTCGGCGCTCGTCACGGTGCTGCTGGTGGCGGTGGCCGCGGGGCTGACGGCGGCCGGGTACGCGGCGCTCGGGGACGACCATCCGCGGCGCATCGGGGGCGCGGCGCTGCTCGGGGCGCCCAACGGGGTGTGGCTGGGGGTGCCGCTGGGCCTGTTCGTGCCCTTCGACGGGGAGGCGTCCGGTGCGCTGACCCGGTTCCTGCCGGACCCGCTGGACGATCTCCTCGTCGACAGTGACCAGCCCGCCACCCTCGGCAGGCTGGCGGAGCTGGACGGCCGGGTGTGGCTGCTGGGCGTCGCGGCGGCGCTGATGATGCTGCTGGCGGGGGTGCTTACGGCGGTACGGACGCCGGTGGGGGGTGGGGCCCGTGGGGAGGCGGGTGTGCCTGGCGGTGCGGCGGGGGCGGGTGCGCTCGGCGGTGTGGCGGGGCCGGGGATGCCGGGTGGTGTGGCGGGCCCGGGTGGGCCCGGCGGCGGCGCGGGGCTGGCGACGCCCGGCGGTACTGCGGGGCCGGGTGGGCCCGGCGGTGCGGCGGGCGCCGGGGTGCTCGGTTTCGCCGGGCGGTGTGCGTTGCGGCTGGGGATCGCCGCCGCGCTGGCGCTGCCGTTGCTGGCCTGGCTCGCGGAGGTGTCCGTGGACGCCTCGCTGGCCGTGCTGGGCATCGACGCCTTCGACGCCGCCGTCGAGCTGCGGGGACACCTCGGCATGGCGTCGCTCCTCGGCGCGGTGTGGGGCGTGGCGGCGGGCGGCCTCGGGGCGTTGCTGGCGTGCGCGAGCGGGGCGGCAGGGCGGCGGGCGGCGCCCCTGGCACTGGGTGACTCGGGCTGGGGCTGGGGTGCCTCCGCGGGCAGGGGCGGGGACGCCTCCGAGGGCCAGGGTGAGGCCGGGCCCTACACACCCGGCACGCCGTACCGGCCCCCCAACCCCGCGACCAATCCGTATCTGCGGCTGCCGGAGGAACTGCGGGGCGCGCAGGACGCGCGGCCACCACGGCGGCGGGAGGCTCCCGGCGGTGACGTGTACGGCGCTCAGACCGTGAGCGGGCCCGTGGAACCGCCCCGGAGGGCACCGCGGCGGCCCGCGACCTCGCCGGAGGAGGGGCCGCCGCCCCCGCCGGGCACACCCGGCGCATGAGGGGGCGCGGCGGTGTCTCCCGTGTGACAGGCTGGGGTCATCTGCCCGACACCCACTGTTCGGTGTCCGCTGGGCGGACCTCGACAGCGGAAGGCACTGGGTGCCGGATACGGTGGAAACACCATGAGCGCTTCGCAGACCTCTGACGTCCCCACCCTCCTTGTCAAGATCTACGGCAAGGACCGGCCGGGCATCACGGCCGGACTCTTCGACACCCTCGCCGCCTACTCCGTCGACGTGGTCGACATCGAGCAGGTCGTCACCCGTGGCCGGATGGTGCTGTGCGCGCTCGTCACCCAGCCCCCGCACGGCCTGGAGGGCGATCTGCGGTCGACCGTGCACAGCTGGGCCGAGTCGATGAGGATGCAGGCGGAGATCGTCTCCGGCCACGGCGACAACCGGCCGCGCGGGCTCGGCCGCTCCCTGGTCACGGTGCTCGGGCATCCGCTCACCGCGGAGGCCACGGCGGCGGTCGCCGCACGGATCACCAAGGTCGGCGGCAACATCGACCGTATCTTCCGGCTCGCCAAGTACCCCGTCACCGCCGTGGAGTTCGCGGTGTCCGGCGTGGCGACCGAGCCGCTGCGCACCACCCTGGTGACGGACGCGGCGGCGCTCGGCGTGGACGTGGCCGTGGTGGCGGCGGGACTGCACCGGAGGGCGCAGCGCCTGGTCGTGATGGACGTGGACTCGACGCTCATCCAGGACGAGGTGATCGAGCTGTTCGCCGCGCACGCGGGGTGCGAGGCGGAGGTGGCCGGGGTGACGGCCGCCGCGATGCGCGGTGAGCTGGACTTCGAGCAGTCGCTGCACGCGCGCGTGGCACTGTTGAAGGGGCTGGACGCCTCGGTGGTGGAGAAGGTGCGCAGCGAGGTGCGGCTGACGCCCGGGGCGCGCACGCTGATCCGCACGCTGAAACGACTCGGCTACCAGGTCGGGGTGGTCTCCGGGGGCTTCACCCAGGTCACCGACGACCTGAAGGAACGGCTGGGCCTCGACTTCGCCCAGGCCAACAAGCTGGAGATCGTCGACGGGAAGCTGACCGGCAGGGTCACCGGGGAGATCGTGGACCGGGCGGGCAAGGCGCGGCTGCTGCGCCGGTTCGCCGCCGAGGCGGGCGTACCGCTGTCCCAGACGGTGGCGATCGGGGACGGCGCCAATGATCTGGACATGCTGAACGCGGCCGGGCTCGGGGTCGCCTTCAACGCCAAGCCGGTGGTGCGGCAGGCGGCGCACACCGCGGTGAACGTGCCGTTCCTGGACACCGTGCTCTATCTGCTCGGGGTGACCCGGGAAGAGGTCGAGGCGGCGGACGCGCACGAGGAGTTCTGAGCGGCGGGGCGCCCGCCCCGCGATGGATCGGTCAGGGCCCGGCGCCGTACGGTGCCGGGCCCTGTCGCGCGGGTGGTGGGGTCACTCCGAGGGCGCCCAGTAGTCGAGCAGGGTGGCGGTGCCCGGTTCCAGGGTCTTCCAGGAGCCGGTGAAGGTCAGCACGGCGAAGGCGGCGGCCGGGAAGCCGCGGCGGCGCATCCGGTCACGGGCGTCGCCCTCGGCGGCACCGGCGAGGATGTCCGCGAGGCCGTGCACTCCCGGGTTGTGGCCGACGAGGACAGCGTTCTGGACGTCGTCGGGGGTTTCGTTGAGCACGGCGATCAGCTCACCGGGTGAGGCCTCGTAGATCCGCTCCTCGTAGAGCGTCTTCGGCCGGTGTGCCAGCTCGTGCACCGCGAGCTTCCAGGTCTCACGGGTCCGGACGGCCGTCGAGACCAGGGCCAGGTCGAAGGTGGTACCGGAGTCGGCCAGCTTCCGTCCGGCGACTGCCGCGTCCATGCGGCCCCGCTCGGCTAGCGGGCGGTCATGGTCATCCACCTGGGGCCAGTCGGCTTTCGCATGCCGGAAGAGGACGATCTTGCGGGGTTCGGCGACGCTCATGCATTCCAGCTTCGCATGAAACACGCCACCGGGCGCAGGGAGTTGACATGCGCGTTCAGCCGTGGGAGATCAGCTGCCGCGCCCGCTCGATCAGCTGGGTGACGGCGGGGTCGCCGCTGGCCGCCTGGGCGTCGGACGGGTTGAGTATGAGCGCGAGCAGCGTGATGAAGGCGAGCGTCGGCAGGGCGAGCGCCCACCAGGGCAGCCGGGTGTCGACGCCGCCCCGGGAGGCCGGGTGGGGCCGGGTGTGCGTTGGGGCCGACATGGGTGCCTCCGCTGGCTTCGAGTGCTTCCGTCCGCGTCTAGCGGCCTGTCTCGAAGGTACGGAACCGGTGGTCGCCAACCCATCCGGAGATCCACCCACTTGACCCTGAGCCTTACCCCCTAGGGGACTGGGGGGTTAGCCCCACCATCGGGGGTCATGGCGTCGCGGCGGGGTCATGGCGCCGCGGCGGGGGTCATGGCGCCGCGATCGACGCGATGACACCGATGATCACGAAGATGACGAGGAACGAGCCGAAGACGAGCAGCATCTTCTTCTGGCCGTTCTGCGGGTTCGGGTCGAGCGCTGGCATACGGCAAGTCTCGCACCCCGTGCCGCGAGGCGGGCCCCGGGGGTCTGCCCGCCGGGGTCAGGAGGCCGCCGCCTCGTCCTCCACGGTGCGGTCGCGGCCCGCCAGGACGCCCACCGCGATCTGCGGGATCATCAGGCCCGCCATCAGGGCGAGCGGCAGGCCCCAGCCGCCGCTGTGCTGGTAGAGGACGCCCACCAGGAGCGGGCCCGGGATCGAGATCAGGTAGCCGGTGCTCTGGGCGAAGGCCGACAGCTGGACGACGCCCGCGCCGGTCCTGGCCCGCATCCCGACCATGGTCAGCGCCAGTGGGAAGGCGCAGTTGGAGACGCCGAGCAGCACGGCCCAGGCCCAGGCGCCGTCGGCCGGGGCGAAGTGCAGACCGGCGTACCCGGCGAGGCCGCAGACGCCGAGGGCGACCACGATCGGGCCCTGGTGTGGCAGGCGTGCGGCGACCCGCGGGATGACGAACGAGAGCGGCACGCCCATCACCATGGTGACGGCCAGCAGCAGCCCGGCGGTGCCCGCGGGGACGCCCGCGTCGCGGAAGATCTGCGCCATCCAGCCCATCGTGATGTAGGCGGCGGTGGCCTGGAGCCCGAAGAAGACGGCGAGCGCCCAGGCGGTACGGCTCCGGGTGATCCGCAGGACGGGCGGCCCCGCCACACGCGGGTGCGACTCCCCCGAACCCGCCACACGCGGGTGCGACTCCCCCGAACCCGCCACACGTGCGTGCGACTCCCCCGGCCGCTCCACGCGCGCGTGCGGCTCGCCCGGCCGCTCCGCCCCGCCGGCCCCCGGCGTCGCCCGGTCCCGGACGAAGACGGCCCAGGGCAGGACGGCGGCTGCCGCGAGGGCGGCCCAGACCGCGAGGCCGGACCGCCAGTCGCCGCCCAAGGCCCGGGTCACGGGCACGGTCGCCGCGGCGGCGAGGGAGGTGCCGAGGGCGAGGGCCATGGAGTACAGGCCGGTCATGGAGCCGACCCGGTCGGGGAAGTGGCGCTTGACGATGACCGGCATCAGCACGTTGCTGACGGCGATGCCCATCAGGGCGAGGGCGCTGGCGGCGAGGAATCCGGCCGTGCCGCCCGCGTACGGCCGTATGAGCAGGCCCGCGGCGATGGCGGCCATGCCCGCGCAGACCACCGCGCCGGGCCCGAGGCGGCGGGCCAGGCGCGGCGCCGTGACGCCGAAGAGGGCGAAGCAGAGCGGGGGCACGGAGGTGAGCAGTCCGGCCACGCTGCCGCTCATGCCGAGCCCGTCACGGACCTCCTCCAGGAGGGCGCCGAGGCTGGTGATGGCGGGGCGCAGGTTCAGGGCGGCGAGGACGATGCCGACCACGAGGAACCGGGTCAGCCACGCGCGCGTGGGCGATTCCCCGCGGTCCTCGCGTGCTTCCGTACGGGGTGCCGTGGTGTCCGTACGTGGTTCCGACTGGGTGTCCTCGCGTGCCATGAGGGCCATCATAGAATCATGGGATGATTGGTTGTCCATGGTGGGTGCGGGTTCTCCCGCCCGTCCCGTGCGAAGGTGTGCCATGCCCTTGAGCCACCCACGCCGTTCGGCCCTGTCCGAACAGGTCATCGCGGAGCTGCGCAATCAGATCACCTCGGGCGAGTGGCCGGTCGGCTCGCGCATCCCGACCGAGCCCGAGCTGGTCGAACAGCTCGGCGTCGCCCGCAACACCGTCCGCGAGGCGGTGCGGGCGCTGGCGCACAACGGCCTGCTGGACATCCGCCAGGGCTCCGGCACCTATGTCGTGGCCACCAGCGAGCTGGCGGGCGTGATGCACCGCCGGTTCGCCGACGCCGATCCCCGGCACATCGCCGAGCTGCGGGCCACCCTGGAGTCGGGCGCGGCGCAGCTGGCCGCCGAGCGCCGCACGGAGAAGGACCTCAAGCAGCTGGACGCGCTGCTCCAGCGCCGTGAGGAGGCATGGCGGTCCGGTGACGCGGAGGCCTTCGTGACGGCGGACGCGACCTTCCACATGGCGGTCGTGGCGGCGTCCCACAACGACGCGATGACCGCGATGTACGCGGACCTCGGCGAGGTGCTGCGGGACTGGCTGCGCGAGGACGTCGGCGCGGAGCTGACGCCGGAGACGTACATGGACCACATGGGGCTGGTGGACGCGATCCGCGCGGGCGACGCGGTGACGGCCGCGGCTCAGGCGGCGAGCTATCCGTTCCAGTGCCGTCCGGGCCGGTTCAGCTCGCCCGCCGCTGATGGCTGACCCACGCGGACCCGACCTCCTTCCAGCACCGCCCGGTGATCCGTACGGTCGTGGCGGGCCCGGCGTCGACCGGGGCGCTGTCGGTGTCGAGGTCCCACCACCGCCGGCACTCGATGTGCAGGCGCAGCCGGTCGGTGTCGACGTAGGGGTTGTGGCAGTGGGCGATCACATGGGAGCCGTGCACCTTGGTGCGGCACTCGGCGCCGAACGGCGGGGGGCTCGGGGCCTTGCCTGGCGTCACGCGCGCGTGGGGGACGGCGTCGTACGGCAGGGCCAGTACGAGAGCGACGGCGACGGTCACCGCGGCCAGGCTGGGGGGCAGGCGCACAAGGGGGGACCTCCTCGGCCGTGCTGGGGAGGGACGCGTGGGGAACGCGTAATCCAGCGTGCGCAGTGGCGGCCGGTTCCGCCCGGCCGACTGCGCCGAACGGGGGACGCGGGAACGGAACGCGGGAAGCGGGAGCCGAGACGTGGAAAGCCCGACGCCCCGCCCCCGCGGTCGGCGGGAGACGGGGCGTCGCAGGCGTCGTACGGTCGTTCGAGGCGACCGGGATTCAGGCGCCGATGGCGTGCAGACCGCCGTCGACGTGGACGATCTCGCCCGTGGTCTTCGGGAACCAGTCGCTCAGCAGCGCCACCACGCCGCGGCCCGCGGGCTCGGGGTCCTTCAGGTCCCACTCCAGCGGGGAGCGGGTGTCCCACACCGAGGCCAGCTCGCTGAAGCCCGGGATGGACTTGGCCGCCATCGAGCCCAGCGGGCCCGCCGAGATGAGGTTGCAGCGGATGTTCTGCTTGCCCAGGTCACGGGCCATGTAGCGGTTGGTGGCCTCCAGGGCGGCCTTGGCCGGGCCCATCCAGTCGTACTGCGGCCAGGCGAACTGGGCGTCGAAGGTGAGGCCGACGACGGAGCCGCCGTTCTGCATCAGCGGCAGGCAGGCCATGGTCAGCGACTTCAGGGAGAACGCCGAGACGTGCATGGCCGTGGCGACCGACTCGAAGGGCGTGTTCAGGAAGTTGCCGCCGAGGGCGTCCTGCGGGGCGAAGCCGATGGAGTGCACGACGCCGTCGAGGCCGCCCAGCTCCTCGCCCACGATGTCGGCGAGCCGCCCGAGGTGCTCGTCGCTGGTGACGTCCAGCTCGATGACCTTGGCGGGCTTGGGCAGCTTCCGGGCCACGCGCTCGGTCAGCGTGGGCCGCGGGAACGCCGTCAGGATGATCTCGGCGCCCTGCTCCTGGGCCAGCCGGGCGGTGTGGAAGGCGATGGAGGCCTCCGTCAGCACACCGGTGATCAGGATGCGCTTGCCCTCAAGAATTCCGCTCATGTGATCAGTGACCCATTCCCAGTCCGCCGTCAACGGGGATGACGGCTCCAGTGATGTACGAGGCGTCGTCCGAGGCCAGGAACCGCACCGTCGCGGCGACCTCCTCGGGCTGCGCGTAGCGGCCGAGCGGTACCGCCGACAGGATGCCGGCGCGCTGCTCGTCGGTGAGCACCTTGGTCATGTCGGTGTCGACGAAGCCGGGCGCGACGACGTTGAAGGTGATGTTGCGCGACCCCAGCTCACGGGCGAGGGAGCGCGCGAAGCCGACCAGACCGGCCTTGGAGGCGGCGTAGTTGGCCTGGCCGGGACCGCCGTACAGCCCGACGACGGAGGAGATCAGCACGACGCGGCCCTTCTTGGCGCGCAGCATGCCGCGGTTGGCGCGCTTGACGACGCGGAAGGTGCCGGTGAGGTTGGTGTCGAGGACCGAGGTGAAGTCCTCCTCGGACATCCGCATCAGGAGCTGGTCCTTGGTGATGCCGGCGTTGGCGATCAGGACCTCGACGTTGCCGTGCGCCTCCTCGATCTCCTTGTACGCCTGCTCCACCTGCTCGGGGTCGGTGATGTCGCACTTGACGGCCAGGAAACCGGCGGGCGGCTCGCCGGAGCGGTATGTGATCGCGACCTTGTCGCCGGCGTCGGCGAAAGCGCGGGCGATGGCGAGGCCGATGCCCCGGTTGCCTCCAGTGACGAGAACCGAGCGGCTCAACGGATCACCCTTTCGATAGCGGTCTGAACACCCGCCCGAACACCTCTACGACATCGATGACGTGCGGCGACGACAGGCGGCTTCTCTGGAAACCTATCGGTCGCGGACCTCTCGGGGACATTCGGGCATCCACAGTGGCTTACGGGAGTGACTGTCGGGTCCCTACAGAACGGTTCTCGCCGCCAACCACCCGCGTCACGCGGAAACGTGTGGTCCGGGCCCGGCTCACGCGCGATGATGCGGAGCGGACCGGATCACGATCGCACCAGCCGCCGGTCAAAACCGAACAGAGAGAGACGCAGGTGCCTCATACCATCGACGAAGCCTTCACGGCGCTGCCGTTGCGTGCCCTCGCCGACGCCGCGCTCGCACGCGCGCGT
This sequence comes from Streptomyces sp. B93, assembly GCF_018070565.1. Classification (GTDB taxonomy): domain Bacteria; phylum Actinomycetota; class Actinomycetes; order Streptomycetales; family Streptomycetaceae; genus Streptomyces. Next base: position 23,985 of record NZ_JAGPXL010000064.1, read on the forward strand.
GCGCTCGGGGCGGAGCACGCCGACTTCCGCCTGGAGCGGGTGCGCAGCGCCTCCTGGCGGCTGCGGGACGCGCGGCCGTCCGGGTCCTCGGACACCACCGACCTGGGGTACGCGGTGCGGGTGGTGCACGGCGGTACATGGGGGTTCGCGTCCGGCGTGGACCTGACCATGGACGCCGCCGCGAAGGTGGCGAGCCAGGCCGTGGCCATGGCGAAGCTGTCCGCGCAGGTGATCAAGGCGGCAGGGTCGGACGAGCGGGTGGAGCTGGCGGACGAGCCCGTGCACGCCGAGAAGACCTGGATCTCGTCGTACGAGATCGATCCGTTCACCGTGCCCGACGAGGAGAAGTCGGCGCTGCTGGCGGAGTGGAGCCGTGGGCTGCTGGCGGCGGACGGGGTCGACCATGTCGACGCCTCGCTGCTCACCGTCCACGAGAACAAGTTCTACGCCGACACGGCCGGGACGGTCACCACCCAGCAGCGGGTGCGGCTGCATCCGCAGCTGACGGCCGTGTCGGTGGACGAGTCGAGCGGGGAGTTCGACTCGATGCGGACCATCGCGCCGCCGGTGGGGCGCGGCTGGGAGTACCTGACGGGCACCGGGTGGGACTGGGAGTCCGAACTGGCGGAGCTGCCGGTGCTGCTCGCCGAGAAGATGCGGGCGCCGAGCGTGGAGCCGGGGCTGTACGACCTGGTGGTCGACCCGTCCAACCTGTGGCTGACCATCCACGAGTCCATCGGCCACGCCACCGAGCTGGACCGGGCGCTCGGCTACGAGGCGGCCTACGCCGGTACCTCCTTCGCCACCTTCGATCAGTTGGGCAAGCTGCGCTACGGCTCGGAGCTGATGAACGTCACCGGCGACCGCACCGCCGAGCATGGCCTCGCCACCGTCGGCTACGACGACGAGGGCGTCCGGGCGCAGTCCTGGGACCTGGTGAAGGACGGCACGCTGGTCGGCTACCAGCTGGACCGCCGGATCGCCCGCCTGACCGGCTTCGCGCGGTCCAACGGCTGCGCCTTCGCCGACTCCCCCGCCCATGTGCCGGTGCAGCGCATGGCCAATGTGAGCCTGCGGCCCGACCCCGCCGGGATGTCCACGGAGGACCTCATCGGCGGGGTGGACCGGGGCATCTACGTCGTCGGGGACCGGTCCTGGTCCATCGACATGCAGCGCTACAACTTCCAGTTCACCGGGCAGCGCTTCTACCGGATCGAGAACGGGCGGATCACCGGCCAGCTGCGGGACGTCGCCTACCAGGCGACCACGACCGACTTCTGGGGTTCGATGGCGGCCGTCGGCGGTCCGCAAACGTACGTCCTGGGCGGTGCCTTCAACTGCGGCAAGGCCCAGCCGGGCCAGGTCGCGGCCGTCTCCCACGGCTGTCCGTCCGCGCTCTTCAAGGGCGTCAACATCCTCAACACGACGCAGGAGGCCGGTCGATGAGCGCGCCCGTGAACAAGCCGCACGAGATCGTCGAGCGGGCCCTGGAGCTGTCCCGGGCGGACGGCTGTGTCGTGATCGCCGACGAGCACTCCACCACCAACCTGCGCTGGGCGGGCAACGCGCTGACGACGAACGGTGTCACGCGCGGGCGCACGCTCACCGTCGTCGCGACCGTCGAGGGGAACGAGGGCACGGCGTCCGGGGTGGTGTCGCGGTCCGCGGTGACGGCGGACGAGCTGGAGCCCCTGGTGCGCGCCGCCGAGGCCGCCGCGCGCGGCGCCGGTCCCGCCGAGGACGCCCAGCCGCTGGTCACCGGCGTGCCCGAGGCGCCCGACTTCACCGCACCGCCCGCCGAGACGTCGTCCGCGGTGTTCGCCGACTTCGCCCCCGCGCTGGGCGAGTCCTTCGCACGCGCGCGTGCGGGCGGCCGTGAGCTGTACGGCTTCGCCAACCACGAGCTGGTCTCCACCTACCTGGGCACGTCGACGGGGCTGCGGCTGCGCCATGACCAGCCCAACGGGACGCTGGAGATGAACGCCAAGTCGCCGGACCGCACCCGCTCGGCGTGGGCGGGCCGCTCGACCCGCGACTTCACGGACGTCGACCCCGCGGCGCTCGACGCCGAGCTGGCCGTACGCCTCGGCTGGGCGAAGCGGCGCGTGGAACTGCCCGCCGGGCGGTACGAGACGCTGCTGCCGCCGACCGCCGTCGCCGACCTGCTGATCTACCAGCTGTGGTCGGCTTCGGGCCGGGACGCGGCCGAGGGCCGGACGGTGTTCTCCAAGCCCGGCGGCGGCACCCGCGTGGGCGAGCGGCTCAGCGAACTGCCGCTCACCCTGCGCAGCGACCCGAAGGAGCCCGGCCTGGAGACCCCGCCGTTCGTGGTGGCGCACTCCTCCGGCGCCGACCAGTCCGTCTTCGACAACGGTCTGCCGGTCAGTGCCACCGACTGGATCCGCGACGGCGAGCTGACGCGTCTGACGACCACCCGGCACAGCGCGGCGCTGACCGGGCTGCCGGTGGCCCCGGCGATCGGCAACCTCGTCCTGGAGGGCGGTTCTCAGGCGTCCCTGGAGGACATGGTCGCCTCCACCGGGCGCGGGCTGCTGCTGACCTGCCTGTGGTACATCCGCGAGGTCGACCCGGCCACGCTGCTGCTCACCGGGCTGACCCGGGACGGGGTGTACCTCGTCGAGAACGGCGAGGTGACCGGCGAGGTGAACAACTTCCGGTTCAACGAGTCGCCGGTCGGTCTGCTGGGCCGCGCGGTGCAGGCGGGCCGTACGGAACGGACGCTGCCGAGGGAGTGGAGCGACTGGTTCACCAGGACCGCGATGCCCGCGCTGCGCATCCCGGATTTCAATATGAGCTCTGTCAGCCAGGGCGTATAACCTCGTAGGCGCGCCTGTCGGCTGTCACCCGACCGGCCGAAGATCATCAAGCGGACCGCCGAGGACCATCGGGCGGACCCTCGAAGACCACCTAGGAGACACGAGAACCGTGACGGACATCGTCGACGAGCTGAAGTGGCGGGGGCTGTTCGCCCTGTCCACTGACGAGGACGCTTTGCGCAAGGCGCTCGCGGACGGTCCCGTCACCTACTATTGCGGCTTCGACCCGACCGCGCCGTCGCTGCACGTGGGGCATCTGGTGCAGGTGCTCACCCTGCGCCGCCTCCAGCAGGCGGGGCACCGCCCGCTGGCGCTGGTCGGCGGCGCCACCGGTCTGATCGGCGACCCCCGCCCGACGGCGGAGCGCACGCTGAACAGTCCGGAGACGGTCGCCGGGTGGGTGGGCAACCTGCGCGCCCAGATCGAGCCGTTCCTGTCCTTCGAGGGCGAGAACGCGGCCGTGATGGTCAACAACCTCGACTGGACGCAGGATCTGTCCGCGATCGAGTTCCTGCGCGACATCGGCAAGCACTTCCGCGTCAACAAGATGCTCACCAAGGACTCGGTCGCCCGCCGTCTGGAGTCCTCCGAGGGCATCAGCTACACGGAGTTCAGCTACCAGATCCTCCAGGGCATGGACTTCCTCCAGCTCTACCGGAGGTACGGCTGCACGCTCCAGCAGGGCGGCAGCGACCAGTGGGGCAACCTCACCGCCGGTCTCGACCTGATCCACCGGCTGGAGCCGGACGCCACCGTGCACGCGATGGCGACGCCGCTGATGACCAAGGCGGACGGCACCAAGTTCGGCAAGACCGAGGGCGGCGCCGTCTGGCTGGACGCCGAGATGACCACGCCGTACGCGTTCTACCAGTTCTGGCTGAACGTGGACGACCGGGACATCAGCCGGTACATGCGCATCCTGTCCTTCCGGTCCCGTGCGGAGCTGGAGGAGCTGGAGCGGCAGACCGAGGAGCGGCCGCAGGCGCGGGCCGCGCAGCGGGCGCTGGCCGAGGAGCTGACCACGCTGGTGCACGGCGCTGACCAGACGGCCGCCGTGATCGCCGCGTCCCGGGCGCTGTTCGGGCAGGGCGAGCTGGCCGGCCTGGACGAGCGGACGCTGGCGGCGGCCCTCTCCGAGGTGCCGCACATCCAGGTCGCCGAGCCCGGCCCGGTGGTGGACCTGTTCGCCGAGGTCGGCCTGGTCCCCAGCAAGTCGGCCGCCCGGCGCACGGTCAAGGAGGGCGGCGCGTACGTGAACAACGCCAAGGTCGCCTCCGAGGACGCCGTCCCCGCCAAGGAGGACCTGCTGCACGGCCGCTGGCTGGTGCTGCGGCGCGGCAAGAAAAACCTGGCCGCCGTCGAGGTGACCGGCGGCTGACCGTCGGCCGAGGCCGGGCCCGGGAGTCGTACGTGCGGCTCTCAGGCCTGGCGTCGGCTGCCGCGCAGGGCGACGTAGGCCCGGTCGCCCAGGGAGACGATGATCACCGCGGCGACCACCTGGAAGACATGCCGCCACCAGTCGATGCCCGCGGTCGCGTCGACCCCGGCCGCGCGGGCGATCGCGTTGCCCGCGATGGCGCCCAGGATGCCGAAGATGGTGATCAGCCACAGGGGGCTGTGCTGCTTGCCCGGGATGATCGCCTTGGCGATCAGGCCGAGCACGAATCCCACGATGATCGCCCACAACCATCCCATGGCTGCCTCCTCGTACGGCTCGATCCGCATGCGGTGCACTGCCCAGTCTTGGCATGGCCCCGGGAAGTCGCACCTCTCGTACGGCCATCCGGCGGGCGGCCTTCATGAGGGCCGGTCGGCCCCTTGGCGGCGGAGGCGCCCCCGCTCTCGAGGACGGCGGAAGTGCGGCGTAACGTGGAAACCAGCCGGGCCGGGGCGAGTCCGACGCGGGTGGATGGTGGAAGTGCGATGCTGAAACGGCATAACGGCGGCGGTGCCCAGGTGTTCCGGATCACCGGTGCCCGGCAGGGTCTCCAGGACGACGTCCGAGGACGTCAGCGCCGGTATGTGATCTCGATGTCCATCCGTACCGTGTCGGTGGTCCTCGCGGCCGTCCTGTGGGGCGTGGAGCGTCATGTGGCGATCGTGGCGCTGGTACTCGGGGCGGTGCTCCCCTATATCGCGGTGGTGGTCGCCAACGCCGGGCGGGAGAACGCGCCGTCGCTGCCGTCGACCTTCGTGACGACGCCGACTCCGCCGATGATCGGGCCCTCCCGGGAGGGCGACGACGCCGCTCCTGCGACGGAAGGGACGAGCGGAAGCGCGAGCGAAGCGGGCGACCGGCGATAGCACGACGACCGCTCGACGGGTCACCGCCGGTTCCGGCCAAGCTCAAGAAAAGCTCAGATCAATAGTGTTGTTCCGGTGCCGGGGGGCCGGTTACCCGTGACATACTTCGTAGGCGCTCCGCATCCCCCGTCGGAGCGACGGACCGACGCCGGGCAGCTCCCCCCGTGGCTGCTCGGCGTCGCCTTTTGAGCGCGGTTGTGAGACGAACCTGTGAGTGACGAGAACACCCCCATCTGCTCGGCCAAGGGCTGCCGCACGGCCGCCGTGTGGGTGCTGGCCTGGAACAACCCGAAGATCCACACGCCGGAGCGCCGCAAGACCTGGCTGGCCTGCGAGGAGCACCGGGAGCATCTGTCGCAGTTCCTCGGGGTGCGGGGGTTCCTGAAGGACGTGGTCCCGCTGGCGGAGTGGGAGTCGGCGGAGCGGGCCTGAGGCCCAAGGTCCGGCCGTCAGCCGCCGATGAGGCCCGAGGGCCCCGCCGTCAGCCGCCGATGGCGGACATCGGGCGGTCCGGCTGGACGAAGGCCGGGTCGTCCAGCCCCGCGCCCGCCTTCTTCCCCCACATCGCCAGCTTCCAGATCCGGGCGATCTCCTCGTCCGGCGCGTC
>NZ_JAGPXL010000065.1 GCF_018070565.1 Streptomyces sp. B93
CACCCCTACCGCCCCCAACTCCCCCCGAACCCCGCAGCCAACGGCATCCGCAACCCCAACGGCGGCGGCGCGGCCAGCGCGTCCCGCACCGGCCGCGAGAACGCCCGCCCGAACAACGCCCCCATCACGAAGTCCTCAGCGAGCGCCAGCACTTCCCGCCGGTGCTGCGCCAACCGATGCCGGTCGGAGTGCACTTCGAACCGGCACACCTCCCGGTTCGCCTTCTTCGCCCGCGCCGCCAGCCGGAACGACAGCTCGGGATCGGTCCGTTCGTCGTTCGTGCCGTGCACGATCAGCACCCGCCGCCCCACGAGCTGCTTCACCGGTTCGGGTGGCGCCGCCACATCGTCCTCGGGCAGCCAGGGCGCGATCGCCAGAACGGAGCTGACGGCCTCGTGCCCGCCCGCGTGCAGCGCGGCCCGCCCGCCCATGTCCCGCCCGACGAGGCAGACGGGGACGTCGCCGTAGCGTCGTAGCACCTCGTCGACGGCCCAGGTGGCGTCCCGCGCCGGATGCGCCTCGCTGCCGTTCCAGCCGCGGTAGCGGTAGTGGACGACATGGACGGCCAGCCCCTCCGCGCCCCCGACCCGCGCCAGCCGCCGCCCCAACGCGCGTACGGAGGCGGTCGCGAGGAGGGGGGACGGTCTGCGGCCGGAGACCTCGTCGCCGCCGGGGAGCAGCAGCACCACGCCGCTGACCGCCGTCGGCTCGGGACCGAACGCCCGCCCCAGCCGGGCCCTGCGAACCGCCGTCGCTTGCTGTGCCATGACAGAACAGTGTCAGAAGCACCGGTGTACGCGACCCGTCCGTGCGGTCACCGTTACGTATCGGCGGAACTGTACAGCGAGCGATCTACGCGCGTAGGAGTTAGAGTGCGAAAATGACGAGCCAGACTGACCGGAACCAGCCCGCCAGGACGGACGACATCCAGCCCTCCCAGGCACCCCAAACCCCCCAAACCCCCCAGGCCACTCCCGCCACCCACACCCCCAAGGCCACCGGGGCCACCCACGCCACCCAGACCACCCAGACCACCCGAACCAACAACACCCCCACCCCGGAGCAGATCCTCCACGCCCCCAAGGTCCTCCTGCACGACCACCTCGACGGCGGCCTGCGCCCCGCCACGATCGTCGAACTGGCCCAGGAGACCGGCTATCCCCACCTCCCCGAGACCGACCCCGAGAAGCTCGGCGTCTGGTTCCGGGAGGCCGCCGACTCCGGCTCCCTGGAGCGGTACCTGGAGACCTTCTCGCACACCGTCGGCGTCATGCAGACCCGCGACGCCCTCGTCCGCGTCGCCGCCGAGTGCGCCGAGGACCTCGCCGCGGACGGCGTCGTCTACGCCGAGGTCCGCTACGCCCCCGAACAGCACCTCGCCGCCGGACTCACCCTCGAAGAGGTCGTGGAAGCCGTCAACGAGGGCTTCCGGGAAGGCGAACGACGAGCCCACGACAACGGCCACCGCATCCGCGTGGGCGCCCTCCTCACCGCGATGCGGCACGCCGCCCGCGCCCTGGAGATCGCCGAACTCGCCAACCGCTACCGCGACCTCGGCGTCGTCGGCTTCGACATCGCGGGCGCGGAGGCGGGCTACCCGCCCACCCGGCACCTCGACGCCTTCGAGTACCTCAAGCGGGAGAACAACCACTTCACCATCCACGCCGGTGAGGCCTTCGGGCTCCCCTCCATCTGGCAGGCCCTCCAGTGGTGCGGCGCCGACCGCCTCGGCCACGGCGTCCGCATCATCGACGACATCGAGGTGCGCGACGACGGCACGGTCACCCTCGGCCGACTCGCCTCCTACGTCCGGGACAAGCGCATCCCGCTGGAGCTGTGCCCCAGCTCCAACCTCCAGACCGGCGCCGCCAGCTCCTACGCCGAGCACCCCATCGGACTGCTGCGCAGGCTCCACTTCCGCGCCACGGTCAACACCGACAACCGGCTGATGTCGAACACGTCCATGAGCCAGGAATTCGAGCACCTGGTCGAGGCATTCGGTTACACACTCGACGACATGCAGTGGTTCTCGGTCAATGCTATGAAGTCAGCATTCATTCCTTTCGATGAACGACTGGCCATGATCAATGACGTGATCAAGCCCGGATACGCATCCCTGAAATCCGAATGGCTGTTCCGCTGAGCAAGCCCTGACCAGCACAATCACCCACCCCCACCCTCCATCTGGCATTCCACGCAAGCGCCCCGCATTCACAACCCGTCCGCATTTCGATGTTTGCGACGGACGGCCCGGCGTGTTTACGTTCCTGGACCGCTCCCATTCAGTTCCGTTCCCAAGGACGTTATTCACCATGAAGCAGTCTGCTGCCAAGTCCCTCGGTGTCGCCGCGCTCGGTGCCGCCTTCGCCGCCGCCGGCGCGGGCGCCGCGAACGCCGCTCCGGACCTCGCCGGCGTCAGCAACCAGGCGCTGGACACCGTCACCAGGACGCTGCCCGCGGAGAACGTCGAGAGGGCGGTGCCGGGCAGCAGCCAGGCGCTCGCCCAGGGGCAGCGCGTACTGGGCACCGGCATCACGGCCGCGCAGCCCGCCGTCCAGCAGCTGCTCGCCGAGGGCCCGACCGGCCCGGCCGCCGCGCTCCTCGGCGGTCTGCCGACGCAGGGCCTCCCCGTGAAGGGCACGCCGGTCAACGGCCTCCCGCTGGGCGGCTGACCCACCCCACCGCACACGCGCCGACGGGGCGCACCCCTGCCCAAGGGGTGCGCCCCGTCGCTGTGTTCGACGCTCTCACCAGGCCGTGCGCGTGGCCTTGTCCTCGGACGGCAGCAGGATCCACAGCGCGATGTAGAGCAGGAACTGTGGCCCCGGCAGCAGGCAGGAGAGCAGGAAGATCACCCGCATCGTCGTCGCGGAGGTGCCGAAGCGCTGGGCCAGTGCGGCGCACACGCCGCCGATCATGCGGCCGTTGGTGGGGCGGACGGGGCGGGACATGGCTGCTCCTTCGGTTACGACATCCGTCGACTCATCTCATCCACCCTCAACGGTACGGAAACGAAGCGGGCAAAGCGTCGCTCTACGGGGCGATCCCGACCCTGGGAATCGTCGGGGTCCGACCCTGAGCCACCTCATCCGGAGGGGGCGGCACCCCCGGCCCCGACGCCGACACCCCCCTACGGCGCAGCCAGGCGCGCCCCGCGGGCACCACGGCGAGGTGCGCGAGCCCCACGCCCACGGTGTTCAGCAGCAGCGAGTCGACGTCCACGACCTGCCCCGGCACGCCCGTCTGCAACAACTCGATGGTCAGCGACAGCAGGGCGCCCGCCGCGACCGTACGGAACAGGGACGCCCACGGCGACACGGCCAGCCTGCCACCCGCCAGCGGCAGCAGCACACCCAGCGGGGCGAGCAGCGCCAGCCCCTCACCGATGCGCAGCGCCGCGTCGGGCCAGCCCAGTGCCAGATCGGCCCGGATACCCGCGAACGGCCGCAGATTGGCGGGCATCACCCAGGGGACGTCCAGGGGGCGCAGCGTGAACCAGGCGACGAACGCGAGAAACGCGACGAGGAGGACACCCCCTGTCACACGGACGTGGATCGCGGCGCTGCCGCCCATGGAGCCTTGACGCTGCACGAACCCCTAGACGCGCCCCCCGGCACGATCGGTTCCGGCCCGCCCCCCTCCGACCGGATGAGGCATGCGCCACACCGGCCGCAGACCCGCGGACCGGAAGACCCCTCACCCGGTCCCGACCTCCCGTGACGGCGGTTCCCCGGTGCCGGGCCGGGCCCGGACCTCCTCCGTGCACTCGTACCGGCGCAGCGAGTCCCCCTGCGGCCCGCCCAGGATCACCGATCCGTCGCCCTCGGCGGCCTCCGAGTCCGAGAACGTGCACACGATCTGCGCGAACGCGTACGCGGACAGGTCGCCCGGAGCGCTGCTCAGCCGCAGGGTGTCCTCGGGGTCCCCACGCCGCGGCCCGCTCACCTTCGTACCGGGCCGTACGTGCGTGGTGTACCCGGCCTCCTTCGCCGCGGTCGACGGCGTGCGGGCCAGTTCGTCCAGCAGGGCCTGCGCCACCAGCACCCGCTGCGCGGCCTCGGAGTCGCCCTCCGGGACCCGGACCGTGCGGTCCACGGTCACCAGGGAGGACCCGCACAGCAGGAACACCCGCACCGGCATCCCGCCCGTGGACTGCGTGGTGACATCGGTCCCGGCGAGCGAACACCGCGCCCGTGACGGGGCCGGACCGAAGTCCGTCGGCACCTCCGTGGGCCGTATCCCGCACCCGGCGAGCACCGCGGCCACCACGGCGAGCACGGGGAGGAGCGCCATCCTCCGCCGTACGCCCATCACGCGTCCCCCTTTTCCGTAGCGCCCCTCGTCGTGCCCTTCACGGTGCCGCCCGCGGTCTCCCCCTCGGCCGCCGACACCACCTCGGAGGCGTCCCGCGGCAGCCGCAGCGCGAACACCGCGCCCCCGTCCGGCGAGTTGGCGGCGGTGATCTCGCCGCCGTGGATGTGGGCGTTCTCCAGGGCGATGGACAGGCCGAGGCCGCTGCCCTCGGAGCGCGGCCGGGATGCGCTCGCCTTGTAGAACCGGTCGAAGACGTGCGGCAGCACGTCCTCCGGGATGCCCGGCCCGTGGTCCCGCACCCGGATGACGACCTCGTCGGTGGACTCCTCCACCCGCACCGAGACCCGCACCGGCGACCCCCCGTGCTTGAGCGCGTTGCCGATCAGGTTGGCGAGGATGACGTCCAGCCGCCGTGGGTCGATACGGGCGTGGATACCGCGTTCCGCGTCCAGCTCGACCGCGTCCAGCCAGGCACGGGCGTCGATGCAGGCGGTGATCTGGTCGGCGATGTCGACGTCGTCGAGGACGAGCCGGGCGGTGCCCGCGTCGAAGCGGGTGACCTCCATCAGGTTCTCCACCAGGTCGTTCAGCCGCCGGGTCTCGCTGACCACCAGCCGCACCGCGGGCTCGATCATCGGGTCGAGACCGCCGCTCTCGGAGTCCAGTTCCTCCTCCAGCACCTCGGTGACGGCGGTGATCGCGGTCAGCGGGGTCCGCAGCTCATGGCTCATGTCCGCGACGAACCGCCGGGACGCGGCCTCCCGCGCCGCCATGTCGTCGACCCGTTTCTCCAGCGCCTCCGCCGCGCTGTTGAACGTCCGTGACAGGTCGGCCAGTTCGTCCGTCCCCGACACCCGCAGCCGGGTGTCCAGCTTGCCCTCCCCGAGCCGCCGCGCCGCCACCCCGAGCCGGTGCACCGGCTTCAGTACGGTCGTGGCGGCGGCCTGCGCGAGCAGCGCCGAGCCGATCAGCGCCAGGCCGGTGGCGATACCGAGCGACCAGGCCAGCGAGTTGAGGTCCTTGGCCTCCGGCTCCAGCGACTTCAGCATGTACCCCGTCGGCCCGCCCCCGATGACCCGGGTCCCGGCCACCAGATAGGGCGTGCCGTCGTCCACGATCCGCTGCCAGTACAGGTGGTACGGCGACTTGTTGCCGGAGTCGAGCGGCTGCTCCTTGTTCACGGCGGTGCGCAGCGACTCGGGCACGTCGCCCAGCGTGAAACCGTTCAGGCCGCCGGAACCGCCGTACACCGTCCTGCCGTCGGCGTCCTCGGCGACCAGCAGCACGGTGAAGTGCTGCCCGCCGGTGGCCATCAGACCGGCGGCGCGCTGGAGTTCGTCCTGCGTGGGATGGTCGGGCAGCGCGCTCGCCCGGTTCCCCATCTCGCTCTCGAAGTCCCGCAGCACGGCGTCCTGGGCGCGGGTGAGCACCGCCTCCCGGTTGAGCCAGTAGGCGATGCCCGACGCGGACACCGCCGCGGTCAGCGCGACCAGGCCGAACACCACGACCAGCCGCAGCCGCAGACTGGTCAGGCGCAGCCGCGACCATATCCCCTTGCGTGTGAGGGCGGCGGACCAGCCGCGCGACCCTCCGTGCACATGTTGCTCCTGTGTCACTGAGGCGGATCCAGCCGGTAGCCGACACCACGCACGGTACGGATCAGGGTCGGGGACGACGGCACGTCCTCCACCTTGGCGCGCAGCCGCTGGACACAGGCGTCCACCAGCCGGGAGTCACCGAGATAGTCGTGCTCCCACACCAGCCGCAGCAACTGCTGCCGGGACAGCGCCTGCCCCGGCCGACGGCTCAGCTCCAGCAGCAGCCGCAGCTCGGTGGGGGTGAGCTGGAGATCGTCACCGTTCTTGGTGACGGTCATCGCGGCCCGGTCGATCACCAGGCTGCCGAACGTGGCGGCGTCGTTCGACTCCCGCTCGCCGCGCCGCAGCACGGCCCGGATGCGGGCGTCCAGCACCCGCCCCTGCACGGGTTTGACGACATAGTCGTCGGCGCCGGACTCCAGGCCCACCACCACGTCGATGTCGTCGCTGCGCGCGGTCAGCAGGATGATCGGCAGCTGGTCGGTGCGCCGGATGCGGCGGCACACCTCGAACCCGTCGATGCCGGGCAGCATCACATCCAGCACGATCAGGTCCGGCCGCTGCTCACGCAGCAGCTTCAGACCGTCCTCACCGCTGGCAGCGGTCGCCACCCGGTGTCCCTGGCGCGTCAGAGACAGTTCCAGGGCCGTACGGATGGCGTCGTCGTCCTCGATCAGCAACAGGGAAGGCACGGGGGTCATTCTGGCCCATGGGGGGTGGGGGTTTCGACACCTGTACGGCGACGTAGCGACCGCACTGCGTCAGCACGCCGTTCTGTGCGCGTCCCGTGAAGATCGTACGAACGGGCCCTGTGACAGGTCTGTGACAGTCGACGGACACGGCGATGAAGTGCTCGCGGCAAGCTTTTCGACACAGCACGGAAGCCAGACCGAACACCGGAAGTCCACGACGGGGGGCGCGAGATGAACACGCTGCACGGCAACAGCACCAGCGCAGTGATCACTCGGCTGCACGACGTGAGCCGGGGTTCCGAGAAGTCCGGTGCCGTGAGCGGGCGGGGGTGCGCTCGCGGCACCGGGCGTCAGCACACCGGCTTCATGACGGTGGTTGACGCACCGACGGGGGTCACGGGGGAGACACACGGGGGACCCGCGTACAGGGTGGAAACGGGAGAGCGGCGCCCGGCGACGCAGTCCACGGACGCGGAAGCCGCGTTCACGGCCTACGTCCAGGAGCGCCGCGCCTCCCTGTACGCCACCGCCTACCACCTGACCGGCGACCGGTTCGAGGCCGAGGACCTGCTCCAGAGCGCGCTGTTCTCGACGTACCGGGCGTGGGACCGGATCAGCGACAAGGCGGCCGTCGGCGGCTACCTCCGCCGCACGATGACGAACCTGCACATCAGCGCGTGGCGCCGCCGCAAGCTGAACGAGTACCCGACCGAGGAGCTGCCGGAGACCGTCGGCGACACGGACGCGATGCGCGGTACCGAGCTGCGCGCGGTCCTGTGGCAGGCGCTGGCCCGGCTCCCCGAACTCCAGCGCACCATGCTGGTCCTGCGCTACTACGAGGGCCGCACGGACCCGGAGATCGCGGAGATCCTCGACATCAGCGTCGGCACGGTCAAGTCCAGCATCTGGCGGTCGCTGCGCCGGCTGCGCGAGGACGAGGTCCTCAGCTTCGGCCGGGACGAGGAGGACGCCTTCGGCGAGCTGGTCGCCTGAGGCCGAGGAGAGGCGCGGAAAAAAGTTCGGGAAAGTCCGGGGCCCGGGTGTATCACGGGGGGAGTCCGGGACTCCTGACTAATGGAGACGGGAACCTGGGGGGGTTCCCTCTCCGCTCCACGGGGGAGCACCACGGGGATCACGGGGGATCCACGGGGGACACGGGGGAAGCACCACAGGGGTTCGGGGGAGCCCCGCGGGGATGCGGGACTGGAGGGCCGGGGGGTCCGTCCAGTCCCGCTTCTCTGTGTGTACGTCCCCTCGCGTGTACGTCCCTCAGGCCGCCGTACGCGTCGACGGCGCACAGCGGCCCGCCGCCGCTGCGGCCAGGCGGCCCATCGCCTCGTCCCGGTCGCAGGCGTACGCGCCGAGCGCCGTCTGGCGGGCGATGATCGTCCGTTCCTGGCGCATCAGCCGCCAGCCGCGGCGCAGCAGGAAGGGCACGGACTTGCGGCCCTCCCTGAGGTCGCGCAGGAAACGGCGGCGGAAGGTCCGCACCGGGCCCCGGCTCAGGCAGAGCGCGTCGGCGAGGACACCCAGTTCGCGGCAGCGGGTGACGATCTCGGCGGCGAAGATGCCCTCCGCGATGAACAGCGGGGTCCGCCCGATGTCGACGCCGTCCTCCCCGGTGCGGGCGCTGAGCGAGATGTCGTACACGGGGACCTGCGTACGGCCCGTGCGGCACAGCTCGGTGATCGCGGTGACGGCGGCGTCCGCGTCCCAGGAGCCGGGGTGGTCCCAGTCGATGTCCGAGCTGTCGGCCACCAGCGGCAGCGTCGGGTCGGTGCCCTCCTTGTAGAAGTCGTCGAGCCGCAGCACCGGGAGACCGGAGCGGGCCGCGAGGAGGGACTTGCCGGAGCCGGAGGGGCCGCAGAGCAGCACGACTCGCGCGGGTATGGGCGGATGGGAACTCACGGGACACCAGTGTGAGGCATCCCCCGGCCCGTCAACGACCCCGCGGGTCGGCTTTGAAGCCCGCGTCACACGTCAAATACCCTACGTGTTGAATCGATTACTCAGAGCATGTAGAGAAGGTGGCGGCCATGACGGTCCGTAACGACTCCCCCCAGCCCACTCCCCAGCCCGCCGCCCGGCGGGCGTTCGCCGTGCTCGCGACCGCGGGCGTGGCCCTGGGCGCGGGCACCGGCTCGGCCGTCGCGGCGGAGGCCGAGCAGATGCTGGGCGTGGTGAACTACCGGCCCACCGCGATGGGCGAGATCGACCCGGGGGCCGGCCTCCAGGCGCTGACGGGCACGGTGGGCTACGTCACCGGCCCGGTCGCGGGCCTCAAGCCCAACCCCCTCGCCGGTACCGGTGTCGACCCCCTCGACAACGGCGTCGGCACCCAGCTCGCCGACTTCCAGCCGCTGACCTCCCAGACCCTGACCCGCCCCATCGCCCAGGCCCCGTCCCTGGGGAGCGTGCCGGTGCTGGGGCAGGTGACGGGGGTGCTGGGCGGCTGAGGCCACCTAAAGGGAGCCGTCCCGGACGCCGTTGACGAACGGTTGCCAGGCGGCTCCGGCCAGGAGCAGGACGGGGCCGGTGGGGTTCTTGCTGTCGCGGACGGGGATGGTGCCGGGGACGTCATCGCAGACTTCGATGCACTCATCCCCGGCCTGGTTTCCGCTGTACGTGGACTTGCGCCAGCGGGCGGTGCTCAGATTTGGGGTGGCTCGCATGGCTCGTACGTCTCCATCGTCGCTTTGATCAGCGCCCGGGACTCCCTCGGGGGGAGCGCGTTGGCCTTCATCAGATCGTACTCTCGCACGCGCTGCGTGACGGTTTCCCGGTCGTCGAAGACCTCACCGTTCCTCGGCCCCTCCTGGTACACGGTGGTCGAGTTGTCCGGAAGTGTTAGGAGGATGAGCGTGCCGTTCATCAGCGGGCACGCGCCCGCGTCGAACGGAACGACTTGGATCGTGGTGCGGCGGGTCTCTGCCAGGCTCAGCAAGGACGCGAGTTGTTCACGCATCACCCCCGGCCCCCCCACGGCCAGCCGCAGCGCTGCCTCGTTGAGAACCCACCAGAAGTCTGGCGGGCAGTGACGCCGCAGGATCTCCTGGCGGCCCAGGCGGGCAGCCACAAGGCTGTCGATCTCCTCCTTACTGATACCAGGGTCGCCCTTGGAGAACAGCGCCCGCATGTACGCGGGCGTCTGAAGTAGCCCAGGGATGAGGCTCGCGTTGAACGACTGAATCCGCGCCGCCCGCGCCTCCAACTCCAGGCAATGGTCGAACCGCCTCGGCGTGTGCTCCCGTTTCACCGCCCCCCACAGCCCCTGGAACAGCTCCCCCGTCCCGAACGCCGCGTCCAGCTTCTCCGAGATCGGAGGGAGGGGGAGCCGTTCGCCCGTCTCCACGCCGTGCAGGTGCGTCTTGCTGTAGTTGACGATGTCCGACAGGCGGTCCAACGACAGGCCCGTGAGCTGGCGTTGGCGGCGCAGTTCCACGCCGTACAGGTCGCGGGCCGAGCGGGCGGGGTCGAGGTCGCGGGTGGGGTGGGTCATGGCGGGGCTCCCTTGCCGAGTGGGACGACACACTCCGTTCACGGTAGTCGCGGTGGGTGACCGTGTGTGTGCGAAAGGTGAACATCGGAGTGGGGGAGCTGTTCCGTGGTGCGTTTCGGAACACCGTCACCCTGTCCGTGCTGAGGAGCCGAGCGTTTCGCTGGGTGTGCAGAACAGCGAGAGCGCGCTCTAGGAGGTACCCATGGCAGTCCGACGCCCCACGGCGACGGTTCCGGTCGGTCAACTCGCCTACGACACCCGGCGGGAGCGGCGCGGAGTCGTCATGGATCACCAGGACGGGTTGGTGTGGCTGCGGCCCGAGGGAGGCGGGACGGAGTGGACCGCGCGGCCCGAGGACGTGGAGCCGAGGGGCATCAGTGAGCGGGTTGCCCGGGTCAACGCCCGGAGCAGAGGAGAGGTTCTCTGAGCGGGTGACAGAAGGGCCGCGACTCCTCCGGACGGAGAGGAATCGCGGCCCTGGTGCGGGGGCGTGGCCGTCAGTACGCCGAGCCCGAGGCGCCCAGCGAACCGGTCGGGTGCCACACCGTCTTGGTCTCCAGGAAGGCCGTCATCCGGTCGGTGCCGGGCGTCCGGAAGTAATCCACAGGCTGTGGACGCAGGACGCGCTTGAGGTTGTCGGCCGCGGCGATCTCCAGGTCCTTCGCCAGTTCGGCGTCGGCGCCCGTGAGGTCGATCGCGTTGACGTCCTGGTGGGCGGCGAGGGGTGCCGCGATCTCCGCCGTGCGGCCGGAGAGGACGTTGACGACGCCGCCTGGGACGTCGGAGGTGGCCAGCACCTCGGCGAGGGAGAGAGCCGGGAGGGGGGACTTCTCGGAGGCGATGACGACCGCCGTGTTGCCCGTCGCGATCACCGGGGCGACAACCGAGACCAGGCCCAGGAACGACGACTCCTGGGGGGCCACGACCGCCACCACGCCCGTCGGTTCGGGGGAGGAGAGGTTGAAGAACGGGCCCGCGACCGGGTTGCCGCCGCCCACGACCTGGGCGATCTTGTCGGTCCAGCCCGCGTACCAGACCCAGCGGTCGATGGTGGCGTCGACGACCGCGGACGCCTTCGACTTCGACAGGCCCTCCGCGTCGGCCACCTCGCGGGTGAACTGGTCCCGGCGGCCCTCCAGCATCTCCGCGACGCGGTAGAGGACCTGGCCGCGGTTGTAGGCGGTCGCCCCGGACCAGCCGCCGAACGCCTTGCGGGCCGCGACCACGGCGTCCCGGGCATCCTTGCGGGACGACAGGGGCGCGTTGGCCAGCCAGTTGTTCTTCGAGTCCGTCACCTCGTACACCCGGCCGCTCTCGGAACGCGGGAACTTCCCGCCGACGTACAGCTTGTAGGTCTTGAAGACGGAGAGTCGGGTCACATCAGACATCGAGGTACGCCTCCAGGCCGTGGCGGCCGCCCTCGCGGCCGAAGCCCGACTCCTTGTAGCCGCCGAACGGCGAGGTCGGGTCGAACTTGTTGAACGTGTTGGACCAGACGACGCCCGCGCGGAGCTTGTTCGCGACCGCGAGGATGCGCGAGCCCTTCTCCGTCCAGATGCCCGCCGAGAGGCCGTACGGGGTGTTGTTGGCCTTGGCGACGGCCTCGTCCGGGGTGCGGAAGGTCAGGACGGAGAGGACCGGGCCGAAGATCTCGTCCCGGGCCACCGTGTGCGCCTGGGTGACGTTCGTGAAGAGCGTCGGGGCGAACCAGTAGCCGGATGCCGGGAGTTCGCAGGACGGGGACCAGCGTTCGGCGCCCTCCGCCTCGCCCTGGTCGGCGAGGGCGGTGATGCGGGCGAGCTGTTCGGCGGAGTTGATCGCGCCGATGTCCGTGTTCTTGTCGAGGGGGTCGCCGAGGCGGAGGGTGGACAGGCGGCGCTTCAGGGACTCCAGCAGCTCGTCCTGGATCGACTCCTGGACCAGCAGACGGCTGCCCGCGCAGCAGACCTGGCCCTGGTTGAAGAAGATGCCGTTGACGATGCCCTCGACGGCCTGGTCGATCGGGGCGTCGTCGAAGACGATGTTGGCGCCCTTGCCGCCCAGTTCCAGGGTGAGCTTCTTGCGGGTCCCGGCCACCGTGCGCGCGATCTCCTTGCCGACGGCCGTCGAGCCGGTGAAGGCGACCTTGTCGACGTCCGGGTGCGCGACCAGGGCGGCGCCCGCGCGGCCGTCGCCGGTGACGATGTTGACGACGCCCTTCGGCAGGCCCGCCTGGCGGCAGACGTCCGCGAAGAAGAGCGCGGAGAGCGGGGTCGTCTCGGCGGGCTTCAGGACGACCGTGTTGCCGGTGGCGAGCGCCGGGGCGATCTTCCACGCCAGCATCAGGAGGGGGAAGTTCCAGGGGATGACCTGGCCCGCGACGCCCAGCGGGCGGGGGTTCGCGCCGAAACCGGCGTGGTCGAGCTTGTCGGCCCAGCCCGCGTAGTAGAAGAAGTGCGCGGCGACCAGGGGGAGGTCGGCGTCCCTGGTCTCCCTGATCGGCTTGCCGTTGTCCAGGGTCTCCAGGACGGCCAGCTCGCGGCTGCGCTCCTGGATGATCCGGGCGATGCGGAAGAGGTACTTCGCGCGTTCCGTGCCGGGCAGCGCCGACCACTTCTCGAACGCCTTGCGGGCCGCCCGCACCGCGCGGTCGATGTCCGCCTCGTCCGCCTGGGCGACCTCGGACAGGACCTCCTCGGTGGCCGGGGAGACCGTCTTGAAGACCTTGCCGTCCGCCGCCTCGGTGAACTCGCCGTCGATGAACAGGCCGTAGGACGGGGCGATGTCGACGATCGCGCGGGACTCGGGTGCGGGGGCGTATTCGAATGCCGATGCCATGGTGATCAGTCCACCGTCACGTAGTCGGGGCCGGAGTAGCGGCCGGTGGCCAGCTTCTGACGCTGCATCAGCAGGTCGTTCAGGAGCGAGGACGCGCCGAAGCGGAACCAGTGGTTGTCCAGCCAGTCCTCGCCGACGGTCTCGTTGACCAGGACCAGGAACTTGATCGCGTCCTTGGAGGTGCGGATGCCGCCCGCGGGCTTCACGCCCACCTGGACGCCCGTGGTGGCCCGGAAGTCCCGTACGGCCTCCAGCATCAGCAGGGTGTTCGCCGGGGTCGCGTTCACCGCCACCTTGCCGGTCGAGGTCTTGATGAAGTCCGCCCCGGCCAGCATGCCGAGCCAGCTCGCGCGGCGGATGTTGTCGTACGTCGACAGCTCGCCGGTCTCGAAGATGACCTTGAGGCGGGCGCTCGTCCCGCAGGCCTCCTTCACGGCGGTGATCTCGTCGTACACCTTCAGGTACTTGCCCGCGAGGAACGCCCCGCGGTCGATGACCATGTCGATCTCGTCCGCGCCCGCGGCGACCGCGTCCCGGACGTCGGCCAGCTTCACCTCGAGGGCGGCGCGGCCCGCCGGGAAGGCGGTGGCGACCGAGGCGACCTTGACCGAGGAGCCCGCGACGGCCTCCTTGGCGGTGGCCACCATGTCGGGGTAGACGCAGACCGCGGCCGTGGCGGGGGCCGTACGGTCGGTCGGGTCGGGGTGGACCGCCTTGGCGCCGAGCGCCCGGACCTTGCCGGGGGTGTCCGCGCCTTCCAGCGTCGTCAGGTCGACCATGGAGATGGCCAGGTCGATGGCGTACGCCTTGGCGGTCGTCTTGATGGAACGGGTGCCGAGAGAGGCCGCGCGCGCCTCCAGGCCGACCGGGTCGACGCCGGGCAGCCCGTGGAGGAACCGGCGCAGCGTGCTGTCGGACGCGGTGACGTCCTTCAGGGTGTGCGCCGCGGTGGCCGCTGTGGTGGGTGCAGAGGTGGGCATGGTCACCAGACGAGCATATCTACGCGCGTAGCGGCTGTACAGCCCTCCGGCTCCGTCCCTGGCGGCGGCCCCCTGGGGGCCCACCGCTGACGAGGGGCGTCCGGGGCGTCGTGCAGAATCGGGGGCATGAGCACCCCCGAAGACCAGTCACCTGGGCCGCGGCCCGAGTCGCCCCGCACCCGGGACCGGATCTACCGGTCACCGGCCGCACTCGTCGGCGGTGCGCTGCTGCTCGCGGTGATCGGCTGGCTGGGCATCGACGCCGTGGTGACCGGCGAGGGGCGCACGCCCTGGCTGGCGCTGGCCGTGCTGCTGCTCGTGGTGCCGCTGGTGGTCGCCTTCACGCTGCGGCCCGCCGTGTTCGCCGGTGAGGACCGGCTGCGGGTGCGCAATCCCTTCCGGGTGATCGAGCTGCCGTGGGGCGAGGTCGTCTCGCTGCGGTCCGGGTACACCAACGAGGTCGTCGTGAAGTCCGGGACCAAGTACCAGCTGTGGTCCATCCCGGTGTCGCTGCGGGCGCGCAAGAAGGCCGCCCGGCAGCAGGCCCGGCGGGAGGCCGAGGCCCGGGGCGAGGGGCGCAGGCGAGGGTTCGGGTTCGGGTTCGGTGGCGGCTTCGGCGGGCTCGGGGGCGTGGACGCCGCCGCCACCGCTGATCAGGGGCCGGTGCGGGCCGAGACCGACCAGGTGATGGACGAGCTGCGCGAGATGCTCGCGGCGCGGGAGAAGGCGGCCGGGTCGCAGGGCGAGGTGTCCGTGCGGTGGGCCTACGAGGTGGTGGGGCCCGCGGGGGTCGGGCTGGTGCTGTTGGCGGTCGTGCTGGCGGTGCTCTGACCGTGGTGGTTCGACCGCGGTGCCCGGAGCGACGGGGGGCGGGGGCGGGTCAGCCCTGAAGGCCGACCCGCCGTGGGGCGTTCTCAGAGGCCCGCTGCCGTCGACAGGTCTCGCTTGATCGCGGTCAGGAGGTCCGTCGCCCTGGCCCGGGCCGCCGGGAGGGCGGTGTGGTCGGGGACCGGGATCACCACCTCCAGGTAGCACTTCAGCTTGGGCTCCGTGCCGCTCGGGCGGACGATCACGCGGGCGCCGTCGAGGGTGTAGCGCAGGCCGTCCGTGGGCGGGAGCGTGGCCGTGCCCCGGGTGAGGTCCTCCGCGTGGGTGACGGAGAGGTCCCCGAGCGTCGTCGGGGGGTGCTCGCGGAGGCGGGTCATGGCGTTGGCGATGACGGAGAGGTCCTGGACGCGGACCGAGAGCTGGTCGGTGGCGTGCAGGCCGTGCTCCACGGCGAGGTCGTCGAGGAGGTCGAGGAGGGTACGGTCCTCCGACTTCAGGACCGAGGCCAGTTCCGTGATGAGGAGGGCGGCCGTGATGCCGTCCTTGTCGCGGACGCCGTCCGGGTCGACGCAGTAGCCGAGGGCCTCCTCGTAGCCGTAGCGGAGGTCGTCGACGCGGGCGATCCACTTGAAGCCGGTGAGGGTCTCCTCGTGGGGGAGGCCCGCCTTGGCCGCGATACGGCCGAGGAGGGAGGAGGAGACGATCGACTCGGCGAACGTGCCGCGGGCTCCGCGGGCCACCAGGTGGGCGGCGAGGAGGGCGCCGACCTCGTCGCCGCGGAGCATGCGCCAGGTGCCGTCGTCCTTGACGGCCACGGCGCAGCGGTCGGCGTCCGGGTCGTTGGCGATGACCAGGTCCGGGTCGGTCTCGGTGGCCTTGGCGAAGGCGAGGTCCATCGCGCCGGGCTCTTCCGGGTTGGGGAAGGCGACGGTGGGGAAGTCCGGGTCGGGGTCGGCCTGCTCGGTGACGAGGGCCGGCTCCGGGAAGCCCGCCCGGGCGAAGGCGGCGAGGAGGACGTCCTTGCCCACGCCGTGCATGGCCGTGTAGACGGTGCGGGCGGTGCGGGGGGTGCCGGGGGAGAGGACGGCGTCCGTGCGGGCCAGGTAGGCGTCGAGGACGGAGTCGTCGAGGGTGTCCCAGCCGGTGGTGGGGCGGGGGACGCTGGTGAGGGTCCCGATCGCGTCGATCTCGGCGGCGATGTCGGTGTCGGCCGGGGGGACGATCTGGGAGCCGTCGCCGAGGTAGACCTTGTAGCCGTTGTCGCGGGGTGGGTTGTGGCTGGCGGTGACTTCCACGCCTGCCACGGCGCCGAGGTGCCTTATGGCGAAGGCGAGGACGGGGGTGGGGAGGGGGCGGGGGAGTACGGCCGCCCTGAGGCCGGCGCCGGTCATGACGGCGGCGGTGTCGCGGGCGAAGTCCGCGGACTTGTGGCGGGCGTCGTAGCCGATGACGACGAGGCCGTTGTGGGTGCCCTGCTTCCTGAGGTACGCGGCGAGACCGGCGGCGGCGCGGATGACCACCGAGCGGTTCATGCGCATGGGGCCGGCGCCGAGTTCGCCCCGGAGGCCTGCGGTGCCGAACTGGAGGGTGCCGCTGAAGCGGGCGGTCAGTTCGGCGGTGGCGCCCGCGTCGATGAGCTTGGCCAGCTCGTCGCGGGTTTCCGGGTCGGGGTCCTCGGCCAGCCATGCCTGGGCCCGTGCGAGGAGATCGTCGTGCACGTTCGGTCCAACCTCTCGGTGTGTGGTGGGTACTGCGGTATGCCTGCGGCGGCCCGCCGGTGTGGTCTGTGGCGTGCGTAGCGCATTCCGGCCGGTGGTGGGTCGGGGCCGCGCCGGGGGGTGTCCGTCCTCGGAACCGCGCGATCCGCCAACTGGGTCCCTACCGGGGTTTTCCGCGCGAACCACTGCGGGCGGACACCCCCCGACACGTCCCCTTCCGTCGTACGGCGGGTGCGGGCCGTCGCCCGCCGCCCACGGCTGTCCACGGCTGCCCACGGCTGTCCTCGCTGCGGTGCTGTCTCCGCGCTGCTGCGGGCAGTCGTGCCGCAGGGCGGCACGGGTGGGCGCAGCGGCACCCCGTCGCGCCGGGTTGCGCAACGCCCCGGCCAGCACCCGCGCCGAGCGCCCGGTCGCGCCTGGGTGTGCAACGTCCGTGGTCCGCAGCCGCGCCGGGCACCTCGCGCAACCGGCTACAACCGCTCCAGCACCCGCTCCAGCAACGCCCCCATCCGCGTCGCCGAGTCGCGTCCGGCCTGGAGGACCTCCTCGTGGTTGAGGGGCTCGCCCGTCATCCCCGCCGCGAGGTTCGTGACGAGGGAGATGCCCAGCACCTCCGCCCCCGCCTCACGCGCCGCGATCGCCTCGAGGACGGTCGACATGCCGACCAGGTCCGCGCCGATCACGCGGGCCATGCGGATCTCCGCCGGGGTCTCGTAGTGCGGGCCGGGGAACTGGGCGTAGACGCCCTCCTCCAGCGTGGGGTCGACCTCCTTGCACAGGGCGCGCAGGCGGGGGGAGTAGAGGTCGGTGAGGTCGACGAAGTTCGCGCCGATGATCGGGGAGGTCGCCGTGAGGTTGATGTGGTCGCTGATCAGGACCGGCTGGCCGGGACGCATGCCCTCGCGCAGGCCCCCGCAGCCGTTGGTGAGGATCACGGTCTTGGCGCCGGCGGCCACCGCGGTGCGGACGCCGTGGGCGACGGCGGCGACGCCCCGGCCCTCGTAGTAGTGGGTGCGGCCGAGGAAGACCAGGGCGCGCTTGTCGCCGATGCGGTACGAGCGGATCTTGCCGCCGTGGCCCTCGACCGCCGGGGGCGGGAAGCCGGGCAGGTCGGTGACCTGGAGTTCCGCTTCGGGGACGCCGAGGGCGTCGACCGCCGGTGCCCAGCCGGAGCCCATCACGAGGGCGACGTCGTGGGACTCGGCGCCCGTGAGTTCGCGCAGGCGAGCGGCGGCGGCGTCGGCGGCGGCGTGGGGGTCGCCCTGGATGTCGTCCGGGAGAAGAGATGCGTTCACGTCGATGAGGGTAGCCGGTCTGGGCCTACGCGCGTAGATGACAGACCTCACGGGATGGGCCCTGTTTGGTTGTGGGTTCTGACCAGACCGCTGTCAGCAGGGGCGTTTGCGCAGCTCCATGACGTAGTCGTGGGGGGCTCCGGCGGATTCGGCGGCGTCGGCGATTTCGCCCAGGTAGCGGGCCGAGGGGAGGCCGCCCTCGTAGGTGTCGAGGACGTACGTCCAGGCCTGGTCCTCGCCGTCCAGGGTGTGGACGCGCACGTTGCGCAGCCGGCGGTAGATGCCCAGGCCCACGCCCTCCCAGCGGTCGAGGGACTCCTCGTCCATCGGGGCGATGTCGTAGAGGGCGACGAAGACCTGGCTGACCGGGTCCTCGACCAGTGTCGCCAGCGCGCCCTCCCAGCCCAGGTGCTCGCCGCCGAAGGTGAGCCGCCAGCCGTTGAGCCAGCCGGTGGCGCGCAGCGGCGAGTGCGGGGCGCGGCGCGTCATCAGCCGCGCGTCGAGATTGCCGGCGTAGGCGGCGTAGAGCGACATGGGGAGAGGGTACGGCAGGGGGCACGGGCGTCACTCCGGTAACGGAAGGCGCTTGGGTGGCCCCCAGGGCGGCCGCATGGTGGCGCGTGCGGGACAATGGAGTACGTGACTCGGATCGTGATCATCGGTGGCGGACCCGGCGGATACGAAGCGGCCCTGGTGGCGGCGCAACTCGGCGCGGAGGTGACCGTCGTCGACCGCGACGGTCTGGGCGGGGCGTCGGTGCTGACCGACTGCGTGCCGTCGAAGACCCTCATCGCCACGGCCGAGGTGATGACCACCTTTGACTCGTCGTACGAGGAGCTGGGGATCATCGTCGCCGATGACACTCCCCACATCGAGCAGGCCGCCCGGGTGGTGGGGGTCGACCTCGGGAAGGTCAACCGGCGTGTGAAGCGGCTCGCGCTGGCGCAGTCGCACGACATCACCGCCGCCGTGACGCGGGCCGGTGCCCGGGTCATGCGGGGGCGGGGGCGGCTGGAGGGCATGCAGGCCCTCGACGGGTCCCGGAAGGTCGTCGTCACCGCGGCTGACGGGAGTGAGGAGACCCTCGTCGCGGACGCGGTGCTCGTCGCTACTGGCGGGCATCCTCGTGAACTGCCGGATGCCCGGCCCGACGGGGAGCGGATTCTCAACTGGACCCAGGTGTACGACCTCGATGAGCTGCCCGAGGAGCTGATCGTCGTCGGGTCGGGTGTCACCGGTGCCGAGTTCGCCGGCGCCTACCAGGCGCTCGGGTCCAAGGTGACGCTGGTGTCGTCGCGGGACCGGGTGCTGCCGGGTGAGGACCCGGACGCCGCCGCCGTGCTGGAGGAGGTCTTCCGGCGGCGGGGGATGAACGTGATGGCGCGGTCGCGCGCGCAGTCCGCCAAGCGGGTGGGGGATCGCGTCGAGGTCACGCTCGCCGACGGGCGGGTCATCGCCGGGTCGCACTGTCTGATGGCCGTGGGTGCCATTCCCAACAGCGCCGGGATGGGGCTGGAGGAGGCGGGCGTCAGGCTGCGGGACTCCGGGCACATCTGGACCGACAAGGTGTCGCGGACCACCGCTCCGGGCGTGTACGCGGCCGGTGATGTCACCGGGGTGTTCGCGCTGGCGTCCGTCGCCGCCATGCAGGGGCGGATCGCCATGTACCACTTCCTCGGTGACGCCGTCGCCCCGCTCAACCTGAAGACGGTCTCGTCGAACGTGTTCACCGATCCCGAGATCGCGACCGTGGGGTACAGCCAGGCCGACGTCGACGCCGGGAAGATCGACGCCCGGGTGGTGAAGCTGCCGCTGCTGCGCAACCCGCGCGCCAAGATGCAGGGGATCCGGGACGGCTTCGTCAAGATCTTCTGCCGGCCCGGGACCGGGATCGTGGTGGGGGGTGTGGTCGTCGCGCCGCGCGCCTCCGAGCTGATCCATCCGATTTCGCTTGCCGTGGACAACAACCTGACCGTGGAGCAGATCGCGAACGCGTTCACCGTGTACCCGTCGCTTTCGGGGTCGATCGCCGAGGTCGCGCGGCAGCTGCACACCCGTAAGGCGAGCGCGGAGGCCTGACGGCCGAAAGTGACTCTTCGCTGGTCACGGGGAGTCGCGGGGTGGGCGGACGGCATAGGCGGGTGGACTAGGCCCCTATACCACCTCCACCCCTACCGTGCGAACAACTTCTGTTATT
This sequence comes from Streptomyces sp. B93, assembly GCF_018070565.1. Lineage (GTDB taxonomy): Bacteria > Actinomycetota > Actinomycetes > Streptomycetales > Streptomycetaceae > Streptomyces. Next base: position 19,939 of record NZ_JAGPXL010000065.1, read on the forward strand.
CGGCGCAAACTGCTGAAACCAGACGGTCGTTGGGGTTACTGTCAGTTTCGTGTTCGCTGCAGAACGTCGCCAATTGATCCTCGAAATGGTGCGAGCGAACGGAGCCGTGTCGCTCCGGGAGCTCGCCCGCGTCGTCCAGACCTCCGAAGTGACCGTACGGCGGGACGTGCGCGCACTGGAGGCAGAAGGACTCCTCGACCGCCGGCATGGCGGTGCGGTACTGCCGGGCGGGTTCACGCGGGAGTCCGGCTTTCCGCAGAAGTCTCATCTCGCGACCGCCGAGAAGACGGCCATCGCCGATCTCGCCGCGGGCTTCGTCGAAGAGGGCGAGGCCATCGTGGTCGGGGCGGGTACCACGACCCAGGAACTGGCTCGGAGGCTCGCTCGGGTCCCGGGGCTGACCGTCGTCACCAACTCGCTGCTGGTGGCCCAGGCGCTGGCCCACGCCAACCGCGTGGAGGTGGTGATGACCGGGGGCACCCTGCGCGGGTCCAACTACGCCCTGGTGGGCAGTGGGGCCGAGCAGTCGTTGCAGGGGCTGAGGGTCTCCCGGGCCTTCCTCTCCGGGAGCGGGCTCACCGCCGAGCGTGGGCTCTCCACGTCCAACATGCTCTCCGCGTCCGTCGACAGGGCGCTGGTCCAGGCGGCCGCCGAGGTCGTCGTGCTGGCCGATCACACCAAGCTGGGCACGGACACCATGTTCCAGACCGTGCCGACCGATGTGATCACCCGGCTGGTGACCGATGAGCCCCCGGCCCATGACGACCGTGCCGCCACCGAACTCCAGGCCCTGGCCGACCAGGGCGTCCAGATCGCCGTGGCGGGTCCGCAGGGCGGCTCGGGAAACGTGGTGGGGGGTGAGCCCGCCGCGGCGCGTCAGCAGCGCCGGGACGTGCCGCTCCCCTCCCCCCGTCGCGGCCAGGTCCAGGGGACGGCGCCGTCCCTCCGCAGCCTCGGTGAGCAGGCGCCCGGCGGTGAGCGGGGGGCCAGGGTCGCCGACCTGCGGCGGAGGTGAGCCGGTGAGCGGGCGGGCGCTGATACGCGAAGGCGCCCGGCGGGCTCGGTTGTGCCGGCCGCCGGGCGCCCTGTGGTGCTTGTGCGTCAGTCCTTGATCTCGCAGATCGGGGCGCCGGAGGTGACGGACGCGCCGATCTCGGCGGCCAGGCCCTTGACGGTGCCGGACCGGTGGGCGTTGAGGGGCTGCTCCATCTTCATCGCCTCGAGTACGACGATCAGGTCGCCTTCCTTGACCTCCTGACCCTCCTCCACGGCGATCTTGACGATCGTGCCCTGCATCGGCGAGGCGAGGGTGTCGCCCGAGGCCACGGGGCCGGACTTCTTGGCCGCGCGGCGCTTGGGCTTGGCCCCGGCGGCGAGGCCGGTGCGGGCCAGCGACATGCCCAGGGACGCCGGGAGGGAGACCTCCAGGCGCTTGCCGCCGACCTCGACGACGACCGTCTCGCGACTGGTGTCCTCGTCGGCCTCGGCGTCCGCGGGAGCCGCGAACGGCTTGATATCGTTGACGAACTCCGTCTCGATCCAGCGGGTGTGGACCGTGAACGGGTCGGTGGAGCCGGTCAGCTCGGGGGCGAAGGCCGGGTCCTTGACGACCGCGCGGTGGAAGGGGATGGCGGTGGCCATGCCCTCGACCGTGAACTCCTCCAGGGCGCGGGCCGCGCGCTGGAGGGCCTCGGCGCGGGTGCGGCCGGTCACGATCAGCTTGGCCAGCAGGGAGTCCCACGCCGGGCCGATGACCGAGCCGGACTCCACGCCCGCGTCCAGGCGGACGCCGGGGCCCGAGGGCGGGGCGAAGGCGGTGACGGTGCCGGGGGCGGGCAGGAAGCCCCGGCCCGGGTCCTCGCCGTTGATGCGGAACTCGAAGGAGTGGCCGCGCAGCGGCGGGTCGTCGTAGCCGAGGGCCTCGCCGTCGGCGATGCGGAACATCTCGCGGACCAGGTCGATCCCGGCGACCTCCTCGGTGACCGGGTGCTCCACCTGGAGGCGGGTGTTGACCTCCAGGAAGGAGATGGTGCCGTCCGCCCCGACGAGGAACTCCACGGTGCCCGCGCCGACGTAGCCGGCCTCCTTCAGGATGGCCTTGGACGCCCGGTACAGCTCCGCGACCTGGGCCTCGGAGAGAAACGGGGCGGGGGCCTCCTCGACCAGCTTCTGGTGGCGGCGCTGGAGGGAGCAGTCACGGGTGGACACGACGACCACGTTACCGTGGGTGTCGGCCAGGCACTGGGTCTCCACGTGCCGGGGCTTGTCCAGGTAGCGCTCCACGAAGCACTCGCCCCGGCCGAAGGCCGCCACGGCCTCACGGACGGCCGAGTCGTACAGCTCCGGGACCTCTTCGAGGGTGCGGGCGACCTTCAGACCGCGGCCGCCGCCACCGAAGGCGGCCTTGATCGCGATGGGCAGGCCGTGCTCCTTGGCGAAGGCGACGACCTCCTCCGCGCCGGAGACGGGGTCCGGGGTGCCCGCGACCAGCGGGGCGCCCGCGCGCTGCGCGATGTGCCGGGCGGCCACCTTGTCGCCGAGGTCGCGGATGGCCTGCGGGGGCGGGCCGATCCAGATCAGCCCGGCGTCCAGCACGGCCTGGGCGAACTCCGCGTTCTCGGAGAGGAAGCCGTATCCGGGATGGATCGCGTCGGCGCCGGACTCGCGGGCGGCGCCCAGGACCTTGTCGATGTCCAGGTAGCTGGAGGCCGGGGTGTCACCGCCCAGGGCGAACGCCTCATCCGCGGCGCGGACATGCAGAGCGTCCCGGTCCGGGTCGGCGTAGACGGCCACGCTCGCGATACCGGCGTCCCGGCACGCCCGGGCAACGCGGACAGCGATTTCGCCACGGTTGGCGATGAGCACCTTGCGCACGATAAGGCTCCCTCCTTGAAACAAGCCGAGTTTAGGGACTGCCGACACGGCACTTCGACCCGTCCCCAATGGTGAGCTTGCCCACACGGAGCGTGATTCGAGGCTCGCTCGACCTGCGAAATCCCTTGTCGCACCTCGGTACGCAGGGCTGCTCCCAGAAACCCTAGCCCGCCTGTGTGGTCAAGGTCTCTGTGAGAGCGTGCTGCGGCCCACTCCGTTTCTTTGTGGAGTCCCTACGAATGGCCCAATGATTCTTTGCCCGTGGCCGGACCCTTGTCCTGAGGTTTACCCGTTAGTAGCGTGCCGGGAATCCGTCAGGTACTCGCGGTAACAGGGTGGTGGGGTCAGTGGTGCGCAGACCGGTCGCGTGGGTGGTGGCGGTCCTTCTCTTCGCGGAGGCGCTCGGCATCGCCGCGCTGAACTGGTTCCTCGGGGTCGTCGTCGACCGGCAGGACATGTCGCTGGCGGGCCTGGACCCGGATGTGATGTCGGTGTCCTCGAAGATCGGCGGAGTCGTCTTCGGGCTGTACTTCGCGCTGTGCGGGCTGGTCGCCCTGCTGGTGGCGCTGCGCGACCGGCGGCCCGCCGGGCTCGGGCGCGTCCTGCTGGTCAGCGTCGCCGTGGTGCACGGGCTGCTGGGCGCCTTCACCTGGGGGCTGGTGGGCTGGCACGCCTTCCTGTTCATGGTGGCCGTGCTCGCGCTCGTCGTCCTGCTGCTGATGACCTACGACGCCCCGCCGGAGCCCGCCGACGCGGCCCCCGGCGGCACCGAGCCGATCACTCCTCCGGCGCCCACAACTCCGTGATCCCCACGCCCAGTTCCGCCAGCAGCCGGCGGAGCAGGGGCAGGCTGATGCCGATGACGTTGCCGTGGTCGCCGTCGATGCCGTCGATGAACGGCGCCGAGCGGCCGTCCAGCGTGAACGCCCCGGCGACGTAGAGGGGTTCCCCGGAGGCGACGTACGCGGCGATCTCCTCGTCGGTCGGCTCGCCGAAGCGGACGACGGTGGAGGCGGTGGCCGAGGCGTAGCGGCCGCTGAGCGTGTCGTAGACGCAGTGGCCGGTCTGGAGGGTGCCCGCGCGGCCCCTCATCGCCTTCCAGCGCGCGGTGGCCTCCTCGGCGTCGGCGGGCTTGCCGAGGGCCTGCCCGTCCAGGTCGAGCACGGAGTCGCAGCCGATCACCAGCGCGCCCTTGACCTCCGGTCTGGCGGCCACCACGGAGGCCTTCGCCTCGGCGAGGGCGAGCGCCAGGTCGGCGGGGGTGGGGGCGGTGACGGCGTCCTCGTCGACCCCGCTCACCAGCACCTCGGGGTCGAGCCCCGCCTGCCGCAGCAGCCCCAGCCGGGCGGGGGACTGGGAGGCGAGGACGAGTCGACGGCGCGGCTGATCAGTCATGCGATCAGGTTAGTTGGGGTCGGCTCACGGGGTCATCTCCGGGCTCAGCGCAGCCCGGTGACGATCATCGCCAGGACCATGGCCAGGGCCACGAAGACACCCAGCCGCCGCAGCATCACCTGCATGTCGCGCAGCTCTTTCGGCGGCTCGTTCTCCGGGTCGGACCACAGCATGTCTGCCATGGTCCGGCGGGGGCGTGGCGGGCGCCTGAGTACGCGTACTCAAATCCCGGACGTCGGCCGGATCAGCCGGGCCAGTAGGTACGGCTCCAGGACGCCGGGCCGGGGTGGGGCACGTGCTGGGCGGCGATGCGGGACGGGTCGGCCCAGGAGTCCCGGGGGCCGGGCGCGCCGGGCGGCGTGGCGGCCGCCGCCGCGGCGCGGGCGCGGACCACCGCCAGGGCGGCGGCCAGCTCCTCGGGGGTCGGGTTGCCCCGTACGACCTTGATGGTCACAGCGGGCTCCTAGTCGTCAGAGGTCGTCAGAGGTCGTCAGAGTCGTCAGAGGGGGATGTTGCCGTGCTTCTTGGGGGGCAGGGACGCCCGCTTGGTGCGCAGCTGGCGCAGGCCGCGGACGATGTGGGAGCGGGTGTCGGAGGGCCTGATGACGGCGTCGATGTAGCCGCGTTCGGCGGCGGTGTAGGGGTTGAGGAGGGCGTCCTCGTACTCCTGGATGAGGCGGGCCCGGGTGGCCTCCCCGTCTCCGGCGGCCTCCGCCTCGGCGATGGTGCGGCGGTGCAGGATGTTGACCGCGCCCTGGGCGCCCATGACGGCGATCTGGGCGGTGGGCCAGGCCAGGTTGAGGTCGGCGCCCAGGTGCTTGGAGCCCATGACGTCGTAGGCGCCGCCGAAGGCCTTGCGGGTGATGACCGTGATCAGGGGGACGGTGGCCTCGGCGTAGGCGTAGATCAGCTTGGCGCCGCGCCGGATGATGCCGTCGTGCTCCTGGTCGACGCCGGGCAGGAAGCCGGGGACGTCGACGAAGGTCAGTACGGGGATGTTGAAGGCGTCGCAGGTGCGGACGAAGCGGGCCGCCTTCTCGCTCGCGGTGATGTCCAGGCAGCCCGCGAACTGCATCGGCTGGTTGGCGACGATGCCGACCGGGTGGCCCTCGACGCGGCCGTAGCCGGTGAGGATGTTCGGCGCGAACAGGGCCTGCGTCTCGAAGAACTCGCCGTCGTCCAGGACGTGTTCGACGACCGTATGCATGTCGTAGGGCTGGTTCGCGGAGTCCGGGACGATCACGTCCAGCTCGCGGTCCTCGTCGGTGACCGTGAGGTCGGCCTCCTCGGGGAAGGCCGGGGGCTCGGACAGGTTGTTGGACGGCAGGTACGACAGCAGCTGCTTGACGTACTCGATGGCGTCCTTCTCGTCGCCCGCCATGTGGTGGGCGACGCCGGAGGTGGCGTTGTGGGTGCGGGCGCCGCCCAGCTCCTCGAAGCCGACGTCCTCACCGGTGACGGTCTTGATCACGTCGGGTCCGGTGATGAACATGTGGCTGGTCTGGTCGACCATGATCGTGAAGTCGGTGATCGCGGGGGAGTACACCGCGCCGCCCGCGCACGGGCCGACGACCAGCGAGATCTGCGGGATCACACCGGAGGCGTGGGTGTTGCGGCGGAAGATCTCGCCGTAGGCGCCCAGCGAGGCCACGCCCTCCTGGATGCGGGCGCCGCCGGAGTCGTTGATGCCGATGACCGGGCAGCCGGTCTTCAGGGCGAAGTCCATCACCTTGACGATCTTCTGGCCGTAGACCTCGCCCAGCGCGCCGCCGAAGACGGTGAAGTCCTGCGAGAAGACGGCGACCGGACGGCCGTCGACCGTGCCGTAGCCGGTGACGACGCCGTCGCCGTAGGGACGGTTCTTCTCCAGGCCGAAGTTGGTGGAACGGTGCCGGGCGAACTCGTCCAACTCCACGAAGGAGTCCTCGTCCAGCAACAGCGCGATCCGCTCACGCGCCGTCAGCTTGCCCTTCGCGTGCTGCTTCTCCACGGCACGTTCCGAACCGGCATGCGTCGCCTCGTGGATACGGCGCTCTAGATCCGCGAGCTTGCCCGCGGTCGTGTGGATGTCGGGCTGCTGCGCCAGCTCTTCCGGCTCGGACATCGGGATGCTGCTCCCTGCCTGCTCAGAGGTGTGTGAAGGGGTGCCCCATAAGGGTGCTCGGGACGGGGGACGGCTACTCATCCGTAGCGTAGTAGGGGGCCTACCGATCGGCAGTGCGGCATTTACCACACCTAGGCTGGCTTGCATGACGCCGCGAGATGCATCAGACGAGAACGACGGCAGTCGGTGGTCCGACCTGGAACGACCGCCGCTGAACGTCACCTCCCTGCGCCGGGGGCTGGTACGGGAGGGCGGGCTGTGGTCCGGGGTGGAGGTGGTGCGGCGCACCGGTTCCACCAACGGTGACCTGGTCGCGCTGGCCGCCGCGGGCAAGGCGGCCGAGGGGGCCGTGCTCGTCGCCGAGGAGCAGACCGCGGGGCGTGGGCGGCTCGACCGGCAGTGGACGGCTCCGGCCCGCTCCGGCCTGTTCTTCTCGGTCTTCCTGCGGCCCGCCGAGGTGCCGGTCGACCGCTGGGGCTGGCTGCCCCTGCTCACCGGCGTCGCGGTGGCCACCGGACTGTCCCGCGCCGCCGGAGTCGATACGGCCCTCAAGTGGCCCAACGACCTGCTGGTGACGGTCGGCGGCGAGGAACGCAAGGCGGGCGGCATCCTCGCCGAGCGGGCCGGGGGCGACGGGGTCGTCATCGGCGTCGGCGTCAACGTCACCCTGCGCGCGGACGAGCTGCCGGTGCCGGGGGCCGGGTCGCTGGCGCTGGCCGGGGCGGTGAGCACGGACCGTGACCCGCTGCTGCGGGCGGTGCTGCGGGCGCTGGAGGAGTGGTACGGCCGCTGGCGGTCCGCCGACGGGGACGCCGCCGGGTGCGGGCTCCAGGAGACCTACGCCGCGGGCTGCGCGACGCTGGGGCGGCTGGTGCGGGCGGAGCTGCCCGGGGAGCGGGCGGTCGTCGGCGAGGCGGTCGCGGTGGACGGCGACGGGCGGCTGGTCCTGGCCACCGAGGACGGGGTGCGGGAGCCGGTCGGAGCGGGCGACATCGTGCATCTGCGCCCGGCGTGACCAGGAACGTACGCGGGCGGTGAGCGAGGTGGTTCCGGCTTTCCTCACGGAGTGAGCTGCGGCACATCTGCCGTAGAGTTGAGGCCGGTCGATACCTGACCGCGGCAGATCGGAAGGGCAACAGGCGTGACCGTCGACGACACGGGCTCCGGCACGGACGCGCAAGGCCGGATGGAGCCGAAGTCCGCCGACCCCGGCGAGGACCCGCTCGCCCTGCGTCTCGAACAGCTCATCCTCGGTGCCGAGCGGCGTTACACACCGTTCCAGGCGGCCCGCAGTGCCGGGGTCTCCATGGAACTGGCCTCCCGTTTCTGGCGCGCCATGGGCTTCGCGGACATCGGGCAGGCCAAGGCGCTCACCGAGGCCGATGTGCTGGCGCTGCGCCGGCTCGCCGGTCTGGTGGAGGCGGGACTGCTCAGCGAGGCGATGGCGGTGCAGGTCGCCCGGTCCACCGGGCAGACCACCGCCCGGCTGGCCGACTGGCAGATCGACTCCTTCCTGGAGGGCCTGACCGAGCCGCCGGAGCCGGGGATGACCCGCACCGAGGTGACGTATCCGCTGGTCGAGCTGTTGCTGCCGGAGCTGGAGGAGTTCCTCGTCTATGTCTGGCGGCGGCAGCTGGCCGCGGCCACCGGGCGGGTCGTGCAGGCCACGGACGACGAGGAGATGGTCGACCGGCGGCTCGCCGTCGGCTTCGCCGACCTGGTCGGCTTCACCCGGCTGACCCGGCGCCTCGAGGAGGAGGAACTCGGCGAGCTGGTCGAGGCCTTCGAGACCACGGCCGCCGATCTGGTCGCCGCGCGCGGCGGACGGCTGATCAAGACCCTCGGCGACGAGGTGCTCTACAGCGCCGACGACGCCGGGGTCGCGGCGGAGATCGCGCTGCGGCTGATCGAGACCATGGCGAACGACGAGACCATGCCGGAGCTGCGCGTCGGGATCGCCTTCGGCACGGTCACCACCCGTATGGGTGATGTCTTCGGTACGACCGTGAACCTCGCGTCCCGGCTGACCTCCATAGCCCCGCGCGACGCGGTGCTCGTCGACAGCGCCTTCGCCGAGGAGCTGATCCGCAGCGGGGAGGCGCCCGCCTCGGAGACGGAGGCGGCGGAGGCCGTCGCCGCGGCGGAGAAGGAGGGCGAGGAGCCGCCGACGTACCGCTTCGCGCTCCAGCCGATGTGGCAGCGGCCGGTGCGTGGTCTTGGCGTGGTGGAGCCGTGGCTGCTGATGCGGCGGGACGGCGGGTCGTAGCGCCTCGCCGTCGCCCGTCCCGGTCACAGCGGTGTGTCCAGGCACAGGCCGATGAGGGGGATGCAGAGGTCCGGACCGTCGTCGCCGGCGGGTGACGGGGCGGGTGCCGGTGACGGCGGGGGTGTGGTGGAGGGCGCGGGCGGGTCGTCCGGGCCGGGGGCGGCCGTGGCCGTGGTCGGGGTCGTGGCGGGAGC
>NZ_JAGPXL010000066.1 GCF_018070565.1 Streptomyces sp. B93
GGGGTGGGCCGGGGCGGGCCCGGGGGGTCGCCGACCGGTGGCGGTGGGACGGGCGTCTGCGGCGACGGCGGCCCCGCGGCCCCCGCCCCCGGCGGCTCGGCGGGCACCGGCGGCTCGGCGAGCACCGTAGGCGTGCGCACCGGATAGGCCACCGGGTGCAGCACCGCCTCCACCTCGTCCAGATCCGGCCGGGTGGCGGGGTCCTTGGCCAGCAGGGCGGCGAGCAGGTCGTGCAGCGGGCCCGCGGTGGCGGGCAGGTCGGGTTCGTCGTGGAGGACGGCGTGCAGGGTGGCCAGGGTGGTGTCGCGGGCGAACGGGGAGCGTCCGGCGAGGGCGGCGCACAGGGTCGCGCCCACCGACCACACGTCGGACGGCGGTCCCTGGGGGCGGCCGGTGACGCGCTCGGGGGCCATGTAGTCGGGCGATCCGACCAGCATGCCGACCATGGTGAGGGCCTTGGCGTCCTGGATGGCGGCGATGCCGAAGTCGGTGAGGACGACCCTGGGTCCACGCGGTCCGGAGGAGCCGGGGCCTTCCTGCCGGCCGCGCTGACCGCCGTACTCGATCAGGACGTTGCCCGGCTTGATGTCCCGGTGCAGTACGCCCCGGGCGTGCACCTCGCGCAGGGCCGCGACGAGGCCCAGGCCGGTGCGGGCGGCCTCCGCCGGGGTGAGGGGGCCGTCCTCGGCCATGATCCGTTCCAGGGAGCGGCCGCGGACCAGTTCCATCACGATCCACAGGCGCTCGCCCTCGTCGACCGCGTCGTACACGCGTACGACGTTGGGGTGGTCGATGCGGGCGGTGGCGCGGGCCTCGCGCAGGGCGCGTTCGCGGCGGGTGCGCTCGTCCTCCGTGTCGAGTCCGTCTATGCGCATTTCCTTGACGGCGACCGGCCGGTCGAGTATTTCGTCGACGGCTCGCCACACCCGCCCCATTCCTCCCTGGCCGATACTTTCGACCAGCCGATAACGCCCGGTCACCAGTAACCCTGGGACACCGCCGCTCCTCACATTTCCCGTCAATCCGCTGCACCCCCTCCACACCCCCGGGACATCCCGACTGAAACACAATGGTCACACTTCGGGCGGCTCCAGCATAGTGCGGAGAAATCTTGTGGTACCTCTTCAAGTACTGCGAATTCAGGCGCAGCCAAGGGGGACGAACATGAGTTCTCGTCGTGCGATGACGGCCACCACGGGATCGCTGGTCACGGCAGCTTTCTCGATGGTGATGATCCTTTCCGTCACCGCCAGCGCGGATGACACCGGACCGGCGAGCAGCAAGGGGGGAAAGGCCGTCGACGAGGCACCGGCCGGGGTCGAACTGACCACCACACTGCCGGAGGAGATCTCGGTCGACAACAGTTCGAAAAAAACGGAGATCACCGCCACGGTGAAGAATGAGGGGGACCAGGAAAGCGGCGAGATCCGGCTATTGGTGGTCGGTTTCGACGGATTGGTGGTCAAGGCCGTGCAAGGCTGCTCGGCGATCGCCGAAAAAGACCTTCCGGAGGGTTCGAACAGCGGTTTCAGCTGTGGCGTCGGCAATCTCGCGGCCGGTGCCTCCACGTCGTACGCCGTGGACGCGACGTACGACCTCGGCAAGGCCGGGAAGATCTGCCTCCCCGTCCAGAACGCCGACGGCAGCAAGACCTTCTGGCAGCAGGGCCCGGTCCCGTTCGGCACGACGAACCCGTCACCGAACGCGCCGGCCACCCCGCTGCTGCTCGGCACCGACAACCAGCCGGTGGCACCGGGCGGCGACAACAAGGCGCCGGGCGGTCCGAAGGAGCTGCCGAAGACCGGCTTCGAGCGGGAGACGGCGCCGCTGGGAGCGGCCGGTGCGGCGCTGCTCGCGGCGGGAGCGGCCGGGCTGTGGTGGTCACGGCGGCGGCCGGTGAAGCCGTAGGCCGTATTCCGTAAGCGGCACGCGGTGGGCCGTCATGGAACACCGCGAGGGGCCGGGGTGCTGGTGCGCGCCCCGGCCCCTCGCCGTGTCTGTCTGCCCGGCCCCGCTCAGCGGCGGTCGACGAACTTCCAGGCCGTGGGCAGCACGCCCATCGCCAGGGCCGCCTTCAGGGCGTCGCCGATCAGGAACGGCGTGAGACCGGCGGCGATCGCGGCGGAGGCGGTCATGCCGGTGGCGAGGGCCAGGTAGGGCACGCCGACCGCGTAGATGATCGCCGAGCCGAGCAGCATCGTCCCGGCCGTGCGCGGCACCGAGCGGTCGGCGCCGCGGCGGGCGAGGGCCCCGACGACGGTGGAGGCCAGGATCATGCCGAGGATGTAGCCGAAGGACGGCGCGGCGGCACCGGAGCCGCCCTCCGCGAACCACGGCACGCCCGCCATGCCGACCAGCGCGTACAGCGCCAGGGAGAGGAAGCCGCGGCCCGCGCCGAGGGCGGTGCCGACGAGCAGCGCGGCGAAGGTCTGGCCGGTCACCGGCACCGGGGAGCCGGGCACGGGGACGGCGATCTGGGCCGCGAGGCCGGTGAGCGCGGCGCCGCCCGCGACGAGCGCGATGTCACGGACACGGGAGGCGGGGATCAGGTCGGCGAGGACCTGTCCAGCGCGTACGGGGACTGCGGCGGTGCTCATGGGGACTCCGCGGTGGTGAAGGGGCACTCGGGACACCGCGACGCTATACCGGCACCCTCGCGGCGATCACCATCAGCGCTCGACAAAGGCTGGAAGCACGGCTTGGTGCGCTTCGCACAAAGGGTGCCGGTTACACGCGGTACGGCGTGACGCCGGTCACTGAGGTCGGGATGGATGGCTCACGTTCAGGCACACTGGGGTTCCTGTAGGACTCCGACAAAGCCGTCAGAGTGACCGACGTCCTACCGTATGTCGCGCAAACGTCCGTATCCTGGGCCCGCCCTGTCTACGTGGCTGTCTGCCATCGACACTGTGGACGTTTTTGCTATCGCACCGACTCACGTACTGGACGAGCCGCGCATGTCCCGCACCACCACCGCCGAGGCTCCCGCCGAGTCTCTTCCCCAGGCGGAACCCTCCCTCTCCCACGGCCTGAAGCAGCGCCATCTGTCGATGATCGCCCTCGGTGGCGTCATCGGCGCCGGGCTGTTCGTCGGCTCCGGCGCGGGTATCGCCGCCGCCGGTCCCTCGATCGTGGTCGCCTACGCCCTCTCCGGCCTCCTGGTGATGCTGGTGATGCGGATGCTCGGCGAGATGTCGGCCGCCCATCCGTCGTCGGGTTCGTTCTCCGCGCACGCCGAGCGGGCGATCGGCCCCTGGGCGGGATTCACCGCGGGCTGGTCGTTCTGGGTGCTGCTGTGCACGGCGGTCGGCCTGGAGGGCATCGGTGCCGCGAAGATCGTCAGCGGCTGGCTGCCGGGTACGCCCGAGTGGGCCTGGGTGGCGCTGTTCATGCTGGTGTTCTGCGGCACGAACCTGGCCGCCGTGAAGAACTTCGGCGAGTTCGAGTTCTGGTTCGCGGCCCTGAAGGTCGGCGCGATCACCCTGTTCCTCGTTCTCGGCGGCCTCGCCGTCGCGGGCCTCCTGCCCGGCACCGACTCCCCGGGCGCGAGCAACCTCACCGACTTCCTGCCGCACGGCAGCGAGGGCCTGGTGATCGGCCTGCTCGCCTCCGTCTTCGCCTACGGCGGCCTGGAGACGGTCACCATCGCCGCGGCCGAGTCGGAGAACCCGGTCAAGGGCGTCGCGCACGCCGTCCGCACCGCCATGTGGCGCATCGCGCTGTTCTACATCGGCTCGATGGCGGTCGTCGTCACCCTCGTGCCCTGGGACTCCCCCGCGGTCACCGAGAGGGGCCCGTACGTCGCCGCCCTCGACCACATCGGCATCCCGGGCGCCGGCCAGCTGATGAACGTGGTCGTGCTGGTCGCCCTGCTGAGCGCGATGAACGCCAACATCTACGGCGCCTCCCGCATCGGCTACTCGCTGGTCCAGCGCGGGCAGGGCCCGAAGGCGCTGGGCCGGGTCTCCGGCGGGGTGCCCCGCATCGCCGTACTCGCCTCCTCCGTCTTCGGGTTCGGGTGCGTCGTACTGAGCTACTGGCGGCCGGACGACGTCTTCTCCTGGCTGCTGAACATGATCGGCGCGGTGATCCTGGTCGTCTGGATCTTCATCGCGGTCTCCCAGCTGCGGCTGCGCCGTCGTCTGGAGCGGGAGGCGCCCGAGCGGCTGACCGTGCGGATGTGGGCGTTCCCGGTGCTGACGTGGGTGGCGCTGGCCGGGATGGCGGCGATCTTCGTCCTGATGGCGCGCGAGCCCGACACCCGGGTCCAGCTGTACTCGACGGGTGCGATGACGCTGGTGCTGGCGGCGATCGGCTACGCCTGGCAGCGGAGGCGGGCCGTCAAGGCCTGAGACCGTCAGGCTCACCGAGGCCCTCACGTCCGACACGGCGTGGGGGCCTTTCCCTTGCCCTCACCCGGCTTGTTGTTGCTAGCCTGCACTTGCAAGTTGATTGCAATAAGAGGTTCGGAGAGGACCCGCCATGCCCGTCTACACGCTCCCTGACCTGCCGTACGACTACTCCGCGCTCGCCCCCGTCATCAGCCCCGAGATCATCGAGCTGCACCACGACAAGCACCACGCGGCCTATGTGAAGGGCGCCAACGACACCCTGGAGCAACTCGCCGAGGCGCGCGACGGGCAGCGGTGGGGCTCGGTCAACGGGCTGGAGAAGAGCCTGGCCTTCCACCTCTCCGGGCACATCCTGCACTCGATCTACTGGCAGAACATGACCGGCCCGAAGGACGGCGGCGGGGAGCCCCTGGCCGCCGACGGCGTGGGCGAACTCGCCGACGCGATCACCGAGTCCTTCGGCTCGTTCGCGGGCTTCAAGGCCCAGCTCTCCAAGGCCGCCGCGACCACCCAGGGCTCCGGCTGGGGCGTCCTGGCGTACGAGCCGCTGAGCGGACGGCTGATCGTCGAACAGGTCTACGACCACCAGGGCAACGTCGGCCAGGGCGCCACCCCCATCCTCGTCTTCGACGCCTGGGAGCACGCCTTCTACCTCCAGTACCGCAACCAGAAGGTCGACTTCATCGAGGCCATGTGGCAGGTCATCAACTGGCAGGACGTGGCGCGCCGGTACGCCGCCGCCAGGTCCCGTACGGACGTGCTGCTGCTCGCGCCCTGAGGGCGCGCTGACGCCTCCTGCCTCGTGATCGTCTTCTCACCGTTCACACAGGGCAGGCGGATGAGAAAGGGGCGGCCCCGCGAGGACGTGACTCGCGGGGCCGCCCCCGTTCACGCGCAGGGCACGTTGAGGGTGAGCAGCCCGGCCGTACCGCCGTCCATGACCAGCTCGCTCACCGCCCCGTTGCGCAGCGCCGGGAACACCCGGCGGTACTCGCGCAACGGGATCGACAGCAGCGCGCACAGCGCCAGGCGCAACAGGCTGTTGTGCGCGACGACCAGGACGCGCGCGCCGGGATGCGCGCCGGTGATGCGCTGCAACGCCTCCGCGCCCCGGGCGGCGGCGGCCCGTGGGTCCTCGGCGGCGGGGAAGGGGTGCGCCACCGGATCGACCCGGTAGGCCGCCGCCCGCTCCGGCTCCTCCGCCGCGAACTCGGCGAGCGTACGGCCCTCCGCCACCCCGAAGTCGCACTCCCGCAGCCCGGCGTCCCGGTGCGCGGCCAGCCCCAGCGCCCGGCACACCGGCTCCGCCGTCTCCACCGCCCTGGACAGCGGCGACGTCCACACCGCGGCCACCGGACGGGCCTCCACCCACCGGCCGAGCGCCTCCGCCTGGGCGCGCCCGGTCTCGGTGAGCGGGATGTCGCTCACCCCGGCGTAACGGTTCTCGGTGTGCCAGACGGACTGCCCGTGCCGGGCCAGCAGGAGGGTCGTACTCATGGCTCCGCAGTATCGCGGGCCCAGGGCGCCGGGCGCTGGCGCCGCGACGGTGGCGACACTCCAAGGGTGAGTGGGTCTAGAGGTTGCTGAAGTCCGGCCCCTTGGTACGGGTGCGCTTGATCTCGTAGAAGCCCGGTATCGAGGCGACCATCAGGGTGCCGTCCCACAGCTTGGCCGCCTCCTCGCCCTTGGGGGCGGGGGTGACGACGGGGCCGAAGAAGGCGATCTGCTCGCCGTCGGAGCCGGGGACGGCGATGACCGGGGTGCCGACGTCCTGGCCGACCTTCTCGATGCCCTCGTTGTGCGAGGCCCGCAGTTCGGACTCGTAGGGGGTGTCGTCCCAGTGGTCCATGAGGGACTCGGGCAGCCCGACGTCCTTCAGGGCGGCGGCGACCGTCTCCCTGCCCGCGCCCTCGTCCTTGTTGTGGATGCGGGTGCCGAGGGCGGTGTAGAGGTCGCCGAGCACCTCGGGGCCGTGCTCCTGCTGGGCCGCGATGACCACGCGGACCGGGCCCCAGGCCTTGGTGGTGAGCATCTCGCGGTAGTCCTCGGGAAGCTCGTCGAGCTTGTTCTCGTTGAGGACGGCGAGGCTCATCAGGTGCCAGCGGACCTCGATGTCGCGGAGCTTCTCCACCTCCAGCACCCAACGGGACGTCATCCACGCCCAGGGGCACAGCGGGTCGAACCAGAAGTCAACGGGCGTTTTGTCCGACATGTCTCTCCTCACGGGGGAACAAGGGCTCAAGAGTCCTCCCCGGCAACACCGCACGTCGCCGCCGCCATTCCCACCTGACCGGTGTCAGTCGCGCATGGCAGGATCGGTGCTGTCCGCATGCTGAACACCATCCGAGGGAGTACCGCCCGTGCCCGGTGAGAATCTGTCCCGCGACGAGGCCCGGGAGCGGGCCGCACTGCTGTCCGTCGACGGGTACGAGGTGTCCCTCGACGTGCGCTCGGCGGTCGGCGACCACGCCGGCGACGGCCCCCGGACCTTCCGCTCGGTCACCACCATCCGCTTCCGCTGCGCCGAGCCCGGCGCCACCAGCTTCGCGGACCTGATCGCCCCGAGCGTCACCGCCGTCTCCCTCAACGGCCGCGACCTCGACCCCAGCGAGGTCTTCGACGGCTCCCGCATCCTCCTGGAGGACCTGGCCGCCGACAACGAACTCGTCGTCGACGCCCGGTGCGCCTACTCCCGCACCGGAGAGGGCCTGCACCGCTTCGTCGACCCCGAGGACGGCGAGGTCTACCTCTACACCCAGTACGAACCGGCCGACTCCCGCCGCGTCTTCGCGGGCTTCGAGCAGCCCGACCTCAAGGCGCCCTTCCGCTTCGAGGTGCGGGCGCCCGAGGAGTGGACGGTGTGGAGCAACGGCGCCGGACAGCGCGCGGACGGCACCTGGCGCTTCGCGGAGACCAAGCCCATCTCGACGTACATCACCTGCGTCGTCGCGGGCCCCTACCACTACGTCACCGACACCTACGAGCGCGTGTTCGAGGACGGCACCCGGCTGGAGATCCCGCTCGGCGCGATGTGCCGCAAGGGCCTCGCCCCCCACTTCGACGCCGACGACGTGTTCCTCGTCACCAAGCAGGGCCTGGACTTCTTCCACGACCACTTCGACTACCCGTACCCCTTCGGGAAGTACGACCAGGCGTTCGTGCCCGAGTACAACCTCGGCGCCATGGAGAACCCCGGCATGGTCACCTTCCGCGAGGAGTACATCTTCCGCGGCAAGGTGACCCAGGCCTCCTACCAGGGCCGCGCCAACACCATCCTCCACGAGATGGCGCACATGTGGTTCGGCGACCTCGTCACCATGGAGTGGTGGGACGACCTGTGGCTCAAGGAGTCCTTCGCCGACTTCATGGGCGCCTTCGCCAACGTCGGCGCCACCCGCTTCAAGGACGCCTGGATCACCTTCGCCAACCGCCGCAAGGCCTGGGCGTACCGCGCCGACCAGCTCCCCTCCACCCACCCCGTCACCGCCGACATCCGCGACCTCCAGGACGCCAAGCTCAACTTCGACGGCATCACCTACGCCAAGGGCGCCTCCGTCCTCAAGCAACTCGTGGCGTACGTCGGCCAGGACGCGTTCCTCGAGGGCGCCCGCCGCTACTTCAAGCGGCACGCGTACGGCAACACGCGCCTCGGCGACCTGCTGTCGGTCCTGGAGGAGACCAGCGGACGGGACATGAGCGCGTGGGCGCACTCCTGGCTCCAGACCGCCGGGGTCAACTCCCTCACCCCGCAGGTGCTGCTCGCCCCCGACGGCCGCGTCGACGAGCTGACCGTGATCCAGGAGGCCGCCGAGACGCACCCCGAACTGCGCCCGCACCGGGTGGCGATCGGCCTCTACCGGGTCACGGAGGGCGGCACGCTGGAGCGGTACGCGCGCGCGGAGGCCGACGTCGACGGCCCTCGTACGGTCGTGACGGAGCTGGCCGGTGCGGACGCCCCGGAACTCGTCCTCGTCAACGACGACGACCTCACCTACTGCAAGATCCGCTTCGACAGCACCTCGCTGGCGACCCTGCGCGCCCACCTCGGCGACATCACCGACCCGCTCGCCCGCGCCCTGTGCTGGTCCGCGCTGTGGAACATGACCCGGGACGCGCTGCTGCCCGCCCGTGACTTCATCGACCTCGTCCTGCGCCACGCGGGGCGCGAGTCCGACATCGGCGTCCTCCAGATGCTGCACGCCTGGGCGGACTCGGCCCTCGTCCACTACGCCGCCCCCGCGTGGCGGGAGACCGGCGGCACGCTGCTCGCCGAGGGCGCCCTGCGCGAACTGCGGGCGGCCGAGCCGGGCAGCGAGCACCAGCTGGCGTGGGCGCGCTTCTTCGCCACGGCGGCCTCGGGCGACGCCGACTTCCAGCTGCTGAAGGCGCTGCTCGACGGCACCGAGAAGGTCGACGGGCTGGAGGTGGACCAGGAGCTGCGCTGGTCGCTGCTCGGCCCGCTGGCCGCGCACGGCGTCGCCGACGAGTCGGTCCTCGCCGAGGAACTGGCCCGTGACGACACCGCCTCCGGCAAGCGCCACCAGGTCCGCTGCCTCGCCGCCCGCCCCTCGGCGGCGGTCAAGGCGCAGGCGTGGGCGCAGGTGGTGGAGTCCGACGCGCTGTCCAACGCGCTGGTGGAGGCGACGATCGCGGGCTTCGCCCAGCCGACGCAGCGGGCGCTGCTCGCGCCGTACGCGGAGAAGTACTTCGCGGCGATCGAGCGGGTGTGGAGCGAGCGCTCCATCCAGATCGGCATGGACGTGGTCAGCGGCTTCTTCCCGGCGTACCCCGAGGCGGGACAGGGCCGGGCCACGCTGGACGCGACGGACGCCTGGCTGACGGCCCACGAGGACGCGCCGCCCGCGCTGCGCAGGCTGGTGCTGGAGGCACGGGACGACCTGGCGCGCGGGCTGCGGGGGCAGGAGTACGACGCGGCGGCCGGGTGAGGGGCGTTCACCGGACGGGTGAACCACGCATGCCCGGTTGACCTCTGGCCTGAGCTTGGTCCGTAGGTGACCGTTACGAAATTCAGGCAGTAACAGCCGTAACCCCTGGCCCACCCCCGAACGGACCAGGGGTTTTCGGCATCCGAACACCCGTCCTTTAGTGCGGGGTTGTCCGCATTCGCCGACAGACGTGTAACAGCGGTTAAGGGCCCGACCACACGCGGGGAACCTCCGCACCATGACCCACAACACCCCCCTCTCCCCCCGCCCCCTGCACGAACTGGCCGACGTCCGCCGCCGCGTCGTACCGACCGCGCAACTCCGCGCCCAAGGCATGTCGGCCGCCGACATCGACGCACGATGCCGCCCCGGCGGCCCCTGGCAACAACTCCTCCCCGGCGTCCACCTCCTCCACCCCGGCCCGCCCACCAGCGAGGAGCGCCTGCACGCCGTCCTCCTCTACGCGGCCCGCGCATCGACGACGGGAGTACCGACCCAGCCCGGCCCCACGACCACCCCACGCCACACCTACACCGACGCCATGATCACGGGCCTCGCCGCCCTCACCCTGCACGGCTTCACCGCCACACCCCCGCTCCCCTCCCTCGACCACATCGACGTCCTGGTCCCCCGCGCCCGCCGACTGCGCACGACCGGCTGCGCCCGCCTCCTCCGCACCAGCACCCTCCCCACCCCGGAAGCGGTCACCGGCCTCCCGGTCGCCCCCGTCCCCCGCGCCCTCGCCGACGCGGTGGCCGACCTCCACGACGCCAACGCCGTACGCCGCCTGCTGACGGAAGCGGTACGGGGCGGCCACTGCGACCCGGCCTCCGTGGTACGCGAACTCACCCGGGCCCGGCTGCTGGGCCGCCCGCACGTGGTCGACGCGGTGGACTCCCTCATCGCCGAGGGCCGCTCCATCGCCGAGGACCGCCTCTACGCCATGGTCAGCGCGTACGGCCTCCCCGACCCCGTCTGGAACGTCGACCTCCGCCTCCCCGGCGGCCCCCACCTCGGCGGCCTCGACGCCTACTGGCCCGACCAGGCCGTCGCGATCGAGCTGGACACCCGCGCCCCCCGCCAGGACGAGGACGCCCTGTGGTCCGAGTACGCCCGCAAGCGCGAACACCTGGAACGCCTCGGCATCACCGTCGTCCACATCACCCCCCGCAAGCTCAGGGACGCGATGGAACAACAGGCGGCCATCGTCCGCACGGCCCTGATGGCCGCAGCCGACCGCGACCCGTCGGCGTACGTGGTGGTACTGCCGCGGTAGCGAGTGGACAGGCGGTACGACCAGGAGGGGAGAAGAGGGACCGCGCGTGCACGCACGGCACTTGCGGTCCCTCTTCATGCCGCCACTCCCAAGTCACGTGAGTGGATTCAGGTGAGGAGGGCTACGAGTCCGTACAGCCAGATGGCGAGGAACGCGAGGCCGGCCGCCAGGCATCCCGCCCCGGCCAGGAAGCCGGTGAACTTGCCTCCGCTGGGCCGACCGAGCTATCGCTCGATCAACGACTTCGCGATCCTGGACTTCGGGAGCGACCTGCCACCCCGGGTCCAGACGGACAGCGTCTGGGGATCGGTCTCCACCTCTGACAAGCCTCGTGAAGTCGACCGGTTCGCCCGCCGGTTCGAGGCGATGGCGGCCTCCGCACTACCGCCTGATGACACCCCCGCTTTCCTGCACCGACTACTACGGGAGCTGCAGGCCATGCCCATATCCCTCGTCGCCACCGCACTCGTCCCCGAAGACGCCTGGTTCAAGTCCTCCTACAGCGACGCCATGCGGAACTGCCTAGAAGCCGCCCCCCTCCCCCACCCCACAGCCCCCTCCGTAGCCATCCGTGACTCCAAGTCCCCCGTCGGGCCCGCTCTGCTCCTCCTCTCCTCGGCGTGGGCCGCGTTCGTCGCGTACCTCGGCCAGGAGGGGAGGTGAGACACGGCGAGGGGGTCGCCTAGTCCTCCGTCCCGCAGAACTCCGCCTCCAGGATCGCCCCGGTGTCGCCCGTCCAGTCGCCGTTGAGGTTGAAGGCGACGGTGTGGGTGCCGTCGGGGGTGGTGGCGGCTTCGGTGAGGGAGCCGTAGATGCCGCCGGCGTGGCCCCAGATGTGGACGCCGCAGCTCAGTTCGCGGGCGATGAGGCCGAGGCCGTAGCGGGCGTCGTCGGTGGGGGCGTTGACCGGCACCGTCGTCTTCATGGCCTTGAGTTGCTCGGGTGGAAGCAGCTTGCCGCCGAGGAGGGCGGTGTAGAAGCGGTTGAGGTCGGTGGAGTTCGAGATCATCTCGCCCGCCGCCCCGGCGATGGAGGGGTTGAAGCGGGTGACGTCGTGTGTCGGTCCGGTCGTCGAGGTCTCCGAGAGTTTGCTGTAGGCGCGGGCGCTGGGGCGGGGGATGCCGGTGCGGGTGCCCGGGACGCTGGTGGCCGTGAGGTGGAGGGGCTCGATGATGCGTGCGCGGACTTCGGCGTCGTAGGGACGGCCCGTCACCGCCTCGATGACCATGCCGGCGACGACGTAGTTGGTGTTGCTGTAGCTCCAGTCGTCGCCCGGGGGGAAGTCCGGTTCGTGGCGCAGGGCGATGGTGACGAGGTCGGGCGGGGCGTGGGTGTCGTAGCGGTGTTCGCGGAAGCCGGGCTCGGTGAAGTGGGCGCGGGCGAAGTCGGGGTCCTGGGTGTAGTCGTGGAGGCCGCTGGTGTGGTTGAGGAGCTGGCGGACGGTGATGAGGCGGCCGTCGTTGCCGTTGCCGTGGAGGACGCCGGGGAGCCAGCGGTCGACGGGGTCGTCGAGGGTGAGGCGCTGTTCGGCCGCCAACTGGAGGACGACCGTCGCGACGAAGGTCTTGGTGATGCTGCCGACGCGGTAGCGGTCGGCGGGGGTGCGGGGCTGTCCGGTGCGCAGGTCGGCGACGCCCGCGGTGGTGGACCAGGGGCCGTGGGGGTCGTGGGCGGTGAGGGTGATGCCGGGGACGCCGTCGTCGACGGCGGCGAGGACGGCCTCGCGGGTGGTGTGGTGGGGGTGGCTGTCGTGGGCCGCCGCCGCGCCCAGGGCGGTGGAGAGGGCGGTCAGGGTCGCCGCTGCCACCGCTGTCGTACGGACGGACGCTCGGGGCCGTTTCCGGGGTGTGCTCATGTGGTGCGAGACCTGGGGAGTTGGGGTGAGGTTGCCACGGTGTACGCCGATTGGGTGAACTTCAGCCCTTTTTGAGGAGGAGTTCGGTGTTGCGGTCGACGGGGTCGCCCTCCTGGCCCGTGGTGCCGCCCGCGCGGTTGAGGGACAGCTCACGATAGAGGGCGGCCAGGCCGGTCTGGGAGAGGTCGGTGTGGTCGGCGCGGGGTGGGGCGGCGGACTCGATGAGGGTGGTGTGGAGGGAGAGGGTGCCGTCGTTGTTGTCGGACAGCTCGATGACGCGGGCGAGCTGGGGGAAGTCGATGTGGGAGGCGGTGGAGACCTCCCAGAAGGAGTGGCCGTCCGACGCCCGGTGCGGGGTGATGGTGTTGCGGTGGATGTGGCCGTTGATCCAGGCGAGGACGTTGCGGTGGCGGCCGAGGACGGCGAGGACCTCGTCGCCGTTGTGGCGGCGCTCGGTGGGGCGGGCGGGGTCGGGGCGGGTGTTGACCATCGTGGCGCTGGTGTGGTGGCTGAAGACGAGGGCGTGGGAGTCGGCGTTGTCGCGCAGGGTGCGTTCCAGCCAGCGGAGCTGGGCGGTGCCGATCGAGCCCTGGTAGTGGCCGCCGGGGTCGGTGGTGTCGAGGCTGACGCCGATGACGTCGTCGGCGACGCGGAAGCTGTAGTACTGGGTGCCCGCTTCGGCGTTGACGGGGGAGTAGCCGTGACCGACCGGGCCCGTGCCGGTGTGGGCGGGCTCGAGGTGGGCGCGGACGTACTCGGCGGCGGTGAAGGGGGCGCGGCGCTCGTCCGGGGTGACGGGACGCAGGTCGCGGGCGTGGGCCTTGAGCAGGTCGCGGAGGTGGGCGCCGAGGGGGTCGGTGGCGGCCTTGAGGGTGTCCTGGAGTCTCCTGGCCTCGGCGGCGGGGAGGGCCATCAGCTTGCGTGCGCCGACGGCGAAGTCGGCGAGGTACGGGTCGCCGTGGCCGTAGCAGCCGAGCGGCATGGCGTCGTGGTTGCCGACGGTGGAGTACCAGGGGAGGTTGAGGCCGGGGCTGAGCACCTCGCGGGCGGCGGCGGTGAGGAAGCCGTCGAGGTGCGGGAAGCCGCGCTGTTTGTCGGCGTCGCGCAGGGGGGCGTCGGGCTGCCAGTACTGCTTGAGGCCGCTGTTCTGGACGCCTTCGTGGTGGCGGGGGTCGCCGGAGTCGGGGGTGACGCGCCCGCCGCTCATGACGGTGAGGTACCACTCCAGTTCGGTGCGGGAGTTGTTGTCGGTGTTGTCGCCGGTGGTGATGGCGAAGTGCAGGGGGGCGCCGGTGGCGGGGGCGCCGCGCAGGGCGTTGATCCGCTCGACGAGGGCGACGGCGCCCTGCACGGTGAGGGCCTCCTGCGGGCGCCAGGCCCTCGGGTCGTGGGAGCGGAGGAACTCCAGGCGCAGCGGGTGCTGGGTGTCGGTGATGTGCAGGTCGGTGAGGTGGACGAAGGCGGCGAGGACGGTGCGGCGGTCCTCGCGGCCGGGTGCCACGGCGGCGAGTTCGTCGCGTACGACGCGTTGCCAGCCGGGGCCCTCGGCGAGCCGCCGGTAGCCGGGGCCGTCGGGGCCGGGGGTGGCGACGGTGGCGAGGGTGGTGCCGCGGGTGTAGGGGGCGAGGGGCGCGGCGGCGGGGGCCTTGCGGGAGTTGGCGACGGGTGCTTCCGCCGCTGGGGCGGCTGCCGCCTGGCTGTCGGTGGGCCGCAGGGCGTAGCCGGCGCCGGCGGACAGGGAGACGGCTCCGGCGGTGGCGAGGAGGGTACGGCGGTTGACGGCAAGTCCGTCGGCGACAGAGCGTAGGCGCGACATGCGCGGTCTCCCCGGGTGCGAACGCGTCGGCAGTGACCGCGGACGGTCGCTTTCGCGAACCGTCCGCTCTCCCTGGATGCTTGGCAGCGGGGATGGCCTGCGCGTGAACGCGGTTGCAACGGGCGGCGCCGATCGGTGTACGTGGATCTCGGGCCGACCCGGGTGTGTGCGGGTGCTCCTCCGGGGGCCGGGAGACGGTCACTCAGGGTTCATCTGGCGGGGGAAGGCGGGGCAGCGGGGCCGGTCGTTGCCGGTCACTGCCGCCCCCTGCCCCGCCACATCCCGAGCCCCACGTCCACTAGCCCCACCCTCCGCAGCGAGTGCACCTCGGTCAGGTCGTGCCAGGCGGCCAGGTCCGTGGAGCCGCCGACCTCGGGGCGGAGTTCGCCGCCGGTGACGTGGCCCTCGTAGATGAGGCGTACGGCGTGGTGGTCGGTGGCGGGGCGGAGGCGGCGGCGGGGGCTGGGGCGGCGGAGGGAGTCGACGCCGAGGAGGGCGGTCACCTCGATGTGGTAGCCGGTCTCCTCGGTGACCTCGCGGCGGACGGTGTCGTAGGGGTCCTCGCCGTGTTCCATGCCGCCGCCCGGCAGGACCCACTCGTGGCCGCCGCCGGCCGCCGGGGAGCGGGCGAGGAGGAGTTGTCCCTGGCGGACGCATATGGCGTAGGCGGAAACCCGCAGTCTCTTGCGCACGTCCGGACGTTAGCGCCCGGGCTCCGGGTTGGCGGGGGAGAATTGCGGCGCCGACCAGCGCAGGGGCAGCGCCGAGGGCGTTTCGACCGCCTTTGTGAGGGTGAAGCGGGTCGTCCGGTCGCCGTTCGCGGTGAAGTACGTCCGCGCCTCGCCCGTCAGTTGCAGCGTCGTACCCGTCGTCCAGTCGAGGAGCAGGACGCCCGCCCGCGGGTCGGCGGCCAGGTTGCCCAGGGTCAGGAACATGGAGTTGCCGGGGTAGTCGCGCCAGGTGAGTTCGCGGGGCGATTCCGCCCGGAGGAAGCCCGGGTTGCCGCCCCGGTGGCTGGCGTCGGCGCCGGTGTCATGGACGGTGGTGATGAAAAAGGTGTCCGCCGCTTCGACGAAGGCCCGTTGAGTGGTCGACAGTTCGGTGCTCACGAGAGGTGAGCGGGGTCTGCGGGTGGGGTCCTCCTCGTAGGTCTCCCTCTTCTGCAGGTACTTCGGGCAGTTCGAGAACACCCGCTCCGCCTCCACCGCGAAACCTGCCGGTGTCGGCCTCGCGCGGCCGTTCAGGCGCATACGGCGGCGGGTGCGGGGGTCGAGGGCGATGGTGCCGACGGGGGTGCCGGACGTCGCCAGGGCCGCGCGCAAGGGGTCCGCGGGAAGGGGCGCCGCCCGCACCGAGATCTGGTGCGGGCCCGTCGCGCGGACGAAGCCCGGGGTGCCCGCCAGCACCGAGGACCAGACCTCGCCGGTCGCCGGGTCCGCCGCGCCGAGGACGAGGAAGGGCTGGTGCTCCAGGAAGGTGGCCGCCACCGGCTTGATACCCGGGCCGATCGAGCGGCCCACGTGGTCGGCCAGCTCCCGGACGCCGACGCGGTCCTGCACTTCCCGCGAGCCCTCGTGGTAGACCGTCGCCGTCATGACCCGCTCCCCTAGAAGAAGCCGCAGGTCGGAGCCGCGCCACTCGGTGCCGGGGCGGCTTGTGCGCCGCTCGGGGCCGAGATCTCCAGGCGGGTGCCGTCCGGGTCGTGGAAGAAGATGCCGCCCGATGCCGCACCCTCGGCGTGCGCGACGACGCCCTCGTGGGCGAAGGCCGCGCCCGCGGCGCGCAGGGCCTGCTCGTACGTCCTGACCTGGTCGATCGAGTCCACCTCCAGGGCGAGGTGGTGCAGGCCCGCACGGGTGCCGTCGTACGCCCCCTGCGCCTGCTGCCAGAGCGTGAGCACCAGTTTCTCGCCGTCGCCCAGGAAGGCGTACCTGCGGTCCTCCTCCTTGCCCTCTCCGATCAGTACGAAGCCCAGGACGTCCCGGTAGAAGGCGAGGGAGCGGTTGATGTCGGTGACGTTCAGGCCGATGTGGCCGGTGCGGAGCGCGGGCATGTCTGGTCCCTTCGGAGGCGTTCACTCTTACCTAACCGTTGATCTAGAGATTAGAGGTTAGAGAAGCCGCCGTCAACCGGTCACGTAGGCTTTAGTGGTTAGTGCGCGCGGAAGGAGCCCTCCCCATGTCCCCGGCCCCCCACGACCCCCGGCCGCTCACCGGTGAGCCCCTCTCCCTCGACCTGCTCAACACCCGCTGGATCGAGGACGGGCAGCCGCGGGACCTGCTCGCCGGTACCGACGGGCTCGCCGTCTGGCTCGCCGCCAACGGGCTCGACGACGGTCGGTTCACCGCAGACGACCCCACCCTGCGGCACACGCTTCAGACGCGGGACGCACTGCTGGCGGTGGTGGACGGATCGCTGACGGAAGGGGCCTCGCGTGTGGACGCCGTACTGGAGAAGGGGCGGATCCGGGCGACGCTGACGGCCGACGGGGGCGGGGAGCGCGCGGAGTTCGCCGATGCCTCCTGGGGGCCGGGGTGGCTTGCCGCGCGGAACTACCTGGAGCTGCTCGGCACCGCGCCGGACCGGATCCGGCACTGCGCGCACGAGGCGTGTGTGCTGCACTTCTTCGACACCTCGCGGAACGGGACCCGCCGCTGGTGCTCCATGGCCGCCTGCGGGAACCGGGCGAAGGCGTCCCGGCACTACTCCCGCAGCAAGGACGCCTGAGGACGGCCTTCAGGGAAACAGGGCAATCAGCTCCATACGCCGCCCGGCGCCGCAAAGCGCATCGGGGGTTTTCCCCATACATCTGTTTCGGTTCGGTCAACTCCTCCCATAAGTCGGTCCCTTGAGTAAGGGTGAGCGGTCGTCCGGTATCGCATTCCGGACGGCTTCGTTCGCTTCCTTACTCGCTCCTTTACCTGCAAGGGATGCCGATGACCTCCACCCCCCAGCGGGAACCGATACCGGGCGCCAGACGCGCGGCCCGCATCGCCGTGGCCGCCGGTCTCGTCGCCGCGCTGTCCGCGGCCGGGCCGATACCGATGGCCATGGCCGCCGGCGCCGACGACGCGCCGCCCGCCGCCGCCGAGCCGGGCGTCAAGTCCGCCCACGAGAAGCTCGGCTCGGACGACGCCGAACTGCTCGCCGAGGCCAAGGCCGGCGGCGAGAAGACGGTCACGATGATGATCGCGACCGCGCCCGGCGAGACCGAGCAGGTCGCCGAGCAGCTCGACTCGGTCAAGGGCGGTCTCGTGGGCCGCACCTACGACAAGCTCGGCTACGTCCGGGCCACCGTCCCGACCGGACAGGCGGACGCGGCCATCGCCGCGGCGGCCAAGCTGCGCTCCGTGCACGGGATCGACCTGCGGGAGGAGATCCCGCTGGACGACCCGACCCCCGCCGGGGACCGGGGCAAGGGAGCCGGCAAGACGCCCACCGCGGGCAGCTACCCCGCGCCCGGCAAGAAGACCCCGGCCAAGAACCCGTACAACCCCTCCTTCGAGACCGGTGCCGTCGACTTCGTCGAGGACCACCCGAAGGCGGACGGCCGCGGCATCACCATCGGCATCCTGGACTCGGGCGTCGACCTCGGGCACCCCGCGCTCCAGAAGACCACCACCGGCGAGCGGAAGATCGTCGACTGGGTGACCGCGACCGACCCGGTCGTGGACGGCGACGGTACCTGGCGCCGTATGACCACCTCGGTCGCCGGGCCGACGTTCTCGATCACCACGGCCGCGCTGGGCACGGAGACGTTCAAGGCGCCCGCGGGCGACTACAAGTTCCAGTACTTCTCGGAGTCCGCCACCGCCGGTGGCGACATGGCGGGCGACCTCAACCGGGACGGCGACACCACCGACGTCTGGGGCGTGCTGTACGACGCCGCCGCGGGCACCGTGCGCGTGGACCTCGACGACGACCTCGACTTCACCGACGAGGAGGCGATGAAGCCGTACAAGAACGGCTTCCAGGTCGGGTACTTCGGCAACGACGACCCCGCCACCGCGATCGCCGAGCGCATCCCCTTCGTGGTCGAGATCCGCAAGGACGTCGTCTACAACGCCGCCGGCGCCAAGGCCGACTACGTCAGCATCGGTGTCATCGAGGGCTCGCACGGCACGCACGTCGCCGGCATCACCGCCGCCAACAGCCTGTTCGGCGGGAAGATGAACGGCGCCGCGCCCGGCGCCAAGCTGGTCTCCTCGCGCGCCTGCACCTGGAGCGGCGGCTGCACCAACGTCGCGCTCACCGAGGGCATGATCGACCTCGTCGTCAACCGCGGCGTCGACATCGTCAACATGTCGATCGGCGGCCTGCCCGCGCTGAACGACGGCAACAACGCGCGCGCCGAGCTGTACACCCGCCTCATCGACACCTACGGCGTCCAGCTGGTGATCTCGGCCGGCAACTCCGGGCCCGGCGCCAACACCATCGGCGACCCGTCCCTCGCGGACAAGGTGATCTCCGTCGGCGCGACCATCTCCAAGGAGACCTGGGCCGCCAACTACGGCTCCGCGGTGGAGAAGAAGTACGCCATGATGCCGTTCTCCTCGCGCGGTCCGCGTGAGGACGGCGGCTTCACGCCGACGCTCTCCGCGCCCGGCGCCGCGATCAACACCACCCAGACCTGGTCGCCCGGCGGCCCGGTCGCGGAGGCGGGCTACAGCCTGCCGCCCGGCTACTCCATGCTCCAGGGCACCTCGATGGCCTCCCCGCAGGCCGCCGGAGCCTCCGCGCTGCTGCTGTCCGCGGCCAAGCGCAAGGGCATCGAGCTGACCCCGGCCACCCTGCGCACCGCGCTGACCTCGACCGCCGACCACATCAGCGGCGTCCAGGCCTACGAGGAGGGCGCGGGTCTCATCGACATCGAGGACGCCTGGGACGCCATCCTCGACGGTGCGAGCGCCCACGAGTACACGGTCAAGGCGCCGGTCGACACCGCCATCGAGCAGTTCCTGAAGACGCCCGGCTACGGCACCGGTCTGTACGACCGTGAGGGTGGCCTGAAGGCCGGGCAGAAGAAGACGTACGACATCACCATCACCCGTACCTCCGGTGCCGACCGTGCCATCCGGCACGAGCTGGACCTGGAGAACAACGCGGGCGGCACGTTCCGGATCGTCGGCTCCGACACGGTCGCGCTGCCGCTGAACAAGCCGGTGACGGTGAAGGTGCAGGCCGCGCCGAAGTCCGCGGGGCTCAAGAGCGCGATCCTCGAGGTCGACGACCCGCGCACCGAGGGCGTCGACAAGCAGGTCCTCAGCACGGTCGTGGTGTCCGAGCCGCTGAACTACACCTACTCGGCGTCGGGTTCGGTGCAGCGCAACAGCACCAAGTCGTACTTCGTGACCGTCCCCGAGGGCGCCAAGACCCTCGAGGTCGCGATCGGCGGGCTGAAGGGCAAGAGCCAGACCCGCTTCATCTCCATCCACCCGTACGGCGTCCCGGTCGACACCACCTCGACCCCGTACTGCTACAACAACTACCTCGACGGCAACGGCTGCAAGCCCGACGTGCGCGCGTACGCCGACCCGCAGCCCGGCGTCTGGGAGATCGAGGTCGAGTCGCGCCGTACGTCGCCGCTGCTCGACAACCCGTACACCCTGGACGTCACCATCCTCGGCGCGGTCTTCGACCCGGCGACGGTGACCGTGCCCGAGGTCGAGGTCGGTGTCCCGGCCACCGCCTCCTGGACGGTGACCAACCAGGCCGCCCCCATCGACGGCAAGCTCGCCGGGGGTCCGCTCGGCTCCGCCAAGACCGACCGTCCGACCATCGGGCAGGGCCAGACCGTGACCACCACGGTCCAGGTGCCCGAGGGCGCCACCTCCCTGGACGTGGCCATCGGCAACGTCTCCGACGCCGCCGCCGACCTGGACCTGACGGTCTACGACAGCAACGGCGACGTCGTCGGCCAGGACGCCGACGGCGACTCCGAGGAGCAGGTGTCCATCGCCGGCCCGGCCGCCGGTACGTACACCGTCGAGGTCTACGGCTACGGCGTGCCGTCCGGCTCCACCGCCTACGACTACCGTGACGTCTTCTACTCCGCCGCCCTCGGCACCGTCACCGTCGACGAGTCGACGCCGGTGAAGCTGGCCACGGGCGCCACGGCGACCGTCAGCGGCAGTGTCACGGCGGCCTCGGAGGCGCCCGCCGGGCGGGAGTTCTTCGGGCAGGTCCAGCTGCTCACCGCGCGCGGCACGGTCGCGGGCGTGGGCAACGTGAAGATCGAGAAGGTCACGCCGTAAGGCTTGGGTGACCTGGTGGGCGGGCGTCCGGTGCGGGCGCCCGCCCTTTCTCGTGCCCGTCAGCCGCAGTCGGTCGTGCGGGACTCCGGCAGCGCCTCGGTGATCCAGGCGCGGTGGTGGGCGACGTCCGCCTCCCCCACGGCCCACAGGTCGGGCTCGGCCGCCGCCCTCGGGATGCCGACGAGCACGTGCTGCCCCTCCCGCAGGCGGGGGTCCACGGCCTGGTCCATGGTGAAGACGGTCTCGGCCGGGCCCGCCTCCGGCTTGTAGGAGCGGCTCACGCGCAGGGTGACGCGGTCCTTGCCGGTGCCGGGGACCGGGGCCACCTCGGTGACCGTGCCCTCGACGACCAGACGGGCGCAGGCCAGGTAACCGGCGGCGCTCTGGGAGGCGCCCGTCTTCGCGTCCTCGTCGCCCACGGCGTCCGGTGCCGCGTCCTTGGCGGCGCTGGAGCCGCTGTCGTCGGCGCCCGAGGGTGCCTGGACGACCAGCCAGCCCAGGCCCGCGAGGACGGTGGCGGCGCAGGCCACCGCGGCGACGCGCAGGGCGAGGACGAACGGACGGCGGCGGGGGGCGGGGGTGGGTCTCCGGGTTGGCTGGACCGGTCGCGGGGCCGGTCGCGGGGCGGAGTCGGCGAGCGCCCCGCCGATGATGTCCAGCTGCTCGCGCAGCACCGCCACATCGGCCGCCGCCGACCGGTGCGCGGCCATGAAGGCGGCGTCCCGGTGGGCGCCGTCCGGCAGCGGCTCGTCGGTGATCACGGCCAGCAGGGCGTCGAGGGCCGGGTCCGGGCGGCCGTCGACGCCGCCGGAGCGGTCCGCGCGGTCGGGGCCGTCGGGGCCGTCGTGTTCGGCGGACACGTCACACCACCTCGTCCTCGTGCAGCCGGGTGCGCAGGGCCCGTACCGCCGTGTGCAGCCTGCTCTTCACCGTGCCCTCCGGGACGCCGAGCTGCTCGGCGATGGAGCGCACCGGCAGGTCGGCGTAGAAGCGCAGCACGAGCACCTGCCGCTGGGCGTCGGGCAGCTCGTCCAGGCCCTGTGCCACGGCGACGGAGAGCACGCTGGTGTCCTCGCCCGACGGGTGCTCCCACTGGCGCAGGGAGGCCAGGCGTTCGCCGATCCGCTCCTGGCGCCGTTTGGCGCGGTGCCAGTCGACGGCGAGGTTGGAGGCGACCACGGCCGCCCAGGCGGAGACGTCACGCGGCGCCTCCCGCCCGCTCGCGGCCCGCTCCAACAGCCGCAGGCGGACCTGCTGCACCCCGTCCAGCAGGTCCGCCTGCGGCACCCCGCCGAGCGCGAGCACCGCCCGCACCCGACGCTCCTGGGCCGCGTCCAGCGGATCGTCGGCAGCACGCTCCGGGTCGGTCCCGCCCCCGGCGCCGTGCTCCGCCCCCTGGCCGCGGCGCGCCCTTCTGCGCAGCACAGCCACCCCTCTCCTCGCCGCGTTTCCCCTATGACGCCGGTGGGGTCGGAAACGTTCGGCCGGATTTACGGACCCCCATCCGGGCAGGCCGGGGAGTCGTACATCACACGGGCCGGAAACCGAGGTCATGCTCACCCACGAGCCGCGCGGCGCGATCGACCTGCCGGTGCTCCGGGAACTGGACGAACGCCTGGAACCGGTACGGCGGATCAGCACGGCTTCCGGTCCGCGACGGGTTCCGGGCGGATATCTCCAGATCCGCCCGGCGGGCCGGTGGACACTGGAACCGCGCGGCTGACCCGGCATGGCGTCTCGTATTCCGGGCAGGTCCGCGGTGAGCGGCCTTAAGGATTGGACACACCGGCCGGGGTCCCCCGCATGATGGAAGGGCCTGGGCCGTCCGCAAGGCGCATCAGCAGGTACACGCACGTCACGCAGTTCGGATGAAGGAGTCGCCGTGAGGGTCGGAATCGTCGGAGCCACCGGTCAGGTCGGCACGGTCATGCGCAGGATCCTGGCCGAGCGGGACTTCCCGGTCGACGAGCTGCGGCTGTTCGCCTCGGCCCGCTCGGCGGGGACGGTCCTGGACGGCGTGACGGTGGAGGACGCGTCCACGGCCGACTACTCCGGCCTGGACATCGTGCTGTTCTCGGCGGGCGGCGCCACCTCCCGGGCGCTGGCCGAGAAGGTCGCCGCGCAGGGCCCGGTCGTGATCGACAACTCGTCGGCGTGGCGTCGGGACCCCGAGGTGCCGCTGGTGGTGGCCGAGGTCAACCCGCACGCCGTCGCGAGCCGCCCGAAGGGCATCATCGCCAACCCGAACTGCACGACGATGGCCGCGATGCCGGTGCTGAAGCCGCTGCACCGGGAGGCGGGGCTCGAGGCCCTGGTCGTCGCCACCTACCAGGCCGTGTCCGGGTCCGGCCTCGCGGGCGTCGACGAGCTGTTCGAGCAGGTCAGGAAGGTCGGCGAGGACGCGCCGAAGCTGACCCACGACGGGTCGGCGGCGGACTTCCCCGAGCCGCACAAGTACGTCGCGCCGATCGCGTACAACGTGCTGCCGATGGCGGGCTCGATCGTCGACGACGGGCTGAACGAGACGGACGAGGAGCAGAAGCTGCGCCACGAGTCCCGGAAGATCCTGGAGATCGACGGTCTGAAGGTGTCCGGCACCTGTGTCCGCGTGCCGGTATTCACCGGTCACTCCCTCCAGGTCAACGCCCGTTTCGCCCGCCCGCTGAGCGTCGAGCGCGCCAAGGAGCTGCTCGCCGGTGCCCCCGGTGTCGCCCTGACCGACGTACCGACCCCGCTCCAGGCGGCCGGGCAGGACCCCTCGTACGTCGGCCGTATCCGCGCCGACGAGACGGTCGACAACGGCCTCGCGCTGTTCGTCTCCAACGACAACCTCCGCAAGGGCGCGGCCCTCAACGCGGTGCAGATCGCGGAGCTGGTCGCGGCCGAGCTGACGACGAAGGCCACGGAGGCCGCCGAGTAGGCGAACCCGGCAGCCCTCAGGGCGCGCCCAGGGGGCGGTCACCGCAGGCCGGTGGCCGCCCCCTCCGCACGCCCGGAACCCTCCGCAGGCCCGGGGCCCCCGCGCGGCCGGGACCCCTCGCACACCCGGCGCCCCCAGCACACCCGGAACCCCCCGCACACCCGGGAGCCCCCGCACACCCGAGATCCCCCGCACACCCGGCGCCTCCCGCACGCCCCGCCCCCACCACCATCGGCGCCGCGACCCCCGCCAGCCCCGCCGCCAGCCACAGCACCGCCGTCGGGCCCGGCCCGTCCGCGACCCGGCCGCCGAGGAACGCGCCGAGGGCGATCGCCGTGTTGAAGACCCCGGCGAACAGCGCCGACACCGCCTCGGGGGCGTGCGGTGCGGCGGTCGACAGCCAGGTCTGCGCGGAGACGGAGACACCGCCGTAGACCAGGCCCCACAGCACCAGCAGCGGCACCGACCCGGCGAGGGAGCCCGACGCCAGGGCGAGCACGGCGACGACGACCGCCAGCGCG
Source organism: Streptomyces sp. B93 (assembly GCF_018070565.1). GTDB lineage: Bacteria > Actinomycetota > Actinomycetes > Streptomycetales > Streptomycetaceae > Streptomyces. The sequence goes on from NZ_JAGPXL010000066.1 coordinate 23,941, forward strand.
GCGCAGATCGAGGGCAGCGTCCGGCGCGGGTGCCGGGCCGCGAGCGCGCCGCCCGCGAAGGTGCCGACGACGCCCGCGGCGCCGTAGCCGAGCAGGAGGATGCCGATCGGGCAGGCATCGGCACCGAGGGCACGCTCCAGGACGGGACGGACGTAGGTGTACGCGGCGAAGTGGCCGGTGATCAGCAGGGCGACCGCGGGCAGCCCGCGCCGCAGCCGGGGGACGCGCAGCAGCCGGGGGAAGGCGGCGAGCCGCAGGGGCCGCTCGGCGGCGAGCGGGGGCAGGGCGAGGAGCAGGGCGCCCGCGGCGGCCAGGGCGAGTACGGCCGGCGCGGCGAACGCCCACCGCCAGCCCGCGACCGCGCCGAGGAACGTGCCCGCGGGCACCCCGAGCACCGATGCCACCGCGACCCCGCTGAAGATCACCGCGGTGGCGCGTCCGGCCGCCGCGGGCGGCACCAGCCGTACGGCGAGACCGGCGGCCACCGCCCACACCCCGCCGATGCAGACCCCGACCAGGGCGCGGGCGGCGAGCAGCACCGCGATGTGCGGGGCGAGCGCGCACAGCAGGTTGGCGGCGGCGAGCAGGAGCAGCAGCCCGCCGAGGACGGTACGGCGGTCCGCGCGGCGCACGACGACCGGCAGCAGCGGCGCCGAGGCGGCGGCTACCAGGCCCGGCAGGGTGACGGCCAGACCGGTGGTCCCGGGGCTGATGTGCAGTCCGGTGGCGAGGGAGGTGAGCAGGCCGACCGGGAGCATCTCGGTGGTGACGACACAGAAGGTGGCGGCGGCGACGGCGAGGACGGCGGCCCAGGGGCGGGCGGGCAGGCCGGGCGCGGGCGGGCCGGGCAGCGCGGCCGTGGTGGTGAGGGTCGGGGGCGGGGAGGGGGCCATGGCCCCACCCTTTTGGGCGTGCGGGCCCGCTGACAACGCCGTTTTCCGGCGTCCGGAAGCCATGCGTCCTTACGGTCGCCGCACCTCGTACAGGAAGCACCCGTACTCCACGGCGCGGACGTGGACCAGTGCGACCTCCGGGTCGGTGAACGCCTCGTCGAACGCGCCGCCGAACCCGCCCGGGTCCCTGTCCGTGACCAGGCGGCCCCCCAGGATGCGGCCGTCGGCGGAGTAGCGGCGGACGACGCGGTGCGAGTTGGTGAACGGCAGCGCGTCGCCGTCGGGGCCGGAGCAGTCGTCGGCGTGGATGAAGACGGGGCCCTGTTCGTCGTAGGGACCTGGTGCGGCGCCGGTCTCGGCGGCCCAGCGGCGCAGTGGGGCGTAGGAGACCAGGGCGATGTGCTCACCGGGCGCGCTGCGGCGCAGGCAGCAGCGCAGGGGTGCGCCGCCCTCCTCGTCGGTCACGGGGACCGTGCGCTCTCCGGCGTCGTCGGTGGCGCGGAGTTCCTTGAGGACGGCGGGTTCGAGGGGGCGTGCGGTGTATGTGCTCATGTGCCTCAGCGTGGCGCGTCCGCGCCGCGTTCACCGGCGGGAATAGGACATCGCGTTCCGTCCGGGTCCCGTGGAAGGATGGCGCAACCGACACATAACGAGGAGATGACCGCGTGCCTGGCACAAACCTGACTCGCGAAGAGGCGCAGCAGCGGGCGAAGCTGCTCACCGTTGACTCGTACGAGATCGATCTCGATCTCTCCGGCGCGCAGGAGGGCGACACCTTCCGGTCCGTGACCACGGTCCGTTTCGACGTGGCCGGGAACAACGAGGCGTCCTTCATCGACCTGGTGGCGCCGACGGTCCACGAGGTGACTCTCAACGGCGACGCGCTCGACCCCGCCGAGGTGTTCGAGGACTCGCGGATCGCCCTGCCGGGCCTGCTGGAGGGCCGCAACATCCTGCGGGTCGTGGCCGACTGCGCGTACACCAACACCGGTGAGGGCCTGCACAAGTTCGTCGACCCGGTCGACCAGCAGGCGTACCTCTACACCCAGTTCGAGGTGCCGGACGCGCGCCGGGTCTTCGCCTCCTTCGAGCAGCCGGACCTGAAGGCGACGTTCCAGTTCACCGTGCGGGCGCCGGAGGGCTGGACGGTCATCTCCAACTCGCCGACGCCCGAGCCGCAGGACAGCGTCTGGGAGTTCGAGCCGACGCCGCGGATCTCGTCGTACATCACGGCGCTGATCGTCGGCCCGTACCACAGCGTGCACAGCGTCTACGAGAAGGACGGCCGCACCGTCCCGCTGGGCATCTACTGCCGCCCCTCGCTCGCCGAGTACCTGGACTCGGACGCCATCTTCGAGGTGACCCGGCAGGGCTTCGACTGGTTCGAGGCCAAGTTCGACTACGCGTACCCGTTCCAGAAGTACGACCAGCTGTTCGTGCCGGAGTTCAACGCGGGCGCGATGGAGAACGCGGGCGCGGTGACCATCCGCGACCAGTACGTCTTCCGGTCCAAGGTGACCGACGCGGCGTACGAGATGCGCGCGGAGACGATCCTGCACGAGCTGGCCCACATGTGGTTCGGCGACCTGGTCACCATGGAGTGGTGGAACGACCTGTGGCTGAACGAGTCGTTCGCCACCTACACCTCCATCGCCTGCCAGGCCGCCGCCCCGGGCAGCCGCTGGCCGCACGCGTGGACGACGTTCGCCAACTCCATGAAGACGTGGGCGTACCGCCAGGACCAGCTCCCGTCGACTCACCCGATCATGGCCGAGATCCGTGACCTCGACGACGTCCTCGTCAACTTCGACGGCATCACGTACGCCAAGGGCGCCTCCGTCCTCAAGCAGCTCGTGTCGTACGTCGGTGAGGACGAGTTCTTCCGCGGCGTGCAGGCCTACTTCAAGCGCCACGAGTACGCCAACACCCGCCTGAGCGACCTGCTCTCGGCGCTGGAGGAGACGTCCGGCCGCGACCTGAAGACCTGGTCGCGCAAGTGGCTGGAGACGGCGGGCATCAACGTCCTGCGCCCCGAGATCGAGACGGACGCGGAGGGCGTCGTCACCTCCTTCGGCGTCCGCCAGGAGGCCCCGGCGCTCCCGGCCGGCGCCAAGGGGGAGCCGACCCTGCGCCCCCACCGCATCGCGATCGGCTTCTACGACCGTGACGAGGCGACCGGCAAGCTGGTGCGCGTGGAGCGGGCCGAACTGGACGTCGACGGCGAGCTGACCGCCGTAGCGGACCTGGTCGGCAAGCGCCGTCCGGCGGTCGTCCTCCTCAACGACGACGACCTGTCGTACGCCAAGGTCCGCCTGGACGAGCAGTCGCTGGCGTACGTGACGGAACATCTCGGCGACTTCGAGTCCTCCCTCCCCCGCGCCCTGTGCTGGGCGTCGGCGTGGGACATGACCCGGGACGCGGAGCTGGCGACCCGCGACTACCTGTCGCTGGTGCTGTCCGGCATCGGCAAGGAGTCCGACATCGGTGTCGTGCAGTCCCTCCAGCGGCAGGTGAAGCTGGCGATCGACCTGTACGCCGCCCCCGCCGCCCGCGAGGCGCTGCTCACCCGCTGGACCGACGCCACGCTCGCCCACCTGCGCGCCGCCGAGCCCGGCGGGGACCACCAGCTGGCCTGGGCGCGCGCCTTCGCGGCGACCGCCCGTACGCCGGAGCAGCTGGACCTGCTGGAGGCCCTGCTGGACGGCTCGCAGTCGGTGGAGGGCCTGGCCGTCGACACCGAGCTGCGGTGGGCGTTCGTGCAGCGGCTCGCGGCGGTCGGCCGGTTCGACGAGGCGGAGATCGCGGGCGAGTACGAGCGGGACAAGACGGCCGCCGGTGAGCGGCACGCGGCCACGGCTCGCGCCGCGCGTCCGACGCAGGGCGCCAAGGCGGAGGCGTGGGCGTCGGTCGTGGAGTCCGACAAGCTGCCCAACGCCGTGCAGGAGGCGGTGATCTCCGGCTTCGTCCAGACCGACCAGCGGGAGCTGCTGGCGCCGTACACGGAGAAGTTCTTCGACGCGGTGAAGGACGTCTGGGACTCGCGCTCCCACGAGATGGCCCAGCAGATCGCCGTGGGCCTGTACCCGGCCGTCCAGGTCTCCCAGGACACGCTCGACCGCACGGACGCCTGGCTGGCCTCCGCCGAGCCGACCCCGGCCCTGCGCCGCCTGATCTCCGAGTCCCGGGCGGGCGTGGAGCGGGCCCTGCGGGCCCAGGCGGCGGACGCGGCGGCCGAGTAGCTACCGCCCACTGCCCGGACTAGGGCGCCCGGTCTCCCCGTTGGGGGGAGGCCGGGCGCCATTGGGTTGTGGGGGGTGAGGGGTTGTGGGGGG
>NZ_JAGPXL010000067.1 GCF_018070565.1 Streptomyces sp. B93
ACCCCCGCCCCCGCGCCGCCCCGTACCCACACCCACACCGCCCCCGCCGCCGCCAGGCCCGCCCCCGCGGAGGTGGCCGACCTCAGGCCCACGCCGCCCCGGGGCTTCGACGCCGTGGCCGAAGTCGTACTGGGCGAAGGGGAGGGCGGCGCACCGCCCGCCTCCGCCCCCACCGCCACGACCCAGATCAGCGACGCCGTGAAGTCGGGCCGTATAGACGCCGCGGCGACGCTGGCCGAGCGGGCGCTGGCGGAGTCGTCGAGGGCGCTGGGGCCGGAGCACCCGGACGTGCTCCGCCTGACGGAACTGGCCGCCTACGTGGCCTATTTGGCGGGCGACCCGGAGCGTGCCTTCCGGCTCTCCCTCGAACTGGCGGCGATCCACCACCACCGCACCCGTGACGCGGAGGCCGCCTACAGCAACGTGCAGAGCGCGGCCACCGCCTGGCGCGCCGTACGCGACCCGGAGCTGGGCATGGCGCTGGGCCGGGAACTGCTCGGCCTGTGGACGCGACTGGCTGACGGGGGAGGCGTGGCCGCCGAGGACGCCGAGGAACTGGAGACGGCCCGCGCCCGGATGCTCCGCCTTGCCGAACGAGCCCGCCGGGCGGAGGGTGCCGCCAGCCGTCCGTGAGGACCGGCGGCCTCCGCACCGCCCCTCAGACGCGCTCCCGGCTCGGCAGCCGCTCCCCGACCCCCTCGGCCAACGCCGACTCCGTCAACGGGCGCGGCCTGGACCGTCGTACGGCACGCCACGCGTCCCAGGTCAGCAGGGTCAGGGCCAGCCAGACCAGGGCGAAACCGGCCCAGCGCTCGGGCGGCATGGCCTCGTGGAAGTAGAAGATGCCGAGCAGGAACTGGAAGACGGGCGCCAGGTACTGGAGCAGCCCCAGCGTCGACAGCGGCACCCGGATCGCGGCGGCGCCGAAGCAGACCAGCGGCGCTGCGGTGACCAGGCCGGTCGCGGCGAGCAGCGCCGCGTGCCCCGGTCCCTCGGTGCTGAAGGTGGAGTCGCCCTGGGAGGTCAGCCACAGCAGGAAGGCGAGCGCGGGCAGGAACTGGATCGCGGTCTCGGCGGCCAGTGACTCCACCCCGCCGAGGTTGACCTTCTTCTTCACCAGACCGTAGGTGGCGAAGGAGAAGGCGAGGACGAGGGAGATCCACGGCGGTCGGCCGTAACCGATGGAGAGCACGAGGACCGCGGCGAAGCCGATCCCGACCGCCGCCCACTGCACGGGCCGCAGCCGCTCCTTCAGCAGCAGCACGCCGATCGCGATGGTGACCAGCGGGTTGATGAAGTACCCGAGCGAGGCCTCGACGACGTGTCCGGTGTTGACGGCCCAGATGTACAGACCCCAGTTCACGGTGATGACGGCCGCGGCGAACGCGACGAGCCCGAGGCGGCGCGGCTGCCGCAGCAGCTCACGGGCCCACCCCCAGCGCCGTACGACGAGCAGCGCGACGGCGACGACGGCGAGGGACCACACCATCCGGTGGGCGAGGATCTCGACCGCCCCGGCGGGTTTCAGCAGCGGCCAGAAGAGCGGGACCAGGCCCCACATCCCATAGGCGGCGACGCCGTTCAGCAGCCCTATGCGCTGCTCACCCCTGGACTGCTCGGCCACGGGGCCCTCCTTCCCACATCACCCACCCGGATGAATCCGTCTGGAGGGAAGGTAGCGCTCACCGCCTCCGCCTGTCATGCCCGTATCGCCATACGGTCATGACAGGCGGGGTGGCGGAGATCGGCCAGGTCAGTCCTTGAGCGCGGCGGCGACCGCCTCGGCGATCGGGGTCGTCGGGCGCCCGGCCAGCCGGGAGAGGTCACCGCCGGTGCCGGCCAGCTCGCCCTTGGCGATGGACGCGTCCACCCCGGCCAGGACCGTGGCGAAGCCCTCGGGCATCCCGGCGCCGGTCAGGATGTCGACGAGGACCTCACCGGAGACGGCGTTGTACGCGATCTCCCTGCCGGTCTGCCTGCTCAGCTCGGCCGCGTACTCGGCGAGGCTCCACGCCTCGTCCCCGCTCAGCTCGTACGTGCGGTTCTCGTGCCCCTCGCCGGTCAGTACGGCGACGGCGGCGGCCGCGTAGTCGGCGCGGGCGGCGGAGGCGATCCGTCCGTCACCGGCCGCGGCGACGACGGCGTCGTGCGCGAGGACCGGGGCGAGGTTCTCGGTGTAGTTCTCGTGGTACCAGCCGTTGCGCAGCAGGACGTACGGCACACCGGACGAGGTCAGCACCTGCTCGGTGGCGCGGTGGTCGTCGGCGAGCGCGGCCGTGAGCGTGCCCGGGGCGCTGGTGTAGGCGAGGAGCGCGACCCCGGCCGCCTTGGCGGCGTCGATCACGGCGCGGTGCTGGCCGACGCGGTCCTTGCCGACCTCGCTGCCGGAGATCAGCAGCACCTTGTCGCCGGGGGCGAACACGCCGTCGAGGGTCTCGGGGGAGTTGTAGTCGGCGACCGTGATCCGTACTCCGCGGGCGGCGAGGTCGGCCGCCTTCTGCGGGGTGCGGACGACGGCCGTGACCTGGTCGGCCGGGACCTTCTCCAGCAGCTGCTCGATGACGTGACGGCCGAGGTGGCCGGTGGCTCCGGTGACGACGATGCTCATGATCTGCGCTCTCCTTGTGGGGGTGCTTGCCACTAACCCTAAGGGGGGCGCTAACTGAGAGAAAGTACCCACTTTGAAGTAAGGTACTGCCATGAAGGTAAGCCCGATGGTCAGCGCCCACGCGACGACGATGTGCCCGTCCCGCCTCGTGCTGGAGCACGTCACCAGCCGCTGGGGCGTCCTCGTCCTGATCCGTCTGCTGGAGCGCCCGCACCGGTTCAGCGAGCTGCGCCGGGCGATCGGCAGGGTCAGCGAGAAGATGCTCACCCAGACGTTGCAGACCCTGGAGCGCGACGGCTTCGTCCACCGCGACGCCAAGCCCGTCATCCCGCCGCGCGTCGACTACTCCCTTACCGACCTGGGCCGCGAGGCCGCCGAACAGGTCCGGGCGCTCGCGCTGTGGACCGAACGACGGATGACCGACGTCACAGCGGCCCGCCAGGCATACGACGAGACGCGCCAGGCACACGACGGGGCCCGGACGCGCTAGCTGTAGCGCCCGGGCCCCACAGACGGCCGGTAGGTCAACCGCTCGGTAGGTCAGCCGACGACCGTCCAGGTGTCGCCGCCCGCCAGCAGCGCGGCGAGGTCGCCCTTGCCGTTCTGCTCGACGGCGGTGTCGAGCTGCTCGGCCATCTGCTGCTCGTAGACGGGGCGTTCCACGGAGCGCAGGATGCCGATCGGGGTGTGGTGCAGGGTGTCCGGGTCGGCCAGCCGGGACAGCGCGAACGCGGTGGTCGGTGAGGCGCTGTGGGCGTCGTGGACGAGCACCCGGTCCTCGTTCTCCGGCGTCACGGTGACCACGGTCAGGTCACCGGTGGCCGGGTCGCGCACGACGCCCTTGGCGTTGTCGGCGCCGAAGCGGATCGGCCGGCCGTGCTCCAGGCGGATCACCGCCTCCTGCGCCTGCTGCTTGTCCTTGAGGGCGTCGAAGGCGCCGTCGTTGAAGATGTTGCAGTTCTGGTAGATCTCGATGAGCGCGGTGCCGGGGTGGGTGGCGGCGGCGCGCAGCACCTCGGTGAGGTGCTTGCGGTCGGAGTCGATGGTGCGGGCCACGAAGGATGCCTCCGCGCCCAGCGCCAGGGAGACCGGGTTGAAGGGGGCGTCGAGGGAGCCCATCGGCGTCGACTTGGTGATCTTGCCGACCTCGGAGGTGGGGCTGTACTGGCCCTTGGTCAGGCCGTAGATCCGGTTGTTGAACAGCAGGATCTTGAGGTTGACGTTGCGGCGCAGGGCGTGGATGAGGTGGTTGCCGCCGATGGACAGGGCGTCGCCGTCGCCGGTGACGACCCAGACGGACAGGTCCTGTCTGCTGGCGGCGAGGCCGGTGGCGATGGCGGGGGCGCGGCCGTGGATGGAGTGCAGGCCGTAGGTGTTCATGTAGTAGGGGAAGCGGGAGGAGCAGCCGATCCCGGAGACGAAGACGATGTTCTCCCGGGCCAGGCCCAGCTCCGGCATGAAGCCCTGCACCGCGGCGAGGATCGCGTAGTCACCACAGCCCGGGCACCAGCGCACCTCCTGGTCCGTCTTGAAGTCCTTCATGGACTGCCTGGCCTCGGCCTTGGGGACCAGCTTCAGCGCTTCGATCGCCGCCTCGGACGCGGTGTCAGTCATGGATGGCCTCCTTCAGTGCCGTGGCGAGCTGTTCGGCCTTGAACGGCATGCCGTTGACCTGGTTGTAGGAGCGGGCGTCGATCAGGTACTTCGCGCGGATGAGGGTGGCGAGCTGGCCCAGGTTCATCTCCGGGATCACCACCCGCTCGTAAGCCGCGAGGACCTCGCCCAGGTTGGCGGGGAAGGGATTGAGGTGGCGCAGATGCGCCTGCGCGATCTCCTCCCCGGCGGCCCGCAGCCTCCGTACCGCCGCCGTGATCGGCCCGTACGTCGATCCCCAGCCCAGCACCAGCGTGCGCGCGGTGCCGTCGGGGTCGTCGACGGTGACGTCCGGCACGTCGATGCCGTCGATCTTCGCCTGCCGGGTGCGGACCATCAGATCGTGGTTGGCGGGGTCGTACGAGATGTTCCCGCTGCCGTCCTGCTTCTCGATCCCGCCGATGCGGTGCTCCAGGCCCGGCGTGCCCGGCACCGCCCACGGCCGGGCCAGGGTCTGCGGGTCCCGCTTGTAGGGCCAGAACACCTCGCTGCCGTCGGCCAGCGTGTGGTTGGGCCCCTGTGCGAACCGCACCCGCAGGTCCGGCAGCTCCTCCAGCTCCGGGATGCGCCACGGCTCGCTGCCGTTGGCCAGGTAGCCGTCGGAGAGCAGCATCACCGGCGTGCGGTAGGTCAGCGCGATCCGCGCGGCCTCCAGCGCGGCATCGAAGCAGTCCGCCGGGGTGCGTGGCGCGATCACCGGCACCGGCGCCTCACCGTTGCGCCCGAACATCGCCTGGAGCAGGTCCGCCTGCTCGGTCTTGGTGGGCAGGCCGGTGGAGGGCCCGCCGCGCTGGATGTCGACCACCAGCAGCGGCAGCTCCAGGGAGACCGCCAGCCCGACCGTCTCCGATTTCAGCGCCACGCCCGGCCCCGACGTCGTCGTCACCGCCAGCGACCCGCCGAACGCCGCGCCCAGCGCCGCCCCGATCCCCGCGATCTCGTCCTCCGCCTGGAAGGTCCGTACCCCGAAGTTCTTGTGCTTGGACAGCTCGTGCAGGATGTCCGAGGCCGGGGTGATCGGGTACGAGCCGAGGAACAGCGGCAGGTCCGCCTGCCGGGAGGCGGCCACCAGCCCGTACGACAGGGCCAGGTTCCCGGAGATGTTGCGGTAGGTGCCGGTCGGGAAGGCCGTGGCCGCGGGCGCGACCTCGTAGGAGACCGCGAAGTCCTCGGTCGTCTCGCCGAAGTTCCAGCCCGCGCGGAACGCCGCCAGGTTCGCCTTCATGATCTCGGGCTTGCGGGCGAACTTCTGCTTCAGGAAGCGTTCGGTGCCCTCCGTCGGCCGGTGGTACATCCATGACAGCAGCCCCAGCGCGAACATGTTCTTGCTGCGCTCGGCCTCCTTGCGGGACAGCCCGAAGTCCTTCAGTGCCTGCACCGTCAGTGTCGTCAACGGCACCGGATGCAGGTGGTAGCCGTCCAGCGACCCGTCCTCCAACGGGTTCTCCGTGTACCCGACCTTCTGCATCGCCCGCTTCGTGAACTCGTCGGTGTTCACGATGATCTCCGCGCCGCGCGGCAGATCGGCGATGTTCGCCTTCAACGCGGCCGGGTTCATCGCCACCAGCACGTTCGGCGCGTCACCGGGGGTGAGGATGTCATGATCGGCGAAATGCAGCTGGAACGACGACACCCCGGGCAGGGTCCCGGCGGGCGCCCTGATCTCCGCGGGGAAGTTCGGCAGCGTCGACAGGTCGTTCCCGAACGACGCCGTCTCCGAGGTGAACCGGTCACCGGTGAGCTGCATACCGTCACCCGAGTCCCCCGCGAACCTGATGATCACCCGGTCCAGACGGCGGACGGTCTTCGCTCCGCCCGCCTTGCGCTGCTCTCCTACGACGGCTCCGTCGGTCTGCTCCGCTGGGCTGCTGACCTGGCTGGTCACTGAACTGGACCTCCTTCGAGGCGAGTGTCGGGGAGCGGTCCCGGGGACCCTCCCGCAATCAACCCTACGTCCGTTGAGGATGGCTCCCCTTGGTCATTCGCACGAGTCAGCACCGGACATTCGCGAGGAGTCGCCGGTCCGCGCGAGCCCTTCCGGCATTCTCTGGACTCACCCATTCGTGTCCAGATACCGGAATCAGGAATTCAGATAGGTGAGAACCGCGAGAACCCGCCGGTGATCGCCATCGCTCTGGGAGAGCCCGAGCTTGAGGAAGATGTTGCTGACGTGCTTCTCCACCGCGCCGTCGCTGACCACGAGCTGCCGGGCGATCGCGGAGTTGGTCCGCCCCTCCGCCATCAGGCCCAGCACCTCCCGCTCGCGCGGGGTCAGCCCGGCGAGCACGTCCTGCTTGCGGGACCGCCCCAGCAACTGCGCGACCACCTCGGGATCCAGCGCCGTACCGCCCCCGGCCACCCGCACCACCGCGTCCACGAACTCGCGGACCTCGGCCACCCGGTCCTTCAGCAGATAACCGACGCCACGGCTGGAACCGGCCAGCAGTTCGGTGGCGTAACGCTCCTCCACGTACTGCGACAGCACCAGCACCCCGAGCCCCGGATGCGCCTTGCGCAGTCGTACGGCGGCCCGGACGCCCTCGTCCGTATGGGTGGGCGGCATCCGTACGTCCGCGACCACGACGTCCGGCAGCGCGCCCTCGGCGTGCAGTTCGGCGATGCACTTGATCAGGGCCTCGGCGTCCCCCACCCCGGCGACGACATCGTGCCCGCGGTCGGTCAGCAACCGGGTCAGGCCCTCCCGGAGCAGTACCGAGTCCTCCGCGATGACCACCCGCACCCTGTCCTCCACGATCCCTCGGCCCCCCACAGCCTGTGCGGGCCGCACACCGTGTGCGACCCGTTCGACAGTCAAGCATTCCAGCCTTCGGGCCCGGGGGCGCCCGGAGTGGGGGAAGAAGGGGCCGGAACGAGTCGGTTCCGGCCCGGGAGAGGGGTCAGTTCCGGCCCGTGGAAGGGTCAGTTCCGCCCGTGGGAACGGTCATCCGCGCCGCCACGGCAGCTCGGCCGTCACCCGGGTGGGGCCGCCCGCCGGGGAGTCGACGACGAGGATCCCGTCCACGGCGTCCAGCCGCTCGGCGAGCCCGGCGAGACCGGACCCGGAGGTGGCGTCGGCGCCGCCCACCCCGTCGTCGACGACCTGGAGCATCAGCCGGTTCTCCGACCGCCACACGTCCACGGTCGCCCGGGTCGCCCGCGCGTGCTTGCTGATGTTCTGGAGGAGTTCGGAGACCGTGAAGTACGCGATGCCCTCGATGGCGGGCGCGGGCCGCTCGGCCAGGTCCACGTCCACGGACACCGGCACCACGCAGCGCGAGGCGACCGAGGAGAGCGCCGCGTCCAGACCGCGGTCGGTGAGGACGGCCGGGTGGATGCCGCGGGCCAGGTCGCGCAGCTCCTGCAAGGCCGTCTTCACCTCGCCGTGCGCCTCGTCCACCATCCGCGCCGCCGCCCGCGGGTCCTCCGCCAGCTTCTCCTTCGCCAGGCCCAGATCCATCGCCAGGTTGACCAGGCGGGCCTGCGCCCCGTCGTGCAGATCGCGCTCGATACGGCGCAGATCGGCGGCCGCCGTGTCCACCACGACGCCCCGGTCGGACTCCAGCTCCTCCACGCGCGAGGCCAGCCGCGACGGCCCGAGCAGCCCGTGCACCAGCACCCGGTCCACCGTCGTCAGCGCCCGCACGATCCACGGTGTGGCCAGCGTGAACAGCAGCCCCACCAGCGCCGTCACCGTGATCTCGAACGGGTTGTCGAGGTAGACGCTGTGCGTCTCGTCGCCGTACAGCTGGAGCCCGTCCTGACCGCCGTACAGCGGGAAGACCCAGAACCACAGGGGGTACGTCAGCATCGCCCAGCCGTAGGCGAAGAAGCTGACCGCGACGGAGAAGGAGAACACCGCCCAGGGCAGGCGCAGCACCGCGTACAGCAGGTGCCGCCACGACGTGCCGTCCTTGAGGACGGCGCCCATCCACGCCAGCGCGCCGCCCTTGCCGCGCACCCGCAGCGGCTCCGGCGCGGCCACCTCCAGGCCGAGCAGCCCCCGTGCGAGACCCCGCTCCACCGACCCGAGGCCCCGGCATCCCGCGAGGGCCGCCGCCAGCACCGGAACGCCGAGGAACGTCACCAGCAGGCCCGCCCCGAGCGACACCATCGTCACCGCGTAGGTGAACAGCAGCACCCCCATCGGCAGGCCGATCAGCACGTACGTCAGCTCACGCCAGTGGCGTGCCTCGAACGGCGCCCGGAGCGGGGCGGGGAGCCGGTGGCGGCGGTCGCCGGGACCGCGCGCGGAGCCGTACTCGTGCCGGTAGCCCATGGTGTCCGTGGTGTCCATGGTGGTCATCCCTGTCGTCCCGTCCTGCTCGTCGTGTGCCGCGCTCGGGTGTGTCTGTGCCCGTGTGTCCAGCCTGCTCGGCCGGGGGAGCCGGGACCATGGAGGCCGTCGGCGTTCTGAACGGGGGGTTTTCCCTACCTCGGCGGTCCATCGGCGGTCCATCGGCGGTCCGCCGCCGGTCCGTCGCCTGTCCAACGGCGGTCTACGGCGGTCTATCCCGTCGGTCGCTGCCGGTCGCGGTCCCGGTCCCGGTCGCGGTCCCGGTCGCGCCAGGGCAGTTCGGCGGTGACGGTCGTCGGCCCGCCCTCCGGCGAGTCGACGACGAACAGCCCGTCCACGGCGTCCAGCCGCTCCGCGAGCCCCCGCATCCCCGTGCCGCCGTCGAGGCGCGCGCCGCCGCGGCCGTCGTCGCCGACCTGGATCAGCAGCCGGTCGTCGGTCCGCCACACCTCCACCGAGGCGGACCTCGCCCCGCTGTGCTTGCTGACGTTCTGGAGGAGTTCGGAGACGGTGAAGTAGGCGATGCCCTCGATGGCCTCCGCCGGCCGCGAGTCCAGGTCGACCGTCACCTTCACCGGCACCGTGCAGCGCGAGGCCACCGAGGAGAGCGCCGCGTCCAGACCGCGGTCGGTGAGGACGGCCGGGTGGATGCCGCGCGCCAGGTCCCGTAGCTCCTGGAGCGCCAGCTTCACCTCGCCGTGCGCCTCCTCGACCATCGCCGCCACCTGGTCGTCGGCCTGGCCGTCGAGCAGCTTCTCCTTCGCCAGGCCCAGCCCCATGGCCAGGTTGACCAGGCGGGCCTGCGCCCCGTCGTGCAGATCGCGCTCGATACGGCGCAGATCGGCGGCCGCCGTGTCCACGACCACACCCCGGTCCGACTCCAGCTCCGCGATCCGCCGCTCCAGCTCGTCCGACGGCGACAGCAGCCCGCGCACCATCGCCCGGTCCGCGTTGGTCAGTCCCCGGGCGAGGAACGGCAGCACGGGCCACAGCACGAACAGCGACACCAGCGTGAGGGTGAAGGTGAGGATGCCCCACGGCAGCCGGATGAAGTCGTACAGCACCGTCCGCCAGCCCACCGGGTCCTTCAGCGCCATCCACAGTTGCGCGAAGACCCCGTGGCGCGTACTGCGCAACGGCAGCGGGCTCGGCTCGTCCATCCGCACCCCGAGCAGCGCCCGGGCCCGCGCCCGCTCCAGCTTGCCCAGCTGCCGCGCCCCCATCAGACCCGCCGCGAGCAGCGGGAACCCGATCACCGTCATGGTCAGGAAGGCGCTGGTGAACAGCACGGTCACCGTGTAGACGAACCCGATGAGCGCCATCGGGAAGTTCGCCAGGAGATGCGCGATCTCCCTCCAGGTGTGGGCGTCGTAGGCGAGCCGCGCCGGGGGCGGCCGGTCGTCGGCGGCGTACCGGTCACGGCGGGCGGACGGGAGGCGTTCGGTCATACGGCTCAGCGTGCCGTCTGGCGGACCGTAATGCCATGAGGTGGGCCGCCGCCGGGAACCGGGGGATAACCCCACCCCGGCGGCGGTGGACGGCCCTGTCTCACGGCATGTCTCACACGGCATGTCTCACGTGCATCTCAAGGTGCGACGGGCTGCTTACCGTCTCTTTAACAGGGCCTAGACTCACCACCAGGTCACCGGGCACTTGGGCAGGGAGCGAGGGACGGACGTGCGGGAACCGACCGTCGTATGGGCGGCGGACTACTTCCAGTCGTACTCGGTCGTCGGGCTGCTGGCCGTCGTCGGCGTGCTGTTCGTCGCCGTGGCCTTCGGCGCCGGACGGCTGCTGCGGCCCGTGGTCCCCACCCCCGAGAAACTCCTGACCTACGAGTGCGGCGTCGACCCCGTCGGCGAGGGCTGGGCCCACACCCAGGTCCGCTACTACGTCTACGCCTTCCTCTACGTGATCTTCGCCGTCGACTCGATCTTCCTCTTCCCCTGGGCCACGGTCTTCGCCGCGCCCGGCTACGGCGCGACGACCCTGGTGGAGATGTTCATCTTCCTCGGCTTCCTCGCCGTCGGCCTGCTCTACGCCTACAAGAAGGGGGTCCTGGCATGGACGTGACCCCTGCGCGGCCCGTCTCCCAGCCCGTCCCGCTGCCGGAGCCCAAGCGGCTGGGCGCCCTCGCCCGCCTCGCCCCCGAGCCGATGAAGGTCGTCCTCAACTGGGGCCGCCGCTACTCGCTCTGGGTCTTCAACTTCGGCCTCGCCTGCTGCGCGATCGAGTTCATCGCCGCGTCGATGGCCCGCCACGACTTCATCCGCCTCGGCGTCATCCCCTTCGCGCCGGGCCCCCGCCAGGCCGACCTGATGGTCGTCTCCGGCACGGTCACGGACAAGATGGCCCCCGCCGTGAAGCGCCTCTACGAGCAGATGCCCGAGCCCAAGTACGTCATCTCCTTCGGCGCCTGCTCCAACTGCGGCGGCCCCTACTGGGACTCGTACTCGGTGACCAAGGGCGTCGACCAGATCATCCCCGTCGACGTCTACGTCCCCGGCTGCCCGCCCCGCCCCGAGGCCCTCCTCCAGGGCATCCTCAAGCTCCAGGAGAAGATCGCCCGGGAGTCCCTGGGCGAGCGCTACGGCGCCGCCCGTCCGTCGGTGGCCGCCCTCCAGAGCGACCTCGTACGGCCGCCGGGGAGCGGTGCGGAGAGTGGTGCACCGGGCGGTGCGCCGAGTGGTACGGCGAACGAGGACGAGCCGGAGGTGCGGGGATGACCACCGTCGGCTGGCTGCCCGAACCCGCCGAGGAACTCTTCGGCACGGACGCCACGGCCGAGGAGTCCTACGCGGTCCTGACCGTGGACGTGCCCCCCGCGTCCTGGCTCACCGCCCTGACGACGGCCCGCGACCGGCTCGGCTGCACCTACTTCGACTGGCTGAGCGCGGTCGACGAACCCGGCACCGGCTTCCGCGTCTCCGCCCACGTCGTCGCCCTCGCACCCGTACGGCGACTGCTGCTGCGCACCACTGTCCCGCACGACGCCCCCGCCCTGCCCTCCGCCGTGGACGTCTACGCGGGCGCCGCCTGGCACGAGCGCGAGACCCACGAAATGTTCGGCGTCACCTTCGAGGGCCACCCAGGCCTCGACCACCTCCTCCTCCCGGAGACCTTCGAGGGCCACCCGCTGCGCAAGGACTTCGTCCTGGCCGCCCGCGTCGCCAAGGCCTGGCCCGGCGCGAAGGAACCGGGGGAGTCGGAGCACGGCGGGCCCAAGCGCCGCCAGATGCTCCCGCCGGGCGTCCCCGACCCCAACGAGTGGGGCCCCCTGAAGGGCCAGCTCCCCCCGGCCCCCGCCCGCCCCGCCCGAGCCGCCCGCACCCCGGGCGACCGCCCGGCCCGCCGCACCCGTACGGCAGCGGAGGGCTCGGCGACCCAGACGGCGGGGGCGCGGGGCGCGCCCGAGGGGGCGGGCTCGGGGGGCGCATCCGAGGCGGCAGGGGCGCAGGGCGCACCCGCGGGCGCCGCCACCGAGGGCGCCGCCGGTTCGGGCACACCCGCGCGTCCCCGACGGGCACGCAGCGCGTCGGATGGCTCCGCCTCACAACGCCCCGCGGCCCCCGGTGGCACGCCGCGGCGCGCCCGTAGCGCGTCGGAGGGTTCCGCGAGCCAGCGCACGGGGCAGGGCGAGGGCCAGGGTGCCGGGCAGGGCGAGGGCCAGGGCGCCGCCCCCCGCAGCCCCGACGCGCCCTGGCACCACGCCCGCCCGGCCTTCGAGGAGGTGCCGCCGGGCGGGGGACGGACGGAAAACCCGGAGCACACGGAGCACACGGAGAACACGGCGAACCCGGAGCCGACCGAGGCCTCCGCGCCGGAGGAAGACACAGGAACGGCCCAGGACCCGAAGACCCCCCAAGCCCCTGACTCGCCCCGAGACCCCGACACCCCCGAAGACCCCGACACCCCCGAAGACCCCACAGGAGGCCCGCGGTGAACGACGCGCTGGACGTCGCCCTGCGACTCCTGATCGTCTTCGGCGTCTTCCTCACCTTCCCCCTGCTCATCGGCCAGACCGAGCACAAGGTCATGGCCCATATGCAGGGCCGCCTCGGCCCGATGTACGCGGGCGGCTTCCACGGCTGGGCGCAACTCGTCGCGGACGGGGTGAAGTTCGCGCAGAAGGAGGACATCGTCCCCGCGGGCGCGGACCGCCGCATCTTCCAGCTCGCCCCCGCCGTCGCCCTCCTCCCGTACCTCTTGGTGCTGCTCGCCATCCCGATCGGCCCCGGCGAGGGCGCCGTCGGCGAGGTCATCGACGCGGGCATCTTTTTCGTCCTGGCCGTGATGGGCGTCGGTGTCCTCGGCTCCCTCATGGCCGGGTGGGCCTCCGCCAACAAGTTCTCCCTCCTCGGCGGCCTGCGCACCGCTGCCCAACTGCTCGCCTACGAACTCCCGATGCTGCTCGCCGCCGCCTCCGTGGCCATGGCGGCGGGAACCGTCTCCCTCCCCGGCATCCTCGACGCCTTCGAGTGGTGGTGGCTGCCCTGGCAGATCGTCGGCGCGATCGTCTTCTTCGTCGCCGGTCTCGCCGAACTCCAGCGCCCGCCGTTCGACATGCCGGTCGCCGACTCGGAGATCATCTTCGGCGCGTACACCGAGTACACCGGCCTGCGCTTCGCCCTCTTCCTCCTCGCCGAGTACGCCGGGATCGTCATCCTCTGCGGCCTGACCACCGTCCTGTTCCTGGGCGGCTGGCACGGCCCCTGGGGCGCGGACGGCCTGGGCTGGGTGTGGACCCTGCTCAAGACGGCCCTCCTCGCCTTCCTTGTCATCTGGCTGCGCGTCACCTACCCGCGGCTGCGCGAGGACCAGCTCCAGAAACTCTCCTGGACCCTCCTCGTCCCCCTCTCCCTCGCCCAGATCGCCCTCACCGGCATCGTCAAGGTGGTGATCTCCTGATGGCCCCCATCCCGGGCTCCGGCCTCGCCAAGGGCCTGGCCGTCACCCTCCGCACGATGACGCGCAAGTCGGTCACCGAGCAGTACCCGGACACCCAGCCCGACCTCCCGCCCCGCACCCGCGGAGTGATCGGCCTGTTCGAGGAGAACTGCACGGTGTGCATGCTCTGCGCCCGTGAGTGCCCCGACTGGTGCATCTACATCGACTCCCACAAGGAGACGGTCCCGGCGACGACCCCCGGTGGCCGGGAGCGGAGCCGCAACGTCCTCGACCGCTTCGCCATCGACTTCTCCCTGTGCATGTACTGCGGTATCTGCATCGAGGTCTGTCCTTTCGACGCGCTGTTCTGGTCCCCGGAGTTCGAGTACGCCGAGACCGACATCCGCGACCTCACCCACGAACGCGACAAGCTCCGCGAGTGGATGTGGACGGTCCCGGCCCCACCGGCCCTCGATCCGTCGGCGGAGGAACCGAAGGAGGTCGCCGCCGCCCGCAAGACCGCCGAAAAACTCGCGGCCCAGCAGGAGGCCGAGTCCGCCGCCGGCACGGCCTCCCCCTCCACTCCCCACGCCGACGAGCAGACCCGCGCGGCCGAAGGGCCCACCCGCCCCGCGGGCGACTCCCCGCAGCAGACCGACCAGCCACGCCAGGAGGGCAGGGAATGACCCTCGCCGTCACCGCGGGCCACCTGGCCGCCGACGCCACGGCCGTGACCGCCGCCGAGACCCAGGGCTTCCTGTCCCCGACCGGCGTGGAGATCGCCTTCCTCCTCGTCGGCCTGGTCACCTTCGGCGCCGCGATCGTCACCGTCACCACCCGGCAACTGGTGCACGCGGCCCTCTGGCTGGTCGTCGCCCTCGGCGGCCTCGCCGTCGAGTACCTCCTGCTCACCGCCGAGTTCATCGCCTGGGTGCAGGTCCTCATCTACGTCGGTTCCGTCGTCGTCCTCCTCCTGTTCGGTCTGATGCTCACCAAGGCTCCCATCGGGCGCTCCCCGGACGCCGACTCCGGGAACCGCTGGGCCGCCCTCACCGTCGCCGTCGCCGCGGCCGGCGCCCTGGTCTGGGTCGTCGTCGACGCCTTCCGCACGACCTGGATCGACCTGGACGGCCCCGCCGCCGGTTCCACCGCGGTCACCGGCGCGAGCCTCTTCCAGAACTGGGTCCTCCCCTTCGAAGCCCTCTCCGTCCTCCTCCTCGCCGCCCTGGTCGGCGCGATCGTCCTGTCCCGCAAGGCGAAGGCCGACGCCACCCCCGCGGCCGACGAGAAGGAAGGCGCCCGCTGATGCACCTCGCCTATCCCGCCGTACTCTCCGCCCTCCTGTTCTGCACCGGCCTGTACGGGGTCCTCGCGCGCCGCAACGCGATCCTGGTCCTGATGTCGGTCGAGCTGATGCTCAACGCCGTCAACCTGAACCTCGTCGCCTTCGACGTCTGGCTCAGCAGGACCGCCCAGGAGACCCTGCACTCCGGTCAGGCGCTGACCCTGTTCACCATCGCCATCGCCGCCGCCGAGATCGGCATCGGCCTGGCGATCGTCCTCGCGGTGTACCGCAACCGCGGCACCTCGGACATCGACAAGCTCCGCGACACCGCCGAGGGCCGCGGGACCGACGGCCCCGACAGCGACACCGGCACGGCCGGGCAGCCCGCGCGGGCCGAGAAGGCTGAGGCCACCGCGTGACCACGACCACCCTCGCCGTCCTCGTCCCCCTCCTGCCCTTCCTGGGCGCCGCCGCCGGTCTGTTCCTGGGGCGCACGGCCCCCGGCTTCGCCCGGCCCGTCGCCGTCCTGCCGACCGTCACCTCACTGGTCCTCGCCGCCCTCGTCGCCGTCCGCCAGGGCGGCGGCCAGGCCGTCGACTCCGCCACCGAGCTGACGCCCACCGGCTCGGTCCCGATCGAACTCGCCCTGCACATCGACGGCTTCGCCGCCCTCGTCGCCGTACTCGTCGGCCTCGTCGCCTCCTGTGTGCAGATCTACTCGACGGGCTACCTTCGCGACGACCCGCGCTACCCGTCCTACGCCGCGCTCGTCTCCCTGTTCACCTCCGCCATGCTGCTGGTCGTCTACTCGGGCGACCTGATGGTCCTGCTGGTCGGCTGGGAAGTCATGGGCATCTGCTCCTACTTCCTCGTCGGCCACTACTGGGAGACCCCGGAGGCCCGCGCCGCCTCCCTCAAGGCCTTCCTGGTGACCAAGCTCGGTGACGTCCCCTTCCTC
Organism: Streptomyces sp. B93; assembly: GCF_018070565.1. Lineage (GTDB taxonomy): Bacteria > Actinomycetota > Actinomycetes > Streptomycetales > Streptomycetaceae > Streptomyces. Next base: position 15,686 of record NZ_JAGPXL010000067.1, read on the forward strand.
ATCGGTCTGTTCGCACTGGCCACCGACGCCGGGTCGTTCCGCATCACCCAGGTCCTCGGCACCGTCGCCGGCGGCGGGCTCGACCACCCCACCCTCATCGCCCTGCTGCTCCTCGCGGGCGTGGCGGGCAAGTCGGCGCAGTTCCCGCTGCACACCTGGCTCCCCGACGCGATGGCGGGCCCCACGCCCGTCTCCGCGCTGATCCACGCCGCGACGATGGTCGCCGCCGGTGTCTACTTCGTCGCCCGGCTCCTCCCGGTCTTCGAGGCGTCGACGGCCGCGATGGTCGTGCTCGCCGTCATGGCCGCGGTCACGATGGTCGGTTCGGGGCTCGCCGCGCTCGCCCAGGACGACATCAAGCGCGTGCTCGCCTACTCGACGATCGGTCAGCTCGGCTACATGACCGGCGCCCTGGCCGTCGCCGACCGGTCGGCCGCCGTCTTCCACCTCCTCTCCCACGGCGCCTTCAAGGCGCTGCTGTTCCTCGCGGCCGGCGTGATCATCCACGCGGCCGGTACCAACTCGCTCGCCGCCATGTCCCGCATGCGGAACCTGCGCGACCGGGTCCCCGACGCCTACTGGACGATGACCGTGGCGCTGCTCGCGCTCGCCGCGATCCCGCCGTTCAGCGGCTTCTTCTCCAAGGAGTCCGTCCTCGGCGCCGCCGAACACGTCTCCACCGGCCACACCGAGCACGCCCCCGGCGCCGCGGGCTGGATCGTCCTCGTCTCCGCCTTGCTCACCGCGCTGCTCACCGCCGCCTACGCCACCCGGCTGTGGCTGCTCGCCTTCCGCGGCCACGGCGCCGAGGCCCCGGACCACGGGAAGCAGCCCCTGACCATGACCGTGGTGCTGTGGGTGCTCGCCGTTCCCTCCCTCGCCCTGGGCGGGCTCGCCTTCCGGGTGCTGCCCGACTGGTTCGACGGAGGTGACCTGGCCCCGACCCTCACCACGTCCGTGCTCGGCACGGGCGTTGCCCTGGTCGGCGGCATCGTCACCTACGCGGCCTGGCGGCACACCACCGCGCTCGCGGCCCAGGCCCCGCTCGGCGCGATCGCCGCCCATCCGGAGGGCGACGCCGGACTGGTGGAGTCCGAGGCGATCGCCAGCCACGCACCGGCCTACGGCGATGTGGCCTCAGCCCCCGACCCGGCGGACCCGGGACGGCTGCTGCTCGGCCCGCTGCACCGCCACGCGGCCGTCGGCTTCCACCTGGACGCCGTGTACACGGCACTCTTCGTCCGCCCGGTGCGGGGCGGGGCGAGTCTCGTGCGGTTCCTGGACCGTGAGGTCGTCGACACCTACGTACGAGGCGCGGGCGCCCTGCCCCGCCTGCTGGGCGCGGCCGTCCGCCGGGCCCAGACCGGCAATGTGCAGACCTATGTGAGCGCGCTGCTCGCCGGCACCGTCGTCCTCGCGGTCGCCGTCGTCCTCGTCGCCACGGGAGCGTGAGCAGGCGTGATCGATATCAGCGAGTCCGTGATGCAGTTCCTTCTGGCGTTCGTCGTGGTCGGCCCGCTCCTCGGCGCCGCCGCCGCTCTGCTGCCCGCACCGCCCGGGCTGAAGGGGAAGTCACCGGAGCAGGCCGTGCTGCGACACGGGGTGACCGTCACCGGGGCGGTCCTCATCGCCGCGATCGTCCTGGTGCTCGGCTTCGACCACGACCAGCCGTCGAGGATGCAGGCCACGACGGACATCAGCTGGATCCCCGCACTCGATGTGCGGATCCACCTCGGCATCGACGGCATCTCCCTGCCCCTTCTGGTCCTGACCGCGCTGCTGACCTTCCTCTGCGCGCTCTACTCCTACTTCAAGATGCCCGCGGGCCCGTCCCCGAAGGCCTTCGTACCGCTGCTGCTCGTCCTGGAGTCCGGCACCCTCGCCACCTTCGCCGTCCTCGACCTGCTGCTGTTCTTCCTCGCCTTCGAGATGGTCCTGATCCCGATGTACTTCCTCATCGCCCGCTGGGGCGGCGAGGGCCGGGCCGCGGCGGCCTGGAAATTCATCCTGTACACGCTGCTCGGCTCGGTGGTCATGCTGCTCGGCCTGCTGCTGATCGGACTCAGCGCGGGCACGTTCGACATGATGGCACTCGCCACTGACAACGGCCGGTCGCTGAGCACGTCCGTGCAGGTCACCGCCGTTCTGGCGATCGGTCTCGGGCTCGCGGTGAAGACGCCGATGTGGCCGCTGCACAGCTGGCTGCCCGACGCCCACACCGCCGCCCCGACCGTCGGCTCGGTGCTCCTGGCCGGAGTCCTGCTGAAGATGGGCACGTACGGTTTCGTGCGGATCCTGCTCCCGGTCGCGCCGGACGGCTTCCGCACCTTCGCGCCGTATCTCGCCGCCTTCGCCGTCGTCGGCATCATCTACGGGTCCCTGGCCTGCCTCGCCCTCGCCAGGCGCGGCGCGAAGGGCGACCTCAAGCGCCTCATCGCCTACTCGTCCGTCGGCCACATGGGCTTCGTGCTGCTCGGCATCGCGACGATGACCCCGACCGGCGTCAACGGCGCCCTGTTCGCCAACATCGCCCACGGCCTCATCACCGGCCTGCTCTTCTTCATGGTCGGCGCACTGAAGGACCGCACCGGCACCACCGACCTCGACACCCTCGCCGACCAAACCGGCGCCGCGCTCTACGGCAAGGCCCCCCGCTTCGGCGGCCTGCTCGCCTTCGCCGCGGTCGCCTCGCTGGGCCTGCCCGGACTCGCCGGGTTCTGGGGCGAGATGCTGGCGCTGTTCGGCGCGTTCCGGCCCGCGGACGGCCTCAGCCGTCCCGCCTTCCTCACCTTCATGGCGATCGGCGCGTTCGGCACCCTCCTCACCGCCGCGTACCTGCTGATGGTGGTCCGCCGGGTCTGCATGGGCGCCGTCGAGCAGGAGGCCCCCAAGCTGCCCGACGTCCAGCGCTACGAGTACGCGGCCTGGGCGCCGCTCGTCGCCCTCACCGTCCTCGCCGGACTGTGGCCCAAGACCCTCCTCAGCCTGACCGACCCGGCCGTACAGCAGCTCCTCGACGGAGGCACCCGATGAGCTTCCCGGCCGCGACCACGGCCCAGACCGTGACGCACACCGCTACGGGCGCCGACTCCACGGCCGTAGCCCAGTCCGTGGTCCAGTCCGTCGACTGGCTCGCCATCGCACCGCCCACCATCGCCGCCGTGGTGGCGCTCGCCGTGCTCGTCGCCGACCTCTTCGTCGCCGACGCCCGGAAGGCCCTGCTGGGCTGGGTGTCGGTCGCGGGCCTCGCCGCGTCCCTGGTGATGCTGCTGCCGCTCCTCGACGGCGACCGCTCCACCTTCTGCCTCACCGGCGAGCCGGGCGTGTGCAGTTACACGGCGGACCGCTTCACCCTCGTCATCCAGTTCCTGGTCCTCGGCGGTGCCCTGCTCGCCGCCCTGCTGTCGGTGACCGCCCTGAAGGACGCCCGCAAGAGGCTCCCCGAAGGGGAGTTCTGGTTCCTGCTGCTCTCCTCCGCCGCCGGTGCCGCCCTCCTGCCCGCCTCCCGCGACCTCGCCACCCTGATCGTCGCCCTGGAGGTCGCCTCCCTGCCCGCCTTCGCCCTGGTCGGCCTGCGGCACGGTGACCGGAGGTCCTCCGAAGCCGCCCTGAAGTTCTTCCTGTCCTCGGTCACCGCGACCGCGGTCAGCCTCATGGGCGTCAGCTTCGTCTACGCGGCCACCGGCACCCTGCACCTCACCCGCATCGCCGAGCGCATCCAGGACGTCGACGGGCAACTGCACACCCTTGCCCAGACCGGCGTCGTCCTCACCCTCGTCGGCTTCGCCTTCAAGACCGCCGCCGTGCCGTTCCACTTCTGGGTGCCCGACACCTACGTCGGAGCGCCCCTGCCGGTCGCCGCCTACCTGTCGGTCGTCGGCAAGGCCGTCGGCTTCACCGGCCTGATCCTCGTCACCGTCATCGCCCTCCCGTCGTACGCCGACGTCTGGGGCCCCGCCCTCGCCGCGCTGGCCGCCCTCACCATGACCGTCGGCAACGTGGGCGCCCTGCGCCAGCAGGGCACGCGCGCGTACAGCGCGGTACGCCTGCTCGCCTGGTCCTCCGTCGGCCAGGCCGGCTACCTCCTCGTACCGATCGCCGCCGCCGCGTACTCCGACGACGCCGAGCAGTCGATCGGCTCCACGGTCGCCTACGCCCTGATGTACGCCGCCGTGAACCTCGGCGCCTTCGCGGTGGCCGCACTGGTCGGCCGTACCAGGACCCTCAACCGGATCACGGACTACCGCGGCCTCTACGCCACCAACCCCCTGACGGCTCTCCTCCTGGCCTTCTTCCTGCTCTGCCTGGCCGGACTGCCGCCGGGCATCATCGGCCTCTTCGCCAAGGTGGCCGTCTTCTCCGCGGCCGTCGACGCGGGCCTGGGCTGGCTGGCCGTAGTCATGGCGGTCAACGTCGTGATCGCGCTGTTCTACTACCTCCAGTGGACGGCACTGCTCTTCCGCGCCCCCGAGGGCGAGCCCGCGAAGCACCTCGTGCCCGCCCCGCTCACCGCCGCGATCGCGCTGACCGCCGTCCTCGGCATCGGCCTGTCCGGAGCACCGCAGCTGGTCCTGCGTTTCGCCGACACCGGCCTGTTCTAGCCCCCAGTCCGGCCGCATCCCGCCCGTCACCCGGACGGCCCACGTGTGCGTGCGCGCGCACAAGGGAACTAGTCCTCCTCGCCTGGCGTTGACCAGATCGGGAGGGTCCACTGGACGTGACAGCACGACACCAGCGGATTCACAGACAGCGAAGCAGGATCACCAAGCAGATCACCAAGCAAAGGGTCCCCCTGCCGCACCACTTGGAGGGCGTACCGTGCACCGCCGGCACAACGGGCTCAGGACCACAGTCCTCCTCGGGGGACTGTCCGCGCTCATCATCGTCATCGGCAGCTTTTTCGGCCGTATGGGGCTCGTTGTCGCGGTCCTGATCGCCCTGGGCACGAACGCGTACGCGTACTGGAACAGCGACAAGCTGGCCCTGCGCGCGATGCGTGCCCGCCCGGTCAGCGAGTTCGAGGCGCCCGCGCTGTACCGCATGGTCCGTGACCTCTCCACCCAGGCCCGCCAGCCCATGCCCCGGCTGTACATCTCCCCGACGGAGGCACCCAACGCCTTCGCGACCGGCCGCAACCCGCGCAACGCCGCCGTGTGCTGCACGGAGGGCATCCTGCGCATCCTCGACGAGCGCGAGCTGCGCGGGGTGATCGGGCACGAGCTGAGCCATGTCTACAACCGCGACATCCTCATCTCGTCGGTCGCGGGCGCGCTCGCCTCCGTGATCATGTTCCTGGTGAACTTCGCCTGGCTGATCCCGATCGGCCGCTCCGACGACGATGACGGTCCCGGTCTCCTCGGCATGCTGATGATCATGATCCTGGGCCCGCTCGCCGCCACCCTCATCCAGCTGGCCATCAGCCGCTCCAGGGAGTACGAGGCCGACGCCTCCGGCGCCCAGCTCACCGGCGACCCCCTCGCCCTCGCCAGCGCCCTGCGCAAGCTGGAGGCGGGCACCAAGCAGCTGCCGCTGCCCCCGGAGCCGCGCATCGAGACCGCCAGCCACATGATGATCGCCAACCCGTTCCGGCCCGGACAGGGGCTGTCCCGGATGTTCTCCACCCACCCGCCCATGGCGGAACGCATCAGCCGCCTCGAGCAGATGGCAGGTCGCCACCGATGAAGACCATCCTGAACATCATCTGGCTCGTCCTGAGCGGCTTCTGGCTGTTCCTGGCCTACCTGCTCGCGGGCGTGCTGCTCTGCATCACGATCATCGGCATCCCCTTCGGGATCGTCCTTCTGGGTGCAGCATCACGCTCGAGTCGACGCGTCCTTCAATGATCATCGGGGGCAGTAGCTCCGGCTCCGGCAGAGGGACGCGATCCACACCCCTCAGAGCAGCGTTCACGCGACTCCAGGTGCCATCGGACGTCCAGGCACTGAAGTGCTTCGAGGCCTGGATGGTGGCTCCCGTTTCCTTGACCACGTTGGGCCAGGACTTCCCTGTACGCGCCTTGTAGAAGATCGCATCTACGGAACGGCGAACGACGCCTTTGCGTCCCTTCGGGAGCAGCGGAGCCACTGTCGCCCACTCGTCGTCCGAGAGTGGCGAAGTGGGGACTCCAAGGCCAGTAGCGGCATACCAGGCTCGCACTGTGCAGGGAACCCCGCCCCGGCGGCCATCTGGCACGGGGCCCGTGACTGTGACCTTCAGCTCCAGCATGGAAAGAATGGCAGCCTGCTGTTCCGGCCCCATTTCGGGGAACGACTCCTTCGCCATGGCCGCCAGTGCCCGGAGGTCTCGTGCTCGCCGGTCGGACTCTTCCATCTCAGCGAGCCACTCGGCTGCCTCGTCCCGCAGGTTCTGAAGTTGCTGAAGTTCCTCGTTCAGAGCCGCTGTCGCAGCGCGGATGGCATCCGCTGACTTGCTCTGCTTGGCCGTCGCCACGATGACGGCCGCGATCGACGCGTTCATGCTCTCGATCTGCTGATCAAGGTCCGCGATCCGGTCGGTCAAGGCTGACTTGTCCCCTTGTGCCATCCCGATCCACTCGGCAGCCAGGTCCTGGAGCTTCTGGCTGTCACTCGCGATCTCTGTGACGTGCTTCCAGACATGCGCCTCAAGCGCGTCAGCATCGATGTATGAGCAACCGCAGGACTTCTGGCTAGGGTCTCGGGGGGCGTTGCCCGCGCACCGGTAGTAGCGGGCGCCGTCCCGTTCTGCCGCCCGACTGATACCCGCATACGTCTTCCTGCACAGGCTGATGACCCGGCCCGTCAGCGGGTAGAACTCCCGTCGCCCACTGCTGCGCTTCGCGGTTTCGGCCACCTTGCGCCGTAGCTCTGCGCTCTGTTCTTCGGTCAGGATCCGAGGTAACTCGATCCTCACGGATCCGCCCCAGACAGGATTGCCTTCCTCATCCGTCTTGGCGTGCTTGCCTCGGAAGACCATCACGCCATCTAGGACAGGGATCGACATGATCCGATCCCGCAGGTTGTCGCGAGTCCATGCCTTACCAGAGCGGGCCGTGATCCCTTCGGTATTGAGGCGGATGGTGGCCTTTCGGAGGTTGAGCCCTTCGCTGACCACCAGGTCATAGACATGCCGGATGACGCTTGCCTCAGACTCATCGATTACGAGGTACGAATCCGTCGCGCCCTTGTCAGCGATGCGATAGCCGTATGGCGGACGCCCGCCCATGTGCGCGGCGGGAACCAGCTCAGCCTTTTCCTGCAAGCCGCCCTGAGTGCGTTCACGGATCGTCTCCCACTCAGTCTCGGCGTAGTCAGCGTCACGGCGCATCTTCTTGCGCCCCTCGGTCGTGGTGTTGTCGTAGTCGTCTGCGACTACGGCGACGTACACGCCGATGTCTTCAAGAGCCCAAACCCAGCGCCAGAAGGCACGCCCCTTCCGACCGATCACACGGCCGTCCGGAACTACCACGATGTCGAAGGGGCGTGGCGACTTTTGTGCATCCTCCATCAGGCGCCTCAGATCGCCTCGGTCAGCCGCTTCGAGAGACCCCGAGACTCCCTCGTCCTTGTAGGTGCCCACGTGCACCCACTGCTTGCTTGCGATGTGTCGGACGGTCTTCCGGCTCTGCCTAGCAATGCCGTAGCCCTTCTTCTGCTCCTCGGTGGAAACTCGCAGATAGTCCACGGCGCGCAGTGTCCGAGCACTGGTCTCGCCAGGAGTGGCCACACCTTGTGAGGGCAGGGGTGTGCTTACATTGGACATGTCGACTCCTAGTCAGTCGGCCAGCCCCGGGGCGGTGCCAGCCGCTGCCGGGGCGCGTGTCTCTACGCCTACGTTACTGCGACGAGGTGACCGTGTGTCAGCTCTTTCGGTCAGTCTGTTGCGTGCGTAAGGGCCGAAAAGAATGCGCAAGAGCAAAGCTCGTTCGGCGGGGGATAGGGTCTTGTCCGGCACCCAAGTGACCTTTGTGTGGGGCACTACGCCCACCCCCGGTCAGTGGTTGCTGCTCGCGCGCTCTCCCGGTTGTTTGCTAGATCGTCAGCTATGCCTGCGGCGATGAGTGCTGCGCCGGGGGTGTGGCCGGAGCCGACGTAGCGCCAGCGCCGTTCGGTGATCGTGTCGGGGGTGTTTGTGTGGCCGAGGTGGTGGGCGCGTTCGGCGCGGAGTGCGGTGTAGGTGGTGGAGTAGGCGCGGGATTTGGTGAGGATGTGGCCGCGGTAGCCGAGGGTGTGGGCCCAGGCGCGGAGGCGGAGGGGGCCGTATTCGGGGAGGCCGCCGAGGCGCCAGCAGGTTCGTATGAGGGTGCGGACGTGGGTGGTGACGGGGGCGGTGTCGATGTCGTGCCGGGTGGTGAGTGGGTGGTCGGTACCGGCGCCGGTGTCGCTTGCTCCTTTGGTGACGTACTTGGCCACGTACGCGGCTACGGCGTCGTCATCCGGTCCGTCACCGTCGGCGTGCAGGGTCCGGATGTCGAGCTGGGCGCCCCAGGCGAGGGTGAGTTCACCGACCGCTGGACTGTAGGGGGTGTGGACCAGGACCCGCCCAGCAGCGGCGCGTACGGCGTCGGTGAGGTGGTCGGTGGTGGCCCAAGTGGGGGGTTCGGTGTCGGGTCCGTCCGGTCCGTCGAGGCGGATGATGGCGTGCACGTGGACGGCCGCGCGCTTTTGGTATTCGGCGACGCGTGCAAAGGACAGTCGGGCGTGGTGGCGGAAGTGGGACTGTACGAGGCCGACCGAGGAGGCGAGGCGTCGCCGTACGTCGATGGCGAAGCGGTCCCACAGCTTGGAGGCGTGTGCGTGCCACAGGATGTGGCCGGTGTAGTCGTAGCAGTCGGCGCAGAGAGGCTGTCCGGCGGTGGGGTCCTCCGGTGTGTGGACGACGCCGCAGCCGAGGGGACGACCGTGTTCGCACTGGCCGCCGTCGCGGCGCGGGCGGCACAGCTCCCCGGTGCGGTGGACTGGGCCGAAAGAGGGGGCGGTCAGGGTGACGAAGAGTCGGGGGCGGTGGCGGACCGTGGCGGGGACGTTCTTCCCGCCGAGGAGGCCCGTGCGGACGAGGTGGTAGGTGTCTCCGGCGTGGAGGCGTGAGCAGGCCGGGCAGATGGTGGCGCGGCGGTTGCGGCAGCGGACGAGGAGGCGTTCGCCGGGTTCGGTGCGGGTGTCGTAGTGGTGGAGGATCTCGCCGGTTGTGCTGTCCAGGGTGGTGGTCGAGCCGGACAGGTGGATGGGGTGGGCGCAGCCGCCGGTGGCGGTGACCTGTTCCAGCCAGCGCGGGAACTGGGGGTCTTGGGCGAGGCGGATGGCGTCGCGGTCGGTTTCGGGGAGCTGACGCAGGCGCGCCGCGCGGTCGAGGAGGGCGCGCCGGTCAGCCTCGGTGTGCTGCGGGGTGATGGTGGTGCCCTTTCGGGGTGGGCCGCCGAAGCGGCACGGGTGATGGTGGGTGGGGTGGTGTGGGTCATAGGGATCACCTTCGGTTGATGGGGTGTGGGTGTGGTGGGGTTCAGCGGATGGTTCCGGTGCCTCGGCAGACGCGGCAGCGCCGCAGGCGTCCGGTCCAGGTCTTGCGGGCTCCGTCGCCTTTGCAGTGGGGGCACCTCACACGAGGCATGGGCATGGCCGTGGGTCCCTTCTGCTCAGGTGTGGGAGAAGCCGGTGATGGTCCAGGTGACGAGCCCGTGGATGGTGTGGATCACGGGGGTCTGGCCGAGGTAGACGCCGAACAGGCCGACACAGACCGCTTCCCAAGCGCGCACGTCACGGGAGCGGACGAGGAGGACGGTGATGATCCCGAAGATCACCGCGAACGTGAACGCCGTTCCTTCGCTGATCACTTGTCGTCTCCTTCCAGCGCGGCCAGCGCACGGCCGAGGGCGGGCAGGTCCGGAGTCATTGCCGCGTGCTTGCGTGCCGTTGCTACGGCTTCCTCAGTCGGTGTGAGGTGGGAGCGGGCGCGGCTCCAGCCGCCATCCGGCCCAGTGCACACGGCCACACCCCGTTCCTCAGCCGTGATCGCCTGCGCGACGGCCACGGCGTCCTTGTTCAGATCACCGAGGGTCATTTCGGCGGTGCCGGGGTCGTTGACGCGGTGGCAGATACGGCCGCCGAGCTGGGCGCGCAGGGCGGTGACGCCGGGCCCGAGGTCGGAGCCGACCCGCTGACCGGCGACGACCAGGTGCACGCCGAGCGCTGCCCCGAGCTGCGCGAGACGCAGCAGGAGGGTGGAGCACTGGTCGGCTTCCGCCTTGCTCTCGCGGGTGCCGTCGGACAAGTACAGTTCCGCGATCTCGTCGACGATGACGACGACCGGCACCGGCCGCAGGGTGTCGGGCAGTTCCCAGATGGAGCGGACCCCGGCCGCCCGGCAAGCGCTCATCCGGTCCTGCATGTCGACGACGAGCGCGGACAGGATCGCGACCGCTTCGCGTCGGCAGGTGGCCAGCGAGGACAGCCGTCCGGCGAACAGGCCGAGTTCCATGCCGCCCTTGCAGTCGATGCCGACCAGCGCGACCGGCTGCGGGGCGAGCTGGGTGATGAGCCGGGCCAGCAGGGTCGACTTGCCCGAGCGGGTGGCCCCGGCGATGAGCCAGTGCGGGACCAGGCGCAGGTTCATCACCCACGCCCCGCCGCTCTCCAGGACACCGATGAGCGCTGACAGTAATTCGGTGGGGGCGGTGGCTAAGCCGGGCCGCTGCAAGGGGTCGGTGGCCGTCGCGGTGAGCAGGACGAGCCCGCGTTCGGGCGAGGTGACCCGTACCGCGTGCACTTTCCAGGCGTGCATGAGTGCATCGGCCGCCGCCATGTAGGTGGCCGGGGTCTGGCCCGCGTGCAGCCGCACGGTCACGGTCAGGCCCATGCGGGTGGCACGCGGGAAGGAGACCCTGGGAGCCACCGGCCGCAGCGGGTCCCCCTTGACCATCAGATCCCCGAGCAGCCCGCGCGGCGGGCGCCGGGACACCGCGAGATCGTTGAGGAGGGCGACCTTGCGCCAGGTGAACACCACCCGGCACGCAGTCAGCGGATACCCCGCGAGGTACCAGTGCCAGGCCGGACAGTGACGCCGCACCAGGTCCCCCAGCACCAGCATCCAGGCCAGCACCGCCAGGCCGAAGGCGAACAGCATCGGCCCCATCACGCGTCACTGCCCTTGCCGTGCGCTGCCGGTCCGGTTGCGGGGGTGATGGTGTCGGCGCGGAAGCTGACGCCGCTGCGGTCGCCCATCGACCAGACGAACGCCGTCAGCCCGGTCACCTTCACGAC
>NZ_JAGPXL010000068.1 GCF_018070565.1 Streptomyces sp. B93
TCCCCGGCGTCCACCGAGAACCGGTGGGCGGCCCTGGGCAACAGCAGCCCGGCACCGGCGCCCCACAGGGCGGCCACGACGACGATGAGTGCGCGCACGCCGGGACCCTAGTCCGGTGGCGGCCGGCGGGGCATGGGCCCGTGGGCCCAAGTGAGGCCCACTTCGGCGGTCTTACGGATACGGTCGCCGCATCGACGTACGTTCAGAGGGGACCGGGCATGGGCCGACGCTGGCGGGACGGGCGGGGTGCGCTGGTCGTGCACGGCGGTGGACCGGGGGGCGCGGAGCTGACCGTCCCCCTGGAACTCGCCACCTCCTACCGTGCCCGCACCCGGGGTCTGCTGGGCCGGGACGCGGTGGACGGCGCGATCCTGCTCTCCCCCGCGAACAGCGTCCACACCTTCCGGATGCGCGTCCCCATCGACGTCGCCTACCTCGACCGCGACCTCACGGTCATCGCCGTCCGAACGATGCCACCGGGACGCCTGGGCCTGCCCCGCCCACGCTCCCGGCACGTCCTGGAGGCGGAGGCGGGGGCGATGGCGGGGTGGGGGGTGCGGGTGGGGACGCGGGTGGAGGTCATTCCGGCGGCTCGGTGACGGGCCGGGTGCTGAGGACCGCGGCGAGGATCATCGGGGCGTCGCCGTCGGACTGGCTGAGGGACAGGGCGAGACAGCGGTCCGCCGCCAGGTCCCAGACGGTGAGGTCACCGAGGAGGTCCCTGTCGGTGAGGGTCTGGTGGAGCACCGGCAGCGGCCGTCCGCGCCGATGCCGACGGAAGACGGCCACGCGCATACCGACCGTCCGGTGAGGCCCCCACTTGCGGTCCAGTTCATGGACGAGGAAGGCGAGATGCTCCTGGGCGACAGCCGCCGCCTGGTTCCACTCGGGGTCGTACAGGCCCGTGAAATCGGCGCTCTCCCAGAGCGGGACGATGCGGAAGCCGTCGCCGTCGGTCCCTGCCCACTCGCCGCTGACCGGATCGCCCCGGTCGACGGTTGTCTGTCCGGGGCCCGGCACCGGGGCCGCGAGAAGGGCCTCGACGTCGGACACCGCCCTGCCGAGGTCGAAGGGCTCCCCGAGGCGGACGGTCACAGGACGGGCCTGTCCATCGGCTGCGGCAGGGGGTCGAGGGCTCCGGCGTCGCGCAGGGCTTCGTAGGCCCGGACGACGGGGGCGGTGTCGTCGCCGGGCGGCGCGATGTCGAGGAGCACGCCGACGCCGGGGAGTTCCCTGCCGTCGCTCCCGTCCGGGACGCGGTCGGCCCGTCCCGGGGACAGGAAGCCGACCCACCCTACGGCCGGTGTGCCGACCTTGAACCCTGCTTCCTTCTTCAGCGCGGCCGTCACGGTCCGGTCGGTCGCGTCGCCGTGGTCCGGCTGCCACGCTTCGGCTACGGCGGCGAGCAGTTCGGCGTCGGGCAGCCGCGCGCCGTCCGGTGCTACGACGGTGACGATTAGCGACTGGAGCAGGAACTCCGGCCTGCCGCCCGCCAGCCCGGCCACCTCCACCTTCCAGCCGGGGGCGGGGTCGGCGAGCAGCACGCGCAGGGAGGTGCCGTTCGCCGCGGACCAGTCGTCGGCCGCCTGCGCCGTACGGAGCGCCTCGGTGAGGGCGGCGTCGTCGCCCGGCCGGAGGGTGCGCCCGGACCCGGTGACGGGAACCGTCCGCCAGGCCGGCTGGTCGCTTCCGCCGGCGTCCGTGAGGAGTCCGGCGAGCCGCGCCAGGGTCGCACTCCAGCGGCCGGTGAGCGCCTCCACGGACTCCGGCCGGGGCCCCCAGAAGCCCCGTACGACTCGTCGCATGTTCCTGCTCCCGCGTGTACGTGTTCCGTCGGATTCACCTTAGGTCGGCACCGGGCCCGCCGCCGGTCAGTCGTCGAACGCCTCCGGTTTGCGGTCGCCACCGGTCGGCTCGGGCCGGGTGTGGACGACCTCGATGTCCAGCCCGGCGTCCTCGAACGCGTCCCGCGCCGCGTCGGCGACCTCCTCGTTGGAGAAGTGCCACTCGACGTCCTTGCCCCGCGCCGCCTCGACCTGCCGCCGCGCCTCGGTGAGCAGCCGTTCCCGCCCGGAGGGGGTGAGTTCGGTGCGGTCGACGGTCAGGAAGGAGTCGTAGCCGTTCTTGGCCTCCAGATAGGTCCCCCGGGCGGAGTCCCACCCGTCGAACTCGACGTCGGGGACGTCCGGGTCGGGATGCGGCACGACGTACTCGTAGCCGCGCTGGGTGCCCGTGACCTGCTCCTGGTAGCGCAGCCAGGACTCGTTGCGCCAGTTCGGCTCGGGGTTGCGGTCGCGGCCGGCCCAGAACCCGTCCCCGCCGTCGGCGTCGCCGTAGGTCCGGGTGGGGAGCCCTTCGGCCCACGCGGGCGGGTCGTAGTTGCGCGGGTCACCGGTGTCCCCGTGCTGGGGCGGCGGCCACTCCTTCCGGTTCTCCAGCGCCCGCTCGGCCCGCCCCGGCTCCTCGGCCCGCTTCCGCTCCAGATAGGCCAGCCGCTCCTGCTCCCGCGCCTGGCGGGCCTGCTCCCTGGCCTCCTCGTCACACCCGCCCTCGGCACGCACGCCGTACGGCACGCGGGCCTGCGCGGCGGCGAGGACGGTGATCCCGGTGCCGGGCCCGCCGGAGAGGGGCGGCTCGTACGGTGTGCGCGCCGGGGGCGCCGCGATCACACAGCCCGACCTGCGGGCGGCGTCCTCCGCCGCGTCGGCGGCCTCATCGGCCCGGCGGGCGGCGTCCTCCAGGGCGTCCAGATCACCGGCACGCGCGGCCCGCCGGGCGTCCTCGGCCGCCTCGGCCGCGTCATCGACGATCTTGCTCAGCCTGCCGAGGGAGCCGACCTTCTCGGCGATCTTCGCCTCGCCGTAGCCCGGGATGAAGAGCGAGCCGACGTTCCAGAGCACGGTGGTGACGGCCCGCGTCTCGTTGCCGCTGTCCCACTGCTCCACGACGTCATCGCCGATGAAGGAGTCGAACAGCACGGTCCCGCCGGTGCCGAGGGAGGCGCCGCCCCAGTCGAGGATGGCGCCGACGTAGTCGCCGTCGTCCCACTTCTCACGAGCGTCGGCGGTGCTCTCGTACCACTCATCGCCGAGCGAACGGCCGTAGTCCATCAGGCCGTTCCAGGTGTCGACGGGATGGGTGACGACGTCCCAGATGCCCGTGACATCCCCCCAGATCCCGTCCACGAACAGCCCTTGACCGACCTGCTTGAGCTGGTCGCCCGCACAGCCGAAGAAGGCGCCTACGCCGGAGAAGCAGCCGTCGCCGTCGTCTGACGGGGGCTCCTGGTAGGGAGGTTCGTCGATCTCGTCGGCGGCGGATATGGGGTCGGCGGGATCGAAGCCGTGAGGACCGGTGTGGGTGTCGCCGTTGCTGTCACTGCTGCGGTCGCCGCCTCCGTCCCCGGCGTTGACCGGGCCGTCGTCGTCTCCCTCGCCCGGAGGAGCCGGGCAGGCCACCCCCGTGACCTTGCACACCTGCGCCTGGATACCGCCGTAGACCTGCGTCCCGAGCCCACTGAGCACAAGAGCGCCGATCACCGCGACGACAACGGCGACGAGCCCCGCGTACTCAACGGCGGTCTGCCCGTCGTCCTCCCGCCGCCAACGGATCATCCGGGGCAGCGAGAAGGGCCGCCGCTCCCGACGGTCGTACGCGGCGAGGCGGTACCACTCACGGCTCTCGGCCCGGGTGAGGAAGTAGAGGACGAGGACGGGCAGGAACAGCTGGCTGAACCCACGCGCCGACCCACCGGCGAGGTTCGAGAAGGCTCCGAGAACCAACCACACCTGCACGCCGGCGAGCGCCCACCAGACCCGTACCCCGCCCTCCCAACTCCGCCGCGCGAGCCACGCTCCGAGCACACCGGGGGCCGCGGCGTAGGCGGCGACGGCGAGGACGCGTCCGTCGAGGAGGTCGTACGAGGCGGCGGTGAGCAGCATCCCGACACCGCCGAGGAGGGTGAACGCGAACAACGCGTACACCAGCACGAGCCCCACGGCCAACGCCCGCGGCAACTCCCGCCGCCCCGACGACCAGCCATTCCCCCCGACGGAAGCCATACCGCCCCCCTCCTCAACTCCACCCGACGGCAGAGGGTTCACCCACCGCTCAGGTCATGGCCCGAGGCTAGGAAGGGGGCGGGGTGGGGGGATGGGTCCGGGGGCCCAATGGGGTGCCCAAAGTCGTCCGTGGTCGGGCGAGGTGGGGGCATGAAGGCGAGGAGTCGACTGGTAGCCGTCTGTTGAAGGCTTCGCGCGGCGGGTAAGACCCCTTACACGGACAGTGCGTCGCGGATCGAGGCTGCCTCGGTGTGGGATTCGGGACGCTCGAGTGCGGTGTCTCGACGCTGGGCAGGCGGTCGGGGCACCGCGACGTGCGAGAGGGGGCAGCATTGGCCGAGGATCGGGGTGCGGTTTCCTGGCGGAAGAGCAGCTACAGCGGTACCAATGAGAGCGCCTGCTGCGAGGT
Source organism: Streptomyces sp. B93 (assembly GCF_018070565.1). Lineage (GTDB taxonomy): Bacteria > Actinomycetota > Actinomycetes > Streptomycetales > Streptomycetaceae > Streptomyces. Next base: position 4,471 of record NZ_JAGPXL010000068.1, read on the forward strand.
CGCGCGCCTCCCCGGCGCTGTCCACGTGCGCGACTCGAAGTTTCCGTACCGTGCGGAACTGGCCTTCACCCCGGACGTGTGGTGCGCGGCGCTAGCGTTGTTCTCGGCCTGGGGGAACATTGAGCAGAGCGATGGGTAAGTCGGATACAGCCGGATGTGCGATGAGCGGTCAGCAGCCTGAGCGGTCGACGGGCAGGGAGCCCGGCATCGCCGGATACTGCCTGGTGACCGGCGCTTTGGCATCGGCCGCGGGTGCGGGCGCCTCACTCCTCGTCGAGAGTGTCTGGCTGCGCCTCACCATGTGGCTCACGGTCTTGGTGGGCGTGGCCACGGCGGCTGGGTGGTGCTGGGTCAGGTCGCCTGTCACGGCACGTCATTGGACGGTGGATCTCCTGGTGCGTCCGGCAGCGCGGAACGCACCGTCTCGAAGAGCTTGATGAAGACCCTGACCAGGACCGGTCCCCCGGTGGCCGCACCCACCCAGCAGACCTCCGGCGCCACGCCCATGCGTATACCCGCGTAGGCCACCAGGACGGACACTGCCGAGAAGAAGGCGACGACGGCCACCAGGTTGCGGACGACGCGCATCACGTCGTCGACATGGGCCTGCCTGCGCCGGATCCCGTTGTCGGTCTCCGCCTTCTTCCACCGCAGCAGCTGGGCACACGCCTGACGGCTGCTGAGTACCAGCCGGACGACGGTCTTTCTCGGAGAGATCTCCGGCTTGTCCGGCGCAGAGGGCTGCCGCGGCTCCGGAACCGCGGCAGCACGTGGGGGGCCTGCACTCGCGGTCTCGGGGCTCGGCTCCGGTCCGCGGTGCTTGTTCCTCCCCTTGTTGGTCGTCATGCTGGCCTGGCCCCCGTCGGCACGTCGGTCTGGTGTCAGGTGCGGTGGAAGCTTTCGATGAGGTCGTCGATCAGCGCCGCCGTCTCCTCCTCGGACAGCGCCTTGTTCCGCAGGTCCTCGAAGCACTCCTGGTAGCGGGCCACCATTTCGCGGTCGTCGCGAATCGTGAAGACACCGCCAGGGCCTGCGACGTAGAGGACGTCCTCGTCGTCGCGGAAGCCGAGGAGGAAAAAGCTGCTGTCCAGGCTGTCGTGCGCTCCCGCGGCAAAGGGGAGGGCTCGAAGGGTGACGTTGCCCTCGACGGCCACTTCCTTGAGAAAGGCCAGCTGGCGGCGCATGACGGCCGGTCCACCCACCTGTCGCCGCAACGCCGCCTCGTCCACGATCATCTCCACCTTCGGGCCGTCGGCTTGGAAGATGCGCTCCTGCCGGGCCAGTCGCAGGTCGATGCGCTGCTGGACCTTCGCGAGGGGTTGCCCGACCTCGAAGAGAGCGTTGATGTAGTCAGCGGTCTGGAGCTGCCCGGGGATGAGGCTCGGGTGGTAGCCGCGGATGTCGGTCGCCGCGCTCTCGTAGCCGAGGTACTGGGCAAACGGCTGACTGATGACGTCGTTGAACTCCGTCCACCAGGACTGGCCCTTGCTGCCACGGGCGGCCTCTTCCAGTTCGGCCACGTGGTCCGGGTCCTCGACCCCGTACTCGTGCAGCATCGCCCGCAGGTCCGTGACGGACAGACTGACCGTGCCTGCCTCGATGCGGATGAGCTTCGACAGCGACCACTCCAAGGCATCAGCCGCCTCGCGCTGGGTCAGGCCCCGCTTGTCGCGGGCTGCCCGAAGGGCGAGGCGCAACTTGCGGCGGTTGAGGCTGGGGTCCACGGCCGTGGGCATGGTGCTCCTTTGAGTCTGCGACGACTGCTCAGACACTTGGCGTGCCGAAACCTGCCCATCGTATGGCTTCGGTCGGCCCTCATCACATCGAGCTACCCGATTAGCCGCATGCCACGAGCCGCCATCGTTTAGCCAATACCCGAAGTGACACATGTCCAATCGACCTGAGCTACCCCAGACTGGGAAGTGTCGCAGGTCACACTACCCAGGCCCGATGAATCCTGCGGCCCCACTGAAATTGCGGACCGATGGTTCCCGGCAGACCCCCGGCCATCAGGAGTCCCTCGACTTCGCCTCAGTCGCGCTCGCTTTCCTCACGTGCTTCCCGTGCGGCGTACGCCCGGGCGGCTGCCCGCCTTTCACTCAGGAATCCGACCGGATCCTGATCGAAACGGACGCAATCGCGTCGCCACCGTTCAAGAGCTGCGGTCACTGCGTCATCCGGGTGCATATAGGTCTTGGCCGCGCCCGCTGACGGTGACTCCATGCTGAAGCCGTGCAGGTGGAGCAGTCCGTTCTCCACCATGGGGTCGACGACGCGCGCCTCCGGTACCCCCACCCACTGAGCTGCCCAGACATGCACGTCCTGGCGGCTCAAACGTCCTTCGATCAGCGCCCTCCACTGCGCTTCCACGTCTGCACGGGTCGGACCTGTTCGGAACTCAGGCAGCATCAGCAATCCCATCCCGTCATTGCCACACTCCGGAATCCAGGCGGGCCTGCACATAGGACTCCGGCGCATTGAACCGCGTAATCGGCTTTCCGCTGGGGTTCGACGGATCCTTGATGACCACATCGTAAGTGCCGTCCTGCCGGTCGAGAATCTTCACCAGGTTCCCGGTGCTCTCGTCGAACAGCAGCTCCCCGTTCTTCCACACGTATTCGTCGTCCACGTCTCTTTCCCCACGCCTCAGGGCATCGTGAACGTCTCGTGGCGCCGTCGAATCCCCTCCCTCGGCACCTGCCCCCGCCGCCATGAGGGCCACGCCGGCCAGCCCGAGCGCCGTGGCTTGCAGTACGGCTTCCCTGGTGAGCAGCCCGCCCACGACACGTACTCCCACCACAGCGAGCCCACCACCCGGCGGGAACAGCGCCAGGAGCGACAGGAGCAGCAGGGCGAAGCCGAGGTAGAGGAGGAAGCGGTCCAGGGCTTCGAGGAGGTGGGCCGGGGGGATCGCCGGGCCGTCGGGGCCGGTGCGGCCTGTGCTGCGGTGGAGGAGGAGGGCGCCGGTGGTGGCCGAGGCCAGGGCGATGGAGGTGCGGAGGCGGTGGGCGGCGAGGACTTCCGCGAAGGGCTGGGCGGCCGTCTGCCGCCAGGTCCGGAGAAAAACGGTCAGCAGCCAGGCGATCCACACCAGCGCGGCCACCGTGAAGCCCCGCAGGACTGCCGGGCCGGACCCACTGGTGAAGTTCTCCTGGATCCCGGCCGTCGACTTGAACGAGCCGACGCAGAGGAAGAGGACGGCTGGAGCCATCAGGATCAGCGGGATCAGCGGCAGGAGCCACCGGCCGCCTCTCATACGCGCTCGGACCGCCGCCCTGACGCGGGCGCCCAAGTCGGCCGCACGCCAGGCTTCCGCGCTGTCCGTGGCGTCGATCCGGGCGGCGAGGGCGGACACGGTCCGGCGTAAGGGGTCATCGGGGGGCAGTGCGGTGCGCGCGGTGGAGTAGTAAAGGGCACGCCGCAGACGCAGGAAGCGGAGGGCGATGAGCGGGGTCCAGGGTGGGCGCCAGGCGGCGTAACGGATCAGCGCGGCGGCGCTGTCCCCGTCGGACCGTTCGGCACCGAGCAGCACATCGGGGAGTCGACGCTTGCCCCGGTGCAACACGACCGCGTCGACGCTCACCGCCAGCAGCAGAGCCACCAGCGGTACGGCCCACAAGCGGCCCTCGATGGACTCAAGCCACCGCTCACGCTCGTTGGCGGTCGGGTGGCCGGCGACGTAGTTGTTGAGCGCGTGATGGGCCCCCGCCGCCCCGACCAGCACCAACGACACCGGCTTCAGCCAGCCGGGCGCACGGTAGAGGATGCCGACCCCCAGCCCCGCGACCGCCGTCCACACCAGGTGCGTGAACGTGGCCACGGTGATGTCCCCCGCCTGCCCGAGGCCCAGCGAGGCGACGGGCGCGGGCAGCCAGGAGGTCAGGATCCGCGTCACGCCGGGGATGTACGGCGGTGCCAGACTGTCCGGGACGATCCAGCCGCCCTCACGGGCCAGGACCCGGTCACCGTCGAGGGCGTAACGCAACACTCCTTCCAATAACCCGAACCCGGCGCCCAGCCCCGCCCCCAGCACCGTGAAGTCGGTCAGCCCCCACTGCCGACGGACCTTCACATACAGCCCGGCCGCCAGCAGCGGCGACACCTTCACCAGCTCCTCCACCCACGGAGCCGTGGTGTACGCGGTGGTGTTCACGACCTCGACCAGCGAACGACCCGGCTGATCGGCGAGCGCCCTGGTGTACGCCAGCTCCACCAGCCCCGTCACCGTGCCGCAGACGTACGCACCCACCAGAACCGCCAGCAGCACCGTACTCAGCCGCACGGAACGGGTGGGAAGGGACAGGAGGGAGATCTGAAGAACGCCGTACAGAGCCGCGAGTAGCATGAGCACGGTCATGCGGGTTCCCCGTTCCCCGAGCTGACGTTCTCCATGGGTTCGCGTGCGCGAACGTCAGGCTAACGGCCTTACGCGCTCCCCGCGTTCGATTTCAGGAAGTCCCACCGTGTCTGAGAAGCGGCCAGCAAGGCGGCATTGGGGGATACAGCTGGCAGGTGCAACGTCAGTAGTTACGGTGTTCGTTGCCTGCTTGCGTCTTCCCCCACCGTTCGATATCGCACTCCCCGTAACGTACGCCGTCGGCTTGGGAGGTGCGCTGAGTCACCAGCGTGGACGCCGGTGATCGGACGCTTCGCGCGGTTCAGGGGCGAGGTTCTGGATCCGGCACGTCTAGGTCGGGCTGTCCGCGGTGACCAGGCCCGTTGTCAGGCGGTCGTGGATGCGGTTCAGGTTGGCTGGGGTGCGTAGGGGGGCGCAGGTGTGGGGGGTGGGGAGGTTGGTTTTGGTGAGGGTGCTCAGGACGGCTCGGGGGCCTGTGTCGATGTAGGTGGTGAAGCCTGCCTGGTGGAGGGTGTGCAGGGCTCGGGTGAAGTGGAGGGGGTCGGCCAGGTGGGAGGCCGCGGCCGTGCGGAGTTGGGCGGGGGCGTCCGCGCGGCGGCCGTCGGTGGCGGTGGTGTGGATCGGCAGCACCGGGCGCCTGAGGGGCTGGCTCTGGAGGAGGCGGCGGAAGGTGCGCTGGACCTCCGCCAGGAGGGGGTGGTGGAAGGCAGTGCGGCTGGTGAGGGGAGCGGCTCGGTGGCCGCGGGCGCGGGCCGCCTGTTGGAGGGGGGCCAGGTCGGGTCCCGGGCCTGCCAGGACGGTCTGGGTGGGGGCGTTGTGGGCCGCGATGCGTACGCGCGGGGAGTGGGCCTCGTGGAGTAGGGCCGTCGCCTGGTTCCAGGTCATGTCAGTGACCAGGAGGCCCGCTCGGGGCAGGCGGGCGTCGCGGAGCAGGCGGTCCCTGATGGTGAGGAGCTGTACGCCCTGGCGGATCGTGAGGGCGCCCGCGACCGTCAGGGCGGCGAGGTCGCCCACGCTGTGGCCGATGACCGCGTCGGCGGGGGCCGGGAGGAGGTCCCGTACGACGCTGGCGGCGGCCACGGCGGCGGTGTACGTGGCCAGGTCGAAGACGAGGGGGTGGGTGACCACGAGTTCCTCGGGGGGTGTCGACCCGGGCTCGGTGAGCAGGGTGGCCACCGACACGTTCACTCCCGCGTGCGCGTCCACCATCTCCAGGACCGCGCTGACCGGCGGGTGGTCCCGCAACGGGCCCAGGGCGCCCGGGAGGTAGGCGCCCTGGCCGGGACACATCAGTACGGTGCGGAATCCGCCACCACTCGTACGGGGATTCATACGGCGGTGGTGAAGGTCAGGGCCACGTTGTGCCCGCCGAAGCCCATGCTCGTGCTGAGGGCCGCGAGCGGGCCCGTGGCGGGCAGGGGCTGGGGATGGTGGCCCACGACGTTCAGGCCGAGCGTGTCGATCTCCGGGTCGAGGCGGTCCAGGGTGTGGACCGGCGGGGCTGTTCGCTCCCGTAGCGCCAGCACCGTGAGCACCGCCTCGATCGCGCCCGCGGCGCCCAGGGTGTGACCGAAGGCCGCCTTGGGCGCGCTGACCGCGATCTCCTTCAGCTCCTCCCCGAACACCGCCCTGAGGGCCTGCGCCTCGCAGAGGTCGCCGACCGGGGTGGAGGTGGCGTGGGCGTTGATGTGCTGGATGCGGGAGGGCGGCAGGCAGGCGTCGTGCAGGGCCGCCTCCACCGCGGCCGCGCAGCCCGTGCCGCCGGGTGCGGGCTGGGCGACGTGGTGGCTGTCGTTCGTGATGCCCGCCCCGGTCAGGTGGCCGTGGACGCGCGCGCCGCGGGCCGCGGCATGTTCCGGGCTCTCGAGTACGAGGATGCCCGCGCCCTCGCCCATGACGAAGCCGTCGCGGTCCGCGTCGAAGGGGCGGGACGCCTGGCCGGGGTCGTCGTAGCGGGAGGAAAGGGCCTGGAGGCGGGCGAACCCGGCGAAGGCCAGCGGGGTCAGGGCGGCCTCCGTACCGCCCGCCACCACCACGTCCGCCAGGCCGTCCCTGATGAGGGCGAGCCCCTGCGCGAGTGCCTCGGCGCCGGAAGCGCAGGCGCTGACGGGGGTGTGCACGCGCGCCTTGGCCCCGATCATCAGGCCCACCTCGGCGGCGGGGTGGTTGGGCAGCATGCGCGGGATGGTGCGCGGGCTGACCCGGGCGGGGCCCTCGGTCTCCAGGCGGTGGTTCTGTTCCAGGATGGTGGAGAGCCCGCCCAGTCCGACGCCGACGACGACGGCCACCCGGGTGCCCTGGTCCGCCGTATCGGCGAGCCCCGCGTCCCGCCACGCCTCCTTGGCGGCGACCAGCGCGAACTGTGCCGAGCGGTCGCAGTGCGACGCCTTCGCCGCCGGGAGCACGGTACGGGGCTCCACGGCCGCGCGCGCCGCGAGGTAGGGCTGCGTCGGGCCGTTCGGCGGGCCGATGTCGAGGCTGCCGATGCCGGACTCGCCCGCCAGCAGGGCCGCCCAGGTGGTGGCGGTGTCGCCGCCCAGGGCCGTGGTCATGCCCAGGCCGGTGATCACGGCCGGGGTTCCGGTGGGGGCCGGTGCGGCCCGGTGCCGTGGGCTCACGAGGGCTCACCGGCGGGGGCGGGGACGGTGGCACGGAGGTGCGCGACGATCTCCCGCACCGTCGTGAGTTCCTCCGCCTCCTCCATCGGCACCTTGATCTGCCAGTGGTCCTCGATGGCGGCGACCAGCTCCAGCCGGGCCAGCGAGTCGACGCCGAGGTCGTCCTTCAGGCTGCTGTCGGGCTGGACCTCGTCGGCGGTCAGGTCCTCGACCGTGGCGGTCAGCAGTTCGCGGACCTCGTCGAAGAGGGGGCGTTCATCGGCCGTAAATGACATGGGGGGTTCTCCTCCGGTACGTGACCCTTGGTGCGCTTATGCACGTCTTGTGTGCGAGTGCACGGTGAGAGCCTTTCCGGGCGTCCGGGACGTGAAGCGCCGGCTGAGGGGGACGGTGGATCACGGGGGGCACGGGAGGGGCGCCCCTTCGTTGGGGGCGACGCGTGCGCGCAGTTGAGTGCTTCGGGCGGGAGTTAGGGTGCGGGACGGTTCGCACGTAGAGGGCGAGGGGGGAGGGGAGAAGCACGAGACCCGCCCTCTGCCGGTGCGGCGGGGCGGGTCTCGGCGTCGTTCGGTCAGGCGTCTCCCCTCGGGAAGGAGACCTCCACTCGGCGGTTCTTCTTGCGGCCCGCCTCCGTGGAGTTGTCGGCGATGGGGTAGTCCTCGCCGTAGCCGCGGACCTCGAAGGTGACGCCCGCGTCGTTCAGTTCGGACTCCAGCACGCCGTGCACGGCGTTCGCGCGCTGCCGGGACAGGACGTCGCCGTGGGCGGAGGAGCCGAGGTTGTCCGTGAAGCCGAAGACGCGGATCCTTGTCGCGTTCTGCGTCTTGATCTCCTGCGCGATGGCGACGATGCGGGACTTCGCCTGCGCGCTGAGCCGTGCGCTGTCCTTGCCGAACAGCACCTCGGCCTGGAGGGCGAACTTCACGTCCGCGTTGGTGTCCTCACGGCGTTCGTCGCCGCTCTGGTCCTCGACGACCTGCTTGATGTCCAGGACCTTGGGTTCGGCGAGGGTGGCGCCCTCGGGGAGCTTCAGGTCGGGGTCGTTGGGGTCCAGTTCTACGGGGGCGGAAGCGGTGGCTTCGGTGCCGGGGGGGACGCTGGGGTTTTCGTCGGCTTGGGCGGTTGGGGTGCCGTGGAGGGTGGTGATGAGGAGGACGAGTGCGGTGGTGGTGAGGGGGAGGGTGAGGCGGGTCATTGATCAGCCTCACCCAGAGATCTGAAAGGTCGCGGTGGCGAAGGTCGGCAGTTGCAGTGAGACTTCCGACGTGGCTTCAGGAGGAGCCGGGAACTGCATGAAGACGGCGAGGGATTCACCCGCCTTGAGCGACGAGAAGCCGGTGGTGGTGAGCGGTCGGCCGTCCGTGTCGCGCAGAACGTAGTACCGCTTCTTGTCCGTGCTGTCCACCAAGGTCGCACCACCGAACGACATGCCGTGTCGGAGTATTTCCGTCTCATTCCCCCTGATCAGGGCGGGAACTGTGATCCGCTGAGCACCGTCGTTCTTGAGAGTGCCGCTGACCGTGAGGAAGCCGCCGGAGTCACGCTGAGCGCCAGTGATCTGGAGCATCAACCCGTCCGATCCCTTCAGCTCCGCCAGAACCTCATCGCCCTGATCCTCCTGGGCACTCGGCTGTGACCCGTCTCCCTTGGAAGCGGACGCCGAGGCCTGCGGCTTTTCGTCCTCGCCCCCACCCCCGCCTCCGCAACCGGCCACACCGAGGGCCAGACCGGCCGCAACGGCCAAAGCGACCATCCCCCTGCGGGCCTTCGTCGTGCACCGAATGCTCATGACTCTGCTTCCTTCATCACTTGTCGTTCGCGTGTCAGTCGGCAAGATGGACGTCGAAGAGATCTTTGGGCTCTGGGAGGTCCAGGAGATTCTCGGGATCCAGGTCCCAGTACCTGTCCTTGCAGGTGAGCCTGGGCAGCACGTTCTCGTCGGCGTCTTCGGCCGGGAGTTCGCACTTCGGCTCAATGACGGCAGTGGCGGAAGCCGTCGCGTGCTTACCCTCGGTGCCGGGCACGATGGTGTCGCCGACAGGCTCATCCGTTTCGACCTCGACCGTGAAGCGCAGGGGGCCCGGACTGCTGCACCCTCCCCCGTCGGTCAGATGCGCGCCGTTCTGAGCGGCGAGTTGCTCCGCACGCCAGCACGAGTCGCCCAACCCCGGCACATTACCTTCGAAGATCCCCTGCCAGGCCGCCGGATCCAGAACGTCCGTCAGCCACTGACCCGCGAGTTGGTCCCGCCGGTCTTGGGCTGCCGCCAGCGCCGCCGCATCAGCCGCTGTCTGAGCCTCGTTACGTGTGGCCGCAGCCTGGCCGACCGCGAAGTACGCGAACGCGAGAAAGAGCAGGCCCCCCACTACAGTGATGTAGATGGGGAATGCCTGCCCTGAATCGCCGTGCCTACGAAGGCGCATCAGCCGCCGGTGACCTGGGCGATCTGGTCGACGATCGCGGTGTAGATGGCGCTGCCGATATCCGTCCCCACAATCGCCAACACGATCGCCACCACCACCGCAATGATCCCCAGGTACTCCACCGCCGTCTGCCCCTTGTCGTCGCTGCGGGCCGCGCGGGACTGAAGGTAAGAGACCGTGGTGTTGATCCAGTTGCTCATGGTGTTCCCCTCCGGTGTCGGCTCGGGTGCCGTCGATGCCTGAAAGGTACGGCCGGATGCCCCTGCCGGTAGAGGGTCCGTGGGCCCAAAGGCGGGCCCAATCATGGTGGTCGGACCGCGGGCGCGTTGCCCTCGTCCCCCGTCGGGTCATCGTCGGTCACCCCACCCCTCGGCCGGAACCGCGGGCCGTGCCCAGCCACTTGGCGGCGGCCTCGGCGCGGCTGGTGCTGTGGAGCTTGGCGAAGATGCGGTTGATGTGGTTCTTGACCGTCTTCTCGCTGATGAAGCAGGTGGCGGCGATCTGCTGGTTGGTCATGCCGGACGCGATGAGGTCCATGATCTCCGCCTCCCTCGTACTGAGCTGGAACCGTGATCGGTCGGGGGCGGCCGGTCGGCCAGGGACGGGGCCGCCGCCACTTGTCCATTCAGACGTCGACTGTGCCATACCCGGTTGCAATCGCGAAAGGTTTTCCGCAGAAGTAGTTGGGGGTGCGATGGGTCTTGGACCAGTGAATGGGCCCATGCGCCCCTCAGGTTGGGGCGCGCTGGACACGCCCAGGCCATCCGGCAGTCCGCCCCTCGGCTCCCCCTCCCGTAGTTGCGCCAGCAACGCCCCCGCCGCCGTAGGGGTGAAGTGCGGCCTGCCGTCCCTGATGTCGCGGACCGCCGCCACCAGCTGGTCCGCGGTGAACTCGCCGTGGACCAGGTAGCCGCCCGCGCCCCTGCGCAGGGCCTCCTGGACGATCTCCGATTCGCGGCTGTACGTGAGCATCACGACCGGGGCGAGCCGGACGAGGTACGGGAGGGCGGAGATGCCGTCGACGCCGGGCATGCGGACGTCGAGGAGGATGACGTCGGGGGCGTGGGTGCGGGCGGCGTCGTAGGCCGCCCGGCCGTCCGCGGCTTCGGCCACCACCGTGATGTCCTCGCGGCCGGAGAGCAGGGCGGTGAGGCCCGCCCGGACGACCGGGTTGTCGTCCGCCACGATCACCCGCAGGGAGGGGTGCGGGGGCGGCTGTGGAGGGCCGGGGTGGGGCGTCTGGGCCGTCATCGGCGGCCTCCTCTCGTTTCGTCTCGTGTCATGTCGTGGTGGTGGGGGGCGGGGTCGAGATGTTCAGGGCCGCCAAGGGGAGGTCCAGGCGGACCTCCGTGCCCCTGGGGTGGGCGCCCTTGCCGATGCGGATGCGGGCGCCCACCGAGGCCGCCCGTTCGACCATCCCGACGAGACCGAAGTGGCCGGTCCGGCGGAGGTCTTGGAGCGTGGTGCCCGGAGGCAGACCGCGGCCGTCGTCGTAGACGCTGATGCGGAGCAGGTCGCCGTGGACCCCGGCCGTCACGTGGACCTTCGAGGGGGAGGCGTGGCGGTGGGCGTTCTCCATGGCTTCGGAGGCGATGGTGAGGAGTTGGCGGGCGACCGCCGGAGGGACGGGTGGGATCGTGCCGGCGCCTGGGGCGTGGTAGGTCGCCTGGACGCCGGTTCGGGTCGTGAAGTCCGCCGTTCGGGCCGCCAGTTCCTGGAGTACGTCCGTGCCGTGCGCCGGGTCCGACTCGCGGCGCAGGTCCGTGAGGAGTTCGCGGGACTCGGCCGCCGCCCTGCGGGCGGAGCGGGCGACCAGCTCTGCCTGGCGCTTCACCGACGAAGGGTCCGTCTTGTCGGCCGAGGCCGCCAGGCCGTCGGCCGCCAGCGCCACGCCGTGCAGGGTCTTGGCCACCGAGTCGTGCAGTTCTCGGGCCAGACGGGCGCGTTCCGCGCCGATCGCCTCCGTCACCGCCAGGCGGGCCTGCACCGTCGTCAGGGCCCTGGTCGCTTCCCCGAAGCGGAGCATCAGGCTGCGCAGGGTGGAGCCGGCCGCGCCCGCGATGACGCACAGGCCGGGCAGGAGCAGCACCTCGGCCAGGGTGCTGTCCCGGGTGTCGTCGATCGTCGCGTGGACCAGCAGCAGGATCAGGGACTGGAGGGAGGCGAAGGCGGCGGCGCCGCGCCAGCTGTAGACCAGGCCTGCCAGCAGCGGCGTGGTGACGCTGACGTAGGCGAGTGTGGTGTCCGGGCCCGCCGAGACGAGGAGCAGGGAGCCGAACAACGTGTCCAGGACGAGCAGGGTGGGGTGGCGCAGGAGGAGGGGGCCGAAGCGTTCCCAGTCCCGGAACAGGACGTAGGAGACCATGAAGGTGATCACGACGGCCGTGCTCACCAGGGTCACGCCCACGCCGGGGGACGCGTTGAGCAGGGCCGCGGGCGCGGCCAGGGCGATCATCGCCAGGCGGAAGCCGAAGACCTGCCGGCACATCGCCTGGAGCGCGTTGATCTGGATGGGGAGGGCGCTCTTGTCGGAGTCCGGAGGCTGCGCAGGCTGGCTGTCCGGCACCTCCTCGCGCTCCGGGAGCGCCGGGGTCGCCGACGTCACCGGGATGTCCGGCGCCCCGGTCCGCGCCCGCGCCGGGAGGACCGTGCCCGCCGGGGGTGTGGTGATCTCCGGGGACTTGGTGATCCGGGAGCGGCGGCGGAGCAGCCCAATGCCCGTGTCGTCCTCGGACGTCTGCCAGGTCGGCATGGTGTGCGGCCCCCTCCCTCACTCGCCCGTGATCGAGCCGAAGTCGGTGCCCGAGCCGAGGATCAGGCCCGCGCCGAGGAGGATCATCGTGGCCGGGACCATGAAGGTGGTGATCATCATGGTGGCCTTGGGGACCGCGCGGGCGGCCTTGCGGCGGGCGTTCTGGGCGTCCGTACGGCGCATGTCCTTGGCCAGGGCGACCAGGGTGTCGACGATCGGGGCGCCCAGTTCCTCGCCCTGCTGGAGGGCGGTGACGAACATGGCCACCTGTTCGGAGTCGTTGCGGCGGCGCAGTTCGGCGAAGGCCTGGCGGCGGCTCATGCCGAGGTCCATCTGGCGCAGGGTGATGCGGATCTCGTCGGCCCAGGGGCCCTCGTACTTGGACGACACCCGGTCCAGGGCCTGCCGGAAGCCGAGGCCCGCGCTGACGACGACGGCGAGGACGTCCAGGAAGTCCGGGAGCGTCCGCTCGATCACGTCCTTGCGGACGCGGATCGCCGACCAGATGCCGACCTCCGTCCAGAACACGCCGAAGGCGAGGAGGAGCAGGGCGACCAGGAACTGGCCGCGCAGGAGGAAGACCAGGCAGCCGAGGCCGCCGAGGAAGCCGTAGACCGCGCGGCGGGCCGCGTAGCGGTCGATGGTGAGGCCGCCGGGGTTGCCCGCCAGGTCTATCTTGCGGCGGTACTTGGCGACCTGTTTGGGGCCCATCATGCGCAGTACGGCGGGGGCGTAGCGCATGCCGAGGCGGTCGACGGCGGAGTCGACGGCGCCGGTGCGGGTGGCGCCGACCTCCAGGGCGAGGGCGAGGTCGCCGGGGAGCTTGGCGTCCGCCCGGTACATGCGGATGCCCGCGAAGACGCCGTAGACCGCGAGGCCCATGACCAGTGCAAGCAGGAGTGCCATGCTCGGTTCCCGTCCTCCCGGCTCAGACGTCGATGCGCGACAGTCGGCGGATGAGGACGAAGCCGACGGCGTAGAGGCCGAAGGCGATGAGGACCGCCGCCTGGCCGACGGGTGAGCCCGTCATGCGGTCCAGGGCGCCGTCCTTGACGCCGTTCATGAGGAACAGGGAGCCGACGCCCATGATCGGCACGGCGTACGACGTCATGTTCACCTGCGACAACTGCGTCCGCACCTCCCGCCGGGTCTCCTTGCGTTCCTCCAGCGTCTCCGTGAGGTTGCGGAGCGCGGCGACGACCTGGCCGCCCGCGCGGTTGGAGAGGACGAGGGTGGTGACGAGGACGACGAGTTCGCGGGAGGGGAGGCGGTCGGCGAGTTCGCCGAGGGCGTCGTCCATGGAGGCGCCGAGGGCGAGCTGGTGGGCGACCTTGGCGAGTTCCTCGCCCGCGGGGGCCTCCAGTTCCTCCGCGGCCATGCCGATGGCGGTGCGCAGGGCGAGTCCCGCCTGGGTGGCGTTGGCCATGATGCGGGAGAGTTCGGGGAGCTGGTTGATGAACTTCTCGATGCGTTTCTGGCGTTGCCAGTTCAGGAACTGCATGGCCACCCAGATGCCGAGGAGTCCGGCGATGGGGCCGAAGAACGGGGCGAGGGTGGCCTGGCCGATCAGCCAGAGGCCCGCGACGGTGACGAGCATCGCGGCGAAGAACTCGCCGGGGGTGATGTCCAGGCCGGTGGCGGCGAGGCGTAGTTCGAGGTGTTTGCCGAAGCGGGTGCGGCGCAGTCGGCGGTCCAGGTCGCGGAAGTGGCGTCGGCGGCCCGTGACCGGGATCTGGCCGGTGGCGGAGAGCCGGTCGACCAGGGCCTGGCGCTGGGCCCTGCCCATGGCGTAGGCGTGCAGGCCGACGACGGCCAGGACGCAGGCCAGCAGCGCGACGCCGGTGGTGAGGGTGACCAGGTTCGCTAGTTCCATGGTGGGGGGACCTACCTGCCTGCTTCTCGTGCGGTCAGCTGGTGGGCGGACTGGGCCACGCCGAAGGCCTGAGGGATGGGCTGACCGGCCATGTAGAGGCGTTCGGCGACGCGGCGTGGCAGCGGGAGGTGCTGGAAGGCGCCGTGGACGCGGCCGTCGGCGGCCATCGGCTGGGCGTCGAAGCGGGCGACGGTGGCCAGCCGGTACGGCTCGCTGGCGTGGCTCTCCAGCAGGGCGATCTCGGTGATGCGGCGGGCGCCGTCGGCGAACCGGGTGAGCTGGACGATGACGTCGACCGCGCTGTTGATCTGGTCGTGGAGGGCGACGAAGGGGATCTCCACGTCGGACATGGACGCCAGGGTCTGGAGCCGCATCAGGGCGTCCTCCGCGCTGTTGGCGTGGACGGTGGCGAGGGAGCCGTCGTGGCCCGTGGACATCGCCTGGAGCATGTCGAGGGACTCGCCGCCGCGGACCTCGCCGACGACGATGCGGTCGGGGCGCATCCGCAGGGAGTTGCGGACCAGATCGCGGATGGTGACCTGGCCCTTGCCCTCGACGTTCGGGGGGCGGGACTCCAGGCGGATGACGTGGGCCTGTTGGAGCTGGAGTTCCGCGGAGTCCTCGATGGTGATGATGCGTTCGCGCTCGGGGATGAGGCCGGAGAGGGCGTTGAGCAGGGTCGTCTTCCCGGTGCCGGTGGCGCCGGAGACGATGATGTTGAAGCGGGCCTGCACCAGTCCGGCGAGCAGGTACACCATCTGCTCGTCCAGCGAGCCGAACTCGATGAGTTCCCGCAGGGTGAAGGAGCGCGGGAAGCGGCGGATGGTGAGGGTGGCGCCGGTGAGGGAGAGCGGCGGGATGATGACGTTGACGCGTTCGCCGGAGGGGAGGCGGGCGTCGACCATGGGGTTCGACTCGTCGACGCGGCGGTTGACGGTGGAGACGATGCGCTCGATGGTCTGCATGAGCTGGTCGTGGGAGGCGAAGCGGACGGGGAGTTGTTCCACCCGGCCCGCGCGCTCGACGAAGATCGAGTCCGGGCCGTTGACCATGATCTCCGTGATGGAGGCGTCCTCCAGGAGGGGTTCCAGGATGCCGAGGCCCAGCGCCTCGTCGACCACCCTGCGGATCAGCTGCGAGCGTTCGACGGTGGACAGCACCGGGCCCTCGCGGCTGATGATGTGCCCGAGCACCCGCTCCAGCCTCGCCCGGCGCTCGGCCGCGGCGAGCGAGGTCATCTCCGCGAGGTCGATCTCCTCCAGGAGCTTGGCCCGGTAGGAGGCGACCAGGTGGCCGTCCTCGCCCCGGTGGCCGTTCTCCTCGGGGGAGTTGATGCGTGCCCGCAGGCTCATCTGCCGTACTCCTCACGCCTCGTTCAGTCGTCCGACGGCATCGTGGCGGTCTTGGTCGCCGGGCCGAAGTCCCAGCCGGGGACGATGGAGGGGATGTCGACCGTGGCGGTCACCCGTACCTCCTCGCCCAGGTCGGCCGTGGCGCAGCCGGTTCCGTCGGCCAGCCAGGAGCTGACCGCGTTCTGGCAGGTCTGCTGGACCGGGCCGTCCAGGGAGGCGCTGCGAGCGCCCGCGCGGGCCGCCGTGCCCGCCTGCTGGGCGGTGTAGGCGATGATGCCGAGCTGGATGCCCGCCATGGCGACGATGAGCAGGACGGGGAGGAAGCCTAGGTACTCGATGGCGACCTGGCCCCGGTCCCGCCGCTGACTGCGGTACGTCATCTCAGCCCGTCTCCTCTACGACGGCTCCCGCGTGCCCCTCGACCTCGAAGGGGAAGCCGATGGCGCCCGGGAAGAGCACCGGCACCTTCAGACGCACGTCGGCCGTCACCATGCCGCCGCTCTCCCCGCAGGTCACACTCGCTCCCCCCTCCCACGCGCTCGGCAGGTCCTCAAGGCCCGCCCGCCGGCACGCCCCCTGCCGGTCCTCGGCCGCCGTCCCCGCCCGTACCGCCTCGTCAGCAGCGTTCCCCGCGAGCGTGAAGGTGTACCCCACGAGGACGAACTGCCACAGCAGCACCAGCGTCAGGATGATCAGCGGGGTCATGCCGAGGAACTCGATGGCGACCTGGCCCCGATCCCGATCCCACTCCCGGAACCGATCCCGGCCTAGGCCCCAACCCCGGAACCGACTCCGGTCCCGGCCCTGGCCCCGATTCCGCTCCCGGACTCGGTCCCGGACCCGATTCCGCTCCCGGACCCGGCCCTGGCCCCGATCCCGGCCCCGCAACCGATCCCGACCCCGGAACCGATCCCGCTCCTCCCGCCCGACCCGCATCCCTACCCCCCTCCGTCCCGGCGCCGCCGGAAGACCAGCGACCCCCGGTCGCCGCCCCGGGCGCGTCCGCCGCCCTTCTGGGCGCCCTCGGGGACCCTGACGAGGCCGAGTTCGCCCGCGAGGGCCCACAGGGCCTGCTTGACCGCGCTCTTGCTGTCGAGTTCGTGCAGGCGCCCGGCGTCCACGGCGCCTTGCAGTTCCTTGAAGTTGGCGGGGACCGCGGTCCCGGCGACGGCGGTGCCGGTGATCCTGCGGATCAGCGGCGGCTGGATCTCCGTACCGCGGGTGTGGCGGTTGACGACGACGGTGGTCTCCTCCGCCTTGCGGATCTGGAGCCGGTCCCACATGCGGACCATGCGTTTGGCGCCGCGTACGGCGACGACGTCGGGGGTGGTGACGAGGACGGCCGTGTCCGCCATCTCCACGGCGGCGGCGCTGGCGCCGCTCATCTGGGCTCCGCAGTCGATGACGACGGTCTCGTAGCGGGAGCGCAGGGCGCTGACGATCTGCCGGGCGGCCCGGTCGGTGACCTCCTCGCCGCGTTCGCCCTCCCCGGGGGCGAGCAGCAGGGCCACGCCGGTGTCGTGCCGGAAGACGGCGTCGGCGAGGACGCGCGGGGAGATGTCGGTGATGGCGGCCAGGTCGACGACGGAACGGCGGAACTGGACGTCGAGGTAGGAGGCGATGTCGCCGGACTGGAGGTCCATGTCGACGAGGACGGTGCTCCGGCCGGAGGCCCCCGCCGCGAGGGCGAGCTGGATGGCGGTGACGGTGGCGCCGACGCCGCCCTTGGAGCCGCTGACGGTGACGACGGTGCCGCCGACGCCGGGCAGGACGTCGGTGCCGCGGCCGAGGTGGCGCCGTACGCCGACGGACCACTGGGCGACGGCCTGGACGCGGTGGGCGAGTTCCTCGTAGCTGAGCGGGAGGGCGACCAGGCCGCGGGCGCCGGAGTCCATGGCGGCGGAGAACAGGCCGGGGCCGGCGTCGGAGGTCACCAGGATGACGCCGACGGCGGGGAAGCGGAGCGCGACCTCGCGGATGAGTTCCAGGGCCGGGACGGGGCCGATGCGCTCATGGACGACGACCACCTCGGGCAGTTCGTCGACGGACTCGGCGGCGAGCCGGGCGAGGGTGTCGACGAGCTGGGTGGAGTCGACCACCGGGGCCACCGGCTCGGCGTCCGGGAGCTGGCTGAGCAGGGTCGTGAGGGACCGGACCGCGTCCGCGTCGCCGACCGCCGGCAGGATCCTCGTGGGCATACGGACCTCTCACTTGTCCTTCGCGAGTTCGTACGTCCGGTCGGTCTCCGGGACGGTGGTGTCGGTGCCGGGCGCGACCAGGGCGAGCCGGACGCGCTGGGCGAACGACTCGGCGTACGTGATGCGCTGGGCGTCGATGGTGGACAGCGCGAAGGTGATCGGGACGGCGTCGGTGGGACGGCCGCGGTTGTCCTCGTCGGGCTCCAGGGAGGTGAGCCGGCCGACGTCGAGGACGCGGGCGTTGGTCACGATGATCTTGGACTGGGCCGGGTCGCCCTCCCGCTCGCCCGCGAAGGTGGCGTAGACGTTGACCGTGGCGCCCGGTGTGATCTTGCCCGCCACCCCGGTCGCCGCGTCGATCATGATGGCGACCTCCTGCTCGCCCGCCTGGAGCGCGGGCTGGTCGACGACCATGTCGGTCTGGAGCAGGGAACCCTCGCGCAGGGTGGTCACCGCGATCTTGCCCTCGATCTGCCGGAGGTCGGTGACGGCGTTGTCCGAGAGCCAGCGCTCGGGCATCTCGATCTTCTCGAACTGGCCCGTGCCGAGCGGCGTGTAGGGCGCCACGTCGGACTTGACGCGGTAGGCGGTGACTTCGGGGCCGACCTTGGACTCGACGTCGTTGATGACGGACAGGACGCCCGCGAACGCGGCGAGGGCGCACAGGACGGACAGCAGCAGGAGGATCACGCCGCGGCGCTGACGGGAGTTCATGAACCGTACAACCTCATTGGGGATATCGGCCGAGCGGACAGGAGTCGTACGAGCGGTGCCTGAGGGAGCGGTACGGGTGGGGGGCTCATCCGGCCGCGATCTGGCGCGGTGGGGCGGGGGCGGCGACGACCGGTGCGGTGGCGGAGCAGAAGACGCAGCGGTCGCCGATGACGTCGATGCCGCACCAGTGGCAGCTGCCCTGCCGTACCGACGTCACCAGCTGGTAGAGGACCGACAGGTCGGGCAGGTAGGTGCAGAACTCGATCAGCCTGCCGGTCCCCCACCAGGCGGCGGACTCGGCGGGCTGCGTCACCTCCCGCAGTCCTTGCGCCTTCCAGGCGGGGGCGAGGGTGCCGGTGACCCAGTCGGACTGGAGCTGGCCCCGGGCGACCAGCATCCAGGTGCCGAACTCGGGGCCGGCCAGCCGGGCTTCGGGCCCGATCCGCACCAGCTGCGGCTCGGGGTGGACGACGACACCGAACTGGCTGCCGGGCACCCAGGACTTGGCGTGCGCCTTCAGGCTGACCGGGACGCGGTCCAGCCTGGCGACGGAGCCGAGCAGCGCCCCGGCGTGGAGGTAGTGGGTGAGGAGCCGGCCGGCCGAGGCGAGGACGCCGGGGCTGAGGTCGCAGGAGGCGAGCTGGCGCAACTGCCGGGCCAGGACCGCGAGGGCGAGGGGCGGCAGATCGGGGCGGAAGAAGGCGATCCGGTCGCTTTCCAGGATGGAGCGGACGGTGTGCAGCCGCCGTGCCACCGCGGCGGGGACGGCCCGCGAGCAGACGACGATCACATACCCGTGCTGCTCGATCAGGGTCAGCGTCTCGGCCAGCACCTGCTCCAGCGGGCGCTTGTCGAGGTCCTTCAGGACGACGGCGGGCATGGTCCGCTCGTCCTGCGGCGGCAGCGCCATGTCGGCGCTGGTCACGGCAATGGCAGTTGGCACGCGCAGCTCCCCGTTTCCCCATGCCCGGCGGTCCCGCCGTGATCACTCGGGCGGCCCTGGACGACTTCACTGCGTGACTACCTCAGCACTGTATCCACGCCTCTGTGACCGGAGAACAGCGTTTCCGTAGCTGTGGAGCAACTGTCGTTGCACAAGACACGTCAAATCGGGGCAGGGCGGCCATCCGGGCCCCACCCGAAGGCGTGGCGGGCGGACCGCGCGGATTGACGGCGCGCACCGCCGAGTTGGGCCGACCGACCCACCGGAACGGTTTGGTCTGGACCTCTTGACAACTCAATTGGCCTAGACCAACTTGTAGGCGAGCGGTGGCCACCGTCGTCCCCAACGACCCCCACTTCCCCCACCGGAGGCCCAGTGGACCGCGCACGCACACCGAGACGCAGCCGAAGCGGCCGGATACGGCTCTGGTCCTCAGCCGTCACCGCCGCGCTCGCCCTCTCCCTCACCACCGCCCAGCAGGCGTCCGCCGCGGACATCAACAACGCCAGGAACGCGGGCTTCGAAGCGGGCCTCGCCAACTGGACCTGCTCCGCGGGCAGCGGTACGACCGTCTCCTCGCCGGTGCACGGCGGCTCGGCCGCCCTGAAGGCGACCCCGGCCGGGCAGGACAACGCCCGCTGCACCCAGACGGTGGCGGTGCGCCCCAACTCGACGTACACCCTGAGCGCCTGGGTGCAGGGCGGGTACGCCTACCTCGGCGCGACGGGCACCGGCACCACGGACGTCTCGACGTGGACCCCCGACTCCGCGAGCTGGAAGCAGCTCTCGACGACCTTCACCACCGGCTCCGCCACCACCTCGGTGACGGTCTACACGCACGGCTGGTACGGCCAGCAGCCCTACCACGTCGACGATGTGTCGGTCTTCGGCCCCGACGGCGGCGGAGGGGGCGACCCCGACCCGACCGTCCCGGCCACCCCCACCGGTCTGACGGTCGCCTCCACGACGGCGTCCTCCGTCTCCCTGCGCTGGAACACCGTCTCCGGTGCGACCGGCTACAGCGTCTACCGCAACGGCACCAAGGTGACGGCGGTGACCGGCACCACGGCGACGGTGACCGGCCTGGCGCCCTCGACGTCGTACTCCTTCCAGGTCACGGCGACCAACGCGGCCGGTGAGTCGCCCAGGTCGACGGCGGTGACGGGGACGACGACCACCGACCCGGGCGGCGGCACGGGCGTGCCCAAGCACGCGCTGACCGGCTACTGGCAGAACTTCAACAACGGGGCGGCCGTGCAGCGCCTGTCCGACGTGCAGGCGCAATACGACATCATCGCCGTCGCCTTCGCCGACGCCACCGCGACACCGGGCGCCGTGACCTTCAACCTGGACTCGGCGGGCCTCGGCGGCTACACCGTCGACCAGTTCAAGGCCGACATCCGCGCCAAGCAGGCCGCGGGCAAGAAGGTCATCATCTCGGTCGGCGGCGAGCTGGGCACGGTCCGCGTCAACGACTCCACCTCGGCGACCAACTTCGCCAACTCCGTCTACGCCCTGATGCAGGAGTACGGCTTCGACGGCGTCGACATCGACCTGGAGAACGGCCTCAACGCGACGTACATGAGCCAGGCGCTGCGCTCGCTGTCGGCGAAGGCCGGCCCGTCCATGGTGCTGACCATGGCCCCGCAGACCATCGACATGCAGTCCACGTCGGGCGCCTACTTCCAGACCGCCCTGAACGTGAAGGACATCCTCACGGTCGTCAACATGCAGTACTACAACAGCGGTTCCATGCTGGGCTGCGACGGCAAGGTGTACTCGCAAGGCTCGGTCGACTTCCTCACCGCCCTCGCCTGCATCCAGCTCGAAGGCGGCCTCGCCCCCTCCCAGGTCGGCATCGGCACCCCCGCCTCGACCCGGGCCGCGGGCAGCGGGTACGTCTCACCGACAGTGGTGAACAACGCCCTGGACTGCCTGACCCGGGGCACCAACTGCGGCTCCTTCAAGCCGTCCCGCACCTACCCCGACCTGCGCGGCGCGATGACCTGGTCGACGAACTGGGACGCGACGGCGGGCAACACCTGGTCCGGCGCGGTGGGACCGCACGTGCACGCGCTGCCGTAATGACCTTCGGCACTTCGCGGTATCCATAGGAATTCCCCTCCCGACAACAATTCGCCCAGCCCCCCGGAGAATGACCGGGGGGCTTTATACATGACCGCGATATGCGCTCGCCAGTGCGCGGACAATTCGGGCGCCGCCCTGCTTTTTTGTGTTTGAACGTCGCGAGTTGTCCGGTCGTTTGACATGGCGTCAGCCGTCCCACTAGAAACCCCGGCGCCATTCCCCTGCGCTCTTTCGGCAATTACGGAAGATCACTTCGAGATGGCAGTTTCAGCCAGGTTCTATCAGGAAGGTTTGGCGTGAGACCCAGACTGGGAAGGGCAACGGCCTGCATGGTGGCAGCCGCGGTGATCAGCACCGCACTGCCCCAGCTCGCCTACGCCGCACCACCCTCGAACGACAATGACGGCGGCGGGATCGTCGACA
>NZ_JAGPXL010000069.1 GCF_018070565.1 Streptomyces sp. B93
CCGAACCCGGAAGCTAAGCCTTACAGCGCCGATGGTACTGCAGGGGGGACCCTGTGGGAGAGTAGGACGCCGCCGAACAAATTTTGAGGGAAACCCCGCATCTTCGGATGCGGGGTTTTCTGCGTTTACAGTGGGCCGCATGAGTTCCGAGATACCCCTCGTTCGTGCGGTACGTGCCGATGAGTGGCGGGCGGTGAAGCAGCTGCGGCTTGATGCGTTGCGGGATCCGGTCGCGCATCTCGCGTTTCTGGAGACGTATGAGCAGGCTGTCGCGCGGCCTGATGCCTTCTGGCGGGAGCGGACCGAGCGTTGTTCGGCCGACGGGGCGGCCGGGGCGCGGCAGTTCGTCGCTGAGGGCGCTGACGGGGAGTGGGGTGGGTCGCTCACCGTGCTGGTGGAGGAGGCCGGGAGCGTTGACTGGGCCGGGTTTCCTGTCGAGGTGCGGCAGGGGCACGTCGTGGGGGTGTTCGTGCGGCCCGAGTGGCGAGGGCTCGGGGTGAGTGAGGGGTTGCTCCGGGCGGGGGTCGAGTGGGCCTGGGGGATGGGGCTGGAGCGGGTGCGGCTCATCGTGCATGAAGAGAACCTGCGGGCCCAGGGGCTCTACCGGAAGGTGGGGTTTCGGCCCAGTGGGGTGACGGTGCCGTTGCAGGGCAGCGGTGGGGAGGCCTCCGAGTTGGAGTTCGTGTTGGGGCGGCCGTCAGAGGGCTGACAACTCGTCGTTGGGCCAGCGGGTCCTGGCCTGTTCACGGGAGCGGAGGAGGGCCACGGTGGGCGTCCCCTGGTCCGTGCCAGTGGACAGGAGGGTCGGGAGGGCCGGGATCGGGGCCACGGCCGCGATGTCGTCCAGGACGACGGTGAATGGTGGGTCGAGCCGACCGGAGGATGACCGTGCGGCCATGCGCCGGCCGTGCTCGACCACGCTGGAGACGAGGGCCGTCAGGAGGGGCATCGCACCCGGGTTCGTCCTGGGGTCCTCGATGGATTCACCGACCACATAGAGCGTGCCCCCTTCGTCGATGAAGGAATCCAGGGAGAGGGCATCAGTTCGGTTTGGGGTGCACGCCTCGCGGATGTTGACGGTGGAGAGCGCGGACAGGGCTCTGCTCGTCAGTTCGTGGGCCATGTCCCGGCGTTCGGGGTGTGAGGTGAGCGCGGCTTCCAGTTCGCCCGCGGCGCCCGGGGCGGCCTTGGGGTGGGTGCGGAGGGTGCGTACCGCGTCCTGGATCTGGGTGCCCTGGGACCAGCGGTGGACGTGGCGGACGGTGCGGTTGTCCAGGGCGGCGGCGTGGAGGTAGCTGCGGAGGAGGGTCTCCGCGGTGTCCGCCAGGGCCTGGTCGAGTTTGGCCGTGGGGCGGACGGGGGCGAGGAGGGCCGTGGCTCGTGCGGCGGCTGTCGGTTTGTCCTCGCAGCCCGTGGTGGGGGACCAGTGGAGGCGGGCCGGGGTGTCGCAGAGGTGGGTGGGGTCGTAGAGGTGGACGGGGCCCAGTTTGGCTCTGGCGTCCTTCGTCTCCTGCCAGAGGGTGGGGTTGGAGGTGACGATCAGGGCGGGGCCGTCCGCGTCCGCGATGGTCTGGAGCGCCGTCGCCTGGCGGTCTTCCCTGGGGGCGTAGTGGACGGCGCCCTCGGGGCGGTGTGGTTCCCATCCGGCGCCCCCTCGGACGTCGTCCCTGGGCGGGGAAGGCATGGGCGGCGCCTCAAGGGGTTGCGTGCCCTGCGTGCCTTGTTGTTCCGTCCGCTGGGTCGGGAACTCGTAGGCCTGCGGTTCCGTCTTCGGTTCCGGGTTCGGCTGCGGGGGCAGTTTGCGTCTTGCTCGTACCGCTCGCCATCTCGCGACCGTGCCCATCACGAACATCGTGAGGACGAACAGCACCATCAGCTGGCCGATGAACAGGCCCCAGAACAGGCCGTATCCGGAGAGCTGGGACGGTGGGGTGTCGGGCCAGGCGGACGGGAGGTCATGGGGTTCGGTGATGAGGGCGCGCATGGCCAGGGGGGTGCGGGTGAAGGTCACCCCGGTCGGCCAGGCGCCGTGGGAGAGCAGGGCGGCCAGGCCCGTCGCCGTCCAGACCAGCAGGGTCATGCCGAGGAGGAAGCCGAGTATGCCGATCAGCAGGCCGTCGGGGATGCCTCCTTGTGCATCCCGCCGCTGACTCTGGTGGTCGTCCGGTCGCACGCCTCCCCCTCTTCACGTCCTTTGCTGGTGCTTGCTAGGCCACCGTCGATTCCGAGTCGCCCAGGTGTTGTTCCACGAACGCCGCCGCGCGTTCCTCGGCTTCCAGTTCGGCGGCGCGCAGGGCGTCGTCGTCCAGGAGGTCGGTGGAGGATTCCGTCATCGCGCGGTCGGTGAAGACGAGGGGGCGTTCGGTCTCGGTGACCAGGTGTTTGACGACCTGGACATTGCCGTTGACGTCCCAGACGGCGATGCCGGGGGTGAGGGACGGGATGATTTCCACCGCCCAGCGGGGCAGGCCCAGGACGCGGCCGGTGGCCCGGGCCTCGTCGGCCTTCTGGGCGTAGATCGTCCGGGTGGAGGCCATCTTGAGGATCGCCGCGGCCTCCTTCGCCGCCGCGCCGTCGACGACGTCGGAGAGGTGGTGGACAACCGCGACGAAGGACAGGCCGAGGCGGCGGCCGAACTTCAGCAGGCGCTGGAAGAGCTGGGCGACGAAGGGGCTGTTGATGATGTGCCAGGCCTCTTCGACGAGGAAGATGCGCTTCTTGCGGTCGGGGCGGATCCAGGTGTGTTCCAGCCATACGCCGACGATCGCCATGAGGATGGGCATGGCGATGGAGTTGCGGTCGATGTGGGAGAGGTCGAACACGATCAGGGGCGCGTCCAGGTCGATGCCGACGGTCGTGGGGCCGTCGAACATGCCGCGCAGGTCGCCGTCGACCAGGCGGTCCAGGACGAGGGCGACGTCGAGGCCCCAGGCCCGTACGTCCTCTATGTCGACGTTCATCGACTCGGCCGACTCCGGTTCCGGGTGCCGTAGCTGTTCGACGATGTCGGAGAGGACCGGCTGGCGTTCGACGATGGTCTCGTTGACGTAGGCGTGGGCGACCTTGAGGGCGAAGCCGCTGCGTTCGTCGAGGCTGTGGCCCATCGCCACCTCGATGATCGTGCGGAGGAGGGCGAGCTGGCCGGTGGTGGTGATGGCCGGGTCGAGGGGGTTGAGGCGGATGCCGTGGTCCAGGGCGGCCATCGGGTCCAGGCGGATGGGGGTTATTCCCAGCTCCTGGGCGACGAGGTTCCATTCGCCGACGCCGTCCTCACCCTGGGCGTCCAGGACGACGACCTGGCGGTCGCGGAAGCGCAGCTGCCGTAGGACGTAGGTCTTCTCCAGGGCGGACTTGCCGTTGCCCGATTCTCCGAGGACCAGCCAGTGAGGGGCCGGGAGCTGTTGGCCGTAAAGCTGGAAGGGGTCGTAGATGTAGCCCTTGCCCGAGTAGACCTCGCGGCCGATGATGACGCCGGAGTCGCCGAGGCCGGGGGCGGCGGTGGGGAGGTAGACGGCCTGGGCCTGGCCCGTGGAGGTGCGGACCGGGGGGCGGGTCGTCTCGACCTTCCCGAAGAGGAAGGACGTGAAGGCATCCGTGATGACGGACAGCGGGTCCCGCATCAGCGCATCAGCCCCTACCTTCGGATTCCGGTGGCGAACGGGAGAGTGTTGACGAAGGCGCGGTGGTGTTCACGGTCGCACCATTCGAGTTTCAGGTACGACTTGCCCGCTGACGCCCTTATCGTGCGCTTGTCGCGGGCGAGGGCCTCGGGGGAGCGGGACGAGACGGTGATGTAGCCGACCAGGTTGACGCCGGCGGCGCCGCTGGCGAGGTCGTCGCCGCGCTGGTCGAGGCGGTTGTGGGCGGCGATGTCGCGCGGGTCGACGGTGCGGTTCATCTTGGCGGCGCGGGACGCCTCGGCCTCGTCGTTGGTCTTCTCGGTGAGCATGCGCTCGATGGCGACCTCGGTGGGTTCGAGGTCCATGGTGACGGCGACGGTGCGGATGACGTCCGGGGTGTGGACCAGGAGCGGGGCCAGGAAGTTCACGCCGACAGGGGTGAGCGGCCATTCCTTCACCCAGGCCGTGGCGTGGCACCAGGGGGCGCGGGTGGAGGACTCGCGGGTCTTCGCCTGGAGGTAGGTGGGCTCCATGGCGTCCAGCTCGGCCGGCCAGGCGTTGCGCTTCGTCATCGCCTGGATGTGGTCGATGGGGTGGTCCGGGTCGTACATGGAGTGGATCAGGGAGGCGAGGCGGCCCTGGCCGAGGGGCTGCCGTACGCGGATGTCCGCCTCCTGGAGGCGGGAGCAGATGTCGGTCAGCTCGCGGGCCATGACGATGGCGAGGCCGGCGTCCCGGTCGACCTTGCCGCCGCCGCGGGTGCGGGCCGCGCGGGCCATCGCCTGGGCCTCGGCGGCGAGGTCGCGGGTGTAGTGCATACAGGCGACGAGGTAGGCGCGGTGCTGCTCGCTGCTCGTCGACACCATCGACTGGAGCTGGTCGTACGACTGCTGGAGCCATGCCGGTGAGCGGTCGTCGCCGCGGACGGCGACGTCCTTGGCGTGGGCGTCGGGGTCGGCGGGGAGGGTGCGGGCGAGCATCTGGAGGCGGGTGACGAAGCCGTCGCCGTTGGCCACGTGCTTGAGGAGGGTGCCGAAGCGGTCGACGAGGGCCTCCTGGTCCTCGCTGTCGCGCAGGCCGACGCCGGGGCCCTCGATTTCGATGGCGGCGGTGACGGTCTTGCGGTCCGCGTGCAGCAGTACGGCGATCTCGTCGGGGCCGAACGGGGCGGCGAGCCAGGTGATGCGGCCGATGCCCGGGGGCGGGCCGACCTCGACCTCGCGGCCGTCGAGACGGGTGCCCGCCTCGATGACGCCGGAGCGGTAGGCGGCGCCCTGGCGGACGGTGCGCTTGTAGCTGCGGTTGATCTCGAACCACTTGTAGAAGGTGCGCTGCTTGAAGGGCACGTAGACCGCGGCGAGGGCGATCAGGGGAAAGCCCATGAGCAGGACGATTCTCAGGGACAGCACCGGGACGAGCAGGCCGCACATCATGCCGAGGAACGCGCCCGCGATGATCAGCGCGATCTCACCGGTCTCGCGGTTGCGGCCGATGATCGCGTTCGGCCGGGCGCGGCCGATCAGATACGTACGGCGGGGCGTGACCGGATGGGACAGATGGGACTCGGTCGTCAACGCCCTTCACCTCCCGTGCGGTTGGTACTGCTGTTGCGGGTGTTGCTGGCGTGCGGGGTGTTCACCGTGCTGGCGGCACGGGGGGCGGGTGCGGCGGAGGGGACAGTTCCGCCGCCACCGGTCGAGGTGCGGGCGCTGTGCGCGGCGACGCCGCCGGAGGCCGGGTTGGACGGGCGGGGGGTGCTTGAAGACTGGCCTCCGCCGCCGTTGCTGTCGGCGCGGGCGCTGTGGGTCTTGATGCCCTGGGCGACGAGGGTCGCCGGGGAGCTGATGACCGCGGCGGCCTTGCCCTCGGCGCCCTGCATGATGCGGTTGTTGCGGGAGGAGGCGATCTCGTCGCCGAAGCCGGGGACGAAGCGGTAGATCATCGCCGAGGCGAAGATGGCGAGCAGGATGATCGCCAGGCCGGAGACGACGGCGGAGAAGGCGTCGGGGCCGTCGTCGGCGGAGAGGGCTCCGGCGAGGCCGAGGACGATGACGATGACCGGCTTCACCAGGATCACCGCGATCATGATGCCCGCCCAGCGGCGGACGTGGCCCCACAGGTTCTTGTCGACGAGGCCGGCGTAGACGACCGTGCCGAGGAGGGCGCCGACGTAGAGCAGGGCGGCGCGGATGACCAGCTCCAGCCAGAGGACGCCGGCGGCGAGGATCGACACCAGGGAGACGACCATCAGCATGATGGGGCCGCCGCCGATGTCCTCACCCTTGGCGAGGGCGCCGGAGAAGTTGCCGAAGAAGGCGTCGGTCTGGTCGCCCGTGGTCTTGGCGAGGACCTCGGAGACGCCGTCCGTCGCCGATACGACGGTGTAGAGGATCAGGGGGGTGAAGGCGGAGGCGAGGACGGTGAGCCAGAGGAAGCCGATGGCTTCGCCGATGGCGGTGCTCAGGGGGACGCCGCGGACGGCGCGCTTCGCTACCGCGAGCAGCCAGAGGAGGAGGGTCAGGATCGTCGACGCGGCGAAGACGACGGCGTACTGCTGGAGGAACCTGGGGTTGGTGAAGTCGACGTTCGCCGTCTCGTTGACGGCGCCGCTGAGCTTGTCGATGGTCCAGGAGGCGGCGTCGGCGCAGCCCCTTGCCAGGGAGGAGAGGGGGTCGAGGGTGGAGGTGGGGTCGAGGGTGGGGGTGTTGGTGGTGCCCTTGTCTCCGCTGTCGCGTTCGCAGTAGTCCTTGGCGGGTCCGACGATGAGGTCGCAGTTGTCGTCGGAGGGCGAAGGCGTCGGTGCCGCTGCGGCGCGGCTGGCCAGCAGTACGGCAGTGGCCTGTACGGCGATGAGGGCGGCGGCGAGCTTGAGTGCACGGCGCGGCTTACCGGGCATAAGTGAAGCCTCCGTACTCCTCGACTGCCTTGCGCATCTCGTCCGCGTTGGACGCCTGATTGTCGCCGGGGACGGGGGCGGGGCCGTCCTTCTGGGCGAAGCTGTCGACCTTCCAGTCACCGTCGGCCCAACGCATCTCGAGGGTGAGGGTGAACCAGTCACTGGTGACCGGGTTGGTCGACTTCTCCCCGGCGGTGCCGTACACACCGGTGCACCAGACCTCGACGGTCGCGGCCGTGTTCGAGTACTTCGTGGTCTTGGTGCCGATCGGACTGGTGCGGGAGACATAGGTGCTGCCCGCCGTCGCGTTGCCGTTCTGGTCGAGGCCGATGTTGCTCAGGAACTCCTTGGAGTACGTCCTGTTGAACTGGTCCTCGAGGGCGGGCTGTCTGTCGGCGACGAAGACCTGCTGGATGATCCCGGTGCGCCGGGCGGGCTTGAGGATGTCGGCCGACACCAGCGCAACCGCGTAGTTCGCCGCCGCGCTCTGGGCCCCCTCCTGGTTCTGGGTGTAGCCCGTGGGGATTCCGTTGGACGTCGTCTGGACGGGCTGATCGCCCGAGGCGGCTGTGGGGGCCGGTTGGGGGCCTGCGGCGTTGTTTTCTTCGGGAGGTGCGGAATCGTCTCCTCCGCGGTTGGCGAAGGCGATGGCGGCGATGAGGAGGACGATGACGCCGACGACCGTGACGAGGCTGCGGGAGGAGGAGCGGGTGGGGCGGCGGGGGCCGGTGCCGTAGGGGTCGCCGGAGGTGCCCGGCAGGCGTGTGCGTGTCTGGCCCGAGCCGCCGTAGCCGCCGGAGGCCTCGTGTTCGTCCCCGAGACTCATGCCGTGTACGCCCCCTCGACGTCGTGCAGATCCATCTCGTACCGGAACGCGTAGCTATTAGACGGTAGCCGTGCTGGTTCCCGCGCGGGCGCGGTGTGGTGACTCGACATCAGGGTGACGCAACCTCAGCCGGTGGGCACGACGGGCGGGTGGGTGGAGGGTGCCGGGCGTGCCCGGGTGCTGGGCTACACGGCCATGCCGTACACGATGGTGAAGAGCGTGCCGAGGGAGCCGATGATGAAGACACCGGTGAGGCCGGCGATGATCAGGCCCTTGCCCTGCTCCGCGCTGAAGGTGTCCCGCAGTGCGGTCGCTCCGATGCGCTGTTTGGCGGCGCCCCAGATGGCGATGCCGAGGCAGATGAGGATGGCGACCGCCATGACCACTTCGATCATCACCTTGGCCTCGTTGCCCAGGCTGCCGAAGGGGCCCCAGTCCGGAGCGATCCCGCCGATGATGGTGTTGATGTCTCCCTTATCGGCCGCAAAGAGCATGTAAGTCACCGCCCCTGTTGGGTAGTTCCGCAATCCTCTGCGGTGCGCAGAGGTCAGACCTCATTCTCGCCGACATTGTCGCCGTCGTATGTCGACTTGGCGTCATCGGTGGGCGAGTTTCGTACGAAAACCTCGTATGGTCACTCTGTGTATCACGGCTGGTCACGCCGGGCAACGAAGTGGGTGCGGAACCTGTGGTGTGGTTCCGTCGTTGAGTCACTTTTGCAGTTTGCGCGTGTTTCTGACGGTCCGAAGGGTCGGCGGGGGGTGTGCCTTGCCCCTGCGGGGGGCGTCGGGGTAAGTCTCCCACCGAGGGACGGCTCGTGCGTTCGGGCGATGGCGTCTTGAAACGGCGCCGGATGGGGGAGGGTTGGGGCGTGCGGAAATGGTGGGTGGCCGGTGGGGTCGCGGTCGGGGCCGGGCTGAGCTTCGTGATGCTGCTCGTCGTCGGGGTGTACGTCGTCGCCGGGAACCTGGTCAACGGGGTGGGCGGGGCCGGGAAGACGCTCGCCAAGGGGGCTGTGCCCGCCGCCTACCAGGACCTCGTGCAGAAGTGGGGGAACCTGTGCCCCGCCATCAACCCCGCGCTGCTCGCCGCGCAGCTCTACCAGGAGAGCGGGTTCAACCCGCGGGCGCAGAGTCCGGCCGCCGCGCAGGGGATAGCGCAGTTCATCCCGGGGACCTGGGCCACGCACGGAATCGACGGGGACGGGGACGGGGACCGGGACGTCTGGGACCCGAATGACGCGATTCCGTCGGCCGCCTCCTACGACTGCACGCTCGCCAAGTACGTCAAGGACGTGCCGGGGGACGCGACCAAGAACATGCTCGCCGCGTACAACGCGGGGGCGTACGCGGTCATCAAGTACGGGGGTGTGCCGCCGTACAAGGAGACGCAGAACTATGTGCGGGTCATCACCGATCTGGAGACCAGTTTCGCCGCGCCCGTGGGGCGGGTGGACCCGTCGCGGCAGGCGGCCGGGGCCATCCACTACGCGCAGAAGAAGCTCGGCACCCTCTATCTGTGGGGCGGGAACGGCACCGCTGACCAGGGCGGACGGTTCGACTGCTCGGGGCTGACCAAGGCGGCGTACGAGAGTGTGGGGATCGAGCTGCCGCGGGTCGCCAACGACCAGTACAACGCCGGGCCGCATCCCTCGCGGGAGGAGCTGCTGCCGGGGGATCTGGTGTTCTTCTCCGATGATCTGACGGATTCACGGGCCATCCGGCACGTGGGGATCTATGTCGGAGGCGGGTACATGATCGACGCGCCTCGGCCCGGGGCCGTGATCCGGTTCGACCCGGTCGACACCCCTGACTACTTCGGAGCGACCCGTGTCACCGAAGATGGCGCGAAAGCACTGCCCTCGGCGGTCTGACGGGGTGTTCGGAGGCGGTCGGGAAGCGGTTCTAAACGGGGTGAACCGAGCGTGAAGCACACCCCTGAGCTGCGGCGATGAATCTCTCTTCGATAACGTCTGAGTGATCATTCAGTGGAGTGTGGAACGTACTCGGGGGAGCCGTGCGTTCCTGTTGACGTAGCCGTGCGAAGAAATGGGAACGCGGGTCTACGCGCCACGGGGGCACCACGACGAACACGCCGTACGAAGACGAAGGGGCCGCTGCATCTATGGCTGGACTCGCGCAATCCGGGTCGAACCCCGACGTCGAGCTGCTCTACGACATCAACGGCCTGGCCAAGGAAGCTCCGCACTGGTTCGACCGGGTGGTCGAGTTCGTCGGGGAGTTCGGGCTGCTGTTCGCCATGGTGCTGCTCGTGCTGTGGTGCTGGTGGCGCGGACGGCGACGGGCCGCCGGCGACGAGGAGGCCGCCGCCTCCGTCGCCGCGCTCGCCTGGGCGCCGCTCGCCGCCGCGATCGCCGTACTCGTCAACGTCCCCATACGCGGGTTCGTGGAGCGGCCCCGGCCCTTCCTCACCCATCAGGACCTCGAGGTGCTGGTGGCCGGGAAGACCGACTACTCGTTCGTCAGCGACCACGCGACCATCACCATGGCCATGGCCGTCGCCCTGTTCGTCGCCAACCGGAGGTTCGGTCTCGCCGGGCTCGGGCTGGCGCTGGTCGAGGGCTTCTGCCGGGTGTACATGGGAGTGCACTACCCGACGGACGTCGTGGGCGGGTTCGCTCTGGGTACGGCCGTCGCGCTGCTGCTGTCGCCGCTCGCCATGGCGCTGCTGACGCCGGTGGCCCGGGCGATGGGGCGGTCGGAGCGCGTGGGGTGGCTGATCCGGCGGAGGACGGGAGCGGACGGGGGGCGGGATCCGATGCTCTCCGAGGCTCGTGACGGGCGGCCCAACGGGGCTTCGGGGGCCGACGATCGGGATCTGGCTGCCTGAAGTGCCCCGAGTGCCCCCCGAGTGCCTCAGCGCCTGTGGGGGCGGGTTGAGGGTTACAGCCCTTGTGGGTGCGTGAAGAAGCGCGTCGGGTCGTAGGCGCGCTTCAGCTTTGACAGGCGGCTGGCCGCGTCGCCGTAGTACGCCGTCCGCCAGTCCTTCAGGGTCGGGTCCGTGTAGTTCTGGTACGCCGCTCCCGACGCGTACGGGCGCATCGCCGCGTGGGTCTCCGCGAGCCAGCTCTCCGCCGTCGCGCCGGAGGTGCCCGCGCGCCAGGCCGCGATGTACTGGGCCAGCATCCGTGAGCGGCGGTGGACGAACGCCGTGGCCGTCGGGGAGACCCGGTTGACCGCGCCGCCGAGGGCGGTGAGCGCGATGCTGCCCGTGCCGCCGCGGACCGACGCGATCCCGGCGAGCAGGGTCGCGATGCCCGGCTCCGAGAGCGAGCGGTCGAAGAAGTCCGAGCGGGCCGAGTACGTCTCGCGGCCCAGCGCGCCCTGCGGGGAGCGGCCGGGTGTGCTGCCGGGGAGGTGGCACTGGTCGTCGGAGGTGAAGGCGGCGCAGCCCGCGTACACCTCCATCGACTCCCGGTACGAGCGGCGGCGCAGGGCGACGTTGGCGGCGGAGGCGCCGACCTGGTCGGCCAGGCGGTCGACGGCGTTCTGGAGTTCGCCGTAGGTGCCCAGGGAGAAGGCGGTGACGGACACCGTCGGGGTGCCGTCCGTGGCGTTGCCGAGCTGGAGGGCCGACCAGATCTCGTCGGGCTGGTCCGGGCCCCACTCCTGCCAGGCCCGGACCACCGCGGCTGCCCGTGCCCAGGGCCAGCTCAGGTACGCCGACACTCCCTGCGGGGCCGGGTGGGTACGGAAGTGCAGTTCCGTCACGACGCCGAAGTGGGCGTTGCCCGCGCCGCGCAGCGCCCAGAAGAGGTCGGGGTGTTCGGTGGCGTCCGCGGTGAGTTCGGTTCCGTCGGCCGTGACCAGGGTGGCCCTGGTGAGGCTGTCGCAGGTCAGGCCGTAGGCGCGGGAGACGACGCCGTGGCCGCCGCCCAGGGCGAGGCCGGATATGCCGACCGTGGGGCAGGAGCCCGCCGGGATGGTGGCGCCCTTTTCGGCCAGCGTCCGGTAGACGTCGATCAGTTTGGCGCCGCCGCCCGTGACCGCGGTGCCGCCGGTCGCTCGGACGGTGTTCAGCTGGGACACGTCGATGACCAGGCGGCCGTTGCCGGACGACCAGCCCGCGTAGGAGTGGCCGCCGTTGCGGATGGCGACGCGGACGTCGTGGGCGCGGGCGAAGGAGAGTGCCGTACCGATGTCCGCGGCGTGGGCGACGTAGACCACGGCCGCGGGGGTGAGGGTGTCGAAGCGAGTGTTGTAGAGCTGGCGGGCGGTGGGCCAGTCCGGGTCGTCCGGGCGGATCAGGGTGCCGTCGAGGTCCTGGGCGAGGGCGGGCCACGGGGGGTGGGGTGACGAGGACGGGGACGGGGAGGGGGCGCGGGGGGCCGGGGGTTTTGGGGTGGGCGCGGCTGGGTCCGGAGGCGGTGTGGGGCCGCATGCGGTTGATGCGGCCATGACGGCGGCTGCCGTGCCGCCGACGAACGTGCGGCGTTCCATGGGCCCCCTTCCCGTACCGGCTCATCGGGTAGCGCTGCTACGGCTTCTGTAGCTTCTGTGGAGCGAGACGGGTGGGTCGGGGGTGCGGGTTCCCGGCGGTGGGCGGGTCCCGTAGCGGGCGCTGGTGGTGTAGCGTCCTCGGCGGTGCCCTTTTTGTAGGTGTTCGCGGAGATTTCTGTGTCAACGGGTCGTGGTCCGTCACCCTGTCGTGAGCCGCCTGGAATCTCTGCGTGTTCTTGCCGTGAGCATTCCGTGACCTAACCGCACCGACCGCAGGGGTTCACCCTCCGTTCACTTACGGCCATAGGCGGCTTCACCTGATCTGCCTAATTTCGGCCTTACCTGATGACGGACGCGCCCAGGTACGGCGGGTTCGGGTCACTCATACTTCGCACGCCGCCGATCAGGACGGCGGCTCCTGGAAGGAACTCCCGAAAGTGAAGCTTCAGCGCAAGAACCGGCGGGCCCTCGTCCTCGGTGCTCTCGCCGTCTCCGGCGCCCTGGCCCTCACGGCGTGCGGCTCCGACGACACGGGCGACAACAGCGGCGGCGACGGTGCCACCACGAGCGCGGCCGCCAGCGACATCAAGTGCGACGACGCCTCGGGGCAGCTCCAGGCCTCCGGCTCCTCCGCGCAGAAGAACGCGATCGACGCCTGGATCAAGCAGTACGCCGCGGCGTGCAAGGACGTCCAGATCAACTACAACCCGACTGGTTCGGGCGCGGGCATCACGGCGTTCCTCCAGGGCCAGACCGCGTTCGCCGGTTCCGACTCGGCGCTGAAGCCCGAGGAGGTCGAGGACTCCAAGGAGGTCTGCACCGACGGTCAGGCCATCGACCTGCCGATGGTCGGCGGTCCGATCGCCGTCGGCTACAACGTCCCGGGCGTCGACAACCTGGTCCTGGACGCGGCGACGCTGGCCCAGATCTTCGACAGCAAGATCACCAACTGGAACGACGAGGCGATCAAGAAGCTCAACCCCGACGCCGAGCTTCCCGACCTGAAGATCCAGGCCTACCACCGCTCCGACGAGTCCGGCACCACGGACAACTTCACCAAGTACCTCCAGGCCGCCGCCCCGGACGACTGGAAGTACGAGCCCGCCAAGACCTGGGAGGCCAAGGGCGGCCAGTCCGCACAGGGCTCCTCCGGCCTCGCGCAGCAGGTGAAGCAGGTCTCCGGCGCCATCTCGTACTTCGAGCTGTCGTACGCCAAGGACGGCATCTCCACCGTCAGCGTGAAGACCGAGGCCGCCGAGCCGGTCGCGGCCACCGTCGAGAACGCCACCGCGGCCATCGCAGCCGCCGAGGTCGTCGGCACCGGCAAGGACCTGGCGCTGAAGCTGGACTACACGCCGTCCGCCGAGGGCGCCTACCCGATGGTCCTCGTCACGTACGAGATCGTCTGCGACAAGGGCAACAAGGCCGACACGCTGCCCGCCACCAAGTCCTTCCTCAACTACATCGCCTCCGAGGACGGTCAGGGCCTGCTCGCCGAGGCCGGCTACGCCCCGATCCCCGACGAGATCATCACCAAGGTCCGCGAGACCATCTCGGGCCTGAGCTGACCTGAGTGTGCGGCCCGCCTCCCACCGGAGCGGGCCGCACCGTCCGGTGCACCGCCGCCAGGAGCCGCCGCCGACCGGTCGCGGCTCCGCTTCTGGGCCGTCGTCCGTGCGACGGCTCCGCAGACCGGAGAATCCTGATGGATATATCGACGCAGAGCACTGTTCCTCCCCCCACCCCACAGCCTTCCGAAACCGAGCGGAAGCGTGCCGCCCGCGGCGCCACCCGCATCGGTGACCGGGTCTTCCTCGGCCTCTCGCGTGGCTCGGGCATCTTCCTGCTGGTGATCATGGCGTCCATCGCCCTGTTCCTCAGCCTGCGTGCCGCCAACGCGATCAGCAAGGACGAGGCCAACTTCTTCACCACCTTCGAGTGGAACCCCACCGGCGACCCGCCGGTCTTCGGCATCGCCGTCCTCGCCTTCGGCACGATCGTCTCCTCGGTCATCGCCATGGCCATCGCCGTCCCGGTCGCCGTCGGGATCGCGCTCTTCATCACCCACTACGCCCCGCGCAGGCTCGCCGGGCCCGTCGCGTACGTGATCGACCTGCTCGCCGCCGTCCCGTCCATCGTCTACGGCCTGTGGGGCATCCTGGTCCTGGTGCCGAACCTGGAGGGCCTGTACGGCTGGCTCGACGACTACTTCGGCTGGACCGGCGTCCTCGACTGGAGCGGCGGCGCCCCGCGCTCGCTGTTCACCGTCGGCATCCTGCTCGCGATCATGATCCTGCCGATCATCACCAACGTGAGCCGCGAGGTCTTCAAGCAGGTCCCGCGGATGAACGAGGAGGCCGCGCTGGCCCTCGGTGCCACGCGCTGGGAGGTCATCCGGATAAGCGTGCTGCCCTTCGGGCGCTCCGGTGTCATCTCCGCCTCGATGCTCGGCCTCGGCCGTGCCCTCGGCGAGACCATGGCCGTCGCCATGGTGCTGTCGCCGACCTTCGACATCAACGCCAGCCTGCTCGACCCGGGCGGCGGTACCTTCGCCCAGAACATCGCCAGCAAGTTCAACGAGGCGACCGAGAACGGCCGTGACGCGCTCATCGCCTCCGGTCTGGTGCTGTTCGTGATCACCCTGCTGGTCAACGGTACGGCCCGGATGATCATCGCCCGCCGCAAGGAATTCTCGGGGGCCAACGCATGAGCCACGCATCTGTGTCCACGTCCGGCAAGCGTCGCGGCGAGCTGCACGGCGCCCGGCTGCCCAAGTGGTTCCCGTGGGCCGCCGCCGCCGGGTCCGTGGCCCTCGGGCTGGGGATCAGCGCCGTGGCCGGGCTGGAGAGCAACATCCAGTGGGGGCTGATCGCCGCGGCCCTCTTCGTTCTCGGGACGTATGTCATCGCCGCGCGCGTCGAGGGCAGCCGTCAGGCCAAGGACCGCGTCGCCACCAGCGTGATCTGGGTGGCGTTCATCATCGCCGTGATCCCGCTGGCCTCGCTCGTGTACGAGACCGTCAAGCGGGGTGTGAAGGTCCTCGACGGGTACTTCCTGACCCATTCGATGGGTCTGGTCTCCGACACCGAGCCCGGTGGCGGTATTTACCACGCCATGCTGGGCACCCTTCAGCAGGTCGGGCTCGCGACGCTGATCTCGGTGCCGATCGGTGTGCTCACCGCGATCTACCTCGTGGAGTACGGACGGGGGAAGCTCGCCAAGGCGGTCACCTTCTTCGTGGACGTCATGACCGGTATCCCGTCGATCGTGGCCGGTCTGTTCATCCTGAGCCTGTGGATCATCATTCTCGACATGGGGTACTCCGGGTTCGCCGGGTCCATGGCGCTGACGATCCTGATGCTGCCGGTGGTCGTGCGGTCCACCGAGGAGATGCTCAAGCTCGTGCCGAACGAGTTGCGTGAGGCGTCGCTGGCGCTGGGTGTGCCCAAGTGGCGGACCATCCTGAAGGTGGTCGTGCCGACGTCGATCGGTGGCATCACCACCGGTGTGATGCTCGCCATCGCGCGTATCGCCGGTGAGACGGCGCCTGTGCTTCTGTTGGTGTGGGTGACGAACTTCATCAACACCAACCCGTTCTCCGATCCGCAGGGTTCGCTGCCGGTGTACATCTACCTCCAGTTCGCGAACAGTGGTGGTTCCGGTGCGGCGTACGACCGTGCCTGGGCGGCGGCACTGACGCTCATCGCCTTCATCATGATCCTCAACCTGGCGGCTCGCGGGATCGCCCGCTGGAAGGCGCCGAAGACTGGTCGCTGACGCGGCCATCAGCGACCAGACTCCCCTTGTGTGAAAGAAGCAGTGATTCAAAATGGCCAAGCGCATTGATGTCAGCGGCCTGAACGCCTACTACGGGTCGTTCCTGGCCATCGAGGACATCTCGATGACCGTCGAGCCCCGGTCCGTGACCGCCTTCATCGGGCCGTCCGGGTGCGGAAAGTCCACGTTCCTGCGGACGCTGAACCGGATGCACGAGGTGACTCCCGGTGGGCGCGTCGAGGGCAAGGTCATGCTCGACGACGAGAACCTGTACGGCGCCGGGGTGGACCCGGTGGCGGTGCGGCGTGAGGTCGGGATGGTGTTCCAGCGGCCCAACCCGTTCCCGACGATGTCGGTGTACGACAACGTGGCGGCCGGGCTGAAGCTGAACGGGTCGTACCGGAAGGCTGAGCTGGACGATGTCGTGGAGAAGTCGCTTCGGGGGGCGAACCTCTGGAACGAGGTGAAGGACCGGCTGAACAAGCCCGGGTCCGGGTTGTCGGGTGGTCAGCAGCAGCGGCTGTGCATTGCTCGGGCGATCGCCGTGGAGCCGAAGGTGCTGTTGATGGACGAGCCGTGCTCGGCCCTCGACCCGATCTCGACGCTGGCGATCGAGGATCTGATCGGGGAACTGAAGGAACGGTTCACGATCGTGATCGTGACGCACAACATGCAGCAGGCGGCGCGGGTGTCCGACCGGACGGCGTTCTTCAACCTGGCGGCGGTGGGGCAGCCGGGGAAGCTGATCGAGATCGATGACACGGAGCGGATCTTCTCCAACCCGTCGGTGCAGGCTACCGAGGACTACATCTCGGGGCGCTTCGGCTGATCGACCTTCTTCTCCCTCGTACCCCTCGCGGTGCTGCATGGCGGTGCCACCGTGAGGACGCAAAGGACCCGTCCCCTGGCTCCCGGGGGGCGGGTCTGCGTTGTTTGGGCGGTGCCTGCGGCGGCCTGTGTCCGTCCGGGGGGTGGCGGGTGTAGCGCTGTCCGTGGGGGGTGGGTCGGGGCCGCGCCGGGGGGTGTCCGTCCTCGGAACCGCGCGGGCTGCCAACTGGATCGCCAACGGGGTTTTCCGCGCGAACCACTGCGGGCGGACACCCCCCGACACGTCCCCTTCCGTCGTACGGCGACTGCGGGCCGTCGCCCGCTTAGCCGCGGGCAGTCGTGCCGCTGGGCTGTGCGACCCACCGCGCCCGGGCTAGAGGAACGCCAGGTGTACGACGCCGAAGGCGGCGGCGGCGACTGTTGCGGCTGCGGGCATGGTGATGAACCAGCCGAGGACGATGTTCTTGGCGACGCCCCAGCGCACCGCGTTGATGCGCTTCGTCGCGCCGACGCCCATGATGGCGGAGGTGATGATGTGGGTCGTGGAGATCGGGGCCTTGAAGAGGAAGGCCGTGGTGAACATGATCGACGCGCCCGTGGTCTCCGCGGCGAAGCCCTGCGGGGGGTCCAGTTCGATGATCTTGCGGCCGAGTGTGCGCATGATGCGCCAGCCGCCCGCGTAGGTGCCGAGGGAGAGCATCACCGCACAGGCGATCTTCACCCAGAGGGGGATCGGGTCGCCGTAGTCCTCCACGTCGGCGATGACCAGGGCCATGACGACGATGCCCATCGTCTTCTGGGCGTCCTGGAGGCCGTGGCCGAGGGCCATGCCCGCGGCGGAGACGGTCTGGGCGATGCGGAAGCCGCGCTTGGCCTTGTGGGGGTTGGTGCGGCGGAAGATCCACAGGATGGCCGTCATCACCAGGTAGCCGACCAGGAGGCCGACGATGGGGGAGACGAACATGGGGATGACGATTTTTTCCAGTACGCCGTGCCAGTAGACCTGTGTGCCGCCTGCCAGTGCCGCGCCGACCATGCCGCCGAAGAGGGCGTGGGAGGAGGATGAGGGGAGGCCGAAGTACCAGGTGATGAGGTTCCAGGTGATCGCGCCGGTGAGGGCGGCGAACAGGATTCCCATGCCGGTGGAGCCCTCGGGCGTTTCGATCAGGCCTTCGCTGACCGTTTTCGCGACGCCGCTGCCCATGAAGGCTCCGGCCAGGTTCATGACCGCGGCCATGAGGAGGGCGGCCCTCGGGGTGAGGGCACGGGTGGAGACCGAGGTGGCGATCGCGTTCGCCGAGTCGTGGAAGCCGTTGGTGTACGTGAAGAACAGCGCGACCATGATGGTCACGACCAGGGCGAAGGTGTCCATGGACGGGCCTCAGGACTCCTTGACGGCGATGGTCTCCACCGTGTTCGCCACATGTTCGAATGCGTCGGCGGCCTCTTCCAGGACGTCGACGATCTGCTTGAGCTTGAGCACCTCGATGGCGTCGTACTTGCCGTTGAAGAGGTGGGCCAGGAGCTTGCGGTGGATCTGGTCGGCCTGGTTCTCGAGGCGGTTGACCTCGATCCAGTACTCGGTCAGGTTGTCCATCGTGCGGAGGTTGGGCATCGCTTCGGCCGTCAGTTCGGCGGCGCGGGCCAGGACCTCGATCTGCTGTTCGACGCCCTTGGGGAGTTCCTCGACGTTGTAGAGGACGACCAGGTCGACGGCCTCCTCCATGAAGTCCATGATGTCGTCGAGGGACGAGGCGAGGGAGTAGATGTCCTCGCGGTCGAAGGGCGTGATGAAGGAGGAGTTCAGCTGGTGGAAGATCGCGTGGGTGGCGTCGTCGCCCGCGTGTTCCGCGGCCCGCATGCGCTCTGCGATCTCGGCCCGGGCAGGTCCGTCCGCCCCGAGCAGTTCCATCAGGAGCTTCGAGCCCGTGACGATGTTGTCCGCGGAGGCGGCGAACATGTCGTAGAAGCTCGTCTCCCTGGGGGTCAGACGAAAGCGCACGTGGGGTCCTCTAGGTGCTTCGGTTCGGTCAGGCTGATGCTAGGCGCAACATTCGGCCACGGCTAACGGGCCGTCCTCCAGTGTCGCCCATAAAGCAGACTTGTCGGCATGGGGGCCGTGGGGTGAATCGGTCCGGGCTGTGGCCACAGGGTCCATACCCAGGAAAGTTCGTTACGATATACCCGGTTGGGGTATGTGCATGGAGGCGTTATGACGACCACCGAGACCGGTGCGGGCGAGGCGATCGAGGTCGTTACCGATCACGATCGGGGCGTTCACGGCTATCACAAGCAGAAGGACGAGCACCTCAAGCGGCTGCGGCGGATCGAGGGGCAGATCCGGGGCCTTCAGCGGATGGTCGACGAGGACGTCTACTGCATCGACATACTCACTCAGGTGTCCGCCAGTACGAAGGCGTTGCAGTCCTTCGCCTTGCAGCTGCTCGAGGAGCACCTGCGGCACTGTGTCGCCGACGCCGCCCTCAAGGGCGGGGGCGAGATCGACGCCAAGGTGGAGGAAGCGACGAAGGCTATCGCGCGGTTGCTGCGGACCTGACGGGGGCGGTGGCGCGGTCGTGTTCCTTGGACACTCTCAGGACCGCGTCGATGCTCTCCATGCTGAGCCTGTCCTTCGCCGCCGAGGCCGCGATGATCAGCTCTCCGCACAGCTCGATCTCGGCGAGGGCCACGTGGTCCTGCACTGCCGTACCGCCGACCGGAGCCACGCGCATCACCTCTTCTCTGCCGTCACCGACTTCCTAGAGTAGGGAGTGGCCTACACAACGCGCATGGCACGGACGGGCTAGTTCTCGCCGTCGCTTTCGGTGGGGGTGGCGGGGTGGTCAGGGTGGCGGGGTGGTCAGTCCTCCGCGATTCTGCCTGCGTAGATGTCCTTCTTGGGAGGGAGCGGCACGTTCGCGGGGGTGCCGAAGTCGTAGAGGACCGTGGTGGAGGAGACGGAGACGGGGGACTGTTCCCGGCCGTTGAGGAAGCTGAAGCGGTGTTCCAGCTTGCGGATGCGGCCCTTGTCGTCCAGGTAGGCGTCGAAGGGGACCGTGGCCGTGGCGAAGCCCTCCGCCGCGGCTGCCAGGGCGGCCCTGGTGCCGGGTGAGGCCGCCTTCGACGCCTTGGTCAGGTCGGCCGTGCCCCGGTAGTGGCGTACCTCTGTGTCGTCGATGACCGTCGTGCCCAGGTACCTCGCGCTGTGCGCGCCGCGCAGCACCTCGGCCGCGGTGTACGGATCCGTCGCGCCGCCCGTCACCAGGTTCCCGTCGGAGATGGTGGCCGTGTCCACCCGTACCCACTTGTCGGAGGGGACGCCCGCGCCGCGGTTCTTCATGAACAGGGCGCCCGGGGAGATCAGTTCCGTGATGGGGCGGTGGTCGGTGCGGCCCGCCGGGTCCTGGGGGAGCAGGACCTTCAGGCGACCGCGGCGGTGGGCGAAGTCGTAGACGCCCGTGCCGCGGATGGTGACCCGGGTGCCGCCCGTCGCCATCTCCATGGAGGTGCGGGTGCGGGAGCTGCCCGCCGCGACGAGGGTGTCCGCCGCCCGGTGCAGCGTGTCCAAGGGGTCGAGGGCACGGGCGTCCTCCGCGGCGGCGCCGCCCGAGCAGGCGGTCGCGCCGGTCCACAGGCCCGCCATCAGCCCCGCCATCGCCATGGCACTGCCGGTCCTGCCGTGCTGCCGCTGCCGCCGATCCGCCATCGCCTCTACCCCCAGCCGGTACGTCCGTCACGGGCCCCCTGTCGTTGCCGTTAACGACGGTTCGGTGGGGCCCGTCACGCCGGGCGCGGTAGCTCGGGGAGGGCACACGTGGTGTTCACCCGGCGTGGGTAACGTTCCTGGTGTGACACAGCAGGACGGTTCCCTGGCCGCGCGACAGCCTTCCGAGCACCGGACGACCACCGTGGAGCAGGGGCCTTTCTGTGTGGCCCGGTGCTCGTGTGGCTGGCGGGGGCCCGCCCGTCGGGCGCGCAGTCTGGCGCGGAGCGACGCGGAGGGGCATGGGGGTGGTGAGTGAGCCTGCCAGGGGGTGAGCCCGCCCGTGAGTGACCCTGCCCGGGGGTGATCAGGAGCGGTGCAGCGCCGTCAGGAGGTCGTCCAGGAGCGTGCGGTCGCGGGGCTGGGTGAGGCGGGTGCGGGCCTCGGGGAGCGGGAGCCAGAGGATGCGGTCCACCTCGTGGTTGGGGGTGAAGGTGCCCCCCGTCGCCTCGGCGGCCCAGTAGCGGACCTCCTTGGGGCGGCCGTCCGCCAGGTAGTGGTGCGTGGCCAGTTCCGGGCCCGGGACGGCGTCGTAGCCCGTCTCCTCCGCCACCTCGCGCAGGGCCGCGGGCAGGTGGTCCTCGTGCTGCTTGAGCTTGCCCTTCGGGTGCGACCAGTCGTCGTACTTGGGGCGGTGGACCAGGCAGACCTCCAGGTGGGAGGGGTGCAGGGGGGCCTTGCGCCAGAGGACGCAGCCCGCTGCCTGGATGGGGCGGAGAGGGGCTGTGGTCATGGGGTAGTGATCTTCTGTTTCTGCCAGGACTGCTGGAAGGCGAACCTGGCCGCCTCCACCTCGTGGCGCTGGTCGGCGTGCAGGACGCCCAGAGCGTACGCCGTCGCCGGGGCGATACGGGGGGTGCGGGCCGCCGCCGCTGCCGCTGCCGCCGCCTCCGAGGCGTCGCGGTGGCGGTTCAGGGCCTGGCCCGCGGCCAGCAGGCGGACGTTCACGGGGGCCCCGGCGCCGTCCAGGACCTCGCGGGCGTAGCGGTGCAGGCGGAGCAGGAGGCGGACCTGGTGCCAGGGGGCGTCCTGGGAGTGCGGGGTCGGTTCCGGGGAGAGGCCGTGGATCAGCGCCGCCGCGTTGTACGGGTGGCCCGCGGTGAGGAGGGGGAGCGCCGCGACCGCGTCGGTGAGGCGTTCCTCCGCCGCGGCGGCCAGGGGGCGGCAGTCGGTGGTGACCGCCGTGGGGGTGAGGGGGACCTCGCTGGCCAGCACGGCGACCTTGTCCGCCACCGCGTGGAAGCGGGAGGAGCCGAGGGCCTGGAGGGCGGCCGAGTGGGCGCGGGTGCGGGCGAGGGTGAGCTGGCGGTCGAGAAGTGCGCCCGCCTTCGCCGCGCCTACGGTGAGGTTGCCGGTGCCGGTGCCGGTGCCGGTGCCGGTTCCGCGTTCGGGGGCGGAGGCGGAGGTGGCGGGGGGTGGGGGGCTTGTGGATTGGGACGGGAGTGCCGTGGAGCCCGAGAGTCTGTGCAGGGCGTTCAGCAGGCGCTCCAGGCGGGCCGCGTACGCGTGCTCCAGGGCCAGGGTGCCGGAGAGCCACGCCAGCTCCGGGCGCATGCCCTCCGACCAGTCGGGGTCGAGCAGGGGGCGGAAGGTGTGCAGGCTGCCGCTGATGCGGCGGGCCGAGCGGCGCAGGGCGCGCGCCGCGTCGACGGACTCCTCCGAGCCGTTGCCGCCCGCCCCGGTCTCCCGGTGCTGGCGCAGGGCTCGGAGGAACTCCGTGGCCTGGGCGCGGAGGTAGCCCGCGAGGGCGTCCCCCGTCACCGTTTCGGCCATGGGGTCCGTCGGGTCAAGGTGTTGCTGTGCCACGCCGGCGCCTCCGGGCGTCTATGAGCATCTCCTGGACGTTTCGCAGGGGGTGGCCGTCCGCGTCGTTCGCGTGCCGGGTCCATTCGCCGTCCGGGCCCAGGTGCCAGGAGGCGGTGGAGTCCGACATACCGGTCTCCAGGAGCCGGTTCAGCGCGGCCCGGTGGGCCGGGTCGACGACCCGTACCAGGGCCTCGATGCGGCGGTCGAGGTTGCGGTGCATCATGTCGGCGCTGCCGAGCCACACCTCGGGTTCGCCGCCGTTGCCGAAGGCGAAGACCCGGGAGTGCTCCAGGAAGCGGCCGAGGACCGAGCGCACGCGTATGTGTTCCGACAGGCCGGGGACGCCTGGCCGTACGGCGCAGATGCCCCGTACCCACACGTCCACGGGTACGCCTGCCTGCGACGCCCGGTACAGGGCGTCGATGATCGCCTCGTCCACCATCGAGTTGACCTTGATGCGGACGTAGGCGGGGCGGCCCGCGCGGTGGTGCTGCACCTCTTTGTCGATGCGCGAGATCAGGCCGTCGCGCAGGGACTTCGGGGCGACCAGGAGGCGGCGGTAGGTCTCGCGGCGGGAGTAGCCGGAGAGGCGGTTGAAGAGGTCGGAGAGGTCCGCGCCGACCTGGGGGTCGGCGGTGAGCAGGCCGAGGTCCTCGTAGAGGCGGGCGGTCTTGGGGTGGTAGTTGCCGGTGCCGACGTGGCTGTAGCGGCGTAGGGTCTCGCCCTCCTGGC
This sequence comes from Streptomyces sp. B93, assembly GCF_018070565.1. Classification (GTDB taxonomy): domain Bacteria; phylum Actinomycetota; class Actinomycetes; order Streptomycetales; family Streptomycetaceae; genus Streptomyces. The sequence continues at coordinate 22,709 of NZ_JAGPXL010000069.1, forward strand.
GGACCACCAGGGAGAGCTTGCAGTGGGTCTTGAGGCCGACCAGGCCGTAGACGACGTGGCAGCCCGCTTCTTCGAGTTTGCGGGCCCACTTGATGTTGGCGTGTTCGTCGAAGCGGGCCTTGATCTCGACGAGGACGAGGACCTGTTTGCCCGCCTCGGCGGCGTCGATGAGGGCGTTGACTATCGGGGAGTCGCCGGAGGTGCGGTAGAGCGTCTGCTTGATGGCGAGGACGTCCGGGTCTTCGGCCGCCTGTTCGAGGAACGCCTGTACGGAGGTGGAGAAGCTGTCGTACGGGTGGTGGAGGAGGACGTCGCGGGTGCGGAGCGCGGCGAAGATGTCGGGGGGTGACGCCGACTCGACCTCGGCCAGGTCGCGGTGGGTGCCCGCGATGAACTTCTGGTACTTCAGCTCCGGGCGGTCCAGGCCGTGGATGCGGAAGAGGCCGGTGAGGTCGAGGGGGCCGGGGAGGGGGTAGACCTCGGCCTCGTTGACCTTCAGCTCGCGGACGAGGAGGTCCAGGACCTCGCGGTCGATGGACTCCTCCACCTCCAGGCGGACGGGCGGGCCGAAGCGGCGGCGCATGAGTTCCTTCTCGAGGGCCTGGAGGAGGTTCTCGGCGTCGTCTTCCTCTACTTCCAGGTCCTCGTTGCGGGTGACGCGGAAGGCGTGGTGCTCCAGGACCTCCATGCCCGGGAACAGTTCCTCCAGGTGGGCCGCGATGACGTCCTCCAGCGGGACGAAGCGGCCGGGGGATGCCTCCAGGAAGCGGGAGAGCAGCGGGGGGACCTTGACGCGGGCGAAGTGGCGGTTGCCGTTGACCGGGTTGCGTACGACGACGGCCAGGTTGAGGGAGAGGCCGGAGATGTACGGGAAGGGGTGGGCCGGGTCGACGGCGAGGGGGGTGAGGACCGGGAAGATCTGGTGCTTGAAGAGGGTGAACAGGCGGGCCTGTTCCTTCTCGGTCAGCTCCGACCAGCGGACCAGGTGGATGCCCTCCTCGGCGAGGGCGGGGGCGACGTCCTCGTGGAAGCAGGCGGCGTGGCGGGCCATGAGTTCGCGGGACCTGGCCCAGATCATCTCCAGGACCTCGCGCGGCTGGAGGCCGGAGGCGGAGCGGGTGGCGACGCCGGTGGCGATACGGCGCTTCAGGCCGGCGACGCGGACCATGAAGAACTCGTCCAGGTTGCTGGCGAAGATCGCGAGGAAGTTGGCACGCTCGAGGAGGGGGGTGTCCGGGTCCTCGGCGAGTTCCAGGACGCGTTCGTTGAACGCGAGCCAGCTGCGTTCGCGGTCCAGGAAGCGGCCCTGGGGGAGGGGGGTGGCGCCGTTGGGCGTGGTCTCCTCGTAGACGTCGAGGTCGGCGTCGAGGTCCGGCTCCAGGTCGGAGACCGAGCCGGCCACCGTGCGGGCGCGGTGGGCGGCGATGGAGCCCACGGAGGGCTGGGTGTGCGGGGGGTGCTGCGCGGACGGCTGGGGGGTCTGCGCGGCGTGGGCCTGTGCCTGGGCGCACTGCGGGCTCCTGGAGCCATACTTCCGTGCCGGGGGGGACTGGGGCGCGTCGGAACGTGCGGGGGGCAGCGGGAGCAGCACGGCTCCGCTCTCCGCTGCGCCCTCGGGGGGCGGCGGAGGTTCTGGCACGGCGGGCGTCATTGGCCGAGCGTTGCAAGGTCTTCTGAATCGATGGTTAAGGGGATGTGACGTGCGGGATAGCGGGGGGCGGCTCGCGGGGGT